>JBCDEM010000084.1:0-4242 GCA_039179795.1 Planctomycetota bacterium | reverse complement strand
TCCGGAAATGTACTGGCGTCATCTCGCCGCGCCTGATACTCGCGAGTGAAGAGGCGGCGAACCATCGGATGCAACGGAGGACCGGTGGTCAGTTTTTACGAATGGATGCTCAACTCCCGGTCCCCGCTGATCCGGGGCGTTCTGTCGCAGAGGTCGACTTTCAAGAATGCCTGACGCTTCGCTTCTCACCGCCACCCTAACATGCGAAGTTGCCGAAGATGCGGGATGGCACTCCGGAGCAACTGCAAATCTCACTCTCGCGATTCTCAAAGTGGATGCCGAATCGGCTAGCTGCAGTTTTTCCGTTGCTGTGGAAGAGGTTGACTTCTCCGATACTCGGTGCATTTTCGTCTCGGAACTGGTTGAGTTTGCCGAATCATTAGACCGCCTTCACAGAACTCTCGTCGGGTCCGTACGACTATGCGACTTTGACGGGGATCCGATCCTTACCTTTACCGTCGTGGACCAAGGGCGCGGGCGGGTCGCTATCGGTGGCAACTTCCATCCGCTAGTCTTTTTCTCAAAAACAACGTCTTCAGATCAGTTTGTCTCTCCCAACATCTGCGGCGACCCAACTGGCGTGCGCATTGCCTTTGAGGGCCTTGTTTGCGACCAATCGTATCTACCCGACCTCTATACACCGATAGCTCGTTGCCTTGGAGATATTCGAGCGGACAGAACCATGCCGTGAACCGGAGCGGCGAAGTCAGGCAAATTCGTAATGGATAATCTCTCGTCGCCGCCCGGTTACGGCCAACGTTCCCCGACAGTAGATCCATGACGCAACCTGTTCATAGCTGCATGACGAAGGCAATCATCGCTGACGGTGACCAGCTAGAGACCGGGCCGCAATGGGTCACCTCACGACGTGCTAAACTTCGCCTCTTTGATGACCACTTGGTTTGCGGCCACTGGAACGTTCGTTATGAGGACATACGCGAAGCCGTACTCGCATCGTTTCGCTCCCCGATCCTGCGCATACCTGGATACGTTCTCTCTGCTCGTACGGATACGCACACTTATCACTTCGGACTGAACGGATGGCGATACTGGAAGGGTGATCTTCCCTTTCCTGTTACTCGAACCAACACGCGACTACGGATGTCGTGGTTCTCAATCGTGGCGAGGGCGATACTGATCGGATACGTCGCGTATACGGTTTGGCGATGGGCAACCTAACGTCGATTTCAATCGAGCGGGGAACCATGCCGTGAACCGGAGGACGGCATCGCGCGTTTTACAAATGGGAAATCAACTCGCCGTCCCCGGTTACGGCTACCGTTATCCGATTGAATGGACGATCGGACCGGCAAGACACGTCATGTAACATGATTCAATTCCCGTCTTGATGTTCTGACTCCAAACTCGACCAAGCGATGGCTAGCGACGGAACGTACCACCAATCCAAAGATGCAAACACTTATCACTCGGGACGACGCAATACGCCTTGCGCGAGAAGAGGCTGGCAACCGCAACCTCGCACCGTGGACAATTGAAGACGCGATTCTCGAAGACGACAACGGACAACGATGCTGGCGCGTTATGCTTGATTTCGACGATCCGCCACTTGGGTTGCCGGGATTCATCATGATTAACGTTCATGCCGAAACGGGAGTCGTTCAATGGCCGCCCAAAGCACTATGATCCCATCCAAACTGCGGATAACCATGGCATTCACACGGAGCGGGGCTTGCGGCCGAATTTGAGATGGACAACTTTACTCTCCCCGCCCGGTGATGCCGGTCGTTACCCGACGAAGGAATGACGTAGCTCTTGATTCCTGATCGAACACAAGTTCCTGACCAAGATCGCGCGCCTTACACTAAAACAGCGTCAGTGCGTCTTGAGATTGCCTTCGCCGGGATCTGCGATATCGCCAACTCCTTCGTTATTTCCTTTCTGCCGTTTCCACTGGTTTTCGCATCCCACTACTTCGCAACCAATGAACGCTGGCTGTGGTTCTATACTGTTGTTGTCGGGTGGGCTGTGATTGCTGTGGCTTGGTGTGTCCTCGTTTCGGTGGCGTCGTTCACCATTCCTCGTTGCTCCCTGCGGATTGGTGACCCAACTGGGGCTGACGTGATCACACCGGTGCGATCTGCAGTGGTCGCGCTCTTTCATTGCTTCGTCCAATTCTTCATGTATCGTTACGTGTACGGCTAAATGAAGACCAATAAGCGGATAACCATCGCGTCGCTTTACGCTTGCTTGTCAAGCGATGAGTGACGCTTGCGGCGAGCGAGCCGATTCTTCGAGCTCGCGTTAAGCCGCGATGCGGGCGCTGATTCTGATCCGCAGAGTGGATCATCCCTCTTTTTGCGTTTCACTTTCGGTAGGTTTTGGTTCTTGCTGCTTCACTGGGGCGTTGTCGATTCTCACGATGAACCGATCTCAGCTCTGGCGACGTTCGCATTTCGGCTCTCCGCAGTTTGGGACCATCATTGCTTAGCTTACTCATTGGCCATGAGTTGAGAGGAAGGCGAGCGGTGTGACGGAGGTGCAGAGGGAGCTCTGCATCAAGGTGCACCGATCATGTGGAAGTTTTCCCACTGATAATGCCATGGTGGTCATCACCACTCGCCATGGTTCAATCGATCGATACGTTCGGCTTCCTCCTGTCCGGGAGTTTTTTGCTACTTGGTGTGTTGGTTTTAAGCTGCCTGGGCGTGTTCGCTCTGTGACTTGAAAACGCGACTTTCGTCGAATCCTTCACCGCTCTTGTACCAGCCATAGAACATCTTCAAGATCTTTCGCATCACGCACATGTTTGCCTTCTGTCCCGGCATTCGCTCGGTCTCCTTTTTCCGCCAGTAGTACGCTCCAAAGAGTTTCTTGCGACCGACCAGAGGGATGGACATCAAGTTCAGAACGTAGCGCAGTTCAGCCCGACCTCGGCGACTGATCATCGTTCGCCCTTTCCACTTGCCGCTCTGACGCTGACAGAGATTGACACCCGCGTAGCGCATCAACTGACTTGCACTGTGAAAGTCATCTGGCGGTCCGATCTCGGCCACCAGGCGAGATAACATTCGCAGCGTCACGACACCTTTTCGAGCACTGGGTAGTTTCGGGTCGGACTTCTGTAGCTCCACGTAGATCGCCTGCATCTGTTGTTCGAGCTGCTTTTGATGCTTCGTATTGTCCGTGATTTCCGCATAAAGACGCTGCACGGCGCTGCTTTGGATGTCGGCGGTCGCCACAGCGGATTCATGCTGATTGCCGTCGACGGATTGTTGGGCAGCTTGAAAGATTTTCTTGAGCGTGGCTGTCTTGGTGTTCTTGCTGCAGGCTTTCATCTGGTGGAAGAAGGCCTCTTCACCGGCTGCCACGATTCTGTGGGGGTTGCCGTCGAATTGATCGATCAGCGCGCGTCCGGTTGGTCCGTACATCACGCTCTTGTCCAACCGTAAATCAGCGAACAGGCTTCGCATGTCCGCATGTAGTTCACATTTAGCGATCTTGATGCGTGCTTCACAGCGCCGCACGAGACGGTGAAGTTCGCGTAACTGAGCGTACTGCTTGTCGAACTTGCGCGTTTTGATCAGCTTGCCGATCTTTGCCACGCTCAGTGCCGCCTTGGGATCACGCTCGTCGGTCTTACCCGGATCACCGAACTGTACCGAGCGAAGTTTGGCGACAGCCTCGCCGTGAACGAGCGCGGTTCGCATCCCGAGCGTGTCGGCAAGTTGCACAAGCCGTCGATGATAGATGCCGGTGGACTCACAGATGACACGAATTTCAACATCACCGTCCTGGCGCGCTTGCTTGAGAATGTGCTTGAGAGTTTGAGTGATCTCAACGCTGGAGTTGGCACACTGTCCTTGGAGCGTCCGATCTCGCAGCTCCATGGCCCAGTTTAAGGATTCGCTCCCCACATCGAAGGCAACGTTCACAATTCGGAACGTGGAGGGGATCTTCTGAGTCGTTGGGAGAGAAATGGTTGCATGTACGTTTGCAGGCGTATTAGACTTCATGAGGCTTCTTTCGCATGTATTGTCGAACCGCAACTTCCACAGCGTCGGTTACGACCCTAAAGGATGAGCGAATCCTCGTGATTCAGCTCGTGTGCTACATCGAGAGAAGCCATTTTCAATTCAAAATCAACCACTCCGCCTAAGAGTATGTGTACCGGAGACATCTGAGTCATCGCGTCAAGGTGGTTGAGCGTTTTTCTTCATTTTGGTTGCCTTTTGATTCTCACCAGTTTTCCACCGGTTGGTCACTCCTCCATCAGAGCCACTA
>JBCDEM010000090.1:0-2800 GCA_039179795.1 Planctomycetota bacterium | reverse complement strand
GGGTTTTGACATCGTTTTCGGTCGGCTCGGCAAGATGTTCCTCGAGTCTTCTACCGGGGAAGACACGCAGCCACCGAATGGCAACTTCTTCATTGCTCCACTGGGCAACAACATCGGGCCGATTTCGGAGGATCTGGTGCAGATGATTCGAGAGGATCGCATAGGAAAGCACATCGACGGCAAAGACCGAGGCAAGAGCTTCCATGCGTCGACGGATCCACTCTTTTCTGAAGGAGAAGTCTTTTCCAGATGCTTGATCGACTCCAGCCAGAAACGCTCTGCGGACGCATCGCTGCACAACATGCACAACGCAAACCTCGTTCGAATCAAACTGCTCAGCGCGTTGTGGTCGTGTCATGACAAGCTCCTTTAGTGAATGCAGCAAGGAGGGTAATGGTTTTCACTGAATCGGCCGTCAAGGCGGCGACCGTCCATGGATCGCCGTGCGCTGACGCTCTTTCCCATGCTCGAAGATGCGCGGACGTTGCGCGTGGCGGCATCGTGCCGAAGTGGCGGCGGGCGTCCTGCCCGCCGGTTGTTGGAACGATCCCGCAGTTCCGCCAGGCCGTGGAAAGTCAGCTCCTTCGATCCTGGCACATTCGGCCGGCGGTTTATCGGCACAGTGCCGATTTGGTTTCGCGGGCGTGCATCGCTCGGCTTGATGGAGACCGCATACGCCCGCGTCTTGTCCATGCTTCACATCTTGCCTACTCGAAAAGGCTCTGACCCCAGTCAGTTCCGGTCGCTGTGCACGCCGCTGCGCCGCCTTGCTCGGTAACACCTACCGTCACAATTCGGACAAAAATGCGACATCAAAAAGGCCGGTAACACCAGAATTCGCAACCATTCGGCCAACGGGCCAAAACAACGCCAAAATTCGTACAGTCTCAATGCGGCCAAAAAGGCGACAGCAAAATGGCCCGTAACAGTCACGTCATCCCGCCCGCCGGTTTCGGTGAAAACCGAACACAAGACCTCTCCCTACGAGAAAACGCTTGAGTGTTGATCTCGCCACGCCGTCCAATCGTTACCCAAGATTTCAACAACGGTTCGGCAAACAGATTCCCTTTGATCAAGGCCATTGAATTGGCGTAGAAGCTTCGCTCCTCGAGTCGAGGCCGAACAGCAGATTGCAAGTAATAGGTGTTCGGTTCCTGGAAAAGTGTGTCCCAACTGTCGTGCCTCTTCTTCGCATTGAGCCGATAACACCTCAAGCGTGACCTCATCAAATTCAGGATAAAGACCCACGGGTATCTCACTCTCTTCAATCTCGTTTTCTTCAAGTGCAGCTTTCGCGATGGTTCCTGGTACACGATACATCGCTCGGAGGATATCGAGGGTGTCTGGTGAGGCGCCACCGCGCGAAAACGCGTCTTCCGTTGCGTAGGCGATAATTGCAAGCGCAGGGTCCGTTGCATTCTTAAAAGGCTGTTCCGTGTTCATCTCACAGCAGTTTCTAGCACATGTTGGGTGGACCACCAAAATCTGGATCCCACCACGGTGGTAAAATAAATGGAAGGATCTTGAGTTTCGGAAGTTTCTTAGGTGGAATAAGGTTTGGTTTGAAGTTTTTTGGCCACTTTACACCCAAGCACTTAAAAAAAGCTCCCCAGCACAGAGTTACTCTCGCCGCATACCACCCTCGGCAAATGTGCTCCATAACAACTCCACCATTCTTGCATGTTCGATACTCGTCCATGGCTCCGGACATGCAGGTTTTGAGTTTGGAAAAACAGTTTCCAGCGAGTCCAGACGGATCAAGCAGGTTTGCAGGCGAGCCATTGACGTATTCGTATAGATTCCACTCGCTCCCCTCGAATCCGATCGGGTCTCTGGAGCACCATCGACCCATTTGTGCATGGTAGTACCGGTTTCGGTTGAGTTGTAGTCCGGTTCCCGAATCAAGCCGACGCCCCGTGTAGCGATGCTCCCAAGCATAGCTATCACTGCCCGCGCTCATGTCGGCTGCTAGCACGTTGCTGACCCCGTAAGATGTGTATGCGAATCGCTGCTGAATACTGCCTGAGGTGTTCACCAGTGCAGAGATATTGTACTGTGCTTCTTGCAGCGCATAGAGACGTTCTTCCAGTCCATTGCCAGAATTCGCATCGGCGTCGCGGTCCCGAAGCACCAGTTCATCGACGTACTGCGCCCCCCATACGAACTGCTTCGTCGCTGTCCCGCCTTCGGTCGAGCGTTCTTCCAAGCACTGCCACGCTTCGTTGTAGTAGAAATGGGTGGTCGCCGAACTCTCGACTCGCTTAATCCTTCGATTGAGGCCATCGTACTCGTAGCTCGCAGCCGTACCGCTGTTGAGGCTCACCAGCCGGTTCCACGCATCGAACTTGCCGGTGTAGCTGGCCGTCAGTGTGTCCGGCTTAGGAATCGTCGTCATGTTGCCCGCCGCATCGAACGCTGGGTCGGCCCAGTTGGCTCCCGCACCACCACCCTGCAAGCCGATTGCCGTCACTTCGTTCGCGTCATTGTGCGTTCGGTCCTGTTCCAGGTCCCAGGTGCCGTTGCCGTTATCGTCTTGTTCAAACTCTTCCCAGTTACCCAGCTGATCGAGCTTCCAATGCTGCTCGAACGTCTTGGTGGTGATCGCTCCGGTCGTATCGTTGGCTGTTCCCTCGTCGGTATCGATCAAACGATCCAGACCGTCATACGAATACGCTTGGTCACGCTGATCGGTCGTGGCGCCCGAGATCTGATCGACACGGATATTACGGTACGTGCGATTGCCCGCGCGGTCATTCCCGTAATCGACGCGATCAAGATAGTTGGCTCCGCTGCCGGTGGT
>JBCDEM010000086.1:0-3716 GCA_039179795.1 Planctomycetota bacterium | reverse complement strand
TCTCCGAGAGACTGGCTCACCTCTAGTGGCTCTGATGGAGGAGTGACCAACCGGTGGAAAACTGGTGAGAATCAAAAGGCAACCAAAATGAAGAAAAACGCTCAACCACCTTGACGCGATGACTCAGATGTCTCCGGTACACGGCGTGGTTATCCGATGCCTTCTATCGCAGCAAGTCCTGTGCGTACCAGGTTTTGCCAGTTGAGCGATCGGTGATTTCCAGTCGCGGTGGTGGCACATTCCCATCAGGATCTTGACCGGCTTCGCTTGAAACACCCATAAGAATCGCCGCTTGGTCGTCAGCATCGTAGAACGCCATCCCGCATCCGTCCCTTCGGGACGCAACGGAAAGCGCGATCTTTCCTGTGTCATCGGAAATGCGAATACCGGTTTCGTCGCCGCAAACTTGTAGTTCCAGTCGAGGTTCACCACGTTCGCCGAGGATGGCGATGACGGTTAACGCTGGTACTGCATCAGTCGATTCAGATGCGGTCATGCTTACCCGAGGTTTGCCGCTGCCGTCGACCAGTCGAATACATCGAGCTTCAATAGTGTCAGCGACGATATCATCCTTCATGGGGTGTAATCACTCTGTTTGAGTCGGATAACGGTACACATCACCGAGCCGGGACGGTTGACTTTCCATTTGTAAAATCTCGCAAGCCCGGCTTCGGTGCATGTGATGGTTCTGTCATTCAAAAAGTCAAAGCGCGCGCCAAACAAATGTCCCATTATCCAATTCTGCGATCTCAACCCGTTCGTAATCAAACGCCGCGACTAGTGCCTCGGATTCGTCTAGCACGATCGAGTGATTGGCAGTGAATTGCTTTAACATCACAATGTCACGATCTACGTGGAGCAGTCTTTTAGCCTGACCAGTCACAGTGTCAATGACGAACAATTCGGCCTGTTTGTAGTCTTCGTCGGTTTCCCTTCCAGGTATTCGCTGAGAACGGAGCGTGTCCAAATCATCTCTCTTGATTGCGGGATTCGATCTGACCAATTCATAAAGAGCTTGTTGCCATTGAATCTCGCCGTGCTGCGCGGCAGCACCAGCATCCTCTGATGGCGCCCAATTCTCGACTGCCTCTGTCATGCACTCTGCTGCCTCTCGCGCATATTCCGGGTTTCCCGTACGTGCTGCTTCCAAAGCGCGGTGGATTGACTCCAATGAATACATGGTTGCAGTGTCAGTCTCATCCGGCTCGATCAAATCAATGAGCTGCTGCTGCAATTCCGCCACAGAATCGTTGACATCGCCCTCAAATTCATCACTTTGGATTGCCCAGCCAAGTTTCAGAGACTCTGATGGTGCCTCGTCGTGTTCGTCGGCAAATTCAACAAAGATCTGTTGGGCTCTTTCTGCACATCCCAGAGCAAACACGATGATCTGGTTGGGCGAACAATTCTCAAAATCAGGCATTGCGTATGGGATCAAGGAGTTGAGAGGACAATTGGCTTGTTGACAGAACGGTGGTGATCACCGGGCGGTGATTTGACAATATCGAGCGAAGCGAGGCAAACGGGTGATACCGCTCCGGTGCATCACGTGGTTATGCGTCTTCTGACCGAATCTGAAACCACTCCGAAATCGAATCCGCATCGTCGTCCCAGGTATGGCGACTACCATCAGGTTGGCGAAACCATACGACTGAGTCCGGCCGAATACCAGGCAACACGCGCCATGTTTCACCCGCAGGGTACACCTTGCCGGTTGCTGATCCAGTGTGATCTCGAATGACCAGATCCTTTCGAAGTACGACTTCTTGACCAGCAACGAGTCCACATTCGTAACGAGCAACAGTATTGTCTTCGTGTGGTGTGTGTAGCTGGAAGTCAGGCATGATTAGTACGCATAACGTTTGCGATATGCGGGCGGCGGCGAGCGACTCGACCACGGCGAGAACGGCGACCACCGCCGCTCCGTATCATCGCATGGTTACCCGCTTATTCCGTCATCGACCGTACGAGTCGGGACGTTGCTGGAACCCACGATCGAATGCTGAAACATCATAGCCTTCCCCGCAAGCTTGAAAAGCAATCCGCGGATACCACGCATCTTCGGCATTGGAAAAGGAACTTGCTCTTTGAGCAGCAACCCGCGGATCAGGTAGTCAACCAAAGCCCGGTCGTACGCAGTGTCGGTTGAGGAGTACTGCTCGGATTCGCGATTGACCCAGGATTCAGAAAACGCAATGGATTGCGTGTCGAAGTCGAGTTTCAGCCAGTAGATCAGCTCCCCTGTCCAGCTGCGATGAAGGTATAGCCAGTCGCCATCACGGTAGATGAACCATTTGTCTTCCATGCACTTTGGGATAAGCCCAGCGGACAGTTCACCTTCGCGGCAGATGTCAAAGGACGCGGTGTAATAGAGCGGCTCACTAACCGTTGGTGGCTCAAGCGTGTTCCAATCATCGCGTGAAGCTGGGGCCATGATTCTTCTGTCGGGTAACGTTTGAAATCACCGGGATCGCGCCATGGATGAACCATTACCCAACGGCCACTCGCGATCTCCGGTGCATTTCGTGGTTCGCCGTCGGCTTGAGTTTTCAGTTGAGAGTCGATTTTAAGACGTTTCCAAGCATGTCGCAAACCTGACGATGGTCATCGGAGCCGATCCGCGGCATCGTCTGATATTCGCTGAACCGGATCACATCCACATCGGGGACACTGGTACAAGGTCGCGAATTCAGGGTATCTCATTCCACCATCGAGACCAACGTACGCAGCGGTACAAGTCTCGATCGTCGCGCCAGTGGTAATGCCAAAGATCGGCCCAAATTCATCCACTCGTCGCGCGGCGTCGAAGATGTGTCCGCTGAGTAGAGTCAGGTTGCAGTTTGGACAGCGTTCGGGGACAGAGTAATGGTAGCTTTTCACATTACCTTCAGCTGCAAGTACTCATGGTGGCTGACGTGTGACAATCCGCAACTAGATCGGCGAACGATTGAAATCACGGGGATCGCCCCCAAGGCGATCCATCAGGAAACGCGTCATGGCGATCTCCCGTGCATTTCTTGGTTACGCCCGTTTTAGCATTGAATCCAATTCGGATGTTCTGCGAATGACCAAGTGAACCCAAAGATCCAGAGCAAATGCGTGCGCCCGCCGTAGCCAGATGTCTCATTCATCTTCGCATGATCGAATACGATGACAAACGGGCACGGAACGGACGGGTCTCCGACGTAAAACCAGGGCCACTGCAGCTGCTCTGCGGTGTTTCGTGCAACTGGGTCCGTGTTGAACTGTGTGACACTGCGTTCAGAAACGGCGGTAACGGAAAGCGAATCCTGAAGTCTTGAAATTGTGTCGTCGCAAATGGATCTGGACGCCAAGAGTGTTAGGCACCACAAGGCTACGTACAGTACAAGGCAAGTGCCGATCAATGGGCGTCGGCGCGAGAACAGCAGTGAACAAGCAATAATGACACTACAGTTGACTGCTGCAAACAGAATCCCGCAGCCGCCATAACGTGCGAACATCGCTGTGAACACGGCTGCGCACACGGACGTTATCAGGAGTGTTCGTAGCGTAAACCGCATTGCCCTTGCCAATCTGATTCTTCTAAGCGGCGTAACGATCGGGATCACCGGGGCCGAGCGGACGGGTAACCACTACCCAAGGCCCGTTCGAGGCCTCCGCGTGCATCCCATGGTTCGTCGATATTTTAGGCGTTGAGCATTCAACCGAATCACAACGTGGCTGGACAACTATAT
>JBCDEM010000070.1:0-10964 GCA_039179795.1 Planctomycetota bacterium | reverse complement strand
GGAGTTCGCTTCATCTGGCCAGGGTACCCTGGCCAGATGAAGCGATAAGGTTTTCTCACTGAGCGTGTATCAGAAAATGGGAGCGGCTCACCGGGTGGGATCCTTCATATAACGCGCGCATCTGTTTTTGGGGAGCACTCCAAACCGACGACCGATTGCGTTCGGTAGGATGCTACTCAGTGCCTGTGAGTCGCCCGAACGTATCGGTAGATCGGCAGTGCATGGCCGTCGCTTGAGCTGTCAGTGACATAAAAAAGCCGCCAGTCCTCGGGAGACTAACGGCTTCTATTCGGTTCCCCAGGGGCAATGGGTCCGAACACGGAATTACATCGGGTGGATTCGCCCCCCGCTTGATTCGCAATCAAAAAAATTGGCATTCGCATGCGCGTTGGTGAAATGCGGAATTGCCGCGCCCGAACACTTTCGGGGAAGGGCCAACGTTGTTGGGTTTTACCATTCCTGTGAGGTACATCGCAAAACGTGTGACGACAAAAACGAGACGGTTTACACAATTTTCGACCGACTAAAAGCGGCCATCGACCAAGAGAACCAGATGGCACACAACAGAGTGACTTGGCTCCTTATTGGGGAAACACTTCTCATTACCAGCTCAGGTCTGCTCGTTTCCGTCGTACAGACAAAAGAACTCGCTGCGATCGTAGTTGCACTAGCAGCACTCGCTGGCGTTGTGCTTTCTGTTTGTATCTACCAAACAGTAGCAAGTGCATTCGACTCAATTGAGGCCATCAAGACGACGTGGAAAGACTATCTAGAAGAGCATGGTATCGACGCTAAACACTTACCACTCCCAGCACTGACATATGATGAAACAGGGGGTCTTAGAAGCCAAAGGAACGTGATTAAGTTCATTGCCAATGTGGCGATCCCGCTGGTTTGGATAATAGCTGGAGTCATCGCAGTCAGCGTACAGGCTAACCCGAGTGGTGGACAATTCGAAATCAAGACTCCGCTCAACCTCCCCGCAGAGCAAGATCAATCAAGATGATCCATGACGGCTCGGGCTATCCACAAACAGTTGTCGCGGTGATGTGCCGACACACGTTTTTAGTGCCTGGGATCTTCTCGAATGGTTACGCAAGCCAATCAAGTTGCAAATAAGGTGTTCGCGGACGTTGCCGGTTACGCTTTCTAAGCGACAACAAGCAGGAGCAGGAATTGATCGGTTCCAGTTTCCAGACGATGGCTCGGTCTTTTGAAAGTCGAGTGATCGTGAAGCCGTCTTGCTTCGTGACGCCAAAGGCAACATTACCGCGGAGCTGACGGACTTCCATCCATTGGATAAAGCTGTTCGTTTGGTGCAGTGGCGATCGTTTTTTTGATCGCTTGGAAGTAGGACCACCTCATCTATGGAAGACTTGCGCTCGCGGCATAGAGAATTCGCAGGTGTGAGCGTTGACGGCGACCGATTCACCATGTCGAACTACCTTTCCGCTCAAAGCGTTTACGGCAAAACCCGACAAATGCTGCGTCAGCGTCTCGGGGTATGTCAGATGCCCATTCTCTCCATTGTTGCTCCAGCAGGTGAACGTCCCAGCCAGGAGCTGCCAACCTGGCCTCGTCATACGTTTCGGGCGAAAGCGGTGGTAGATCACACGTTGTTTCCTGACACACAGGCATCGTTTTGCGATTGTGAAAGGTCACCACGTCGTCTTCTATCGATACCCGATAGTCAGGCAGGTGATCGTTTGCCGAGATGCTTTTGAGCATCTGCCGAAATCGCTTCATGGGACTTCGAGACCCCGATTTCTTGAGCAAGTTTGAGATGGAGATACTCCATTGATCTTGCTGGCCGCAGTGCTTCCTTGAAAGTTCATAGGTGCGTCTTTCAAGTGGTTTTCGCAGACGAAAGTAGTCCGGATGCAGTGTCATCACCTCGTGGGCTTCAATGGCGTTGAATACCCAATCAGAAAGCGTCACCTCACACCACAGAAGCCGCCCCTTCTTGCCATCTTTGCCGCGAGGCTTACGCCGGATTTTTCCGCGGTCAATCAGGCCGAAGTTGTCGTGCTCCTCTTCTTTGTTGGTCTGGATATTGGTGCTGATCCGCGTTCCAGCCAACCGGTCGATCGCTTCTTCGAGCGCATCGTATTCTGGTCCGCTGGTACCGCGATTGGCAAAAACCAAGAGATCACGTGCGGTGATGCGTACTTGCTGAGAAACCGGCTCGCCCTTGTTGAGCTTTGCCATGATCTGCGAGACGCAGTAGATCAGAATGTCTTTGTCGTAGATGGTGGCCAGGCCTTTTACGCTCGGCGTCACTTCGAGCCACTGGCCGTTGTGTTCGTAGCGACGGATTTCCGTGTCGGGCTTTTTGGACAGCGAGTAGAACGGATGCTCCATGTGTTGCATGATGTCTTTGAGGACCGCATCGGCCACATCGCAGACAAACAGCTCGTGCTGTGGATGGCGTTTGGGTAGAAGCTGCGAGTAATCGCGGTTCGTGGTTTCAGTTACCGTCATTGTCATTCGTGGTTTTAGTTACCGATGACAATGGGTAAATCACGGATCAGATTCTTAGTCAAGCAATTCGTGGTTTCAGTTACCCGGATTCGTGGTTTCAGTTACCGAGATTCGTGGTTTTAGTTACCAAGCGTTCTGAGAAAGCCTTGTTTATCAGTCGGGTAAGAGCCGCTATCCACAGCGTAACACTTATCTAACACTTATCTAACACCCGCGGTGCTGTGGATAACTCAAGAGCGAAGACTCGAGAACAGACGTCAAGGACGAGACTGTTTCAAAGAAAGCCTACCCTTCGGTGCTACGCACCTTCGCCCCATGCTTCGCATGGCCTGTTACTGCGTTCGCTTCGCTCACAACCACCTTGAAGCGTTCATCGCCACGCAGGCTAGGATATTTGACAAACAATGATTTTGGCGCTAGCGTCTGCGGGCGGTACAGGCAGGGATGCCGATGACCGCAAACGATGATGGCGGCCTTACTGAAGCTTCGGTAGGGCCGCTTCCCCTTACGAAGAAGAACCCATGTGATGAATTCAGCCACTAACGGCTTAAACTTTGCCGCAGAGTACCCTTGATCGATTTCTGGTCTTAACCCAGCATTCGAACTTCTTCGCCCCTCAGGTCGCCTTTAAGATGGCCCTATGAGATGGTGCCCGTCATGGATCACCAAGTGTTGGCATGAACGGATGACACGCCGAAAGGATACGATCCCAGCCGGGTAGAGAGCCATAAGCAGCCGCGAAACGAAAGACTTCACGCAGCGGGGGCAGAGATGTGACGTTTGGCGATCTCAAACGGGTACGACTTACTCGTCGCGTACGCGAACTGGCTTTTTGCGTTCACGGGCTCAAAACGAGGGAACGGCTCACGGAAAATGCGATTCGGTCGACGACAACACTGAATTCGAAGCATTTGCAGCTTTTGGAAGAGTTGGTCGCCTTACTCCGGCCTCGTGAGTGTGAAGTGCTACAGCGACACTTCGGCCTGGGGCCATTTGAGGCGAGCAGTTTTCGTCTTGTAGGTATTCAAATGGGTGGACTATCGCGACAAAGAGTGCATCAACTCGCTCAGGACGGGCTTCGACATCTCCAAGCCATGATCCATTGCTATCTGCGAAGAGGTTTTGTTCGCTGCGATGCGATTGAAAGCGAGTGTAGTGGTCTGTGTCAGGAGCTCATCGAGCTGCTTCCCGACTACTGGTTGATCGATGACTAAAAGCGTCATCGAATCCGAAAAACCACACGTCCTTATTCATTGAAAATCATTAAGTCTACGCATCTCATTGTCAATGATTTCTGAATGTTATCGACGATCGATCCAACCTTCATCACGCGCGACTTTTCGCTAGCGTTGTCATGCACCTCGAGTGCATTCAGTGAGGTTCATCCAAAATTCTTCTGTGAATTTTGCTTGAGACAAAGCCACGGGATCTCGCTCCACGTGGGATAACGAACCGCGATCAAGCCACCACTTGGCATGCATTTTTCATTGAGATGAATCCGAAAGAAGCAAATTGAATGCCGATCGGAAGTCTTTCGTCGGGCTCTTAGATCGACTCGGTTCCTGACTCGGATGGGCGGCAAGAATCCGTTTGACTTTGTCTGCGCAGCACCCTTACATTCGATTTGTCTCGGGGCAAGACGACCTTCACCGGCGGGTGAGCTTGCAGCGAGACGAGGAATCTCTTTTCTTACTGCGGGGACCGCCATGGTAGTGACGAAAACGAGCTTGTTCCGCGATGGGGCCATCGCAAGCTTCACTCGAAGCATAGCGGTACTTGTGGTGTTTACCGCTTTCTCTGCAAGTGATGTTGCTTCCGCTCAAGAAGCAACCTACGAGTCGCTGCTCGCTGAAGCGAACGCACTACCGGGTGAGACCAGTGCTGCTGGTTACGTCGTTGAGGCCAGTCGCATCTTCGATCAAGCGAATGGCATCCTTACTGGTGCCGAGCTTCAAACGGTTGTCGGCAAGATCGGCGAAACGTCAGTGCGATGGCTCAAGGAAGAATCGGTCGCCACTTCCGCAACGCTTGCCCAAGCGAAGTTTCTCGTTGAACGCGGATTTGCGAAGGTTGCCGATGCTGAGAAGGCACAGGTGGCTGCGAACTGGATTCGCCAATCGAGCGTGATTGAACAGCTTCCGCTTTCAGCGGTGGACCGGCTGATCCTGTCTGCGAAAACTGAGCTTACGACGGACGAAAGAGACGAGTTGGTTGCAAAGCTTCAAGGTTCGCTTGGAGATTTGGCAACCGTCTCTGTTGAAGATCTCAAAGCAGGATTTGACGTTCGCGTCGGCCGGTCGTTCTACCCCGAGGGCTCGGAAGACTGGCGAGAACCCGCACGCAAGTTTGTCGCCGATTGGGCGGATAATCACAGTCCCGCATCGCTTGAGGAAGACGATCTGGACTGGGTGCTGAAAACGATGACGCCGATCGCGTTCGCGGTTCCTAAGGATCGAAAGATCAGCGCGACTTGGACGGCGGATCTGCTTCCCCCGGAAAGCGGTGAATACACGTTTTCACTCAGTGGCGTGCTGCCCAGCCCGAGGTTTATCACTGGTCAGCAACTACTGGGCGATGCCGGTCTATGGGACCAAAACGTTTCGATCACGGTTGACGGCCAAGTCGTTCTGGAAGCAACTTCGCAGGAGTGGAAGACAGAAGCCACACCCATCTCACTTCTGAGCCAGCCCACATCCATCGAGGTTTCCTTGCAGTACTCGACGGTTTCGGCTGCCGCGGAATCTGCGGCGGTGCAGTTGTTCTGGAGCGGACCCGGTATCGAGAAGCAACTGATCGCGCCGAGCTTTTATCGTTTGGAAGGAACGACAGATCCAGGCGTCGCGTTGGTCGTGGAACAGAGCGCCAGCAGCGACCCAGAAACGTGCACCACAACGGTCGGTTCGATTGATCACGTTTTTGGAATGTCGGCCGCATGCGACTATGAAAAAACGCTTCGCAACTATGTGGAACAAAGGCTCAATCAGCTTCTCTCGGCGGACGCGATCAGCAGCGCAGTCGCTTCGGCCACTGCAGCGGATCCCGCAGCAAGAGAATCACACCCGCTGCTCGAGGACGAACAATACCTTCCGATCCTCATGAAGGCGTCAGGAGGTCAGCGCAAACGCGTGGCTACCGAGCTCGCACTCAATCCTTCGCTGCTCGCGCTCATAGAGCCGGAGGCGATGGCTAGCTTCTACGAGGTCGTTCGTTTTGGTGCCGAGCGTGAGGCGCTGGATCTGGTAGGTGCATGGATGACCGTGCATGCTGATCGTACCCCGCAGCTAACAGTCGACGCACAGTCCTACTACGCAGCCAATTGCGAACCCTTCCAACGACTTGCCGTTGCACTGGCCTATCTGCACCCTGATAGCGTCACGTGGCTGGAAGACTTTCTCGTTACAGATGATGGCAGTTGCTGTTTACCGGCAGCTCACACACTGGCTTACTGCTATCAGATGCGTGGTGAGCTACTTGACTGGATGGCTCTACTCGACGCTCAGCTGAATGATTCTTCCGTCAGCGGTGACAAGCGGGTCAACTGGTTGATCGCTCGCGCTGTCGCGGAGGAAATCCGGAGTAGTCCCGAGAGCGATTACCGCATCCACATCGGTAGTGAGCGTCTTGGCGTCGGTCTTAGCTGGCTCAATCAGGCAGCCGATGCGGCCGTTTCAGCCGATACCAACACACGTGTCGCAATCGAAAAGGCAGCTCGCTTGGCCGCACAGCGAAAGTGGGCACAGGCCAAGTCCGCAGTAGAGGGATACGCAGAACTGACCGGCATGGTTGGGGCAATCGATGGGTTGGTTGCCGAAGTCGAAGACTGGCAGGCTGCCAGAGCCGAGCAGGCAAACGCTGCGGTTGTGTCTGAGTTTCGCAGGCGGCTATCAGGCGCACAGCTTCGCGAAGATTCTAGCGCCTCTTCGCGCTACAGCTCTCTCATTGAATCACTCGAGTCCGACTCGAGTGAATGATTGATTTGGTTCGCATTTCTTTTCTTTGAGCGTGTTCCACCGGCACGCGATTGAAATCTTATTCGGGCGGGGACTTTCGATATGTTTAGGCGAACATCTTTACGCAAGCGATTGAACTTCAAGCATGCACTGATTTGGACGCTCTGCGCCCTCATGCTGTGCCCGCCTTTTCCCCTAGCACGGCAAGCGTCGGCGACCACAACGTCGACTTCCGGCAAGACGGAAGCACCCACGGTGTGTCAGACTTGCGGCGATGGCAACCCGAGTCAGGCTGGTTACACAACGCTCGGAGGCGGCGGATTAACAACGCTTGGTGGCGGTTTCGCGACGATGGGTGGTGGCGGAGGGTACGGCTCTCCCGCCGTGAGTGACAACTCGATCTACCTCATGCGTGCCTCGGCAGCCCAGTGCGTCACGGACATCTCGCAGCCAGTGCCGATTGGTGTTTGGGAGCATACGAGAAGCACAGACAGCGGTTTTCCTGAATCGACCACCGGCCGCAATGAGCAATGGGATCTTGGCGGTACAACCGGTTGGTACCTGGAGAGCATTGGTGGTGATAGTGTTGAGCTCTTTCAGTCCGCTGCCAGCATGGTCACATTTGATCTTTGGTCGTTCGACAAGAATTTTAATGCGGTTTGTACACCTTCAGGCATCGACGCCACGATGACGAAGCGAAGCTTCGTGACGGATTCGGACGACTTGGACAACGATGGAAATACGTTTGAGTCCATCGACCTATACGAATACACCGAGCACAGCACGGGTAACTTCTTGGTGTTTCTTGGGTTCAGTTTTAGTACGGCTTCTCACTACCAAGGTCGCATGGTTGAGAAATCGACCGTTGCCTATCAAGAAGCCAACCTTAGCGGAACAAAGATTGCATACGACACCAATAGCAACGTGACCGTTGTGACGAGCCCGGAGCCACAGAGTTCCCGGATTGACTACAGCTACGTGTACACCGGAAGCACGAATCAAGTGGACACCGTTGAGGTTCGTGATGGACCACTGGCCACGGACACAGTGATCAAGAAGGCGGAGTACACCTACTACAACGAACTCACCTCCCCAGATACGGGACTTGGCAACAACGACGACCTTGTTCAGGTGAAACGATCCGAGCTTGCCTCCGATGGCACGAACTGGATCGAGAGTCTGACGCAGTACCGTTACTACCGGGACAGCAGCAGTGATGGGCGAGCCCACCAGATCAAGATGGAGTTCGATGCTCATGCCATCGAGCGGGCGATCGCCGCAGAGATTTCCATCAGCAGCGCTGCGGACATGCTGGAGGCGAGTGACTCGACGGTGGAGAGCTACGCCAGCAAGTCCTACACGTACTACACCGAAGATATCGCGACCGATAACTCGGGAACGACGAAATGTGTCACTCCGTGGTCAACGAGTAGTGGTGAGAACCTGCAATCAAAATACGTGGCCAGTGGAGCTACCGTCAGTGAGTTCGATGAGTTCAACACGACCGAGAATTTTGGTGCCGTCAGAACCTTTTCGATCGGACCCGGCAGTGCCTCATGCTGCGGTGGCTCGTCAGTCAGTTCCGTAAGGCGAACGTATCACTACATCAATCTCAATGGAGGCACGAGCACGAACCCGGCGGAAGTGGTTCGTCTGGTGATCGAGGATACCGAAGATGGCGCGGATCCTCGCAACGCGATCTACCGCAAGGTCTATGGACTCAACGACAAGGGGATTGCGATACGGGAGGCATTCATTGAAGACCCCACCGTCTCAACACTGAAGGTTTGGTGCGAGTCGAGAGTGTTTGATAGTGATGAGTTGCTCACCGAGCTACGGATGCCCTCGGCGCACGTGGATGTGGACAGCAACGCCGACCTGCAAAAATTCTTTGACCCCACGACGAGCACGAATGATACGGACAGTGTGAGTTCGACAGCGGGTCAAGTCTATTACTTTGAGTACAGCAGCAGTCTTGGCGATGGCAAGCACCGAACCGGAACGCTGATTCGAGAAGGCGCGGGAGCGGGAAGCCGATACTACGTTCGGGCGACCGACTGGGGAACCGGATCGGACGATGAGCCGACCAACTTTAAGCTTGCTGAGTATGTCTATCCAAGCCGGGTCACATCGCGCTCGGACGCTTCCCGGATCAAGATTGCTGGTTACAGCTATGACTTTTGGGATACGGATGACACGGCACTCAAGCAAGCAACGACCACGCTTCCAGCCATCCCGACGAGTCAAAACGGCTCGGGTGTCGCGACGACCACGGAAAAATACTTCGATGAAGAAGGGCGACTGCGCTGGACCAAGGATGGTGAAGGCTATGTGAACTACATGAGCTACCATCCGGATCTCGGTGGCACAGCGCTCTCGATCATCGATGTGAATACCGCGAGTCTTAACGGCAACATCACCGGCACCGGTAGCAACAAGTGGGTTGCCTGGAGTGGTGCAGCCCCATTGAACCGAGCCTCAGGTTTGCCGACTGCACTTGAACTTACCAGCAAGAACGAGTTCGATGATGAGGGACGAACTTTCAAGCGGATCGATGCTGGCGGAAGTGAACACTACGTGCGGTACGAAGACAACAAGACCTACCGGTTCTCCTACTGGACCGGCGGCACGTCGGGCTCTGCGGAACTCCCCGTCCAGGTAACCGAAACCAACGACGGGGGGCAGCCAAAGTCCGTGTATGCGGTCAAGCCATCCAAGAGCCAGTGGAACAGTGGGGATGCTCTGCCGGAACTTGCCAGCTATACGACCGCGGATTACGTCTCCCGCACCGAATACACGTATAGCGATGCTCGGCCGGCTCACGTCGACCGCTACTACGACGCGGATGCAGGCTCCGGTGGCTACTACCGAACGAGCTTTCTGTACGACGATCAAGGCAGACGCGGCGCGACCGTGCAGGAGGTCGCCGCCAGCAAGTACCAAGTCTCAGCACAGCTCTTCGATGTTCGCGGCCGCGTGATCGAATCTCGCCGCGGTGTGGCAACGGTGGCACCCACCGACTTTGACGGTCTAGACAACAGTCCTTCGGGGACCCCGACCAACTTCGATGGCTATGCAACCGTCTCGACCATGACGTTTGACGGCGGTGGTATCGGTGACGGCTACGTAACCAGTAGCAAATCGTATTACGGCACTGGAACGAATGACTTCATCGAATCGATTCCCCAGCTGACCTTCCGTGGTCACTCGCGCGGTGTCCTGCAAAAGAATGGCACCACAAAGTTTGGACCGTATCGTGCTCAGGATATCGACTGGTTGGGCCGGACGACGGCTTCGGCTTCGTACGCGAGCGAGCCTTCCACTTGGCCTGATGATTACAGCGACTACGTGATCCACTCCTCCGGCGGCTCGGCTGATCAACCCAATACCAGCGGTCACTACAACGTCTCGGTTCGCAAGTACGATGATCTGGGCCGTGTTTATCAAACACTCAGCTACCCCGGTACCGAAGCGACCAAGCACTTCAAGTCCAACTCGTACTTCGACCGGCGTGGCAATCTTGTCGCTTCCGAGCGAGAGAACGGCATGGGCAGTGAATCGGCTTACGATGGGGCAGGCCGCCAGTACCAAAGCCGCTCGGTCACCACGCTGGAATCGACCAAGTATACGAGCGGTGAGTTCAATTACCGCGCCCCAACTCCCGATCCAGGTTACGGCGTCGGTAGTGAGAGCAGTCTCACGGGCGGCGATGATAGTGTGATCACCTTGAGTCATAGCGTGTTCAATGACTCCGGTCAGGTGACCGAGTCTCACAGCCTCGAAGCCCACCACGACGATACGGACGGCATCGATTTGTCGGCCGACGATGATTACGTTCGCTCAAGCCAGTACTTCTGGTACGACGATGCCGACCGGCTGGAAGTTTCAGCAACGCACGGTAGCGGCGATGGGAGCGGATCCGGCGACGGGACCTGGACTTACGTTGCGCTTCCGGCAAGCATCACCAAACCAACGACCAGCAGCGATGCCGAACTGGTCACGCTTTACGGCTACAGCGCCGATCGCGGTGTTCAGAATGAAATCACTGATCCCTCCGGCACGAAGTCAAAGACGTTCTTCGATGACTTGGGCCGCCAAACCTACATGTCGGCCAACTTTGTCAACTTCGATCCTGACAACGTGGGCTCGACCATCGGCGGGGGAACCAACGACGACGAAGATCAAGTGGTCGGGTACGAGTTTAACGGTCTGGGAAACACGACCAAACTCACCGCCTACAATGCCTCATCGAGTACGGCGAACCAAGTGACCGAGTACAAACGGGAAGACAATTACAATCCCTCTTTGGTCACGATGGAGATCTATCCGGACGGGGATGCGTCGAGCGAC
This sequence comes from Planctomycetota bacterium, assembly GCA_039179795.1. GTDB lineage: Bacteria > Planctomycetota > Planctomycetia > Pirellulales > Pirellulaceae > Rubripirellula. The sequence continues at coordinate 183 of JBCDEM010000070.1, read as the reverse complement.
AACGTGCAGATGACCTATCATCTCGACGGCTCACTCAACACCAAAACCGACCAGCGTGGTGTGGCCTTCACGTACACGTATGACGACGCCAGACGAACCACGTTGCAAGCGGCGACCACGATTCCCGCAGGTGTGGACGATACGGTGCAGGCAATCGGCAGGGCCTATGACACCAATGGCCGT
>JBCDEM010000095.1:0-1721 GCA_039179795.1 Planctomycetota bacterium | reverse complement strand
GTATTGCCTTGGGTTTGGCACTCTTGAAACGACACTCACAACTCACAGCAAGATGACAGAACCACGCGATGCAACGGAGCCGGGCTTGCACGGTTCAACAAATGGAAAGTCAAACGTCCCGGCCCGCTGATCGCAAACGTTATCCGATGAAACTAAACGTCTGCGGGACGACTTCTTGTGGTGAACGCACACTGCCTCGATGCCCCACCGAGCCTGTTTGATGAAGTCGATGACATCTTCGCAGCAAGCGATCTTTGCGCTGTCGAGCGACATCGCGAATCAAGAGTGAAGGGCGTTCGCCGACTTGATACTGCGGAATTCGATGTGGCCGATGACTCTTGCCGTGTTGACGTGTTGCTTGAACGCAGACTTGGTAACAATCGGATGTCCGTCATTGTCGCACCTCGGCGCAAATGGTTCTCGCGGCGCGGTCATGACTCGGAACTGCTCGCAAGACGTGTCGTCGATTTACTTGTTCAACACAAATCGGCGGATAACCAAGTCGTGCAACGGAGCACGGCATAGGGCGTTTACAAATGGCGACCACATTGGCCGTGCCCGCTGACGACCACCGTTATCCGATCGATGCAATGCAATTGACGCTGATGTCCGCTGTTCCTCACAAACGGTTCGAGTACGCGCCGGCTTGTCGCGATGGCCGGGGCGGTTGGACTTTCTCGCAATTCGGCGCTGATCGGTACGTAGCGAAGCCCGAACTTCACGCTCTTCGACTTGGACTCGCGATCTGGGTGGTTCCGTCGATCGAACGAGATTATGTTGAACAGACAACATTGACCGCGCGATTCGGCGGGGCTGTTATCGGAAGCAACACGCTAGACTGGAAGCTGCCAAACAAAGGTGGAGCTCACCATGCGGACGGAAGCGTTTACGAATGGCTGCAAGAGGTCGACACTCCGATCGAGCAAAGCGGTCTTATCACGATATCAATCACTGTGCGCCTGCATTCCCAGCCGGCGGAGCAGAGTGTCGATGGCTGTGCTTTAGTTCACACATCGATTCGTGACACAAATGACCAACTCGTCGATGCTAATGAGTATTCGGCTTTACTGTCCGATCCTGCTCGTTCCTCGGGATGGTGGCCCGAAGTGACGGATAACCATCCGATGCACCGGAGCGGCGGTGGTTGGCTTTCTCGTTTGTTCAAGAGTTCCTCGCCGCCGCCCGGTGATCGTTGACGTTATGCGTACTAATCATGCCTGACTTCAAGCTGCACACGCCACACGAGAACAATAGTGTTTCTCGTTACGAATGTGGTCTCATTGCTGGTCAACAAGTCGTGCTTCGAAAGGATCTGGTCATTCGAGATCACACTGGATCAGCAACCGGTAAGGTGCATCCTGCTGGTGAAACATGGCACGTGTTGGCGGGTGTTCGGTCGGATTCCGTCGTATGGTTTCGCCAACCTGATGGGAGTCGCCATACGTGGGATGACGATGCGGAGTCGATTTCTGAGTGGTTTCACGTTCGGTCCGAAGACGCATAACCACACGGTGCACCGGAGCCCTCAATAGTCCGTTTCCCAATGGTTGCCGTTTCGTTCGGGCCCGGTGACCGTCGAACGTTCGCCGACGACCACGTTCGACACCATCGCTTGATGGCAACGCATGACTGTTCCATATGTCGCGTACGTGACGCTCAATGAGGATGAACCGCTCGATTCGAATTCGTTTCCGGGCAACCTCGCCTTCACTCGCGACCTG
>JBCDEM010000096.1:0-1590 GCA_039179795.1 Planctomycetota bacterium | reverse complement strand
CGGTCGTCCAGCAATCACTGGCAAGGATCATGCAGTGGAGGTCGCTCATCAAGAATTGCGACGACAGATGCGAACGAAGTTTCGCGTTGTGTCGGACAGGTAGTCACCCAATGATCCACGTGTCAAAGCGATTGGACGCAAAACAACCACGTGAGTATCCAGCGCGTTCCGATAACGGCCGGGTTGACCGGGGCCGAGCGAAAGTCCAACCATTTCAAAAACGTCAACTCGCGGCCACCGTTGCAACCCATGGTTCTGCTCCATGTTTGGAGCATCATTCAATCTCGCCAACACCGATGATTGCACGCAATCGATCGATATCTGGGTCGCTTGACCGAACGTAGTGCAAATCCTCGCTGATCTGTGTTTGCGTGTCAAAAATACCAATAGCGAATTCTCGGCGAGTACATGACGACAGTTGCGCGAGAAGTTCGGCAATGGCAATGATGTCCGAGAACCAGCCATAACGTTCTTCGCCAGGATCGGGCAGTGAGATATTGATGCCGAGTTGATGGTCAGTTGTTCCGTCCGAAACCTGATCGACGCAAAACACGTCGTCATTGACCCAGGATCTTTTAGCGATGAGATCATCAAATGCTTCGATCAAGTCCGCCGCACATTCGTCAATCCGGTTGCCGCAAACATAAGCGTAGAGAATGTGTTTGGTCATTGCTATCGGCGAGCAGAACGTCTGGCATAACCGGGCCGCCGCAGTTGATGCTGCACCCAAAAAACGAGGTGTCGGCGGCTCCGCGTTCATGCCTTTGTTCTGCCCTAATCCGTGGTGATGAAAAGGGTAGGGCCATCTTTCGCGAGGCGTACAGTAAAACGATCACAAACATCGAGAATCGCAAAGTGCCGTTGCGGGTCTATGAAGTTGTGATCTACATACAATGGCCAAAGGATATACTCAGCAATATCATATGACGAAGCGAGCCGATAAAGCGTCTCAGACAAGAAGCCGTCTATCTCGGGCGCGAGAGGGTCGCTCCATTCCATGTTCTCAAGAAGCTCGTGCATACTGTCAGTTTTTGACAATTCTACACCTATCTCGTCATTCGTTCCTCGTACGACCTTCACACCTTTGCGCAACTTTTCGCTTTCGACGAAGGAAGCATAGCCCGCTACGCCTGCTTCTGCATGATCCAACGCTTGTGAATCGCTGATCTCCGGCGGAGTGCCGCGGATATACCCACGAAATTCGATGGCGCGTTCAGCCATCTGTTGACCACAAGAAAAGATGCTAAAGCATCGCCGCAAATCGTCGTCAGGAAGATCCCAAGTCACAAAGTGCATGCGGAAATTCGTGTCCGGATCAGCAATCGCTGCCTCGAAATCGAAATCAGGCCGGCGGCCCATGACTTCGTCAAGAATTTTGTGCCAATGCTTGAACCATGGATACTGAACAGAGCGGTCTACTTCTTCCATTGGATGTATTCTCTGCAGCAGAACGGTTGCCGTCACCGGGTACGGTGAGTTGACTTTCCGCTGTTAAACGCGCGACGCCGTACTCCGGTGCACGGCATTGTTATCCGTCGGTTTGTTGTGACGACCAAAGCAAACGAAGCTCCGGTTCAGACGACAGGTCAT
>JBCDEM010000093.1:0-2022 GCA_039179795.1 Planctomycetota bacterium | reverse complement strand
TCCGGAAATGTACTGGCGTCATCTCGCCGCGCCTGATACTCGCGAGTGAAGAGGCGGCGAACCATCGGATGCAACGGAGGACCGGTGGTCAGTTTTTACGAATGGATGCTCAACTCCCGGTCCCCGCTGATCCGGGGCGTTATACCGCTTGGAGCTGAGATGGCTCGGACGCTTTTTCTGTTGCTGTTGCTTGGCCTTTTCGCGAACCAAAGCTACCCGCAAGATTTCCGGTGGGGCGAGGATGGTGCCTACTCAAAATGGGAACGCTATCCGTACGAAACGAGCATCACGTACGAATTTCTGAACACGTCTCCGACTATCTCCCAATTTCCACGCGTTATCGAACTTGCACGCCTTCCTGACAAACGTCCACGAATAATTGATGACCGTGAAATCGCGGTTAGCCAACTCCGAACAATTTCTCGTTGCAACTTTGAAAAAGTGCTAAATGCTGATTCAGACTTCGAGACAGAACATAAATTGGCGATAAACAAATGGCAACAATGGTGGAACACCTACGGAAAACAGTACGCAGAAGATTATCGAAAACGCGGACGCAAATACCCCAACGCTTGGGCCAAAATACCCGGCACCAAAGATATTCCATGCCCCGAGTATCCAATCCTCCTTCCAGATTCCTGGTCAACGCAAATCAACTTTCGCTCTGGGGATTATGGTGGCGTAACCCAAGAACAGATCTCCATTTCTGTTTCTCCCAATAAAACGACACTTACTCGCAAATACACTCACGGATGGCCGGGAGGCTCAGAATGGACTCACGAAGAATGGAGGGACTTCACACACGAAGAGGCCCAATTGTTCCTTGCGACACTGATCTATTCGATTGACAATCCGTGGGTACGTCGTGATGAATCAGTTCTAGCTACAACTGAAAAAGAACGCATGATAGGTTCATTCAAAAATCGACCACGAACTTGGTCGAACTATTACCCACATGTCGAGTGGTCTGGAATTCTTGATGAAAACCAAAACGTGATCGTTAATGATGACGTTCGGACCTGGGACACAATTGACTATGAAAACTTCGGCAAAACACGATACGATCAATATGTCGGCGTAACTTACCGTGTCGTGCTCGAGCAATTTCCCGATCAACAACCACGCGGCAACGATTGCCGATGGGTCAAGGTTGACACTCCGCGAGAGCGGTAAACCGAAAACGAAGTAGCAATCGCGGTATAACCATTCCGTGCACCGGAGCGGCGTCAGCGTGTTTTCTGATGGTTAGCTTTCCTCTCGCCGCCCGGTGACGGGTGTCGTTCTGGCCACTGACTGGTTGCGCGATGACGAATCCGTACGAACCAACCACTTCAGCATCCGACACTGGCCAAGCGAACATCCCGGACACGAAAACGACACTTGCATTTTGGTGTGGTCTCGGTTGCGGCGCAGCTAGTTGGGTCACGGCCGCGCTCACATTCCGTTTCGGAATGGAAGCCCTTTATGTTGGCCCACCACCCGCGTACGCCTACGCTGTGATGCCTGCGACTCTCATGTTTGGCATCGCAAGCTGCGTGTTACTTGCGTACGTGTATCGACGACGACTTCGCCATCCGAATCATCGGTTGACGGCGGCACGGTTTGTGATCGTGGGTCTGCCTGCTTGCATTCCAGTGGCATTGCTCATATTCACGATACTGGACGGATTGGGCAGGTGATCGACGCGAAAAGTTGATGCTATCTCTCGCCGCGGCTAGACTTGGATCACTCATTGTCCACCTGAAATCGATCGCGGGCGAAGAGCCAGAACCATGGCATGAACCGGAGATCGCCATGGCGCGGAATTTGATGGATGCCACATTGGGCGATCCCGGTTATGCCCACCGTTATCGGAACGCGCTGGATACTCACGTGGTTGTGTTGCGTCCAATCGCTTTGACACGTGGATCATTGGGTGACTACCTGTCCGACACAACGCGAAACTTCGTTCGCATCTGTCGTCGCAATTCTTGATGAGCGACCTCCACTGCATGATCCTTGCCAGTGATTGCTGGACGACCG
>JBCDEM010000040.1:0-58234 GCA_039179795.1 Planctomycetota bacterium | reverse complement strand
GCGCAAGATCTATCAAGCGTCTCGATCGTACTCGTACTCGTCATCGCCAGAGACGGACTGCTACAGAGTCGCCGATCGCTCCGCCGATCGTAGCGTTCCGTTCTGTCGTCATGCGGAGCATGACCTACAAGCGCATCGATGTCGTCATGCAGAGCATGCGTATGCGCGGTGACGATTACAACTCGGGGTGCGCTGCGCGACCCCGAGCTTTGTTGTTTAACCGCTTCGCGGTAGCGGTCGGTCATGTTGGGACGACGAGCAGTTGGACAAAATCTCGACGGAATTCGTAGTTGCACGGTGGCATCTGATTACGGATAACAAGGAATGAACGCGGAGCCGTCGACATCGCAATTTCAAATGGAGTATCAACCGCGAAGGCCCGGCATTCCCGCCGTTCATCCCGTTAGGGCCGGACATTCTACTGAGGCCAATTGTGCGATTACGCATACGCAGCTTATTTCGCTTTCGATTGCGGTCACTGATGGTGGCAACTGCAGTGCTCGCCCTATTTTTGGCGTTCTTCGCTTATCCCGCCAGACGCCAACGGATGGCAGCGTTGTGGGTCGAGAATCAAGGTGGAACCTTATCGTTTCGGGATGAGTTTGCACTGCCAGAAGGTATCGACCCACTTTCTGTTGGAACGGGCAGCATATGGGTCAGAGAGCGCCCTGTCCCAGACTGGGTACTTCGCGTGTTTGATCTCCACTATTTTTGGGACGTCACAGAGGTTGACCTTTCAGGACGCCATCTCACATCAATCGATGCACTTGCAGACCTTCCAGAACTCGAGTGGCTCGATGTTCGTGCGACAGATTTGACGGATGCACAAATTGAACAACTCCGCGTTGCACTTCCAAAATGCGAAATCCTGAGTGGCGCACATGAGATGTCCGCTGATCCGTTCGTTCGATGACCGTACGTGTACTAACGTGAATCGGTCGAACCAACCGTGAACCGGAGATCGACAGGGCATGGACTTTGATGAACAGCACATTGGGCAATCCCAACGATGGCCGCCGCAACTGTAACAGCTGAATTGTCACCCCGGCCAACACTCCGTATCGGACACCTATCGTGAAACGAATGCGTCTTCTTCCCAACGACTCTCAGGCCGTAAAGGTTGGCGGCATATATCGTTTCGTTGGACTGTGATCGATTCAGGACACGTGGTCGTTCAACACGGATCGGGTCACGGCTGCTGTTGCGTCGTTGAGGCATTGCCGCGTTTTGATTCCTCATGTGTCGAAGCATTGATTCGCTTGGCCCTGGAGGCAGACTGGGAGCCAAGACAAGATGGTCCGAATCACTGGTTTCGCCTGGACGTCTCTTTGCCTAGTCCGGGGATTTCCAGCATCGCACCCCAAGATGAGTCGTTGTACCGCTGAAGATCCTGGACCTCCGATGGCCCCGGCGTCAAAGGAGATCGGCATCGGGCGATTACTCATCGAAATAACATTGGCCGTATCCGCTGCCGGTCTCCGTTACCCGAACGAGGTCTTTCATCGAAATCGGCGTACCGAAACAGTCGCATGACTTTTCCTCGCTCAAATCACCGCGCGGTGATCACCACTGTTCTGTCGAGAAGATCATGACTGATCCTGACAATCACGTTATTGCGTTGATCCCATCAGAACCGGAGTTTGCGATTCTCGTTCGTTTTTCACCAGATACAATCAGGTCCGTTCCGCCCAGGATGGCGAGTTGTTCAATCTTCGCATGCGAGATGGCTTCGGCTTCAATCGCCGTCGCCCGTCGCTTGTAGCAGAGCATAACGGCCTTCCAGGTCGCGAGAAAATCTCACTAACGGATCAACTGGATTTCTAGGCCGTGAGGTTTGGGAGGATCGAACTCACCCGCCAAAATTGACGTTAACTTCTCGACGTCGCCTTTCTTTCCAAAGTAGATCGAAGGCGATTCTTTCATGTTCTCAATCAGGTTGTTGGCTATTTGACGAAACCGTTGTTCGAACTGACGATCCGGGTTCTTTGCCAAACGAAGATTCTCAACGGTCTTGTGATAGCACCAAGCTAAAACGTCGAACGTCCAATCGGCGTCTTGCGGCACGGTGTAGAGCATGCAATCCTGCGCAGCAATGAAAAACTCCGTGGCGGCCTCATGGTGTTTTCCATTTCGCTGCCGAATTTCCGCCATTTTGATGAACAGTTGGATGACTTGCTTATTGAGTTGATGGTTGCCGGGCTCCAGTTCCTTGACAGGCATGATCGCCTGCAGCGTTTCGACGATCTTTGCTTCACCCAACTCATTTTCACCACGTTTCAGCAATTCGTTTGCGATTCGCAGCTTCAATTCAGCAAGTTCCAATCGCCAGTTGCGGTTCTGTGGATTTCCCTTTAGCGCAACCAGATACCTGGCTCGTCCGCGATCTGCATAGAAATCTCCCTTGGCGATGTCGCCCGTCTCGAAGCAGTATTCGGCCAAGAGTTTCTCGTTGTGGCCACGATAGTAGTCCGTCACATGAAGCGGTTTCTGGACCGCGCGATAATTGTTGCGCAGGCTATCGATGAGTTGGAGATTGTTCTCCAGCATCTCGATACTGCCCAGGCCCTTTACCCATGCATACCAACTCAATTTCAGTGCAAGCTCCAAAGCCTCGATGCGATTTTGATAATTGGTAAAGTCCTGACCGGTCTTCCAGATCTGGTAGTAGAGGCTTTTGAATTGCGTCTTTGATGGTTCCGTTTCTGTCACACGCTGCATGTATTCCGCTTGCCACTGGGCCAGGCTACAGGTCTCGTCGTTCGACGCGACTCGCTGAATCTCCCTCGCGGCGTTCTGAGCCTCATTGGCTAACCGTTTCAGCGCGTCAGGCGGACGCGTCTGTTTGCCGGAGGGATCTAGCCCATACTCAAACAGCACCTCGGTTGCTTGAAGAAGGAGATTCCAGTGATCAAGGTCCCCACGTGCATGTGCGGACTGCCGACGAAGTCGTTTCAACGCGCGCTCTGCTGCCAACGTTGCCTGCTCTGGCTGGCCAACATCGGCCGCCGCCTGGGCAACGGCTAAATAGTCTCTCGTCAACAGATGGCTTGTTTGTGCCCCGATCGTTCGCGTGTTTTCGAGTGACGCAAACTCGTCTAGGTATTCGATAACATCACCAAACATCTCCTGCCGGAACTGGGGTGACATTTGCCAGTGTGCAGCTTCCTGCGAGATCACCCGTTGTTGGAATCGACTCACGGAATCTCGAAGCCGTTCACGGCTCGCTTCCAACGTATCGGCATACTGCTGTGCTTTCCCTGCGTTTATCGCGCTTTGCCACCACATCGTGGACGTTCCAGCGATTCCGCCCGCCATCGAAAGAACGAAGAACCCGATCGAAGTCGCCAAGGCCGGATTTCGGATGCACAGTTTCTGAACGCGTTCCAGCCAGGAACTCCTTCGTGCTTGGATTGGTTTTCGATCGAGGAAGCGTTGAAGGTCAGCGGCAAGTTGGCTCGCGGACTGGTAGCGTTTTGCAGGATGCTTGGCGATCGATTTGAGACAAATGGTTTCCAAGTCTCTCGCGATGGACGCATTCATTCTGCTGGGCGATACCGGCTCCGAGTGTCTGTGTTGCTCGATGATTTGAAGAGGTTTGCCACGGAAGGGTGTGTGGCCAACTAAGCATTCGTATAGCACGATGCCAAGGCTGTAGATGTCTGCACGCACGTCGGTGAGACTTGGGTCTGACGCCTGCTCAGGGCTCATGTACTCTGGCGTTCCGCAGACAATATCGTGCATCGTCAAAGTATGGTCCGAATCGGTGCGGACCAAGCCGAAGTCGGCCAGTTTCGCTTGGTGGTCGTCTTGATCAAGCAAGATGTTGCTTGATTTGACATCGCGATGGATCAAGCCTGTGCTGTGGGCCGCTTCGAGACCGTTTGAAATTTGATGGACGATGGTTGCAGCTTCACTGGATTCGAGTGGGCCGTCACGCAATCGTTCTCTCAACGATGTTCCCTCAATGAAGGGCATCACCAAGTAGGGCCGGCCGTCATCCGTATGACCGGTGGAGTGTACTGGGATCACGTTCGGATGGCTAATGGAGGCAGCTGCTCTTGATTCACGTTCGAACCGCGAATTCGATTCGAAGCTATTGACGCTTCCGAGAACTTTCACCGCAACGGTTCGCGTGAGAGTTTGATCGATGGCTTGAAAGACGATTCCCATCCCGCCACGCCCGACTTCCCTCAGACTTTTAAAGCCAGCGATCGTGATCTGTTCCTCCAGATGGCTCCGAGTCCGCTCTACATATTGGAGATAGGTTCCTAGCGTTTGTGGAGTGAGCAACTCTTCGAGTTTGCTTTGACACGAACCGCAGGAATCGACGCGTGTTGCGACGCTTGAATCAATTGCGAGTGTCCCATCAAGTAACGACTTAAGATCATCCAAGTCAGGGCAGTCGGGCGAACACTTGTTTTGATCCATAACAGCCCGAAACTTCAGGTCATTGCGGTGTGAGTTGTCAGCAGGCTCTCAGTGTAGACCCGCCACCGGCGAATCTTCCGCCAACAGCCGCACTTCTGATTCAAGGCGTTTCATGATTCGTGATGTGTTGACGTATACCTGATGGACAGGGATACCCAGCGTTTCCGCAACCTCCGACGCTGGCGACTTGCGTATCCAAGAAGCTTCAAAACACGCCCACGCCGTTTCAGCTGATTTCGACCGAATGCGTGCACAAGCCGTCGAAAAAATTCTCTCGGAAAAGATGCTCACCCACTCTGAATCCGGGTCCGAAACGGTCTCGTTCGAAACCTGAACAAGGTGATCGCGCGAGCTCGGTACTCCACCACGACGTGACTGTTTGAGTAGGAAGGACTTAATCTTGTTTGCGGTCACCGTTCCCAGCCAGGCTCGAAATCGGCCTTTCGCCGGGTCGTATTCAAACGTGCGAATCGAATTGGCTACCGCCGTCATGACGTCTTGGGCGAGGTCATCGACATCGCTGGGTTGCAGCCTACGTTGAATGCAGTAGTCGCGCACAATCGATGTGTATAAGGCCAGGAACTGTCCCCAGGCATCGCTATCTTCGGGATCACGAATCCGTATCAGCAGACTTGGAGACGTGTCGGTTCTATCGATCTCTACCATCAACTACTCAGCAAAGAGCGTCTCTATCACGAAAGGAAAACATTTTTAACAGATTTTGAAAGATTGCAACTTCTTGTCCCGGCTCGAACGGGATTCGCCAAGACCAAACGAGCGCTATCGGTTCGGCGGGAAAACCCGCCCTCCGTCAAAACCCGCCCTCAATCAAATTGCGAAAACGTTCAAATTTCTAAAACGTTCGGATTTGCAGATAGTTCCCAAGGTTCCGAGAGTAGTTCATTGAAAACCTTCGTCTCGTTTTTCAGGACCATCATGCGTTTCATTCCTTCCCTGCTCACGTTTCTTGTCGTCGTTCTCAGCTTGAACTGCTCCCGAGCACGCGGTGGTGTCATCTTCTCGGAAGACTTTGAAAATTCAGTAGCGCCCGAGTTCACGTTCACATCAGCCACATTTCTTGGACGCACTCCGACCCAAGGTTACTCAGCGCATGGTTTCGGATCATGGATGCTGAGAAATGGTCAACCGAATGCGATAACGACACTGACGCTGAACGGGCTGGATCCACATTCCAGCATCGATCTCGGGTTCTCATTGGGGATCATTGATTCGTGGGACGGAAGCCCGAATTCGTCGGTGTCACCAGACATCTTTAACGTGGCAGTAAATGGAACGGTGATATTCAGTGAATCCTTCGACAACTTTAGCGCGCTCGAGCAGTCCTATGTCGCCCCCGCAGGAGTGACGCTGGCGAGTAGGGTTCCACTGGGGTTCGGAGGAGGAATCTTTGTGGACTCAGCGTATGACATGTCCAATGATCCAACGTTCTCTAACATCGCGCACTCGTCGAGTTCGTTGACGATCTCGTGGTTTACCAGTGGGGCGGGGATTCAGCAATTCAGCGACGAAAGCTGGTCGATTGACAACGTCGTCGTCTCGATCAACAGTGGATCGGGAGATGGCGTTGGCGTGGTCCCAGAGCCAGCCTCTGCTGCGGTTTGGCTGAGTCTCGGCGGTTTCGTATTGGTTCGGAAGCGACGCCTGCGATTCCGCCGCGCAGCTAAGTGATTGAGCCAATCGGGCTCGGTCGCGTCAGCCTTTCGAACACTGATCGCATGACAAACAAGCATTCTTCGGTTTTTTCAGATACCATTGAGAATGGTCGTTTCGTCACTCAATCGTCAGGGCAGCGAGCCATGAATCACTGGAAACGCACACTTGCGGGGCTGCTAATTGTCGTTTCGTTGACAACGTTTTCTTTCGCCTGTGACTGGGACACGGAGACGTTGCTTGAAGAACGTTCACGTTTTCCGACGGCGTTAGAGATCATTCTTGGCAAGTTTCCCAGGCACACGCTTGCGTACTACGAATGGCGATTGAAGGATCGTTTGAAAAAGCTGGAGTCCGATCCTGAAAACGACCTGATGCTGGACGACGTGGCCGTTTCACTTGAGAAGCTGAAACGCTATGACGAAGCGATTGCAGTGGTCGAGAAACAACTGGAACGAAATCCCGATCGCTACGAGTCGCTGGCGAACTTGGGAACAATCTACATTCACGACGGGCAATTGGAAGAAGGATTGAAGTGGATTGAACGGGCAATTGAGATCAATCCTGACGCGCACTTCGGTCGCGAGAAGTACCAAGTCTTTTTAGTAAAGTACGTCATCAGTTGCACAACGGATGAGGGCCTTAAGTTGCCACTTGGGCGAGGACGGCTTCGAAAGATGAACGACAATTCGCTCAGTCAGCAGCGAACGTTCTACCGTTTCTTGCAAAACGAGATTCATGGAGATCCAAAAAAGTATCTGTCCGCGGAGGAGTTGCAAGAGGCGACGAAAGGCATCCTCGGGATGATGCGGTTCTCCCGACACAAATCGCCGATTCTACTAGAAGCGTTGGGTGATCTTCAGCAAGCCCATTCTGCAGATCAGCTTGCATTTCGCGCCTACTCCAGCGCCGCTCAAAATGTCCAAGACGAGGCGGCGAAGCGAGACTACAACGCGTTGGCGAGCCGTGCCATCTCATGGTCGCTGCAATCACTCAACCGGGGAGTCGACGTGGAAGTAAGCGAAAAGCAAGTTGCGGATGACTTCCGTCAAGAGCAAGCCGACGCAAATGCATGGTTTGCGAAGCTCGCTGAAGACGAACTCAAGTGGATCGCTTCGGATGAACCTGTTGATTTGAGATTCAATGAAAAGTACCGGGCGATTCCCGAGGCAATCGTGACCGACCATTCTGCTGAAGAAGCAGGCAACACATACGTTTACCGCGACCCCGCGAAAGATACGCTCATCATTTATGCAACGACATCCGGGTTACTGGTGATCACGATGTTCGGTCTGCTGGTCATGTACATAAAAAGATACGCTCGCTTACGCCGTCAACATACGCTTCTAAATTCCAACCGTTAGTTTGGAATCCTCTTTTTAGGCACAGCTCGAAGAGCAATGTGCGATTCAAAGCGTCGCCTGGCAACCGATACTTCACGAGCTTGCTGACCGAGAAGACGTATCGCCTCCGACGAAAGCGCCCACCTTCCGACCCGTCCGCGAACCACTTCTATCAAAGCAAGTTCCGCCAGTGTCGGCCAGCGGAGCGTCGATTCAGATGGTGGTAAAGTCGCATCGGCGACAGAGATCGAGGCGGATCAGGGTGACGCCACAGAGCGTTCGGCTTGTCCAACCTCCCGCGCCGAATTCGGCACATCTCAGAAATCTAGTCTCATTAATTTGAACTCCATGTACCAAATTTCTTCCAATCTGTGTCCTCAAACAGTTCTTCAACGGGGGTTCGCCAATCTGGGAGGGAAGGATCGATAGAGAATTGCTCGAGCGACTCCCGACATCGCCATTGAAAAGCCAAATCCATATGTTGCTCGTTGTCCCCGCCGAGCGAGAAATGGACACCCACGTAGCGGCTCGGTAACCATCTTGTTCCCACTTTCTTGTACTCACACTTTACATGGCTGACCAACTCGCGCTGATTCCCTCGAATGAAGTAGTGCTTTACGTCACTCGGCATGAAACCCGTGGTCTCGCCCCAAAGTATCGTTGTCACGAATTCCAGGTTGTCGCTGGTTTTCGTCCATTCACTTTGAATGCTTCCGTTCTCATCGAACTTTGCGGACGCGAGTTTTGCTAGACCCATAAGAACTCGGCTAGCCGTTTGGTGATTTGCAATCCCGTCATTCAAAGAGGCGCTTGGGGCAATTATGTCCCCAAGCGGTGATATAGGCTTCACTTGAATAGCCTTTTTTTTCTCGGCTTTCGCATCCTTTTCAAAATGCAACGTCTTCATGCGTCTTGGATCCATTCCACTTCGATATGCGATCGCTCCATCTGAATCGATGATTCGCATTTCCCATCGCTCGGCGTATCCGCCTCGCGACCCGGCGGCTCCGTATCCCGAGCAATCCAGACGACGTCTCTTCGAATCCTGGCACGCGATACGATACACGCGTCTTCGTAGTATGGCGTCGTTTCGGATGCCGCGCGATTCTCCCGATATAACGCAACAGAACGGACAGCTATGAATCTCTTCGATCGCCAGAAGAAAGTCAGCGACTTTTTCGAAGACCACACCATCGGTACCGTCTTCTTCTCCGTCATTGGCAACACACGCGCGATTGCTGATCGTGAAGTGTTGCTGCAGGTCGGGCTGTTCCCCAGCTACTCGATGAAAAGACATTATTGAGCAAGCAACGAAAAGCGAGAGGTAAGTGATCGATCGCCAATACACTTCTTTTCTCCGAACGGCGTAGATCTACAAACACCACTGCATCATACAAGCGTGGACCGACCGATGGCTCAACCCTGTCTTGGCTAATCGAGATTATCGATGCTTGACTTATTCGGTTTTTCATCCAGTTCAGCCTTTTCTTGCGTTATTTTGCACGTCACCGAATCGCCGTCCCCGTCGCAACTACTCGCAATGACGGGGCATTCATGATCCGATTACTCGCAGTTCTCGGGCTGGAACGCATCGTTTCGACGATTCGCAACGTGCGTCGGCCACATCTTCAGACGCGACCTGGAGGACAATCTCACTTATTGCCGCACATGGAGTACGAGGGGGAAAAGACTGGGGATTCGCTGTTTTGGAATTCCAAGCGTGAGGTGGAACCCGGAACTGCTCTCGAGCATCAGGTATTAAACGAGTTGATTTCAGAGCTTTCAAACTCTTTGCCTAGTGCGTTGGAGTTGTTTGCGAATCATTTGGAATCCATCGATCCCATATCTGGCTTGCCTGACGTATAGGCTTCGTAACGACGAAGCGCGGCCCGTCCGTCGAGACCAAATCACGGCTAGCTTCTCGGACGGGGAAGCAACTTTGCGGTGACCCACGCAACCGAGTTGTCAGATCCATCTGCCGCGAGTCGGAGAAGTCGGTTGCGATCCGCTGAGCAGTTGGACCGAGAGGTCCGAGGCGGTTCCGCACGGAGCGTTCAATTGAATTCCCCCACACCGAAGCGGATTGCGCGGATGTCTTACCGAACGCGGTTGGACAACTCGCTAACTCGTGTGACTCGACGCGATCGAATTCGGTCCTGGTGACCGATGCGGCTTAGCCGCGAGCATGCGTCGGTATTTCCGCAGCTGTGGGCTAGGCATCGACCGAACCCACTGAAACCGATGCAACTTCAGCGAGTTCCAGTGCGGGCCAACTCGCTTCGGTGTTTCACCCAGCCGCAATTAGCGAATTGAAGTCTGTGTGCATCGGCGGATGCATAGCCATCATCGTGGTCTTGTTCACCTCCGCTGTTCACGAATCGGAAAGAAAGCCGGGTGCCCAATAGGCAGGCACCGCTATGATCAGCGTTCGTCACCTGAAATGACAGGTTGGTGTGCGCCTTTCTGCCCCAGCTTTGACTCCGCGTAAAGACGACGGAGTTCTTGCTGAGCTTCTTTCAATGAAAGTGGATCAGAAGCGGTGTCGCGAGTTACGCGGAAGCCATTTTTATTCAGGGTAACCTCAATGCTTAGCCCTCCGTCCTGCCCTTCAAACTCGATCTTGCCTCCTCCACAGGCTTGAAGAAGGATCTCGATCAAATCGTCCGTTGCGTTTTTTGCATCGGGCAACGCGTCGACACAAGATCCGACAGCAATCGTTTTCTGCTTGACTTCCCACGGTTTCAGCTTCAATGCGTCATGCCCGTTTAGCAGGATAAGCCTCAGCAGAGTCCTTATCCTCAATGTTCCTTCGTCCATTTCCTCAACTAACTGCCGGAACAACCTTGGGTCAGGCTGATCCCGAAACGCTTGCACTGCAACTGAAAGATGTTTCAGATCTGAGTCATGAGGATGTTCGTCAGCTCGAATCAAATCTCGCAACGGCTGAGGGTAGCTCTCAATTAAATCCTCTCTCTCGGTTTGCTCGTTGATCAGCGTTTGAGCAACGTAGCGTTCCAGCTCTCTCTCCTTTGTTCTGTCAAAATCGGACTCCATAACTCCACCCTGATTCTCTGCAAGTCGGTCTCCTATTTTCCTAATTTCTTTCACCGTCGTTTGTAGTTCCAGTCTTGTGAAATTGAGCACGTTGACCTTCGCTGCGGTTCCAAACTCATCACAGCAGACATCCCAGTCCATCTCAGGGTTGGTCGCTGTCTTCTGCTTCTCGGCCCACTCAAGCAATGCCTGTCTCTCAAGTTGTCCTCCACTGTTGCCGAACAAACAAATGATCTCAGATCCGACTGAGCAAAAGTATGGTTTGCTGAATGACAAAAAAACTCGGTACGGCGCCAGTAGCTCACTCGTTGGTTTTGGCTCTCTCCATTTTTTCGCATCCGAAAAAGTCGACCGCAAAAAAAAATAGCTGCGACCAGCTTCGCCATCGCCAAAATCTGGCTGAGCTTTACCGAACGTATATCCCTCTGTGTTCCACAATGTTCGGTTCTTGCTATCCCTTAAGTGAAGGGTTGAGTGTGGGTAATAGAGTCCAACCATTTCGTTCTCAGGCACGCTTTCTTTCTTAGTGGGAGCATAGCGATGAAGATAGCACAGAGATTTTAGGATTTGGTCGGCGCGGTGTGGTGTTAAGCCGTCGTACTGGGTCAGAACAACATTCCAGTTCCAGTCGCCTTGACTGTAATCTCCACGAACCTTGGTCAAGCTGACTTTTCCCGCTTGCCGTTCAATGCTCCATAGTTCCTTTTCCCTTCCCATGTAGTCGCCATTCGTAAATGTGACGTAAAGCGTCCAGGTCGTTGGGATCCAGACGGGCGGTATCGACTTGGGCTGCTGTTGCTTTGTGCCAAGGAATTCCCAAGCCATTTGAAAAGCGTGTTGGTCAACCTTGGCGTTTCGCTCTTTTTGAATCGAAACAGGTATTCCAGTTGACTCCCACCATTGCCGCCATTTGCGTTTGGTCTGAAGCATGTAGCGTCGGTGTTCATCATCGCTTAGACACAATGAAGTTTGTGGAAATCCCAGCTTTATCCATGTAAGCTGATGAAGTTGTTCTAACTGTTGTCGAAAATCGTCTTCTGAAATGGAATTGACGATTTTGGGAATATCCTTCCAAGTGGAAAAGTGTCCATTCTCTTGGGCGAAGAGACGCGTAATCCCAAATCCAAAGAAAAGCGTCGGTATAAGTATTGCCCTTACGAGATGCATGCTGGTTCCCTTTCTTGTAGCACCGCCATGGCGTTAACGACTAGCCATTGCTGATCGGACAGTCATTGATTCGATCCCTCTCGTGTCGACAAATGAGCCGTCCAGATTCCTAAGTTCTACACATTTGGCGGATTTAGATATACGCGAGACGAGGTTATCGAAACTCCATCGACCGATGCAAGTTGGGGGCTCTTGAAACTCCGTGAAGTTGGACAAACACCAACAGATTCGGAGACGGCCTCGATGCCTTCGGTCGCGATCACCGAAGTCTAATTTCGCCCAACTTGCTTTGGTCACTGCCGATGTGCAGAACGCAGTTTCACTCGATGCTGAAACCGATGCAACCTCAGCGTTCGAACATGCTGCTCAACTTGCTTCGGTGCGGCAAACTGATTCCTCTTCAAGAGAAAACTCTATCCTGCATCCAAGAATCGGTTTCGGCCTGCGAATACTCCCCCTCGCATCGACTCGATCCTTGGAAGGACATGTGAATACAGCGAAATCCAGTCGGCTTCAAATGGCCTCACTAAACTGTGGCATTGCATTTCCCATCGTGTACTTCGGCGTGCAATTGATCGCCGCCCCACTTTATCCTGGCTACAGCTTCTTGACCGACGACGCCAGTACGCTGGGCTCTGACGGCTCCCAGTTTCCGGAGATCTTCAATGTCGCGTCTGTGCTGCAAGGAGTCTTCGTGCTCCTTGCAGCACCGGCAGTGACCATGAGGCTTCGAAGTAGCTCTCCATGGCTGGTTTGGGTCGTGCTGATTTCGCTTGTTGCAGGTGCCGCTGCATGTTTCAACGCCGGCATGTATCCGTTACCCGATCAGCGTCACGTCAGCGGCGTTTTAGCAGGTTTCGGGTCGTTGTTCGTTCTATTGCCGCTTGTCCTGCCTTTTCTATTTCGTTCCGACTCTACCGCACGTCGCTTCCGAACTTACGCGTGGGTGAATATGGCTGTGATGGTTAGCATGATCCCGATCATCAGCGGGCTTATCCAGCGAGTCGCCGGGGCTTGGAACGTCGAAATACCGCGATACCAAGAGTTCCTCAATAACACCTCCGGCATTATCCAACGCATCACCGCCGCCGTCATCATCATCCCCGTCGGCGTCCTATGTTGGCGACTGTTGACATCGCCAACATCCGAAGAAACCTGACTTCGTTGCGATCCAATCAGCTAACCTGCATCGGCGATTTTGATCGGCAACAATCTACGGCTCGGTGCAGTCGCCGACGCAGATCACGATCACGTCTCGGAGATGGCGAACGATGCAACCGCGATCACGAAAGAAACGCGGTTCGTGCGGGCGGTGTGTTCAACGCCGCGTCTTGCGCGGATCGGATGTCGATAATTCGTTTGCTCGGTAAGAGGCACGCTGAATTCGTGCCAGCTGCAGTCGCACGTTGGGGTCCGGATGATTTCGTAGTTCGTCTATAATGGGACCAAGCTCCGTATCTGAGACATCGCCGAGTTTTGCGAGCAGATTCAAGGGCTGCTCCAGCGATGGAAAATCATCACCATCTGAGGGCGGAGTGTGCGCCAGTTTCCGAATCAGTTTTGTGGTTTGATCCAGCGATTTGCGTGATTCTTTAGGCAGCTCCACCAAGCCCCGACAAGCCCATTCAAACGACCGATCTGCACTTAGATGACTGCGGTAGGTTTCCAAGAACCGGTGATGGTCGCCAAGAATTGAACCAAGTGCAAACGCAGCACGAATCGAAACCTCCTCGTTTTTATGGTCTAGCAATCGTTCGGCAGCTGGGGCTGCCTCAGTAACGGCAGGTTCGATTTTCGACAGCGCCTCGAGAATGGCTGTTATCGGAAAGCCGGTCTTTGAAATCTCTTTCTCTGAGAACTCGGTCAGTAGCTCGACCAGCAGAAGCCGCGCTGCTTTCTCGTCGATCTCGGCAATCTCGAAAATGAGGCGATAGAGTAGAGTGCTGCGGACGCCCTCGGCATTCAAGACGCGGTCGTATTCTGGCAAAGCCTGTTCGAAGTCCAATTTGCCCAGTGCGACAACCAGATCGACAGCTCTCAATGGACTTAGCTCCGCGCAGCGCCGCAGAAGTGGCTCAACTGCACGCTGATCACCAATCTGCCCTAACGCTTCAGCAGCGATCTCTTCCACTCGACCACCAAAGATCTCACGTTCATCCCACAGCATCGAAACCAATGTCGGAACAGCTTTCTCCGAGGAAGGACCAAGACTTCCCAGTGCAGATATTAATCGGCGTTTACACCGCCTGTCCGTCTCTTCGCCACTTTCCAAACGTGAAATTAGCTGAGGAGCGAGTTCCTTTGCTGGGCGACCGATCGATGAGATCATCATCAGCGCTGCTTCACGTTGCCCAACAGATTTTGAGTCCAGCTTTTCTTTTATCCAGCCAAATGCGGGTCTGGCCTTTTCCCCCAGTTGCGAGACGGCCATCGCCGGGTAAAACCAGTCTTCGGTTTCCAAAGCAGCTAGCAAAACCGGTATCGCGGGACCTTCCAGCGGACCCAACGACAGGCTGGCACTCCATGCGTAGGGCGCCATCGGTGCCAGGTAGTCCTTGCGATTCTGAATGTTGCTTGTCAATGCGGCGGCAACCTCGGCAGAATTGGGTTTCTCGATGACCAGCCGTCGAAGTGCGTACAGCGCGACATGGGGGTCGTGATGGTCAAGAACGGTAATCAGCTGGCGAACCAATTCGTCTCGGTCTTGTGGCTCATCTGGCAAGACATGTTCGACGTTCCACGACTTCCATTGCGGCTGATCCTCCTGGGCTGACAGCTGAACCATTGGAAGCATCAGCAGAAACAATAGTTGCGGTGGGCCAAAACTAAAAATTAGCTGGCGGTTCGTTAGGTGAAATGGAGGTGACATGCGAGATTTTCTTGGTCGGAAATTTAAAGCTAACTCAGATAGGTAAAGCTAACTCAGATAGGTACCGCATACAGGTTTCTGATTTCCAAGTTCATGCTCTGGAAGACCATCGAAGTTCGGATGCTGATTTTTCTGAATTCCTTTCCTCGATTTGGCCTCAGCACGTACGTTCCTGGTCCCAGTGTAGTAAGGTCGAGAACCAAGTAACAAATTCGCGAAGGCCACTTGCGAAACTGCGTCGGATTCGTCGGTCGACGCGATTTCCATCGACACTTAATAGCCTAGAAAACTGGCTCAGTGCCTTCGGTACACATGACCGAGGTGTGGTCAGCATGCTTGAACTTGTGCCACACCATCACCCGCCCGCGGTGAATCCAACCCATTTAGTTGGCCGAAGAATCTCAGCAATCAACGCCTTGATTTTGTCGTCCAACCTTCCATACTGAACAAGATCTAAATAACCAAATCTGTTTTATTCGATATCGAGTGTCTCGAGGAGCAACATGGCGCGTCCCAAAGCCCCGGAACTGACAGAACGTGAACTCGAAATCATGCGAGTCTTCTGGGACGAAGGTTCGCTGACGGCTCAACAGGCACGTGACCATTTCGAAGATCGCGGTGGACCGAACCTCGCTTACACGACGGTCGCCACCCTGATTCGCATCCTGATCGAGAAGGGCTTCCTTAAGCAGACCACGTTCGAACGGCCTTTCGTCTACGAAGCTGTCCGATCCTTCGACGAAGTCTCCGGCAAATTACTGAACCACCTGGTAAAGCAGTTGTTTGACGGTTCACGGGAAAAAGTCCTGGTCAGCCTTTTCGGTCGACAAAAACTCACACAAAAGGAACGCAAGGCACTGCAGCAGATTCTCCAGGAGAAGAAGAAATGAATGACCTTGGGCTGGATCTGATGTGGCTGGCTGCGCAGGTCACCGTTCTTTGCTCGGTCGCGTTGGCAGTCATGGCTGTCGTTGGACGGAAAAGTCAAACCAATCTCACCACAAGCTGGATCTCCGTCGTCTTGATTCTTGTGTTGACGCTGATGTCATTCTCGACGTGGCCTCGATGGTCGTGGGTAAGCTGGCTCGCGACCGAGTCCACTGCGACGTCGACTAGTTCGTCAGCGACCGCATCCAATGGTTCAGAATCGAGAACTCTTTTGGGGCCTGACGGGAAGGCTAATCGAGACAGCACGTTCCATACGAATCCAGCAGATGCTGGCAATCGCACGGAACTCGCGGCAACACCGTCAACTCTCGTGGGACTTCCCTGGGCGGGCTGGGTTGCTTGGATTGCCGGCGGATTGGTGCTGACCGGATTAGTTCGATTGTTTGCCGGCTGGTGTGTGATTCATGCCTGCATCAAGAACTGCAGGACCATTTCGGATCGAGCCACCCGTGAAATCGTCGCCATCCTCAGTGCGGAACTCGGCTGCGCAAGATCAGTCTCGCTGATCGTTTCTGATGATGTCCAGAGCCCTGCGACGTTTGGCTGGTGGCGTCCCGTCATCCTGCTGCCAGCGGACTGGAAACTCTGTTTGGCAGATCCACGACCAACGACTAGCTACCGCTCGTCAAACGCCAATCCGGTGCTCGTTCCATTGGTCGCTAGAATTCCTCCCGGAAAAGAGTGCTTGTGTGTGAGTGCCGAGATACTCTTTTGACGTGCGCCCCGTTTTCTTCGCCATGTCAGAAAGCGACTCCCAACGGTAATTTTGCTGGCTGCTGCAATCGTGTGAATGGCACTTGAAAAGTGCAGCGCCCGGATATTGGCGTTTCGGCGCCGAGAAAGTGCAGCGCTTAAAATGTGCAGTCATCTATAAGCGACAATGAGCAGCCGTAGCGAAGCGAGTTTGTCCGGGTCGCAACTGGCAAGATTGCTCGCACAAGGGCTTCCGCATTTCACTTCATGAGACTTTCGACATTGGCTCTGAGGCTGGTGAACTGGTCAGCGAGGACTAGCATGTGCCGTTCGATTTCGTAGAAAAGTTGGACAATGTCATTGTGAAACTGAAGCAATAGGAACACGAACGCCTGGGCAGGCCGTGCCAGCCCGGTTCGTCGTAATTCCGATGCAGCGTCTGCCAGTTCGAGGCCACGGCTCAGCTGCGGAGCGGCGAGAGACTAAGCCGGCAGAGCCGGGGGATTCCGATAGCCTAAGTATGACACGTTGTTTCAACCTGTCATTCCTCAGCAGGCGATTCCCAATCCCAAGCCTGAATCGCCTTGTGGATCAATTCAATTTTGTGGCTTCGCAAGGAGCCCCCGCAGGGAACCGAATCGTTGAGCAAGACATTTCCATCAGGGTCGATCAACAAGTAGCTCGGGTACGAATCGACGCCGAGCGGTCGATATTCCCTTGCGATTTGCCCACGCGAATCATCGACGACGATGGCGTACGACATCTCATTCTCGTCCGCAAAGCCTTTGACCACATCCGGTTTCATCGTGTTGGTGTGGACGCTGACGACAGCAAACTTGTCGCGCGCGAATGCCTCATGGGCGACTTTAATTTGCGGCATATCGCGATGGCAGGGGCCACACCCGATGAACCAAAAATCGATCAGCACAAATCGGCCTCGGAACGCTTCAAGACTTGTCGCGTTCGTATTGAGCCATGTTCCCGACGTCATTAAAGGAGCGGGTTCGCCAGGAAGTCCCGCAGCGTACTTCGTCTTCAGGTTCTCCTGAAACTCTTGGAGTTCTTTCGACAGTTCTTTGCGACTTCCCTCGCGAATTTCGGAGAGCCATTTTGGGAGGTCCGATGACAAGGCCACATTGACTTCGGTGGCGGAACTGATTTCGAGCAAATTGATCTCGGTGCTTCCGGCCATGTCACTGTTGGGGGCAATCGCGCAGACTTCGGCCTGTGCCTCCAGACCCTCTCCATCGGCAGCGTAAGGGATTCGTGTCATGGTCAACTCAAATTTGCCTTGCTCGTCTGACAGTCCAACCGGCAATGCATCTCCGCGTCCAAGACTTTGCAATTTCACGATCACGCCAGGTACCGGTTTTCCCTCTTGATCTTTGACATGTCCGCGGATGACCGGCACTGGCAACAGCACGATTTCGGGGACAGAACTATCCCCGTCTGCTGCGACTTCAAAATGGCCCGTTGTGTCTTCGCTGTAGAAACCCGTGCGAATCGCTTCAACGGAGGCCGTACCCGGTGCAAGCTCGAGCTCATAATCGCCGTTGGCATCGCTGGTGGCGTTGCCTGCGACCGTCATCGCACCAGCTTTCAGAAACGGGTTGTCCTCGTCATTCGTTCCGGCTTCATCAATCACTTTTAACTTTTGCAAATCGATGAGCGTTCCATGCACGTAAGCACCCTTAACTCCGTTGCCGCGATGGTCGACAACACGCCCGCGCACCCTTTGCTTTGGATAGGCCTTTACTTCAATCGTTGTGCTTTCCGCTTCGGTGAGGTTCAGCTTCTGCATCGGCGAACTGGGAAAGTTGTACAGAATGGGGCCGACGAAATAGTCGTCGGTTGAAACACGGAGTTCACGGAAATTAGAATCGTTTGCTTGAAAACGAATTCGCTGGTCCCGCACCTCGAACTGGTGGCGAACTGTCAACCCACCAAACGATCCGCCGTCCGCCAACATCAACACGTCGACACTGGTTCCATCGGCGATCGGCTTGGCTGCGTCGGCTGGACTAAGAACGATCTCGACCGGAACGCCATGGTAGAGCGTCACCGAAGAAATCAGCCCGGGGGATGGTTCGATCTCTGTGACTCGTATCGGTTTCCAGTCAGGATGAATCACTATCATCGAAAGCGAAACTCCAGCGGGCATCGGTGGCAACATCAATCGGCCGGAGGAATCGCTTTTCTCCCATTGGACGCCCAGCGTTTCGGAAATTTCCTTCGTCAGAACAAACGCCGTGTCGTCATGATCGGTGTACTGTAAGACCATCAGTTCTGCCCCCACAACCGGTTCGCCATTCTCATCACGAACATCGATCCATCCTTCAACGGGAGGGTACATCTTGATCGTCAAGTCGCGGGTTGTTGTCTTCGTAAACGTGATGGCGGGTGTCTTACTGACGTAGCCCTCGGCCGAAACTCGGATATACAAGTAATCGTCGACTGGCAAACCCGTAAGAGCGACGCTGCCGTCTGCATCGGTTTGGCCAGCAATGCCCAACGATTTGAATTGGCCCGTCCAACCGAGTGCTTCCACGCTCGCACCCAGGATCGGTTTGTCGGATTCGTCCCGCACGGTGACGTTCAATTCGGCAGTCGAAGCACTGGTCTCGCTTTCTTGACTTTCCTTTACTTGAGAATTCGCTTCCGTCGATTGCTTATGATCTTCCGCGCCCGTTGGATCTGCCCCGTCATCCGTCGATGACGCATTGGCCTCGTTGCCACCACGCGGTCGGGAAGGTGAGGCGTCGGTTGCTCCAACCAATGCCAGTGGAACCATCAAGACTGTGCAAGCGAAAACCGTAGCCAAGATCATGTGATAGCTTGGGGGCTCGCGACGACGGTTCCGATCAAGGATCGCACGCATACGTTGCTCCAATCTTGATTGTTGTGCCATCGGAATGGCTGCCAAAGGATAAGGGCGAAACTGCTTCGCCAATTCAAGGAGCTTCTCGGCGTAGACCGTTGACTCCACACCCGTCCTGAGAACGAGGTCATCGCAAGCTTGCTCTCGTTCGATACGCATCTGCCGACTGATCCACCAAACCATTGGGTTGAACCAGTGCAATGAACAGCAAAGCGACCCAAGCATCTGAGTCGCCCAATCGAAACGTCGTATGTGCCCTAGTTCGTGCAGGAGAACGATCTTGCGCTGATCTTGCGACCACTGATCCGCCGCAGTTGGCAAGAGAATGGTTGGTCTAAGCACTCCCCAAGTCATGGCACACTGAATGACGGATGAGGTTCGCAATGACACCTTGCCTTGAATTCCCAACTCTTCTCGAAGATTATTGAGCTGGTTGTGCCAACGTGAGTCCACAACGCGCTTCGACGAACCTCTTGTTCGATGAATGCCCACGAGGCCGACAAGGGGAATCATCAATGCCGCGAAAGCCCCGATGCTCCAAACCACAATGACTGCTAGAGCAATCTCGTCCAGACTCACCCGTAACGTCGTCGCCGTTTCAACGATGTTACTCTCGCGAGCATCAGGCGAGTCTTGCCGGACACCGCCAGCGTCGATCGGGCCCGTCGATGTGCTTGATGGTCCTTGCGTAGCCGGAATACCAGTGGCAGAAGCGATCGGCTGGTCCTGGGTTGGCGTCCAGGTGTCCAAAGAAGACTCGTTGGTTGTATGCGATTGGTCGCCTGAGTACGTCGAATCATCTTCGATGCTCCGCGAATGGTTCTCCGCTAAGTCCACCACCTTAGCGTTTACCATTACGTCGGCTGCAGCGAACGCCGTTAGAACAGGTAGTTGAACCAGGGGCGGTACGACCGCCAAGACGGTTAGCGAGAGCAGACTAACAACCGTCGCCGTCAGACTTAGATGTCGCCATGACGCGGCGTGGGTGCGAAGAGCCACATACGCGATCAATCCCGCTCCGCACAGCACGAAGCCTTCGATTCCCAGCGAGAACAACCAACTGGCGAATGTCATTGATTCCCCTTCTTCTTGGCTTCTTCAATGAGGTCCGCCAACCGCTGCAATTCGTCGGATGAAGGACTAATCTCTTGGTTGGTAAGCATCGCCGCGACAGCCTGTTCAAGCGAGTTTTCGTAGAACGTCGCAAGCACTCGTGCAAGCGCCGATTGACCCGCTTTGTGCCGAGGCTTTACTGGTCGATACAGGTACTTACCAGCTTCGTTGCGATAGCGAAGGTGCCCTTTCTCCACCAAGATGGTCAGAAGCTTTCGCACGCTCGAATAGCTTGGTGGATCATGCATTGCCTGCAAGACACCGGACACCGAACACTCACCTTGAGCGTAGACGGCATCCATTATTTGTGTTTCTCGCTTGCTCAAGACGATCGGTTTTCGTGCTCGCTTCCCCATAATGCGAATTTATTCGCACCTAAAGGTCGAGTCAATGTGTGCTTGCGAATTTTTTCGCACTCAAAGGTCCCTGCTCAGCACGTCAATATCGAAGGTGACTTTCTATGTCACGTATGGAGAAGAGCAGTTCTTTTCTACCCAATGGTCGGAGCAGATCACGGCAGATAACCCATAACCCGAAGAATTACTCAGAAATTCCACGCAGCCAAGAATCGCGATGCGCAAATGGCGACATCCGGACGAACGGGTGATCCCCCAATTCTGATTGCGTTTTCGCATGGATGGCGGCAAGTCTCTCCGGCCAGAAACCTTACGAGCGAGTGGCTCGACCACTCGTGAACCTGCGGAGGATGGATCTGAATTCTGCGGCGTCACCCAGATCCACACCGGTCTCCGTCACCGATGCGACTTTTCCACCATCTGAATCGATGCTCCGGCCGAGTTGCGGCTGAGCTCGGTGTGCCACGCCGAGGTGAATTTGAACGTCGGCGAATTCGCTGAGTCGCCGTTGAAGAACAGCCCCCATTAGCAGCTTGCTGAATCCGACAAGACAGACAACCGTCCAGACTGCCACAGTTTTACTCCGATGTCTAATTGCATCGGTGTCTTCCGCACATCTCCAAAGTTGGCTGACATAATAAGCCATCCAATTGAGTATTCTTGGGAAATGCCTGGTAGAGACGCCTGAGGACTTACGCATCATCTTTTGGGTGTGAGACGAATACTGTTGCTGCCGCTGCTCACTCACGGGTGTTTGCAATGCGGCGTCCTGATGCGTTGGGCTCAACAGAATAGAAAACGATCGCGAAACGGAGTGATTCGGATGATGCTACGGGACACTGCATGCAATGAATGAGGTTAAGATCTTCTCGAATGCAATCCGGATAGAGGATTCGCAAGAAAGAAATGCCTACCTGGGAAAGGAGTGTGGAGAGGATTTGGAATTGCGGCAGCGTCTCGAACGCCTGATTAAGGACCACTTTTCACCCAACAGCATGCTTCCACAACCCGGAGAGTCTGAATCAACGCTGCTTTCTCCCGCAGAACAAGAAACTTCAGAGTGGGACAACTCATCGTTCGTTGGCAGGCAAATTGGTCCCTATAAGCTTCTGCAAAAGATTGGCGAAGGCGGCATGGGGGTCGTTTTCATGGCCGAGCAAATCAAACCGGTTAAGCGACGTGTCGCTCTAAAATTGGTTAAGCCAGGGATGGATTCCAAGCGAGTACTTGCCCGGTTTGAGGCCGAACGCCAAGCCTTGGCATTGATGGATCATCCGAATATCGCAAAAGTGCTAGACGCTGGAACGACGACTGGCGGGTTACCTTTTTTTGTGATGGAGTTAGTGAAGGGTCTGCCCATTACCGAATTCTGCGACCAGCATCAGTTGGGACCCAAGCAGCGTCTTTCGCTTTTCATTGAAGTGTGTCGAGGAATTCAACACGCTCACCAAAAGGGGATCATCCACCGCGACCTAAAGCCGAGCAATATTCTGGTAACGGAATACGACGAACAACCGGTTGCCAAGATTATTGACTTTGGAATTGCCAAAGCTCTGAGCACGCAGCTTACGGAAAAGACATTGTTCACCGAGTTTGGGCAGATTGTTGGGACGCTGGAATATATGAGTCCCGAACAGGCAAATCACCATCAGCTTGATATCGATACGCGAAGCGATGTGTATTCGCTCGGTATCGTGCTCTACGTTCTGCTGACCGGAGAGACGCCGTTCAGTAGTAACGATTTGCGAAAGGTAGCATGGGATGAATACTTGCGAATCATACGGGAAGTCGAGCCGAAAAGACCAAGCGTCAAATTGACGGATAGCCAAAAACTGAATCAAGTTGCCAGCGATCGTCGCATGCAACCCAATCGATTGCGGTCATTCGTACGAGGTGACCTGGACTGGATTGTAATGAAGGCGTTGCGAAAGGAGCGTTCCAAACGCTATGCAACGGCCAACGAACTGGCGGACGAATTAACACGCTACTTGAGCCAGCAGCCTGTCAACGCTAGACCTCCTTCGAGCATGGACCGGTTACAGAAGTTGTGTAAGAGGCATCCAACGGGCTTTGCGCTCGCATGCCTTTCCGGCGTGATACTTGTCGTCGCAGCATTGGTTTGGCAAGGCGTTCAGCAAAGACGTGCCGAGCTGCGTAGCGTGGCACAGGAGAATTTGAACGATGCAATGCAAGGGGCCGCGTTGGCACTTGGGAAGGCATTGAGTACTCCTGCTGGGCAGAAGATGGACTGGGGCCAGGTGGAAACGAATCGACAAAGGATTCTTGATCTACTTGAATCTCGAACACTTTCGGACAAGGACCAACAGCAAGCTGAATTGCTGCTGCAACGAGTCGCGGACGCACAAAAAGACCGCGAACTTGGGGACTTGATTGAAGAGGCGTTGCTTGCCGGAGCGACGCAAACGAATTTGGAAAGCTGGCAGAAAATGGAGTCTCGCTTCAAAGACCTGTTTCGTCGCAACGGAATGGACCTGGATCAAACACCTCCCCGGCAGATTGCTGAGATCATCCGGCAGTCGCCAAGGTCAAGCCGTTGGACAGACGCGCTGGAACTGTGGATCGGTGGGAAAGGGCATATGCAGGCTTTTCCGGGTGGCCCGCGAGTGACGGCCGAAGAGTTAAAGCAGTGGGCTGAGGCCATGTATCTGGCGGATGCTGACCCGCTTCGAACGGTGATTCGAAAGCAAATCTATTCGCGCCAGCTCTCGGCCTCCGCAATCGACGAGGTGGCAGACGCAACCGATCTTTCAGAGCAGTCCTCGCGTACCCTTGCCTGGCTGGCTACGGCCTACATGGCTTGTGGGGAGCCCGAAAAATCGAATCGGGTGTTTGAAATCGCGCTCGAAAAATTCCCCCAGGACGTGATGCTCAATTACGACTGGGCGCTAACGCTAACGGGACAAGATCGAAACCAAGAGGCCATCCGAATCCTCAATCGATGCATCGCGTTGCGCCCGGACATACCAGGATTTTGGATAAGCATGGCTAAGTTGCTTGAAGCCGAGGGCGAGTCGGAAGCAGCAGCCCGTGCGATCAAGACGGCAAAAGTGATCAGTGAGAAAACTGCGGAAGAGCCAAATTCCCTGCAAGAGAATTTCTAACGCCGATGCAAGATCAACGCGGAACGTTTTGAAGCGGCCGCGTCGGATTAGGACGGTTCAACATGGGTCAACATGCAGAGGGTCGTGAGTTCCGATCACGCTTTGTTAGTTGGCCAATCTGCTGAAGTCACATCATCCGACGTGACTTGCACGATCTCGGATTGGTGGTCGATTGGACAAGCCGATCCGTCGGTAGCAGCGGTGGGGCTAGCGTGTCTAAAGCGAAAATCTCCGGACCGACAGACGGCCCCACTTGCGCGAGATCCAACCGGTGATTGCCCAAGGCGTTGGTGGTATCCGTGCATTGCGGCAAGAAGCTCGCAACATGGGAATCGAGCTCAGCGATGAAGACGTGCGCATTTGAAAACGAAGGCCGACAGCTTAATGACGAGACGCAAAGAAAGAGACCGATCGTGACGATGGTTTACAAGGTTGCTGACCTTCCCGTGTGGACTTCCGACAAGGACTTCGATCCAGTCGTACTGATGCGATTGATCCAGGTTTCCGTTCCGTCGGACTGGACTTCGGAACATGCAAAATCGACGATAGATCCCTACCCGCAGAAGGCATCGCTTGTGATCTCGACACGCCCGGAAAATCACGACAAGATCGTTGACCTTCTTGAATCGATGCGTTCCCAAAAATAGCTCGATTGACGACGAACCAGACGAATCGTGACTTGGGGAAATCCTCAAACCGCGACTGCGCGTCGCGCTGCTGTGCTTGTCGCCGATCTGACTGGGATTGGTCGCATGTTGTTTGGATCATCTGCATTCTACGAGTCTGGGTGGCCATGCAGTGCCGATGCACTGACCGCACCACCTGACCAGACATGGAGTTGCCCAGCGGCATCGGATTGATTCAGTCATGGAGCGAGGTCGTGCGGCTCACTTCTGCTGGAACGCTCGATCCGTTCGCGGTGCGGGTTGGCTTGGTGTCCGACATCATTTCGGGTGCGACTCACGCTCATCCTTGCCAGCTTGTGCGAAACTTCGCATCCCAATCTTTACGCGTTTGCTCTCGAGCGGTAATGATCTCGTCAATCTTTTCGCGTTTCTCTGCAACCACATCTCGTCCGTCGAGTAGAGCTCTCACATCGTCTTCGATGACCTGAGATACGTCTCGCACGTAATTGGAGAGATACTGATAGCCAAAATTGACATCGACCACTTGTTCATCCGCGTCGATTACCGCCACCCAACTGCTCATCACACCTCTCTGTGGCTGCAACAGGTAGCGATTGTCCTTCATGGACAGGAAATCTGGCCGACGCGCATCGCCCTCTTTTTTGCCTCGTCCTGCGGGTTCAAGCTTCCCTTGAAGCATCATTCTTGTTTTCGTTTGATTGATGTCGTTGCCGATGTAGATAGCGTAAGCTTGCACTTGGTCTGCTTCGAAGATGGCTAAAGCCTTCTCAATACCTTTCCACTGGGTTGTCAACACGTTTTTGTCGTTCCACAGCAATATGACTGTGGGTTTTCCGGCGAGCAACTCTTGTGATGAGAACTCGTTGCCATTGACATCTACCGCCGAGAACTTACCGACTTTGGTACCGACAAACGCGGGCAGATAAGCTTTTGGGCGATACGACTTACTCTGTGAACGAGTGACAAGCGGCTGGCTGGGCATGGACAACTCAAAGTCTTCTCGAGGGAAGTGTTCGTTGAATTGCCAATTCGTGAACTTCCACTCAGTATCTAGCTCACGTGTGTACTTGTCTGCCTTATCCGATTCCTCATTGTTCGTGTAGAGTGAGATCGGTCGATCACAGTCGTGAACCATCATCAATGGAACAGGGTAAGCACCTTGAGCAACGAATAAGTGCATTCGTTTGTACGAAGTTGCTTTCGCTTCTTCATCCGTTCGCTGAATCAACAATCTATCCGCCATAATCGGGCCGAAGCGTGTTTCGCCAGCGTAGTAAACCTTGCGTTCCCGGTTTCGCTTTTCCAATGATTCAGGATCGAACATTGAGAGAATACCGCGTGCATCGACCGAGTAGCCCCAGCCTTGCGCTAAACAATCCTGCTCGAGTAACTCTGAAAAGTCCATCGCTGCCTTTTCGATCGTGGTGGTTTCAAAATCGGTTCGGAGAACGTAGGTCCCATCCGAGCCAATTTCCCAATGGTATTTCTCATCTCTCTTCTTGCGATCGGAGATTTTCAGCAGGTTGGGCTTGGCAAACTTGAAATCAAACGAATTGCAGCATTTGCCGTCCGTGCGTCTGGTTTCAATCACGCCCATGGTCGTTTGACTATTGAGTTCATAATCTAAGACAAACGTGCAGGAAGACTGCTTGCTCAAGAAGTTCGTCATGTTGTTGAGCACGGCGATTGCTTTTTCGGCGTTCTCGGGCGATGCCACATCCTCCAGCTCGACATGTTCAACGATATCCGCACCGGTGCCGTAGTCGGCTTCTGCCTCAAATCGATTCAGGCACCACTGCGGATAGGCAATGTCACGGGGTAGAGGTTTGTCGTCACTGGGCTTGGAATTGCTTTCTTGACCAAAAATCAAGGTCGAAGACCCCACGATGATCAGAAAGCACTTGGTCAACAGATAGCGACGCATCTTTCAGTTTCCGTTATTAGCATAAATTTTCGTGACTAGTGATTGTTCGCAGAAACGTCGTTGCTGGATGCACGAAAAGATGCATTTGTGCCATCTTTGAAAGGGCAGAATGTGATGATTCTCGATACTGCTCCGTCGACAACTCTACTGGCCTTCAAGTCCGTTTGATGCTCGAAAACCATCGCTCCAGGCGAGGAACCTTTCGTTCAACTCATTCCGTGCTGTCTGCTTTTCCGAGTTAGCTGAATCCAGAAGATGGGATTCTGCGAATTCAATAGTGAGGGAGCGTTCTAATTGGATCGCGCGAGTGTGTCGAATGCCATTGCCGGCAAGGGAAAGGCGAGTCTCTCGCCACCCAACAGTGTTTCGACTGAGTCAAGGGAATCTGCTATGTCTGTCTTTCGTGTTTTCAAACTCGTCTTCGTTTTGCTGGCCGTTTTGGCCGGCACATCCGAGAGGCTCACGGCCGATGAAGGTATGCAGAACCTGGCCTCAGAGAATGCGAGGTCACTCCGGCAAAAACGGCTGGACAGGAAGTCATTGAGAGAACGGATCAATCATCGCCTCGCTGGCGATAATGAGTCGGCCATGAGTGCGAATCAAATCTCAGACCCGAAGGCTTCGATTGCAGCTGAGTTCAGCCGTAGGCCCGAACTCGCCGCCATGAATCAGTTACTGACCGAAGCAGATCTGGCCGAGCAGTTTCAGCTGGAGGGAATGGCGGCAACCGTGTTTGTCCCGACGACGGAGCTCCTAGAGCGCGCCTGCAACAATCATGCTGACTCTCGCGCATTGGAAAACCTGTTGAAGTATCACATCGTCTATGGGAATTTGACCGACGAATGGTTCGAAAATGGAGAAACAGTTGTTACGCAGCGTAAGCTCGCCGACGAATCTTCAGAGGTCGGTGTTTCGCTCGATGATAAAGGAGGAAAACAGGTCAATGGCCTTCCCATTGTGAGGGTCATTGAGGCAACAAACGGCAGAATATGCTTCGTGAACGGAATTCTCGACCCTGCATCCGCCCCTACTGAAGAGCCTGCCGACTTTGCCACGTTACTGCGGTCGCGCGAAGGGTACCAGTTAATGGCTAAAGTGATGGAAACTCAATTGGTCCGTCAAGCTCTCGCGAAGAGTAAAGCCGTCACGGTGCTGGCTGCTCCCGATAAGACGCTATCCAATGTGAAAGGCGGTATAGAAGGACAAGCCGAGTTCGCGCTGGAGCAATTAGTTGTACCCGGACGATTCAGCAGCGACCGTTTGGCCAAGCGATCTACCAGATGGTTGTTGCCGCTACGCGATGGTGGCCCGACGCGTGGTTGGGCGGTTCGGTCCAGTCCTTCTGAGTCAGGATTCAAGCTCTTTCAAATTGGTCCCGAGGGGCTCGCTGCGACGGAAGTGATCGTCGTCGAACAGGACATCGAAACCGACGGCGGATTGCTCCATCTCCTTGACGGAATGCCCAGATCTCCGTCAATGACGCGTGGAGGCCTGCTGGAACAGAACGTGTGCCGAGACATCCTGCGGTCCGCACTCGAGCGATGCGAAATTCGCGAGGCCCGTGGCGAAATGGATTCAGCAATCGAAATATTGAAAACAGTTCTTGAGGGCCAGGCCGCCGCGACCTATGCGACGGCCTCTATTTGCAAGAGTTATTTAGAATCTGATCTGGGCGATGAAGAAGTGCCGGATCTCGTGCCGGCCCATGTATTCACCATTCTGAACGCAGGTTTCATTCGAGGTCTATCGTTGGAGTCCCAGGACACAGCTGCGATCTATCGATCCTACAAAACTGCGGTAGAACTTGCGCAAGCGATGCTTGAACCGGAAATCGTGGCTGGTAACAAACAAAACACGGCTTTGAAAACTCTTCGCGAGCGATTGAATTCTTACCGTGAGGCGATCGATTTAGCGCGATTCACTCTGCGACTTCAAGGGTTCCCCGACAAGGTTTGGCTCGGAGATCGAGATCTGTTTCTGAAGTAGGACATTGCATGCGCGCAATGCGTTTTTTGTCCGCCCGAAACCGACTATTCGGAACAGCTGCACAAGTCGACGTTGAATCGCAATTTGTTGCCAGCAGTTTTAGTTGACTGAATCCCGTTGGCGGACGGGTCGCCTGGAATTGCCTGAATCGTACCGCTGTCTAGTACGAGTGCGCGTACCTTTTCTACATGGTAGCGAACAGCAGCACTTTCTCCTCGAGGATTCTCGGCATCCGTACTTTTGCAAACGGACCTTCGCGATTTATATCTTTCTCAGTCACGTGAGGAGAACCGCACGCATGATTCGGACCGAGAGCAGCACGGCTCAACCGAATTCCTATCAAAAGCTTCAGTCGCGG
Source organism: Planctomycetota bacterium (assembly GCA_039179795.1). Taxonomy (GTDB): domain Bacteria; phylum Planctomycetota; class Planctomycetia; order Pirellulales; family Pirellulaceae; genus Rubripirellula. The sequence goes on along the minus strand of JBCDEM010000040.1, from coordinate 29,677 downwards.
CGACTTTCACGTCTGATGGCTCGATTCGCGGCATTGCTTGTCGATGTGCGCGAGAAGGATTCGGACTCAAACGCTTCTCGCAACTGCGATGTCACGAACGCAGACGGCGTCGATGAATTAAGTTTCACGATCCGTATGACCTCACCGGCCTCAGGATGATCCAGCCCTTTGACAATCTCGGAAATTTCGCCAGTCAAATACTGAGGAGACGAGACGACGACGGTGTTGGTATCAACAAATGTGCCAACGGAAAGCATCCCCTTGTAGCGCGGTCGTCCTTCCTCAGCGATCGGGTAGGAAACGAGTACCCGTTCACTATCCTTTTCCTGCTTCTTGCTACGTTCCGGGTCCTGCAGCTGGCGTGCAACGTCATCCGGGCTAAGAAGGTCTCGATAGACGTCCTTAATTACCGCGGCGACCGATTCTGCTTTGGCATACTTCAAGCGAAAGAACTGCGGTTTACGTTCCTGATCTGGAGCAATCTGCAACGGTTGATCGTACGACTCGATGATCGCATCGATGCGTTTCAGTTCAGACGGATTCGCACCAAAGACCAAGAGAGACTTCGTATTTTCGTTGCCAACAAACCTCAATGGCGTCATGAGTTCCATGCTACCTTCAGTCAGAATCTCCTCGATCGTTCTCTGCATCGAGCCAGGACTTTCATGCACAAGTTGATAGACCTTATAAGGTCTCTCATCCGAGACTAGATCACGCAACAGGGATTCTAGCTGGTCGAGTGCTGCTGGATCTTCGGAGCGAAGGACCAGGTCACCGTTGCTTCCTTGGCGAATCGTAACGGGTGGTCCACGTAACTGGCTGTCATCGGCGTAGCTAGTTGAAATTGATCGGGTAAGCGTTTTCTGTGCGCCTGATTGTTCGGATTGGCCTTCGCTGGGCATGGAATCGAAAGACTGCGGTGGAACAGATTGGCGCTCGAGGTAACCGGGTACGCTAATGAGCAATGGATTGGCTCTCGTTCCGCGCCATGCAGACTCGACTCGCCCAAGGATCTCGGCAATGTCGTCAGTCCCCGTGTTTACGAATCGCACGTTACGCTCTCCCGACGTGGACCGTTCACCGAATTGAACCATCAACTCTTCAACTTGACGCGCCTCATCGTCTGTCGCGAAAAGGAACAGGCGATTGTTTGGCTCATCCGGCTCGACGTGAAAACCACGCAATTTCGATGAATCACGCCGCTTTCGGCTGGAGCTTTCGGTTGTCTCGCCCATCAATTTCCGAATCGATTCTGCGACGTAGGTAGCTCGGAGACGCAACAGCGGGACGATCCTCAACGACCTCGATGACGCAGAAAGCCGGTCCATAACAGATTGGATCGTTATGTGATCCTGAAGCGATGCGTACGCGATGAGAATCTCTCGGTCGTCATCACTCGTGAAGCGAGCGTCGGGATGGATCTTGCCAACGTCTTGTAAGTCATCCAGGATCCCTTCCAGCGATTTTGCTTCGAGCCCATTCATGGAATAAACCTTCATCGTGCTTACGTCCGCAAGTTGAAATCCTGCTTCATTGACCGGAGCATCCAATGACTCGATTGCTTGCTTGATAATCGCGATCTTGTCCGGAGGCGCGTTCGCAAGGATGTAATTCTTTCGTTCATCAGCTACGAGAAATACGTCTACTCGCTCTTTGTGCACCTTAGGAGCGTTCTCACCGAGTCGCTTGACAAGTTCAGCCTTGAATTCGTATTGCTCTCTAGCCGTCCGCATCTGATCCCGAGACATGTTTTCTAACGTAACTTCGAGGCCAAGCAGGACGCGAAGCTTATCGAGTACCTCCGTCGCAACCGCATGCTGCAATGGAAATTCCCGCACCAATCGTTGTTGCCCCTCAGTTGACTGCTCATTACTCAGCAGACGGTGAAGCTCCCGCAAGTTGACAACGGCATCCATCACTTCCAAGCGATTTGTAGCGGTCATCGCCGTCATCCTTCCGTGAGGACTAAGCATCGGTTTCAATTCATCGACAGCGTTTTCAGCAAGCATCCAATCCAGTTGGAATGAAGTGCGTACGTAGTCGAAGGCACATCGCTCCGCCAACTCCGAAGGCTGAATTCTCGGAATCAAGATGGAATTGAGCGATTCATCAAGCCGTGCAAGAAAGAGCGTATGCTCGGTGCGCAGCAGTGTGAAACCCCGGCGAAGTAGATGGCGATTCAATACATTTCTGGCTTCTTCAAGCGGATAGGCTCGCTGCGTCAGAAGGTTCAGTTTTCCTTCGGGAAGTTCACTCCAATCAAGGTTCGCTCCCGATTCTTCGGCAAACCACTCTAGTACTTGTCGCCAGTCGGCTTGAACAAAACTGAATCGAACACTCTTCTGCTCCTTCTTCGATTGCGACGAAGCGACGGGCGCGCTTTGCGCTGGCTTCCCATGATCCGCAGCAACACTCGCATGAAGCGAAGCGAAGAATAGGGAAAGCGACAGAAAGGCTTGAAACATACAACGCAGCTGAGGCACAGTTTTCTCCATTGCGGCTAGCGGTGAACTCGGGCATGAAACGATCAACAAGACAATATGCAAACGGTTACAAACCCTGTGTCGTATGACGGTCACCCTACGTTCTTGGTATTTGTGGCGTTCTCGGTTTTCTCGCGGCGCAACGACGGCTTTGGTCTCAGTTCTCGTGGTTCGTCATTGCTTGGCGTTGACGGAGTGATCGAAGCCAAGAATCCCCTGCGCTTCATGAATGCAGGGGCCTCGTAGCCTCGTGCACTACGGCAAGTGTGTGGCTCTTATTAATGCCTCTGTTCCGAATCGACTTTGACCGGTGACTTATTGGTGGACTCGCTGTGAGCGTCGGTCGTCCGTGACCTTCTTGTGGTGCCCGCGTTTGTCAGCATGTCAGGGCGTCCCGGCCATCCGCGCCATGTCGACCTTGCATCAACGGTTTCACCGCTTAGCACAAGCGTGTGCTGTCGCAGAAGCGCATGGTCTTCGACCCTCCCCTGCAACATCACGCGTGAACCGGTCTGGAGCGTGGTGTAGGCTCCGAGTGTCACGGGCCCAAGTTCCCACTCGCCCCGGGTATTGAGATGACAAACGAGAATCGCCCGGTCGATCGCCGCACCCTCTTTGATCGTAAGCAGGTCGGGCTCCGTAGGCAGAGGGTCGGCCCCATTTGGGAACAGGCAGGTGTTCCGTCCGATCGATGCCCCTTGAGCCCGAAGGAACCAAGCCAAGTATTCCGTACCGCCAAGCATGTCGAGCAAACCGCGGCTGCCGAACCAATGCTGATGAATCCCTTCAAAGGCTTGGTGTATCTTCCAGCGTTGACAGTAGGAGGATACGTCCCAAGGGTGCTTGCCGACCGATCGTTGACCTACGAGCGTCCATTTGACTAACACGGTCTGAACCAAGGCTGCCAAGGCGAACACCGCATGAAGAATGGCGAAGGATACCCATAGCAAACAGCCGAAGACCCCGATGTTGTGGCCCTCCGACAAAGGGAACGCGAACGCGAGCGCCACTAAAAGCAATGAGGATCGATAGACGGTGGCACCGGCCACAACGCCAATATTTAGCAGTGCATGTGCAATCGAAGGCCACACCCAGTACGCAGGGCTCCCGCTACGAAGCGCTCGACCAAACGGTCGTGAGGTCGACGCATTGGCTCGCTGCGGCTGGCCAGCTTCGACCTCGATAGGTCCCGTGCCGTCGAAACCAATCCACGTCGAACCCGGCGGGGCGACAAAATCAGGTAGCGTCGTTGTCCCCGAGCCCAGCACAGCGTTACGCTGTACATTGGTCCCCGGCGCGAGGAAGCAACGATCGGCGACGGTAGCCCCGTCCTCAATCGTGATTCGCTTGGCCACCTTCCCATCACACGATAGAAGCATCGATCGCGAACCAAACGTGACGTCATCACCGCAGACAAAAAGATCGTACTCAATGAGGTGATGCCCGGAACCAGGCCAGTAGATTCGATCTCCCACGTTCGCGCCAAGCAAACGGTACAAATTCGTGATCATCGAAAAATTGCTACCCAGCAGCGGACCAAGTCCTCCGAACGTGCCGTCGGGAAGCAGCCGCCACATGAGATAGCGCCGGAATTGCGGGATCGGTTTGTTCTGGCCCGGACCCTCTTTGAAAGTCCCAATGATCAGTCGTTTGATCAGCACAACGCCGGCAAAGTAAAGGAACGGGCTTAGCACTGCCATGGTTATCCGCATGAGCAAGTACACGGACACTTTTTCGGGCAACAAGAACCATCCTGCTACCGTTTGCCATCTCAACAATGATGGCAACGGATCGACAAAAAGAAGAAATGCATAGAACGGCAACCACGATAGGAGCAGGTTTCCGGCAACAAGGAGGCGGGCCGCCATTCGCCATCGTAGAGCCGGATGCAAGCTACAAGGCCGACAAAGTCCAGCATTTCCAGAGACGGTGTCGGGTTCACCCGATTCAACTAACGAGCCGGGTGCCACATGATGATCGGAAGTCAGCGTGCAGCCCGGGGACACCACTGCACGCATGCCGATCGTCGACCGCGACCCGATCGTGATCGGCTTCAGCTCCATGGTGCCCGATTCGATGGAAAAGGGACGAATGACAGCTTGCGAGTCAATGCAAACATCATCACCAATCGTCAAAAGGTCTGCCTCACCGAGGATGGCGTCTGACAATATGCGAGTGCGCTTTCCCACCTTCGCACCGAGCAGCCTGTAATAGACGGCTGTACCGGCATACGACGCTTGAAATAACCCGAGTCCGGTGAACGACAACCATTGCCGAACCAACCACCAGCGAAGGTAGTCGGTACCGAATAACGCATAGCGCGATCTTCGATAGCGTCCAACAATCATCCACTTTCCGAGAATCCCCAAGATCGGAAACGCCAAGCCGATGATGCCTCCGGTGAGAAGCAATGCGGTTAACAGCGAAACGGTTCGGCTCATATTCCAAGTCTGAAAACAGTTCACCCATAAGATGATGAACAATAGCCACCCAAGCACACGGCGCAGGGGAAAGAAAGCAAGTATGGGAATCGCCTGGACAGCCAGGGTCGCAAGCGAAACGGACGAATTGCTTGGCTGCGACGCCTGACCGACTGTGTGCTGGAGCAATGGACGCGTGCGATGGCTCGCCCGCATCTCGCCGAGTGCCGTTGCAAGCTTCGTAATCGTACGATGCCGAAACAGCGCCGTGCTTTCAATCGGAACCTGGAGTAACCGGCGTAGCTCGGCGGCCAACTGCACGGCCAGGATGGAAGAACCACCCAGTTCAAAAAAGTCGTCGTCGCGGCCGATCTGCGACGTTTCAAGCAAGTCGCTCCACTTCTCGTAAAGCAAAAGCTCAAGCGCATCCCATGAGTGGTCCGGCCCGCTCCGAATCACTGCTTCATTCAATGCTTCTTCATCCGGCTCTCGATGGGAGTTGATCGGGATGTTTGTCAGCTGCAGAATATGGCGGGGAACAAGATACTCCGGCAGTTCCTTTCTTAGACGGCCCTCGAGTATCTCGGTCGTCGTCGATAGTCCGGTGACCGCAAGCCGCACGGTGCCTCCCGATTGCCAAACGTGATGTTCGCGATGTGGTATCGCGTCGGCCACGACTGCGCATACCTGCGCAAGATCAATCTCGACCGGCTTGGCCGGGATAGGAGTTCGTTGATTTGTTCCGCGTTCGGGACACTCCGCTTCAAACAAACGTTCCCATTGAGGACAACGCTCATCAACCGAATGGAGGCCTAGTCGTTCGGCCAGAGAGATACGCAACACTTTGTTGGCGTCGTTGCGTGGAAGCTCATCCATGTAAACTAACGCGAGTGGCCATTTCGATGGCGGTAGTCGCCCCTTGAGGAAAGAATGGAGGGATTTCAGATCTACGCGTCGACCACGGGTTACCAGCACGGCCGCAACAACCTCATCGAGCACGTCGTGCGGCGCAACAAATGCCAATGCCGACTGAATCTCGGGGTGGCTAAGAAGCGCGGCTTCAACTTCAAAGGGAGAGATGATTTCACCACCGCGATTGATCACCTCTTTGCTGCGTCCCGTTACCGTGATGAAGTTGTCGTCATCCAGATAGCCGAGGTCGCCAGTGTCGAACCAGCTGTCCCGGTTGAGAGTTCCTTCGCTTGTCGGCCCTTCGTAACCTTGCATTCGTGGCGCACCGCGAAGCCAAATGTGTCCGGGAGTATTCGCCGGAAGTCGTTGGCCATCCTCGGAACGAATGCTCACATGAACGCCAAGAACACGACCGCTTGAACCGGTCGGAAAGGGACCGTTCAGCGGCGGACAAGCGATCGGCATGCACTCGGTCATCCCGTAGCTCGGAAGCACACGGGCATCGAAACGCTCTGTAATTTCCCGCTGTGCGCAAGGTTGAAGACTTCCAGCGGCATTCGCAACAAAACGCAATCGTACGTCCGCCGCCGGCAATTGATTCTTGCCCTCGTCGAGAATCATTCGGTGCATCGTCGGCGCCGCGTAATACCACGTGAATGCCGATCGCTGTAAGGCATGCCAAAAAACAACAGGATCGAATCCCGCGGCATATGCCATCGGGCTGCCGGCCAAAAGGGGCGCGAAAACGTTGCGGTAAATGCCTCCCGCATGGAAGAGCGGCATCATGTTGAGACCAAGGTCATCCGGAGCGAGTTCGAGCGAAGCCGCGATGCAACACGATCCAATACAAAGATCCTCAAGCAGGATCGGGACCACCTTCTTTGTTCCTGATGTACCAGAAGTGGTAAGCACCAGCGCCGTGTCATTCGGTCCGTTTCGTCGGAAGTCGTCTCGCCGCCGACCCTGATTGGAAAGATGGAAACGACCGGCAAACTCGGAGTCGGGATAGAGTTCGACAACATCCAACCCTAACTCTTCGGCTGCTGCGAGCACTGACGCGTTCTCAGCTCCGTGTTGGACGATCACCACCCTGACAGCTGTAGCAGCCATATCGCTGCGCAGGGCATCGCTCGGATGGTCCGGATTCAATGGAACGGCAACACCGACCGACGAAGTCGCCAAGAGACATACCGCCAACTCCGGTCCGTTCGGGATCGCAAGGGCACAGCGAACGCCAGGTTCGACTCCGATCGTGCTTAGTACGGACTCTTCGCAGAGAAAATCGTGCAGTTGCCCAAACGTCATCGGTGATCGCTGACCAGACGCGTCCAAAATCGCTGGAGCGTCAACCCTCGGCAGCAGTTCACCAAGCGAGCGAAAGCTGAGCACCTGCGTTGATGGATTACGCCGATCGGCGTCGGTCGGTAACGTGGAACCGCTCATCCGACCGGCATCTAGATGGCCATAGACTCGCCATTCTTCCGACCACTGCGTCAAAAGTGGTTTTAGCGGAATCTCAATCATGGGGCTCCTGATACCGAATTCGTTCCGACTCCTCTTCGCCTCCTCGCCAGCCTTTCGCACTTCACGCGGATTGAATGTGGCTATGAAATCGTCCGGCCCGCGCGATTCCCTATCGCGAAGGTCCCACTCCGACTCGCTGTACGGACAAAAACTTCTTGAAATTCGCGATCTTTTCCGCCAGTGCACCATTCCAAGTGATTAGCGAAATCGGGAGTTGGGCTGGTTATAGGAAACCTTGCTAGAGGAACCGGACCATCAATGAATCCCGAAACATCGAAGCTGATGGACGCGGGCGCCAAAGACCCATGGGAAAGGATCAGACGGCCTTGCGAGGCAGCGGGATAAGCCAATATGACGGAGAAGGGCAAACGAAATCGCAGCATGCTGTACCGTCGTTCGACTTCTGTCTGATTGCGTGGAAACAGCGACGACCGGAAGTCGATAGGGGAGAACCGAAGGCGCAGTCCGCGAACCTTCGCTTTAAAGAGATTTCCCTTTTGCGAAAGAATTCCACGCGCCGTCGTGCAAAAACATGAAAAGTCGAATCAATTCGGTTTCTGACACGCATCGCATGAGATCGCAGCTGTCAAGATAAAATCTAACGGTCCGTTTTGTATGCACGCGTAGCGTCCACACGCGAATCGTCCGATCCTAACTGGTGGTCACGATCTTACGACCGTCCGTCCGCGGTCCAATTCGACGGCACGAATGAACTTCGAATGCCCCCTGGGGCAACGCGCCGTTCGTGCTCCAACGAACACACTCAACCGCCTTCGAATGACCCTCTAGTGACGCGATCAATCCGCATGAGCGGAACAATCAACGCCAATACAACGATGTTACCAATCGCCAAATGCGACTTCGATTCAGGTGGCTGGGCTACAGAGGAAAGCCCGTCATTTGCGGGAGAAAACCGCTGAGAGTTTTGACCCATAATCCAAATGGTATGACAAAGTTCCTGCAGCGCTCAGCGATTCGCGTATTCGAGATAGCGGTACAGGACACCGAGGCGGCAGAGCAGATCGGCCTCGTGTGTTCGGCTAGTCCAACCTCAATATCCACGAGAATTTCCAAATCTGCATCGGTGTGAACTGAAATCGGTGAGGAGTGAGATTGCGTCGCTTGGTTTCCTACGCTCGTGCAGCCAGGGTAAAGGAGGCCTATGACCTCGGCGTATCTTGGACCACCGTACTGGGTCTTTTCGCTTACTATGCATCACAGAGAATCGGTTTCGACGTAACAGGGTGTGCCGAAGAGAACGGTGTAATCCTTCTGACGGGACGCACCTATACGGGTGATGAGCTGAGCTTTGAAATCGATGAGGGGACTCTTCTGAGCCGGTCAGTCATGTTGACTCGAAGGTTTGATGAGTCGAACTTCGATCAATGTCAATTCGAATATGAGTTTGAGCAGTCTTTCGATTCTCTCAACCTCATTCGAATGCGGTCCCTGGTAAGCGGCGAGGAGGCCGAACTAAGCGTGTCGAAAGTAGCACATGCAGCCAGCAAGGGAGTTCATCCTCAACCGCATATGATCGTTCCGATTTCGGATCCATTCATCGTGTCACGGACCCTGGACGGAATTGCTATCTTGCTTTTCGTCATATCAGCGCTAACGTTTCGACGGAGCCACTCGAAGCCACTTACAAAGCCGGCAAAGGACATAAAGTAAGCCCCGCCGGTACGTGACTTGCCGCTCGCTTTTAGACACGTCCTTCGCGGTGCTACGTTTCATGCACGTTTCGTCGCTGCCCTCTGTCGGGGATTGAACCGAATCTGTTCTTTCCATTGGCTGACAACTTTCGGCCGATTCAGCAATGTGTGCCAATCGTCGCAAAGCCTGCCGGTTACTTGGGATGTTTGGATTTGAAAGTCGCGGCGTTGCAGCGACCGAGTTGGATCTGGGTGACTCCGCAGAGCATTCGGCGGGTCCGACCGATGCTTGGGTTGCTGCGCCATGTAACGCATCGGTGTGGAGAATCGGATTGTGCAATTGTCGTAAGTCCAGCCAGAGCGGGCCTCCTTGTTTGCACCGTGGCAGCACGCATACGTTCGATGAGTCGAATCCATGCGATATAACAAAGCCCAGATAGAACGATTTGACCTCCGGTCCGCGGGACGCCGCAAGACCTCAGCTTAACCTAGGTCGAGTTTCCCTCATCTTTCATCAATGAGCTCTTTACCCGAATGATCGTCTTCTGAGTCTCGACCGGAAGATGTGGACTGACTGGAATGCGACGATCTACGTCGGTAGACTGAGTCGATGCGACACGTGACAGACCTATTGAGCGAAACCGAACGCGAAGAAGGCGAAACCACTGACGAACTCTTCTTGGCGGTCTATCAAGAGCTACGACGGCTTGCAGCGTCAAAGCTCGCTGATGAGAGACCGGGCCAAACGCTCCAACCAACGGCACTCGTCCACGAAGCTTATCTGCGATTGGTGGACAGAGACAAAGCGAAAGAATGGAATTCTCGAAAGCATTTCTTTTTCGCGGCGGCGGAGTCAATGCGGCAGATTCTGGTAAATCACGCCATCCGCAAGGGGCGAGTCAAGCACGGCGGAGACCGGAAACGCGTCGAATTCCATGACGACCTCCAAGTGGAGGTTTCTGGAACGGAGATCTGCGGCGTGAGTGAAGGTCTCGACGCTTTGGCTAAGCAGGACCCTGTTTCGGCCCAGATCGTCTCATTAAAGATTTTCACAGGCCTTGAACGCGAGGAAGTGGCAAGAATGCTTGGTCTGTCACCACGCACTCTCGATCGCCGGTGGGCTTACGCCCGCGCTTGGCTCTTCGATTTTCTTCGTTCAAATATTTGACTTTTGTGGCGAATCCTGTCCGAAAGAATTGCACTTGTTGCTAGGGGCGAAAAATGCAGCGAGAGGACAATGGACGAACGAGAGATTTTTGAAAAGGCAATCGACCTGGAGAGCGATTCCGAACGAAACGCGTTCCTGGACGAAGCGTGCCGCGAGAATGCTGGACTAAAGCAACGTGTTGAGGAATTGTTGAGGGCTCATTGTTCAGCCGAGAACTTCCCTCCGTTCCAGACTGGTGCGATTCTGGGATCGACTTTGGATGAAACCAGAGTCAGAGAAGGAGAGTCTGTCGGTCCCTACAAACTGCTCCAATTGCTGGGTACGGGCGGTATGGGGCAGGTTTTTATGGCCGAGCAACTCGAACCGATTCGTCGGCGGGTTGCCGTCAAGGTGATCAAGGACGGACAGGACTCGCGTCGTGTGATCGCGCGTTTTGAGGCTGAACGGCAAGCACTGGCCTTGATGGATCATCCGAATATTGCGAGCGTGTTCGATGCAGGACGCACAGATTCCGGCGTGCCCTATTTCGTGATGGAACTTATCAAAGGAGTTCCGATCACTAAATTCTGTGATGACAACCGCATTCCGACACAGGAGCGTCTGAAACTCTTTGGGCAGGTTTGCTCGGCGGTCCAACACGCACACCAACGGGGAATCATTCACCGCGATCTCAAACCGTCCAACGTCCTTGTTGCCGAGTATGACGAAGATCGAATCCCCAAGATCATCGACTTCGGAATAGCAAAGGCGCTGCATCAACCGCTCACGGAGAAAACGCTGTTCACGGAAGTCGGAACGATCATTGGGACGCTGGAATACATGAGCCCAGAGCAGGCGAAGCTAAATCAGCTGGACGTTGACACCCGCAGCGACGTCTACTCTCTAGGAGTTCTTCTCTATGAGCTACTCACGGGTGAAACTCCCATTCATCAAAAGCGATTCCGAGAATGCGCGCTCGATGAAATGCTCCGGGTGATCCGAGAGGAAGAACCCGTTCGGCCAAGTCTCAAACTCAGCAAGAGCGAATCACTTCCCTCGATTGCCGCGAGTCGATTGGTTGATCCGAAACGACTGAGCCGAATCCTACAAGGTGAACTCGATTGGATTGTACTCAAGGCCCTCGAAAAAGAGCGTAGTCGCCGATACGAATCTGCGCATGCTCTGGCAGCCGACCTTGCAAACTACCTCGCGGATTCCCCTGTTCAGGCCTGTCCACCGACGTTGTTCTATCGCGTCGGAAAATTTGTACGTAACCACAAGATGGTAGCGTCGTTGGCGACACTCGTGATCTCAACAATCATTGTCGTCGCCATTGTGGCAACTCTCGTCGCGGAACGTTTTCGGCGATTGTCGAATGATCTCAGTGGTTCGCTCGTCCGCGAGGAGGAATCCCGCCTCGAAGCCGAAGAACTTGCCAGTACAGTCAAACAGGCTCTGATCGAGACAGAGCGACACCGGCAGGAAGTGTTGCAAAATCTTTATGTCGCACAGATGAAACTCGCCGCTGGTGATTGGGAATCACAGAACATTGCTCGCTTTCGTCAAACGCTTGACCACTGGCGTCCCTTGAATCAACACGAAGAACGGCGCGGATGGGAGTGGTATTACTTGAACTCGCTGCTTCAACGCGAGTTACTCTCTCGCGATGCGGGCTTAGGCGAAATCCGCCGAATTCGCTTTTGTCCCGATGGGAGCCAGTACGCTGTCGCCGGTGACAAGGGAGTCCACCTTATCGATTCGGTATCCAATCGGGTGATTCGACAACTACGTGGTCGGTGGCCCGCTGCTTGGTCGAGTGACGGCAAGCAGATCGTTACCCAAGGTTCTGATTCACTTCTCTTGTGGGATGCTGAAAGTGGTACCGACGCTGAAAAGATTCCGACGAGCCCAACCAAATGGGGCTCTATTTGCTGGAGTCCGATTCAGCCGTCGCTGGCGGTAGGGCAAGACAACGGCATCGTCGAAATCTGGGACACCGAGTCAAGAATACTCCTGACGACGATAGAGAGCGGAGTGGACGGAGAGATCCGTGCGATGGATTGGAGCCACGACGGTACAACCCTGGCCGTCGGAGGGAATTACACTGGAAAGGTCAACCTGTTAGATGTTTCAACCGGAGAAATTGTCCGCTCGATGCCGATTCAGAACGACTTTATTTGGGACCTCGCATGGGCGCCGGATGACAAGTCGCTCGTTGCAGCAAACGCCGACATGAAAATAACACTCTGGAATGCCAAGGACGGGTCAGAGGTCTTTACGTCGGACCAACCTCAATCGGCGGTTTTGTCCCTCGCGTACAGCCCGGATGGGAGAAGGATCGCAACATCAGAGGCTGACGGAGGCATTCGGGTGATTGAATCATCGACCGGGAATCTCCTGAATCATCTAAAAGAACACGAGGGTCGCGGGTACTCAGTCGCGTGGTCGCCCAGCGGACGCACGCTCTACTCTGGAGGAAAAGACGGCGTTTTGCGGGCATGGGACGCCAAGCGTCACCAAGGACCATTGCAAATCAACGCCGGAACCTCTTTTGCGTGGAATCCGTCAGGTGATACTGTTCTTTCCGTTCTCCAAACGGAGAAACTGGGGACCGGCTCGATTCGCGTTTTCGATTCGCATTCGGGAGTCCTCAAGCAAACGATTGCCGAGATCCCCAGGGCTCATTGGTGGAATTTCACATGGAGTCCGGATGGTAAATGGGTCGCGTATTCGGTCAATCTAAATACGGTGGAGATAAGGGATGCGAAAACCTGGGAGGTTGCCTGCTCGATGGAGAACGTGGTCAAGCCTGAGCGGTTTGAGACGGAAGGGATTCGGGCGATCGCCTGGTCACCAGATGGAAAATGCCTCGCGGTCGGTGGGACTGACCGGCGAGTTCATATTCTGAATCCGTTGACCCGCATGTGCACCACCTCACTTCAGGAACACGACTCAGTCATCGACAGCATTCAATTCAGTCCAGATGGTTTGTTTCTTGCTGCACGAGACTTTCGTCAAAAGCTCGTCGTCTGGGATATAAAAACTTGGGAGGTACGTCAACGATTCGAACACAAGGGCTTTGGTGCCGTGGGGCAGCACGGCATAGCTTGGCATCCGGAAGAATCTCAGATCGCATGCGGGACGACCGACGGCCGAGTTCATCTCTATGACATTCTCAAACGCAAATTGATTCGCTCAGTACATGGGCATTCCACGCGTGTCCGAAGCCTGTCATGGAGTAGCGACGGACTGAGGATTGCCAGCGGGAGCGAAGACGGGCATGTGAAGGTTTGGGACCCTCGAAACGGTATGGAGATGTTATCGCTCAAAACCCCTGGGCAAGGAGTCACCGAAATCCAATGGAGCCCTGATAGTCGGAAACTCGCTGCTTGCTCATTCCGGGGGCTGACGATCTGGGATGCTACGCTTGGAGCGGAGTAGGAAGTATTTTCGTCGTCCAGCAACGTCAGGGAGCATTAGGTGAAATTATCTTTTGAGGCAAAGCGTACGACTTGGCGTCATACCCTTGCCTCCAACATGCCGTATCCCTAACGCTATTACGATTAGGCAACACTTCCCCTCCGATGGGCAAACGGCCGGGCTGCGGTTGTTGAGTTCGCCCGTTTTTCGATTCTCCTGAATATGGGATGTACGAAGAATCTGGCTCCCGGCAGCTGGGACCGTAATCACCATCTGAGTATCAGGGGTTCCGGTTGCTCCCGGACGCGGCATGTTAAATGGCAAAATCCACTGCGAATCGGTCTCCGAATTAACTCAGGGTCCAATATACCGACGCGAATTTGGCGAGTACAAAACGAGCGGCTGCATCGTCTGCGCGGCGTAGCGAGGTGAGCAATCACCCAGGGCCACCTGGTCAAATGTCGCTTACAGGCGCGGATACCAGATTCGCGTCGAGGAAGACGCAAGGCCTTACGGAAGCGTTCTGCCAGTTGTTATTTGCTGAATTGTGGCTTGGCAGACAGTGTCGCGTTCAAAGATGTTAACGCACTGCCAAGACTCTGGCGAATCGTGACGCGTACACCAAAGGGGTTGTTGTCACACGCTTCGACGCGTTGGTCGGATGCGATGTGTTGTTGAAACTTGACGATGATCGGCTGGGCCTTCGCGATTGAGTTCATCAATGCAGACTCCTCGGCGGCGTCGATGTCCCGCATCGCTGCCATCAAAGGAACTTTAAAATTTCCGGTCGTCGCATTGAACCCGAATTCGGCAATGGCTTGAAGCTCCTCGTCCTCTGAGTTCTTCAAAACGCCTTGCAACTTTGCCATTTGCCCATCGATCTCTTCGATTGCTATTTGCCATGCCTGCTTGGCCTGCCGCCAACGATCGCGAAAGCCTGCTCCCACTGTTATGGTCTGCCCGTCATTTTCATCGCGGGCGCGGCCGATCAGGTCGCTGAGCACGTCGAGCGTTGCGTTTGCATCATCGTATCGTTTCTTTTTTGGCAAACGCCTTCGCTTGGCTCGCTTGCAGTTTCAATTCGTCTGCGAGAGACGACGGCGTAGCTTGGTTTCAACGCCGGCAGCATTTCCTTCAACCGTTTTAAGAACTGTGCAGCGGGATCATCCGTCACGGAGGTCTTAGATTGCTGCGCTTCCTTCAGTTGGGGCACGAGCGATTTCAATCTTGCCATGAACTGAGCCGCGTCGTCTGCTTCGGACGTTCCGCCGAGGATGCGTTTGATGCGTTGCTCCAAATCATCGATACTATTGTGGGCCGCCTCGAACTCATTTTCTTGTGCGAGGGATTTTGCTTCGCTGCGTTGAATCTTGTGTCGACTGCCTGAGTGGAACAATCAACGCCAATACAACGATGCCACCAATCGCCAAATGCGACTTCGATTCAGGTGGCTGGGCTACAGAGGAAAGCCCGTCATTTGCGGGAGAAAACCGCAGAGAGAAAAAGCTACCCCGCTAGGACTCGAACCTAGAATGATGGAACCAAAATCCATAGTGTTGCCATTACACCACGGGGTATTTATCTGAACGGAAGTGTAGCAAGAGTTTGCTGTCTGCCAAAGAGGACCTTTGGAAGTGTCTTTTGGTTCACCGTGCGGCAAAAAGACGCGCCAACGGTTACGATTAACGCTTGGATTGGACGCTGAACGCGAGTCGCTGCAATTCGCTCGCTAGATCCACGTTGACGACGGCGATATTTCCCGGCAGCCTCAGCGTTGCTGGAGCAAAATTCAAGATCCCCTGGATACCCACCTTTGTCAACCGGACCGCGATTTCCGTCGCGTGTTCGGCGGGAACCGCCAGGATTGCCAATTCCGCTGGCTGCTGCCGAAGGATGGCTTCCAGTTCGGTCACGTCGCGGACGGTGACTCCCCCCGCACTCTTTCCCACTCGATCTGCATCGTTGTCGAACGCGGCGCTCAACGCGAACCCCAGCCGCTCGAATCCTCGATATCGCAGCAGAGCACTGCCTAGCGACCCCACTCCCACCAACACGACTTTCCACTGAACGCCGGAACCCAATACGCTCCCGATTCGGTCGATCAGAGTCGCGATGTCGTAGCCGACTCCGCGGCGCCCGATCGTGCCCAAAGCACTTAAGTCGCGACGCACAACCGCCGGTGACACCGCAACGATGTTTCCCAGTTCTTGGCTGTTCACCGACGTGACTTCGGCGTCAATCATTCGGTGCAATTCGCGAAAGTACAGACTCAAGCGTCCCACAGCCGGTTGCGGCAGATCGTGGGGAATCTTTTCTGCTGCCGAATCACTCGCCGGATTATCGATGTCATCTTGTTCCATCATGTCATCTTGTTCCGAAGGATCTCACGCGAACCCGTGCCCATCAAGGCTTGGTCAAGGCGATCGGTTTTCCGGTCATCATGCCACGCGATCGCTGTCCCTTGCCGTCTCGATCTCGATCGCCCAAATCCTGCCGTGCTTGCTCAACGCTTTCCATCAACCGCGAAACTACGTTCGGATTCTCACTGGCTACATTGTGACGACATTGCGTGTCAGCGACCACATCGAACAGCAGGGGTTCATCACCTCGGCCTTTTTTAAAGTGAGGATGACGTGCGAATTCCGCTAGAGGAACGAACAGCTTCCAGCGGCCCACTCGAACGGCTTGCAGTTGATCTCGGTCGTAATAGAAGAATCGTTCGTAGGGTGATTCCGCACCACTGGTGCCTGCAATCAACGGCGTGATATCGTGCCCATCGATCACTCGGTCGCTCGGAATCGGCACACCCGCCATGGATGCAAGTGTCGGCAAGACGTCCATCGTCGTTGCCAGCGAATCGCAAACCGTTCCGGCGGGAACGAAACCGGGTTGCCACATCATGGTCGGAACTCGAAAGGCACCTTCGGCTGTCGTGTAACCACGACCGTGCAATGGAAGGTTACTGCCTCGCGAAGGTGTCGCGGGATCTTTCGCCAAAGGCGCCCCGTTGTCGGAAGTCCAGACAACGAGCGTTTTATGATCTAAGTCCAGCTTTACCAATTCATTCAGTATCCGCCCGGTCGACGCGTCCAACTCTTCAATGGAATCGCCCCACGGTCCGTTTTGGCTCTTGCCCCGAAACGCATCGCTGGCGAACGGCGAGGATGTGCTGCCGGGCATCGCGTGTGGCAGATACAAGAAGAACGGTCGATCACGATGGTCACGAATAAACGTGATTGCTTCGTCCGTGTAGCGGAGCGTTAACGTCGTTCGATTGGCGGGTGCTTCGACGACGCGTTCGTTTCTCATCAGCGGAAGCGGCGGCCAGAGATTTCCATCCAATCGATCACCGAGCCGTTTTCCGACGGCTTCCGTCATGTCATCGCTGTAAGGAATACCGAAGAATGAATCGAAGCCTTGCCTCGTTGGAAGAAACTCAGGCTGATCACCCAGATGCCATTTGCCAATGATTGTGGTCACGTATCCAGCCGCTTTTAAAACCTCGGCGACTGTCACTTCATTTGGATGCAACCCGTACGGCGAAACGGGACGCAACACATGTCCGTCTCGTGGGTTGATATGCATCCCAACACGTTGCGCATAACATCCTGTCATCAGGCTGGCGCGCGACGGAGTACAAACGCCGGCCGTAACGCAAAAGTGCGTAAATTTACGGCCCTCAGTTGCCATCCGAGTCAGAGAAGGCGCGCGATGAATCGTGGATCCAAAAGGCTCGATGTCTCCGTACCCCAAATTGTCACAGAAGATGACAATGAAGTTGGGGCGTTCAGCGATTGCGTCGGCTGAATGGAGTGTGGCGGAGACAACCAAAAGGGCAAGTAGAAACAACGTTCGCTGGGAAACGCGCAAGGTCGCTAAGGCACTGCGACTCTGCGCGAGATTTCTGTGTGAAAGCACACTTACACCAACTTGGTTGTTCCCGGGACGGCGAATTTTGGCTCGGGTCGCGAACCTTTGATGTCGAAATCCTTAGGGAAAAGATCCAGCGTGGATTCGTTGGCCGCGAAATCCCAACTGACGTTCTTGCCCGAGTAAGCTGCCATCCGACCCAACACCGCAGTCATCGAGCTTTCCGCGGTCGCCTTTAATTCGACAATCGGTTTCTCTGCTCGAACAGAGTCGACAAGATCTTTGTGTTCTTGTTTGTATGCTGCGCCGATGTCTCCCTTCATCGACCAAATCTCTTTGCCGCTACGATCGAACATCGCTGCGCCACGACTGCCCCCGTAAATCGTGCAATGCCCCTCGCTGCAGTAGATCGTGTTGGAATTATCGCCTTCCGTTTTTGGAATTTGACGACACATGAATGAGACGAGCCGATTACCGGGATAGACGTAGTCAACGACGACGTTGTCCCACATCTCGCTGCCATCCGGTCTCGTGAAACGACCACCCGATCCATACGCACTTTCTGGTGGGCCGCCCATGATCCAATTCATCGCGTCCACATTGTGAACGGCTTGTTCCGCAATCTGATCACCTGAGAGCCAGATGAAGTGCATCCAATTGTAGATCTGATACTCCGTATCGCTCATTCCCTCTTTTCGGTTTCGAAACCAAATGCCCGTGGAGCAGTAGCGCATCTTTGCCGCGATAATGTCACCGATCATGCCGTCATGGAGTCGGCTAATCGCTTCGATGTAGTTGGTTTGACGGCGATACTGCGTACCGGTCACGATTGCCGTGCCATTTTTTTCCGCCCGCTCATGTGCGGAAAGACAAATTCTGTAGCCAGCAGGATCGACACACGTCGGCTTCTCAGCAAAGACATGCTTTCCGGCGTCAACCGCTTCGGCAATGTACTGCGGACGAAACCCGGGTGGTGTGGCGAATAGAACGATGTCAATTTCCGGGTCGTCCAGAATTCTGCGATACGCATCGATACCGGAATACAATTTGGCACCTGCGACTTTGACTTTCCCTTCGTGCCGCTTGCTCATGTTGCCTCGAAGCGCCGCGGGTTTCGCGGGATCCAGATCCGCAATCGCGCTCAACTGAATGTTTTCGTTGATGGTCAAGGAGTCGTTAACCGCGCCGCTGCCGCGACCGCCAGCCCCCACCAGACCGATTCGCACCGTCTGTGAATTCGAGTCTTCTTGAGGCTCCGCACCTCGCAGCACACGCGTTGTGCCGAGCGCCGTTGCTCCAGCGGTCAGCGCCGAACTGGATTGAAGGAAGTTTCGGCGGGGAAGTTGCGGCTGGTTCGAATCCGGATTCATGGAGAGCAGTCTCGGCGGAAGGGGGGAGATTTGAGTGGATGGGGGTTGCGGAGGAATTCGTAGTATAAGTTGTCTGTTGACGGTTGTCAGTTATCCGTTAATGGTCGCGGATCCCGCTGGAGTCAGGGTTTAACGTCTCCGATCGTCCATGGGACGCGGTATTCGTACCCGAGCGAAAAAACTTTCCTAACATTTGCGATGCGTGCTCGTTGACATCTTTGAACTGCATCCTGAACAACACAGTCCTGTCGTAAAGCTTATGTCGGACCCTCCTTCGGTTTGGCCGCCTGGTGCGATCGATCGACTCGTCGACCGTTACGAGCGCCCCTTGCTGGCGTATGCGCAGCGAATGCTCGGGGGTGATTGGTCGGGAGCTCAAGACGCTGTGCAGGAGACGTTTCTGCGACTTTGCCGAGAAGACCACAAGAAAATCGAATCGCGGGTCGCAGCTTGGTTGTTTTCCGTTTGCCGAAGCCGAGTGATCGATATGCAACGAGCCAAACAAGCGACGCCGATGGACGCGTCGCAAATGACGCTGCCAGACCCGGCGCCCGATGCGTCAGCGATTGCCAGTGAAGAGGAAGACAAAGTGCACTTGGACAAACTTGTGCACAAGCTTTCGCCACGACAGCAGGAGGTGTTGCGGCTCCGCTTACAGGCTGGACTCAGCTACAAGCAGATCGCCGAAGTGACCGGATTAACGGTTAGCAACGTCGGTTTTCACCTTCATCAAGCCGTTCGAAGTTTGCGCGATTCGCTAGCTGTTAGTTAGCACCCCACACACAACGTCTGTTCTGCCTCACCGTCAAACAAGCACACCCAACTGGGCCCCGTAACGATGTCTGAAAACACTTGGGATGATCCGCGAATCACCGCATACGTGCTGGGCGATTTAGATGAATCGGATCGAATGGCTTTTGAATCCGAGCTAAATGAACAAACAGAGTTGGCTGCGGCTGTCGAAGAGGCGCGCGGTCTGACGGACCAACTAAAAGGTCTCTATGCTTCCGAAGAGATCAAGCCTTTGGAAGCCGACCGGCGACAATCGATCACGGAGAAACAGACGAATGTTGTCGTCAAGAATTCCGGTCGATCGTCGAAGCGAGTAGTTTGGGTCAGCATGGCGACGGCAGCCTGTTTGCTGCTTTTGGTCGGCGTGCCTCCGCTGCTGCAAAAAATCCAACCAGACCCAACCATATCACAACGGTCCATCGATGGACGCGATAGTCAACCTTCGGATTTTGCCAGGGATAACCAAGCATCAGGGGCCGCGATGTCAAACGATGCGTCATCGGTCGAAGAATCGATGACCCTCACGGATTCCATGGCCGCTCAGGGACCAAGTGAAGCGTCCGAGAAAGTCGTTGATGCAGAAGACGAGAGTCTTTCAGCGCGATCGCTTGGAGAAGTCAATCAGGACAATCAGTCATCGTCACGTGGACGTCAGTTACCCAGTGGCGGTCGTCGGAGTCTGGATATGGGGTTGGGTGGCGGTGCCTTAAACTCGACCGACCCCGCGAACGCGATGCCTGGCGAACGATTCGGACCGAGAGGAACGGGATCATCCGCCACGCCTGCACCGTTCGAAGGATCAGATGTCGACGCCTACACGGACAGGCCTCAAGCGGATTCCGTTTCTCCGCCGATGCCATCCCAGGCTGCGACGGCTCCCTCATCTCCTGCACCTGCACCCTCATCGTCTGCCGAGCCATCTGCACCTTCATCAGCAGCCCCGGAAAGCACGCGGATGCAATTGCTCCTCCGACAATCTGAATCGAATCAAGACACATCACGAGCAAAGAGCCGGATGCGATCCGCGGCACCGTCGAGTTCATCACCGGAATCTGCATCACCGGGATCCGCATCACCGACGGATTCAGCTCCCACAACGGAGGCGCCACCCGCGGAAGCTCCCGCGCCAGCGAACGGACCGGCTGGTGAAGGATGGTTTTCGATTGGTGGCGGAGGTGGTGGCCGCGGTGGCGGTGGTTTGGGTGGCGTTCGGCGGGTTGTGCCAGACGCTCGCGGTGGACGAGGCGGACGAATACGGGAAAGCAGGGTTGATGGGATTCGCCCTGACGGCGAACTGCTGCCAAGCGGTGCGGGACGCGGACCCGGGATGGGTGGCGATCAATTCGATTCGATCACCGAAAACGACTTCCGACGCGTGGTCGAGCACCATACCAGCACTTTCTCAATCGATGTCGATACCGCGAGTTACAGCAAGGTTCGTGACATTCTCGTCAGGGCTGGCCAACTGCCGCGACCTGATGCAGTGCGAATCGAAGAATTGATCAATTACTTTGACTACGCCTACGAACCACCAAGCGATGACGCCGAACATCCGTTTTCGGTGGATACTGTTGTCACCGGATGTCCTTGGAACAGTGATCACCGGTTAGCGCGGATCGCGTTGAAAGGCAAAACGATGGCGAAGGAAGATCGACCTCCCTGCAACTTAGTCTTTCTGATCGATACAAGTGGCTCAATGAAATCGGCCAACAAGCTACCGCTCGTGCTCGAAGGCATGCAGATGTTGCTGAAACAGCTCACCGACAAAGACACTGTTTCGATCACGGTTTACGCTGGTTCGGCTGGGCAAGTGCTCGAACCAACTCCAGCCAATAAACTGCGAAAGATTCGCAATGCGTTGACACAATTATCGGCAGGGGGCAGCACGAATGGTGGAGCTGGAATCGCCTTGGCCTACCAAACAGCTCGCGATGCCTTTGTTGAAGACGGAGTGAATCGAGTCATCCTGTGCACCGATGGCGACTTTAACGTCGGAACGACCAGCACTGACGCTCTCGTTAACCTAGTGGAAGAAGAAGCCAAAGGCGGCATCTTTCTATCCGTGCTTGGCTTCGGAATGGGCAATCATAACGATTCGATGCTGGAACAAATCAGTGGTCGCGGGAATGGGAATTACGCATTCATCGATTCACCTTTAGAAGCGCAAAAGGTGCTCGTGGAACAAACCAGTGGAACATTGGTGACGATTGCCAAAGACGTCAAGATTCAGATCGAGTTCAATCCGCGACAGGTTTCTGCTTACCGATTGATCGGTTACGAAAATCGGATGCTGGCGAAAGAGGACTTTAAAGACGACACAAAAGATGCGGGTGAAATCGGAGCCGGTCACTGTGTCACGGCTTTGTACGAAGTCGTCCCAGCGGGAGTCGAGGTTGAGTCCACCGCTCCCGAGGTTGATGCTCTGCGATATCAAACGAAGCCTGAGCTTACTGACGCCGCCAACAGCAACGAATTGATGAAGTTAACGCTTCGTTACAAGCAACCAGACGGCGATAAGAGTCAGCCGGTTGAATTCTTAGTTGTTGATGATGACGAACGTTACGAGACATCCAGTGACGATGTCCGCTTTGCGGCCGCCGTTGCCGGTTTCGGAATGCAACTGCGTCGAAGCAAGCACGCAGGATCATGGACGATCGATGACGTCTTGGAAGCTGCTCAATCTGCGAAAGGAAGCGATGAGAGCGGTCTGCGTTACGAATTTATCGAACTCGTCAAAATCGCGAAACGCCTGCTGTAACGGTAGTCGCATCGCGATAGAGTCAGACCATCGTCGCCGATCGCTCCGTCGATCGTAGCGGTTGACTCTGTCGTCATGCGGAGCATGACCTACGACTGTGGAAAATGACATCGTCGCCGATCGCTCCGCCGATCGTAGCGGTTCATTCTGTCGTCATGCGGAGCATGACCTACGACTGTGGAAATTGACATAGTCGCCGATCGCTCCGCCGATCGTAGTGGTTCATTCTGTCGTCATGCGGAGCATGACCTACGACCGTGGAAAATGACATAGTCGCCGATCGCTCCGCCGATCGTAGCGGTTCATTCTGCCGTCATGCGGAGCATGACCTACGACTGTGGAAAATGACATCGTCGCCGATCGCTCCGCCGATCGTAGTGGTTGATTCTGTCGTCATGCGGAGCATGACCTACGACTGTGGAAAATGACATCGTCGCCGATCGCTCCGCCGATCGTAGCGGAACCGATCATGCAATCAGAGATGCGTCTCTGTGGCAAAAGGACGCTTGGCCGTATCCACGACGAGAGTCAAGCACGGTATTTACGGAGTTGTGGATCTCGTTGTGGCGAAGGTTTGAACCGACGGCAAAAGGACGCTTCTCTTCGCTGCCTCGAACCGGATCGCTCGTTCGAAAAATGGAAAGGGGAAGTAGCGGTTGCGTCGAATCGAATACTTCTCGACAGCTAGTACGAGACGCTTTTCCAAATCGCCCTCTTCGACTCTCTTGACCACGAAACGAATGTAAGCCTTCTGGTCATCTCTCGTCGCTCGCAGTCGATTCGTCAGCTGCTCTTCCAGCGTGGCCTTGCGAATGGGTGTCGCCGAGAGCGTTCGCGGTTCGGTGATCTGCGCTTGCGCGGATACGGCGAAACTGATCCCGATTCCGATGACGACAAAGCGAAACAGACGCAACATTCTCTCATCCTTGAGAAGGCGGAAGTGACGTGTGGATGCAAATCATCCAACCTATTTCATCGGCTACCAAAACGGCTGCTGTGTCTACAAGTGTGGAATTCGCGTAAGGAAATCCGATTATGAGGAATGAAACGGCGTGAAACTGCTGTGCCGTGGCCGATATCTCCACGGAGGAAGTGATTTGAACGGGGAGTCCGCCGGACCACGGACAGCTTCGCACAGAGAGACGATGGCACTCTCGTGTTAAAGTAGTCCGATTAGGATGTCAGTGCGGCTCGGTCGTTATCAGCTTTGCTCAGGTTGCACGGATTGTGTGTATCGCCAATGTCATGGCGCCGAAGATGCAAAGGACCCAGTCCGGTCTTTCGTCCAGAACAGAAGATCGGCAGACAAACAATCCCCGATGTCGCAGCGAAACACACTTGATGTTAGAGCAGCGACTTGACGCTCGAGAAGGATTTCGGCGATGAATCGTTGGCTGTTAATCGGATCTTTGGCAATGCTGTTGGTTGGCTCAACCGGCTGCCTGCACCACAACCTGCGAGGCGGCTGCGACTCGGGAGCCTGTGGAAGTTGCAACAGCGGCATGTGCGGCAATGGCTGCAATAGTGGAATGTGCGGCGGCGGATGCAACAGCGGTGCATGTGGCAATGGCTGCAACCACTGCGGCGACCTAAGCCGCCTCGGCGGACTCACTGGCGTTTGCAACCATGATGGTTGTCGCAACGGATGCGTTGCCGGCCCATTAGGATGGCAACAAGGTGGCTTGAACTACAGCTCTCACCTGCACCCACCGATGTGCGGACACGGAGCTGGCAAGATTTTGAACAATCGTCCTTTCACTCCAGGACCTCCGTCCGCACAAGTTGGTTACCCGTACTACACCGTGCGTGGACCACGTGACTTCCTCGTCGATAACCCGCCCTCGATTGGACGTTAATCACCGTTCCAGTCGTTGAGCGTCGACCCAACAAGGGCCAGCGGGGAATTCGTTCCTCGTTGGCCTTTGTCATTGCATCACAACGGAACGTCACGCGATCCGCAAGTTCACTCCGATCCGTCCCAGACGCATCGTAGACAAACGGAGAGCTTGCGAACCTCGACGCAACAGGATCACACTTAGCTGGTGTCCGTGGATCGCTCACCGAATCGTCGGCGGGCTCAGATCTTCAGCGAATGAACTGTATCTTCGATGTCACTGTTTCTTCGATGTCATTGTGTTCATTCAAGTTCCTCACCGTTTTTTCGCTCACCTCTGATCTCCGTTTGGAGCCGTTCTCATGGCGTCCGATTTTCGATTGAAAGAACAGCTGCCGACGTTGACTGAAAAGATCGTCGCGACCTACACGTCAGAAGACTCAATCAACCATCTCGGGCACTGCCCGCTGCCAAACTACTCGGCGATTGTCAATATTCTGTTGGACCTGAAGGATATCCTGTATCCGGGTTATCGTCGTAAAGTCGGCTTGCATGCGGGCAACATCGAATACCACGTCGGCGGTTTGGTCGATTCACTGCACGACCAACTGACGACCCAGATCGCTCGAGCCTTGCGTCACGAACATCGTGTTAATGCCAGTCATTCCGATTGCGAAAGTGACATCGACTTCGAGGCGAAAGGGCAAGCGATGGCAATCGAGTTGTTGATGCGAATCCCCACCCTAAGGAGCACCTTGGCAACGGACGTGCAAGCCGCTTACGACGGAGATCCCGCGTGCCGCACGACGGACGAAGTGGTGTTCTGTTATCCGGGCTTTGAAGCCATCACCGTTTTTCGGATCGCGCATGAGTTGCACCAATTGGACGTTCCTTTCATTCCGCGAATAATGACGGAATGGTCCCACACGCAAACGGGAATTGACATTCACCCCGGCGCGACGATCGGAAACTACTTTTTCATTGACCACGGCACGGGCGTCGTCATTGGGGAAACATGCGAGATCGGCGAGCACGTGAAGTTGTATCAGGGCGTGACGCTGGGTGCTCTTAGTTTTCCGACGGACACCGACGGTTCGCTGATCCGCGGCAACAAACGGCACCCAACGATCGAAGACCGTGTCGTCGTGTACGCTAACGCAACGATCCTGGGGGGACGCACCGTGATTGGTCGCGACTCGGTCGTCGGATCCAGTGTCTGGATCACCAAGAGCGTTTCGCCGAGCACGACCGTGACATTGGAAAAACCGCAGCTCAAAGTGAAGGGCGGCGGGGGTGACTCACCCGAGGATGATCTGAACTTTCAGATTTAGCTGAGCACAAACAGGACGTACTGCTACGCTCTCCGAGCGATTCGTGAGCGCGTCATGCGGAGCATGACCTACGGTCGCTTCTCGGCGGCCCGATAGAGTTTGGCCAGTTTGACCAGGATGGACTCAAGCTCTTTGTCGTACTCGGATTCACTTAACTGGCTCTTTCGGTTTCTCAACGCTTCTAAGTCAGCTTCCCATTCCGTGCGTTTCTTTAGCTCGGATTCCGTTAATGGGATTCGATTACCAGTTGGCGCCAAAGTCAGTCTGGATGCGATCTTGCCATCGAGTTGTGAGCCGTCTTTTGCCTTCGCGATGGGACGCGTGCCGCGATACATTCTCGCGGGCGTTCCTTTGCCATCGCCGTTGTCATCAATCAACGCGTGCTCGGTGGCCAGGCGTTCTTCCGAGTCGTAAAACCGCTCGACTTCGGCTGAAGCACGCACAAACGCTTCTTGAACGGACACTTCGTCGTCATGATCAAGATCGGAATCAGCGGATGCCATTGCCTGAACAAGGTACTTTCCAAACCGGGCAAAGTTCTGCTCCAAACCACTCTTGGTTGCCGTGACGACAACACGTCCTTTGCCCGAAAGTCGATTCACAAACGGTCCACTCGAAGAAGCGCAATTGATCACGACCAACGGACGCTGAAGCGGTTGCAACCAATCGGAAAGTTCTGTCGCCGATACGTCCCGGCCGCGCAGGTTAAATTTCGCAACATTACGCGCATACGTCCCGTGCCCGATCATGACCAACCAGACCGGCGAAGCTCCGGTGGTCGGAATCTTGCTGATTCTCTCTTTGAGTCGATCGCGGTCGAGAACTTCGGATTCGCCTTTTCCCACCAATGTGAAATCAACGTTTGATGACTCAGCGACTTCTTGCCACTGTTCGGACCATTGAGTGAACAGTTCGCCGTATTCGGGTGTTCCTGAAGCACCGACCACGACGATCATGCATTCACGAGCCTTAGCATCCTCGGATTCGCCACTCGTCAATTCAGATCGCTCGGGAGACACACTCTGCTCGGGCTGGATCTCCTGGGGAGCAGTTGGCGCTGCAGCGTTTGAAACATCCTGTGCCTCGTCCGTCGCCGGCTCTTGAGCCTGCATGTGAATGCAGGCCGTGCAGATGATTGCGGTGCCGAGGAATCTTGCTTTCCAGCTCATGCCAAACCCTTCCAACGTCGCAGTCCCCACTCACCACACAAACAAAGAACGGCGATAAACATCACCCAGGGCTGATGCCAGATCGGATAGATCCAAGTCTCAGTAACCGGCACATCTCTTTGGTTGAGATCTGCTGCAAACTGATCCAGTTGATCCTCGGCAATGAGTTCACCACCGGTCTGTTCTGCGATTTTTGCCAACAGATCACGATTGAGTTGTAACTCCGCAAACTCTGCTGCGCCCGATTGAGCGGTCCATCCCGATTCATCTCTTCCGACGAAAGAACCGTCTGGTGCCGTGACTTCAGCGCTGACGCGGTAGCCGCCCGGTTCGCGGGACCAGTACGTTGCTCGGTACGTTCCCGGCTCTGATTCATCCATCGTGGCAGACATCGTGAACGACTCTCCCTCCAGCGGTTCAATCGTCAATTCAACGCTGGCGTTATCCATGGGCAGATACGCTTCATCGCGAGCGTTCACGACCATCGTGACCGGCTGACTGGGATCGCTGTTTGATTCAATCCTGACTTCAGCACGTCGCGGCACATCGTTAACCAACCAATGAGCCATTTGCCGCCAAGCTTGACCAGGGTCATCGGGATCGTCTTTCTGCCGTCGCATTGACCATCGCCAAAGATCCCCGATCATCCATGCGGCCGTACGCCCTTTACCAAAACGCTGAGCCACCAATGCTGGAAATTCGCGACGATCCCCTGGGTTTTCGACAGCTGCCAATTGTGTTGCACCAGGCTTGATCTCACCAACGGAATTGAGCGTCAGAAAACCCGGCATTTCTCGGACTCGGTCTTGCTCAGCCAATTCGGTGTCACGCAGCCGTACCCAAGGTTGCAACAAACCTTCGCGTGTGAGCCGCATAAGATACGGCCCATTACCTTTGTCAGAGGTCATTCTCGGTGGATAGACCGGAGATAATTCGCCGAGCGGTGTATCTCCGAATGCTTGTCCATCAAACGATTCTTGTCCTCCAAGCATTAACAACCCGCCGCCTCGCGATCCGACAAATCGCCTGAGCAAAAGCATCTGATCTTGGGTAAAGAACTCGGTTTCCAAATCGTCGAGGATGATCCCGTGGTAGGCAAACAACTCTTCGGCCGAATCTGGAAATCCTTCACTCAATTCCTCTGACTCTTTAACTCCCATACGGATGATGACAGGCTCGTCATATTGTTGGGCGCCCTCTTCTTCCGCGTCACCGAGACCAGCAAACAACGGGTTTGTGTCATTCACGCCCTTGTTGTCTCGGAAACTGAACTTTGGCTCTTTGTTAGCGATTCGAATCAACCCAACGAGTTGAACTTCTGCGTCTTCCTGCAAGGCGCGCCGTATGAACTTGAATTCCCAGTTGGGGCGACCGGAAACATACAGGACACGATAAGGGCCATTCGCACGATCGACAGCAACGACGCGTGAGTTATTCAGCAAAGTCGCCTCTTCACTATCCGTCTCATCCCCCTCCGAATCCTGCATCAGCTCACGATCTTGTCCGAGGAACGCAATCGCATCGTAAAACCGAACACCGGATTCCTCGGGACGAAAACGAAAGCGGACTTCTTGTGGCTCGCCTTCGTCTGTCAATCGAACGGATTGTTCCTCCACCAACTTTCCCGTGGCCAAATCACGCAACTGAATGAAAACGATCTCGTTGGCAATCCCCACGGCGTCAACCGAAACGGTCACCGTCATTGGCGCGGATTCGAAATCCGTTTGGCTGACACTTACATCCGCAATGCGAAGATCCGTCAGGGCTCCGTCGGAATCGGGGACGACGGGATAGACGGGAAACCCAAGTTGGGACCAGTCATAGTCAGCTGACGGTAAGTCGGTCAGATTGCCATCGGTAAACATCAGTACGCCAGCGATCGGTCGTTCGGAAAACCGATCCGAGAGTGATTTCAGACTACTCGCCATGGACGAAACGTATCCATCAGCCGGCAGAGCAGCGAGATCTTCAACACTTTCAAGCCGAGCATCAAAGGCATACTGACGAACATCGAATGCTTGAGCTAAACGCACACGCCATTCGGCGTCGCCGTCCACCAGCTCACTGACGCGTTCATTGCGACTCGGAGCATCTTCCGCCGCCTTCAACTGCATGCTTTGGCTATTGTCGACGAGAATCGGTAGTACGTTGGCCTGTGGTCGCGGTCGGCTACCGCTCCGCATCGGCTCAAGCAAGCAGATTGCGATCATGACGATCGCCGCTAGCTTCAAGAGACCCGCTAAAAAACGGACACCTCCCGATGTCTCTGGGCGGGCATAAGAAACGATCACCAGCAGCGTGATCACTGCCGTAATTCCGATCGCCGCGCTGACCCACTGCGGAGCACCAAGGAGCAGTTCGTCACCGCCGATGCTTAAAGCGAAATTCGGGACGTTTGTAAACAGTCCACTCATTAACGTCCGCTCCCCAGGCTTTCGTAGTACTTTTGAACGGCATCACTGAACTGCGCCGGCACGGGGTCTCGATCGAGAGGAACGGGAGCGTGCTTCTCTGCAGAACGTCGCATCAGTTCTTCGGAAACCTGTTGCTTGAGTTCTCTCAGTGGTTCAGCCAGCATCTCTTCGACCAAATTCCATTTTGGTTCCTTCGAGTGTCGACGGAAGTCTCTTCGCATTTCGCGGGCGCGGTCTCGGATACGAGCCGCTTCGGAGCGAAGGTCTGGGTCTTCGACCATTTCTTCAACATCGCGTAAGCGATCGGACCATTCACGGAAGTCGTCGCCCGTTAACGGCGCTGCGTCCGGGTTCTGAGCAGCGTACCGACTTCCGCCGCCACCCCGTTGCGAGTTGGGCTGATTGGTCTCGTTCGGCCTTCCGCCATCACGCAAGCCTTGCTGTTGTTGGCCTTGCTGTTGCTGTTGGCCCTGTTGCTGTTGTTGGCCCTGTTGCTGTTGTTGGCCCTGTTGCTGTTGTTGGCCCTGTTGCTGTTGTTGGCCCTGTCGCTGTCGTAGCTGTTGTTGCTGTTGTTACTGCTG
>JBCDEM010000077.1:0-8224 GCA_039179795.1 Planctomycetota bacterium | reverse complement strand
TTCCGTTCTGTCGGTCGCCGATCGCTCCGCCGATCGTAGCGTTCCGTTCTGTCGGTCGCCGATCGCTCCGCCGATCGTAGCGTTCCGTTCTGTCGTCTGCGGAGCATGACCTACGAGTGCTAGTGCTGTCGTCATGCGGAGCATGACCTACTAATGCATCGATCGATGTTCCGTATCGATCTTCAAAATGGAATGAAAAACGCAGTGCGTTGACGCGGTGACGATCACAACTCGTAATCGCCAGAGACGTACGCTACATAGTCGCCGATCGCTCCGCCGATCGTAGCGTTCCGTTCTGTCGTCATGCGGAGCATGACCTACGAGTGCTACTAATGCATCGATCGATGTTTCGTATCGATCTTCAAAATGGAATGAAAAACGCAGTGCAACTCGGGGTGCGCTGCGCGACCCCGAGTTTTGTTGTTGAACCGCTTCGCGGTAGGACATGAGCTCTCAAGAGTCTCGATCGGACTTCGTACTCAGCGCAGCGTTACTCGACTCTTAATCGCCAGGGAAAGACGCAAACCAATCGACGCCCCTTTCTGCTAGGCGTACTACGACAACCTGCTTTCCACGATCGCCTTCCTGACTTTGGATTCTTCGACGCCTCCTACGAGATCGACGACTCCAATTTCGCTCGGCAAGATGAAACGCAGTTTTCCGTGGGCGACTTTCTTGTCTCGCATCATGACGGGAATCATCTGGTCCGGATCAGCGGAAGCGTACGTGGTCGGTAGTCCGCACAATTCGATCAGCTTTGTCTGTCGATGCAACAGCGATGGATCGGCAAGCTTGAGGTCGATTGCGAGCCGCGCTGCCATCTGCATCCCAATCGCCACAGCTTCTCCGTGCAGCAACGTTCCGTAGCCGGCCGTGGCTTCGATGGCGTGAGCGAACGTGTGCCCGTAGTTCAGAATTGCTCTTCGACCGCTCGTCTCGCGTTCGTCTTCAGCAACGACGCGCGCTTTACACTCACAACTGCGTTGAATCGCTAACCGAAGGGCTCCGCCGTCGCGGCCGACCAAGTGTGTTGCGTTAGCTTCTAACCAGGCAAAGAAATCTGCGTCGTCAATCACTCCATACTTGATAACTTCCGCAAGTCCACTTACGTAACTGCGTTCCGGTAACGTGGACAACACATCTGTTTCGATCGTGACCAACGACGGTTGCCAAAACGCGCCGACCATATTTTTAGCGCCTGGCAGGTTGATCCCCGTCTTTCCACCGACGCTGCTGTCGACCATCGCCAATAGCGTCGTGGGAACTTGAACAAACCGAATGCCACGTGCGAACGAAGCGGCAACAAAGCCTGCGAGGTCACCGACGACACCGCCGCCAATCGCGATCACGACACTTCGACGATCTCCGCCCTCAGTGAGGATCCACTGCAGCAACGACTCAAATTGTTCGATTGATTTACTTTGCTCACCCGACGGCACCTCGATTCGACTTACACGCACAGCCACCGCCGCCCTCTGAAAGTCATTGCCGATTTGATCAGCCAGCGATGAAACAGCACGATCGGAGATCAGAATCGCATGACTCAAATCGGGAAGCGTCTCCCTTACGTACTGCGCGATCTGGGAAACATAGCCGGTCGAGATTTGGATGCGGTAGCTTCGATCGGCCAGCGGAACCTCAACGACTGTGCGGTCGGTGGACCCTTGCGTGGGTGGTACCATATCTCCAGTCTCCATTCCGATGCGAGTCATACCCAGTTCCCAACCCGATGCGTCTCAATGGTGGGATTCTCTTCGGACAACTTAACCCATGAACAATCCGGCGATCGATCCCTTGGACGAAAACGACGTGAAGACGGTCAGCGTTTCAGTGGAACAGGCTGCAGCGGACCAACATGCCGACAAATACAACGACCCACGAGCTCAGATCACTCGGCGGGGCATTCTCATTGGTGTCATCGTCGTCCTCATCGGCATCGCCGGATCGCTCGGCAGCATTTACGCGAGAAAGACGCAGCTTGAAGAATCGACTCGGTTTTGGGGCGAGGAGACGATCACCGCGTTGCAATTGGGTGAACGCATTGAGCTACTTCCTGTCGGCGGATCCGACTTCCGGCCGGTGGAATTAACGGCAACGCCAGGGTTGGGCCACCTGCGGCGGGCTCTGCTGGACGAACGACATTATGAATGGGACTCCGAAACCGATCGGCCCGCACTGGAATATTGCGGCAACGCGAAAGTGGGCGAAGACGAAGACGAGTTTACCGAGTGCGTTCGATTGCGATTAACCGATCCAACCGGAGGTCGGTTCGAGACGATCGAGATCGACATCGACTTGGGGGAAGGGTGGATTGGTCCGAGTGATGGCTCTCGACGAGTCAAAGCGACGTCCTACGTGCAACCGAAGCTACGGAACTACTTCAAGACAATCGTCAATGTTGAGCAACTGCGTTACGACATGCGAGAGGAATGACTGGACCTCGTGACACCGTCCCACCCATGCTCATTGCAAGCGCGTTAACAAACGGGGGTTACAACCACCCCCACCCAACATCGAGCTATTAAATCGGTTCGGGTTGAATCGATTGGAAGCAGAGAACAGGTACAAAGCCAGTTGCGACACGTTCAAAAAGTAAGTCGGGAGATGTAAATCTGCTTATAATCCGACTACAAGCTTATCTCATCTAAATCGGTGCTCATGTCCACCAACTCTCCTTCTAAGCAGCCGCAATCTACTCCATTACCGGCAAAACCAGAGCAAGCTGAATCCGCAGAAGACGAAGCGGACGAGGAAAACTACGATCCAGAGCGACGCTTTTGGTTTTTTAATGCCGCGCCCGCGTGGATGGTCAGCATGCTCGTGCACGTGTTGATCTTGCTCGTTCTGGGACTCGTCACGATCGCCGACCCGATCAAAATCGTGAATGTTTTGACGGCGAATAACACCGGTGACGAAGGTCCAGAAATTGAAGAGTTCACGATCGAAGAAATCGATCCAGGTGATATCTCCGAGATGGAAGAAATCACCGAGCCCGTCGATGTGGCCGAATCGATGGAGGTCATTGAACCCACCGAAGTCGATCCCGTTGATATTCCAACCGTCGATTTAGACACCGCTGATTTAGCCGCAGAGATGGCTCCCACGGCAATGTCTCTCCAGTCGCTCACCTCGATGCAACTTCAACCGCTGGGAAGTCGCAGCGCGGATATGAAGAAAAAGTTGCTACGAGATTACGGTGGAACCGAGTCCAGCGAAGCAGCCGTCACCGAAGCACTAAAATGGTTGAGTCGCCACCAGATGGCGAACGGTGCTTGGACGTTCCAACACGACCTCGTTCGGCAAGGAACAGGCGGTAATCCTGGTGATGCGAGTCGGCGCAAAACTTACAACGCAGCAACGTCACTTGCTCTGTTGCCGTTTCTAGGTGCTGGGCAAACACACGTTCAAGGCGAGTTTCGACCCGTCGTTTTTCGGGGACTTCGCTATTTGATCAATAGCGGAAGGAAAGGCCAGAAGGGCGGCTTGGCCATCCTCGATTTCACAGAAGGCGGCGGCAACATGTATTCGCATGGTCTTGCTGCAATTACGCTTTGCGAAGCTTATGCGATGACAGAGGACCCTGAACTTGCAGCTCCCGCGCAAGCAGCGCTGAACTTCATTACCTACGCTCAGTGTCGTGATGGCGGTTGGCGATACCGACCGCAGCAACCCGATGGCGGAGATACATCCGTCACCGGCTGGCAGGTAATGGCTCTCAAGAGTGGCTACATGGGTCACTTGAGCGTCCCACCGTCGACCATTGAAGGAGCAATTCTCTTTCTGGATAAGGTTCAATCGAAAGATGGAGCACTGTACGGCTACGCGGGGCCGAGCCAACGCATCCGCCCATCCTGTGCGGCGATCGGATTGCTTTGCCGCATGTACACTGGCTGGGACAAAAATCATCCAGGTATTGTCGCCGGCGTAGAGGAGCTGTCGAAAGTTGGAGTTTTGAAAAAAGACATCTATTACGACTATTACGCGGCCCAAGTGCTACGCCACTACGGCGGAACCCAATGGGATGAATTCAATGTCGAGTTACGAGACTGGTTGGTCGAAACGCAGAATCAAGAACCCGGTTCAAAAGGTAGCTGGTACTTCGCGGAAAGTGCTTCACACCGCGGGCCAAAAGAAGGCGGGCGTCTAGCAAGCACCGCATTCGCCACAATGATTTTGGAAGTCTACTACCGGCACATGCCACTCTATGCCGATGCAGCTGCCGAAGACGAGTTTCCGCTTTAGGCCGATCTTTCTCTTCGCACGGACTTGCTCAGTCGATCCCTGCGCTATCGATCCTGCGCTATCGCGGCTTTACGTCTCCAACGTCGCACCGCGATAGACGATCTTCGTCTTCTTCGCTGAGAAGCGTTTCGCGAGATCAGGAATATCATCCTGGTGTCCTAACGCGATTACGACATCACCGGCGGATAGTTTGGTTCCCGGTTCCGGGTTGATTTGATTCGTGCCATCGGATCTCCGTATGCCGACGATCAAGAACCCATGATTGCTTCGTATTTCGATATCACTGATAGCGCAATCGACCATCGGTGAATTCGGCTCCACTTGAATCTCATCGAACTGCAGACCGATCTGCTTGAGATCATCGATCATGCTGCTCTGATCCTGAATCTGCTCGAGCATATTCTCCGCGCTTGGTCGAATGATCAACTGAGCCATCTTCTTGGCACCGATCGCTGTCGGTAGCACGACTTTATCGGCTCCCGTATGAATGAGTTTCTTTTCGGTGCGCGGATTCTCTCCGCGAGCGATGATTGTCACCTCGGGATTCATCTCACGGGCCGTGATGGTGACAAAGAGGTTGGTTGCGTCCAATGACAACACGGTTGCCACGGTCGATGCGCGACGAATCCCCGCCTGTTCCAGAATGCTCTCTTCAGCCGCGTCACCGTGAATAACGAGGTAACCGCTTTCTTCCGCGTTTCGCACTCGTTCGATCGATGAATCAATCGCGACAAATGGCTTTTTCGAAGCATGAAGCTCCGCTGCCAAGATCGAACCGAGACGCCCGATGCCACAGATGATGGTGTGTTCGCTTAGTCGTTCGATACCCTTTGTCATTCTTCTCACTCCCAAAGCTCGGTTCAGCTCGCCGTCGATCAAGATCTGCACAAACCCACCCACGGTATAAATGACCGCTGCGTAACCAGCGATGATGACCGTTATCGTTAGCAGACGGAGGGCAGGGGACTGGACCGGTTGAACTTCGCCGTACCCGACGCCGAAGATCGTGATGATCACCATGTAAAAGGCATCACCGACCGACCAACCCGCCAGGACATAGCCGATCACCGCGATCAAGCAGATCAGCGTGAACGAAAATATCCCCACGAGGACTTTGCCAAGCGGTGTCGACGAGGTCTTGGCGGTTGTTGATGAAGGTTGCTGTGATGCCACGTAGAGCGTCTCAATGAGGCAGACTCGTACCTGTTGCCTCTGATCCTATCCCGAAGCACGACGCAATAGAAACACTTGGATCGATTTGAAGCGATAGGGTCTTAATCCTTCACCCAAAGGCGGCACTAGTGCAAGATCCACCAGTCAATGTCGCGAAACGAGTCTCAAATGGCTTTGTCGTAGCGTTGGATCAATCAACCTGACGCAGTTGCATCGAATCGATCACTTTTTTATCGGCCAAAGCATTCGTGATTGCCACCAACCAAGTACCTTTCCGGCACCACCCTTTTTC
Source organism: Planctomycetota bacterium (assembly GCA_039179795.1). Lineage (GTDB taxonomy): Bacteria > Planctomycetota > Planctomycetia > Pirellulales > Pirellulaceae > Rubripirellula. The sequence continues at coordinate 2,517 of JBCDEM010000077.1, read as the reverse complement.
CTTCAAGCACTCTAAGGCGTTGCGGATCGTTTCCTCAGGATCATCACTGAACTTCATCAGGAATGGCTCCACACCCCAAGGCAGCACCAGTTGGCGAAATGTCGTTTCGACGTCCGTGAATGCATAGATTGGGACGCCGCGTGCACGCAGCGCACCCAAGATGTAGGCCAGGAAGCCGCTTCGCGTGAAGACGATGATTCCTGAATCGCCAAGTTCGCGCGCCAGAACAACGGCGGAACGAAGCATCTTTGACTTGGGTTCGTGCAACGTGATACGGGTATTCAATTCCGATCGAACGGTGGGCTCAATAGACTCGATGATGTTTGTGAGGACACCGACCGATTCCAACGGGTACTTTCCTGTCGTCGTTTCGCCAGAGAGCATCACAGCGTCAGCGCGCTCGCGCACAGCATTGGACACGTCGGAAATTTCTGCGCGAGTGGGCATTGGAGAGTGAATCATCGATTCCAACAATTGGGTCGCGATGATGACAGGCTTTCCTTCGGCATGACAGGCGCGCACGAGCTGTGTCTGCACGAGAGGTAGTTTCTGGTAATCGATCTCAATCCCGAGATCCCCCCTGGCCACCATGATCGCGTCCGCTTCACGGACAATCGTATCCATGTTTCGGACGCCGGCTTGTTCTTCAATCTTGGCGATAATCCGTGCTTTGGAACCAAGCGATTGCAGAAAATCTCGCAGGGTCACGACGTCTGCCGCTTCTCGCACAAACGAAAGGGCAACAAAGTCAATTCCCGCTTCGACGCCGAATCGCAAATCGGACTCATCTTTGTCGGTGAGCGCCGGCAGATTCACTTGAACACCGGGAAGGTTGATGTGACGACGCGAATCCAAGACCCCCGAAGTTAAGACTTCACACAACACAGAATCCGGTTCGCACTCGATCACTTTCCAGCGGAGCAAACCGCTATCGACCAGCACTGTCTTCCCGGCATCGACTTCGCTTGGCAAATCGGGATAGTTGACCGACACCTCTCGAACGCCGTTGCTATCCAAATCGCCCGCCGCCGCACGGCCAGTACACAATCGCACGCGATCCCCAACACTCAATGGGATCGGTTGTTCGACAGCCCCAGTGCGAATCTCAGGACCTTTTACGTCCATCATGATGGCGACATCTCGACCAAGCTCGCTCGAGATCGTGCGAACCCGGCGAATCAAATCGGTCACCCATGGACGATCCCCATGCGCCATGTTCAACCGCATGACGTCGACACCATCGCGAATCAGCTCGCGAAGCCGTTCATCCGATTGAGTGGACGGGCCAATTGTCGCGATAATTTTGGTGTGTCGATAATAGCGTGACTCAACCATCGCCTTAGCGCTTTAGCTGCACTGACAGAACGGGGCAGGTCGCGTGCCTGAGAACGTGGGCGGTAACACTCCCAAGCACGGCGTTCGCAATTGCGGACCGACCAACATTTCCCATGACGATCAAATCCACGCCGTGGTCTTCGGCATAATCCTCAATCACTTTATAGGCCGTGCCCAATTTGATCGCCATGACGGTTTGGAACCGTTCACGTTCGTCGGGTGGAATGAGATTGACGAACCTCATCGACATTCGATCTTGATGCTCGTCACGGAAGGACTGATCGGTTGAGGCGTCCATCAAAATGGGATCATCATCGGCATACAGCAGATGAAGTTGGGCGTCGCTACCTGCGGCGATGCGTTTGGCGAACTCAAGTGCGTTAATCGAGCACTTGCTGAAGTCCATTGGGACGAGGATTTGTTGCACGGGGATAATGTCGGCCATCCAACGGACCTCTTTGATGTTGAGAGTGGGAAAGGTCATTAGTGTTGGTTTGGAGCCGTTGATACGCAATAGCAAGTGCGAGCGGTAGAGACGGGAGCGTGTGGTATCTCAGCATTTGTTGGTTGGTGCAGAAACGCTATTGGTTGGCGCTGAAGAGTTGCTGGTTGGTGCTGAAGTGTTGCTGATTGGTGCAGAGCTTGCTGATGGGTGGCGAAGTGATGAGCGCGCACGAAAAAACCCGCTTCGGCTGGCGACGCTCCGAAGCGGGTCTTCGTTGATTCTTTGGTGATGAATTCGGTCCAGTAGACTTCTTTTCTGTTGAGTTGGGCGAGAGTTGCGATCACGGATTCAGCTGAACCGGTCACCCGGAACAACCATATTCTAAGAATCCTTAGAAAGGAGGTGATCCAGCCGCAGGTTCCCCTACGGCTACCTTGTTACGACTTAGTCCCAATTGTCGAGCTGACCTTCGGCGCCTGTCTCCTTGCGGTTAACTCAGCGACTTCGGGCCCTCCCAACTTTCGTGGCTTGACGGGCGGTGTGTACAAGGCTCAGGAACACATTCACCGCGGTATGCTGACCCGCGATTACTAGCGATTCCAGCTTCATGCAGGCGAGTTGCAGCCTGCAATCCGAACTGAGCGACACTTTTTGGGGTTTGCTCCCCCTCACGGGTTTGCTTCCCTTTGTATGCCGCATTGTAGGACGTGTGCAGCCCTAGTCATAAAGGCCATGAG
>JBCDEM010000058.1:0-29102 GCA_039179795.1 Planctomycetota bacterium | reverse complement strand
TCCGCATGACGGCAGAAGGGAACGCTACGATCGGCGGAGCGATCGGCGACTATGTAGGAATATGAGTTTTTGTAGGTCATGCTCCGCATGACGGCCGAACGGAACGCTACGATCGGCGGAGCGATCGGCGACTATGCAGGATTCGGTCGCTTCGCGAGCATCATTAGGCCTCCGCCAGCTGCTACCAATACGGTTGCGATCGCTAGCCACATCGGCGGTAAATGCGTTTGGTCGTCGAACCCGGCTCCGAGAAATTCCAGCTGTTCGGAGTAATACAGGGCGAGGTTCAGCAGTCCGTTGTGGACGAAGTGAATCACCATTCCCGGCAACACGCTTCCAGTCCGATAAGAAACCCAGCCGATCAGCAAACCGATCAAGGTCGTTGGAACAAACCGTTCGATCAACAACGCGTTGCCAGTTAATACATGGAACAATCCAAACAGGATCGACGTCACTAGGATGAGTCGCAGGGGCGTCAAAATCTTCTGCAATGACGAAAACAAAAAGCCTCGAAAACAAAGCTCTTCAATCACGGCGGGTGTTAAAGCAAACGCGGCGAGCAAAGCGAGCGGTGAGCTCTTTTTCAAGTTTTCGATCGCGTCCTGAGCCTGTTCGAACTTCTCCGCATCGATTCCTCCGATGCCTAACGCATCGGCGATCAAAAACGCTTCGTGCGCGAACGCCCAGGCTCCCAAACCCAACAAGATTGCACCGGGCCAAGCTGCCACTCGAGGCGCTCGGATTCGGAAGGTGGTCGAAAAACGATTGCGTCCCAACCAGCTGACTCCGATCGGAATCAAGCCGAATGTAAACGCGAGTGCCACCGCATTTAGTCCAAGTTGGAACTCGATGGTCACACTGTCTTTGATTTGAGGCAACAGTCGCATCAGTCCGTTGGACACCAAGAAATAGATCGGCACCAGCAATGCCAACATCATCGCGGCCGATTGAACCGAGGGAGCATCGCTGGTCTCTCTCGGACGGCGGAGCATGGTGCCGATCGATTTTTCGCTCGTCCGCATGACCGCGTCACTGCCGAACAACCTCGCCGCAATGGACAAGGCGGCGGCCGCGTACGCGACCGTACTAGCGATTGCCCCAATCGCTCCGACCGGGTCGGCCGTTCCTTCCAATGTGTCGCGTGCGAGAAGCACAATGTTGATCAGCGGTAAGACAGCCATCGCGCCGGATAGAGTCACACCGGGCATGAGCGACAACATCGCCGGTGTGAGCGAGAGCAGCATGATGGGAATCAAATAGGCCTGCGCTTCCTTAAACGACTTTGCAAAGCTGGTCAGCGAAAGCAGCAAGGCTGAGAAAAACCCGCTGAACAAGACCAGCAACCCGAGTATTTGAATGATCGCCAAAAAAGGAAACGTGTCTTGTCCGGTCAGCAAACCGAGCAATCCACCCGCCCACAACGTTGAAAACATAGCGACCAGATTGGCGACAGCCGTCAGGAAAGCGACCATCACGACCGCCATGTACTTTGCCAACAGCACGTACCCTCGGGGCACCGGCGAAGCCATGACCGACTCCATCGTGCCACGTTCACGTTCCCCAGCGGTGAGGTCGATGGCGGGATAAACAGCGCCCGTGATCGTCATCAACACTAATACCAAAGGCACAATCGTGGCCAGCAGATTGCGGCTCGCAATTTCGCCGACATCTTTCACCACGATCTCGACCGGCTCGACGTAGCGCGGCGCGACCTGGCGAAGCACAAGCTCGGCTCGCGCTAACCGAAGCCACTGCAGTCTTTCGACGAGGATCCGTCGCGCGGCTTGCCCCGTCCCATCTCCGCTCTTGCAGTAAAACGTCACCGTGGAGGAATCGGCTTCCAAGTTTTCGATTCGAATGCCCACATCGATGGCGTCGGACTCAATGGTCTCTTCGAAACTGGGGCCATTCTGTTCATCGAGAACGGTGATGCGGAATTCGGCAACGTCGCCGCCGCTTGCATCGAGAATCTCTTGCGGTGGAAGACTACGCGGATCGCTTAGCCACTGATCCATACGCGCGGCTTCGGCTTCCGAGGCAACGCAGAGTGTGAATCCCTCAACGACTGTTCCCGAGTTCAAGAGGAAGCGATTCAATGCCATGCTGAGGATGGGATATACCAGCAGCGGCATCAACAAGAGTGTGACGATCGTCCGGCGATCGCGAATCGTTTCTCGCAATTCCTTCTGACAGAGTCTCCAAAGACGTCCACGAAACTGAGGCGTTGACATTACGACTCATTCCTCAACAGTTCGATGAACATATCGACTAAGTGTTCGCAGCCGGTGGACCGTTGCAGATCTTCCAACGTGCCCATTTGATTCATGCGTCCCTGATGCAACAGACCAAAGCGATCGCAAAGTCTTTCTGCTTCTTCCAAACGGTGCGTGCAGACAACGACGGCTTTCCCGACGGACCGCAGATGTTGGATGTATTCAAAAATGGTCTGCACACCAGCGATGTCCAAACCACGCGTCGGTTCATCCAGCAACATGACCGGTGGATCATGGATCAATCCCCGGACCAACGTGACACGTTGACGTTGTCCCGTGCTCAGTGTCCCCGCCCGACGATCCAGCAGTGGCTCGATACCCATCGTGTGCGATAACTCTTCACACCGCGTTTTCGCCAATTGCGGATCGACGGCATAGAGATCCGCAAAATACAAGAGCATCTCGCGAACGGTCAGCCATGGATAAACGCCATCGCTCGCGGAGACAAAACCGAGTTTTGATTTGACGGCGATTGGATCTTCGGCCGTTCTGTAGCCTTCGACTTCCGCGTAACCCTCGTCCGGCCGGAGCAGCCCGAGTACCATTCGCAGCGTCGTCGTTTTCCCGGCACCATTCGGGCCCAGTAGTCCAAAAACTTCACCGGGAGCGATTTCGAACGACAATTGATCGACCGCACGTAGTTCCCCCTCTTCCAGAGGGAAAATCTTGGTCAAGGAATCGACGATCAACATGCCAGGCGATGCAGATTGGGTGTGATGACGGGATGAGACAGTCGCAGCGATCTGAACAGATCACCATCGCACTCCATCGCCATGGCAGAATTAGAGCGTGACAAGTCTCTCCGCCCAACCCGGCTACCAAATCACTCCGGGTTGCCGAGGAATCTGGATTTCAAAATGGGTCTGGCTACGCGTTCTGGCTATCGTCGCAATCTAGGGCCGTTTGGAATTCACGATTCTGACCAAGGCAGGCGACAGACGCCCCATTGCCCATGGTTTTCATCCACCGCGACTTCGATCCAATCCAGATGCTCACCGAATACGGGGCGTGTTTTTTCGATCACTCGTTCGGCAATGACCCGCGCGATCTCCTCGGCTGTTGTGTTGATGACAGGAAGGATCACACAATCTTCATTTGGAAAAACCCACCGACGGTCCCGAAACCGGGCGGTCGTTTCGGTTTCGTCCGAAGTTACTTTAATTTCCGCGTGATCATTCGGAAGGATCACGTGATGGTCGAACGATTGAGTCTGTTCCAGAACGGCGTCGCGAAGGGCGATGAAGTCGACCACGTATCGGTTCACATCCAGTGATCCTTCGACGCTTGCTCTCACGCCGTAATTGTGGCCGTGAATTCTCTCGCAAATATCGCCCGCAAAGGTGATGAAGTGAGCGGCCGAAAAGACAAATTGTTCCTTTTGAACATCAACGCGAAACGATCCACGACTCATAGCAATCTCAAAAGATAGGTGTGCGCAACAATAGGTAGAGGGAAGCCGCCACCAAGTCCGCCGTTGTGCCTGGATTCAATTCGTGCGTGTCTCCGCGCAGTGATTGATCAAACTTTTGAACGCTATCGGGATCGCCAAGATTGACTCTGGCAGCCCGTCGCTGAATGCTCTTGGCGACTTCCATTCCATTCTTACGAGCGATCAAGCTGTCGACTTCATCACGGAGCAATTGAATGTGAGCTCGACCGATACCTTCGAGCAAATCGCCGGTCTGATCGATGGAATGCCAGACCACCGGCAAGACGTTGTCGATCAAGTCGGAGAATCCGGTCGCGTACTGATTCGCGATCCGGTCACGGTCCTTCGCGAGCGTCATCGCCTCGATCAAATCCACTTCGCCGTACATTGCCGCGATGTCCATCGACTCGACTTCGCCCAATCCGCCGGCACCGGCAACTTGAATGGCTCGGAAGACGTTCTGTCCGTCTTCGCCATCGAGTGAATCCAGGACGATGCGTGTCGCCTCCAGCCAATCGTTCGCTTTGCATTTGTTATTCCCGACCCGCATCATCAACTCATCAGCGGCGACGAGTGGTCCCAACAGCAAGAGAATCCCTAAGTTGACGTTTGTTTTGGTCAGTTCGCGTGTTTCCTCAACGGCACCATAGATGCGTCTGGAGAATCGCTCCTGTTCGTCGCGAAGGTGTTTAGAAGCGATGTCCGCCGCCGCAACGAAATCAATGAAACTAAGGTCTCGAAACGATGCACCGGGGTAGACATTGCCCGCTTTAGGGGCGGTCACTTCCAGGACGCTCGCCCATCGAACGGCGTCGGAGGGTGTTTTCACCAGCCGACGAATGGGGGCAAATGGATCAGCCATCGGCTGTTCCCTGTCCTGTTTGCGCCTGATCTGATTGCCCTTGCTCGGAAGCCACCTCGTCAGCAGGATCGGGAACACGCTGATCGCCGTGCATCGCCAGGAACGTCTCCATCGCGCTGAGCACTTCATCTGTCGCGTCTTCAAGAACGTAGTGACCCGCGTCAGCAATTTCCGTAACAATCGCATTCGGCCAAACCGACTCGAAACGTCGCAAGCATTCCGGTCGGAAACACCAGTCCTTCATGCCCCAAATCAAAGCTGACGGAAGATCTGCAAGCGTCGGTAAATCGGCCTCTAACTGCTTGAGCGTTGCGTAGGTTGGATGGGATGGCTTCATCGGGATGTCGCGGACAAAGGCATCGATGGCCACTCGGTTCGCCCAGCTGTCGTACGGCTGCAGCAGTCCGGTCTTGGCATGCTCGTTCATTCGATTGCGGGACATTGCCATCGTGATTGCAGCCCGAGCAAACGCATTGAATCCACGGACGGCGAAGGGTCCGAAAAATGGAATTCGGCAGGCTGCGATTCGCCACGGTAGATAGGGCGGAGGGAAGGCTCCCGTGTTCAACAGCACGATCCCTTCAAATCGAGCTTTCTGTTTCAACAAAGCTGCCAAGCCAATCGCGCCGCCCCAGTCATGGGCGACCAACGTCACGTTTTGAAGATCCAGTTGACCGATCAATCCCACGACGTTGTCTCGGTGCGCACTCAAGCAGTAGTCGAATTCATCCCGCGCCGGTTTATCGCTGCGACCACAACCGACATGATCAATCGCGATGACTCGAAAACGATCCGAGAATCGCTCGATGACCGAACGATAATAGAAACTCCACGTTGGATTTCCGTGTACACACAGCAGCGTGTGGTTTCCTTCACCCACGTCGACATACGTTTGGCGAAACGCGCCGACGGACGTTTCTTGGCTGGGATAAGGGAAGGATTCGGACATGGGGTCTGACGTTGGTTTTTGCAAAGCCGCGTATCAAGACGTTACGAGGCATCAAGGGTTTGCGAGCGTCGGACAAACTGACTTGTCCGCTCTACTTACATGTCCGTGCGAGAAGATCTAAATGGACGGTTCGTTCACGCATTTGCAGTTATTCCACACTGTAGGCGTGGAAGAGTGCTCCGATGACCGACGAATGATCTCCACAAACGGAAAACGAAATCGTCACGAGGTCTCGAAATCCGTCCAATGCGTGATCCAGGTAGGCCTGTTCTGCCACGGCAAGATAACGCTTACGAAGCTTAGCCGTTAAATCACAAACTCCACCACCGATCACCAACAGATCGTAGTCACCGATGTAGTTGATCATCAATAGGGAGATGCCCATCGCTCTGGCCTGATCATCAAACAGCTCCAAAGCCAGTTCGTCACTCTCTGCGGCAAATTCACGCAGTTGCTTCGCCTTATCTTTTGCTGTGCCGTCGACAGCATTCAATGGGTGGTCTCGCCACCGGTCCAACGTGAGCCGGTAATCCAATTGATGCGTTAACGCCGTCAGTGAAACGGCCGATTCGGTTGTGCAAAAGGCATTGCCGACTTTTAGTTGTTGATCATGCTCGTATCGGAACGCGCTCGATGGCAACATTAGGTGCCCCGCATGGCCGGCGCGACCCTTGGTGCCACGTACCGTCAACCCGTTCCGGACTTCACCACCGCCAAAACCTGTTCCGACCGCGACCATAAATAGCGATTGGATCTGGCTGTGATCAATCGCGTCGGGTGATTCAATTTCGGACCATTGAATCCGCCGCGTTCGGGTAGCGTATTCGCCTAAGGCTGCCGCTTGACCGTCACCGATGTATCGGACGGGGACATCAAGCGAAACTTCGTCCCAAGCTTGTTGAAGCAGATCGCGTATGGGGCATCGATCCCACTGCTCGGGATCGAGGTTTGGGGACTGCAATAAAACACCATCCAGCGTCGCGGGTCCGGGAGTCGCCAGCGCAATGCTTTTAACGTCTTCTGGTGATTTCTTTAAATCGCCGAGAGCCTTTTGAATTTGAGCGACAATGTCACCAATTGTGGCATCGGGTCCGTCTTCGCTCCGTGTTGGAAACTGGCTGCTAACGTGCAGGACCTGTCGCTGATCATCGCCGATAGAGATCGTCGTCGTCGTTCCACCAACATCCACCCCGACAAACAGATTCACGCGCTCATTCCTTTCACGATAGTCACTTTGAAGAGAGCGATTGTACGGCATGACACCGAGTGGGTCATGATCCGAGTGATGATCGACGATGCTCGGGACCGCCCGTTTTGAGATCTGTTGTCAGGATTGCCTTGCGCTGCGATCGGCAGAGCGATCGGCGACGATGGTTATCCGGGAGCATGACGTATCGCTCTCGGGATTGCCTTGCGCTACGATCGGCGGAGCGATCGGCAACTTGTTAACGCTTTGGCATCAGACGATCCAGCCACTCGGTCCATTCGGTCAACTCTTCGTCGGTAAGCATCGGTTCGGGAAGAGACTTCAAGCGTGTGCTGCCGGACGTCGCAGACTCCTGGGCGCGAACGTTCAGCATGCCGTTGAAGTCCAATTCAAAACCGATCATGCGTGTGGCGGGATGCGCCTGATCGACTTGAAAGTCATAGCGTCCCAAAGAGTGCCAGTCACTCCCATCGACGCCTGATGACTCGACGAGTGACAAGGTCATCGATGCACGATCTTTGCCGACGGTCAGTCGACGATTGGTTCTTGCAGGCAGGCCAGTGCCACGCGGAATGATCGGCAGGATTCTCCTGCGGCTCTTGGCATCTTCGACGACAATCCCAATGCTCTGTCCCGTGACAACTCGTGCCGGCATCGATACGTCACCGCGTCCCGGCAATTCCGCCGCAACGCAGGCGGCGGCTCCTCGAGCGGCATCAGATCGATCGAGTGGCAAGCAGTCGACTCCGTGGTCGATGCCACGCAGCACGGCATCGCGAACGGTCGACATTCGCATCAGCGGACCCTGCGTGATGCAAAATCCGATGTCGGAGAGCTTAACTTCTGCGGACTTGCAGGCTCGCTTAATCGCCGTCCGAACTCCAGCCGCCAGCTCTTCGCAACGCTGCAGCCACTGTCGTCGATCGATCGTGACGGAGTGCATTTTGCCTTGCCGCTGAATCTTGATCGTGACCTTCGCCATCAACAGCATTGAGTTCATGGCTCGTTCACAGGCGATCTGCAATCGGGCGGCGTACCGAGTGGTATCGCGTGGATCAAAGCCATGCTCTTCTCTGATCAGGTCCGCAGCCATATCGACCAGACGTTGAACCCATGGGAGCGTACCGGTGTGCCAGTGACCGGATTTCGAGATTTGGTGAAGCCGGGTTGAGTCCCAACGGAAGAGAGAAACGTCTGTGGCTTGCCCTGTGATCCCGACGTACAAAATCAGACGCCCTGATTCCTGTTGAATCCGATCGCCCCGTTTCGACTTGGAGCTGACTTGAGCCGAACCGAGTAGCGACTCATCAAGCAATGATCCGGTTTCGGAATCAATCAGCAGTGATTGTACGAGTGCCACGGACCGGTCAACCAAACGGACAGACGTCAAGCCGGCGATTTTAGCGGCTTGTAAGACACTGCGACGATGAAGTTGGTCGTAGCTCCCGGGAATCGTGATCGCGGTTGCTTGAGGCGCCGGGCCATCCTTCCAGCTGTTCTTGACCATCTGCCGTAACAACATCGCCAACAGAACTTCTGGTGGACACTGTCGGCCGGCGATCTCACGTTCCACGACCGACTTGCCGATGTAGATCGGGATTGAATGGGCGAGATTCTGTGGATGATTCGAACGACGCTCCATCGCGCTGTTCCCAACCACCAATTTGTCTTCAACGCTAGCGACGGCCATCCGCAGGATCGGTTGGTCTGGTCCGCCTGCCGATAACAAATGGATGCCTCCTTCGGGTGAAGCCTTGGCAGCGGCCGAATAGAACATTCCAAAATCGATCCCGAGCACATCATTCGTTGTGGCCGTGGTCGAACCGCCAGATGCCGTACTGGATTCACCTTGGGGTTGCCGGCGTTTTGTAAACTCCGTCAGCCACATCGGCGCTTCGTCTTCGCTGGAATAGCTACTCAAGTCATCGATGACTTCATCCAATGATGCGTAGCGCTCGTCCGGTGACTTGGCCATCATTCGGTTGAAGATATTGGCAAGTTCCAGATCGACGTCTTGCCGCGCCTGCATCAGATCGGGGATCTCACCATGACGGTGACCATAAACCAGATCGAGATACTCTCCGGTGAATGGAGGCCGGCCCGTTAAGAGAAAATAGAACGTCGCTCCCAGTGAATAGATATCACTGCGAACATCCGCGTTGTTGGGGTCTTCGAGTTGCTCTGGCGACATGAACGGAAGCGTTCCGACGAGTCGACCTTTCTTATCAAGTCGATTGGCGGTCTTGTCTGCCGAGAGACTCGCTTCGCTGATCCGAGCCAAACCGAGATCGAGCACTTTGATGGTGCCATCAACCGAACGCATCAAGTTGCCCGGCTTGACGTCACGGTGAATGATCCCAGCGCGATGAGCGTGCAGAAGTCCAAGTGCCGCTTGTCGCATGATCGCTGAAGCTTGTCCAACACTGAACGGACCGTTTTTCGCCACCAGATGGCTGAGTGTTTGCCCATCGACGAATTCCATCGCCAGGTAGTGAACGCCGGCGTTGTCGCCTGCGTCGAACGCTGTGACGATGTTCGGATGCATGACCCGAGATGCCGTTCGGACTTCTTGATAAAAGCGATCGACGGATCGCTCATCCTGCATCCGTTCAATGGGAAGCATCTTGATGGCGACGATCCGCTGCATCCGGGTGTGCTCGGCCAAGTAGACCTGTCCCATTCCACCGGACCCGATCAGCCGCTTGATTTCGTAGTCGCCGATTTCTTTCGGAATCTCATCCGACATCTGACTCGGATCGACAACCAGCGCATCATCGTCCTCATCGACACTGAAGATGTCACGCGTCGGTGCGTCGGCGATCGGGTAGTTGTTACTGGATGAGTCTGGCACGTCTTGACCGGTTCCTCCGCGGCTTGGAACGGAATTAGATACGCCGCAATTCGCCGACCGGTTTGGGTTTAGAGAAGAACGCGTATTATAGGCACCCTTCACGCACCTCCCGATCGCCATTTTTTGGATCCGGGCCGATTCGGACACGGCGTCCACGTGAGGAGCGGTTACGGACGGCCTAATCCGTACAGAACGCCCATTCGCAAGGAAAACGACTTTGCGAAGCAACCGACTTGCTAAGAACCCTTTTATGAAGAAACTGCGAATCGCGACCCGCCAGAGTCCGCTGGCACTGTGGCAAGCCGTACATGTCGCGGGGCTGCTCGCCGAAAACGGTGTCGAAAGCGAATTGGTGCCGCTGGTCAGTCGCGGCGATGTCGACATGAACCCAATTGACGGGACGCGGCAAGTTGGACTCTTCACCAAGCGGATTCAGCAGGCTTTGTTGGACGATGAGGGCGATGTCGCCGTGCATTCGCTGAAAGACTTGCCCACCGAAGTGGACGCTCGCTTGGTATTAGCGGCGGTTCCGCCGCGGGAGACCGTCTCGGATAGCCTCGTTTCCAAAAACGCCTGGACACTCGATCAGCTTCCCGACCAGGCCCGCGTCGGAACGGGCAGCAAACGCCGTGGAGCTCAGTTGTTGAGCGTTCGACCCGACTTGCAGATTTTGCCGATCCGAGGCAACGTGCAAACTCGTTTGGCCAAGTTGGACAGCGGCGACTACGACGCAATCATTCTCGCGGAGGCCGGAATCATTCGTCTGGAGATGGACGGTCTGGCGAGGACACATCTTCCACTGGATCGGATGCTGCCGGCTCCGGGGCAGGGAGCCCTCGGGATCGAGGTTCGCAATGGCGACGAGGAAACCGGTTCCGCCATTGCCCAACTGGACGACCCGATCACGCGGGCTTCCGTCACGGCTGAGCGAACGCTGTTAGCGGCGCTACACGGAGGTTGTCTTGCTCCAATTGCCGCACACTCGGAGCTTCAAGAGGATCGTTTGAATCTGCGGGCGGTCGTCTTGAGCAGCGATGGCTCTCAGCGCTTGGATGAGACCGAATCCACCGAATGGGAAAGTGATCACCCGATTCTAATCGGTCAGCGACTCGCACATCTGGTGACCGAACGACTGGTTGCTCGAGGTGCAAGCGAGTTGATTCGTCGGTAACTGTGTTTTTCCGATCAATCTCAGTGTCCTTTCCCTCCGGAGTTTCGGGTGGGCGAGTGAATCAGGTTCGGTCCATTACGACCGGAAAATTCCTCAAACTCTTCCTAATTGATTCAAGTCGGATCGCTTGGGGATCGACAGTAGTTGACATGCGCCGTTGCGTTTCGTCGGTGCGTGGTGATTCCGCCAGCCAGCCAATGCATCATGGATGAAAAGCCATTCAAGTCGTGCCGTCGCTACGTTGATATGTGGGCCTTGCCAGGTATCCACGCGAGCAATATCGAGTTTTTGCAGAAACTAAAAACGGCTGATTCCAACCACTTCAATACACACATGGACGTGGTGGGTACGGTGCTCGAGCAGGATGAGGAATCCGGCGACTGGGAAAAGACTCACCTGGTGGGTTTGCGAACGGACATTTGGAAAGCCGATGTAGAAGAGTTGCAGGACGCTTTGGAAGCGATGCGCCACCAACGCAAACGCGACTTGAAAAAGAAGATCAAGAAGCACGGCCGGCTGAATGAAAAGCAACGCTCACAGCTGCAAGAGCAATTGGATGTTGACGAAGTGATGAACTCGAATGCCGGCGATATCGAAGCACGTCGCTTGGTCTTGAAGCTATTCAAAACCACAACGGATCGAGTTCGATGGTGCGGAACGATCGAACAAGTCACGACCACTGAAGTGCATCATTCGATCGGATCCAATCGACCACTGTTAGCGATGGCCGTACTCTTGCCACGCACGCAATTCGTGACCGACATTCATCAAAACCATCGGACCTTCCGAGTGCCGTCTGTTTTCAGCAGCTGTTTTTACGATGATGAACGGATGTGGCATTTGATCCTGCGGCGGCGATGGGTCTCGCTGGGAGCTGATTTTGACATCGAGATTGACGGTGAGCCGGTGGGTGATGTTGACGGACGATTGATTTCCTTCGGATCGGACAGCTACATCAACATGGACGCGCATCCGCTTGCCGAGAACACTCGCTTCATGGACTTGATGACGCTCTTTGCAGCGAGTGTTGGGTACCACAAGGCGATGCGAAAGAGCGTTCGCAGGCGTGTGAACGCAACGTTGGACGGAAAGTCGCATCTTCATCGGATCGACGATGAGGAGCTGCGATTACGGCATAACGGACGCGCCGCCGCTTAGGACCGCAAGCCCAAGGGACCGCAAGCCCAGGCGACCAAATCCGATTTGCGCCCGGCTTAATGGAATTGTGATGTCAGCGTTCGTGTATTCTGGGGGAACGTTTTTAACTGGGGCCCCGCCTGCCGCACGAAGCTCTCCATGCGACGACTTTGCTCTGTCTGTCTCGTTCTCTCGATCTTCAACGTAGCTTTCGCTCAAAAGGCGAAGATTCACACCGCAGAGCAGCCGCTTGCTCCCGTTGACGCCGCGCAAACCATGAATGTCCCCGAGGGCGTTCGTGTGACGCTGTTTGCTGGCGAGCCCGATGTTCAACAACCGATCGGATTCTGCATCGATGATCGAGGACGGCTGTGGGTGGCCGAGGCATATAGCTATCCGGTGCATTCCAAAGAAGGCAAAGATCGGATCATCATTTTGGAAGATGTTGATGGTGACGGGCGTCATGATCGTCGAACGGTCTTCTACGACCAATTGAATTACGTCTCGGGAATTGAAGTTGGGTTTGGAGGTGTTTGGGTGATGTCACCGCCCTACATGTACTTCATCCCGGATTCTGATGGCGACGACATTCCTGACAGCGAACCGAGAGTCGTCTTGGACGGATTCGGAACGCACGCAAATGCACACAACATTGCGAATGGTTTTGCGTGGGGTCCCGATGGTTGGTTGTATGCGACGCACGGGCGTACGAACTGGTCAATGATTGGACGCCCGGGTGATACAGATTCGGAACGCCAGCGGTTTGATGGGGGTGTTTGGAGATATCATCCGACTCGCGATGTCTGGGAACCCTATGCCGACGGAACAACAAACCCATGGGGAATCGACTGGAATGATCTCGGCGACGCATTCATCTGCAATTGTGTGAACCCGCATCTGTTTCAAGTGATTCAGGGAGCCCATTACGAACCTTGGCGTGGTCGAGCGAGCAGTCGGTACGCTTATCAACGAATCGATACCATCGCTGATCACTTGCACTTTGTCGGGTTGAGTAATGTCCGAAATGGCCTTGGAAGCGAAGCCGAAGATTCGGCCGGTGGTGGCCATGCGCATTGCGGCACGATGATTTACTTGGGGGATCAATTTCCCGTCGACTATCGCAATCAGTTGTTCACAAACAATATCCATGGGCGAAGGATTAATTGTGAGTCATTGAGGCGTTCTGGATCGGGTTACGTCGCGTCTCACCGGCCCGACTTTATGCGAAGTAAGGACCCGTGGTTCATGGGCGTCACGCTGGCCTGCGGGCCAGAGGGCGAAGTCTACGTGAGTGATTGGTCGGATACCGGTGAGTGTCACAGCACGCGAAACACACGACGAAGTACAGGACGAATTTATCGTCTGACTTATTTGAAAAACCAACTCAATCAGGTCGATCTTCGGTCGATGACGAATGAAGCGTTGGTCGATCTGCAGCTCGACAAAAACGATTGGAAAGTCCGGCATGCCAGGCGAATCCTGCATGAACGGTTTGCATCCGGTGATGATCTCTCTTCGATTCATGGGAAGCTCAATCAATGGGTTGAATCGCATTCCGAAACCAGCCGCAGACTTCGCGCTCTCTGGGTGTTGCATGTGACAGGTGGACTGACCGACGAACGATTGACTGAATTACTTGATCATCCTGATCCCAATCTTCGTTCATGGGCCATCACGCTGTTGTGCGAGGACAAGGCTCCGCACGCAAAAGCTGTTCGAGCGCTTGAGCGATTGGCACGGAAAGATGATTCGGCTCGTGTGCGCTTATCACTTGCCAGTGCAGCGCAACGACTGAAGCCGGACGCTGCCTGGCCCATCGTCATCGCACTTGCCTCACACGGTGAAGACAGCGACGACCAGAATCTGCCGTTGATGGTTTGGTACGGACTGGAGCCGCTGATCCATGATGATTCAGAGCGTTTCATCCAGGTCGCTGCGGAAACGGCCATTCCACGTATCGCAGAGAATGCGGCCAGACGCGTGATCGATTCGAACGATCACCGCAACGATGGACTTTCGCAGTTAATCAGTCTTCTGCCGCAGGCAAGGCAACCCGAGGCCATGCTACGCGGATTCTTGATCGGTTTGGAAAGTCAGCGAAATGTGAAGCCACCATCGGGCTGGAACACGGTCTTTCGTCAGCTACGCGTCCAAGATAAACCTGAGATCAATCGCTTGGTCGTGCAATTGGCGATGGTGTTTCGAGATCCACTCGCGACACAAAGCCTGCAGCAAACGATGTTGGATCGCGACGCTCCTCTTTCACAACGTCAGATCGCGCTACAAGCACTTGCCAAACACCGGGTCGCTGGAATCGAGCCTGCTTTGATTCGTTTGCTCGACGACAAAGCACTCCGCGAACAAGCGTTGAAAGCTCTCGGGCGATACGCGTCGAAACAAACGGACCAAGCGATTCTGTCTCGCTACGGGGGTTTATCTGACAGCGAGCAGCAGGTTGCTGTGCAAACACTCGCTTCGCGTGCAAGTTGGGCACGTTCATTAGTCGAAGCCGTGGAGCGAGGCCAGGTGCCGGCAAGCGATATTACGGCATTCACCGCACGCCAATTGGTCGCGCTTGGTGATTCGAGCCTCAATGAAACCTTGAAACAGCATTGGGGTGAGATCCGTGATACGCCGGCCGATGCACGTCGCCAAATCTCGACACTACAAAAATCTCTTACCTCAGAGAAACTTGCTGAAGCCGATCTCAAACGGGGTAAAGCTCTCTACACACAGCACTGCGGTAAGTGCCACCTGTTCTTTGGTGAAGGTGGTAAGGTTGGTCCCGACCTAACCGGAGCACAACGCACGAACATGACGTACCTGCTGGAAAACATCATTGACCCAAGTGCATCGGTGGCGAAAGACTACCAGATGGAAATCGTGCAAACGGACGATGGCCGAGTGCTTTCGGGACTCATCGAAAGCGAAAGCGACGATGTTCTGACCGTGGTCAACGGGATCGATCGTTTTGTCATTCGTAAAGATGAAATCGAAGCCCGAAAATCGTCTGATGTCTCCGTAATGCCCGTCGGGCTTCTGCAGCCATTAAGCGAGCGCGAAATCCGAGACCTGTTTGGTTACATTAGCCAGTAGCCACAACATCCCGTTCTCGATCAGTGCCAACCCTGTTTCTTGCTTCTACTCATCGTTGTACCCATTCATCCTTCGAACTCTCTGCTACAGACTTCCCAATGTCGCCACGCTGTTTCCTGCTTGCCTTACTGTTTGTTTGTCTTTCTTCATCTGTGTTCGCTCAGGCTGATCGCCCGAACGTCGTGCTGATTCTCTCGGATGATCAAGCATGGACCGACTACGGGTTCATGGGCCATGCCGACATTCAAACGCCCCACTTGGACAAACTGGCACAACAGAGTGCTGTTTTTAAGCGAGGTTATGTTCCGACGGCGCTCTGCCGACCGTCTTTGGCAACGCTGATGACGGGCCATTACGCGTCTGTCCACGGGGTCACCGGAAATGATCCCTCTCCTAAGTATGCGGAACGCAATTCAGATCTCTACAACAAGCGTTGCGCGCAATTGATCTCGTATCTGGATCGCTTTGATACAGTGCCCGAACTGTTGTCGATGCGGGGCTACTTGAGCCATCAGAGTGGCAAGTTTTGGGAGGGCAGTTACCAACATGGTGGATTCACCCACGGGATGACACGCGGTTTTCCCGAGCGAGGAGGACGTCATGGTGATGACGGTTTAAAGATCGGTCGCCAAGGGATGAAGCCCGTCGCGGACTTCGTGGAAATGGCAACCGCCGAGGAAAAGCCGTTTTACCTTTGGTATGCACCGTTTTTGCCTCATACACCGCATACTCCACCCGAACGCATTCTGAAAAAGTATCGATCCGATGATCGACCGATCACGATCGCCAAGTACTACGCGATGTGCGATTGGTTCGATGAGACATGCGGGCAATTGATACAGATATTGGAAGACAACGGTCAACGCGACAACACGCTTATCGTCTATGTCACCGATAACGGTTGGATTCAAAACCCCGCGCGAAACGGATACGCTCCGCGCTCCAAGCAGACTCCGTACGAAGGTGGCGTTCGCACTCCCATCATGTATTCCTGGCCAGGTGTGATTCCGCCTGGTGAACGTGACGAAGTGGTAAGCAGTATTGATATCGTTCCGACCATGCTGGCTGCAGCTGGTGCTGAGATCCCCAATGATCTTCCGGGTTTGAATCTGTTGTCGTCATTGAAGTCGGGCGATGCGATCGAACGTGAGCGGATCTTTGGAGAAGGATTCGCGCACGATATCGCTGACATTGAAGACCCGGAAGAGTCACTGCTCTATCGCTGGGTCATTGAAGACAAATGGAAATTGCTTCTGACGTACGATGGTGAGGTCAATCGATACCAGTCGTCTCATCCGCGTGATGAAATGCGCCCACAGTTGTTTGACTTGAAATCCGATCCGTTCGAAGAACAGAATTTGGCTGGTGAACATCCTGACGTGGTCGCAAGACTGGCCGATGCGATCCAGGATTGGTATCCCGTCAAGAAACGCAAGGTGATCACCGACTATACCGCGAGCGAATGATCCGCGAAGGAACGGATTGCTGAAACACGGACATCGTTCAAGTTCACAGCCGTTTTCGTTCACCAGCCGTTTTCGTTCACTCTTTATTTTTGCGGCTTCTGATATACTCCAGACGAAGGCAAATGCTTCAACCCACATCATGCCGTCTGGAGAGCAAGTCGCTCGATGATCAGTTTGAATAGAGAGACCGGAATTGCACCGAGACTCTTGGGAATCGGTACGAGCGTCCCTCGATTTAGCGTTGAGAACGGAGTGAGTGCACAGTTTGCCGCGCATTCGTTGTGTGTCGGGAATAGCTTTGATCGAAAGGTCAAAGCGATCTATCGCCGATCCGGCGTGGAGCGTCGTGGCAGCGTGTTGTTGGCCGAAGAGCCTGGGGCGGATGTCCGTGAGCACGAGTTCTATCCGCCGGCGATGTCCGAGGCTGATCGTGGGCCGAGCACGAAGACTCGCAACGATCGCTTTGCGCAAGAAGCTCCGTCGCTCGCACGCGAAGCAGCACAACAGGCGCTTCGTTCTGCGGATGTTAAGCCTGAGCAAGTGACTCACTTGGTGACCGTGACGTGCACGGGGTTCTTTTCTCCCGGAATCGATATCTCTTTGATCGATGACTTGGGTTTGCCCGCGACAACGCAGCGAGTGCAGGTCGGATTCATGGGATGCCATGCGGCGATTAACGGACTGAGAACGGCTGCCGGCTTGGTCGCAGCCGAACCGGATGCCTGTGTGTTGATGGATTGTGTCGAGCTGTGCAGCCTGCATATGCAATACGGTACGGATGCGAATCGCGTCGTAAGCAATGCACTGTTTGCCGATGGTGCGTCTGCCGCTGTGATCGACGCGGGCAGTTTTGACCAACGCACTTTACCGTCGTCCAACATGTCAGCGCCGTCGTCCGAAAAGTCAGCGCCGTCGTCCAAAAAGTCAGCGACCGGGCATCTGGTGGCGACCGGTTCGTACTTGATGCCAAACAGCCGTGATGCCATGACTTGGCGGATCGCGGACCACGGTTTCGAGATGACCCTTTCAGCTGCCGTTCCCGACTTGATTGAGCAGAATCTTGTATCGTTTCTTCGTCCTTGGTTGGCGAAACAGGGCGAGTCGATCGCATCGATCGGTGGCTGGGCCGTTCATCCCGGCGGACCTCGGATCGTTTCTGCCGTCCAGACAGCTCTAGACCTTTCCGACGAAGATTTGCAGATACCAAGAGCGGTGCTCGGCAGTCGCGGCAACATGTCTTCCGCGACGATGCTCTTTATCCTGCAGGAGTTTGAGAGAGTCGATCAGCCAAAGCCATGGCTGTTGATGGGCTTTGGGCCAGGTTTAGAAATCGAAGTCGCATTGATTCGCTAGCGACCGTTCGCGCTGCGCTAGGATCCTCACGCGGTGATTGCAGTGACCGACCGGATGATGGAGACTATCACTGTTTGCCTTGAAGTCTCTTTCCTCGACACGCGGACGACATGACATACACGATCGTCGGCGTTATCGGCCACATCGACCACGGAAAAACGTCGTTGGTCGCAGCATTGACGGGCGTGGATACGGACACGCACCCCGAAGAAAAGCGACGTGGCATCACGATCGACTTGGGATTTGCATCGTATACAGACGGTGAGAATCAGTTCGCATTGATTGACGCGCCAGGTCATCAAAAATACATCGGCAATTTGTTGGCGGGGGTTTCAGCCGTCGATGTCGGCCTGCTAGTCGTCGCCGTTGATCAAGGCATCCAAGCACAGACACTCGAACATGCGGCCATCTTGCAATCGTTGGGGGTCGATCAGCTGTTGGTGGTGATGTCGCGGATTGATCTCGCCGATCAATCGACTCGAGATGAACTGGAAGAAGAGCTTGATTTTTTCTTGGCTGAGTTTGGCTTCGAAGATATCAGCAAGATCCCTGTATCGACCGTGACCGGCGAAGGTTTGGATTCGCTTAAGTCACAGCTATGTGAGATGGCACGGAAGACGGAACGGTCACAGCATGGACCGTTTCGAATGCCCGTTGATCGTGTTTTCACGATTGAAGGACGCGGCTGTGTCATCGCCGGTACGCCATGGAGCGGTACGGTGAATCTTGGTGATCAAGTGGAAGTCGTACGCAGTGGTCAGACGGCTCGGGTCCGTGAGTTGGAAGTTCACGGAGCGGACGTCTCCGAATCGATCGTTGGGATGCGGACCGCTATTAACTTAGCTGGAATCAACGCATCTGATTTTCAACGCGGAGATGAACTTGTTTCGCCCCATTCTCATCAGGGACACAAGCGTTTTCTAATCGAGCTGACGATGTTTAGCGATGCAGCGGAGTTAAAGTGTCCCGCAACCATTCAGTGGCATACGGCGGCAACGTCCTGCGAAGCGACCCTTCGTGGCCCCCGCAAAGTCAATGCATCTGAAACGGCAATCGTTGTTGTCGACGCAGAGTCTTCGGTTGTGGCAACGTTCGATCAGTCCTGCTTGTTTCGCAAGCCATATCCGGTCGGATCGTTTGCCGGTGGTAGAGTGCTGGTGAATTTGGATGCGGGTGACAGGAAAGTGAATCGTCTGTTGGAACTTGGGCAAGTTTTGGCGCATGGAAACGCTGCCGAACGACTGCGGGCTTGGGTGCAGTATCGCGGCGAAGTGATCATCGATTCGGATGAAAATCTCTTGCGGCTGGGTATCGAATCATCGGAGCTTTCAGATGCCATCGCGGCGTGCTGTGAAGATGAATCAATCGACAAGATCGCAGATCGACATCTGGTTTCCGTAGAGAGTCTTGAGCGTACGAGTCGATTCGTCATCAAGCAATTAACGGCGCAATCGGATTCCGGTGGCGATGCATGGATCGCTGAAGACGGCGTTGTCCGACGTTCAGCGTCCGCGGGTTCGCCGTTGCTTGTTTCGCATGTGATCCAGAGACTTTTGACAGACAAGAAAGTGGTCCGTTTCAATTCACTGCTCGCATTGGCTTCCGAATCAACGGTGCTGTCGAAAAAACAGCGAGCCAAGATGGAGCAAGTCCTGGAACTGTACAGAAACAATCGCACACCACCGACGATGAAGGAGTTGGCCCAGAAAACCGAGAGTACAATGGAGGCCGTCACATCTCTGGTTCGCTTCGCAGGTCAACAGAAGATTCTGCTGGAGGTCAGCGGGGGCTTGTTTATTGCTGCGGAAACGATGACCGAACTCTCCTGTGAACTGCGTGACTTGTTTCGCGAAGGTCCCCAGTCGGTCGCGGCGATTCGAGATCACTGGGGCGTAACACGGAAACACGCGATCCCATTGCTGGAGTTTTGCGATCGTGAGGGACTGACGATCCGCGCAGGTGATGCACGTTCCGCTGGCCCCGAATTGAATGGGTTCTGTGGGGAAGAATCCAAGAAGGAACAAATTGTTGAGCAAGACTGAAAAGCTGCGAAATCTTCCATCCGTTGATGAAGTCTTGCGGAGTCCGGCGCTCGCTGCGCTGCGAGGTAGTTTGCCACATCGACGATTGAGCCAGTGGGCAAGAGAGTCGATTCAATTCTGTCGAGAGGAGATTCTGTCAGGTGATGCCGATCACGATGCGTCTTGGTTGCATCGTGTCGTACATTTGATCGAGCGACGACAGCAGGCGGATAGTGGTCAATTGATTCAACGGGTGATTAATGGCACGGGGGTTGTGTTGCACACGAATCTCGGTCGTGCACCGTTGGCGAAAGAAGCAATCACGCGCATGCGTGCGGCCACAGGGTATGCGAATGTTGAACTCGACCTACATACCGGTCGCCGGTGCAAACGTGGTGCGCGAATCGCACGACAGATTGCCCAGCTCGTCGGTGCGGAAGACGCCGTCATCGTGAACAATTGTGCGGCAGCCACAATGCTCGTTCTCCAAGCAACCGCTTTTCAAAAAGAGGTGATTGTTTCTCGAGGACAATTGGTCGAAATCGGCGGTGGTTTTCGGTTACCCGATGTCTTTCGCGCTTCTGGTGTGCAACTTCGTGAGGTGGGAACGACGAATCGAACGTATTTGAAAGACTACGAGGATGCGATCAACGATTGCACAGGTGCCCTCATTCGCGTTCATCGCAGCAATTTTCAACTCTCTGGATTCGTCACCGAACCAAGTGTGGATGAACTCGTCAGCATCGATCGTCCAAATGACGTCCCCGTGATTGATGATTTGGGGAGCGGCTGCGTTGAGGATCTTGCCGCATTGGGATTGCATGAGCCAACGGTGACGCAGAGTGTTTCATCGGGTGCCGAGTTGACGCTTTTCAGCGGTGATAAACTGTTCGGTGGACCTCAGTGTGGAATGATCGTCGGCAAGAGTGAGTGGATTGATCGCTTGCGTATTTGTCCCATGATGCGTGCCATGCGTGTTGATAAGCTGACGCTCGCAGCACTTGAAGCAACGGTTGAAATTCATTTGGCTGGAAACGCCAAGCACGAGATTCCCGTCTTGCAGATGTTGTACGCTGAACCCGATGCACTGCGGGATCGTTGCCAACGACTGACCGATGCGTTGTCGGCTTATTCCAATTTGGAAATCTTGCCTTGCGATTCTCCCGTTGGTGGAGGTTCCGTGCCCGGCGCAACGCGGCCTGGTTACGCCATCAAGATCAACGTCGATAACGTCGATGAATTGGCAAAGATTTTGCGTGAAGGATCGCCCGCCGTACAGACGCGCGTGACGGATGATGCCGTCTGGATTGATGTTCGAACGATCGCAGAAGAGGAGATGGAACCGCTTCAGCAACGATTGAGTCTCGCATTGGGCGGTGTTGTGCTTGATACGGACGAAGAAGAGTCAAAGGAATGATCGAAAGGCTTGCGAGCCGGCAAGTTGTGTTGCTGGGGATCGGTCACACCAACGCGCACGTTGTGCGAATGTGGCGTATGCATGCGCCACCGGATGCCGAGCTGGTTTGTCTGTCCAACTATTCCTATGCAACCTATTCGGGGATGTTGCCGGCGCTGCTTGCCAGACAGATCTCCGATGAGCAAATGGAAATCAATCTGGCGGCGTTATGCAACGCTTCTAACGCGAGATTGATCACCGATCCGGTCATTGGAATCGACCACGAGCATCGAGAAGTTCAGTTCAAAGATCGTCCGTCTGTTGGATTTGATGTTCTTTCAATCGGGATCGGTTCTCGCGCGACCACGAGCGACGTGGAAGTGGCAGGAAGCAGCTTGATCCCGATCAAGCCGATGCAGTCGTTTCTTTCGCGTCTCGAAGCCGCTCTTCGCAACATCCAAGGATCGAAACGTGAATCACCGATTTCGATTGCCGTCGTTGGCAGTGGAGTCGCTGGGACCGAGATCGTTTGCTGCCTTCCTCGTTTTCTGAAGACGTTGGCGATCGATGACTACGAATTGTCGATGGTCACGCGTAGCCCAAAAGTTGTTCCTGAGGTTGAAGACCGAACAAGACGTCTGATCACGGACGTTTGGCTGCAACGAGGCGTCAATGTGATCACGGGACGTGCGGTTGAGAAGATTAACGATTCGGGTTTGGAATTAGACGATGGGCGATCCGTCTCCGCAGACGTCGTGGTTTGGGCAACCGGTGCTTCTCCGCCGCCTCTGCTTTCGCAGCTCGACTTAGAGCTTGATGATCGTGGGTTCATTGCGACGAATCATGAGCTGGAGTCAGTTAATCGGCGACACGTGTTTGCCGTCGGTGATACCGGGACGATCATCGGTGAATCATTGCCAAAAGCGGGCGTCTATGCCGTGCGGCAAGGCCCCGTGTTATGGGAGAACATCCAGCGGGCTTTGTCCGGTCGTCCTCTCAAACCATATAAGCCTCAGCAGGGATTTCTCAAGTTGGTCAACTTGGGGAACGGTCAGGCGGTCGGTCAATGGAAAGGAATGGCATTCCGGGGAAACTGGGTCATGGATTTGAAGGATCGTATCGACAGTAAATTCATGGACAAGTTTCTTGTCACGCCGATGTCAAATGACGCGTCGGATGAGCAAGACGATATGCAGTGTCGCGGTTGCGGCTGCAAGTTGGGCGCGGAGTCGCTGCGCGGTGCCTTGTCGCAATCCGCGGATGTCGAAGCGGAAGACGCTGTTCCCATCGGTAATGGGATCGCCGAAGGACAACTGATTGCCTCGACGGATTTCTTTTCGGCGCCGCTCAAAGACGCTTACACCGTTGGAAGAATTGCCGCTTTGCATTCGGCAAGCGATATCGTTGCGAGTGGAGGTTTTGTGAGCGAAGCACTCGCAAATCTGGTCATTCCGGAAGGTGATCCAAAGGCTCAGCAGAAGTATGTTTCCGACTTGTTAGATGGTGCGAAACGCGAATTCGACGCTTGGGACGCGAACATTGTCGGGGGACACACGATCGTGGGGCCAAGAGCGGAAGTTGGATTCACCGTGATTGGCCGACGGATCGGTTCTCGGTTGTTGCGGAAATCCAATCTCCAACCGGGCGATCGGTTACTGCTTACAAAACCGATCGGAATTGGAATCCTGTTGGCTGCACAGATGCGTAGTCAGTGCCCTGCAAGAGCGTACGATCATCTGCTTGAAGCAATGTTGCAGCCTCAGCATCGTTATGCGCAGCTCGCAATCGACTTGGGAGCTCAGGCGGCTACTGACATCACCGGATTCGGACTGATGGGGCATCTGATCGAAATGGCTCAAGCAAGTCATATGACGGCGGTGTTGCGACTCGACCAAGTGCCCTGCCTGCCGTCAGCTATCGAACTGTCCAAAGAGGGAATCGAGAGCAGTTTGTTGCGGGACAACTTATGCGCAGAACGCGATGTCGATGTCGACGATTCGATTCGTCGTCGCTCGGCCTATCCGCTTTTGTATGATCCGCAGACATGCGGTGGTTTGTTGATCGCACTACCAGAACGGAAAGCAAAGGATTTGCAGCACCTGTGTACCGAACGCGAGCTGCCGATGCCAGCGGTTATCGGTGAAGTTGTACAACGTGAAAGAAGAGGCGTGCGTGTCGAGTCTTGATCAACTCCGTAATGGATGAGACCACAAGACGCCTTCCACGCGTCATCGTGCTCGTGCATGAGCACGATTAACGGGTGGTCTTGATCGACGACGATCAAGTGGATGCTAAACGGCCCAAAGAATGAGCAGGCCGATCAGAGCGATTCCTGCGCAAAGATACATCGGACGCATCACGGGCTTTTCCGCCTCATCTGCTTCCGCCAATTCCTTTTCGGCTTGTCGTCGAACAAACGAAGCAACTTTTCTTGGTGACTCTGCGTCGGTAAATTGCACACCTGCTTCGACATCATCGCCGTCCGTGGAGTACCAAATCGCTTTTGCTTCCACGATCACCTGTTCGTCAGCTTCTTCACGGTCGAATCGCACGCGTAGTCGAACGTTATCGGGGATATCCACTGTTGAGGTGATACGCATCCCGCCGGGAGAATAATCCTTGATGTCAACTTCGACTTCTTTGCCGCCGTTCAACTGCCAGCTCAGTTTGGCTGTCTCCTCAATCTTCATGCGATCTTCGGCGCGTCGATTGACCACTCCGTCGGAAGCGAGTTCTTCGAGCACGTCATCAGGAATCGGATCATCAAGACTGCATCCCAGGATGCTCAGTTCGTTGTTCCAGGGTTCGACACGGCGAATGAGTCCCTGATAGATACCGTGGGATCGATCGGTGGTGAGCTCGGTGAAGATCGGCTGACCGACTTCGAAGTTGCCTTCGCAGAGCAGACGGATACCGGTTCTTGAAATGTCAACGACGGTACCTCGGCGAATGCCACAGGCTGATAGCGTGGTTTCGCAGTGCAGTTTCTTTTCGCCCTGGCCCGTTTTGAATCGCGGTTCCTTCCGGGTGTCAACGGTCCGCTTGCCGACCGGTTGCGGATCAGTCATCGAATCACTCATCTATTACCTGTTAGGTGGTGACACATGGACCGTCACCACAGAACCTTACCAATAGTGTTTAGCTCGTAGCCCATGCTTGGGGTGTTTTCGTGGTGCGTTGAATCGTCGGGTCGGAAGGTTGAATTCCGGTTGATACGATTACAACGAATGAGCTGATCAAACATCCGTATTGCCAATACGAGCGCTGCTCCCCGCGGGAGCATATGACCGCCGAGTAATGAACACTGAATCGTCCATGACAGCCGTTCCACCGCTGCCCATGCTGGTAACGGGAATTGCGGGTGTGCCCGGCTACAACGCGTTTCACCATTTTCGTCGACTCTATGGTGATGCCGTGATCGGTATTCGCCAGTCATCGATGTGGCCCTTGCAAGGCGATGGGATTATCGCCTGCGACGTTGAAGAAGCTGGCGAGGTCGAACGGTTGTGGGATAAGTATCGGTTTGCCAGTCTGCTCAATTGCGCCGGAACGTGTCGGTTGAAGTCGTGCGAGTTGGATCCGGCGATGGCACATCGTGTAAATGTTGTTGGGACGGAAAACATGATGAGCTCCGCGCGGCGCTTCGGATCGCGAGTGATTCATCTCTCGATTGATCTGGTGTTCGCCGGTCGACAAGACGGCGCATACGATGAACTGGATACACCCGATCCAGTGACCGTCTACGGTGCAAAGATGGTCGAAGCTGAAACGCTGGTGGCGAGTCTGGTTCCTGACGCGTGCATACTTCGCATTTCCTTGCCGATGGGGATCAGTTTCAACGGTCACGCGGGCGCGATCGACTGGATTGCATCGCGTTTCAAGCAAGGGAAACCGGCAACGCTCTACTTTGACGAGGTTCGCACGCCGAAATACACGGACTGCATGAATCGACTCTTTGAACGGTTATTAGTCAGCCCATTGCGAGGACTGTATCACGCCGGTGGGCCTAGGCAATTGAGCCTCTACGAGATTGCTCAGATCGTCAACGTCGTTGGTGGATACGATCCGAGTTTGTTGATGGGCTGTCCTCGCGTGGAGGCGGGGCCGATGCCGCCGCGGGCTGGGAACGTCACACTCAATTCGGAGAAGCTGGCGTCAACGCTTGGTTACCAGCCATTTGATCCGTGGCCCTACCACGAAGAGCTTGTTCCTCAAGATGCAAATTGGCATCTGTCTGCTGATCGACTTGACGGGTCCGCCGATCATGTTCACGAGCTGCTTTATCAAAATCCCTCCGCACCCGGCACGGTTCCGCCGAGTCGAAATCAGATGTGGGGCGAATCAAGATTTCGTTAATCCTTTCTCTTCACGTGGTCACGAATGTGGTCGCTGACGGAGAATGCGAGCGGTTGAAAGACGGATGCGAAGCAATCGCTTTTGGATGCGGCATCCGACGCGATACTTTGCTTCGCAGCCCGTATAGAATGTGCGTCCCAAATCCTTCCTCATGAGAACTCTCCGATGCGCTGCACCGTTTTCTTGATTCTTGTCGCCAGCCTGACGCTGTCCGGATACGCTCACGAACACCACCGGCACGCAGATGAAACGAACGGGGAAAAAACGAACGGGGAAAAAACGAACGGGGAAAAAACGAACGGGGAAAAAACGAACGGGGAAAAAACGAACGGGGAAAAAACGAAAATGGCTCGTGGAGTCGTCTTCGAGGATACGAACCAGAATCGGCAACGTGACGGATCCGAAAAAGGGATCTCGGGAATCCGAGTAAGCAATGGCACGCAAATCGTCACAACGGATGCGCAGGGAGAGTACGAGATTCCCGTGGACGACGATGAGATCATCTTTGTGATCAAGCCGCGAAACTGGATGACTCCATTATCGGAGAATCAACTACCTCAATTCTATTACATCCATAAGCCTGCCGGATCCCCAGCCAAGTATCGATTCCCAGGTGTTGATCCGACTGGACCGCTACCAGAGTCAATTGATTTTCCGCTGTATCGCCAAGAAGAGCCGGACAAGTTCAAGGCGATCTTGTTTGGTGACCCTCAGCCGCGAAACATCAAAGAGGTCGAGTACATTGCGCATGACGTTGTCGAACAGATCATCGCAGCTGACGCCCACGATGCTTCTTTCGGCGTGACGTTGGGTGACATCGTGTTTGATGACCTTGCGATGATGTCGCCACTCAACCAAGCGATCGCGCTGATCGGAATTCCCTGGTACAACGTGATCGGCAACCATGATCTGAACGTCGAAGCCAAAGAAGATGACCAGAGTGATGAGACGTTCGAGCGATTCTACGGCCCCTCCTATTACTCGTTTGATTACGGACCGACACATTTCATCGTGCTTGATAATGTGGTTTGGCGAGGTGCCGAAGGTGAACGGAAAGCCGGGTATCGCGCTGGTCTCGGTGAGGATCAACTGAACTTCATTCGCAACGACTTGGCCGACGTTCCGAAAGACAAGCTATTGATGTTGATGATGCACATTCCATTGAACCAGATGGATGATCGTCAACAGTTGTACCGGTTAATCGAAGATCGTCCGGCAACGGTGTCCATCTCGGCTCACACACACTACATGGAGCATCGATTGATCGGCTCCGAGGACGGATGGAAAGGTCCTGAACGTCATCATCACATCGTAAACGTGACGGTTTGCGGCAGCTGGTGGAGAGGAAAGCGGGATGAGCGTGGCATTCCACACGCGACAATGAGTGATGGTGGCCCGAATGGCTATTCGATCATGACGTTTGATGGCAACCAATATGCTTTGGAAATGCGCGCCGCCAGCCGTCCGGCCGATTACCAAATGAACATCTACGCCCCAGAAAAAGCCGCGCAGGCTGAATTGGCGGCGACTGTCGTCATGGCAAACGTCTTTATCGGATCGGAAACGTCAAAGGTTTCGATGCGGGTCGGCGAGAGCGATTGGGTTTCCATGCAACGCGTTCGATTGAAAGACCCTGCTTACCTAGCCGAGAAGTCGCGCGAAGAGAAACTCAAAGATCGTGATTGGAGTAATTTGCCCGGCGCCCACACGACGCCCCATATCTGGCGTGGCATGCTACCGCCGGGATTATCCGTCGGCACCCACAAGATCCAAGTCAAAGCAAAGCACGCTGACGGTGTCGAGCACATTGACCAACGAATCATCCGTGTGGAATAGCACGGGGTTTTGAAGCGATGGGTTGGGGGCGAGCGAGCTTATTCTTCGGCTGCCGGAAAGCGCTTGAAGACTCGGACTGAAATCACCGTCGAGATCAGCAGCAGCACGAATCCAAAAAGAAACGGTGCGCCAGGAACCTTGATCGGCGCGCTGTCACTGATGAAGTAACTGAATAGGAACGTGTTAAATAAAAGCGGTGCAAACACATTGGTCAAGCTGATGAGCGATGTCAGCGCACCTTGGACTTTGCCCTGCTCCGTTTCATCAACGGCACCCGCAACCAAACTCTGGATTGCCGGACCAGCCACTCCCCCGATCGCTCCGAACGAAACGATGACGGGAATCATCCAGCCCTCGGTGGCAAGTCCGTAACCGAGAAAAGCGAACGCCCCAATCAACGATCCCAGAACAACCGTTTGCCGTTCACCGAATCGTTTGACAACTGGTCGCACCATTCCACCTTGAACGATGATGGCGGTGATTCCAACAAATCCAAGCGCCAGTCCGTTAACGAACGGTGACCAGCCGTAGCGATAGCCGGTGTACAACACCCAGACGTTTTCCAATCCACGCTGAGCGAGTGACTTGCAGACAAACACCGCTGCTAATCCCGCGACCATGGGATAGACCCGCAGCTGTTGAATCGTGCTAAACGGATTCATGTGCCGCAGTTGCATGGGAGATCGCTTCTCCGGAGGAAGCGACTCCGGTAACACGAAATAGCCATACAGCCAATTGACTAACGCCAAACCAGCCGCAACGAAAAACGGAAGTCGGAGATTGATATCACCTAGCCATCCGCCCAGCGCAGGGCCGATCGTGAATCCCAAACCGAACATCATTCCGACGAAACCAAAATTACGCGCTCGATTTTCATCGGTGGAAATATCAGCGATGTAGGCATTCGCTGTCGTGAAACTGGCGCCCATGATTCCAGCCAAGATTCGACCCGCGAAAAGCCACCAGATGTTGGGAGCAAACCCCTGAATCAGGAAATCGACGCCAAACCCAAACAGCGAAATGAGCAAGACGGGCCGCCGTCCAAAACGGTCCGACAACGCACCGATGATCGGCGCGAATAAGAACTGCATCAAAGCATAAGAAGCAGCGATAACGCCGACGTATTTCCCTGCAAGAGAAAAGGACAACTGTTCGTTGACGGATGCGGAATCACCTTCCACGCCATCTGTTTTTCTAGATTCGCCTTCGTTCGGAAACGGATCGTCGGCGTCATCGGTTAGCGAGCCGTTTTCGAAATCACTTTCCGCCGCGATGGCCATTTCCGCGTTTTCAACGCCGACAAATTCCCTCACCAAATCCGGCAGGACGGGAACAATGATCCCGATGCCGAGAATATCGATAAAGAGCGTGACCAAGATGAACGCGATGGCCGCTTGGCGTTTATTCCCGGAAGCTTGCGTCATCTGGAACTTGAAAGGAGGGGATCCATTGGAGGTCGCGGCATTCTACTGGCCAAGCAATTCGGGGGTAAGCAGGCGGCCCATATCTGTCTCCGGCATCGCGGCACGTCGTCCGCTCCACGTGGGTGCAGGAACGTTAATCGGTGATTAGGGAATTGCTTGCCGCTTATCATTCTTTGATTTGCGCGTGTATTGGCTTCCCGGACGAGAGGACATGTGATCCGGTAATTCTGTCCCGTCACTGATCAGGGCTGCCTTCAGATGTAGTATCGCGTCGC
>JBCDEM010000088.1:0-3527 GCA_039179795.1 Planctomycetota bacterium | reverse complement strand
GTACGACAACCGGCAGCACAGTCCGCAATCAAATCAAATACACCTACGGAACACACGGCCAGATTACCAAGAGCGAACAGGATCACAGCGGTGCGGTTGGAGGCACCGAACCGAGCGTGCAATACGCCTACGATGAAACCGCCTCATCGAACGTATACGAGGATGGACTGCGGCGCGAGAGTGTGACTTATCCCGACGGTAGCGCCTTCTTCTACGGTTATGACAGTTCAACACAAGGCTCGATTCGCGACCGTAGGAGCCAGGTGGCGGAGATCCGCGAAACGAATGCTAGCGGTCAACAACTGGTGGCCTATGAGTACACCGGAGGTGGACGGGTGGCTGTCTCTGCTTACACCCAACCGGACATCCACCAGCACGCCGACCGCGACGGCGATGGCGATTACGAAATCTGGGATCGTTTCGGACGAGTGATGCAGTCTTGCTGGCGTCCCACCACCGGCAGCGGAGCCAACTATCTTGATCGCGTCGATTACGGGAATGACCGCACTGGCAATCGCACGTACCGTAACATCCGTGTCGATCAGATCTCGGGCGCGACAACCGATCAGCGTGACCAAGCGTATTCGTATGACGGTCTGGATCGTTTGATCGATACCGACGAGGGAACATCCAACGATACGACCGGAGCGATCACCACCAAGACGTTCGAGCAGCAGTGGAAGCTCGATCAGCTGGGTAACTGGGAAGAGTTTGATCAAGACGAAAACGGTAACGGCACCTGGGACCTGGAACAGGACCGAACACACAATGACGCGAACGAAGTGACGGCAATCGGTCTGCAAAGTGGTGGGGCGGGAGCCAACTGGGCTGACCCGGCGTTCGATGCTGCGGGTAACATGACGACGATCCCCAATCCGGACACACTGACGGCCAGCTACACCGGCAAGTTCGATGCCTGGAACCGGCTCGTGAGCCTCGACAGCGGTATCGCTGCCAGCTACGAGTACGACGGCCTCAATCGAAGAATCAAGCGAGTCGAGAGTTCGACGACCACCCATTTCTACTACAACGAAGCATGGCAGTGCCTGGAAGAACGCTCGACCGAAGGTGGGACCGCGACGAAGCAGTTCGTATGGGGGGCGCAGTACGTCGATGAATTGGTACTTAGGGACCGCGACGCCGATGCGAATTCTGGCAATGGACTGGAAGAACGTCTCTATGCTCTGCAGGAAGCGCAGTACAATGTAACTGCACTGGTGAACACATCGGGCAGTGTTCAGCAGCGATTCGTGTACACTTCCTACGGGGTCAGCACCGTGTTAGCGGCCGACATGAGCGTCAGTAGTGATAGCTATGCTTGGGAGCATCGCTACACGGGGTGTCGGCTTGATTCGGGAACCGGGCTGCAGCTGAATCGGAATCGCTACTATCATCCGGAGATGGGGCGGTGGTGTTCCAGAGACCCACTTGGGTTTGTCGATGGACTGAGCGTCTACCGAAGTTACACCGGTCTAACCGATGGGGATCCTTATGGTACTAAGACGACTGAACTAGTTGTTAAACAGGTTGAGGGAAATTTGGAGCCGAGTTGCCCAAAGCCTGAAGCTTTTGTTAAGTGGAGATTTAGTCTAAAACGATGGCCATGCAGAACGAAAAAAGGATTTTTTGTTCAACACGTTGTCTCTCTCTGTGCGGTGTCTCTTTGCAATCCAACGGATTATACCGCTAGGGTCGAGCAGTATTGGGAGGGATGGTCCGTGAGTAGAAGTCGTGGCAGGAACGACGTCGTTTTCGACTATAGCCTTGGAAGAGTCGGGGCAGGAACGAAGGGAGCCCTTGCGCAGTTTCGAGAAGTACGTTTTTACTGTGTTGCGCCAACTGGAACGACTGAGCAAGGGTTGCGTCCGGGCGAAATCCTTGAGAGCGAAAAACACAAAGAGACTCCCAAGAGGGTAAAGGGACCTTGCACTACCTCGTCCGGCGATCTTCCTGCGACGGAAGACGTGCCTGGGTACTGGAGTCGCCAGGGTGCCGCAGGCCCCGGTTACACCCACTTCGGAATGGCGTGGAATTGCTGTTGTAATTCTCCCAAAGCCGTCGCTTGGAGCTTTCCAATGTACACCGGGCCCTCGAGCCCATTTCCGTCATTTCCTTTTAACTAGTCGCGCATTTTTATTATGTACTGTTGTTGCCAGAAACTAGCGTTGTCGATCATCGTCTGGTCTATCAGCATTGCTGGATGGCCATTGAATGCAAATGGGCAAGACCGCGACAGATCTGCTGTCGAAGACGTGACTTCTGTCAGTGATGGTTTACTTCCTATGGATCGCAAGCGGTTGTTTGCAATTGCGAATGACGATCGTCTTCCAACCTGGGCTAGAGGATTGGCCGCGCAGAACGCCGTGTCACGTTTAGAGCCTTTCGAGCTGAAGAGAATTGCAGCGCTTGACAATGCATCTGTCGAAAGCGTTTGGGCCGCATGGGAAATATTGCGAGTATCGTCCCTGGCAGGGTTTTTATCGCAATCTGAAACCGAGGTTCAGCTGAACCGATCGCACGTGAAAAGCTTTCTCGATACTGTAGAGCGAGCAACAAAGTGTGACGTACCACCGGAATGGCAGCAGATCTTGATGAAGGCGAAGTTCAACCAGATTGGGCGTTTTGATTTCCTTCCTTATTGGTCGGAAATGCCCGAAGATGAGCCGGAAACGAAGCCAAGCCACCATCACAAAGAGCTGGTTGTAAGATCAGATTCCATTATGCCAATCGGCGAAGAGGACTTCCTCTTTCGCAAGATTGAGAAGCTCGAGGGTCTCGATCTTGCAGGTTTCGTCCGGGCTGGAAACAGGGGAATGTTGACTCTCCCAAGTGACGACGCATCCAAGATTCGTTTCGGAATTGCGAGCGTTCGCGATAGTCCATCCGAGATTTCGGGGCTGATCCATTGTGATTGGATCAGACCTCGTACTAACTTGCTCGACATATACCCAGTAGTGAGCAAGACGGGTGATGTGTGCGTTTTCTACGCAACCTTAACCACCGCAGGTTTTGCCGTTATCGATCTAAATGCGAAACGAGTGGCTTGGGATTTTGGTGTGGTGACTCCCCACGTTTCTAAAGTAGATGAATTGACATTTATCGAGTAGACGAAATCGTCGTCGCGCGGTACGAAAAACGTGACACGCGTTTTCGACCGACTGACGGACCGAACTCACGCTTCGATGAGTGTTGCCACAGGGAAGACAAATGGTGCCACCCATCATCCATATTGTCTGATTCAGTGAAAACCATTATCCTCCTTGCTGCATTCACTAAAGGAGATTGTCATGACACGACCACAACGCGCTGAGCAGTTTGATTCGAACGAGGTTTGCGTCGTGCATGTTGTGCAGCGATGCGTCCGCAGAGCGTTTCTGGCTGGAGTCGATCAAGCATCTGGAAAAGACTTCTCCTTCAGAAAAGAGTGGATCCGTCGACGCATGGAAGCTCTTGCCTCGGTCTTTGCCGTCGATGTGCTCTCCTATGCGATTCTCTCGTATCATCTGCACAAGATCCTCCGAAATGGG
>JBCDEM010000050.1:0-40159 GCA_039179795.1 Planctomycetota bacterium | reverse complement strand
TTCCTAAACACCTAATCCACTAAACACCTTTAGCTGTTTAGCTTGTTAGCTGTTTAGGGACGAGCGGTTGCGCGTGAGGTGCGAGATCTTCAGGCGATCGTCCTGACTTCTTCCTAAACACCTAATCCACTAAACACCTTCAGCTGTTTAGCTTGTTAGCTGTTTAGGGACGAGCGGTTCCGCGTGAGGTGCGAGATCTTCAGGCGATCGTCCCGACTTCTTCCTAAACACCTAAACGGCTAAACACCTAATCCACTAACACCACCACTTCCGCTACCTCGCACCATTGCCGTTGGCTGTGCGGTGTTGGTGCGGTAGTACTCCGGTGCCCAACGATTCAGTTCGATCAACATGGCTATGACTGCGATCAACATGAAGAGCATGCTGATGAGCAACATAACGGTGTAAACGCTCGGTGGCTGTTTACGATTCTCAGTCGAGGGTAGTGTCGACACGATCGCCCTCCTGCAAGATGCCTTCGCTGTAGTCTTTCAAAATCTCTGCCACCGCGCGGTCTGGTTCGATGTTCTTGACTTTCAACTTACCGACGTAGCGTCCTTTTCGGGTCACTTCCAAGAAGTGTCCTTTACGAAGTCCTTCGTCGTAACCGATCGAAACCAAAACCAGGGAGGTTGGACGATCGATTTGCAAGATGTTCCCATTGCGCTCTGGCGGTGCGCCATCCAGTGGATCATTAATGTCGATGCCCTTTGCCGCCACGACTTCTTCGAATCGTGTGACTTGCGCCATCAGTTGTCGATTTCGCTGTTCGAGCTGTTGTTTGAATCCACGCAGACGATTCATCTCATCAGTTAGCTGCAAAGCTTGAGCGAACAGTTCGTCTCGGTCTTGTTGTTCGGATCGGATGCTCGTTCGCAGTCGACCGTTCTCAGCGGTCAGCCTTTCGAGCTCTTGCGACCGGCTTAACGCCGTTTGATTGGCGACGGTCAGTTGGGCTCGCAACTCTTGCTCAGCCGCTTGGCTCTTCTGCAGGTCGTCTTCAAAACGATCCAATTGCGTTTGCAGTGCCGCCAATGCGGTTTGCCGAGCTGCTTGCTCACGGTCAAGTGCCGCCAACGTTCGTTGGCGTGCTTCACGCAACTGCTCGTTCACGAGCGAGATATCTTCGATTTGCTTTTTCAAACCGGGGCGTCCGTTGACACCATTAATTACGACGTCTTTCCAGTTGCGATGAGTCGCGTTGACCGCCAATGCCAACACCATAAAGATCGTGCTGAGGATCAAGATGACGGCGGTGAAAGACTTACCGAGTAGGGTCATTTTGGATTCCGTGTACGTTTTGTTAGATCGACGGAGGGTACTGATCGACGAGGATGAGACCGACGAAGGGCAGACCGACGATAGGAAGTGAAGCCCGGCATACTTCGACCTTGACCACGCTCAACCGCGAATAGACCCCAAAGGGGCAGAAGCGGGTTATGGCAGGCGACCATGCCGCAATGATTAGATTGCCTAAGTTCACCACGTCCTCCGGAGTATAATTAGGCCGGAAAAAGAGTGTCAACGAATTAGCGCTGAAAACGCCCAATCGTATCCCACCCCCCGGTGACCGTCCGGTTTTGCCGGCCATTCGCTCTGAAAGGGCGATCGCGTCGCTGCCGTCACGACCAGGCCGTCACGACCAGGATTTCATTCTGCCAGACTTGGAGCCGACAAGAGCCACATCAAGTCAGTCGACAAAGGCAGACTTCACCGAACGGATCGAGCTGAGAAACTGATCGATATCCGCCGTCCGCTCTTCGGCCTTCGGGTGACAGGCGTTCATAATCGCCCTCGCCAGACGTGGGTCGATGTTGGGACACCGTTCGACCAGCTGTTTCGGGGGTGATGAGTCATGATGCAACGCCGCCCGACCGTTCAGAATCTCGCCCTGCCAAGGGTGTTGGAATGAGCAGAGGCAGTAGCAGGTGACGCCAAAGGAGAAGATGTCGACTTTCTTGGACGTCTGACGCCTGCGAACGATCTCTGGCGACATGTACAGCGGTGTGCCCGTCCGGTTGCCGGGGGCCATGAAAGGGGCCGTCGCTGGGACGGTCAGTCCGAAATCGATCAATTTCACGCTTTCCGATTGCGGCGTGCAGATAAAGTTTCGCGGACAGATGTCGCGGTGGATATAGCCCTGAGAATGCACGTAATTCAGGGCTTTCGCCATCTCTCGAATCAGATCGATACGGCGTCCCGCAACATGCTCTTCCTGCTTCTGCACCACGATATTTTGCATACTGGGGCCCGCGATGTACTCCATCACGATGACCGGCTCCCCACGCATCGAAACGCCAATTTCATACGTTTCAACAACATTCGGGTGATGCATGCTCATCGCAATTTCACCCTCGGAAGGCTTACCGAGACCTTTGAAACGATTCTCGAACAATTCCATCTTCTCGATGTCGAGAATCTTGACGCCCACCATGCGGCCTTTGTGCTCATGGTCTTTGGCGACAAAGAAGTGCGCCATTGTGCCCGTCACGGCCGTTCGTTGTCGACCAAAACGCTTTTCCACGTCGATCCGGCTTCCACCGGACGATTTGAATGCCGATTTGATGGAATCGATCAGGCTCATTCAGCGGGCAGCTCAAGCGGCAAATGGACTAGCGAAAAAGACTGGGCTCACGCACCAGCAGTGAAAAAGCTCCGAGCATTCACTCGTCACTTGCCACAATAGTCGATCGCGCGAGCTATCTCGGTCTTCAGATTCTTACGTGGAACGATCCGATCGATATAGCCATGTTCCAGCAAAAACTCGCTGGTTTGGAATCCGTCCGGCAATTCAATCCCGATCGTTGCTTTAATTGTTCGCGGGCCGGCAAATCCGATCAATGCTTTGGGTTCAGCAAAAACCAAATCTCCCAGCGACGCAAAACTGGCAGCGACCCCACCCATGGTCGGATTGGTCAGAACACTAATGAATAAACCTCCAGCCTCGTCGTAACGAGCCAGAGCCGCAGAGACTTTCGCCATCTGCATCAGCGACAGGATGCCCTCGTGCATTCGGGCTCCCCCGCCGCTCGCACTGACAATGATCAGTGGCAGGTTTTGCTCGGTCGCTCGCTCGATCAGTCGGGTCAGACGCTCTCCGACGACGGAGCCCATGCTGCCCATGATAAACGCACTATCGGTCACGGCGAAGGCAACGCGGCGTGCTCGAATCATGCCGGTCCCGGTCATGACGGCATCGCTCAAGCCCGTCCGTTTCTGTTCACCGACCAAGCGTTCGGCGTACTTTCGACGATCTGAAAAACCGAGCGGATCGGTCGGTTGCAGCGTCTCAAAGAGCGGCTCGAATGTGCCCTCGTCGAGCACTTGCGTGATACGATCGGAAGCCGAGACATAAAAGTGATGCTCGCACTTGGGGCAAACATTCAGCCTCTCGTCTACCTGTTTTTTATAAAGGGACGAGCCACAGCCGGGACACTTGACCCACAAGCCTTCCGGAACCCCCCGCTTTTTGGGTGGCACCGAGGTCCCTTCGTTCTTTGATTCCGATGCGTTCGAGTCGATGGTCGACATACTCGATCCAGATAGCTGCCGAGCGGATCACTGGCGATCCCACTCCTGCTGACGCTTTCATGGTAGCCACTAGGCAGCTGCCGTGACGTTGAAACCCACGATTTTGCGGTCGACCAAGCTTCATTGGCCAGCCGCACGATGAGCCTTACTTCTTGCGATGACGGATCTTTGCCCGCATCCGTCGTTTCTTTCGGCCGATCTTCCGTCTCCCTTTGCCCGTTCTCTTGGTACCCACTAAGTCCGCTCTCCCGCTGGATCCTGTTAATAAACCGTCACAAGGGCAACCAAAGTACCAAAGGAAGTTAGAAGTTTGAAGGGTGAAGTCAGAAGTTTGAAATGCCGCTTCACACTTCGGCCATATAGACCGCCAGGGTGGCCTCCAGGGTCTCGCTGGAAATCTTGTACTGCGGTGCCGCATCGGTATATCGATTGCAATGCTCGACCAACAACCGATACAGCAATCGGAACAGATGCCGTGGGACGCGAAGCGATTGAAAGGCGGCTAACAATCGGTCATAGCTGACCTCGTCGGCGAACAGATCCTTGGGCTCTGGGCTCTGGCCCTCCCCGGCGCACGCGAGCATTCGCGCGCGTGCGAGATCGTACAGCGACTCTCCCGTCCACTGAAACGCTGGAATCACATTCTGCTTGTCCAGCCTCGCTCGCTCGTGGAACTCTCGCGTCTCCCGCTGGATGTCAGCATGCAATTCCTGCGGCAGCATCATTTTGAAACCGACGCCCGGATGCTTCAGCAGCTTGTTGTCCAAAATGGGCCATACGAATCGCTGCATCAAATCAGCTTTACCGCCGGTCAGGTGCGGCTCATCCACGCGATCCATCAGCACGATCATGCCGCGAAAACCGATCGGTTCGAGCAGCGACTGAAACTTATTCAGCAATTCGTAACGGTCATCCGTACGGTCGTATCGCGGCACCGGCTGGCTTGCCAGTTCCTTGCTTGGCAGGCTGCGAAGTGTTTTTCGTAACACACCGGTGTCACGTTTTCCAACCCGCATGTGCCGGTGCATTCCCCAAGCCGCCATCTGACATTTGAATGTGGGAATCAACCAGGGAAGCGAACCAAGTAGACTCAAAAGCGGAATCAACCAAAGGACGCTCACGCCCATCTTCACCGGCGCGCCCGCGTCATCCACCCCCCAGTCTCGCAGCAGCAACCATCCCACCAAAACGCATGCCGAGACAACGGAAACAATCGCCAAAGGCGCTTGCCAACGAGTGGAAAGATTTGTGTAGCGAAGCGTTTTCCGCAGCCCCTCCCAACGCT
The DNA here is from genome assembly GCA_039179795.1 of Planctomycetota bacterium. Classification (GTDB taxonomy): domain Bacteria; phylum Planctomycetota; class Planctomycetia; order Pirellulales; family Pirellulaceae; genus Rubripirellula. The sequence continues at coordinate 35,343 of JBCDEM010000050.1, read as the reverse complement.
CGGTAAACGACGCTTCCGTTGACTGGTCGTAACAAGCCGCCAGCAACAAAAGATCTCGTGCGGACGTTCGATCCAAAGATTGGACTCGCTCCGGCGCAATGGCTTCACTCGGCGGTCCCGAGTTGGGATGAACAATTCGATCGACCAACGTCGTGACCCCAATACAGAGGATGGCGTCCATGTGATCCCACAAACGCCAAGCATCGAGAGTACGTTCGGGCTTTTTCGCCACACGCCGGTTCATCCGCTCAGTGAAGTGGTCAAGAAACGGATTGAAGTCGTCATAGCGGACGATAAAGACGCGTTGATCGGGATGCTGTTCGTTGTATCGCTGCAGATGTCGATCAATCTGCAAACGCATCGCCGTCTTGCCCGACCCTTTCAACCCAAAAATGATCGAAGTCGATGGTTCCGCCGGATCACCGTACACCTTGTCCCAGATCGGGTGATAGGAACTGCTGATGCAGTACTCTTTAAACACCGGGTCCGTCTGGGCATCCTCTTCAGCAAACGGATTCCGGACAATGCCGTGATGCTCCAAAAAGCTCTGAATATTCATACTCGCATCCAATGCGCAGGACGTGCGCGGTCAACCTGGTGAACGTCTTGATGATTTCCAAACGCATAAGACGGGCGAGTGGGCGCCGGCCCGCAACGACAACCTGGGATTCGCGATCGATGTTGCAAAACCAATTCGCGACGTTGACCACTCAGCACATCGGCGACAAGCTTAACGGTCAACGGGCTGCATTCATGCGATGCCAGCCCAGGCAATGAACTTGCGACGCATCGGCTTGGTCGCAACAACGGAAGAAGAGACAACTACTTCTTGAGCGACTTCACCATTTTGACGAAGGCGTCTCGGTTCTCTTTGATCACAACGGCCGGGCCGATCATTTTCAAGAAGTACTTTCGGCCGGTTGGTTGAACCAGGATGGCACCCGCCATGGCGTAGTCGCTGCGATTAACGACTTTTCCACCGGCGAAAGGTCCACCACCCATGCGTTCGGCGTAGTTGCCAGAGACGTCGACGACGTGGACGGTCCAGTCACCAACTTTCATCTCTTCCACTTTCTGCTTGTCGGGATCACCACCGACAAACTGACCTTTCCATCGCTGGATGTTCGCTGCAACGTCGCCCCCGGCGGCCATCATCGTCAAGCGAGCCGTTTTCTTCTCTTCGCCGTCACCTGCCTTGGCTTCGAACTCGTGCTCCAAAATGCGAGACTTCGGCGCGACACGTTTAAAATCGGCGGGCACGGTGATCTTCGCACCGAAGACCGCAACTTCTTCGCTCTTTGCCTCATCCTCGGCGGTCGCGAACGAAACGGAGCCGAGCACGGCCAGCGAACAAGCAAGGTGGCTAAGGAAACGCATTGGGCAAACTCCGGATAGGAGGGAATCTTTTTGGGTTGGACGTATTCTACGCAGGCGGTCAGCCGTTGGAATACTAGCCCAGAATCATCTCGAAAAGTAACCCGCTGCCAAGCGATCGCCCCCTCGCTGTCCAACGTATTTGGAACCTCGTCATTCGCGGCGTCAGCAAGGGATCGTTCCCGCTCTTATGTGCCGGGCTGCCACCATGGGTGGCCAGAAAAAGGCGATGAGGGCTTAGCGATATCAGGGACTCGGGCCCGCGTGGCGTCATTGTGGCGTCATCCTTGACGTCAACTCTGGCTCATCACGAAAAGCAGGACACTGATCAGCAAGACGGCTAGCACCGCCAGGACGCCGATCAAGCGGATTCGCTGCTTGACTTTGGGGCGTTGTAAAATTCCGGTCGTGCCGGAAGAACTCTCCGATACGTCGTCATGATCGGTGGAAATGCCGCCGATCGCGGTTGGGTCACCGCCTCGATTAACTCCGCCGGCAGGCAGCTGGCCCACCAATTCAGGGAGCACATTTTCGGCGTCGCGCCACTGCGGCCAACCGTCTCGCCACAGCAACGCCGTCGCCGCCACGCGTCCCTCGGCAATCCACTGTTTCAGCACATTGCTGGTCGCCGGTCCATACTGCCCACCGCTGGGCGGTCGCACGTACCAGGTCGCCTCCGAATCCTCTCCGACCATCGTTTGAGTCGATTCCAGGACCGCCGAACCGGCAGCGAGCGATGCTCCGTGCTCGAAATGGCTCGCCGGGGAATCTTCTGCTTCAAGTGCCGAGGCAACGTCTATTTCAGGAACCGGTTGCGGACCGGCACGTCGGCGTACCAATTCGACAGGCGTTGATTTTTCCGCGTCTTCGAGCGGAATTCGAAATCTCGCGTCGCATGCAGGACAGACTCCTCGTCGGCCCGCTAAATCGCGTTTGATATTGAGCTTCTTGTTGCAAACGTGGCAAGCAAAGCGAATGCCCATAGGCGTTCATCTGCTGCTAGAGGAGTTCGAAAGACAAGAGACGCAACCGACCGAAGCCGGCGATCCGTTAACACTATCTTACTGGCTTTCATCACCGAGTTCGCGAACGTTTTTCGAAGCGACTCAATTTGCGCAGCAAGTTCGTAGGACCTGATTCTATTTTTTCGCTTTGGCGAGTTTCAGCACGATGTCAAATTCTTTCTTCTTCACTGGCTGGACACTCAAACGACTTCCCTTCTGAAGCAGGACCATCTCCTTGAGAGATGATTGCTCTCGCAATTCGGCAAGCGTGACCGGTTCGTCAAACTTCTCCTCCAGTTTGACATCGACCATGAACCAAGTCGGTTTTTCGGGATCACTCTTTTTGTCGAAATACTTGCTTCTGCGATCAAACGCATGAGAATCGGGATAACCGCCTCGCGAAACCACCGCGGTCCCGACGACGGCAGGGACTTTGCACGCCGAGTGATAAAACAGCACTCGATCGCCTTCTTGAATCTCATCACGCAGCAAATTCCGAGCCTGGTAATTGCGAACCCCCTCCCAACAAGTGGTTTGATCTTTTTCCTTGATCAAATCATCGATCGAGTAAGTGCCCGGCTCGGTTTTCATCAGCCAGTATCGAATCGCCATCAACGTGCCTTTGCCATGAGAGGAGAGATGCGGTTGTACCGTTTTCGTGATTATGCCGAAGTGACGCTCATTCAGGACATCGACGTGATCTCGGCGTCAGCAAGCCTGGGTAGCTCGAGGGCGTCGGGGTAGCTCGAGGGCGTCGGGGTAGCTCGAGGGCGTCGGGGTAGCTCGAGTGCTTCTGGGGGAGTGTGAAACTGTACGGCCTGGGGAAATTATCGGCCTGATCGAATTTCTTCCAAGTGCACGGTCATCTGATTGCCGAAACAAACAGATGCGTCGGGATCGACGCTCGCAGAATCAAAGCCGCATTGAATCGCGGCAAGCGTGATTGGGCCACGGAACAGGCCACAGCGACTGTTCCCTCTTTTGCCAGGCTCAATATGAACGCGGATACCATCCACACTGCCCTCGGGCTCATCTTCACCTTTGTCTGGCTGTTCGTCGGTCAGATCCTCGTTGGCAGCCGAGCGTAGAAGCGGCTCTTGCTACCGCGATACATCCGTTCGGTGCGACTCCAGCATCGACTCGTACGTCTGCCGCAAATACTCAAGCGGATAAAGACAAAAAGGATGCTCGCGATTGGCGAGAAGATTCTGCGCCGCGGCTTTTTGCTGGGCACTGACTAATTCTTCGCGAAGTTGATTTCGCAGTTGTCTCGTTTGTCGACTGAGAGATTCATTGAGTTCCGTGATCTGACGGTGCCACTCCCCACGGCTTCCAACCGGTGGCACATGCTTCAACAACTCGCTCTTCCGGTCCAGCTCACTCACATCCAAAGAAACTTCGTCACGAAAGCGTTCAGCCTGGAATTGTGTTTCGCGAATCTTGCGTTTTAACCCCCGAACGCCCATTCCATCATCCGCTGCATCAACACCAGGCAACGTCAGTGTCGCCGACACCACCATGAACTTAGGTGGCTGGACCATGAAGAAGGATTGGATGATCAAGTCGTTCAGTTGATCGTACTTGCCGCCGCCAATCCCGTGCAGAAACAGATCACTCAGGACGAGACGAGCGTACATCGTCGTTAGCAGTGCACGCGGTCGAAGTTTAAAATTGGGACCTGCGAAAGATGCGAGCTGTTCGGCGGCCAGCTTGGGAAAGCTCACATCCACACGCCGCTCTCGACGATGCCGATCGCTCAAAATCAAGTGATCATCCGACAGCTTGACCCATACCGGTTTTCGCTGCGGGTCGTCATCTCCATACAACCACATTGGCGCTTCGAACCACTCCCCGTCTTCTGCAAGATTCGGAACGGGGTGAGCCGAGCTGCGTATCCCGTGCGCTTTGCGATAGAGATCAGCAGCATCGTTATAACAGCGATGAAATCTGGGGAGTTCCGTCAGAATCGCAAGCGCAAATTCCGCAAACTCCGTCGTGCGACAGACCACCCCTAAGGGTAACTCCAACGTCTGCAAACCTAAGTCGCCTTCGAGGCCATGCCGCGCTTGCGCGAGAGCACATCCTGCGATCCCGCAACGCTTGATCGCGCTTCGGGCATGTTGCCACATCTGGGTGATACAAGGTTCGTCGACCAACGACGCCATCGCTTCACGGACTCGAACATCAAATCGATCGAACGTCTCGAGATTTCGAATCGTTGTCTGCTCGTAAGGAACACCGCCACCAGCGTCGTCGTAGGCAATCGAACGATAACTCGCATGCGATCGATTCGATCCCGCGACAGGGACTCGTATCGCACAACCAGACGCAACATCGTTGTCGATGACCAGATTGACGGCCAAGCCGCTGTGTTGCTGAGCGAGTCGGCTGAGTGCAAAGTTCTTGAACCACACTCCCGCGTGAAAAAGCGAGGGCTGATGCCCAGCCATGAGGATCGGTGGCAGCGGATCATCGGACTGCCACGTCATCCATTCGGTTGTACGATAGGAAGAGGTGTAACGCCGAGCATCCTCGAGCATCGTGCGTCGCGCTCGATCTTTTAAAGACGCATCCGGAAATGCTTGGCGCCGATAGAGTTCGACATTGCTCTTCAAAAGGGCTGGAACAGAATCCAACCCAGGTTCAATCAAGCACTCACCGTGCCGCTGCGGTGCTCGGTAGGCGCGAAACCCATCCTCGCCGGTATCGGGTGTACCGTCTGAACTTCGCTCGCTTTCGCTCGGCAACACTTTGCTTAATGGATCTTTCACTCAGCCGATCGTCCGTTCACACACAGCGATGAAGCACGCGGGGGAAAAACGCTGCCATGCTCAGCCGCCACAGCAAACGCTTCATCCAACACCTGATGATAATGACGAAGCCGTGTGTCTGCTTGATCCAGTGCACCGCCAAACGAACGCTCCAGGTCGAGGTAGATCAGCGGTACGGGAATTTCGACAACGCGCAGTCCTGCGGCAGCCGCCTGAACCCACAACTGCAATGGCATCGCGTACCCAAAATCGGTGATTTCGAAGCACTTCAATGCTTCGGTGCGATACGCTTTGAATCCGCAAAACGCATCGGTCAAATCAAAGCCCAACCGCTGATTCAGCTCATTCGTGATGCGACGATTGATCGCGTAACGTTCCTCCGGAGGAGCATCGTCGCCTTCATACGTCCTGAGATAGCGGCTTCCCGAAACCAAATCTGCATCGACGGCCGACGCAATAAACTCAGGTATCCGCTTGGGCTGGTGCTGACCGTCACAGTCCAACGTCACGAGGCCGTCAAACCCGTTGTTGATCGTGTATTGAAAGGCACTCACCAGTCCCGCACCGTAACCTCGGTTGCGTTCATGACGGACCACACGAATGTCATTTCGTCCTGCCAACAAATCGGCCGTTCCATCGGTCGATCCATCATCGACGACCAACACGTCATCGGCATACCGAACGACCTCGTCCAGGATGTCCGTCACGTACTGGGCTTCGTTATAAACCGGTAATGCCGCAAGCCATTTTTCGGGCATGGTTTCCTTGATCTTCCTTTTCTTTCCTGGCAGATGCATTCCAGAGCAGCATAGGACGGGGCAAAGGTCGTACCAAAACGTGCTCGCACAAACAGCCGCTCACAATCAGCGGTCGTATCGCGAACCATAGAACAACAGAGCTGAAACAACCGAGCTGGAATGGCTGGAACGACGACGGAGATAGAAGCTGGAACGACGAAGCTCGCCGCCACCCCAACATTCTAGGGGTATTTAGATGATGGTCAATGTTTCTGAGCGACCGCCGCGACAGGATCCCGCTCTTCCCGGCTCGCCCAAACCGTAAGACCCGCCAACTCTCTGCCCAGTTCTTCCGCCAGAGATTCCATGGCGAATCGTTCGCTCCAATAGTGACCCAGGAGCACGAGTCCGATTTCGCTGGCTTCCGCTTCCAGGCAGGTATGAAACGTCGCTTCACCGGTGACCATCACATCACAACCACGTCGTTTCGCTGCGGACAGAAAACTGCCGCCGCTCCCACATGCCAACGCCACTTTCTGCACATGCTGATCAGCAGAACCGACCAACCGTGGAGCTTTCGCACCGACCGAGCCCGCTGCATTCTGTGCGAGTTGCTGCAGCGACGTCTTCGATGTGAGCAACCCGTAACGTCCCGACCCGACGGAATCGGTGTCGACCGGCTCTTCTTCGGACTCAGGAATCAGGGGACGCGTATTGGTTAACTGCAATCGTTCCGCCCACATCTGATTAATGCCCCCGGCCGCCGAATCAAAGGCGGTATGAGCGCTGTAAATGGCAACGCCCGAACGGATGAGCTCGAGCAGCATCCGGCCGGTTGTCGTGTCAGATGTGATCCGCTGTAGTGGCTTGAACGGCAACGGATGGTGAGCCACGATCAGATCGGCGCTCTGTTCCATCGCCTCCGCAACAACCGGCGGTGTGATGGTCAGACAGGTGATGACGCGTGAAATTGAACCGCGTCGATCACCGACCAATAATCCAACGTTGTCCCAAGACTCGGCCAATCGCAGAGGAGCGATCTGGGCCAGGACACGACAAGCCTCATCGAGCGAAATCAAATCCGTCTTCTTTTGTTCGTCGCAACGATCGACTCAAACAAATCACTTTGGTGCAAGCATGCAGATGATGCGTCGACCATGCTGCTGGGGAGAGGTTTCAACCTTGCCCACTTCGCTAAGCGTTTCGATGACCATCTCCATGACTTTATGGCCTTCTTCAATGTGGGCCATCTCTCGTCCACGGAACAGCACGCTGACTTGGACTTTGTCTTTATGCTGAAGAAACTTTTCGGCGCGTCGGATTTTCGTGCGGATATCTTCTTCGCCGGTCTTTGGCCGCAGCCGAATTTCTTTGGTCTTCGTGTGTGACTGTCCCGTATTTTTCTTCTTATTCTTGTCGTACTTGTACTTGCCGTAATCCATGATCCGGCAGACCGGAGGTCGTTCACCCGGTGCAACTTCGACCAGATCGAGGCCGGCATCACGGGCTCGATCAAGAGCTTCCTCGGTCGGGATGATTCCCAACTGCTCACCTGTTTCGGTGATGACCCGAATGGGTGAGATGCGAATGTTGTTGTTGATGCGTACGGAGTCGCGATTTTCCTGCGGGTTTTGTCTGCGTGCCAGTGCCACTAAATAAGTTGTCTCCGACCGGATGGCGTTCCGATTCAAGGTGGAAATCAATCGATCCGTACCCATAAGACACGGTTCGATGGAAAGGGGTTCAAGCGATCTATTCGGTTCTGGCGCAGCCTCCGCGGTTCACCGTCAAGACCAATTCCCCAAAGTATCCGACGCTAGGATGGGCACCGTCAACAGCGAATTTGCGGAAAAGGCGAGATTTACGGGGACCCAACCAACCGACCGGACTCTTCGGATCGCAGTGGAAGCCCAATGGCAAAGCCAACAGCGTGCGTCCAGACCGAACAAGAGCCAACAACCTTCTCACAGAACCCGATACCCGCGCACAGTGTCACGGTCTTGACGATTTGAATGCGTCCGCACAGACTACCCGGCTCAAAAATGCCCGGGACTTCTTCAGTACCGAGCGGGCGGAGCCGATTTGACAGCAGTGTCGAAACGGATTCCGAATTTCGACGATTTCGGGCGATTAGCTCAGTTGGTTAGAGCGCCACGTTGACATCGTGGAGGTCACAGATTCGAATTCTGTATCGCCCACTTCTCTTCATGAATCTGTTCGATCAATACGCTGCGGTTTTTACGCAAGAAAAACATCGCGATCCATTGTTGGACTGGTTTACACCTTTCTCCCAACCTTTCTATTCGCGATTGAAGGTCCCATTTCGGGTCCCTGAAACGAGGCTAACGTACGGCATCAAACTCACATTGAGGAGATTGTCATGCGACAGCCAAAACCGTTCTTCCGCAAGCAAAAACAGTCCTGGTACCTCAACCTTAACGGCCGCCGAATAAGCCTCGGCAAGGACAAATCCGAGGCCTGGAAAAAGTACTACCGGATCATGGCCGAGAACGAGCCGATTCGAGAGTCCGCGTCGATCGAGATGCTCTTTGAGCGCTACCTTGATTGGGTACAAGCCAACAGAAAAGTTGGGACCTATAACAAGATTCGAGATCACTTATCTCTCTTTGCCAAGTTCATTGGTTCACAGAAAGAAATCGGCTCTCTGTCAGGCGGTGACCTTACTGATTGGGTCGAAACTCGGTCGACGTGGAGTTCAACAACTCGCAATGAGGCCATCAGCTCAGTTGTCCGCTGCTTTAACTGGGCCCTTGGCAAGCGAATCATCAAAACCAACAACGTCGCCGTTTTTCCCGACAAACCAAGACGGACGCGACGCGAGACGGTCCTAACCATCGATCAGTGGATCGAGTTGCTGAGCCATGTTCGGGACCAGCAGTTCAAAGACTTACTCACCTTCATGTGGGAGGTGGGATGTCGGCCTCTGGAAGCACGGACGATGGAGGCGAAGCACATCGATCTTGGGGCTGGCCTTGTAATCTTTCCGCCGTCGGAAGCGAAAGGCGGGCGAACCGAACGCGTGATCTATCTGACACCAACAGCACTGGAGATTTGCAATCGTCTTTGCGCGACTTGGCCGAAAGGTCCGATCATGCGCAACACTCGAGGCCGTGCCTGGACAAAGGACTCGATCAATTGCCGATTTTCAAGAATCAAGAAGAAGATGGGCACACGCGTATTCGCCTATGCGTTACGCCACAGCTATGCTACGCAAGGATTGATTGATGGGGTCGACTCGGTAACGCTTTCACAGCTAATGGGGCATGCGGACGTTTCGACGCTTGCGAAAAACTACGCTCACTTGTCGAGGAACCAACGCTTCCTCAAAGAGCAAGCGAATCGCGTGCGGCAACAACCGAGCAACGTTCAGTAGAGATACTTACATGAAACCCGATGAAGCACGGACGCTTCCGGTTTAATTTGACGATATTCGACACTCTTGGTTACGCCTTTCTAGATTCTATCTTAGCGGCGTCTACTAAGTGTCTCTCCTCTCTAGCAGCCAGTTGTCGACATCGGATCACGATCCGGCCACGAAGCAAAGCTCGCCATAGGCGGTCCTTCACCGCCGAAACAGCGTTTCGCGTCAACTGTGACGAGCTTTCCCTCTCTGATACAAGCGCTGTCATCAAGCTGTAACAATCTTGAGCTACAGCTATGCCCATGCGCATCACCCATTCAAAAAATGCCGCCGGTTCAAAACGATACTTCGAGCTCAGCGATTACCTCGACCAAGACCCCAATCATCTGCTCAAGGGCTATTGGTTTGGCACGGGCGCCAAGTTTCTTGGTCTTTCTGGTGAGGTTCGAAAAGAACTGTTTGATCGTCTGATTGACAATCAGATGCCATTTGAGGACGCAAAACTCACTCAGCGGGATCGAGCTGATCGACGTGTCGGTACTGACCTAACCTTCTCAGCTCCCAAATCTGTTTCGCTTCTCTGGGCCGTGACTCAGGACAATGACATCCTTGAAGCAGTGCAGAAGTCGGCACATCAAACGCTCGCTGATCTCGAGCAAGATGCTCAAACACGGATCAACCATAGCCGTGGCCACATGAGCCTGGCAAAAACACGAAACATTGTCGGTGCCAGCTGGTTGCACACCACCTCCCGGCCGGTTGATGGCTATCCGGATCCGAACCTTCACGTGCATAGTTTCGTGATCAATGCCACCAAGGCAAAGGATCGTTGGACTGCGGTCGATCTTTCGGCCGTCGTCCGCGACTCGGGATACTACGAAGCTGTCTTCCAATCACGCCTTGCAGAAAACTTGCAGGCAATCGGCTACCCCGTCGAGCGAAATACCCGGGACTTCGAAATCGCCGGCGTCAAACGCGCAACGGTAGAGAAGTTTAGCCGACGAACCGCCCTTATCGAGCAAGAAGCCGAGGAGCGTGGCATCACCAATCCACTCATAAAAGGCCAGCTAGGCGCGAAGACACGAGACAAGAAATCCGGGAGTCAAGTGGCAATCCATAAACTCCCCGAGAAGTGGCGAAGCCTGCTTAATTCGAAGGAATCAAAGCTATTCCGGCAGCTCGCAAAAAAGACCGATAAACCTAATACCAAGAACGATGCTTCGATGGCAGTCGACTTCGCGATCGGTCACGAATTTGAGCGAGAGTCGGTGATCCGAGAACGCAAACTGCTTCGAACTGCGATCCTCCACGGAATCGGTGAAGCTTCCGTTGACGACGTGCGAAAGGCAGTTGCCGTGCGTCCATTAATACGCGAGGGCATTGAAGACACTGCTCTTGTGACGACGCGTGAGGTGCTCACCGAAGAACGGGCGCTTCTATCCTTTGTCAATGCTGGAAAGGGTCAGTATCCAGCTCTAGCACCCAACCACCAAATAAGTCGTGACTGGCTCTCGGAGGAACAGAAGAAGGCCGTTACCGGCCTTCTCAACTCGTACGACCGCGTCATGATCGTTCGTGGCGTCGCCGGTAGTGGCAAAACCACCTTGATGCGAGAAACGATCGAAGCCGCCGAGGAGAACGGCAATCGGGTCACGGTGCTCGCGCCCACCGCGGAGGCAGCGCATGACGTGCTTGCCAAGCAGGAGGGTTTTGAAGCGGAGACACTTGCCAGGTTCTTGGTCGATGAGTCGCTACAGTGCAAGGCGAGCGGTGGCGTGATTTGGGTTGATGAAGGTGCCTTGGTGGGAACGCGCGACCTCTCGCGACTCACCAGAATTGCTGATGCCATTGACGCGCGAATCATCCTCAGCGGTGATGCCATGCAGCATCAACCGGTTGCCGCAGGCCTGCCATTCCAGCTGTTAGAGCAGCAAGCAGGCGTGAAGCCGTTTGAAGTGAAGACGATCCGTAGGCAAGAGCAGGAAGACTACCGTAGCGCCGTTGCAACACTCAGTAGCGGCCAAGCCGAGCGCGGCCTGAAGAAACTGGATTCGCTGGGGTTTGTGACGGAGATTGATGACGATCAGGCCCGTTACCGCCAGCTTGCCGCGGACTACGCCGACAGTATCCAAGCGAAGAAATCGACGCTGGTGATCGCGCCCACGCACGCAGAACGGGATGCTGTCGTCGATGCCATTCGCAGTGAGCTCAAGTCTCGTGAGATGATCGATAAGTCTGAACGGACAGTACAGACGCTTCAATCAAAGCGGCTGACCGCAGCCCAACGCACGGATTCGACGAACTATACCCCCGGTGATGTGGTTGAGTTTGTGACGCGAGGCAAGGGCGGCTACAAACCCGGTGATCGGCTGACCGTATCATCCATTGATGGGAACCGCGTCTTGGCCGATAGCCCAGGAGGCAAGATCGCTGTTCCGATCGATTCTCCAAAGTCGTTTGATGTTTACCGCCCAGTTGATCGCCGGTTTGCGAAAGGTGACACGCTTCGCATCACCAAGAACCGACGGCCCGATCGTCACTCTGGTGACAAACGATTGACTAACGGCGTGCTGGTAACGCTCTCTGGCTTTGCAAAGAATGGTGATCTCAACTTATCCAACGGGCAAACGATCTCCGCTCAGTGGGGCCACGTCGACTATGGCAACGTACTTACTTCCTACGGTAGCCAAGGAAAGACGTTTGACCGCGTGCTTATCGCTCAGGGACGTCTCTCCTACCCAGCAAGTGATCCCTCGCAGCTGTACGTGTCGGCTAGCCGAGCACGCGAGAAGATGATGATCTACACCGACCGAAAAGCCGATCTGTACGCAGCTGTTTCAAAACACCGGATCGCATTGAATGCTAGTGACCTTGCCGCTCAGCAACCAAAAGGTGGTGCTCGCGTACAACAAAGCAGGCTACGCAAGCAGATTGAGCGATTACGGCTGAACGCAAAGAGGATTGCGACCATGCAGTGGCAGCGAATCCAGCAACGACTGTCTGATCAGCACCCGAAACCGAGCACCGCGCGATGAATGAACCGATTAGCATTCTCGATCGTCTGCAACCAACTGTTCAGGATGACAGTACCGAGATTGATCTCTATTCGGAAGGAGAAGACTACCGCGCTTTCGGATTCTCCCGAAAGCCAATCGCCTCAGACCCGATGATTGACTTCATTGATCGGCATGGTGTGCACGAGGCCCTTGCCTATAGCCATCTGTATCGAATTCGCTTTGACCCTTCAGAATTCATGACGCTCGAGTTTACCGATCACACTGTGACACTTCGGGGACGGCATCTACGAAAAGGATATCAAAGGCTTGCAATGCAACGCGTTGTTTTCATCGCGGAGGCTGATCACGCGACGGCCGCTCTGGTCGCTGAAAACGAACCACTGGTTACGACCCTAGCCCTGGAGTTGAAGCGAAACCAATGATCGCAAGTCATGAAAGACCTTTGATTTGGCCACGCGAAATATGACCGGCGTCGGCCACCGGAGCATCGCGTAAACGGCGGTGGAAACAACGAATCGCAAAGGTAACGGCGTATTGGATTGCGTAATTTCGAAGCACTTCTTGTGCCACACGTTTCCGTTGAGCCTTCGTCAATGCGGGGGCCAGTGGGGGTGGCCTGCTCCTCCGAGTAGCATCTCGCAATCAACTGCAACGCCGACGCCAAACTACCCAATCTGACTGGCGTCACAATCGCCTCCTTGGTAGTTAGAATGTCGTTACCCTCTTCTCCCGTGTTCCGCTCGGCAGCAACTTCCTTCGATGAAATCCCAGACCCTCCGCCGCCTGATGCGAGCGATCGTGGCTCGCAACAACGACGACTTGGATCGCCTTGCGTTCCAGATCGTGCGTGACGAGAAACGTTTGGGACATAATCGTATCGCAGAGGAACTCAACAAAATCCTCAGGAGTGAACAGACTGCAGGGTCAACTGATTCGTCCTTGGTTGAACCGGGAAACAGCGAGGGCATTGAGCAGGGGTTAACGGAGCTTCCCAAAAGCCGCCGCTATCGTGATCCGTTGGCGACGATTGTTCCTCGCGAGCAACTTGAGCACCACATGGTGCTGCAGCCCAACGTTGAAAAACGATTTGAGCGAATCGAGAAAGAGTTTGCTGCCCGTCAACGGCTGGCAAACCACGGCATGGCACCGCGAAAAAAGGTACTACTCTACGGGCCTCCCGGTTGTGGAAAAACCCTTGGCGCAAAGCGATTGGCCTGGAACCTCGGTCTACCACTGATGAAAGTTCGGTTCGATTCGCTCGTCTCTTCCTATTTCGGAGAGTCGTCGGCGAACCTACGATCAGTCTTCGATGCCAGCGCGGCAAACCCTTGTGTTCTGTTGCTTGACGAATGTGACTTTGTAGCGCGATCACGGCATCAATATCAAGACATCGGCGAAGCTTCTCGGATCGTCAACACGATGCTCCTATTGTTGGATGAATACGATTCTCCAGGGCTTTTTGTTGCAACGACGAATGTCGAGGACAAGTTAGATGCTGCGATTTTTCGTCGATTCGATGACGCGTTTGAAGTGACTCCACCGACACGTGACGAAATCCAACGGCTATTGGAATACTCACTGAGTTCGATGGATGTTGATAACAACGTGAATTGGTTAGAATTGTCGGAAACGTTGAGGGGCTTTTCAGCGGCGAGGGTCGTTAAGCTGGCCCGTGACGCCGCGAAGCTTGCCATCCTTGAGAACCGCGAGTCGGTTTCGAGAAAGGATTTTGAGTCAGCCTACGCGGATAACTCGATCGAATTCCCGTAGCAGTATCCCGGATGGCTCCCAAGGACTTCCCGCATCTTCCGTTGGTTCTACGACGTGAGGGTCGATACCGGCATCCCAAGAATCAGTTTCCGCAGCCGACCGATCAAGAGCTGGAAAATCGTCGGGACAGAAAGAATCACGCAAGTCAGCTAGGTAGCTCGATTAAGGAACTGCGCGACGCTTGGGCGCAGCGTGATTTAGAACGGTCATCTGACCTACCAACTTTGCCGGCGGGTCGGCCATTGATGCTTGAGGAGTGGCGGCGAAACTTTATGATGTGTCGGAAAGCTCAGGTGACGATCGACTTCGACACGTCCTTTCACGACCGCTCTACAACAAGTGGGGCAACATCGCAGACGATGAAGACGTCTGGATTGACGCCGGAATTGCATGCACGGCTGGTGAAGAACCTCGCGTCACGGATCAGCGAAGCAAGGAAACTGATGATGAATACAGTGAGCGAATTCGACAGTTAAGGATGGACGCCTTCGAGGCATGGGATGCCGCTCGCGAGCAGCGTGTGAGTGAGATCAAAGAATTTGTCGCTGCCTATGACGGTTTTGTCGATAGTTCCTCCAGTGATTCAGGCGACGACATTCCAACGGAATTCACCGTCCGAATGCGACTACCTGGTGTTGGTCTGCGTGATTTCGTTTTCAACTACGCGTATCTATTCGAAGTAGCAGAGCCTGATGTCGTTCACCTGCCAACTCCCACGTCCCCAGGTGGAGCAAAACCTAGTGGACCAGCAACGATTCTGGCGCCGCCCAGGGATGCTCCAGCCGTATGCGTCATCGACAGTGGTATCCAGGAAAATCATCGCCTATTGAAATCCAGTATCGACAACGCCGAATCCCGTTGCTTCTTTGGCTCCGACCCGACGGATGTGGCCGACTATGTGAAGCCGTCTGGTCATGGAACTCGCGTGGCAGGAGCCATTGTTTTTGGAGACGCCGTACCTTCATCAACATCATTTCAGGCTGAGTTCTGGATTCAGAATGCACGTATCCTCAACGCGAGCAACCTGCTTCCGAATCGCAAAGCGATCTACGAGATGCTGGACGAAATCGTTGAGCATTTTCGAAACGGTCAAAAGGCGACGCGAATCTACAACCAATCCGTTAACGCATTCGGAGCATGCCGGCTTCGCCATATGTCAGCTTGGGCAGCGAAGCTTGATGAACTATCCCACCGTTTTGGCGTACTGTTCATTCAAAGTGTTGGAAACATTGACCCGACTTCGATGGTTCGCCCTCGCTTGGGCGTGAAAGAACACCTCAGTGCTGGCCGCGATTACCCCGATTATCTCTACGAAAAGTCGTGTCGGATATCCAATCCGAGTCAGAGCCTACAAGCACTTTCGGTTGGATCGGTATCGGCTGATGTTCTCCGTTCGCCAGATTGGAACAGCTTTGCGGATGACAAGTTCAGGCCATCCGCATTCTCTAGAGCGGGAAGAGGCATTTTCAGGACTGTTAAACCGGATGTCGTTGAGATTGCTGGCGACTATCTCCGGTCGCCAAGCGGCGACGTTGCCGCACCTCCGGAAGGGCGGCATCTCTACCCTGAGTTGGTCCGATGCACTTTGCATGCTCCCGGACCAGCATTCGATCACGATGCGGTAGGGACGTCATTCGCCGCTCCGAAGGTAACTCGCATCGCAGCACGTTTGCAGTCGCTTCTTCCGAATTCGTCCACACTCCTTTACCGTGCGTTAATTGCGCAGTCGGCTAGATGGCCCGATTGGGCATTTCGCGGAACAGCCAAGGAGCAAACGAGCGCAATACGCCACCTAGGATTTGGTGTCCCTGACTTGGAGAGAGCAACTGGTAACACGGACTATCGCGTCACGATGCTGACTAAACAAACTCGGGATCTCGGAGCAAGGCAGGCGCACGTGTACCAGGTTCGTATTCCTCGGAAGTTGCGTACAACGGGCCGTGCAGGAGAAGTACTGATTGAAGTCTGCCTGTCGTACTCTGCATCGGTGAGGCGTACTCGCCGAACCCGCCGCGGCTACCTTTCAACATGGTTGGATTGGCAGACGAACTTCGTTGGCGAAGACGCCGAGACGTTTCTAGATCGAGTGCTTCAATCATCAGCCGACGTCCCCGATCCGTCGCGGGACCGTTTTCAGTGGACCGTCGGCGAACGATCGAATTGGGGCAACATTCGTGATGTCAGCCGTTCAGCGGGAACTTTGCAAAAGGACTGGTGCATCGTTGACGCTGATGAACTACCTGAGGATTTCCTTATCGCGATTGTCGGGCACCAAGGCCACAGCGTGTCACCAACAGACACTGCAAAATACAACTTGACGGTCGCGATCGATCTGCTGGGCGAGGAAGTCGAAATCTATGACGACATGCAGGTTGAAACCGAAACTCTCGCCACAGAAGTTGAAGTTGAGCAGGCCGAAGCCGAGGTTGACGAGGCGGAAGTGTAGGGACGCTTCTCGTGATCGAGCCAATGTTCAGCTGGGCCATCATCCTCGCTAAAACGGGACGTGGAAGAAGAAAACGTTCTAGAACTCGATATGCATTGGGCGATCGCTTGTTCATCCGAAGAAGTAACCGTACCGGGAGCCGAGGGAACTAGACGGAATTCTTCAGGCCGACTTCGCTCTTTCCGGCTGGCATTGTGCTCCGGTGGCCGACGCCGGTAGCCTCGACTTATCCGAGCTTCTAAATCGGAAGACCTGTCGGGATGCTGCTTCCGCGCGTCGGTGTCCTGGTGCTCGAGACACCGACGCAATTTTCGGCGAAACGTTCCAGCTGGCGAACGATGCAATTTCGGCGAGTTACCAACGATCCTTCCTCGCATCGGTGTGCCTCTGTTTAGCGTCCAGTCTCATCTCGATCGAGCCCCGTTCTGTACGAGGCTTTCGTCTGGTTCCCGCTTTTTTGTGTCGCGATTTTCTTTCAGGCCCGCGGATCTTGACCTATCGTTCTTAGACAAGCTGCGATGAAGACATAACGATCAATTGCCAAGCAATGACTTCGCCTTCTCAACAGCCTTCTTCGCATTGACGCGGCCAAACCCATAGATCGGACTATGACCCGTATCCGGATCATAATCGCCATTGGTCTTGTCGATTTGATCGCAAGTGTCCGCGATGATGTTGGAGACTTCTATCCAATTCAAATGTGGATTCTGTGCGATGATCAATGCGGCAACTCCGGCGACGCCGGGGCAAGCGCTGGATGTGCCGCCAAACCCGTCGGTGTACTTCTTTGCCGCGTCGCCCCCAGAGAAAAACGGGTTGTATCCTTCATCCGTCCCGTCGCTTCGATCCGTCGTCCAAATGCCAGGTGTCAGCGGGTCGGGAAGCCCATCATGCTTAAAGTTGCTGCTGGGGAAGGAACACCAAACCGCATTGCCGAAATCGCTGTAGACGCTCTTGGTTCCACGGTCGTTACATGCAGCCACCGCCATGACCATATCCGAACTGGCATAGCCGTCGTTATCAGCGCTCTCGTTGCCGTTACCCGCCGCCCAGGTGATCACACATCCTTTGCCGCCGCGTCCGTTTTGTGTCGCGTGCTCAAGCGCAGTGCGCGTACTATCCGGAAGCGGCGTGACCTGATTGTGAAGCGGATCACTAGGATCGAACCAGGCGCCGTCTCGGGGGCCCCAACTGCAAGAAATGACGTCTGCGCCATGATCGGCAGCCCAAAGAAAGGCATCCCGCTCCTCATTGGAACCTAACCCCGACGCGAAGCGAATCGGCAACAGCTTGGCATCGGGGGCAACCCCGGAGGCACTGTGCGAACCGCTGGCGCAAGCCACACCCGCGCAACACGTTCCATGGGCGTCACCCTCTATATCTAGCATCGGAAAAGCATCGACCTTGGGGCGCGGATTGTTCGAGCCTTCCGTCACATCTCGCCCATGAACCACTTTTCCAGTGCGGGAAAAGTCTTGATGTTCCACGTCGACACCGTCATCAATCACGCAGATCGTCACGCCCTTTCCTCGCGACAAACTCCATGCCTCCTCAACGTTTGCGTGGGCATTCACAGTTTTCCCATCGATGGTGGCTTTCTTGAGATGCCACTGATTCTTGTTTGCCGCGCGCAGCGATCTTTCACGAACCAATTCGGGATGGCACAGTTCAACCGAATCGTGATCGAGCAGTTTCTCTCCGATGGCAAAGATCTTTTCTGAACCGAGACCCTCCTTTGCTTCTACGAAAAATGTGTTCCGCTCGGCTTCGTACTGCTTCTTAACTTTCAAACCCATCTGTTTGAGAATCTGTTTGCACTTTCGATTACTTTCGTCCGCCATGAAACGCACGAAATAGTTCTCTGTGTATAAGACGGGTCGCTTCGATTTCGGGTCTTGCAACACGCGACCGACAAATCGCGCTCCGGTGGGCTTCAAGGCGCTGCGAGCGGCGTCTCGAGCCTTCGTCACTCCTCGTTGCGGCGGCACACGCATCACAACAACATTTGCGTCATCGAATCGCGCGACCTCTTGCAGCGTCGAAACTTCTGAACGTGAATGCGTCGATCGCACCAAGCGTTCAAATGATTGGTCCTTGTCATAGCGAATCGCTAGCATGTCGCTGGACATTCCAAATGAGTATTTCTTGCCTTCTCTACCGCCGTAACGTACTGAGAAAACCATGATGTGAACCCCCGTGCAAGTTTTGGTACGCTGATGTCTCGAGTCATAAAATGTCTGTCTGAAGAAGTATTTTAGTGACCTCAGTTAGCTAAGTGTGGGCGAATTCAAGGAGTTGTGATGTGTCGGTTTAAGGGATATCCACGGTCGCTAAAAACCAAGTCGATTCAAGGCGAACAAGAGTGGACAATTGCGAATAATCTGTATGCCCGAACAGATCTGCCATCTGAATCACCCGTGGCGGATGAAGTGGTGAGAATTGATCAGGAGACTGCCATCTGCCAGCCATCCGGCGATGTCGAAATGTCTGAGAAGACCGAGGAATCTCAGACGCCGGTCTATCGGTTAGGTGACAATGGTCCAGTGGGTGTACCAACAGGGTTAATCTTTATTCGGTTCGACAAAGCAACCTCATTAGATGAACGCCGCGAACAGCTAGAAGAGCTGGGATTTGAAGTCGCAAATGAAGCGGACACGGCCGAGGGCGGATGGGTGCGTCACAAATCTGGTTCCTGCGAAGCATCTCTGTCGAATGCCGCACGGCTTCATGAAGTCGAGGGTGTTCGCGTTGTTGAACCACAGTTCTTATTGCCTCGCCAATCTAAGTCGTCGCGCGGTCCGATGGGACGTCCTTGATTGACACGTCTGTGGAGTCCCATGAGGTTTGCTTGCAGCAATCTACGGCCAAGTGCCCGAAAATTACGAAGAGCTAACATATCGGGATTGATCACGAAGTCCGTGACTGTCGCCGAAGCAGCCTTGGCCAAATCGTTTGTGACCAAGAATTGCCCCTCCGGCCAATCGCTCAACGACCCAACCATACCTACGCAATCTTGCGGGCCTGAACTCCCTTCGGTTGGACAAGCCGTCCGGAGTTCACAGAGTCTTCATGATGCCGAGGTCACGTTGACCGATGCTGCCTCGCAGGTAAGCAGCGTCATTCAAACCAACTACGCGGCTTTCGATTCGTATAAACTCGTGGAAGCCGATGCGGACGCCTATCTCGTGGAATTCCCCGTAACTCGCTTCGGCGTGTCACAATTCGGCAGTCTTAGCGTTGCACGAAACAGCCGAGGGTGCCGCCACCCATACGGACTAAATTGCCTCGTCATTTCACTCTTGATGCAGTAGACAATTCTCTGCAATGCCGCCGAGCATCGCAAAGTAGCTTGAGTGATCAGGTTGCTTCTCTCCTCAGAACTCGTTCGACGGAACTGAGAGGCTGGCAAGCGACCAAGGAGACACCCACCAACGCGAGCAAAAGCGTAACGTAGAGAAGTTGGCACTGTTTGAGTAAGTCGGCCGCAAGGAGTCGGGTAGTCGTGGCGGGAACAATCGCCGACCAGAGCGACAGCAAGAACGCCAATAAGGCCAGATCCATAATTGAACTCCAAGTTGGAATGGTGCCTCGAATTTGCCATCGACATCAAGATGGAATTGGTCGACTGTCCCAAGATTCTGCATCGGTGGGCATTTGAGATCACCAATTCCGAGGATCTCCGTTGGGCTTCCGGCGCGAAAAAAGCAGCGGCATCCTTCGTCAGGCTCCTTTATGCATGAACCTCCCGAGATTGACCCACAGCGCGCCTGTGGCCCTGAAAGGAACGGAGCAACTCACCGAAACGAGTCTCTGGGACTGAGTCATGCGTCAGCTTCGGAAGGTTCCCAAGAACAGCAAGCCACAACGAGTTGACGGTTCCAGATTCGATGCATAGAATGCGCAATCGCATAAAATATGCGCAACGGCATAACTCGTCGCATGGGGACTCCATGATTGAAAAGCAGCTGAAATCGCTCATTTCGCAGTCAGAAAAGAACCTGAATGCGATCGCAAAGGAAGCTGGCGTAGATTACGGCACACTTCATCGCTTCGTACATGACGGGCGAAAGGTGCAAATCACCTTTGTGGAGTCCCTGTGTAAGTACTTTGGGTTGCAACTTGGCAGCACGGACAGACAGGTTAAGTCACTACTTCGTGATCTCGCCAAGGATGCTCTTCGCTCGTCGGGAAAGGCGTTTAAGCACAGAAATGGGCGACTCAATTCGGAAAAGCTCAGCGAACATCTACTGGCTGGTGGCGATCTCGATGCCGACACAAAGGACCCGGTCACAAACTTGGCCGCTCGGCGGTTCAATGAGTTGGGTGATCACAAGCGGGCAGAACTCATCAACTCGGTGGCCTTTTCAATGAATCTATCTGACGCGCTCTTTCAGGCAAATCAAAAGTGGCTTCACAAGATTGATCAGGCTTTGGTCGAGTTTCGTGATGCCTTCAACTCCATGAACGAGAGTCGCAAAAAGAAGCTACGCGAGTTTCTCGTGCATGCCGTTGAGGCTCAAGATCTGGAAAAGAAACTCTCAGGGCAGTATCAGATCTCTCTGAAGATATCCGTCGGCCACATTTACCAAGATGAAGATGGCGAGGTCGTCGACGAGAATTGGGAATCCTTGCAGCCAAATTTGATGGCAGCGGCGGTACGTGCATGGGACAGTGGTGAAGAGTTCACGCCCGAGTCGTTCCGTCAGTTTTTCTAAGCAGCGTTTCCGGTTACTCTCCCAGGAATACGGGCACAGCGGGGATTTCCACAGTTGCCAACCGCCCGAAGTTAGACAACCGCGTTCGTGTTTTCCACAACGCGAATCGGCATAGGTTTGGGGCATAGATGTGAGTTGGCCCCTGACCCACATCGGTGTGATTGCCGACGCAAATCCGGGCAAACTCGAATCAGCACTTCACGATGCAACCGCTAGCCGGACGGAGTGACCGCGACTTGCGTTCGTCTGCTTCGCTAGGGCGAGTAATCAATCCGAACGCAGAATCAAGGGGAGACGGATATCACGTGTGATGATTCAAGCCGACGGCAAGTCATCGCACCGATTGCCATCAGGATTGCGGTGCTTTCACCATTCCGTTGACACCCCACTCGTCGAATCTCAATCCGATCGAGCAGGTGTTCTCAAAGATCAAGGCCTATCTGAGGCGGCTGGCCGTTCGAACGGACCGAAAGCTCTGCAACGCAAGCGGCAAAGCCATCAACGTCAACGGGCGAAGACAGCCTGCTCTGCTTTCGCAATTCGGGCTGCATTGCATGAGAAAGGTGAGCATGCTCTAGGGCAAGCGACGGGACTAGGAGAACGGAAAAGCGAGCGACCAGCCCGTCGTGAAACTCTACGGTGGGTTATCGATGTCGCCTCAGATATCCCGTGGATGAAAAGCGGCTTTGGTCACGATCCGAAACTCGCCGTTGCCGTCTCCGTCGCTCACAAACTCGCTACATTCGAACCAGATTCTCTGGTCACCCTTTGCGGCAGCAGCAAACAGCGCGTACATATGATCGTCGGCGCACTTTAGATAGCCCTGCTTTATTCCCGGCTCTTCGTCGAATTGAACCACGCGGACATGCACTCTGAGGCCATGACTCGTACTTTGATCTCCAACTCGGTTAGTTTCTGCAATCGGCATTGAAGCTTCTCCAAAAGGATTGGGTGGAACGCCCATCGTCCGCGGCAGAGTAGCCCCAAAAAACCGCGGTCGACGACAGTGGCCGATCGCGGTAGTAGCGATGTATTTCGGCCTCTCACATCTACAAATGTGTCACCGTGATGAAACGTGCGCGCCGGCATTAAATTGAGCCATCTTTCTTTCGTTAGTTAAAGCAAACCCTCGTCGAGCCGATAAGCTCTTCCACTGCTCGTCAATCATCTCAAATAAAGCTGAAACACTTGACCGGCCGGATCGGGCAGAGCGGCGACGAACTGCTCATTGAGCAGGGAAGTGTCAAAGAAGTGCGCCGCCTCGGCCAGCGAGAGGCCCAGCGTCTTACAGGACAGCAACGTGAAAGTTGCCTGGTTGCGTCGACCCACGAAATCACCATCCCCGGAGGGCGTCAGCTTGGCAGCTCGAGCCGTGACTTTAGGCGAGACTCGTACGGATAACGGCTGTGGCAGATATTAGACGAAGTGCAGCGAAAACTACGCTGTAACTACAGCTCCCTTAAGCTGGACCTCTAGCGAGAGCCTGCGTGACACTCTCTTCGGCTCACTTTGTTGATGCAAAAGGCCCTAAGCGTGCGCGGAAGGAGGCCGGCAGTGTCGAAGGATTCGTGACTCCTCGCGGGATACCACAATGGGAAGCGCGTCCTTCCTTAGGACTTCGCGACTCCGCTGCGTGGACTACTCAGCTGAAATTGATAGACCCTTCCGCATCTGGCGACGGCTGTCTGGAGAAGCAAAACTCTCAGGTTCCTGAGGGCTTGCAGCGCGGTAAGGCAAGATGGACGGGACCGACCACGTTTCCGCTCTGGTTCTAGGTGATAGGATCGCGCTGCTGTTGCGCGCCACGACTTGGCCCGAACGTCGGAGGATCTGCTGTAGGGTTCACCTTCTATTCAAGAGCTGCTGGTTAAGACTTTAAGAAAGGCGTTGCCAGTGCGGCTTACGGACGACGAAGACTGTCGTTAACCGAATGAAGGAAGAAGTCGCGCATCGAGCTACGATGCTAGGTGACGCAGATGCGAGCTGTTGGAACGAACCTAAACGGAGAGATTCCGCTTCATCCGGGCATGACGGGTGGACCAGATGAAGCCTGGACAAGTCTAGCGCACCGGCGACCTGCCGAACCCGACACGTCGCCGCAACTTCCGTACCTTGGGTTGCCTCACATCTTGATCGACGGTCACGAGATACATGCAGTTGGCCGGATTGTTGACAGACCGGCCATCTTGATAATAGACGCTGTTGGCGAGGGCTTCCTCAACACTATCCGCAATAGTATTCACACTCGCATCTCCGCCTCCGTCGATGTAGGGGGCTTGTGCCCCGCCACGAGCACCTCCCCATTTCAACCGAAGCCATTGTTTTTCGATAACACTTGGGACATGGCGAAGCAACAACACAGGCTTCTCATCGGTGCGGCTGTCTCCGGGCTCGCAAAAGAACTCCAGTGGTGGATCCGCTTCGGCAGCTTGCCCTCCAGTGTCACCGCCCGAACACTGGCCATCAGAAAAGTCCCATTCGTTTCCCGATTGGGTTGGTGGCTCCTTTAGACAACGCCCCGAAGGGCAACTTGTGTAAAGGTGCCAGTGTCCCTCATAGAAAAGCCAGGCACACGTACCATCACCAGGCATTACTCTTCTCCGTAAAAAGACCGAAAGAATCTGGCGGCGAAACGCCGCCATTCTACGCTACCCACGATTGAGCAATGGGACCAAGCATTTGAAAACGGCGAGCCTCACGTCCCGCAATGATGTATTGGGTCGCTCGCACGACTCAATTCGTTTTGGAACGCTTCAGAAAAGGGACCACTCATCGTCGCATTCCCAACTACAAGTCACCGTTCATCAATATCAACGTTTCATCCACCGATCCGTGCGCGAATTGACAAAGAAGAAATGGACTCAGACGTCAAAACCTGGCATGGCGGCAACTTGGTGTTTAAAGTAGGAAGGATGTCAAAGCTTGTCAGTACACTTCACTCTTCGAGTCTAGAGTATTTGCGAGGATTCGGGCATACGACACGAAGTCCGTAAAAGCTGTTCCGTAGAGGGAAAGTGTTAGCGTAGCTTGAGTGACAGGTCGCTGCTGGTTGATTCGAGTTGCCACCACAGACAACGAAGGCCCCATCGTCCTGAGAGGCAATCTCGTCGACATTTCCGTAAACGTCGAAGATTCCCCACGAGTTTGGTCGTTTTAGTCCACCGGAACGAAAGTCCGGTGTCTGCCGTCTTTCGCGTACAAACCAACCATAGTTGTGGCCACGGTGGAGGTTACTGAGGGTGGCCTTTGATCCATAAAAGTATTCGGTCGACGTTCCAGATCGGCACATCCATTCCCATTGACTTCGTGTCGGAATTCGGTAACCCATCGAATTGGCATCCGTCTGGGTAGCGTTAGGTGATTCAAAGTCAATGTTGAGGTAGTACGGCGTTCTATTATCGCGCACGCTTAGCTCGTTGCAGATCAACATCGCAGCTGCCACACCCAGCGCATGGGCCGCAACATCTTCATCGAATGGCCTCTTGGCTCCCTTCACCGCAAACTCCATGCGACTGTCGTTGCTGAACCATTCAGCCACAAGGCGCTGCGGTATCTCCACGGCAGACACGTAGAATCCGCTTTGAACATCCAGTTCGCGAAGCCCGTCGTTTGTACTGGCTTCCACACTGCCCGCCGGGATGCTAATGAACTTAACGCCGGCCGGATGTGTGAACCATTCTCCATGCTGTGCGTTGCGGCTAGCGATGCCTTTCGAATCAATGCCCAGCCTACGCAAACCATACTGGGCGGCACTGTGCACGCCGGCGTGCTCCGTATTTTGCAGGATTCGCGTGACCGCTGCTATCAGACCGCTCCGGTCATCGTTGCTCGTGATCGAAGACTCGCCAGCGGCAGCGACCACGCAGGCAAGCAATTCGTTGTCACTGGTCTGCATGCAGCGTATCCATTGCTCGGCTGAAAGATCGCACTTCGCCATATTCGACAGAAAGTCGTACCGGTCCTCTTGATTCCGATCGACGCGCACAAGAGGGCGGGCGTACTGCTCAAAGCCAAGACACATCGCGACAATGACAAGTGAACTACGGGCATCGTAAGCGTTGAAGCTTGGTGACTCAAAATACTCCCGAAGTCGGGTGCCAGGGATCGATTCTAGAGTCGGCACAAGGATGCGAGGGTTGCGTTTGGCAGCTCGCGCGGTTATGTCCAAGACCATCTGAGTCTCGGATTCAGTGAGCCTGTCGATTCGACTGATCGCGTAAAGCAGATTTAGCTTCTGGTCAGTGGACTCTTCTATCTCGAGGGCCTCTCGGATCACTGGTAGCAGCCTCCGATTCGGCTCGTTCTTGCCAATTAGGATTTCGAGGGCCTCGGGGTTCGATGCTTCCAGGACATCGTTGAGTGTTCGGATCCGCCGTTCGTGCTCGAGCGTGAGCGCATAGAGCCCGAGTCCGATTAAACAGATGATCGCGACGATGGCGGCGATGAGCGAGGTTATGTGACGCCGAGCATAGCGAGCCATCCGCTCCGGAAGCCTGAGCGGACGCGCAATCGTTGGTTGGCCATCCGCGAATCGCCGCAGATCCTCCTGAAATTGTTCCGCCGACGAATATCGCTGGCGCAAATCAAGCGACAGGGCCTTGCTGCAGATCGCTGCCAAGTCGGGATGAATCTCACGGTTGATGCGAGTCAGTTCTGGGGCATCGGAGGTCATCACTTGCGCCACATATTCGGCGCGAGTGAAGGCTCGGAAGGGAAGTTCTCCAACGAGCGTCTCGAAAAGAACCACACCCATGGAGAAAATGTCGGCCCGACCGTCAACGCTGCTTTGGCTGCACTGCTCCGGAGCAAGGTAAGCAACCGTGCCAACAGAAACATCTCCCTCGGTGATGCGATTGTCGGCAATCTGAGCCAATCCAAAGTCCGCTACGTAAGGTGTGCCGTTGAGATCGACAATGATGTTTTCCGGCTTAATATCCCTATGCACGATTCCCTGCGCGTGGGCATAGCCGATCGCGTCGGCAACTCGCGACAACAAAAGTACGATTTCTAGGTGCGTTGGTTTTACGAATTCATTCCATTCGCGAAACGTCACCCCATCGATCAGTTCATAAACGATGTAGCGAATGTCCTTGCTGGTTCCGGCCTCCAGTAACGTGACAATGTTATCGTGTTTCAACCGAGCGGCCGCTTGAATCTCCTGCTCGAATCTTGATGCAACGTTGCAATGGTGCGTTGGAGCGAAGCGGAGCAATTTCACCGCGACCTGACGATCAAGCTTCGTATCTTCAGCCCGCCATACGGTCGCGTGGGCGCCCTCCCCGATCTTTTCGATCAGTTGAAATCGGTCGAGCATATCGCTGATCATGGAGTTGAACGTTCGCCCGCATCTTCGTCAGACGTTATATCGCTTTCACGACACATACGAGTCAGCATGTCGATCGCATTGCGATGGCGCCCACGAATGCAGGATGGCGACTCTCCTGTAAGGCGAGCGATTTCCTCAAATGTAGCGCACTCAACGTAGCGCATCATCAGAAGCTCACGGTGCGTTTCCGGCAGCCGAAGGATTGCAACCTGGACGATTTCTACTGTCTCCCGCTGCCGAATCAATTCGCTGGGGCGAAGGATCCCCGATTCGATGATCGAGTTTGCGAACTCGCCCAACTCGGAGCAGTGTGACTTCAATCGAATCTTCCCGCGCACGACGTTTCGAGCAATCACGCGAAGCCACGCTCTGAGACTTGCTTCATTTCGGTATTCAAACGTCTCAAGATGCTCAAGTGCCTTGAGACAAGTTTCCTGTATTACGTCACTGACCGGCAGTCTCTCCTTCAGCGACCTGTGCATGGTACGTTGAAGTTCGGCCTGAAGGTCGGGCAGCATCTCGATTACTGCTTGCCTTAGATCATGCATTCTGGCCCCAATCCCTGAATGTAATTAACTAACCGATAACATAAACGGGTCTGAGGCGATTCCGTGCGCTCGGGCTTCACTTTTTAGCTGAAAAATCCGCTTCAAGGAAACCTCATATGTCAAAGACTTGCTCCATGGCATGTCGGCAAGAACAGGTGTAACGTGAGTAGCAGAGTGTCGTGCCAGCACAGTACATAACCTTGCAAGATTAACCGCGAAACGCGTTCCAGAAAACTTGGTCTCACAGTTGGGCGTTTGCAGGACGTCACTGATGACGTTGTGATACACCGGAATTGATATTCAAGAACACCCGCTACACCGAAGCATGTCTGCTTCAAGCAGAACTGTGCGAGGTTGGACAAACACGTGCGGCCTAGAAAACTGGCTCAGTGCCTTCGGTACACATGACCGAGGTGTGGTCAGCATGATTTGCTTCGGTGTGATCGCCGATGCGAGTTAACCTACATCCGACCCCGTGTAGAACGATGCAACCGATGAAAGTCGAGGAATCCGAAAAGTCGCGTCGGTGGCACGTCTTCCACCTACGATTTACTCGAAACGATAATCGTCGGTTTATCCAAACTCTTCGCGTGCTCTATCAGGGCTTGGATTCTCGCGTCACTCGCGTCAACTGGAACCTCTACACTGCGCCCGGTAGATCCCCTAATGGTGATTCGCCCACTTCCCTCCAGCCGCTTTTCGGCGATTTTCAAGATCCCGGCTATGAGCGCAGTCAAGGCAGCAGCCCCTCCCGTGACCAGTGCGACCAAAACGGCGGGGTCCTCGATCCCGGTTCTGAAGTGGTCTTCTGTAGACTGCACGCCTAGTGACAACCCGGCCTGCTCAGCCAGCTCCGAAGAACTTGCTTCCTCAAGTAATTCTGTGGCCTCGATGCCTACAATTTGGATGGGAATTTCCATTGGACTCCTCTATGTCAATGCGCCTGTTTATCGTGAGAATACCACAAATGACGCCCAATAATACGGGTGCGCAAACGGGCGTTCCTTGTCTTCCGCCGCGGATAGACGCTCCAGCCAACTGGGGATATCACGTGCTAGCTCGGCGTTGTTCCACAAGAAGCGGTACTCATTCCGTATTTCTTCTGCCGTTGCCTCTCGCAGCCAGAGCGATGCTTTCCGTACTGCTGAACTAACACTCATACCACTGCCAAGATAGGAATACATTGCGTTCATCAGCAGAGCAGTAGATAAATCGTCTACAACCCATAACGAGGATATCACGTTGTTCGCGCCACACACGATGCATCCAGCACTCAGGCTCATATACTCGTCCCCACCATCTCGGACGGCATCGACGACACCAGATTCACATGCGGCCAAGACGGCTAATTTTACATTCGAGAAGTCAACCGACCTGGTCAGGAACGCCTCAGACTCCCCAATCGTCTCAAGCAACAGATCACCGACTAGCAACTCGTCAAGCGTGATCAGCCCATCAGCCAACCGCAAGTGGCTCTTTCCCACATCGTGCCAGCAAAACTCGCCATGGCACGCGAAATGCAAAATCGACGCGGTTTTAGATGCGTCGAGGACCGCCCCTCGCGTAGCACATATCTCTTCCGACCCAGTAAACGGGAAGTGTTGTCTCAGAAGATTCAGTTCTTCCTTAACGAATGGAAGTGATCCGTCATCCATGTCCGCCGCAAACGCCACTGCATCCTCAGTCGAAGAGAAACACGGGTCGGACGTGTGCAGATAAAGGTCTGCCGAAGCAGCGTAAGAAATGTCATATCTGTCATACAATCGCTCGCCTGTTTGGGGGTCAAGCTGAGCTGCGTGCCACGGCAGAAGCGCGAGGGCACCTGCGGGCATCACGACTAACTTCTCGATTGATGGTGGGATACTCGCGACAATCGGCGCAATTAGCTCCGTTCCCAACGCCACAAGAGTCTTGTCTACGGCTTCAAACCAGTCGGCCGGTGCCTTGAGCAGAGCATGCCGAACTTCGGTTGAGTAGGTCGCCAACCACCCCGTCTTTCGCGAGTCAACTCCATCGGATTCACCGTTGAGCAGTCGTCCAAGCCGTTCCCGCGTGAACTTGGGAATTTCGACATGCGAAACGCTCTCGTGCCCCTCCGGCAACACGATAAATGCCATTGACCCAAAGTCAGTAACTACTGCTGTTATCAGACACGTGCCTGGTGCCAAGTGCTTTCGAAGCACATGAGTGCGGACGGTTTGTGCAAACTCCGGTTCGCTCAGCTGTACCTGCTTGATCGCAGCATGTAACGCCGCCTGTTTGGCGTTTTGCGATGTTATATAGTCTCGAGGATCGTATAGGTGAGACTGCTCCCACTGTTCGGCACGAATTTTGAAAGCAGCTTCGGAATATTTCGCCCATACTTCGTCGTCAACACCTGCAGGCTGGTTCGCTCTCAGTTTCAGAGCCTCTCTCCACAATCGGGCTTTCCCACTTAGGAGTAAGTCAACGGCCTGCTCATCTTTCCCTTGCTTGGCGAGTGCATATGAGCCCAAGCCGAATGCGAACGCAAATCGTCCTGATGATTCCTGCTTCCCTCGCAAAATCGCACGACCTTGGAAGTCCTCCTCTGCTGTCTCCAGAAGTCTTGTCAGTGAGTTGGATACTTCAATCCAATTGCCGGCCTGGGCGTACGATTCAGCCAGCGAAGAACACACCATGTGGATCGCATCGTCGTCTGACACGGAGGCCAGCAATTCGGCGGCACTTCGAAGGTATCCGGCTTCGTCGAGATCGGAGTGGGAAGTGAGCTTTGGGTTTGTCCGAATGAGACCGGCAAGGCTTACTGCTATTGCAGCTTGCGCACCGAAATCCGCAATCTGCTCGTAGTGCGTCTGCGCTACTTTCAACAAGGACATCGCACGAGCAGAGCTGTCATAGTCTCGTCGCAGAAAGAGCGCTCTACCAAGGTTGAACGAGACTTTCGCCTTCGACGCCTGGTCATCGTCTCCCAATAACAATAGGGCATGGTCAAGATGCTTGATTGCCAAATCGAGGTTCGTCGTTCTGTTTCCGCAAATCCGGCTAAGGTAAGCAGCACCAGCGTTCAGATGAAGCGTGATCTGTAATGATGGCAGAAGTTGTGCCCAGTCACATCTTAACACTTCATCGAAATGTTTGATTGCCTGTTCAATGTGAAATTCCGAGCCTGTGGACTCTAGGTGAAGGCAGCCAAGATTCATGTGAGCAGACAAGTACGCTTCGTGCTCAGGCCCGAGCAATTCGATAGCCTTCGAGTAATGTGAGGCTGCCAATACGAACTGCGGTTCAACGTTATTTCCTTCGATGCTGGTTGTGGTGGATGCGAGTAGGAGATGCAGCTTGGCTGCTCGTTCTCTGTCGGCATCCTCGTCGATCAGGGCGAGTGCGTTACGGTACGCGTCCACTGCATTTTGGAGATGAACATTGCGGTCTCCAGACTGTAGCTCGCAATACGCCCGCCCCAGTAAAACCAATACGGCCACCAAGTATCGTGGTTCGGCATTCTCTGACCCGTCCTGCAATCGTGTCTTGCACTCGTCAATGATCACAGGCGCAACTGAGGGATCTGACTTCAATCTCTCATCAAGCGCTAGCAGGTCGTCAAGAGATCGGGTGTGTGGCGAAGGCTTGGCTGGGTGCGCGGTAGATCCCAGTAACTCTTCGGCCACTTGCTGAATACCAACTGAGTTAATCCGGGCCAGCAAGTCACGTGTGGGCGCGATATAGGAAGCGACCCGTGGGTCGTCGGACTGATGAATAAATGCGGTTAACAGATTGATGGCCTCCGCACTGACGAGTTCGGGATGGGAAAAAATGTATCGTAGTTGTTCTTCCGGGGAATCAAGACTCATAAACGCAGACATCGTTTCGGCGAGTTTGGCATTCGAATTCTCGCTGGCGCGGATTGCTTCGAATTCCTCCACGGCTGCCAAGACCCCGATCTCGCGACAACGGAGAAGCAGCAGTCGGCGTGGCTCGATTGCTTCGCGAGTCCTATCGTCCGAGACTTTTTGCATTAGTCGATCTGCTTCATCAGTCAAAAGTTCTGGGTATGTTTGAATAACTTGACGCATCGCATCAAGTGTGGGCGCAGTCAGGAGCTGTTGAACAACTGGAACGAGTCGTTCTTCCGTTGCTGGATGGGGTAATGGCTCGTTGTCGATTGGAAACTCAACGGGGATGCCGTTTTCACGGCACCGGCGAAGGCGTTGGGCGACGTCCAGAAGGTACTCTGCTGCCCCTGGATCTCGCTGCCTTTCACTTATTTCAATAAGCAACGCCTCAGTGAATGGATCGAGCATTTCGGGATGCTCCTCGAGGAACTGCCTTCGCACGACATCAGACGCAAGCGACATGAACGTTTGGCAAAGCCGCTTTCGCACCAGCTCGTCGACATTGTCGTCCTTTGATTGTCGCTTGAAGAGGCTCACCTTCTTGTCTCCGATTTGAGCTGTTGAGTTTTCGTACTCACTGCAGTTTACCTACTTCGAGAAGTGTCCTGCTAAAGCTTGCAATCTGTGATCCGCAAAAGCGTCAACGACTAAACGGCAGGAGTATCGTGAGGCGGTCTTCTCCATGTCCCCCGCCTCGCCCGATCCAGTGGGCATATGATCGCTCTTTACCAAGCAGAATGTACCGTCTTAGTAGAGTGCGAACGCGGCCAGCCTCCGTCAGCCGGCTTGAGGACTGCGGTAGCAATCAGCGGACACCGATGCGGATTTGAGAGTCCACGAAGTTGCTGAAGCTGGACAAACACATTGAAGTTATCCACACCGCGACATGCTGTCGGTCCTGGGCACCGAGGACGCTTGTTTCGGGACACGCATCGGTGCAACTGCCGAAGCGGTTCACGACCGCTTCGTTGAGCGGTCGGCCGATGCAACCTGCACCTCGAATGTGTTGTCCAATTTGCTGTAGATGCCTTCGAAGGACGCCAATCTCCAACACTTCCTCATCGAAGGGGAGCTACGTGGTCGATTCGCACCTTCCGTCATTAGCAGACGATGTGATGGCTGAAGGGCGATTGGCGACGGTGGCTGAACGAACCCATTTGTTTCCCCACTGCGAGGAGACGACCACCAGATACGTGACCGCACCATAACGAGTTCCGATGGACAAGGTTGCGTGCGCGGTGTCCGTCTCTTCTGGTTCGATAACCCTGTCGAAATCCTCCTCGCCTGTTTCCCAAATTTCAATTGACTCCCAATCGCCGTGTTGTTCTTCGACACGCCTCGCCTTCAGCGTTAGCTCGAGATCCCACAACGCAACGGCACCAACATTTTCCGCTTCGATTTCTATCGCGTGCAGGTTTTTCTCTTCGCTAAGAGAAAGCACTTCCACTCGAATGGCTACATTTAACTTTCGCGCAAATGTCCTACCATGAATGAATCGAAAGTACGAGAAGAAAGCAGCAAATGTGAGCAGAACCGTGGTGATCAAGTTCGTGCTAACATCGAATGCGTCTTTGTACGTTGTGAAAAACGTAGCATTTAAGCTACCAACAACAAAGGCCGCGATAGTGACTGCCAGGAGAACGAACGAGCACAAGCACAATGCGATGAACACCTTGTAGCGTTTGATCGCCTCACCCGCAATTAACTTTGCGATCTTCTTGACGGGCAATCGGATATGCTGAAGGGATTCAATAGGAAAAGGCATGTGAATACTCTCGCACCGATCACCAACCGAAATGACTTTCTCTTGTCGCTTTGTCTTTAAAGATGGATCATTTTAAGTTTGGTTTCATCAATGGATCTTGATCGGGGCAACGACACGGCATTTTGATGTGAATCGCCTTAAACAAACGCTTTTGAGGTTGGACAAGCCCGTTGTTGCCACACCGGCAAACTCGGCAAGATCCGCTCACCGACATGAGTTGATTGCGGTCCGCATCGGTTTGATTGCCGACGCAGATTCGGGCATTCCCGACGCGGCATCGATCGATGAACCGACGCGGATTGATGTTGGTTTCACATTGCATCGGTGAAGTGAACGGCTCGACTCCAGTGTCGGACTTCATCCAATGGACGGCGGATGTGATTCGCTTCGCCGGTTGATACGGTTCGCCCAACGGCGAGGGTAATGCCTGCTCAGTCTACGGCGAGCACCTGGTAGCATGCTTCTTTGAACTCAGATTGTAGTTTTTCCTCGGTGGCATCGCGGAGATTAACAGCGAACGAGTGAGACGAGTCTTCGCGGACGACTACTGTCTTCAGCTCATTGCCTTCGCATTGTACGTCAACCTCGACTGTAACTTCATCACCGCTCGCGTCTTCAGAAGCATCCATGGAAACTGCAGCTGGCGGAACGGTATACGACCGAAACCAGCCCTTTCCATGCGTATCGGAGTCCTGAGCAAATCCATTTGGCAAACCGGCTCGCTCGATCAATGACTTGATCAATGCAATGCAATCAGCTTCGTTCACCAGAAGCTCCTAGGATGTGTGTAGCCTAACGTTGTTGAGTATACCAAAACGCAAAACGGAACCGCGTCTGAGGCTCGGACGATGCACCCTCCGTCACAAAGAGCAATTGTCCCAAGGAAGCGATCAACAAAGTTGTTTGACCGAAACTACCCGGAGGATAAAAAGGTCTCTCCCGGGAAGGAACAACGACCACGCGGGGCAGAAAACCCGGCGATATCGGGGAGGACTATTGCGTTAGTGACGAAGCCATGGACGACACCACAATCAAAGCCCTAATCGGTGGTGTGGCTGCTCTCATCGGCGGTCTGATCGGTGCGTTTATCGCCGCACTCAACGCAAAGCAGAAGATGGAGCCGGTCAAGATCGAATCAATCCAGCATCAGGGTTCAACATAGTTGGCTCCATGGTAAACTCCGGTGTAAACCGAAACGGTGTAGTTGTAGAGCACTCCAACTGCCTTTGTAAACTCGAAATTCCATGCCGAAGCCACCGAAGCTAACTGACGCGCAAAAGAAACGGCTTGCGGTTTTAGAACCCTCGCTTCGCAATGCGGCTCAGCTTGCAGACTACGAAACCGCAACGGCAATCACCGCTGATATTCAGCGAGTTCTGAGGCCAACGGGGCATGAAACTCGCTTGATGCAAGCCAAGAACTGGCTCTTTCAGGCTGCTTTGTTTGCTGGCAAGACTGAGACTGCCGCGACAGGTTTCGTTGGCGTTCGCAAGAAGACAAACCGCCGAACTCGGGTTCATCTAGAAGCTACAGCCCTTTTGGCTGTTACGAGATTGAGGCAGGGGGACCTTGACTCAGCAAAACCACTCATGCGGGAGACCCTCGAGAATCTTGACTGGATATCTTCGGATTCGCGTCGGCGACAGTTTCGTCAGCGAATCATACAAATCTTTGATGAAGAGACCGCCTTGTCCGCCTTGAAAGGACACGGCTACGACACGTTGGATGCACAGAGAATTCAAGACGCAGCGGCGCTCATGGTTCAGCATCCAGAGGACGAGCTTTTTCGCGAGTTGGGAGCTGCCGTTCCCGAGGAGGTCATCTTCAAAATACTCGAAGTCGATGCCTATGCTCGCAAACTCATCCCAGAGAAGGAAATCAAGTATCTCCCTGATCCGAATACGTTGAAGAAAAAGAAGGAAGTGGGCCGGACAGTATTCTCTGCAATCAAAACCACACTGTATCGCTCACTTTGTGATCCCAAAAGTGATGTCTATAAGGCCTGGTATTCCAACGGAATGCAGATGGTACTAAGCAAGACCTACATCAGTTCGGCTGTTGGGTTGGCCCTTTCTGGCGTGGGAATTGGAATCAAGGCAATCGCGGTCTCTGCTGTCGCGTTGGTCATGCGGTTTGGGCTTGATGTTTACTGCGAACGCTTCAAACCAGACTCTGTAATGATTGCGATAGTTGAACGGTAGAGCATCAGCAGTAGCTCCGCTTGCTTCATTGTCCTAGCGATGATGAACCATACCAACGTTGCCGTGTCCCGTACGTAAACAGTGTTCGATTTCAGGGAACGACTATGAAACGGCATGCGCTCGACCCGTTGCATTTCTCGCTATTAAAGTCTCTGGATGAATCACTAAAACCAAGTGGTTTAGCGATCACGGACGAAGATGCTCGGGAAAGGCTCATTGAAGCAATACGCTCATCCCTGGACGAACACGTCGATCACACAGCTCGACTTAACGAGGTATTCGCAATTGTTGTGTTTTGAGAATTTGAATTAGGCGGCGTTTTCGTCCTGCATGATTCCGTCTTTGAAGGTTCTTCCGGCGATCACGAGAGTGATCTTTTGGTGACTCCTCTGTCGTCTCCATTTCTTGGCTG
>JBCDEM010000033.1:0-77114 GCA_039179795.1 Planctomycetota bacterium | reverse complement strand
GGGGTTTCCCCCCACCCCGGGGCCGCCGACGGGCGACGATGAGAACCGCGACGATTCTTCGTATTCGTCATGCCGAGCATGACCTACAGACCTTCGGCGAAGGCTTTCACGACCGGGCGCTCAGTTAGACTTGGATTGGTGTGCGGTCTTGATTCCAGCAGATGAGCCTGGGCTTCTTCCGCAGAAAGTCCTCGGTACTTCATTAACCAACAGATCGCGACCGTTGCACTTCGAGCCCGACCTGCTTTGCAGTGGATGTATACCTTCTCGTCGTTCTCGACATGACGCTGCACAAACTCGACGGCTTCGCTGACATCCTGAAGACGGGGATGCGTGAAGTCTGTCGTTGGGATACGCAGTTGTTCGATACCGTATTGATCGTACTGCGATTGTGGCCCGGGATACTCTTCACACGTATTGACGACTGCGCGGACACCCGCCTCGTACATCTTCGGGACGTCTCTTGCAAACGGATAAGCACCGACAATAACGTGCGGGTCAATGGGGTCCCACCAATTGCGAATCTTTAAGATGCGTCCGAGCGTGATATTCCACAGTAGCGTGGGATAGAAAACTGCCTTGGCGTACAACTTCTCTCCGAAGGAACTACTCATCGTTGCGACAACTCTCCTTTGAGCAATTCATCGGCTTCCCGATTTGCCGATTCCATAACGTCTTCGATCTTGATCGACGCACCGCCATTCGCTTTGCTTGCTGCAGCAGCCTGCATGAAGGCGTACAACTCGATCGTTTCGGTGGGTTCAATGGGCGTTTCGCCCGTCCGAAAGAACTGAGCAATTTCGATGACCAGTGGACGATACCCGCCGTAAGGTCCTATCTCCGAAACACCTTTCGAACCAAACGCAGTTCCACCATATCCCGTCTTACCATCACGGATTCCACGAAACGTTCCGATCCGTCCGTCTTGCCAAGTACCAATCGCGATCTCGTACTTATCCGTTGAAACATGGGCAACGGAACGACAACCGGTTCCCATGCAGGTGAACAGCGATTCAACACCGTGAATGCCGTACCAAAACAACTCCACATGTGAAGGCTCGAAAGAGCATGGACTGAATGCGTCGCAACCGAGAACGTTGCCGAGTTTGCCGTTGCGAATCGCCTGGGCACCTTCGCTGTATCTCAACGAAGAACTGCTAAACATCGGAACGCCATAGTGCTCTGCCGCTCGATAAATCGCGATGACTTCGGAAAGATTCGAGGCTGCGGGCTTATCGATGAAAACAGGTTTACCGGCCCGAAATACTTCGAGTGCCTGCTTTAGATGGAGTGTGCCATCGTTCGTTTCCAGCAGAACGCAATCGACTCGAGAAAGCAGTTCGGCGATCGAGTCTACCACCTCGACTCCGAGCTCTTTCACTTCGGCGGTGTAACGGGGAATACGGCTAGCACTCGATTCTATGTCGGTGCTTCCGTAGGGATACGCAGCGACGACGCGAAATCCAGCCAACGCCGGATCCGAAGGTGGAGTCCGATGAAATTCCTTGGTGAATGCGGGCACATGGGACGTATCGAGCCCGATGATTCCGATCGTCTTCACTGCCGTTTTCTCGACTGGGGTGTTCTCGGCTGGGGTGTTCTCGATTGGGGTTTGCGCAGGAACACTCACCGCGAACAGTGTCACAATAGATGCCAACACGGGCACACGAACGAAGGCCAAGTACGCCGCTTGTGTCACGGCTCGTCCGAAAGTTGGTGGGAAAGTCATCTTGAATACGTTGGAAGCACGGGGACACAGCGAAGCTCGGCGACTCAGCTAAGCAGGGGGGCGGTCGTACCTAAGTTCCCCCTCAAGGCAATAGATTCCACGCGAAGGGGAGGTTCAGGGGGTCCCGCTGCGGTACACTGCAACATCATAACGTGAATCAGTCGGTGGAGCGGCACCGAGCTTTCTTTGGGAGAAACACGCATTGTCTGAAACAAGACAGGGGATGAGATGGCTGTTCTTGATGCTGCTGATGTTCGCCGCGTCCGGAATTCCACTCTCTGCATCCGATCTAGAGGATGCGACCAAGCTGTTCTTAACCGGCAAGTACGAAGAGGCTGAATCGACAGCCGCCGAACAAGTTGAGCGTGGGATTTGGAACGAACGCTGGCCAAGGCTGCTCATCGACATCCAGATGGTGCGTGGCAAATATGCTGAAGCCAAGCAAGTCTTCGACGACGCCATTCGACGTTACCCGACCAGCTTGACGTTGCGTATGCAGGGTATGCAGGCCTTGCGTTACAGCAATCTGCCTGAGGAAGCGAGCGAAGCGAAATTTCAGATCTTGCAACTCTTGCAGGCTTCTCCGACGCGTTACACCAGTCGCGACAACTTGGTGGCAGCCGGTCGGTACTTCGCCATGCGTGGCGAAGATGGTCGTCAAATTTTGGAGATGTTTTACGATCGTGTCCTCGACGCCGATCCAGAACACATCGAGGCGTACTTGGCCACCGCGGAATTAGCACTCGCGAAGGGTGACTTCAAAGTTGCTGCCGACACGCTGCAAAACGCTTTGCGATTCGACGAAGAGGATCCACGCATCCATTACTTGTTGGCGCGTTCCTGGGAACCAAGCGATGGAGAGAAAGCAACGGCTTCGATTGAACAAGCACTCTCGATCAATCCAAACCATTTACCCAGTTTGATCTTCCAAGCGGAAACGGCAATCGATCGAGAACAGTATGCCGCCGCGGAAGTGCTGATTCGAAAAGTGTTGAAGGTCAACCCAAGGCACCAGCAAGCTTTCGCACTACTTGCTGTCCTCGCGCACCTGCGAGGAAGCTACGACATCGAAGCACAAATGCGAGAGACCGCTCTGAGCAGTTGGGGCAATAACCCCGAAGTCGACCATCTGATCGGTAAGAAACTGTCGCAAAAATATCGCTTCGACGAAGGGACGAAGTATCAACAGCGGGCATTGGACATGGATCCAAGTTACCCTCCGGCGAGCTTTCAATTAGCCCAGGACCTGTTGCGACTGGGCAAAGATGACGTGGGTTGGATGTTGGCCAAAGACGTTGCGGACGAAGACCCTTACAACGTCGTCGCTCACAACTTGATGACGCTGTACGACCGCATCAAAGATTTCAGTATCCTGGAACAAGACGGTATCCAAGTAAAAATGGATAACCAGGAATCACTGATTTACGGCCAAGAAGTTTTGGAGTTGTTGGTCGAAGCCAAACGGGTCCTGTGCAAGAAATACGACGTTGAACCCGGTGCCCCGATCGTTGTTGAGATCTTTCCACAGCAGAAAGACTTTGCCATTCGCACGTTTGGGTTACCCGGTGGTGATGGATACCTGGGCGTCTGTTTTGGTCGTGTGATCACCGCCAACAGTCCGGCTTCTCAAGGAGAAAACCCGTCGAATTGGAAGAGTGTTTTGTGGCATGAATTCTGTCACGTTGTCACACTCGAAAAGACAAAGAATCGGATGCCGCGTTGGCTCAGCGAAGGCATTTCGGTCTATGAAGAACGGCAACGCGACCCTTCTTGGGGTGAGGCGATGACGCCGATCTATCGCGAAATGATTCTCAGCGAAGCCCTCACGCCCGTTAGCCAACTCAGCGGAGCGTTTTTGACTCCGCCGACTCCCATCCATCTCCAGTTCGCTTATTACGAATCGTCACTGGTGATTGAATTCTTAATTGAGCGGCATGGACTGGAGGCATTGCAAACCATTCTTGAAGACCTCGGGAACGGATTGTCGATTGAGGATTCGTTGGTTCGTAGCGTCGGTCCAGTGGAGCGTCTCGATGTTGAGTTCAACGAATATGCACAGAAGCTTGCGAATGATTATGGTGCCGAAGCAGACTGGTCTCGTGATGCCATCGCCGAACAAGCTTCACCAGATCAACTACTCGCGCAACTGGAACAGACCCCCAATAACTATTGGGTACTACGCAATCTCGCGAGTGCGCGATTACAGACGGAGGAATACGAACAGGCTCGTGATCTCTTGGTCAAGCTAGACGACTTAGGGACATTCACGGGAGAACGCGGTGACCCGATCATGATGCTCGCGCGTTGTTATCGGGAATTGGAACAGACCGAAAAAGAGATTGAGACGCTCGAACGCGTCATCGAAATGTCAAGCGATTCCTTGCCAGCGTTGCGACGACTGATTGAGTTGGCGACGAAGCGGGAACAGTGGGATCGCGTGGTCGAATATGGCGATCAAATCAATGCGATTAATCCGCTGGTGATCGACGGACATACGGCGATCGCGGGTGCCGCCGAACAACTCGATCGTCCGGAGCAAGCCGCAGCTTCACTGCGGACGCTTGAGCGAATGGACCCGCTGGATCCGGCGGAAATCGATTTTCGATTAGCGGCCAACCTGGCCGCCAGCGGTGACACCGTAAACGCAAAGCGATACGTGCTTCGAGCTTTGGAAGAAGCACCGCGCTATCGAGACGCCCATCGATTGCTGCTACAGCTTGTTGAGCCGCCGGCGAACGATGCCAACGAGGACAAAGCTGAAGACGAATCTTCAGAACCAAAAGATGCCGTAGGAAATGCGGAACCAGGCGACGAAACGAAGGCCGCCGATGTGGCAGACGATTCCAGCCTGGAAAACGACGAAGCCCAACGCGTTAACAACGAAGAACAGCGTGTTAATGACGAGGCCGAGCCAGAATCAACGTCGAACGAAGCTTCAACCACAAGCTCAGAGTCGAAGCAAGAAGACGAACTGAAGGAGTCAATTCGATGAGGGATCCCGTTGTGAGTCCGTCGAATCCTTGGCGACAAAGGATCACGTCCCTTGCGGTGATGTCCGCGTTGCTGATCTTGGCGTCCGGCGTTGTTCTTGCTCAGCGGTGGCGGCGAGGTGATTTTTATGATCCCGGCCGTCGCGGTGTGCCTGATTGGGAAGTCGACCCGGATTTCGAAGAAGATGTCTTTACGTTCGTAAGAGTTAAATACGATTCTTTCGGGGGTTACCGTCGCCGAGGTGGTGGCTGGGCGACCGATTACCCTGACAGCGACCTGAACTTCTCGCTTCGTCTACAACAGCTGACCACATTGAAAGTCAATCCCGACCCGATTGTATTGGAGTTGACGGACAATCGAATCTACGACTACCCGTTTCTTTACTTGATTGAACCCGGAGCGCTTGTCTTCAGCGAAGCGGAAGTCGAAGCATTGCGTCAGTACTGCTACAACGGCGGTTTTCTGATGATTGACGACTTCTGGGGTGATGAGCAGTACGACAATCTACGATTGGAACTTGAGCGTGTCTTTCCCGATCGCACGCCATCGGAAGTACCGTTGTCGCACGAGATCTTTCATTGCGTTTACGACATGAAGGAAAAGCCGCAGGTGCCTGCGATCGGTTCGGCCTATCGGATGGCCAATGGACAGTTTGGATCCAATGAATGGGTTAATGACGGCAGCGACACATCGGTGGCGCACTATCGTGCGATCTACGATGACGACGAACGCATCATGGTCTTCATCTGCCATAACACGGATCTCGGTGACGGCTGGGAACGCGAAGGCGAAGCTCAGTGGTACTTCGACGAATTCTCTGTGAAGAAAGCGTATCCGATGGGCATTAACATTGTGACTTACGCGATGACGCACTGAACCCGATCTTGGAGTACTCATTGATGAGTTCCAAGTTGGATCTCCAACGCATTGAAGAGAAGACCGGGATTGGCGACCGAGACTTGCTGATCACCGTTGCGGAAGCACTTGCGCAAGAAGGTCCGCTGCGTCTGACCGAGATTGAACAGGGCATGAGTGAACAAGATGCAGAAAAGGTTTCCATTGCCGCGCACACGTTGAAAGGAGCCAGCCGTGCGATGGTCATGGACGATCTGGCAGCGGCCTCCGAACGCATCGAGTTGGCAGCACGAAAGAACAACTTAGACGAAGTCAAAGAAGCACTCCCGGAGCTAACCGATGAAGTCTCCGAAATGCTCGAAGCTGTCAAGCAATTCATCAACGCATAGCCGCCGCCTCTCCCCCGATCGCTCGACATAGTCGCCGATCGTAGCGCACCCCTCCGATCGCCCGCATCGTCGCCGATCGCTCCGCCGATCGTAGCGCCACCTCGATCGCCCGCATAGTCGCCGATCGCTCCGCCGATCGCCCGCATAGTCGCCGATCGTAGCGCCTCTCATCTACCTATTGCGGAAAACGGGTAATCCGCAGCTTAAACAAGCGATCTCCGTCCTTGGCGGTGACTTGCGGTCCCCCTTTTCTTGGCATCGTCCACCCCGGTCGGCCACAAAAAGCCTGGAGAGAGATACCGATTATGCCGATTTTTCCTCCTGGAGGGCGGAGGACGCGTGCGCTGTGACAACATGGCATGGGCGGTCTCCTGACATTGAATTGGTGGAATCTGTTCAGGAATTCGACGGACCGAAATCATGCGTATCTCGTTACGCCGCATCCTTTTCGCGGCTTGTATGCTTATTGCCGGCAGCTCGTTAGCTACCCCTGCGTCCGCTCAGCGAGCGGTCATCCCAGGTACCGGCTCGGAAATCATCGGTGTCGCTGATGATTTTGAAGATCCCGAATGGAAGTACATTCCGCGTGATCCAAAGAGCACGGAAGACATCGACGAAAACCAGCGTGGTCCGATGGGCCGCACCGCAAATGGTCGCTGGTACGAAGGCATCAAACGCGGCCATCCCGATGTCGTTCGACGCGTTGCCACTCCGGAGGGCGGAATCGACGGAAGCACCGGAGCGTTGTTGCTGCGATCCAAATTCACGGGAATCCCCGGTCGCCCCAGTCGCAAAATGCACCAAGACGACTTCGTCGCGAACGTGCAGTACCGTCTCAAGCGAACGCTCAAAGTCAGCGAAGTTCCCAGCGTAACTACACGTGTGTACTTGCCGCCGGTTGAAGAGTGGGAGAACCGCAGCGGACCTCACTTCGGCTTCCGACTCGCCCTGGAAACAACCGCAATGGTTGACAAGGAAGTCGGTGTCGGCATCTTCAAACGCACCAAACGCGAAATGGGTAACGAAGTCTACTGGCCGGGTATGTTCATTGAGTTTGAAAACAAAGAACAGACTCGCAAAGAACACGACTACGCCTACTTGAGAATCCGCAGTAATCGTCGTGGCGGCGATTTCCGTGGCCCTCAAATCACGACGACTGGCTGGTGGACATTAGGCATGAGTGTCACACCCGATGGCATGGTCCACTACTACGCTTCACCGGGCGTGGATGAGCTGACGGAGGAAGATTACATCACGAGTCAGTTCCCCTACGATTACCGCGCTGAGCGTTTCCGTACGTTCTTCTACAACATTTGCAGTGCGGACGACGGTCGACGATGGAGCACTTCGTTCGTTGTCGATGACCCAAAGGTCTACGTCCTCAAACCGGCAAGCAGAATCGCAACGCGAAAAAGCAACAATCGGTAAAGCGTAGGGCATGCTCCGCATGCCGAATACTTGAGAGAACGCACAGGAACTCGTCGCCTCATCCAATCCGGGTGAAGTACATCGCTTCGAGGTAATACTTGTGCGTTCGATCGGATTCTTGTTCAAATTCCAAATCTCGGATGTAGCCGCCGAATCGAATTTGCTGTCCATCTTGCAGGTCTGAATTCAAGGGGACAGCAATGACGGCGGCGCTGTCAGGCTGGTCCGGCCCCGTTAGGTGATAAACGTCGAACGCATCAAAGATCGGAGTCATGATAAACGTTGTGACTTGACCGACCATCAATGGCGTGTAGATGAAACCGGAGAACTTCGTTTTGTCGCCGCAGTGCTTGATCTTGCCTTCTGTCATGATCGCTTCGCCAGGTTCGCACTGCGTGTCGACGTTAACGGGCACAAGACGTCGCGGATTTTTTTCTCGGTAACTTGATCGGAGCCCAGGTTCCAGCATGTCGATCACGGCATGCTTGTCCATTTCAGACAGCCCAACGGTGGCCAACTCAAGAAACAAAAAGGCATTCAGATCACTCGCCCATGTTCCGGCGGCCTTTGCGAGTTCACCGCGTGTGACGATGCTGTCGTTCGCTTGCGAGAAGATGTTGAAGAATCGACCTCCATTGTCGATCGCGCTAACGAGTTCAGCTTTCGTTGAAAACGGTTCAATCTCGTTCATAACAATCAGCTCTCTTCGGCTATAGATGTCGTTACACGAATGTCAATCGATGGGTGGCTATGGCATTCGGCAGATGATTTATGGGCTGAAAGAGACGAGCGAAGGGGCGCGCCGTTCACGCATCACTGACCGATGTGTCTATCTCGTTCGCCTCGGCACCCTCATTCTTTTCAGAACCACTCTCTTTTAAGCGATCCACCCAAGCCTCGCGGGGTTCAAGCCAAAACACGAATCCCCTCTTGGCCTGCGGCGCTTCCCAAAGATAGAACCGAATGCGTTCATCCGAATTCAGCTCTTGGTAGCCGGCCATCGGAACTTCCGGCCATCGCTCCCCGGTTTCCGTGGTTTTCCCC
Source organism: Planctomycetota bacterium (assembly GCA_039179795.1). Taxonomy (GTDB): domain Bacteria; phylum Planctomycetota; class Planctomycetia; order Pirellulales; family Pirellulaceae; genus Rubripirellula. The sequence continues at coordinate 68,678 of JBCDEM010000033.1, read as the reverse complement.
CACGAAGATGGGGAACGATAATCGAGCACCGTTTCAGAATCGACTGTTATAACGACCCGGGGCGTCGGACCATCAAAGCGAACGACTTCACAGCAGATCACAGCGTTCGACCGGAATCCCTTTAGATCAACCGTTTGACTAGGAACGAGATCTTGAGTCCGTGTACTCTCTGGCGTCGCAAACTCGCTGACATGCAATACATAGCGCGAACCCTTTGCTGGTCGCAGTCGAAACGACTCAGCCGCTGAAGACTGATTGGCGGCCAAGATTCGGTAGTCACGATTCACAAACCGGTAGATGCGAGTCTTGCTCGAATGGTCGCCTTCGATGTAGCCAAAGTCCGCCGCAATCCTCTCGTATTTTGTGCGTGACTCAGCAGCCTCACGCCAGGCGACGATCGTCGCGATCAGCAAGACACTGATCGTGATGACAAAAAAGAGCGTCGAGAGTTGGAAAGATCCAATTTTCACGATGGGCCTGGAGGTTCGCGTTAATCACTGGCCGAGGGAGCCAGGATTGTCGTTGGCGGATCTTGATTGGGACGGTTGCCATGAGACGAATCATCCGATGGTGATGCGTCGGTCGACTCGTTTGAATCTGGGCTCGACGTTTTCTCCTGGATGGACTCGCTAGCGCAATCCTTGTCCGCGTCCTCAGCATTTTCCTCTTCGAGTTGTCTTCGTAGCTTGGTGATCCGGCGTCTCAATTCTTTCGCTTCTGCTTCGACGTCATCTAGTTTGATCTGGAGTCGATCGATGACGCGTTCGGGATTCCGCGTGAGTAGGCGTTCCACAGAATCCAGCAGCAGCAGTGCGCGAAGTGCTTTGACGGATGTGCCTCGTAGTCGATAGACACGTCCGAGTTTGATGATCTGCTGAACACGCATCACCTGCAGGAATCGCAAGAACGAAATCAGTGGAAGACTGATAATCGCCAAATCGACCCAGTGTTTCTTGCAGTAGCCGATCTTCTTGTCGGCCACCGCCACCATCAGAATGAACTCTGCGGCAAATGCAAACCAAATCACGCCCGTGCTAATGTGCAACGCCATGCGTAGCCACACATACTGTGCGACTTGCGTCTTCAAAAAGAACTCAACGATAAAGACCGGTAGGATCAACAGCGCGATCAAGATCATCGGCATGCTGAAGTTCTTTTCTAACCGGCGACGCAATCGCTTGTTGGGAATTCGCCAACCAAGCTTGGGTAACCACAACCGGTCATGCATCTCTGGACTGCGAGCGCACATGCGCAGTGAAGGCATGATGCAGAACAGCACGCTGAACAGATGATATTTTCGGTAGCCCGCACTCCATGGACGCGTCACAAAGTGAAACGCCGATTCTGTGATCGTGATCACATAGATCATGAACAACAGATAGAACGCGAAGCTTTGAATCCATAATCCGGATTCCGTGTCCGCAATGGCCGCGGCTCGAATCGCTTCAGCTTCCGGCGAATCGGGCCGAAGAGCCAATCGCGCATTCTCACTAAAATTGGGCACATCAAACCACGTCACCACGTAGACGGCTTGGCAAACCAAGAACGCCATCGACAGACCGAACATCGTCGGTGCCGTTTTTTCGGCGATATGTCTCAGAGTGCGTTTCTTGCTCGTTTGCATACCCATAAAGGCAAGATACCTGTTTTCTTCGGGCGCGCGTGGGGGACTCAATCCGCACGGAGCTCCGGTGGCACATCATTCAGTGCTGCATCCGGTAACTCGAACGATCCCCCCAGCAATTCTCGGTCTTCATTCACCAATTCGGGATACCTTGCAGGCATGATTTCGACCGCGAATATTTCTTGGACGGCGTCTTCAAATTTGACAAAGCCAACCGTTTGCTGCGTTTCGATGTTGATCACCCAAACACCACAAGCACGCTCCTCCAAAGCACGCTCCGCAATCGGAATGCCGCCGAAAACGGCCGACTCACGCACTTGAGACAAGCCGATCCAAGCGAGCGGCCCGGTAAATGTCAAACCGCGCGTGAATCCAGGAAGCGAAGCAATTGCGTGGTACGTTCCGGTTTGCGCATCAATGTAGCCAAACGATCCCGTGCCCGATTCCAACAGCCACAATCGGTCGCGATACCATCGCGGGCTGTGCGGCATCGAGAGTTCCCGACAGATCACTTCGTTCTGTTCTAGGTCCATCAGAATGCCACCGTTGGCTTTGTTTTCCCGCCAACCTGCGACATCTCCCGTTTCGCCCAACGCTGTCACGTAACGCGGCCGACCCTCACGGAGCCCTAGCCCGTTCAGATGACAGCAGTCTCCCGGGACGTACTGTTGAATAAAACTCGGTCGCCAGACCGGTTCGAAACTGTACACATCACTGCGGCGACACAGGCATGAAAAACGAGTGTTAACAAACCAGAGATCTGCTTCGTTGCCCTTTCCGACCCACGCCATCTCGTGGATCTGAATGTCTCCGGTCCAGTGGGTTGTACGAGGCAAAAAACAAGCATCGTGGATCGGGTCCACCGGCGAGTCTGATTTGGACGCCTCATTTTCATTTTCAGGATTCTCCGAGAGCCTGGTGCAGACCGCGGGAAGATTGTGGAATTCCCAAATACTGGTCCCCGCACCGATCGCCAGACGCCCCCCGGTGATCGCCAACCCCATCGGTTTGTCGAACGATCGAAAGTGCGTATTTAGCACGCCTCCCTGCGAACGGAGGATCACCAACCGGCCCGCCTGATAGGTCGTGACCATCACGGAGACACCAAAGTGGTCCAAAATCTCTGGCAGATTGGACGTGTGGACGCTGCGGAGCGGTTGGTCTTGGGACATGCTCGTGCTCAAGCACCGGAGGGTGGAGGACGGATTGGTGTGGGGTGGCGCAAACTGTTTGGGTTGGGGGCTTTGCGCCGATTCCGATCACCCCCAGATCTTCCCTTCAATCCCAAAACAGAGCTAGGCCAGAGGGGAGGTTTGATTTAGTCTAAAAGCTGATCGATCCCCCGCATTTCCTACGTTTTGAAGCCGAATTTCCACGCACACGCATGCTGAAAGCACTCGAGCTGGCCGGTTTCAAGAGTTTCGCGGACCGCACCCGATTCGATTTCCCCGAGGGGATCACCGTTGTTGTCGGCCCGAACGGGTCCGGCAAGTCCAATATTGTGGATGCGATCAAGTGGGTGCTCGGCAGCCAGAGTGCCAAAAGCCTGCGTGGCAAAGAGATGGCCGACGTCATCTTCAAAGGCTCTCAGACACGCAGCCCAGCCGGTGCCGCCGAAGCGACCATCGTTTTTGATAACGCAGACGGCTCACTCGACGTGGACGCCCCCGAAGTCCATGTCACGCGACGCGTCTACCGAAGTGGCGAAGGCGAGTACCTGATCAACAACCAGCCCGTCCGACTCAAGGACGTCAAAGATCTGGTTCGCGGCACTGGGATCGGCATCGACGCGTACAGCCTGATCGAACAGGGCAAAGTTGATCGCATGCTTCAAGCAGGTGCGAAAGATCGAAGGGCGATCTTTGAAGAAGCCGCCGGAATCAGTCGTTTTAAAGCGAAAAAGGTCGAAGCAGAACGTCGACTCGGACGCGTCCAAACCAACCTGACACGCCTCGGCGATATCGTCGATGAAGTGGGGGCACGGCTGAAGAGCATTCGCAGCCAGGCGAGCAAGGCGGAACGATACCGCCAAGCCAATGAACGGATGAAAGAACTGCGGACGCAAGTTGCATGGGCTGACTGGCGTGAGATGTCCACGGAGCTGGAGAACAGTCAACGAGACCTTGATTCAGCCAAGCGAAGACACGAAGAACTCGAGTCACTGCGAAAGGAAATGGCCGAGGCGCGGCAAGAAGCCGACGCCGAGCTGAACCGTATCGCTGAGCAATCCGCCGAAATCGAGCAACACCGTAGCCAACTGCTGCAACGGATCGCGGAATTCGCTGGACGACGTATCGCCGACAAAGAAGCCATTGATGACCTTCGCCAATCTGTTGCAAAATCGTTGCGACGCGTGCGGCTACTTCAGACCCAGGCCGGTTCGGCGGCGGCAGAATTGCGCAATGCGACGGATCGACTGAGTCAGTACCAAAGCGATCTAGAAGAAGCCCGCGACCGCAGTCGTGACGCGGAAACGGAACGTGATCGCATCCAGGTTGAAGCGGCTGAAGTCCGAACGCGTCGCGAAACCGTTCAACAAGCGCATCTTGCGTTGGTGCGACGCGTGGCGGACTTAGAAGCCAATCGACAGCGTGCGCAACAGGCGATGGCCGAAGCGGGTCGTTCGCTCGTCAATCTTAAACGTCGCTCAGAAAACTCACAGCAGTCACTCACCCAGGTCAACGAAGAATCCAAGCTTGCCGCTGAACGCCTGGCGTCACTCGATGAATCGATCGAGCAGATCATCAAAGCGATCGACTTGGCCGATTCGAAGCTGCAGGAAAGTCGACGTACGCACGAACGAAGACGCGATGAGATCTCAGCGCTGAAGATTCGCTTACAGGGTGTTTCCGAGCGATTCAACGTTTTGAAGGATCTCGAAACACGACAGGAAGGATTGTCCGGTGGCGTTCGAACCATTCTCGAACAACTGCAAGATTCAACATCGCCACTCTCCAATGACATCCATGGGATTGTTGCTGAGTGCTTTGAGGTCGATGTCAAAGTCGCCCCTCTGATCGACGCGGCTCTGGGCCAACTGAGCCAATACGTGATCGTCAGTGGTGGTGAACTGCAGGATGCGATTGTCGGTGGTACGCTCGATATCACCACACGCGTTGGACTGATTCGCATTGATGAGTTACCGCGTCGCCGACCGGGTGATCGGATTCGCCTGGATGGTTTAAAGGGCGTCATCGGCCGCGGAGACCGGATGGTGCGTTGCGATGAACGGTTTGAACCTCTGGCTCGCCACTTACTCAGTAATACTTGGTTAGTGGATTCGCTCGAAACGGCGCTGGGTCTTCGCAAGTTGAGCGGTGCCGGTCTGCGGTTTGTCACCGTGCACGGCGAGCTTCTTGAAAACGACGGCTCGATTGTTGTCGGTCCGGCTGCAGCCTCTACGGGACTCGTCAGTCGTCGCAGCGAAATGGCTGCCGCGGAACAGGATATTCAGCACTACGAATTTCAGATTCGCGAATCCCAAGCGGAAACTGAAAAATTGGCCGTACGAATCGACGAGGAAGCAGCGGATCTCGGTCGATTGGAACAACAACATCGCCAGCTGATCGCTGACCGAGCCGCAGCGGACGCCGAACGGCGACACATCGAGGAACAGCGACAAACGCAACAACTGATCTTCGACGAACTGGTTTCGGAAATCGAGTCCGTGACTCAAGTCCAAGCCGATGCATCGCAACAGGACGATTCACTCGCGGAACAAATCAATCACGGTCGGCAAGAAATCGAGCGGCTGGAAATGGAAGCGGCCGAAGTTGATGAAATGCTTGCCGACGTTCAAGCGGCATTGCAAACGGCGACCAGTGGCGTCATGGCTGTCAGCGTGGACGTCGCCCGAGCAGAACAGAAATTCGAAGCCCTCTCGGCGAGCATGGAACAACAGCGACGTGACCAAAATCAACGTGAAGCGGCGGTCGATGAGGTACGGGGTCAAGCCACAAAGGGTCGCCAACGCATTGACGAATTGACGTCCCGCGTACTCGACGCCTCCCATCAATTGGCTTCACTGCAGTGGGACGCCGAGCATGCCCAGTCGCAATTGCGAGAGCTCAATGACAGCGCGTCGAGCGTTCGTCGAGACAACCGCGACATCATGAAAGCGAGTGAAGAGGCGATCAAGCAAGCTTCCGTGGCAAGCGAATCGGTGCATGCGATTTCGTCCAAGCGCGACAATCTCCAATTGCGACGCGAGAACTTAGCACAGCGTTTACTAGAAGACTACGAGATCGATTTGCACGCCAGTGAGCCGCCCGAAGACTGGAGGCCGCCGGAGGACCGCGAAGCCGTTGAAGAAGAAATCAATCGCTTGCGGAACCAATTGCAACGAACCAGCAATGTGAACATGGAAGCACTCGAAGAACTCGAGGGACTTCAACAGCGTTATGACGAGTTACACAATCAATACCAAGACTTGACCGCCGCAAAAGACTCGCTGCAGCGGATCATCGCACGAATCAATTCGGACAGTCGTCGGCTGTTCCTCGATACGCTCGAAGCGATTCGCATCAACTTTCAACAGCTGTACCGCAAGTCGTTCGGTGGCGGACACGCGGATTTGATTTTGGAAGAAGCTGACGACCCACTCGAAGCAGGTGTGGAGATCGTTGCGACTCCACCCGGCAAACCGAGCTTCAGTAACTCGCTGTTGTCTGGCGGCGAAAAAGCGCTCACAGCCGTTGCACTTCTCATGGCGATCTTCAAGTATCGTCCGAGTCCGTTTTGCGTGTTGGACGAAGTCGACGCGCCCTTCGACGAAGCCAACATTGGCCGATTCGTCACCGTGTTAAACGAGTTCTTGGATCAGTCCAAATTCGTGGTCGTCACGCACAGCAAAAAAACGATGACGGCGGCGACAACGCTGTATGGCGTCACGATGCAAGAATCCGGCGTCAGCAAACAGGTCTCGATTCGCTTCGAAGATATGACCGAAGAAGAAGCCGCTTGATCGAGCCGAATTCGATCGCCGCTTGCATGTCATTTCGCGTTCGCGCTCAGAATGGTGAAATCAGCGGCAATTCAAATCGGAAGCGTGCACCCGGCGTGTGCTGAGTGTCGACCGAGAGTTTGCCCTCATGATGCTCGATGATATTGCGACTGATCGCTAACCCGATTCCTAGTCCATCCGGTCGCGTGGTGAAAAACGGATCGAATAACCGGGGCAGAATTTCACGCGCGATTCCAATTCCGTTATCGGTGACGGATACGACCAATCGACCGCCATCAATGTGCCCTTCAACACTGATGGCAGGCTGGTCAACGTCGGCTTCGGCCAAACTTTCGCAGGCGTTCGCTAACAGATTAACGAGGACCTGCTGAAGTTCTGTCGCGTTGCCTCGTATGGAAACCGGTTCCGCCGGCATCCGAACATCAATCTTGAGCGTTTGTCGTTGCAAGCCAGACTGCAGGATCACGATGGCATCTTGAATCACTCGTTCGATTTCCACGGGAGCTTGCCGAGACCCTTCCTTGCGTGTGAATTCCCGCATCCCGCGAATGATGTCGCCACATCGAACCGCCTGATCACGAATCTGCTCCATCCATTCAACAAGGGGTGAGTCTTCGGGAACACCGGTCGATTCCAATTCGTTCTGTGCAGCGCTTGCGAAATTGGAAATCGCGGCCAGTGGCTGGTTCACTTCGTGCGCGATACCGGCGACCATCGCACCCAACGTCGACAATCGTGAAACGTGTGCCAATTCACGTTCCAAAGATTGCTGTTTTTGTTTCGCTTCCACACGTGCCGTGACGTCCGTCAACACACCACGCAGCTTGATCGGATTTTGGTCGCGGTCCTTGACAACGTGCATTGTGTTGCGGATCCAGACGATTCGATTGTCCGCGGACAAAGCGCGGTAATCAAATTCCTGATCGACACCCCGTTGTTTCGCGTTCTCGTAGTGCTGCGTGACCGTTTGTATGTCATCGGGGTGAAGATGGTTGACCCAAAAGCTCGCCTCCTCAAGCCATTGTTGGACCGGATAGCCAAGGACCGTCTTGGCCCGATTACTGACATAGGTGAACCGCAGATCGGGCAGATCGGCTTCCCAAACAATTGCACCAACATCATTGAGCAGCTCTCGCATCCGCTTTTGGTTCGTGCGGATTTCGGCGGTGGCCGCTTCTAAATTGGTCGCTTGGTTGTTGACGGTCGCCATCAGCAGCGACTGAGTACTCCGCAGATTCGCTTCCAATTGTCGACGATCGCTCACATCACGAATGGAGATGACACCGACCGCGCCGTTTTGAAGTTGCAAATGACTCAGCGTCAAGCTGACATCCAGGGAATGTCGGCTGTCGATCAACAGCTGATACGATTCTCGAGCTTGAAACGGTTTTCCATCGCGACACGCCTCATGCAACTCGTCCATCAGCTTTCTGTCGTCAGCCGTGAAAAGATCGTCGACGGTTCGCTGTAGCAAGTCGTCCCGCGAATGCCCCGTTAAGTGAATGGCTGCCGGATTGAGGTCGAATAGTTTGAGCGTGCTGGGATCGAAAAGAAGCAACGCGTCATTCGATTGCTCGAACAAACTGCGTGCGAATTCGCTCGGATCAAGCGTGTTTAAGACCGAGGCGTTGCTCATTAGGGGCGGACGTTCCGTTCCTGGGCATCGTGATCACCGAACATACTATATCAATATCAACCCTAGCCCGAATCGGGCCCGAATGACCGAACTGCCTGACGGCTTCGCTAAAACTGCTTCGGGACGGATGGTAAAGACGTTACACAAAGCGTGATCTAAGCATCGATTTCTTCGCGCAAACGCGCCTTGGTCTCAAGATCCAGCTCACGCCAGTCATTGCCTTGCAAACCTGCGGCCAACGCCCAAAGCAGATTCAAAGAAACTCGGGGCATTTGTTCCCGGACGCGACAGAACGCAAACGTGGGCCCAACGTCCTCCAAGTCTTCGATCGTCTCAATACCGACCTGACGCAGCCAGCCGCTACTCTTGGGGCCAAGATTTCGAAGTGATTCAATCGGGACGGGTTGCATCAGATTCGATTGAGGGAAAGCAAACGGAGATATCAATACAGACGATTCCGCTGCTTAACTCTCGTCTTCGATCCTTGCCTTGGGAGCATTGGTGCTGACGGACTTGATGCCCTTGTTGACAGCTGTCGTGCCGGAGTAAGCCTCCCCCGTACCGATGACCAGACCGTTCGCGGCCTTGAGAACAAAGTAGTGCTTGCCTGACTTGTTCTTTTGAACTTCGAAGCGCTCACTGTCCCCGGCATTATTCTGCACCGAGGTAATGCCTTTTTTTGCGGTCGCTTTTGACGCGTACATCTGGCTCGTGAGAATCGTCTCTCCATTGGCGGCCAGCAAATTGAAGTAAAACGATCCGTCTTTGGCCTGTTGTATCTGAAACTTCGCCGGCATCTGCGTTCCCCCTGAGCATTCGAGTTACCGTGATGCGGACATGATAGCCTAGGCTCGTCTGCGCGCGATAGTAACGCCACCGAGAACTCGGTGGTCACCGAGGATTGGTTGCAGATCGGGATTCAGCGGGTTGGGATTCAGCGGGTTGGGACGCAGCAGGTTGGGACGCAGCAGGTTGGGGTTGCGAAGGTTTTGCATCGGTGGGTTTCGATTCGGTCGGTTTGGTCTGCGTCGGTCGACTCGGAGGCGTAGATCTTCGTGGACCTCGTTCCGTTAGGTTATCGTGCATCGCGAAGAACATGACGCCCGAAAAGACGATGCTTGCGACAAGCACTCCGCCTCCAAGCATGCGTGTTCGCTTAACCTGCCACCACATGAACAAGCCGGACACTCCCCAAAAAACCATCGATAGAAACATCGCATCGACCACGATCGCCCAGATCCAGCGGACGTCGTACTGAGGTGTGTAGGTGCGGGCTAAGTGCATTCGCCGAAGCTGATCTTTCAAATCAAGTTCAATACGGGAATCCTCGCGGACCGACGAAATGGAATCGCTGCCCAAGCTGTACGAAACCAAGCAGGGAACATCGTCAGCGTTAACAGAAAAAATCACACTCGGTGACCGTCGACTCGTTTGCGTTTCACCGGTCGGCAACCCCAAGTCCGTCAACAGATCAGGAACGAGTTCTCGTGTATCTCGAAATGGATTCGATGCGATGGGCGCTGATCGAATATCATCCAACGGATTGGGAAGTGGTTCGGCTTCGGCCTCATCTTCGTCTTCGGCGGGAACGGTTTTGACTTCACCGCTGCCGTCGACCGGATTGATCATCACCAAGTGATTCGCATCATCGGTGCTTACCGAGTAACTGAACACGCTTGAAAAGCGCGGCGTCTTGGCATCAGTGAGAGTGATTTTCGGCCCGTCTAATTCAGCCGATTCGACGTTCATCTGCTCAACCACGGTCGCGGCGATTTGAGCTGCCGATGGAAGGTTCGAGAGCTGTCCGTCGACGACTTCCTGCGTGCTGAAAACGGTCGATTCGCCCTCACGAAAATAGCCGGGATGATTGAAGAACCAACCGCTGAAGCCGTACAGCAGCACGAATGGAAACATGAAGATTCCCGAGTACAGATGGACTCGGCGAATCATCATCATCGACTGACGCCACAATTTTCCCGCGGCGGATTTTTTTTTCACTGGCCGTTTTGGCTTGGGCCGTGCCGGCTTGGCTTCGTCTGAACGGTTGGTCGTCTTGGGGGTATCTTCTGGATTGACAATCGTTGCCATACGTCTGCGCCCTATGCAAACAAGTGAAACAGGGAAATGAAGTCGATGAATCCCGACATCGAGACCGCGACAGGTGGGTTGAAGCGCTTCGAAATCCCTGGCTGACCGCTGTGCGGATCGGTTTGCTTGGGCACTGCTTAATGAGAATCGCTCTCAGTCACATTAAAGGCACCAATCCGTATTACTGCCAACCACCCGGCTGTCTATTTGCTGAGTACCTTCGTCGGTCGCACGAAAGGGGGCAGATTTATTCGTTAGAAAAACGAATTCATGATCTTTGTTGGTTCGACAATGCCGGCAGCGGAAGTCGCCAAGACTTTCGGCGCCCCAAAATCAAATCCTGAAACTCTTGACGAGTTCCGCTGCCAAGGCTCTGCGATTCCTCCGCGAACCGGTCTCGGTCAGCGGCGCTTTGTGACAATTTGATACGAAACATCGATACAAAGAACGCTAACCAAGCGACTTGGGATCAAACCGCTATTGAATTCATGATCTTTGTTGGTACGAGAATGCCCGGCAGCGGAAGTCGTCAAGACTTTCGGCGCCCCCAAAAACCAAGTCCCCCCAAGAACCAAGTCCCGAAACTCTTGACGAGCTCCGCAAACAAGACTCGATTCCGGATCAACTTAGTTGCCTTTGTGTCGCCACCGTTTTCAAGAACAGTTGGAGCTGCCCTTTGTCGGACTAGCTTGCCGAAGGTCGGACCAGCTTGCCGAAGGTCGAACTGGCTTGACGAAGGTCGAACTGGCTTGACGAAGGTCGAACTGGGCTCAACTGCCACACAAAGATGAACGCGTGGCCAGCAAAATGACGCGTTTGCGTGGACGGGAAGAAGTTTTTGGAAAGTAACACTTGACTCGCTGTAAAACTGGGTCAATTACCGGTAACTTATCGCGTACCGAGATCCAAGTAGTTTGATCGAGGCACGGGATAACTGCTGACGAGGAAAAGCATCTCTTTTCAGCAGTCAACGAAACACCCTCTTGGAAGGCATTCGAAATGAACCTAACCAAAGTGCTCGCAGTCGTCGCATTGATGGCCGCAACCGTCGGAGTCAGCAACGTTCAAGCTGGTTGTGGAACTTGTGACAAGACCATTGTTGAAAACGCTGTCAAAATTGACGGCTTCAAGACCCTCGTCGCTGCTGTTAAAGCTGGCGGTCTGGTCGACACTCTGTCGGGCGATGGTCCTTTCACCGTCTTCGCTCCAACTGACGAAGCTTTCAAGAAGTTGCCTGAAGGCACCTTGGAAAGCCTTCTGAAGCCAGAGAACAAAGACAAGCTCGTCGCTATCCTCAAGTACCACGTCGTTCCTGGTGCTGTCATGGCGAAGGACGTTGTGAAGCTGAACAAAGCAACGACTGCTCAAGGCAAAGATGTCAAAATCAAAGTTGCTGACGGCAAAGTCAAAATCAACAACGCTACCGTTGTGAAGACCGACGTTAAGAGCTCCAATGGCGTGATCCACGTCATCGACACCGTTATTTTGCCACCAAGCAAGTAATGTTGTCGGCCTTTTGGTCAACTGAACGTATACAAGTCGCCAGTCACTATGTGGCTGGCGATTTTTTATTGCCTTTTGGCGTCGCACGCTGGCGGTGTCATGAAGTGAAAGACTATCTTTGAAGAATCTTCTCCAGCCAAGGTTGATGCCATGACGTCCCGTTTCTCCCTTCTCCGAACGCTTCCGCCCGCACGCTGGTGTGCAATTGCAATCATGCTGGTGGTTGGGATGCCCAACTCCGGCCAAGCACACACGCCCGCTGACTTCATGGAAGTCCTCGAAGGGAAGCCGTCGAATTTGGTTGAGCATGGCATTGAAGTGAAGGACATCTTCGATAGTCAGAAAGCGGAGATCGACCTGGAAGGACCGTATCACTTTTCGCAGGCGGTCGGTGGCATGGGTCGCTCAGCGAAAGGTCCCAAGGCATACATGTCTTGGTACAAGATCCAAAACCCAAAGAAACAAGAACCGCGTAAAGTGGTTTGCATTGATTTCGTTCGAGGTGACGAGAGCAAGCCGCTGACCATCGGATCCGCCGAGTTCTTTCTCTCCCCAGCACAACGGATTACTTCCGGCCCGCCATCGGAAATCCCGGTTGGCTTGGATCTCTACAAGGCATATCGGATTCTGGATGAACCCTCTCGCGATATGGACATCGAACTGACCGGTGCGGACTCCGCCAAACGACGCATCGGAAAGCCGCTTTACTTGTGCATCGCTGCGGAGGAATGGCATCACGACGAGTACACGCCCGCGACTCACCGTCGAACAGCATTCGTGGTATACGAAATCGACGAAAAGGACTCGGACGCCAAATTCACATTGATCGATCAGTTCGGGCTCAATCAAGTTGCATCGAGCAAAAGCCGCTGGCTATGCGTTTCAGCCAGCGTCTCCACGAAGCTCGCAAAATAGTCGCCCGAGTATCGCTTCCGACCCTCGATTTGGCTCTCGAGCGCTCCTAGCCTAAACTGGTGAGCGATCAACTGACCCCTCAGCACGGGAGCCATCATGCTGCGTCTCCGCCTACTTGCCGTCGCCACCCTACTCGTCGTTTCGTCCATTTGTGTTGCAGGAGATGATCCGACACCGCCGGGCCACTCGACGGTGAACTTAGTGTTCGTCACCAAGTACTCGCCTCAGAGCCTCGCGAGTTCTGGAACCGTGCCGATGATCCAGGTCGCTGGGATGGTTGTCCCCACTGATCGCCTTCGACCTATTGAGATTGAAATTGACGGTGAGTTTGTTGGCCATGCCTTGGTGGGCCCCGCCGCGATCAAGCCCGTCTTCATCCTTCCGGAAGGAAAGCACGAATTCAAGTTCTCGATCGCGGGCTCCAAGCCGATCAGCAAGCGATTGAACGTTCTCGGAACCGGTTCAACGCAGTACCTCTTGATCAACATTCCTCCAGAATCGGGTGGCGATGATGCAGAGGATGCCAAGAAGCCGGAAACGGTATCAGAAAAGAAAGAGTCGGCCGAAGCATCCGACAAACCGGCCGAGAGATACATCAAGTACGCTCAGCGGATCATCCAGCGATACGACAAGGATGGCGATGATGTTTTGGCAGAGTCAGAATGGCAGAACATGATCATGTCGCCTCGATCCGCCGACACCAACAAGAACGGGTCGATCACCATCGAAGAGTACGCATCTTGGATGGCGTCGCGCAATAAGCGAGAGTGAAACCGGACCGTTCAGTGAGCCACAGGCATCACTTCGGTAAAGCTTGTGGCTACCTAGAGGCTTAAGCTGTCGCAGTTTAGGATTTAGGCGAGGAGGGTTAGAGATTTGAGCCAAGTCCGATTGGCCTATCAGGAATCCGCGAGGCCAACGGAGACTGACGGTCGATGAAGTACTTTTTTCTCGCTTACGTTGCCGCCGTATTGGTACTGAGCATCGTCGCATTTCTCCTCTACGGCTGGGACAAACGACGGGCGCGCCGAGACGGCGATCGTGTACCAGAGAAAACGCTGCAGTTGATTGCGTTGCTGGGCGGTTGGCCTGGCGCGTTGCTCGGTCAACGCTTCTTTCGACACAAGACTCAGAAAACGTCGTTTCAAATCATATTCTGGTTGTGTGTTCTGCTCCACATTGCAATCGTCGGCGGCATCTTCGGCGGATTCCTTTGGAGCAAGAGCTGATCTGTTTCCTCTGTTAGTCTCGCAGCGATTTTCTCTTCCGCGCCTACGCTACTCTCGGTGTCCACCCTTCCGCTTGCCCATTCAACCACAAAAGTTAAACGAGCAATCCATGCATCGATTGGTTTCGTCCACAAAGCAACTGCTTCCGCTTTGGTTCATCGCGATTTTGTCAGGCTCCCTGATGGCACAGCCGAACGCGAACTCAGGGTTTACGATTGCCGTTCCAAAAATTGAAGGAAAAGACAACATCAACGGACGGATGTACCTGATGTTATCTACCAACGAAAAAGCGGAGCCGCGATTCCAGATCGGAGATGGTGTCGACACGCAGCAGATATTTGGTGTCGACGTTGTCGATGCGTCAGCAGGTGAACGGATCGTTTTTGACGAAAGCGTATTTGGGTACCCCAAGCCAAGTCTCTCGGAAGTACCGGCGGGCGATTACTTCGCGCAGGCTTTCTTTCATGAATACGAAATCTTCCGACGTAGCGATGGACATGTCGTTCGATTGCCCATGGATCGCGGTGAAGGCCAACAGTGGAACCGGGCGCCCGGGAATCGCTATTCAACGCCCCAGAAGATCCAATTCAGTCACGACGCGAAAGAGCTGCCATTGCTCAAGCTTGACAACGTTATCCCTCCGATCGAACCTCCCGCCGATACCAAGTACATCAAGCACGTGCGGATGCGGAGCAAATTGCTAAGTGACTTCTGGGGCCGCGATATGTTCCTCGGAGCGCACGTATTGTTACCTGAAGGCTTTGATGAGCATCCCGACGCGCGATACCCGCTGGTCATCAATCACGGCCACTTTTCGTACGATTTTGGTGGGTTCCGTCCTGATCCGCCAGACGCTGATTTGAAGCCCGAATTCAGCAAGCGATTTAACCTGGACGGATATAACCGTATTGTGCAAAAGGAAGCGCATGACTTTTACAAAACATGGACCGGCGAGAACTTTCCTCGTGTGATCCTGATCGAGATTCAGCACGCCAACCCCTACTACGACGATTCCTACGCAGTCAATTCCGAAAACCTGGGACCCTATGGTGATGCAATCACATACGAATTGGTGCCGTTTATCGAAAAACAGTTTCGTGGCATTGGCGAGGGTTGGGCTCGGGCACTGTATGGTGGTTCGACCGGCGGCTGGGAAGCACTAGCGGCTCAAGTCATGTACCCCGACGAATACAACGGTTGTTACGCCGCATGTCCCGACCCAATCGACTTTCGCGCTTACACCGTCGTCAATCTGTACGAAGACAAGAATGCCTACTACATCGAAGGCACATGGAATCGAATTCGACGCCCCGGACGACGCAACTACTTGGGTCACGTTAGCGCCACACTCGAAGGAATGAACCACCTTGAATTGGTGTTGGGCACCAAGAGTCGCAGTGGCCAGCAGTGGGACATTTGGGAAGCCGTTTATTCACCCGTCGGACCCGATGGCTACCCCAAACGCATCTGGGACAAACAAACCGGTCAGATTGATTCCAACGTCGCAAAACACTGGCAAGAGAACTATGACCTAACGCACATCATGCAAAGGGACTGGGAAACGCTAGGTCCCAAACTGGAGGGAAAGATCAACATCTATTGCGGCGACATGGACAACTACTACCTCAACAACGCCGTGTACCTCGCCGAAGAGGTTCTCGAGAATGCGGAGTCGCCCAATTACGGCGGAGAAATTGCCTATGGTGATCGAGCAGAACACTGTTGGAACGGCGACCACAATCAACCCAACGCGATCTCAAGGCTGAGATACCATCGAATGTTCATACCGAGGATCGAAAAACGAATCCTCGAATCCGCACCCAAAGGAAGCGACCAAACAAGCTGGCGGTATTAAGAGTCTCTGATCACTGGCCATCAACGCCATACCTCCAGCTCCATCAAATCCTGCTTTCCGAATCGCTTCTTTTCACCCACCCTCATTCTCGTATCCAACGAAAATTCTGGTTGTAAATTGGAAAGTTTTCGCGTCGGAGCCGGTGAACCTTCACGCGAACGATCTCTTGAAATCCGTATTCCAGTTCGACGAGATCATCGCCTTCAAATTTGAGTTTGATGTTGCCCGGTGAAATCGATTCACAGCGAATGGTATCGCCCCTGAGATTCACCGTGACTTGCCCGCCCGTCCGACCGAGCGTCTTATTCACTAACAGATAGTCGACCGGTCCACGTCCTCCCTTCGGATTCCAAGCTGATCGGCTGAGGGAAAGCGTTTTCCACCTTTCGCGATCACTGTAAGGCTCAACCAATTCATCGTTCCGGTAAAAGCCATCAACTTCGTAGTCTCCAAACCAGGCGGGTTCCCCGAGCAGGCTCTCCGGCGGGTTCATTTCCAACCGGATCTTGGTGTAAATCGGCAGCCCCACGCCGACAACGATCAACCACGTTTTTGCCGCTCGGTGAATCCAGATTAAGGATGGATAACGATACGTCGGACGAAGAGTGACCGCGGTCGTAGGCCTGTTCCAGACGAGTACATTTCCCAAGCGAATGGCGTCAGGCAGGACGATGCAAAGTGCCATGACCATGAGATGAAAGGAATATTGCTTGACCGGGATGTCATAACAGAAGTTCATCATCACAACATTGAGCATGACACCAAACGTCACCATCGCGCCAAGAGTTGCCGTTCTTCGCCAGATCAACAGTAGACAACCGACGACCTCGCCCAATCCCGCAAAGATCGTGTAGGGACGCGATGTCCCCATGAAACTCCAGACGACATTTTGCGGTGGTGACTGGCCCCAGGTTCGATAGAGCTGATCAATATTCGGCTCCGGAAATTGGTTGGTCACCATCCCGACCTTCGCCAACCCGTATCCGAGCATCGTGAATGCTAGGACGTAGCGAAGATAACTTCGCAGTAGACCGTTGACGCGTAGATCGTTTTTCAAAGGCCGTCGACTCACCAGGACCGCCCAGATAAGGCCAACGAACATTGCGAATGCAAAGCAAACGAGCAGATGCACGAAGTCCTTCGTCGTATCGCCGCTTCCACGTGGTGGAGGAAACTCGCGGGCAATACCGAGAACGTTATCGGCCGTCCATCGATCCACTGCCGTCATCGCATTGGTGTACCACGTCACGACTGGCGTTTCCCAGCCGAACAGGAGACCGCTGAATGGTGACGGAAGGCAATACAACAACCAGTAGATGACTGAGAATCGGATCGCAAACTTGCGGATCCACGCGAATCGATGTTGCGTCTCTTGCGTTAATTCATCCGCCGCCGAGTTTCCGCCGAGCCATCCGCTCTGACCGATACTGAACAAAACCAATGACACCACGACAAGCCAAAGCCAGTGATTTATAAGCGGTGGCCCTGTCTGCGCGACACGTGCGTTCGATGCGCCTCCTGATTGAAAGGCGTAGGCGGTCGTATCCGTGTCTTCAACATCATCGATCGTCTCCAAGCTGACATCATCGATAAAGACTTCACATTTTGGGAACACGAGCAGACCCAAAATCAACACTTTCGCATTGTCAGGAATCTTGCTGGTTATCTCGTAGTATTCCCATTGATCGGACTTGATCGGGCGATCTTGCATGTTGTCAAACGCAAGAATGTTGTTTGCCTGTCCGGTATTGGGTCCATCGACGCGAAACCAAAGTTGCCCACGCCCATTGCTTTCGATCCCCCGCGTCTTGACCGCCGCTGTGAATCGCACGGTCTTTCCTTGCAACGCCGTTGCATCGAACGTCTGACCGAGATTCGCGAACGGCCTTGATTCCGCACCGCCTGACGCAGTCACACGCGCACACCGCTCTCCGACGAATGCTTCATCCGTATCAACGGACCAATCGAATCCGCCGCCCGAACTGAAATTCCATCCCGAGGGAATTTCACCTTCGATCTCTTCGAAGGATCCATTCTGCAATGTGACCGGCGGCTGCGCTTCAAGTTTGCCAGAAGAAACCGAAAGGAGCACCAGAATGACTAGACAGAAACTGGCTCGGCATCCACGGAGTGTCCAAAAAAGAATGAACGTTCGCATGCGTCTGAGATCTTTCAAGATGATTTGGTGATCGAGATTCGGATAGAGTAAATTTGAACAAGAGATAACGGAGACAACAGAGGCTTCTTCAACTAGTTTTCAGATTTCTGTTTCCTTTGCTATCTCCTGTTCATTCCTCTTGAGCCGCTCTTCCTAGTCCATGTACCGTCGATTTTTCATCCTTAGTGCTCTGATTGTTTTTCCCGCGTGCTTGTTTGCTGAGGATGAAGAAATCGCAACGGCCATTACGCCCGAGCATTATCGCATTTACAAGGGCAACGGCGTCGAAGCCAGCATGGAAGAGATCCTGGCGGCGGCAAAGAAAATCGATGTCTTGTTTCTCGGTGAGTATCACGACGATCCCGTTGCTCACCATTTGGAAAAGTCGATTCTCGAACAGGTGCATTCAGATCGCCCAGTGAAGAAGAACGGTGATGGGACTCGGCCGCTCGCTCTATCGATGGAAATGTTCGAACGCGATACCCAAATGATCCTCGACGAATACCTGTCCGACCTGGTGACAGAGAAATACCTCATTAAAGATGGCCGGGCATGGAAGAACTATGAATCAGACTACAAGCCGCTCGTCGAGTTCGCCAAAGAGAACCAGCTGACGGTTATCGCTGCAAATGCACCACGAAGGTACGTCAATTTGGTCGGACGAGAAGGGCGTAATGCACTTGGCCAATTAAGCGACCAAGCTCTCTCGCTGAGCCTGCCACCACTTCCCTACGCTGAACCGTCGCCTGCGTACGCCAATAAGTTCCATTCACTGATGGACAAGTTCGGGCGAGACCGCGCCAAGAAAAAGGGAGAGGCCTTTGACGACAGCGAAGAAGCTGTCGCCAAAAGGGCTGCCGATCGTGCGGATTCGCTAGCGGCGCAAGCTCTGTGGGATGCGTCGATGGCTTACTCCATCGCACGCCAACTCGCAGACGAACCCGATTCCCAAGTACTGCATATCAACGGCAGCTTTCACACGGAGAAGCGACTCGGCATCCCCGAACACCTGCAGAGCTATCGGCCGAACACTTCGTTACTGGTTGTGACGATCCTCGCCGATGATTCATTTCCGGATTTCGATACCGGAACGATGGAATCAAGCGGCGACTTTGTCATCGTGACAGACAATCAGTTGCCGCGTAGCTACGACGCGTCCGCGAGAAACTAGGATTGAATGAAACAAAAGGAAACAAGACATCGAAGACTTTGATCCGTCTCTCAAGTGTCTGTTTCCTCCGATGTCTGCTGTTCAATCCTGCGTTTCGTCAGCCAGTTGACCTTCACCATTAGACGGGCGAATCGACTCGAAGTAGTCACGGACGGTCTGGCGATGGCTCTGTGGCAATGGCTCATTCTCCAAGACCTCTTCGGCCGCTCTACGGAAGTCGTTGTACCTCTGCGTGTAGCCGCGGGTTGCTGTTGCTTCCGTCTCCGGGCTCGACAGCGTTTCCGTTTCGCTCTCACCTTCATCGCCCATTTGACCGGTCACTTCCGTCCGATCGCGACCGACTTCAGCTCGCTCGGTATTCTGTCCCGTCTTCTCACCCGAAGCAGCCGATCCAGCTTTTTGACTAGGCGAGTTTGACTTCCTGGCGAATGGCGAATCACATTGGCCGCGGCACTGCCCTTTGCACTGAGCCAAAAGGCTCAATTGTTTGGCCATGCATTGAGCACACTTTTTGCACTCGGATTGCTTGCGGCACATCCCAGCAAGTTTACCCAGACACTCTTTGCATTCCGAAGCGTCTTTCTTTTCCAAAGCTTCCGATAGCTCTTGAGCTTCTTTCGCCAGCTTGCTGAGTGGTTTGTTGGACGATGACATCGATTCCACCATCTTCTTCAACTGACTCGAAACGGCGCGGCGTTCAGAATCAGAGAGCGACTTGGGATCGATGCCGTCCAGTTGATCGGCGGCATCTTCGTACTGCTGAGACTCCATCGCCTTGGCGGCAGACCTCATCATCTCACTTGGACTCAATGCTTCGGCGACCGATTTCATCTCGGCATCCGTTTCAGAAATCTGCATCGCTTCACGAGCATCGGCGATGGACTGTTCCATCTCAGACAGTTTTGCCATGACGTCGGCGGAATCCTGTGACTCCTCCTTCGTCGCTTCAACTTGCTCTTGAAGCTCTTCGAGCAGTTCTTTGATCTCCGGGATCTCTGTATCTTCTGCCAGTTTCTCGAAATCGCGCAACATGGTTTCAGCCAGACCGGCTGCCTGCGTGGTTGCGATATTCGGGGTGGAAGCAGCGTTGACCGTAGGCGTTCGCATGAAAGCGAGAGCCCATGTCGCACCAATAGCGATCATGAGTCCGACCGCAATTCGCATCGGAGCCTTACCTGGCGAGATGGCGACACAATCGGTTGCAACAATGGACGCAATGTGCGGCTCCGCCTCTTCTTGCTGCACACGACCGATCGAAGTACCGGCATCACCCTCGCTGCTCAGTTGCAGCATCGTGGTTGCACGATCCTTCAGTGAACCCTTTCGATCGATCAGTAAAGCAACGTGTTGATCGGTAACACGAAATGCCATCCCAACCAATCCACCAACCAGGACCAACGCGGGTGGAGTCAGGCACAGAATGAGCTGTTGAACCGAAGTGACTTCTAAGTCACCGGCCAACAGAACGATTGACGCGACGAGCACAAAGCCGAGTCCAACCAATCCACCAAACACGGCGAATCGTAGCGCCGCCGCGGCGCGAAGTCGGAAACGAACGTCAGCAATCTTCTGGTCCAACATCTGAAGCTCCCGGAGTTTCGAATTTTTCATATCGTATCAGACTCGCCGCAATCGGCATCTGCGAAAAAACCAATCTTTCACAGTAAATATCTTCCTATTCGGGCGGCGAACGATCAGCAGAGGGGGCGCGCAAAGGCGCACAGATTCACGTCATTCGCGGCTATTGTTCGAATCGGACGAATAAGCATCAAACAAATACCCTTCTTGCAGCAACGTCGGCGATAAAAAAGACCGCTGCGGCAGCCAAGAACCACGCCCAAAGTGACTGTGGTCTTCGAGCCGATTTAGTTTCCGCTTCAAGAAACATCTCGACATCGAATACAGACAATCCGCTCAATGATCTCCCGTCAGTGTCGGGACCGATCTGATCGGCAACGGTAACAAGGTCGGTACGTTGGTTGATGCCCGTGCTGTCGGAATCACCGGGCTGCTCTGGACTCGATGATGATTCGGAGGAAACACCCGGCGGTCGAATCGCTTCTGCGACGCCTGCACCCGCGTCGGTAATCGAAGCCAGTCGTTGCTCGTTGACGGGCAGCAATCGAAGTTCATCCGGATAACCAACGGTCGTTCCACGTTGTGTTCGCCGGACGGTACCGTCAGGAGAGATGGCCGCCAAATCAAAATGGTACGTTCCTTGAGACTCCATTGGGAACTGCCATTTGTACCGACCGGGCGCCGTCACGGGCATCTCAAATGACTCTGGTTTCAAGTCGGGTCCGATCACCGTAAGACGCGAACGCAACTCCGATTGAAAGTTACCGGTGTCGTCGATCGCGTCCATCTGAACCGTCGCAACTCCTTGTTCATGATCGATGGAGACCGCAAGTCCATTCGCATCTTGTTTGCGCATCGCGTGCCGCAGAACCTGTGCCCAAAACGTTCCGAAGTTGGGCCAGGACAACCATTCACCTGCCCATCGGTTCTTGGCATCACTTGTAAAAGCGACCGATACACCCAAGCCGTATCGCCACCAGACCAATAACGGGTCTCCAGTTTCCGAGGCCAGGATAAACTCCGCCGTTGGCTTCGGACGCGTCATGACATAGCCGAGCAAGAAAGGCGACGTCTCCAGATCGATACCAGCAAGCACTTCCGTCGGCCGAACCGATTGAGGAACAAAAGGGAGTTCGTTGATCGCAGAACCACCCGCCTCGACCGTTTCCTTGGCAAAGATCTGAGGGACGACGGAAGGGTCTTCACAGAAGTAGTATCGACCGCCTCCTATTTCCGCGAGTTCCTCGAGTAACGATTCACTGGCACCTTCCCCAAGCGCTACGGTCGAGAGCGTAATGCGTGACGCCGCCATTTCATCTGCGGCACCCTGAAAGTCGCCCGGGCTTGAGATGCCGTCCGTCATCAGCAAAACATGCTTCAGTTTTGCTGGAGTATTAGCGAGCTGCTCAATCGCCATCTGCATCGCCGGGTACATGTTCGTGCCGCCGGAAGCTTCGATCGAAGAAATCGAATCAATGATCTGTCCGCGTGCTGAACCGCTCGTCATCTCCGAAACAAGGTAGGCTTCACCGTCGAACGTGATGACACCTAGAAAGTCCTTCGGCCCGATCAACTCGGCGGACGCGATCGCCGCTTCACGGGCCAGCGCAATCTTGTTGCCACCCATGGAACCGCTTTTGTCGATCACCAACATCATGGCTAAAGAGGGTTGTTCACGCTCTTTATCAAAGTTGCTTCGAACGGGCAAAATCTCTTCAATTCGTGTTCGGTAGTAGCCACCAAGTCCAAACGACTGGTCACCACCAACCATAACCAAGCCACCCCCAAGCTGTTCCACGTACAAACGGATCAGATCCATCTGACGCATTGAGATCGCCGTCGCTGGAACATTGGAAAGTACGACGCACTCAAACGCTTCCAACTCGGTCAAGTTGATCGGGATTCCTTCCGGTGGACGAACTTCGATATCGACCGACTGTTCATCCAATGCCCAGCGAATTGAATCGGTAGCCTCGATGTCGGTGTCGATCCAAAGAACGCGTGGCCGACCAGCAGCGTGAACAACAGCGGACGATTCATTGTTGTCGAGAAGCGTATCTGTGAAGCCACGCACTCGAGCCGCAAAGACTTGTTGTTTCGGTCCATCAATCATCTGACGAAATCGAAACCGAGTCTCACCTTTTTTGACTTCGTATTCTTCCTGCCCGGTATCGATTCGAACATCACCTCGATAGAGATCGATCTTGCCAGTTCCCGCTCGGTTGGATGTCACAACCACTTCGACGTAAAACGGCTGCCCTCGCCGCACCGATGCGGGCGCCGAAACACGCGTGACCTGAATTTCCGGTTCAGCTCGACCAGGCAACGGAATCGCCGTTACCTCCGCAGCACGATCGCTATCGGGTGTCGCAATTTCGGCGGCGGTTGCAACCGGATCAAGACCCGAGTTGTCGTTTCCGTCGCTCAATAACAGGACGCGCGCAACGCGTGAAGGCGGAACGGATGCCGCTGCTGCCCGCATGGCGGCAGAAAGATTGGTCCCGGAAACGGTGTCGTCTCCTGCATCCGGTTCAAGGAGCGTTGGTAAAGAAGCAATCTCATCTACTGCACTGGCTTCGGCTGCATCGTCCTGGATCAACTCATCTTCAACATCAGAGTCTTCACCTGACGCCGCGGCGTCGGCATTCGTGTCATCGGTTGAATCACTCGACTCGGCATTGATGGAATCGCTGGCACCGTTTTCGTCAACGCTGCCAAAGGAATCATCTGCCGGGCCATCACTAGCTTGCTGCTCGCCTTCGCCATCGGATGACTCAGCGTTCCATGTGTCGGTGATCAATCCTGGCTGTTGATCAAAGGGTAAAAACTTGAGTTCCACATTGGAGTAGGACTCGCTTGCTTCGATCAACTCTTCAACAATCTCGTCCGCATAATCGCGTGCGGCCTGATCGATGCTCTCGCTGCGATCGATGGCGACGACAATCGTTGCATCTTGCGTCGGGATCGTTCGGACGGGTCCGCAGGCAGCGATCACGACCAATGCGACGACTGCTGTACGCAGAAGGGTCGTTAGCCATCGTCGTGCAGGCGTAAATTCGGCCAGTGAGCGAAGATGGAACCATATCACTATCAATAACGACGGCACCAGCCACCAAATCGCTTCGGGTCGCGTCCAGATCATGCTTCTCTTTTTGCTCCTCGTTGCTACTCAACGATGCGTCGTTGAAACAATCCCCACTCTGTCACAACCAAAGCGAGCGCTACCATCACCAAATAAAACCAAGGAGAAGAGCCGCCGGCGAAGCTGACATCCGTTTCCGTTTCGGGCGAAGAAACGATCCGTGTGTCGCTCTCGCTTGGATCGCACAAATTGACAGCGATCCATCCGCCCGGCTGAGCAGCTGTCGACAATTCAGCGTCAGCGTTTGCGCGTTCATTATTCGTTTCGGATTCGCCGGTTGTTGAAGTTGCCGTCGTATTTGAATTCGGTGCCGACATCGTGACTCGTGCCAGCCCAACTTGTCGAATCGCTTGCATGGAAACGAATTCATCAACGAACGGTACCACCGATGCCTCGCCAAAGTCCTGTCCACGGAATTCCGAAACGAATACGCGATCCGCTGAAATTCGCAGATCCGGCGAGCCGGAGACTTTTACTTTGCTGGGCATACCGGCTGTCGCTGGCAACGGACACTCGGCGTCGCGACCGGTAAACCAATTGACGGCGTTCGTCATCATCACCGGAAACGCAATGCGAAGTGGAAAGTCACTCGTGCCGAGCTCCGTCGACAAAATCAACACACGATTACCCGACGCATCTCCCGTTCGCTCGATCGCCACACCAACGACTTCGTCCGATGCGGTTTCAATCAGCGAATCAACAATCCCCAATCCACTGGCGATATCGACGGATTTAGAATTGCCCAACGTGACATTTGTCATTTGGACGTGTCGCATCAACGGCGAGGAGTCGCTCGTCTTCGCAACGATCGGCGATTCGATTGACTCTCCAAGCGACCATGCAGGAATCCCACCTTCCCCGTTGATCAAGGTACCACTGACAAGCGGACCATTAGCTTGCGGTGAGAGCACGAGCAATGGTCCGTCGGGCAATTGATCGGGAACTTCGTCCAATCGAAACCAAACGGTCAATCCTCCGGGCGGCAGAGGTTCATCCGCCTCGAGCACTTTCAGGGTCGGTATTGACTCAAGCACGCTTCGCAAGAAAAACAGCCCGGCATCCCCGGACTCCGTTTCTTCTTCCGTTTCTTCACCTTGAGCTTCGGAGCTTGCGAGCGATTCTCCGGCGATGATTCGTACGGGCACGTCCGGTCTCGGTGGCACCATCGCACGAGCGACATTATCGGACGCCAGAGCGTCATCCACTTGAGCGTCGCTACCAAAATCAAGCTCTGCAATCAAAACGCCACCGGCCGCAGACGTTGCTTCTGTCGTCCATGTAAAACGATTTCCGTTTTCCGCATCGACTTTGATCGGAATGACATCAACCAGCTGACCTTCCAACAAAGCCCGCGTCTCACCGTTCGCTTTCTCTTCCGGGGTTAATGTTGACACTCGATCTAGGTCTTCGAACCGGATGAGTCGAATCTTCAGCCTCACCTCCGATTCGTCTTCAGCCGCGTTTTCTTCATCCGTAAAGTGCTGCACGGTGACACGCGTCGAGAATCCAACGGGGTCCGCGAGCGAACGGCGCACCGCTATCGAGGTGATCGCCCAGTTATCTCGCGTTTCCCCTTGCGTTTCGAAAAATAGATCCGAAGGAGCCGATGATTCGACGCCGTCTAATTCGGAAGCATTGTCTAATTCAGAAGCATTGCTTTCAGCGAGACCGGCTGCCTCATCAGAACCTTCGCTCTCGCTTGCCTTCGCTGATGTACTCGGATCGAGACTCACGTCACCCAGCGGATTGACCTTATCGGTGAGCACGATGATCTGCCGCCGCTCCTCTTCTGGCGCAATCCGCCGTGCCAATTCAATAGCGTCTTCGATCTGACCGGGCCCATCCGAAGGGCGTACCGAATCGATCGCCTCGACGATTGAAGGCGCGAAATCACCACGGCCCGCGACCACTTCCACCGTGCCACCGGCGGCGATGACCGCCATCGTATCGCCCCCACGCAAGCCGTTTGCCAACGACTTAGCTCGCTCCAACGCAGCTTCAAAGCGAGTCTGTCCGTTGGCGATGTTGGTTCCTGGTTTTGTGAGCGTGGCATTCATGCTTGCGGATCGATTGATGACCAACACGACGTCTCGTGCTTGCTCACCACGCCCAAGAATGGGATCCAGCATGGCTGCAATCAACAGTCCCGCAAAAGCGAGTTGCAGCAACAGGGACAACCAACGACGTAGCGACTGCCACCACGCACGACGTTTCGTATCTTGGATCACATGATCCCAAAACATCAACGTGGAAACGTCATATTTTCGCGGCTGAATGCGAAGCAAGTAGCAGGCAATGATTGGGATCGCGATCAATCCCATCCAAAGCCAATACGGTGATGCGAACGAAAGACTCATGATGTTCAGTTAACTCCCCACCGCTGCGCTTCGCATCATGGCCATGATGACCTGATCAAATGGAACATCCGTCGTTGCAATCGTGTGCGGAATGTCTCGGCGAATGCAGTAGTTCTTGCACGAGTCAACAAAGTCAGTGAAGACTTCTCGGTACTTTCGCAACTTTCGCGCGTCAACCGTCAATCGTTTTTGCCGATTGGTTTCGCAGTCGATCAACTCGACATCACCGAGCAACGATGGGTCGGCTTCACCCGGTGTATGAATCTGAATGACGTGTGGTTCAAAATTCGCATAACGCAAACGGTCAACGCCAGCCGTGAACCGTGTGATGGGTACGTCGCCGATTTCCGTATCACCTTGCGCGGAATTCTCGGCGGTCGCTGCACCATGATCAAATAGATCACTCAGAAGCACAGCCAACCCAGGTCGCGGCGAACGAGAAAGAAAACCCGCCACGACGGATTCAAAGTCGGTTCGCTCATCGGGAGATTCGGCCGCCGCCAAGAATTTCATGATGGGCAGAATCTGGTCTTTTCCGCGAACCGGCGGCATCATTTCATTGAGCTGACCGCCGCATGAAAGGACTGAGACGCGATCGAGGTCGGATAGCGCGATATGAGCGAGTGCTGCGGCCAATTTGCGCGCCAACCAAGCCTTTTCAATGTGGCCTGATTTGCCCTGATGTTTCCGGCCGACCGGACTCTCACCATCACTGCGCCGCATACTCGCAGATACGTCGACGAAGAGATAAACGTGAAGGTCTTTCTCTTCTTGGAATCGCTTGATCAACGTATCCCCGTGACGCGCGTAAACTCGCCAATCGAGGTGACGCAGATCGTCACCAGGGATGTAATCGCGATGATCCGCGAACTCGACTCCGCCACCAATCTGACGTGTTCGACGTTGCGCTAAAAGCTGCCCACCGAAGACTCGCTTTGAAAGCAGCGACAGGTATTCCAAACGCCGTAAAAAGTCATCGTCAAATGCGTTGGGATTGCCGGTCGTCTGTGCTGGACTGCTCGAACTTGCGTTTTGGCTCATGCTGATTTGGCTGGAGCGGCGGAAAGAGCAGTCGTGATATCGTTGATCACGTCATCCGGCGAAACTCCATCCGCTGACCCCTCAAAGTTCAGCATCACACGATGCCTGAGCACGGGCGTCGATACTTGCACGACATCTTCGCGAGCTACGTGATAACGGCCGTCCATGATTGCCAAAATCTTGGCCAATCGAATGATGGCTTGTGCACCACGTGGACTACTTCCATAACGCACAAAGCGTTCGACACTCGCAACCGCTGGTGTTGAGGGTGAATTCGGATGAGTCGCCATCACGATATCGATCGCAAAACGTCTGACCGAATCGGCAATTGGAATCCGCCTCGCGAAATTCCGCATTTCGATCACCTCTTCGATTCCACAGACTTTGCCAGGTGGATCAATCGGATCGGACGTCGTTCGATCCATAATCGTTTCCATCTCCTCCGGTGTCGGGTACGGCACCATGAGCTTCATCAGAAATCGGTCCAGCTGAGCCTCCGGCAATGGATACGTACCTTCCATTTCCAGAGGGTTCTGCGTCGCCATGACAAAGAACAGTTCGCCCAAGTCATGGGTGATGCCAGCTGTCGTTACCGAGTGCTCCTGCATAGCCTCGAGAAGAGCCGACTGCGTCTTCGGTGTCGCGCGATTGATTTCATCGGCAAGCAGTAAGTCGGCAAACACCGGTCCGGGCTGAAACTCAAAGTAACTACTTCGGTCATTACCTTCACCCTGACCGCCCGCACGCATCACTTCGGTACCGATAAGGTCAGCAGGCATCAAGTCGGGCGTGAACTGGATTCGACTGAACTTCGCTTCCAACACTTCTGAAAGTGTGCGCACCAACATGGTTTTTCCAAGTCCGGGCACGCCTTCCAGTAGCACGTGGCCTCCTGCAACGAGGGCCATTAAGGCGCCATCAACGATCTCCGTTTGACCAACAATCTGTTGACCGATGGCTGAGCGCATTTCAGAAAAGCGATCACGAAATTGCTGGGCCTGTTCTTTCAGTTGTTCATCTTCTGGATGCATTTCCGTCATTGAGTTGCAGTCCCCATGGAGTATCACAAACGGTTAAGCCATCGACCATCTAAGAGTAAGCGATTCGACCGACTCAGTGTGCCAACAAAAGTTAGAACAAGCAGATCTGTGTGAAGTTTGATCGAATCTTAAAGGAAATGCCCCAAGAAGAATCCGAGCTCGCTAGGATGAGTGAGCGTGTTTTGAAATGACGATCCCGAGCGAGCAGGATTCAAAATCAACTCGCTCATAGAGACTCTATCAAATCGACCTTTAAATCAAATGACTCACTTATTTTGCGATCGAAACCTGTTCGTTTGCGATAAGCATCAGCACCCATCTTTTGAGGGCCGCTGTCGATCATTGACGCCAAGCGTCAGGACGGCACGTGATCGAACACTGCAAGGTTGTCATGAACGCCACCAAAACATAATTAGCAGTGACGCTTCACACCTTAAGCGACGCTTATTCCGTTCGTTCACCGAGTGTCCGTTAGTATCAAGAATGAAAACAGCGATACCGCAAGTCATCTCAAAGCGAACGCCTGTTCATCACTCCAAAGAAAACATCAAATCACATTTGGTTATCAACATGGCATTTTTTAAGTGTTTGTTGGCTTGCTGGTTTTTCTTGGTCGCAATCGGATCTTCGATTGCCGTAGGACAAGAGACGGAAACTCCACGCGTCACCGAACGTGAGCGGCTTACCGCAGAACGTTTTTTGACCGTGCTCGTTCGACGCCCTCGACCGGGTACCGCGCTAGATCGTGTCGTCGAATTTCACAACCGAGCCGGCACGATCGACACATTCATCGACTCGCTGGTCGTTGACGACGGTGCGGAGGGCGCTGGAGCCAAAGCGATGATTGCCGGATTGGTCTACTTGCGGCAGGGAAAGGCATCCGATGCAGCCCGTCAGCTTGGTCGGGCAACCAAGCTAATGCCGGAAGACTCCGTCGCCAGTTTTCAACATGGTGTCGCCCTGATCCAGATTGGCGAGCTCGAAAAGGCAGCCGATGCACTGCGACAGTCGATTGAACGAAAGCCCGCGCGAGCCGAAGCCATGCAGGTCTATACGACGCTCGCACAACTCTACACACGCGCTGGCGACCGAACGAAATCGATCGATGTGTGGAACGAATTGCAGAAACAATTCCCGAGTGACGAAAAGATCGCAGAGCGAATCGCGGAAGAACTCGCCCGCAGCGGTGATGCGGAGGAAGCACGAACGCGTTTCCTCAATTTAGCCGATGCGGCAAAGCGAGAAGAGGATCAATTGCGATACTCGGTCCGCGCCGCCGAGACACTTCGATCGCTTGGCAAAGCGGACCAGGCCCTCGAAGAACTAACTGCCGCACTCGCAAAGACGCGTCCCGGATCCTGGCTCTCGCGAAACATTGTCTCACGAATTGAAAAAGGTTTTACCGCGACGGGCGACTTTGAGGGTCTCGCGAAGCACTACCAGAAGCAGATTGAAGCCAATCCCGAGGATGTAGCGCTGCCGATGCGGCTGACGCGGATCTGGATCAACCTTGGTCGTTTGAGTGACGCAGAAAACGTAGCTCGGGAGACTCTCAAGAAACTGCCAGATAACAACGAGGTTCGGCAAAGCCTGGTGGACGTCCTTCAAGCTGGTGGCAAGTACAACGAAGCAGCGACCGTTCAGAAGGAAATGCTGCAGAGCGATCCGGAAAACTCAGACATTGCATTTGCACTCGCAAACACCCTTTCTTCGGATCCAGAAGTCCCGATTGAAATCCGGCGCCAGCGCGCCGCAAGCGTTCTGACCGCTTTTTCCGAGCGGCGTTCGGACGACGCCTTGCTGATGTCGCAGATCGCCCAGCGCTTGCAAGATCTCGACCAACTCGATTCCGCCATCAAGCTCGCTCGCACTGCATTGGAGATTGACCCAAGTTCAACTCCGTATCGAGAGTATTTGGGAGAGCTGTTATTTGATTCTGGAAAAAAGGACGAAGCCATCTCCACTTGGCGTTCGATCGCGGAGGGTGAACGACGCAATCGAGATTCGCTGGTAAGGCTTGCGGAGATCTTTACTGCATTTGACTTACAAGACCTGGCGGTGGAAGCGTGGGACGAAGCGGGCAGCTTTGATCTCGATTTTCCAACGCGTCTTCGTTGGGCGGGCGCACTTGCCGACGCGGAACTGCACGACCGCGCCATTACCGTTCTCGACAACGCAGAGTCAATCGCGGAAACACCCGATCAGCGTGACGCACTGCTTGTCGCTCGGATCAATGCGTACAAGACTGCCGGCAAGTTGAAGGAGCGAATCGCCGAAGTCGCCGCGAAGGAGCCGTCGGCTCAGACCAAACGTGAACTTGCCGTGCTGTATCAGACAGATGGGCAGGAATCCGAAGCGATGCGTTCGATTACCGAAGCACTTGAACTCGCTCCGCAAGATCTCTCCGTTCTGACGGTCGCAGCGGACATTCTCAAGCGACAGAACCGGTGGTCCGAAGCGGCCGAACAGTTCATGGAGCTTGCCAAAATTGACCGGCGTTATCAGGTCAATCATTTCAAGCAAGTCGTCGCGATGCGAATCAAGCTCGGCCAAAACGATCAAGCGATGAACGTTTGCGATCAGATCATTCAATCATCACCGGGATCCGTCGACGCTTACACCTTTGCCGCTCGCACCGCGCAGCGACTCTCTCGCGATGATGATGCGATCGGTCTGTTGCGTCGTGCGATGGAGGTATCGCCGCGTGACAATGCTCCGCGAATGATGTTGGCTTCGATCTTGTCAGGTCGTTTCGATACTGATGCGGCGATCGAATTGTACTGGGAAGCATTTGATATTGCAGACTACGACGAACGGTCCCGAATTGTTGGCTCTTTGGCTCCGCTGTACGAACGACGCGGAGAAGTCGATGCACTCGTCGAGCGCGTTGCACTAGCAGGGCGAACAGACCGAGATCTCAACCCGCGTCGCGTTGGTTTGTTGACGGCAGATGCCTATCAAGCGATTCGCTATGACGGTGCTGTGCTTCGAGAATTGGGTGAGCTGTTGCTGCGATCACCGCGTGATGTTGACTTGCTCAAGCGCGCTGTTTCATCAGCGGACGCTGCCGACGATCTAGAAACGGCCGTCGACTACGCACGTCGTTTGGTTGAACAAGCTGACACGCCTGAAAACCGCATGCAATTGGCAAGTCTTCAATGGCAGAGCGGACAAATCGAGATTGATGAGTTCCTGAGCATTCGTCTCTCCACGCTCGATTCGCCGGAACGCATCGCGCGCATCATTTCGACGTCGGCCGTTCGGGGTGATTTTTCGACGGCAAGAAAGGCCTGCGAGTTTGCGCTCGATAAGGATCCCAGTCTCTGGGACATCCGCTTGTACCTTGCTCAAATCAGCCTGCATGAACTTTTGGAGACGCTTCCTCCACCGCCCGAAGTCCGAGACATGGACGATGCCGAGAAAGCGAAGTACCGCGAGGACCTTAAAACAGAACTGCGCAAACTCTGCAATGCGTTTCGCGACGATATACTTAAAGGCGAGACTTTGCCACCAACGATCAAGCTACGATCGAAACCAGATCCGAAAGCGTCCGCCAAATGGTCGAGCTGGACGACTTCGTTACGCGAATTCCAAAGAGCTTTCCGCGTTCCTCCATACGATAGTTCGTACTACCAACGTCAAGCCGGTGCGACCTTGGTGAACCCGATCAATCATCAACATGCCACTGCGATCGCTGCGGCAATATTGATGGCAGCGGAGTCGGATGCCATTCGCATCGCGATGACGAAGGATTCGGACTTTGATCTCGATACAGCATGCGAGGAGCTGGCCGGATTGATGAAACCGTGGACGCTCGAGGATCATGAATCCGGGGCAAGCATGGCCGACTTCCTCGGTGATCGATTCCTTCGCGGCTTCGCGCGAATCTGGGCGGACGCCTTGGCTCGTCAGAAACTCAGTGATGAGGAATTGGTGAAATGGAACAAGGACAACAAGCACGGACTGTCGCTACGCTGGAATCAATCGCTCGATTCGCGATTCGCAGCGACACGAATCGACCTCGAATATGGACTGCCTGATCTTATCAATCATATTCGCGGACGGATCGCGCGAGGTGTCTTCGTTCGAAAGGCTGCCGAACAACTCGCCGAAGAAACGGACGCAGAAAAGAAAGAGAAGCTCGAAAAGGAAATCGCTGCGTTCAAGCCCTTCAAACGCGAGCGGATTGAGGAACTTCAGTCCTGGGCCGACGCATGGAAACGTCTGAAGAAAAAGAACGACAGCACCAGACAGATCGAACACCAGGTGTTGATCTGGAATGAATGGATGGCACTAGATGAACCCGAACTTGCCAAGCCATTTGAATTGGTGATTGATGAAAAAACGAACTACTCCGAGCAGATTCGAATCCTCAAGTGGTTCTACCAGTTCGAATGGTTTGATAAAGCTGAAAAAGCATTACCGATCGTACTCGAAACGATCCGCAGTCAGCCGCCCGTACGAGATCAAGTTGCAGGAATTACTGCCGTCAATCAAACACAAGGCTGGCGCAATCCAGATCGATACCGCGAATTCGTCACGGACAAGTACGACTTACTGTTAGACATTGCCGTTGCCCAAGCAGCGCGTTCCGCTCCGGGAATCCGCAATTGCAGTCCGTCCGCGGAAGGCTATTTCAATCGTTCCGTTAACAATCTGGGTTCTGAATCGAGTTATGCACGGCTGCGTTCTCCGCTCCTTCCGAGTCTCCTACCTGATTCGCTAGTCAATGACTTTGTTTACCTGTGCGATCGACCGTCCAGTCTTCCTTATGACGAGCGGGGAACGATCGATGTTCCCGAGAAGCTCTTTGCTTCTCTGACCCGGAAAGTGAAATCCTACAGCGACGAAGATCTAACGCCGCCGTCGAGCATTGATCCGTACGAAGTCGACAACGAAGAAACGCGTCGCCACCTCGAGGCGCAATTCACATACATCCTCGCTGCTTTTGTTGATTGGTGGAAAGGACAACCGGACCAAGCGTTGGCCAAAGTCCGAAGGCTTCATCAACTGAATCCCAAGAACATCGCACTCGCACTCGAACTGTCGCGGCTGCAAGCAGAGAACGGATCGCCCAAGCAGGCAATCGTGACGCTGGATTCCTTTGAAGTCTTGAACTCGGATACTCTGCTTCGCAAGGAGTTGGCGATCCTCAATTTGGCATCGATGACGGGTGATCAATCGCGGGCCGCTCGCGCTGCTGAACGTTTGTTCGGGATGCGAATGGATCGCAACATGCAGATGGCACTTGCCACGCAATTGCAGCAGCTGGGGATGCAAGACAAGGCAGGTGAGATTCTCGCAAGGGCTCGACGGGGTCGATCGATTGACGTCTCGACGCTACTGTCGCTCGCTTCGTCGTTCGCTGCCTCCAATCGTGACGAAGAAGCGGCCGAGGTGGCGTACGAAGCGTTCAAACGACTCTCCAATCAACGCACACAGCAAAACAACGAAGAATACTACCGTCGACGCGCGATCAGCATCCTTAAGAACTCGGATCGACTCGATCCCATCATTGCGGCAGCTGAAAAACGCTACGAGGCAGCACCAACGTCCAAGCGTCTTCGCTTGCAGCTTTCCGAACTCTACTCGGCGGCCGGGAAAACAAAAGAACTGGAAAAGTTATTCGAAGGTGTTGAAGACACAATCGGTGATCCCCGAGCGCAAATGGCGCAGGCAGAAAACCTCTACCGAAATCGCAAGTTCGATGAATCCGCTCTCGCTTACGCCAAAGCACTCGTGGGCTCACCAACGACCGCCAGTAACGAGTACTACCGGTTCCAAAATGCATTTGGCCAGGCAAGCAAGGAAGCCAAATTAGAGTCCATCAAGTTGCTCGCCAAATTGGATTTCTCGAAAGTCGAATCGTACCGAATCAGTGAGTTCGCCGAACTGTGCTCGCCGACTTCTTACTACGGACGACAATTGAATGGGCTGGACGAAGAAGGTGAGAAAGTCATTCTTCAGTACTTGGAGAACTTACTGCTCACGCTCAGGGATACTGACACGCGGATTTCGATGTTCGGTCAAATGCCGGAAAAGTACATTGAGAAATCAGAGAAGCTAAAGCAGTGGTTCGAGACGGAGCTTTTGAAACAATCGACCTTTACCGCACGCAGTTCCACCGGCAACATCACCAGCTACAGCAGCAACGGCAACGTATCGGGCTCACTTCAACGAATCGTAAAAGTCCTGGCATCAAAGCCGATGAGAGCGCGTGCTCGGGAGAGTATCAATGAGGCACTCGAGCAGCATCCTAAGCCCGAGGAAGGCTTCTCAGCCGACCACACGGCTGCGCTGATCTACGATCTACTGCTCGACTCGGCTATCGCAAAATCATCGTCAGACGATTCGGGTGAACTCAAAAAACTCACCGGTGAGCAGTGGCTAGATCGTCTGGAGAAAATTACTCTCTCGCTTCCAGATGTCGGAATCAACGATCGCGGTAGAAGCAACGAAAGCACGGAGGTCGCGTTCGGGTTGGTCTGGCAGGCAGGCCAATTGATTCAAGCGTCCAGTCTCTTCCCGAAAGGTGAACGACGCGACCGTTGCATGGAAAAGCTATATCGCTACTCGTACGTCAATTGCGACCAGGACGAATTCCAATACACGCCGGGGCCTAGATGGTTGACGTTCGCCACCAAAGTCCGTCCAAAAAACGAAGTACGAGATGAGCTTTGGCGTGTGATCCGAACGACCGATTATTTCCGTGACGACGCATACAACCCAGGCTACGGCGACTATCAACTGATCAATGCGTACACGTCCTTTGCCGCGCAATTCGACGAGCTGGATTTTCCGATTGACGGCCTGACGCTACTCGCCGAACTGACCCAAGACGCGAGTCGATTTGAACGAGCTAATCGCTGGGGAGGCGGTCAAAACACGCACGAAATGATGGTCGATCGCGCCAAGAAAATGCTTGACGACGTCACCGCCAAACAAGCCTCCGCCTACCTCGGATTATTGGTCGATTCGTGGGTGCAAAAAGATGATGACGCCGAAGAAGCGACGACTTCAGAACCTTCCATTAGCCGCGCGAAACTTGCGACGGTTCTCGAAACGGAATTCTCATTGGATTTCATCCGCGCGATCGAAGTCCTTTTCGAACAGGAGAACGCGGATGAATGGATCGATCCGTTAAAGAGCAAACTTGCTGAAAATCCATCTGGCGATGCATTTAGCTCGCCTCGACGTACCGCGACGATGGAGTTTGCGGTCGCCGTGGGTGGCGGCAACGAATCCGAGATCGAAAAAGCATGCGACCAATACATCGCAACACTGAAAGCACCGATCACGAAAGTACAGATCGTCGATGCGGCTTCCGTTCTAAGGTTCGCCGGTAGCGAAGATGTCTCTCGCCCAGCCGCGGAGCGCTTGCTGACCCATATGATCGATAACCTGGAGGACAGCCAAGATCTGGAATTGCAACTGCGTCGCTTGCTTCAAAGTGAAGAAGATCGACAGTCCGAGTTGATCACCTCAATTGAATCAGCTTTTCAAGCCGATCCAGAGGCCAAGATCAGTACGGTCATGTACGACGAATGCCTGCGTTACTGCCTCAAGGCGGCAGAAGAAGGCAGGATAAAGGAGTCTGCCGAAATCGCGGAGCTAATGCTGAAGCGTGGACTTCCGATTCGAGCGACGACGCAAAGCAACATGAAAGATGCTTTTGCAATTCGACAAAACTCTCGCTCCATGAACCCGTCGGAACAACTGAACCCGCGTTTGAACGACGTTGATCGGATTCTCGACCTTGCCGACCTGTGGGGAGAAGCGCTGAAGTTGGACGAGCCATTAACCAGTTGGCCAAAGTCGTTTGTCGATACTCAAGGCTCGATGACACCAAGTCGCAACAGGGGCTTCTTCGGCTTTTTCTTCGGCGCGTCCACTCCTGCGTCGTCCGAAAAATCATCGAAACCGCTCAAGGAATCGATCGACGAGTCAACTCGCGAAGCGGCGATGCGTGTCTACACGACGTTGACGAAGATCCAAGAGGTCGCACCGGGAGATGTTGCGTCCGGATTTGGTGGACGCCTGATGTCCGACTCTCTGATGCGATACGAACGCAACGAAGAACTCGAATTTCGTTCACTTGAAATTGCTCGCACACGCTTAGCAATGTCCCTCGGCATCGTTGATCGCTTGGAGGAAGATGCTTCTCAGGGCGGCGACGACAAATCGCTCCGACAACTGTCAGAAAGCATTGAGCGAGCACACGCGCAATTGGATGAGGAAGCGTTATCATCCGCGATTGAACGACTTTCCGCGGCAATGGACACGATGCTACCAGCCGCTGATGAAGTTGTGAAATCGAATGCGGTGCAGTCGTATACCACTGACATGCTGACCGAAGCGGCGATTCAGCTTGAACCGCTTGATGCTCCCCTTCGCGTTTTGCTTCCGGTCGCAAACAACAATCAACTGAGCAAGAAATGTCAGCGTCAAGCCATCGGTTTGTGCAAACGGATGCTGTCCAAGATGAAACAGCAAAAAATACCGACGCACTATATCGATAGCACGATGCAAATGATTCAGATCACCGTTGATCGCCTGCTGGAAGATGCAAGCGGCGATGAACTGAGCGATGAAGTCGCGAAGATCATTCGTGAAGCTGGCCAAGAATCCGAACAATACATCGGGAACGACTACGCACCGCAATACTTCGCCTCAAAAATCCAAATGCGGATGGCCAGTATTTTTCCGGGCGGTTTCGCGCCAAGTTCTGAGACGGCTGAAGCAGACTTAGAGCAATTCATCGAAAAGCGCGAGGCTCTCCTTCCGTTGCTGCAGGCGTCTTGGCAGAACTACTCTTTGGCACAACCCGGACCGAATTACTTGGTCTTCAACTATCTGGCTTCCATCGGACCCAAGGAGCGCGTTGAGTTTCTGTCGAGCTTAATCCTGGATCCACTGCCCGATTCACTCGAAATAGACCCGACGCTCGTTGCGTCAGCACCTCGAGGTTCGCTCATCGCTTTGCCCCCACGCTATACGACTCTCATCCCCGAGTTCATGAAGCAGAGCGCCGACGCAGCACCGATCGTTGAGATGGACCTGTTACGTCAACAACTACTCAAGGGCATGGACGAATTGATGCTGCCTCGACTTGAGGATGAAGAGCTCTATCCGTTTATCGACATGGCCGTGATCCTGGCAGATTCCGCAGCTGAGTGCGGCCAAACGAATGTTGTGGCAGATAAATTGCGCAAGCTCGCCGAAGAACCCGGTGACGCCGCGAATTGTCTTTTAGCGCTCGTTCTTCAAGCCGATGCGATCAAGAATCAAACGGAGTTCGACGAACTTGTCGCGTTGTTCGATGATGCACTCGAACAGATCAAGGAACAAATCAGTGAATCGGACGGTTCACCGTACGCATCACGCCAGGGAATCAACCCGGCAGTTACCACGATGATTCTTCGGGCACATCAGTCCGGTATTCCGAGGAAAGCCGTGTTAGAAGACTGGGACGTGTTAAAAGAAGCGTCCAACAGTACCGGCTACAACATTAACCTGAGCTCTTGGGTCAGCGAGATGCGGCGACTCTTTCCGCTCAACGGCTTTTCCGAAAAAATGCCGCTCGAAGGTTTTACCGTCACCGATACAGCCACATACATGGCTTCATCCGATTCAAAT
This sequence comes from Planctomycetota bacterium, assembly GCA_039179795.1. Lineage (GTDB taxonomy): Bacteria > Planctomycetota > Planctomycetia > Pirellulales > Pirellulaceae > Rubripirellula. The sequence continues at coordinate 30,742 of JBCDEM010000033.1, read as the reverse complement.
CGTCCGTTGTTCCATGTGGAAGGAGACGTCAATCGCATTTGGGCGGAAGAAGGACGTGCGAATCTGATCGTTCCTTTCCCAGTCGTCGGTGAATTCAAGATCTCGTATGAAGCAACGAATCAGTTTGACAAACTGGCCGTCGATGGCGGAAAAACGCCTGAGTTTGCGGTCGATTCAAAACTGGGCTACCCAGTCGTCGGATTGGATCTTTCCTATGGCGATGTCACTTTCCAGCTCGACCCAAAGTACATCCAGCCAGGCGACAATGGCGATTGGCTGATGGATGGCGGCGAACTATCCATTTCGGTGCGGAACGAATCCTCGCCTGAGTTCTTGGTTGATCGCTATCGGCCCACCGAATGGACAACCGAATCAATGTCGGTGACATCCAAGGGACTGTCGGCCGGATTAGATGGGACCACGTACGTCGAACTCGAAGGTGATTTTTCAGCTTACCCGTGGATCGAATTGGAAACGGGATACTCGAGCGAAACCATCTGGAAGAACTTACGAATCGAAGGAGAGATGTCGATTCCTCGATACGTTGATCTGATCAACGATCGACTCATTGGATTTAGCCTTTACGGACCGGCCGAGTTGCCGGAGATCAAGGTTCCCGAAGAATTACTCGCGGGCGTCGGCGCCACAGACGAGGAAGGGGGCGAGATGGACGCGTACCAGAGCATGATTTACGAAACGGAAATGAACTCTGGTTCCATCAACCAAGGAAAGTGGTCCGTCAACGAAGGATTGCTGCAACTCAAACCATCGGAAGATTCACCGACCGATGTCGCGGAGAGTGATGATGGATTACCTCCGGAAGCCAGGCATCAAACCATCCTGACCTATGGACGTCCGCTTTTAGAGGGTGAAAAACTGCAAGGTGAATTCCGCGTTGAGGAATCTTCCGAGAAAGACGCTGAACCTTTCGCCTATTTGCAAGTAGCCAATGTCGTGATCACGTTATCGAAAAGTGGCATTACCGCTGGAGGTCAGAAAGGCGGCCGAGGAGGCGCGCCGGGACAGAATATCGAAATCGAACTGACTGATGGAACGATGCGTGATGGCTGGAACCAATTCGAGGTCGCACGACGCGAAGGAAGAGTCTACATCATGCTGAATGAGGAACCGCTGATTGATTTTGAGATCCTTCAACCGCTGACGTACGGTTTTGGAGGCGATGTTCGTTACGGAGTCGATTTCAAGACCTTGAGACTGACGGGCCCTTGGCCAGAAACCGTTCCGGAAGCCTGGAAAACCCAGCCGTAGAGTCGGTGATGCAGTTTCGACAGATCGACAGCTTCGACAGATCGATATTCGTTCGAACCCGAAAACGGATAGCTTGAATACCATCGGTGATCGTTCGGTAGGAATCAGTTAGTCACGTCTCTCGTCCTTTGCTGGATCCCGTTCAGTCGTCAGTCGCCGAAGTTGGTGAATAGATCAACGTGTGCTCCATCTCGATCGAACCCCGCGTCATCGTCGTCAATCATACACACGGTCGCGAAGAGGTAAGAATCCCACGGAATTTGAGTCATTGCGACATCAGCTCGAAAGCAAAAAGTCGAGTATCATGGGGCGAGAGGTCTGGACCTCTCAGATTCGAGAGTCGTGGAATCGAAGCGACCGAGGAAGGCGGATACCCAAGCGATCGGACAAAGTCTGACGACCCCGACGCGACGTCTTCCCAGCGGACCAATCAGACGCCATAACACGTCTGAGCGTCCCCGATACAAATCAGTCATCGCGAAATCGTGCACGAACTAACGATCGCTGCGGTATTTTTGAACGAAGTCGTCGGACTGATCCTCATCGTTGTTAAACCGTCGATGACCCTTGAGAAGAATTGTTGATTCATGAAACGTTTAGTTTTGCTCTTCACATGCTTTGGATTGACTCTCGGTTGCTCTTCATCGAGCGGGCCGAGTGGTTCATCGGATTCAGGAGAGGTTGCCGGCTCGCAGAACGACGCTGCGCAAGTCGAACGACGAGATGGCATGGTGCTCATCCCCGCTGGATCGTTTCAGATGGGTGGTGATGCCGGCGAAATGGGCGGCGACTCGAATTCACATCGAACCGCCTACCCGATCCACAAGGTGACTCTCGATGCCTATTGGATTGATGAAGCGGAAGTAACAAATCGCCAATTTGCAGAGTTCGTAGAAGCGACCGGTTACGTTACGTTCGCCGAGAAACCACTTTCCAAAGAAACGATCGAAGAGTTCAAACTAGCGGCGGCTCAAAACTTGCAGCAGTTGCAACACGACTTACTTCACTGCAGCCCAGACGAAAGAAGGGCAATCGAAGCGACCATTGAACGTGTCAAGAACGCAGCGACACTTTCCGAGTCCACAGCTGCCGGAGCCATTATTTTTTCACGACCCGCGGAAGAGCTTTACAGCGATCGTGACATCACCCAGTGGTGGCGGCTTGAGCCGAAAGCCAATTGGCGAACACCAGATGGTCCGGGAACAAGCTGGAAGGATCGGCTCGATCATCCCGTCGTGAATGTGACGTACGAAGACGCGCTGGCCTATGCCAAATGGGTTGGCAAACGGCTCCCGACCGAAGCGGAATGGGAAAAGGCCGCTCGCGGTGGACTCAAACGAATGCCGTTCGCTTGGGGCGACGAGATGTTCCCGCAAGGCGAAGATGTTTGGATGGCCAACATCTGGCAAGGCGAATGGCCCTATGAGAATTTGGCGACGGATGGATACGTAACGTCCTCACCGGTGAAGTCGTTTCCTCCAAATCCTTATGGACTGTATGACATCGCCGGAAACGTCTGGGAGATTGTGTCGGACTATTACCATCCTCGAGCTTACGAAATGAATTCGGCGAGAAGGCGTAATCCAACTGGCCCAGCCCTTGTGCAGGTTGCTCAACCCGGCCAGCGAGTGACGCATCGAGTCACCCGAGGAGGCTCGTTCCTGTGCTCAGATGTTTGGTGCAAAGGTTATCAACCGGGAGCAAGACAACCATTCGATAATGAATCACCGAGCAATCACACAGGCTTTCGCTGCGTCAAGGACGTAGAGAAGTAAACGACGATTACAAGATTTCGTCGCTGCGCGAGGACGTTTTTTATCGAGGGCGTTTCATCGAGGACGTTTCACTCGCGTCGTCTCTCCATCAACCGAACAAGCCTAACGGCTTGAATGTCTTACCGAGAATGGGAGCGGACGCGATGCCGAGCCAATCGTCAAGGATCGATGCATAGACGCTTCGAAAGTCGATACTTACCTTTAAGTCGTCACCGTCGAGATCGGAGAGGTCTGGTGCGTTTCCGACCAAAGTGCGAGGCAACTTGTGGCCGGCAACGAAGACGGGGCCAGCCGTGCCGTGGTCTGTTCCGGCAGAGCCGTTTTCGTTGACTCGGCGACCGAATTCGCTGAACGCCATCACTGCAACTCGATCTTCAAGTTGCATCGCCTTCAAATCATCAATGAAGGCTGTTAGCGAGTTCGAAAAATCAGCGAGTAATTGTCCGTGCGTAGCCGCTTGAGATTCATGCGTGTCGTATCCTGACTGAATCGCGTAATAGACCCGAGCCGGTGATTCGACACCAATCATTTGAGCAATCGATTGCAAACTGGTTGCGAGTTCGGAACGCGGATACGTAACAGCCGATCGTTTTGTCGGTTGCTCAAGCCGCTGCAGCGACTTATAGGCATCCACAACATTGCGTTGAACAAAATCACCGATCGATGAATGATCACTCGACGTCAGCAGAGATTCACTCGGACGAATCGATGTCTTTAACTCAAGCTTCGCGTTTGGAGCGAGCGAGGTGATCGATGAACGGCGACCACGTAGTGCGCGCGGCACTTGGTCTCTTCCAACAAAAACACCGTCCGTGCCTCCCGATGCCCTCGCGTCGAGAGCCCGGCCAGCCCAGCCGTCTTCAGCCAGTTCATCTCCGCCTTCCCCTGCGGTATGCCAGATCGCCATGCTGCGAAAATGCGAACGATCCGAATTTGGATATCCAACGCCCTGCACAATCGAAAGCCGGCCATCTTGCAGTAACTGGTTCATGCCCAGCATGGAACCGTGCAAAGCAATTTCGTCATTTAACGGAAGCAGCTGGCTCTTCGGAATCGCGATCAAGGGTCGCTTTTCACGGTACGAGTCCTGCGCATACGGGATCACCGTGTTCAACCCGTCATTGCCGCCAGTCAATTGGATCACAACAAGGATACGGCCGTTATCATCGCGACGCTCACCTGCACTGAGCATTGTGCGTCCGACAAAGCTCGGTAAAGCTGCCGAAAGCAAACCGGCTTGCGTGAGAAATCTTCTTCGCAACATCATTGCGTCTCCATCAAGATTGTTGTGCCTGTGGCAGGGAGAGAATTAAAGAGACAGCCAACTTCAACTGTCGGTCCAGTCCTTCGGGGTGTTCTCGCAAAGACTCGATGAGCTTCTCGTTTTGCTCACTCGGCAGTCGAAAACCCAACAGCAACTCGCAAAGGAGCGGCACGGCGACATCCAAATTCACTTTCCCTGCAGACTGTCGCTTGACCAACTCTGCAAAATCGGGACCGGGAAGTCCGCCACCCATCGGCTGGATTTTGTCGAGTTTTCCTTCACTCAGCGCGGATGCAAAATTGGCTCGGCCAATGATGTTTCGCGACGACAACCAATTGCGACCGCCCGTCCAACCGCCGACATTCGGTGGATAGAACAGATCTTGTCCAAGCTCCCTCGTCCACTCCGCCAGCTTGACCGTTGAAGGTCGTGTGCAATCAAGCGAGCGAACCGCCGATGTGACGAACTCAACCGGACTCGAAATACGACTGCCGATGTTCTTGTCGCTAAAAAACAAACGAGATCGGATCATCGTCGCCACAGCGTTTCCGATATGAAGATCGTGCTTCCGCAGGTGCTTGGACAGCACTAGAAACAGATCGTCGGTGACGACGCCTTCTCCCATGAACGTCTTGCAAAGACGCCAGGCGATGCGTTCAGACACTGCTGGCTGCATGATCAAGATCCGAAGCAAGTCATAACCATTCCATGGGCCAATCTGCCCAAGAATCGTCTTCATTCCATGATCGTGATGACGCTCGGTAAAACGAAATTCACCATCGTTACTAATTCCCCAACCCGTTAGAGCCCTCGCTGCTTCGCGCACATCTTTTTCGGAGTAGTTCCCAATTCCGAGACTGAACAGCTCCATGATTTCACGGGCGAGATTCTCGTTGGGACGACCTTTCTTGTTTGAAGGTGCGTCCAACCAAACCAGCATGGCAGGATCTTTTACGATGGCGGTAAATAGATCGCCGAATCGTCCCGCTGCGTACGTATGCAATTGTTCATTCTGTCGTTTCATCGCGGCGAGGCTTCGGACCTTTTCATTACTGGTCGCGAAGTGGTTGTGCCACATTAACGTCAGTTTCTCCCGCAGTGGAGACGGAGATTTGACGATACGTAGCAACCACCAAGCTTTTAAACGCTCTGGACGATTTGCCCCGACCGCCGCATTTCCCAGTCCATCCATCACCGAATCAATCCGTGACTCTCTATCCAGTCCGGTTAGGACACGCTCGATGGCTGCGTCAGGTCCTTCGCGGAGGTCACGTTGGATCAGCGTCCAGTTTGCACCGAATCCTGCGCGACGATGCAAGTGGACGATGCGTCTAATATCCCACGGCTGTTCAGCAGTTGGCTGCCAACGCTCCCAAGTCATCGATCACCCTGCCTTCCAAGTACCGATCGGAAACTTTCCAAGAGTCAATGTGTCACGACATCGCCGATGCGACGCATGACCGCTGCTAACGTTCTTTACTCCACGATTGGCTTCGACTGGATCACTGCGTATTGGGCCGAACACGCACGTTCCCCAGGTCTCTTACTTCACCCGGTTCCAAAATGATCTCGTCAAACAAGGTGCCGATCAGTTCCATGCGATCGGGATGCATGGCCTGAATTCTCTTGGGATAGTTTGGGAGAACCATTGTCAGTTCAAACCGCCCATCATCATCGGTTTTGAAGGATCGCCCGTGACCACCAATACGAATCACTCGAGGCATTCCGTTTTTATCAACCACGCGCCCTTTTACCGTGGCAGCAGGGCGCATCACGATGCTGACGTTGCTTGCTTCGGTGATGGAAACACGATCGATCTTGACTCGCTTCGCGAGCTCGGCGTTTTTCGTGATGATTGGCAACTTCGCTTCGCGCGATGATGGAGTCAGTGACAATCTGCCGATCAATCCACGTTGCTTGTGTCGAGCGATTAAATCGGTGATGCCTCCGGGAGTAAACTCGCGGCACTGATATTGATCTGCCTCAAGAGTCATTGCGTTCGTACCGCGCGCGTAGCCGGACGGGGGCATCATCACGATTTCTTCGATGGTGGCACCGTTGACGGGTTCGCCCTCTGTATCCACCAGCCTGGCTGTAATCCTTGGTTGCCTTTTAAGTTGCAAGTCCTGTACGGGTGCCGCCTCGGTCTCGGAGATTTCGATGGACTGAATCAGGTGGTACTCAAGCGGGAGCAATCCTGCTGTCTTCGTTGGAACAAACGGGAGGTTCGTGCCCGTCTGTGCTCTTGCTGCATCATCAAGGTCGCCTAACAGATAACCACTACGACGCGATCGAACGGTTAGAAAGCCCTCACCTGGCACAACGTTCAGTCGATACCGACCGTCTGCTCCCGTGCGGAAGCTTGTGTTGACGGCACCGCGCGGGAAGTTTTCATTGGTTCTCGCAGCGTAGTACTCCACTCGACCGGGAATGGGTTCCTTTGTTTTGGCATCCGTTACTTGTCCTGAAATTTCAATGCCCTCAACGAGAGTGAAATCACCCGTGACAACGGGCTTGTCAGCGTTAATGTCATACTGGACGCGACGTTTCAGGTAGCCCTCTTTTGCCAGACTGGCAAAGAGACTGTTCGAGCCGAGCGGAAGTCCCGTCAGACGATAACGCCCATCTTCATCCGTCACTGCACTGAGTTCTTCTTGTGCTGGTGTGACTTGGTAGTTGCCGATTTGTGCGCCAGAGAGAAAGACCCCAGCAATTGGCTTGCCCGTCTTCGAATCCGTGACGCGACCTTCCAACGGCACCGATGGACCGACTGCGTGAATGAAATCTGCTCCGTAAGTGACCTTATTGGTTTCCACTGGAACCGGATCACCTCCGAATGGGTCAACGGTTCGGGTCGTCTTTGTCTTGGTCGGCACATTCGCGGTGCGAGCAAAGAACACCGAAAATTCGGTGCGATCACCCTTTGCAACCAGCCTTACGACACGATCGCGTCCGATGCCACGCAGAAGAAAACGGCCATCCACATCGGTGGTCACTGCATCAAACGCATACCTTGCATAGAGGTTGTCAACGAATCGCAGCTGCACGTTCACATTGGAAACAGGTTCGCCTTCTAGATCGACAATGCGACCTCGAATCGGCACGTCATCTTGTCGGAGCTGGAGTACAGCGGGCGGCGTTTTGTTTTGAAACTCCTTGCCAGGATTGCGTGCTTGTAGATCTTGGCGACCCGCGCCGGTGGTTTCGAACCTCAGGATCGGAGACGACGCGATTCCAAACCCTTCTTTCACGCTCACAATCTTCATCAATCCCCAGGCTGCGTTCTTGGGCAACTCACCTTTGGTGCGAGTGAATTCAAACTGACCGTCCGCGTCGGTCCTCGCCAATGGCTGTGCGTTGGTTTGAGAGATATAAACGCGCGCTCCCGAAACGGGTTGTTTTTCCGGATCAAGGACAACGCCTGCAAAACGAAACTCCGTCGACTCGGGTAACGGTTCTCCGGATCTTGAAGCGACCGCTTCACCAGTCGTGGCAGGCTTCGCTGGTTTGTCGCCATCCATGTTTTGAGTCGATATTCGACCAAATTCGGATTCGCTATCGGAAATCTGTTCGTCATCAACGGTCGGCTCATCGGCGCGCGCTGAGATCGTCAAGCAAACTCCGGCCGCCGCTAACCCCATGACCAACAACCCCACCGTCGCAGCCGCGCGACGATTCAGGCGTGTTTCCGTGCTTCGGTTCTTTGCCAATAATCCGGCCACGCGACTTTCCAGACTCCAGTCGTTCAACATCCCAACCGCCGCTGGCAATTCAGGGCTGCTGATCTGTTTGGCCAAACTTAGCAGCGTCCGGCTGAAATCCTGAGCGTTGGTCGATCGCAACACAAAGTTGTCACAGACTTCTTCGCGAGCCTGAGCAAATTGACGATTGACCCAGAGGACCAGCGGATGAAACCAAAAGACACTTGTAACAGCACTCTGCAGCACCACAATGGACGGATCACGCCGAGCAACATGGGCGATTTCGTGCAGCAAGATGGCCTTGAGTTCGCAAGGCGAAAAATCACTCACCAACGCGTCGGGCAAGATGACGACCGGCCTTCGTATGCCCGCTGCAACAGGACTTGAAACTCTTGAGCTCGTCAATAGCATCGGACGCACGGCCGGCTTCACTTCTTGGCAAGCTTGATCGAACGTCCTCAGCACTAAGTCAACATTGACAACCGCCGCTTGTTGCGTCATTTGACCGACCCTTCGCCAGCCGACGACGAACCTCAACAATTTCCAACACGTTCCCAGGCACCAAGCAAGCAACAATAGGAGAAACACTCGGTTGGACCATGCCATTGGACGTTCAACATCTTGTTCTAAATCGTTTAACGTCCCGTCCGTTGGTAGGGGCGCAGGCGCCGCATGGCTTGTCTGATCATCAATACGTACACGAGATGCATCGGAGATCCGAACCTCCGCGGCCAACTCGGGAATGATCGTTTCGGGAGACGTCTCAGGATTCTCATCCGTCGATGACGGCTCTGCGAATGCGCGAGGCTCCGAAGCTGACGAATTGCGAGTCATCGTCAGCACGCCCACGCCGAACAACTGAGACACGAACACGGTTGCAGGGCTGAGCAACATCAACATGAGAGCTGTCCCCAATAGCCACCAACGCATGATCGCGGACCGACGCGCCAACCGCTGAAACCCCACTGCCATCAACGCGAAAACCGTCACGTGAATCAACACGTTGAGTGCCCACAACTCGCTTTCAGAAAGTGACTGAAGAAAATGATTCATGTCTAGTTCCTTCGCTTTCGAGCGGATTTTGTTTTCGTGGCTTTTGATTTGCTCGAATCTGCTTGTTCAATCATCTCACGAATCCTTTCGGTCTCTTCCGCCGAAAGACCGCGGTACTCCATCAGCGCCGTCATCAGTTCATCTGCTGAGCCAGAGAACATCCGATCCACCATCTGAGCGACTTTCGCACCGAGTGACGACTTTCGAGGGACATTGGCCGAGTAGACAAAGGTGCGACCAATCGTGCGGTGCTTGAGCCACCCTTTTTCCTCAAGCCGAACCATCGTCGTTTGAACGGTATTCCGCGCAATATCACGAGACTCGAGAAGCTTCTCGCGTACTTCACTGACGGTCGCTTCGCGACTTTCCCAGATGATTTCCATGATTTCCCGCTGGGCCTCGCTCAGCGGCGACAAATCCGAATGCGTCACCAGTATCTCCTGCAATGAATGACTACAACATGTAGGCATGCTACCTACATCCCGTAGGCAACGCAACCGCTCCCTAAAAATTTTCCCGACGAATGGCTGTGGATACGAATCGCTAGAATGCACGCACACGTATCAACGGAATGCAAGTAACGCCAACGGATGGTGATCGATCAGCCTGAGCGAGAACTGAATGCGCTTCCTAAGACCGTCCGTCCTTTTGTTGATTCTGTTTGCGGGAAACTGTCTTGCGGCAACCTCTGACGACAGGCCAACGAATGTTGTGCTCGTCCTGATCGATAATCAGGGTTACTTCGAACTCGGATGCAAAGGGAACGCCTACCTGAAGACTCCGATCATCGATAAGTTCGCACGCGAAGGAGTCGACTTCTGCAACTTTCATGCTGAGAATTTCTGTTCCCCGAGCCGCGCGGCATTGCTGACCGGTCGTCATCCGATGCGATACGGCGTTCACAATACGGTCGGCGGAGTCTCCTTGCTGGATCCCAACGAGGTCACGCTTGGTGATCGCCTGAGAGAGGCGGGCTATCGCACGGGAGTGTTTGGCAAGTGGCACCTCGGAATGTCTCACCCTTTTCATCCCACGCTTCGCGGCTTTGACGAGGTGTTCGTCCACGGTGGTGGTGGCATCGGACAACTCGAGGACTATGCCGGAAACAACCACATGAACGCGCATTTTCAGCGCAACGGAAAGTGGATCGAGAGTTCAGGATTCTCGTCCGATGTGTTATTCGATCGGGCGATGGAGTTCATTGAGTCTTCGGCGGACCAGCCGTTCTTTTGTTACCTACCAACTCCCGCTGTTCACTTCCCTGTTCAAGCAGAGCCAAACGCGCTAGCACGAATCAAAGCGCGCGGTGTTCCCGAGGATGCGACCGACTTAAGTCGCTTGTCGATGATCGAGAACCTGGATGACAATCTTGGACGATTGCTCGATCGTCTTGATAAACTCAATTTACGGCAGAACACGCTGGTGATTTTTATGACTGATCAAGGCGTGGGTGATCGCGGTTCATCGACACCCGTGTGGCCAGGAAAGGACCGCCAACAGGATCTGGGCAACGCATCGGAGGGCAAACATCGTGTGTTCTGCTTCGTTCAAAAACCCGGCGTGACGGTTGCTGGTGAGAATAATGCATTGGCGTGCATTCGCGATCTCTGTCCAACCATCCTTGAGATCTGCGGAATTGACCTTCCCAAGGCTCTTGATGCACGCAGCTTAGTTCCACTGCTGCAAGGCGCCGATGACTGGGAAGATGATCGCGTCATTGTCATGCAATGCCCTCGCGCGCGTGAGAGAGAGAAGTGGAAGCATGCGGCAGTGAAACAGGGCGACTGGCGACTCGTCAGCGGGCAACGTCTCTACAACGTGAGAAAGGACTCACTGATGGAGAACGACGTTTCCAGTCAACATCCCGAATTGACGGATCGCCTCAATGCAGCGTACGAAACATTCTGGGAAAGCCTGCCGCCAAGCGATGATGTGGTACAGCGCCACCTCATCGGAGCAAGCGAAGCACCGTCAACGATCCTTTGCGCGATGGACTGGCGAGAAGGTGGATCACCTTGGAACTCGGGCGCACTAAGAGATGGATTTCGAGGGCAAGGATCATGGTACGTGACGATTGATCGTGACGGACGTTACCGAGTGACACTGCGTCGAACAATGAAGGAAACGCCGATGCGATTGGGTGCAATCAAAGGCCGAGTGGATGTCGGTCAGTATTCTGCCACGAAAGATCTTTCCGTAGACGACACGGAGTGCGTGCTAGAAGTTGACCTGAAACGCGGCACCTACGCATTACAATCAACGCTGCAAAGCCCGTCCGATCCAGACGACACGTGGGGAGCCAACTTCGTCTACGTCGAGTGGATCAACGAGGCAAACTAAAGATGGGCTCACCTGCCGCGGCAGATGCACCGGAAACCCGAAGCTTGAACGCGATGCGCGGAATCGGCGTGAGGCGAGAAGCCCTTTTGTCACTTGACAGCCAGTACTTTGCAATGCAAAGTGACGTTGCCTCCCCCATTGCCTCGCGGGAAATCAATGCGTCGCTCGCCCGCTGCGCGGGCACGTGACGTATCGAACGGTCCTATCAACAAGTTTCTCACGATGAATAAGAAACCAACCTTCGCATTGGTCATTCTGCTCTGCTTCGGCTGTGACACCGCTCCCAACCAATCCCAGAATCAAGTCTCGCCATCTGAAACGTACGTGCTCTCCGTTCCGCAGAAGTATCAGAGCAAGACCAAGGAATCGGTGTGGATGGTAACCATCAAATCAGCAGACGGCTCCGTTCTTTACCGGGACGAAGACTCCACCATGTGGAGCGGATCCAATGCATATTTCGGCTGGGACGAGCAAGACCGAGTCTGGCTATACTACAGCGATGACCAAAGGATCTGGCGGTGGGAGCTAGTGAATGACCGTTGGACGAAGCAGGAATCATCGAGTGAGGACGGCATTCCCAATTGGATCCTACCTGACTACGCGAAGTAAACCTGGGTAGCAAATCAGCTACGAGAATCGGTTTTTTAAGGGGGGATGATGGTGTGAGCAGTTTCAGCAATGGATCTTTATGCGTGCTATTGCTCGTGTGCCAATTCGGCGTGGCAGCGAGTGCGGATGACGGTCAGTCACTTGATCCACCAAGGAGCTTCACGATTGCTCATGGCGGGCGCGAAGAAACGAAGGATTACGTTGACGCAACGGCGGCAGGCTACTTGACCGAATCGAAAGAACCGGAAATCCAAATCGCCGACTTTCAACTCCTTGCCAAAAAGAAGCCAAGAGAAATCCTTAGTCGCATCACCAATGGGAAACAATGGGAAACGTTTCTACGAGACTCTGCCGGCAGCGACGTGCGCACCGGAGAGAGCCTACGGTACGTTCCCGACTTTCAAAAGGAGTTGGTGCTAACGCTGTTTTCCGGATCAGAATTTCGTGGAGATGACTACATGGGGATGGAAGTCTATTCGGATAAATCAAAACTGAGAGGCTATGTTTTTCACGGCCTTGCCGTTGATGGGAAAGACCCTGTCGAAATCTGCAAGACAGCCGACCGGCCTTTTCACGGAACCTTCTACGTCGTAACGGTACCCAAACGTTTCGAGCCGGATGCGACGGAGTTCCGCTTCGGCTATCAGAGCTGGGGTCGCGAGTGTAGTCGGTTTTCTCCCGCAGTTGCGGAATCTCCGCTCGCCAAATAATCCTGCCTTCAAGGTGCAATGGTGAAAAGCAACGTAAACGCTGCAGGACCTCTCGTAGTGATCGGGGGTTTGTTCTTGTGCTCGCTCGCGCACGCGGACCTCTACACGGGGCAGATTGCCTCATTGGAATGGAAAGTCCACTCGTCTGATCTTGTGCTGCTTGTTTCGGTCGAGTCGACTTCATCCGGCGAATTCGCCATCGAGCTGCTTGATCAATTTGCGAGGGACAACAAGGAAGCAGCAGACGCCGCGTCGCTCGCCGCCGCTTGGGAACCTCCCCAACGCTACCGACACGATTGGAAGCCGGATGGAGATTGGTTGCTGTTCGTCCGGCGATGGAATGACGAGGACCCGACCGTTGATCACACGGTCTATTTAGAAAACCCACTTCAAGCTTCCAGAATGTCGGCCGTGACTGCTGAAGGTAAAGTCCTTGAAGAGAGACAAGAGATCCTAGCGGTCATCAATGATCGTCTGGCACGCGGTGAATCCATGACCGAGCGGCAGCGTCTAGCGCGCCGACTGGTTGACCAAGGATCGCTGCCATCCATTCGGCAACGCAAAGAAGAACTTCGTGCAACGCACCAGATCGAACCTTGGCTGGGCGGATTCCAAATCCCTGCTGACATCAGTCTTTGGGATAAGATCGATAGCGACCGGTCGTTTAACGAGAGCCTGTGGGTGAACCACCTTACGGTGCCTGCCGACGCGGCGTATGGCAAGATCGTGTTTGACTATTGGACCAACGATGTTCGCATGAGTGAACAAGAGCGACAGAAAACTGCCGGCAGTGCTTCGCGGTATCCTCTTGGCGCGTTGGTCAATTACCCCGGTGAGCAAACCGAAGAACTGCTCGAGAAGCTGATGGTGACACGTCAGTATCTCGATCCCGTACATGTGCTGAATTACCTTCGCTTCCATGAACCGAAGTTTGATGCAGACGACCGGCAGTTAGTTGGAAGCTGGATCGCAACGTCGTCCGTTGGACAAATCCAATTCGATCTGATGGCAAACCACGAGCTGCTTGCTCATTGCCGCCCATCTCCTTTTCCTCATTCCAACAAGCATGAACGCGAGTGGATAGCGAAAGGTCGTTGGAATTTGCATCACGGCATTCTACGTTTCTTGGGGACAAGCCTTCGTGTCGGGTCCAGCGACCGATTTCGCCAACAAAGCTCACCACGTCAACTGCTTTTCCATCCACACGTCGTCCGCGTATCAAAGGACAAGATCGTCATGGAAGATGGCATCGTATGGGAGCGCGTCCAAACCCCAATCGATGTTCCCAAGTGAACGAGCGTCTTCGAAGAGCACATTGAACCACGGGCCGTCTTTTTAGCGGCATCCGAAGAACGGAATCGCCACTCAATGTGTGCTATTCAATACCACGGTCGAGAATCCTGATCACCAAGATCAGTGAACCAGCAGATATCAGATCGCCGTCAAATAGTGATTGCGTATCGCGAATCCTCTTTCCATTGACGAGCATCCCATTCGTCCTGCTCAGATTGCAAACGAACGCCTTTGGACCAGACGTTTCGAATTTGCAGTGCATGCGTGAAAGAGTTGGATCGCACTCAATGAAAAAATCTGCTTCCGAATCTCGTCCTAGTATTCTTCTTGCATTCGAAGGAACTCTAAACGAACACTGCAAGAAGGGAACTTCAATCTCGATAGCTACCGATTGCTCGCCATCAAATTCAATGGTCTTTTGCTCATCAAATCTCAAGGTGTCGTTGAGCTCGTTCAAAACACCATTTTGGATGGGTCTCCGCATTCGTTCTTCGCGCCACATGTTTCGATCCTGCCAATTGGTTTGAGTGTCGTTGTGCTGGTGAAAGGATTTCTCCCTGGTACCAAATATCGAGGCGCTTTCGGACTCAAAACTGGCTCAGAGAATTTGTAGGTGCCCCACAGATTGAGTGATGATGTCTGAAAAAACAGGGGAACATCAAGTTCCACTCTCGCTTGGTAATCGTTGATTGCAAGTTCAAGTTTCGTCCCGTTTGATCAACTCAGTTCAAAACGAATCCCATTGGTCGCTCACTCGAAATTGCCTGTCAAAGGTCTTATCGATCCATGAGATGGGCACGCGTCCGATGAGTTGGTTTCGCACAATTCGCTTCCAGATCGTGCTTCCTTGCCCGATCTTGCCGACGCTGTGCGACATATTTGTCAGCTCGGACGTTCTAGGGAAGCGAAAATCAGAGTAAGCGGCGAGGGCGTTCGAAACATCTTCATGTCGGTTCAGCGCCATAGCGAGAATTATGGCGTCCTCGATCGCCTGACCACCACCTTGTCCCAGGTTGGGTGTCATTGGATGGGCCGCATCCCCAAGTAATGCAACACGTCCGCGAGACCAACCAGGTGTGGGCAGTCGATCCGTGATGGGTCCGACGTGGACGCGTGATCGTTCCGTTGAACAAATCAAACGCAAAACAAGTGGGGCCCACTGCTCGAAATGACGGTGCCAGTCATCTTGTACCGGTTCTGGTAACTCCTGATCGCGAGTCGCATACCAATACACCTGCTTCGCGTTGCATCGCATGCAACCAAATCGTGCGCGATGACCCCAGTACTCGCACATCGTGTCTACATCCTCGACAAGCGATGGATCGTCCGATATTCCGCGCCAGCAGATATACCCGCTGTAGCGAGTCGCTTGCTTTCCCAGCAATTGTTCACGAACTCCTGACTGAATACCGTCCGCACCAATCAAGACGTCCGACGTTGTCTGCATAGATCTCGTTTGCAGTTCTACATGATCGCCATGATCCTCGAATCGTTCGAATGCTTGACCGAATAGGATCTTCACTCCAAGCGAAGTCGCAGCCTCGGACAAGCACTCAAACAAATCGGCACGGTGGATGGTACATGGCAGATGGCCAAACCGTTCCACGTACGTTGAAAAATCAAATTGGCGGATCATCCCTCCGCGGAAGTGTCGCACTTTCGCACTCAATGACGAACAGGATCGACCAAGCACCGCATCCAATACGTCCAGACGTTTTAGGCATTCAAGCGCGTTCGGCTGCAGGCTGATACCGGCTCCGATAGGGCGAGGTGATGGAGCCTGCTCCATGACGGTCACGTCGATCCCGTCCTTTGCAAGAGCGATTGCAGTGGACAGCCCTCCGATACCTGCTCCGATGATCGTCGCTTGCATGTTGACACTTTCAAAAACGTGTACGCTTCGTTCTCCCACTCATGAGAGGCGTTGTTCAAAGCTTCGATGGCGTCATGAAAAAATGGGATTCTGCCACGATGTGCACGTGGCAAAATCCCTCTTTCACTCAGCCGCGTCCCGGAGAGTGAATTGACCCGCGAACCTTTGCAAAACGAGGCTCAAAAGCGGGGCGACTTCCTCTCCGCAACGCGGATCTGAAATCAGTCGTCCCTTTTGTGGCCGTAGTCGCCGGCAAAGTTGACACGTCCGGTTCCGGCAGTTGTCCACCTTGGGTCGAGGTCAAGAATGGTCTCGCCATCCTCGTGGTCCATCACCTTGTCCCGCGAGAAGATACTGTTGTTGGCGATGCCGAATAAGTCGTTTCCTTCACCACCTGCCAAGATATCCCTGTCCCAATCCTGCGCGTCTCGCTTGTTATGCAGCGTTGGGTTTCCGTAGGTCGATGAGTTGAGATTCAAGCCCTGCATATCACCGCCGTAGAGACGATCGTCACCTTCGAGACCGGAGAGGAAGTCTCGGCCATCGCCACCGACCATCAAGTCATTGCCGAAATTGCCGTACATGGTGTCCTTTCCAGATCCCCCGTACATAAAGTCGTCGCCGCGATTTCCTTGCATCAAGTCATCGCCGCTTTCACCCATGAGAGAATCATGTCCATTCCCTCCGTTCACGTTGTCGTTACCGGATCCTCCAAGCATCAGGTCATTCCCGGAGCCTCCGTACATTTTGTCGTTTCCTGATTCACCATCCATGATGTCGTTGTTGTAGCTACCGTACATGGTGTCGTTACCACTTCCGCCATTCATGGTGTCGTTACCCCAGCCGCCGTACATTTCGTCGTTGCCGCTACCACCTTCGATGGTGTCGCTGCCGAACTCGCCGCGAAGCTCATCGTTGCCACTGCCACCATCGATGTCGTCGACGCCCCAACCGCCCCAAATGCGATCATGATCGCCACCGCCATCGAGAATGTCGTTGCCGTGACCTCCCCACAAGGAGTCGTTGCCTCGACCTCCAAACAGACGGTCGTGGACAGTACCGCCCACTAACTGGTCGTTGCCGTCACCACCCTCGGCGGTGACAGGCATATCGGTGTTGTTCTTGAAGTAGTCATCACCGTCGTAACCTTCGAAACGAAGCGAACGAATCCGTTGCGTGCCGTTGGGGTGGAACATGTTGATTCCCGAGATAATTTCGCGACCGTCTTCAAGCGTCGATCGATACTTGACTGAGTCATCTTCTTTGTCTGGTGTCCCTTTGTCGTCCACAAACACTTCGACGTGGTCGGCATCGTTCGTCCCGGTTATCACGAGCTCACTCGTGATGTCACGAACGTAAAAGTCAACGAAGTCTCCCGCCATCATCTCTCGTTTTTGAAGCACTTCGGGTCGAAGGATACGCTTGCGATTGCCACGGTGGTTGCGGCGTGACTTGTCAGATTTTTTGAACCAACTCATGGCTCGTCTCCCATTGGAATGTGTTGAAAAAAGTTGAGACCGGTCGACGCTTTCGTCTCCGGTGAGGTCGCAGTGTCTGCCTCACCCACGAAGGCGTCCCGGGCACCCGAGATGGCTCACCACATCTGAAATTCTTTTTTTCTGGTTTTTCGTGCGAATCGATGAGCCATTCCGTTCGTGGAGAGCGCCAACAGAATTGATGGCCGCGACAACGCGCGATCGGATCCGTCGTTGGGGCATCGTTGGCTCAAACTTCGCGGCCATGGGTATTGAGATTGGCTCGCTACAGAAACGAGGAATGAATCGATGTTAGATGTTGCGAATCCTGAAACGGACTCGGTTGAAATGACGTGCAGAACCTCAGAGCTCACCTCAACGCTTCGGCAAGTTTTGCCTGATCTTGCCGAAGCGACGATTGCCGACATCGCTGAACGGTGCGAACCTCGACACTACGAGTCTGGACACGAGATCATTCGGGCTGGCGACGAACCGACTGAGATCCAGTTTGTGATCTCCGGCAAGACGCGCGTTTGGACGACCGGCACGGACTCTCGAACGATGATGTTGCTCGGACCGGGCGAACACTTTGGGGCAGTCAGTGTGCTAGATCGTTCGCCGCATCGCCAAACGATCACTGCACTAACGGCTGTCGATACACTGTCCGTTTCCGCAACAGACTTACTGGAACTATGTGACAAGCATCCAAAGATTTCTCAACTGTTGTGCAGAAACCTCTCACGGCGATTGCAGATACTTGGGCAAAGGGCCTCACAAGGACGCTCGGCGAATCGTCGGAAGATTCATTCGCTGGCAATCATCTGTGACGGTGATCGAGCGACACAAGCAGCCATCGAATTCGTTTATCGATTGATTCAGTTCGACGGGCATATCACGGTTGCAGAGGTTGTCGCGGAGGGTCACAGCTGTCGGACGGGGCATGCGAGTTGGGAAGCTGTCAAGAAAAGTAACCTTGGCCAGCACGTCGCCCAGCACGCGGCAACGAACGAAGTCTGCATCGTGGTAGCCCGCGATCCTTCCTGTTCCATGGAAGCCATCGGGCAATGCGATCGAGTGGTTTTCTTTCGCGATCATGCCCGGTCTCAGTCATGGATCGAATCAGCAACCAGGGAAAACACAAAACCGAGAACGATCGTCGCAAATCTGATCGACCGTTCTTCGCAACAAGAAGCAAGGTGCGAAACCAACAACTGTACCTCGGTCATGATCCGAGTCGATAACTCTGCAAAGACGTTCTCGAAGACGGACTCGGCCGATATCGAACGGTTAAGGCGAACATTGATCGGCTGTCGCATCGGGCTTGCCCTCGGCGGAGGAGGAGCGCGTGGTATCGCACATATCGGAGTCCTAAAAACATTGCAGCAAGCCGGTGTCGTCTTCGACACCGTCGCCGGGACAAGTGCCGGAGCGATCGTTGGTGCAGCTTTCGCCGCCGGTATCGAGATGGATGAATTACAAGAGACGTTTCGACGTGAGTTTGTTCCGCCAAGATGGATGGCAGCGACCGCATTTGGACGTCGACTTTACATGCTGGGTGCGTTTCGCGGACCAAGGATCAACCAAATCCTTCGCCGCTCGCTGCATGATCGCCGGTTTGAGGATCTGGCGCTTCCTTTCGCGAGTACATCGGTCGACCTGATTCGCGGTGAAACCGTGATTCATCGCACTGGCGACTTGGTCGAAGGCGTGCGGGCCAGCATCAACCATCCAGTTTTTGGCAAACCGATTTTGCGAGACGATCAAGCATTAGTCGACGGAGGAATTCTCATGAATGTTCCGGCGTCAGCATTAGCAGAAGAGGATTGTGACGCGATCATTTCGGTTGACGTCGGGGCAGAACTACCATCGGGATTCGGTCGCGACGCACGACGAGGTCTCAGGGCGCCCAGTTACCTGGCCACGATCCTACGCACCATCGACGTGGCACAGCATCACTCCACATTCATGCACCGATCGGGAAGTGGATTGATCATCAAGCCCAAGACGGCTGAGTTTCGCCTCGAAGACTTTCACGAGGTGGATGAATTGGTCGCCCGCGGACGCGATGCCGCCCAAGCTCAACTGGATGATGTCGTTGCTAAAGTTCGATCGATCACTAAGCCTCGCCAGTCCGTATCATGAAACCGAATCAAGAGATTGACGAGTTTGTCATCCTCTACAAACTTGGGCAGGGTGCATTCAGCGACGTCTTTCTGGCGCGGCAACGAACCGCCCAGCGCCTGGTTGCGATGAAGGTTACCTCCGCGAAAACGGAAGAACTTGTTTTACTCGCGCGGCTCGACCATCCGGGCATCGTGCGTGTCTTCGATCAACGCTCGATCGCTGGGACGGACAAGCAGTTTCTCTACATGGAATTTGTGCCGGGCGGCAGCCTCGAGGACTTTGTCGAGCAACCTCCCAAATCAACGGGGCAACCGCTCGATGGCGACAGCCTATTGGCAAGCATCGATCAGCGTTTGTTCATGTCGGGCCAAGTCCCACCAGAACGCTCCATCATTCGCGACGCCATTCAGTCACAACCGTGGCCGCAGACCGTCGCATGGCTCGGGATGCAGCTCGCTGAGTCGCTTGCATCAGCTCATGCAGCGGGGGTTCTCCACCTCGATATCAAGCCCGGCAATATCGTGCTCGCTGCAGACGGACTCCCCAAGCTGACCGATTTCAATGTCTCTGTCCACCGATATGATTCCGACCCAGAACACCGGCTTGGACGCGGAACTCTTGACACCATGTCGCCGGAACAACTCGACGCAATGCTCGGTGTCTGCAAACCAGGGGAGATCGGGGAATCGTCCGACATCTACTCGTTGGCGATTGTTCTTTGGCGGCTACTGACAGGAGAATTACCATGGAAGGATGATCCGATGGAGCGTCCCTGTTCGAAGACGGTCAGCGGAATGATCGATCCGTCCGCCAAGAATCCTATACAAACGGCACGCGAAAACAGGACTCGCTTCGCGCAATCCCCAAGGATCGAAACGGCTGACACGACCACTACGGCGACCCTTGAAGCGATTCGAGATGCCCTTGCTGAATCGCCCTTGGATCGACCTTCGACGGCGATCGCGTTTGCTCGCCGACTGAGACTAGCGTTGCACCCGAATGCAGCGCGATTGATATCGCCGGCGCGGGGATCATGGCAGAGACGATTGGAATCACTACCCGTTTGGCTGGTCGGCGCTTTTCTGCTGATGCTACCCAACGTGGCCGCGGGCTTCGTCAACTTTTACTACAACGAAACGCAGATCTTGCATTTCTATCCGGAGATGCGATCGACGTTTGGAAGCCTGGCGACCTTGATCAACTCGATCGCTTACCCACTCGCCTTAATGGTGTTCTTCAACGGCATTCGTCCGTTGACCGAACTACAGGCAAGTTTCTCACGATCGAATTCAAGTGAGCATCGAACGACGGGCGCTCGATCGACAGCGCTAGACTTAAAGTCGTGCTGGGGTCTTGGAAAGCAACTGGCGACAATCGGTGGAGTTTTCTGGTTGCTTGCCGGGATCGCTTATCCGCTCACCCTTCGAATCCTTCATCCGACGTTCGCCGCAGCTGATATGCTGCACTTTCTGTTGTCTCTGGCGATTTGTGGCGGAATCGCGTGGACCGTACCGTATTTCATGGGCACACTTCTGGGTGTGCTCTGCTACTATCCTGCATCGCTAAGAGACTCCCTAGCAGATTCCGAATTCCAACAGCGACGACAACAGGCACGTAGCCGCAGTGGTTACTTCGTGCTCGCAGCCGCGATGATTCCACTCTCGGCGGCAGCCTTACACACGATGCGTAGTGAGACTTCGCGGCCTGTGATTGGGATAGCCGTGGTTTTGACGGCTGTCGGGCTCTTATTCGCATTCACGCTGTACCAAATGGTCGACAAGCGGCTCGAAACACTCGGCAGTTTTCTGAACAGCAACTCTTCCGCGAGTGGTTCGTCGCCATCATAAGCCGAATACGAAACGTCAAAAACAAATCAGAACACGGCCCATTCAATTGCGTCCTTTACCTTGTCGCGTTTGGCGTTGACGTCTTACGTTCACCGAAACGCCACGGTTCATGCAAACGAAAACGCGACGACCGATCATTGACCGGTCGCCGCGTTATAGAGTTTTACGTTGGCGTTGCAATCACTAACGACCACTTCGGTAGTAACGATGTCGCGTCGTGTTGCCGCGATATCCGCCGTGGCCCCAATGCGCGCCATTCCGCCATCCATGCTGGTGACCCCGGTAGGGCAGCGAATGAAAACTCCTTCGGTTCCCATACCAGCCTTGATGCGTCGATCGGTGATTTGACCGGTGCCAGGGATTCACCCGTCCGTAGTGGAATGGGGAGTGAAATCCACGATAGTTGTGGGTACGACCGATAGACTTCGAATGAACCGAGTGGTCGTTTCCAGCTAACACCGCTTCACCTGATGCAACGACGAGAAAGCCCGACAGTAGTGCGAGGCAGAGAAAACGTTTCATAGCAGAGTTCCTGTTGAGATAGAGGATTGTCTTGACCAACAGCACTCATGAATCATTCCTGTTGGCTTCACTCCTCTAGGCGACGTCTGCCCTGCAATGGGCGCATCGAAGTCAAGAAACTCAATGTGATCTGAATTGCATTTTCTTTTTCATGATCATGCCATTCAGACGCGTTACAGCGCAACATCGACAGACACGGGATCCAAACGTCTCCTCAGTCATCCTGTGCATTCGTAAGTGTCTGGCAGACCGTTTCCCCAAGTTGCAGAACGTCATGAATACTGAACTCGGAACCCGTTTGTTTCAACCTCGCAGATTCATCCGGACCGATCGAACGCTCTGCTTCTTGCATCGCCGTGATGAATCCTGGACTGTATTCGTCCGCATCTCCTCCACCGCGAAGCCGGTCGATAATGCCCGCGCAACGAACGGCGTCTTCCACGCGCCCGCATTTGACCAACGCGACAATGATTGAACGTACGGTCGCCGGGTACATCGAACCACTTGAATCCTCTGATCCGATCTCAATCCCACTTTCAATCATTAGCTTCAGAGCGGATACGGCCTGTCGCAATTGCTCCGGGGCGGAATCGGAAGTATTCGGAAGTCCGCTGAGAATCACACCCGCAAGAGACGCGATCGCACGATTCCCGCAAGCCTCCGCCAAGGACCTGCACTGAACAAGATAGTGCTTCGCCTCTATCGCTTTCCCACGCGTCATTGCGACGACGCCTTGAGTCATCGCAACGTAGGCAAGGCCCGTCGGCCAATCCAGAGCCGATACTCTTTCAACGGCCGTCGAGATGCAATCGTCGATTCTCGGATCGTGTGGATCATCGATGGTCAATGCATTGGCCTCAAACGGCAATGACAACCAGCGATTCTCGAGTTCATCCTTGGACGATTCAGCCTGCGCGCGAGCCTGTTGCATGACCTTCCATGCCTTCTCCGCGTTCTTCTTGGCGAACCACTGGGCAAACTGGATGTAAAGAGCTGATGCGTTGGGTCGCAGGCTGATCGACCGATCGATATGATACTGCGTCTGTTTGTAGTCGCCTTTGA
Source organism: Planctomycetota bacterium (assembly GCA_039179795.1). Lineage (GTDB taxonomy): Bacteria > Planctomycetota > Planctomycetia > Pirellulales > Pirellulaceae > Rubripirellula. The sequence continues at coordinate 7,825 of JBCDEM010000033.1, read as the reverse complement.
CCCACATGCCCGTCGCCAACACATACTGAACGTCTGAACGAGACGTGGCCTCGTCACCAAATGCGTCGATCGCATCGTTCATCCAATCGAAAGCTTCAATGCGTAGATGCATCATGGCGGTGCGCGTGATGGCAACAATTGGATCCACGGCAATTTCCATGACGTGGTTCTCCCGCCCCCATGCAATCGCGCGTCGTATGTCTGGCCATTCTCGGTTCAAAGCACGGACGCACTCGCATTCGTTTTCGCCATAAATGCCGCGGCCCAACGCGACCGCGCGACCGGCGAAAAAAACGGCGTGATTTCGTCGCCAGTTCGATTGCTGCTCGGAATGCCACGCGGACTGGCAATACTGGCGGATCGGTTCCAATAGTCGAAATCGCGAATGCCCATCCCTTTCAGTCCTGACAATCATGGACTGTTCCACTAAACGCTGCAGGACCATCTTGCTCGCGGCGTGATCATCACAAACGGCTAAAGCGGCTTCGCTCGTGAATTCGCCTGCGAAAATGGCCGCTGCCTGAAGTAACAGTTGCTCTTCCGTCGTAAGCAAATCAAACGACCAGGCAATGGTTTGATGGAGGGTAGCGTGGCGGCCCTTTCGGCGTCCTCCCCGGAGCGTGGACAACTGATCGTCCAGGGACGCATGCAATTCGCCTATCGTCATCGTCTTCAAACAAGAGGCCGCCAACTCAATCGACAATGGCAAACCTTCGAGCTTGCTTACGATCTTCCGAACATACGAACTTGTTTGCTTGCCTCGATCCAACGGAGCAAATCGTGTCGCCCGTTGGCGAAACAGCTCAGCCGCGTGGCTATCCGTGCCATCCACGGCAAGACCATCTAACCGATGCACGCGTTCGCGGGCAACACTGAGACGTTCGCGGCTGGTAATCAGAATCGTGATTTCTGCAATTCCCTCACACAACGCTTCGACGATCGCGGCTGCGTCATCGATCACATGCTCACAGTTATCCAGGATTAAGAGCACGGGCCCACCGGAAAGCGCCGCGAGCAATTCATCGATTCCACCCGACGAACCCACGCTCTCCATCACGATTCCGGCAATCGCGCCGATCAGATCGGTACCTTTATCCACCGACGTCAAGTCGCAAAACCAAACCCCGCCAGTGAACCTGGCCATCGATTGCTGCGCAACATGAATGGCCAGCGCTGTTTTGCCGACACCTCCGGCACCAACGATGCTGACGACCGGGAATTGATCCAATTCTTGGCGAAGCTTTTCAATCGTGGCGTCACGCCCCTCCAGCTCCCAAGCTCTGGATGGCAAGTTGTTGGTGGGCCCCTCTCCACTCGCGGGAAGAACAATGGCCGTCTCATCTTCGAACCGCGCGATTTGCTCAAGAACCTGCGCGACGCTCGCCGCATCAGGGCGACTCTTTGGATCCCGTTGTTGCATCCCCGCAATGAGCTGCGCGACCGGATGGGGAATGTTGTGGTCTTTTTCAAGTCGGCCGATAACGCTGTGGGCTTCCGAAACACGCTGAATCGTTTCTAAGAACGAAGCGCCACGATAAGGGTTTTCGCCAGCGAACATTTCATAGAGCATGGTTCCAAACGAAAATAGATCGGTGGCACAACTGAGTGGTTCCCCGCGAGCCTGCTCGGGAGACATGTAAGGCGCGGTACCCGGAATCTGACGACTCACTCCGATGATGTCATTCTCAACATCATTCGTTACGCGTCTGGCTAACCCAAAGTCCAAGATCTTCGCGATTCCCTCTTCGGTAATCATTACATTCGCTGGCTTGATATCCCGATGCATCAGTTCCTTGAGGTGGGCAGCGGACAAACCAGCTGCCACGTCACGTGCAACGGAGATCAGCTCTCCAGAGTTTCGTTTGATCTTGATCCATCGGTCGAGACTTTCTCCGCAGACAAATTCCATCACGGCAAAAGACAGCTCTCCGTCTGTGGCAAAGTCGTGCAAGTTGACAACGTTAGGGTGAGACAACGCAGCGACCGAACGGATCTCACGAAGGAAACGGTCTCTCATCGCTGGATCACTTTCGATCGACCGTCGCTGCACCTTAATTGCGACATGACGGGCAAGTTGGAGATCAGAGCAACGGTAAACTTCACCCATACCGCCTCGGCCAACCGAAGCAACGACCTGGTATCGACCAAGCAATCGGTCACCAATCGTCAGCTGCGAAGCCTCCTTACCCAAAGGCACCGGAAACGCCGTTGAATCATCTCTCGCGTTGGAAATCTGGATCGCATCGGTCTCCAAAAAACCGCAAGCGTCCGGATGAATTTCCAGCATCGCGATGACCTGTCGGTACACATCGCTGCCTTCAACGCACTGCTTCCGCAAAAAATCGAGTCGCTGCTCGGATGGAATGTCGATCAACTCTTCGAAGAGTTGAATTGCGTTCTTTCGAGTCATCGATTCCTTCGCCAGCCACCGAACTGTTCATTCGCCTCTCGACTCAGTTTATGGCATCGAACAACCGGCGCAATTATGAACAAGCGATCCAACAGGTTACTCGGCTTCGTTACTTCGCAGTTCGTGCAACAGCCACGTCCGCGCGACCTCCCAGTCCCTTTTGACAGTGGCGAGCGAGACTTCCAGCGCATCGGCGACTTGCTGGTTCGACAATCCACCGAAATAGCGAAGCTCGACAACTTTGGCCTTTCGTGGCTCGATCTCAGCCAGATCTTGCAAAGCTTGATTCAGCGAAAGAAAGTCTTCGCTTTGCTCCTCGGCCGCAACGAATGCCTCCTCGAACGCCAGCTTCTTGCGATCGCCACCCCGTTTTTGCCGCCCTTTTGATCTCGCATGGTCGACCAGTAAATGACGCATTGCCGTCGCAGCGAAACCGAGAAACGCCGCCCGGTCGGTCGGCAACGCGTTATTGTCATCCAGGAACTTGGCGGAAACTTCGTGCACCAGTGCGGTCGCACTCAGCGTGTGATCCTGGCGTTCGTTGCTCATCTGTCTCGCTGCGATCTTGCGCAAGCCATCGTACATGGCTTCGATGACGGAGGCCTTGGCGTTTGCATCACCCTCTGCGGCAGACTTTAAAACTTGTGTGATATCCATAGCTCGTAGAGCGAAATCATTCGGGCAAATGTTACAGAAAAATGTTTGGCGCCTACACGTACGGATTGATCATCAAACGCGATCAATTCATTTGATTCAACACTTCGCCGGCCAGCGACAAAATCTTGTCGGGCGTGAGCGATGCTCCCTGCTGAAGCAATGCTTCAAACTGATCATCATCGTACTTATCGCGCAGCTGTTCGATGGTCATGGGATAGGTTGGCGTGAACTCGCTTTTCTCGCCAACGCCAGGCAGTGACGGAACGATCGACGAGCAACGCACAGCGTCGTCATGAAATCCGCAATCTGAAAAAGCGATAACGATGCAACGAATGGCAATCGGGAAGTGAGCTTCTTCGCCGTTCTCAAGCAAGGATCGAAGATCCGTCACGGCGTTGCCCAGCTTGACGGCAGGTGGAATATTTGGATTGGCGGCTTCGTTAAAAACCAATCGGGAGATCAACTCGATCCACAGGTTTCCACATTGTCGAGCGATCTTGATGATCTCTTGATACTTCTCAATGGCCTTAGGCATCTGCCGACGGTTAATCAACACAGTACCTTCGGCCAAGGCAAAAAACGCCTTCCCAGTTGGCCAGTCGAGACTGGCAACATGGCGACTGGATGCCTGAATCGTTGGATCGATTCTTGGGTCATCTGGATTCGCCATCGCCATTGGGCAAGCTTTAAACGCGTTCGCCCACCAACGCTGCTCGATGGGATCATTCAACTCACCAGCGAGTCGCTCGGCCTGCTCCGCCGCGGCAATGGATTCTTCAAATCGATTCTGAGAGAACCTGAGAAAATACCGGACCCACAAGTTCTGCGGCGACACTTGAATCGCGTCGGCGCGGTCGAGCACTTCCTCGCAGAGCTCCGGATTTGCCATCAGCCAGTGTCCGTTGGCAAGAACCCAAAGCGCATCGGCGCGGGTCGCAAATTCATCTTTGAATATTTCTTCTGCAGCGATTAGCCAACCATACGCCTCCGTTCGCAGATGAAACATGATGTTCCGAGCGAGGTCGACGACAGGAAGCACCGCAATATCGAACCGACGATGCTCTCGCCCCCAGGCTATCGCGGCGCGTAGGTCCGGCCACTCCAGATTCAATTCATCGGCACAGCGAAGTTCATCGAATCCGTTGATTCCATTACCCAACTTCTTTGCGCGGTCGGCATAGAAGAGCGCGTGCCGCTGGAGTGCCCCGCCCAGCTCGCTGTGATCATCCCGTTGCAAACAAAACTGACGGATCGGTTCGAGCATACGAAAGCGTGACTCACCTCCGAATTCCAAACGTGACAAGACTGACTTTTCAACAAGTCGCTGCAAGATGAATCGACCGGATCGACCTAGATTGCATACTTCAATCGCCGCTTGCGAGCTAAACGCTGCGCGGAAGACGGTGAGCAACTGGAGCGTGTTCTGTTCTTCCGCTGTCAGCAGATCGAAAGACCACTGAATCGTCTGGTGTAACGTCGCCTGTCGGCTACGTCGACGTCCACCTTGTAGAGTCGACAGTTGATCGTCGAGTGAATCATGCAATTCCCGCAGGGTCATCGTGGACAAGCAGGCCGCAGCCAACTCGATGGCTAACGGAAGACCTTCAAGCTGCAAGACAATGTCTTGAATCTGCTGCTTTGTACTTTCATCACTATCAAGACGAGCGAACGACGCTGAGCGATGACGGAACAGTTCAGCGGCATCACTGTTATCGCCCTCGACGGCAAGTCCATCCAAGCGATGCACACACTCACGTGGCACGCTAAGAGCCTCGCGGCTTGTTGCAAGAATGGTGATCTCAGGAACACGCTCGCAAAGTGTTTCGGTAAGCTCTGCTGCGTTGTCGATGACGTGTTCACAGTTATCAAGGACAAGCAAGACTGGCCCGCCGGATAACCGAGTGATCAATTCATCAAGTCCCGCGAATGATCCTGCGTTACCGGCCACATTCCCGGAAACAACCCCAGCCAGATCTGCGCTCTGATCAACGGATGCCAGGGCGCAGAACCAAACGCCGCCTCGATACTTGTGCTTACGCTCCTGCGCCAAGCGGATAGCAAGCGACGTTTTGCCAACGCCTCCGGTGCCGACAAGGCTGACAACCGGGAACTGATCAACCTGCTCATGCAGAGTCGCGATGGCTTCATCGCGTCCTTCCAATTCGATTGATCGAGAAGGCAAGTTGTTTTCAACGTCAGACTCCGCTGCATCGATTCGCGTCGACAAGTAGTCCTTCGACTTCAGCAACTTCGTGATCGAGGAATAGAGTTCCGCCGCTGACGGTCGCTGTTGCGGATCACGCCGTTGCATCGCCGAAATCAACCCTGCAATGGCGCTCGGAATGCGACTGTCTCTTTCTAGGGATTCATGAATCCGCGAAGCTTCCGACACACGACGAATCGAATCCAACAGGTTGTCACCACGGAAAGGGTTTGCCCCGGTGAACATCTCGAAAAGCATCGTACCGAACGAGAAAACGTCCGTTGCACAGCTGAGCGTTTCGCCGCTCGCCTGTTCCGGTGACATGTAGGGAGCGGTGCCCTGAACCTGTCCTTCCGCCCCAGTGATGTCATTGGCCGGATTGCTGGATGTTTGACGAGCGAGTCCGAAGTCGAGAATCTTTGCCGTTCCGTCTTCTGAAACCATGATGTTGGCTGGCTTGATGTCCCGATGCATCAGCAAATTCGCATGGGCGGCGGCCAGCCCCGATGCGATATCGCGTGCGAGAAATAAAACCTCGGTCACATCTCGATCGAGAGAGTTCCATTGGGCCAATGACTTACCACGTACAAATTCCATCACCGCGAAAGACAGATCGCCATCGGTCGCAAAGTCATGGAGTGTCACGATATTTGGGTGGGAGAGTCCCGCAACGGATCGAGTTTCGCGCAGAAATCGATCGCGCATGTCCGGTGCGTTTTCGATGACAAGTCGCTGGACCTTCACCGCAACTTCACGTTCAAGCTTCAAGTCGGAACACTGATAGACCTCACCCATCCCGCCTCGCCCGATGGCGGCAACGACTTCATATCGCCCAAGCAGTCGGTCGCCAGGATCAAGCCGCAGTGCTTCAGCTCCAGCCAGTGCCTCGGTTCGCGCGGGTAGGGGAGACGCCGTACGATCACTCGTATCTTCCGACATGAGGATGGCGTCGGTATCGAGAAAGCTCGATGAGCCAGAATGGAGTTCCAGCATGCTGACCAATTGACGGTACAACTCCGTATCGTCGCCGCAACGATCTTTGAGGAAACTCAGACGCTTTTCGGCCGGCTGCTCGATCGCTTTCTCGAAAAGGTTGAGTCGTTGCTTTCCGGTCATTATCTCATTCGCAAGTCAACGCGGATGCCCTGAAAGGGGCGGTCAACAACGATTATGGCAGATCGATCGTCGGACTCAATGCGACGTGCTGTAGCCGTTGAAATCGCCTGACTTGTGAGCGAATGGTGAGGGGGTAACTGCCTCTGTGACACAAGATGGCGGGCCGAAGGCTCAGTCGTTCGCCTAGCCCAGTCCACCGGCCTGGGTTGGCTTTGTTCCTCTCAAATCGCTAGCCCGTTTTCACAACGAATCTTGTTCTCCGTGGCCGCCAAATACGGTTAAAGACACAGTATCAATGGCTCCTTCAGTCCAGGAAACGGTAACGTGAAATCCGATCTGCGCGGACAGTCGATTGTTCTTGCCGGTGGTAGCGGGTTCCTTGGCTTGTCGATGGCTGAAGCGTTCGCGGAAGCGGGTGCGAAGTTGACGATCCTGTCGCGGTCGGTGCCGAAAGTTACAGGCGCTTGGTCGCATCGAGTTTGGAGTGGGCGGACTCTGGGCGACTGGACGGAAGCCTTGAATGGCGCCGACGCCGTCGTGAATCTGGCCGGTCGTACGGTGAACTGCATCAAGACGCCAGACCACCGGGATGAGATCCTTCGATCACGTGTTGAATCGACACTGGTTCTTGGCGAGGCCATGCGATCGGTCGAGTCGCCACCGCCGGTTTGGATCCAAATGAGTACGGCCCATATCTATGGTGACCCACCAACTGCCGTGTGCACGGAGGAATCAGCCGAAGGGATCGGATTTGCGCCGACAATTGGACGAGCCTGGGAGAAGGCTTTCGCCAGCAGCAAACTTCCAGACCAACGGGGTGTCGTCATGCGGACAAGTTTCGTCATCGGCAGGGACCGCGGTGCTGGAGCTGGAGCACTTGGCACGCTTGGGTTGCTGGCTCGTTTAGGACTCGGGGGTCGAGTCGGAAGCGGCACTCAAGGAATGTCATGGATACACGAGTCAGACTTAAACAACTTGTTCTCAAATGCGATCACCGATGATTCGATATCGGGGATGTACATCGCATCTGCGCCGAATCCCGTATCGCAGATGCAGTTTATGCGAACGCTTCGGCGTGTCATCAGAATGCCGATTGGCTTACCGGCCTTTGAGTGGATGGTCCGCATCGGGGCTCCCCTGGTGATGCGAACCGATCCCGAGTTGGCACTCTACGGTCGGTACGTGATATCGAAGCGACTTGAAGAACTCGGCTTCAACTTCGAGTTCCCGGACCTCGAACCGGCCTTGCAAAATCTTTACGCTCCGGCGACGTAAGCGCATTAAAGGTGAAGCGCATTAAAGGTGTCCGACACGAATGGCACTGTCGAGTGTAAGTCATTTCATGTGCAGTGTTTGCGAAGCTCGCGTTTTAAGATGTGTCTTGGCTTGCGCATGAGTTTGTAGGGCTTGGGGCGTCGCTTGACCACTCTCGGTTCAAG
>JBCDEM010000029.1:0-96963 GCA_039179795.1 Planctomycetota bacterium | reverse complement strand
CTTGAACCGAGAGTGGTCAAGCGACGCCCCAAGCCCTACAAACTCATGCGCAAGCCAAGACACATCTTAAAACGCGAGCTTCGCAAACACTGCACATGAAATGACTTACACTCGACAGTGCCATTCGTGTCGGACACCTTTTCCCACGGCCACCTTTTCTTGGCCGGTTCTGCCGCAAGCGGGAGAGTAAAGAAAGACGTTGCCACAGGAATGTTTATTGTTCACCGTGTCGCTGGAGTTTGACAGCCTCGAGATAGTAGGTTCACGATGCAACCGATGCCATATGTTGCTCCGACACTTATGGAAAGACCAGGAACGCTCCTTGCGATCGTACTCCTGTTAACCTCGTTGGCTTCCAGCGGAGTGATCGCTTGTTGGGTCGCTCGCTCGCGCTCGCATTGGTTCACTCGGACAGCAGTGTTTGTCGGATTGTTGTCGGCTTTCTTGTTGATCCCCGCATACGAACCAATTGTTGCGATTGCCGTTCAATGCGTGGTCGTTGTTATCTGTATCCAGGTTGTGCGTTGGTGGCAAGGTCGCGATGAGGCTGAACGCGCAAGGCGTCGTCCTGTGTTTTCAATTTCCTCCATCCTGCTTGCAACTGTCGTCTGCGCAACTGTGATTATGATTGGCTTCAATCTGCCGAGTTTGGGTACTGATGCTTGGCTCAATGTGGTCGCAATTGGCTTGGCGTCTGGCTTTGCCACACTGCTTGGCCTTTGGCTGTTCGTTGGGCGTCGACCCTGGTGGTGGCTGCGTTTGCCAACCGTATGCTTGGCTTGTTTCGGGCTCGCTTGGATCGCTGAGTGTATTGATTTTACGTTTGAGATCTTTAACCCTGACGTCGCAATGTCATGGCCGTTGATCGTTTCAGCGGAATGGTTCAGAAGCGATATGCTGGATTTTCGCGAACGTTGGATCGCTTGGACGGCCATTCTGCTTGGCATCGCATGTTTCCCGTTCGTGACAAATCTCCTCTGGACGTGGGCATTCGGCTCGGCGGAGCCTCGTTCGAAGCTTCGTGGGATCGCGATTGGCGGCTTGCTATTTGCGTGGTGTTTGCTGTTCATCTCCCCGCCGCTATTCGTTTACGTTCGGCTGGTCACACGAACCGCCATTCCGTCGGACAATCTTCCCGAAGCAAATGGATGGGATGACCTTGCAGTTGCAGGACGCTTCGCTGACGACCGCTGGATGGCTTTTAGCAACTCTGAGGTCCAGGCAGTTTATGGTCGAAGTTTCGAGTATTTATTTGACGGAGAATCCACAGCAACACTAGCAGGGCTCAAGAAGATCGTGGAGCGGATCGCTCCAATTTATGAACGAATCGATTTGGCACTGGAGAGAGAGATTCAATGTCCGTTGGACTACACCAGTCATGATGTGGGGATAGATGACTTAAATCGGATGGGCATTCTCGTGCAAGCGATCGATTGTCGCGCGAGGGTCGAGGAGTCAGAGGGGCGCTATCGTGAAGCAGCAGCAAGTTATCTTCAGGCCCTCCGTTTGGCATACCGGTTACGACATCATTCGCTGCCCTTTCATGCCTCGACCGGGATCGAATGTGCTGTGCTTGGGCGGCGCAGGCTCTTTCAGTGTCGACAAAACCTCACGAAGGAAGATTGCCTGGAGCTTGCATCCGCGCTTCATGAGATCGAGCTTGCCGCGGAGAGCGCGCAAGCGTTTATTGATCGGGATCGCATTTGGGAACAGCATCGGGATGGATGGACGGGCCATCTCAAACTCATTCTTTTCGAGCTAAGCGTCCCAGAAGGTGACCGCGGTTTTGCAAACTTCCGAATCCGACTCCGACGAGAGCTTGCTGAGATGAGACTCCTGCGAACGGAGCTTGCGATTCACGCATGGCGACTCGATCATGGTCGACTGCCAGACTCTTTGAATGAATTGGTACCCGAGTATCTCGTCAGGATTCCGGACGACCCCTTCTCAATTGGTGCCAAGCCGTTGCGCTATCGAATGGTTGATGAATCTGAGCTCGATGAAATCAATCCGTTTTATGCACCGGTTGATGACGACCCGACATCGCTCCTCTTTGGCTTGACGTCCGGACCACTGGAGTCAGGAGAGAGCGAAGATTTCCCCTCCATTCCGATTGACTCGTTTGCTCAGACCTTTCTTCCGGAGGAATCCGATTTGCAAACGCCACCGACAAGTGTGAGCGAAAGCTTCTTGGCGAATCCAGAGCAAGGATCTTCGCTGCTGCAGGAAAGGAATCGCTCGTCATCGGAGTCCGACGAATATGCGGACAGCTATCGACTGTACGTCGTCAATGAGCAAGGAGTTGATCTACGAAATACACCTTATGATTACTTCAATCACGACGTCAAAACCCTGACTCTGGACATCCTTTTTCGTCTGGAGGAAAGTGGCTTTCGATAACGTGATTGCTGTCAAACGCTTGATTTTTGAATTGCGATCGACTCGGATTCCTCAACTGTTGGCAATAAAGCTCCACACTAGGTGCTTGGATTGCGTATTTGGGACGACCACTCAAACCGCGAAGAAGAAAAGGTGTCGGACACGAATGGCACTGTTTGCATGAGTGGGCTGGATTTCTTATACCCACTCAGGCTTGATGAAAGTCAAGTTTATCGCTCTCCTGGGCGATAAATATAAACCCCTCCTTGGTGCAACTCCTACGTTGTGTCCGAAACCTTTTTCCCGCCTCAAAGTCCTGGGTCGCGCAGCGCACCGGAATGGCAAACACGGATTGTGGCACCCCGTTGGGGTGCGTTTACGCGGTGACGTTCACAACTCGGGGTGCGCTTCGCGACCCCGAGCTTTGTTGTTGAACCGCTTCGCGGTAGTACAAGAGCTATCAAGAGTCTCGATCGTACTCGTACTCAGCAAAGCGGTACTCGTACTCAGCAAAGCGGTACTCGTACTCAGGAAAGCGGTACTCGTACTCAGGAAAGGTACTCGTGGTCGTAATCGCCAGGGAAAGACGATAACCAATCGATCACATAAACCGATAAACGTACTACGACGTAGGCCGCTTAAAGACTCAGTAGATACGCGATTAGATCGGCCATTGCTTGTTGGTCGATCTGCTTTTCCAACCCTTCGGGCATCAGTGATACGCCCATGCTCTGCAGCCGTAAGATGTCACGTCGTAGGATTTGATCGGTCGCTGATTCAGCTCGTGTGAGCGTGATGCTCGTAGCACTTTCACTGGTGATCATCCCAGAAAGTGTACGACCATCTGCGGTTAACACCGCGTAATTGAGGTACTGTGGATTCACTTCGCGGTTGGGATCCATCACGTTGACGAGAATGGATTCGGCACCGCGTGATTTCATTGCGGACAAGTTCGGTCCCAAGTCGTGACCGAGGTCTTTGACTTTGTGGCAGTTGGCGCAGTTCTTGCCAAAGACCGTCCGTCCTTTCACGGCATCACCCGGAAGACTGAGTGCCTGTCGATAATCGGCCACCACTTGTTGGCGATTTCCTGAACCGCGTTTGTCCAGCAGCTTCACCGCTCTTTCTTTAATCGCCGGGTCCTTTGATTGGCTGGCGATCTGCAGACGGGGCGTTGGCAAATCTGAACTTGAAAGCTCGCCCCGCTCAACAGCATCGAGCAGTTGGCTGATGCGATCCGCTCTCGCAAACAGAACATCGCATGCGGTTTCGCGTAGTGATGGGCTGAAACCTTTCCATTGTCGAAGTATCGGTTCCACAACGACATCGGCAGGGAACTCGCCGAGAGTCCGAATCGCTGACCGTTGAACATCGATTGGCTCACGACTATCGATTAATGAAACGAGCGTTGAAGAAACATCTGTTGGTGTTCCAAATGCAAGGCACTCGATCGCTTTCACCCGAGTCGCAACCGCCTCGCCTTCAAGGACCGCAGTCTGTTTAAGTGCGTTGAGCATGGTGTTCAGCACAGCCAAGGCTGAATCCAACGAACCGTCTGAGGACAGTTTTTGGATAACGCTCTGACGACTCTTTGATGATCGTAGAAGTCGCCCGATGATGGGTACGGCGAACGCTGCATCACGCTGGTCCAATGCTTCGATCGCACCGATTGCGAGCAGGATGTCGGGTTTTCGATTCTGTCGAGCGATCTGCGTCGACAAACGACTCAAAAACTGACTCGCCGGTTCAGATCGATAGGAATCATCCTTTAGCAAAGCTGCGAATAACTCACCGGCGATTTCCGCTGCCGAACTCTGCACCGCGGTTTGAATCCATTTGTCCGAAGGATCGTTTCGAATAATCTGACTCAGAATGGGTACGGCATCGATGCCGGAAATGGACCCCACCGTGAATGCCAATTGGTAGCGAACATGGACCGATTCATCCTTGGCCATCGAAGCCAGCTGTGACCTTAGTTCATCCGTGCCGGGAATTCGTTCCGCCAAACGAACGGCAGCGACTCGAACATGTTCGTGCGAGTCCTGAAGCCCCTTTAAGAGCGAGGCTTCATCAAGTGCGGCAAGCCCGTCGAGTGCATACAACGCATGCAACCTTCCGGTGGGCGATTTTGATTCAAGGACCAAAGTTCTCAATGGAACGACGGCTGCCGGGTCCGCTTTTTCAAAGAGTCGTCGAGCGGCCGTTTCGCGATGCCAGGCGTTTTCGTGCTCTAAGTATCCAACCAAAGAATCGGTGGAAGCGTCAGCCAGGTTGGGTGTCGCTCGGTAGCGAAAGCCATCGGGTGCGATCCGATAGATCCGACCGCGATCACGACCGGACGTCAGGTCGATGTGTTTCTTGATATCTGGAGGCAAACTCTTGGGGTGTTCGATGACTTCTCGACAAACATCGATTGCATAGAGTGTGCCATCGGGCGCATTGGCGAACTGCGCAGGACGAAACCAGATATCGCTCGAATTGACAAACTCTGATTTTGCATCAACACGTCGTCCGATGAATTCGAGTCCGTTTTTCTCCAGCCGCTTGCGATGGATTAGGTTACTACCGACATCACCGATAATGGCGCATCCACGAAATTGATCGGGCCACGCGTCACCGCGATAGATCGTGACGCCAGTTGCTCCGGTGAAATAACCGGCGGCTCGACCGCCGCCCTCGACGGGACCAGGAACGAGTCCACCGACGCGAAGTCTTGTGCGAACGACTCGCCACGGTTCGACGGGGCTGATGCGATAAACCTCGGCTTGAGGACCATCGCTGGCAATCGAAATTCGAGACCCTGGTGCATTCAAGTAAGTATTTCGCGCGACGTAACGATCTTCGTACATCACTTGTTGCAGATGATCGCTATTAGATGAAACAAACTTTCGCCCCCAATCGTCGAAGCACATGCCGTGCTGTGCTGCACCGCTTGTTAACGTGAACTGACCGGTTCGCGGATCTAACGCGATGTCACGACCACGCACATTCACACCTTCTGTGTCTGCCTGGTCGGGGCGACGAATCTTGCCGCCAACACTGCTGCAAGCGATATGAATGCGGTTGTCCAAATCCCATCGGAACGAGTTCATCAATCCCTGTACGTTGGATGTTCCGAAACCGGTTAGCACAACCGTTTTTTGATCGGCCATTCCATCTCCGTCGTTATCTTTCAAGTACACCAGATCGGGTGCATCACCGACGAAGAGTCCTCCGTTGTAGGGCATCAAACCGGTTGGCCACATCAGGCCTTCGGCAAAGATCGTTCGACGGTCAAAGACCCCGTCCTGGTCTTGATCGACCAAGCGAGTGATACGCGAGATGCCGGCGTCGCGGTCTTCGCTGTATCCACGCATCTCGCACACGAACAGAGCACCATCGGCTGCCCACTCGATCGCGACCGGAGTGGAAATCATTGGCTCCGACGCGACCAGCTGCATCTCGAAACCGTCCGCAACTTGGAATGTCGCTAACGCATCGCTCGGCTCGGTTGGAGGGATGCGTGGTAATTCGTCTGCAAAGTCGCCCTGGCCGCGCGTGTTCGGCATTGAGAGAGCAAGTAAGAGACAAACAATCCAGATCCGCCGCATCATTCCTTCGCTTCCAGAAGAACTCGCATGCCGTTCATCAACACGCCCTCAACACTCTTGTCGACATTCGATGCGCGCTGGCTTGTTTCGTAGCCACCTTGGCTGTAACCGATTTCCGTTCCGATGTATCCCGGACCGTAATCACCGTAGGCAGCCATGGCGACGTGCAAGTCTTGTCGCATCGCTTTCGCCGCCAGCTGATACTCAACGAACAGCTCGCCCGGCATATGAAGGATGCGAACATCACCGATCTTCAAACAACTCAGATCAATCTTGTGACCACTTTCGCAACGCAGCAGCCACGCGAGCTCATCGGGACTCCCCCAGTATTGCTTGGGATCCCATTCGCTCAGGTTGTTGCGCAGGGTGTCTGCATCCAAGTGCGGTGCTGGCGGAATTGCAACCGGCTCAACACCCCAACCCACATCGGATGTTGTCAGAGGGAATTTCTTGGCGTTTTGAAATGCCGCTTGCATCGCTTGGGCAACGCGTTGCGCTAGGATCAAGCGATTCTCTTTTGCGCCATCGTTGTATTTGCCCGCTCCAATGTTGCCACCGGCGCCGTTGAAGTGAACATGCAAGACTCCCGGTAAGTCCTGGCCTCGCATGAATCGCGCGATCCCGGGAAAGTCTGGGCTGGGAACCCCTGTCCGGTAATAGCTTTGCGGATGACAGGCGTAATAAGTGAGCACCGCAACGGGTGTTTCATCGCGAAAGAAAGTGAGTGAGTTCAATTCGGGATCGATGACACCTTCTGGTTCGGCACGAAGCGCCGGGTCGCGGCACGTTGTGTAGCGTGTCGCTCGCACGAGTCCATCTTCGCCAAGGATACGACGATTCGATGCAACTTTCTTGACGTTCGCCGTTCCGTACGCAGCATGGGTCACGGCGACAGGAGACTGAACGGCCGCGGCAACCGATTCTTCCAAGCGATTTAGGACTTCGCGAGCGAACGAACCATCGTGCGGCCCGAGATCGGAAACGCCAATGTCATGCAGAAATCGCTCCGCTGAAAAATCGCATCGAGGCGCGTCATGCTGGTGCAACGTATGAACGGCGACGCGATCGCGTGTTGTGCCTGCGGCTCTCGCTAAGCGATCTCGAAAGACATCGTGCGACTCATTGCCGATGCCGATCCAATCAACCGCGCACAGGACGATCGGCTTGCCACTTCCGATAAAAACGATGCCGCGACAGCGTAGACCGAGTTCTTCGACCCGCGTCACGCGATCGTACGCCATCATAAATCCAACCGGCGGCGTCACATCGATGTCGAACTTTGCCAGTTGAAGAGGCGGCTCGTCAGCGCTCGAAGCAATGACACACGATAAAGCTAGTAGCAGTCCCAATAGCAAAGCAGAGCAACGCATGGGCCTCGGTGGGGTGGGGGAGTGGGGAGGCAGTTCAATGTGGCGCGCAAAGCCGCTGGGTGGGTCTTTGCTACTCTTCAGTCACTTCGGCTTCCCTTGCCTTTGCGAGTTCTGTCGCTTGTGCTTCGTGCTTCTTCGTCAGCTCTTGAATCTCATCTTTTAGTTTATCTCGATCGTCTTCGCTGAACTCTTTTGCTTTTTCACCCGAGTCGGCGGCCTTATTCGCATCGCGACGAATGTTGCGAATCGAAATCTTGGCGTCTTCCGATAGCTCTTTGATTCGCGAAACCATTTTCTTGCGAACTTCGGTCGACAAGGGTGGAACATTCAATCGGATGATTCGACCGTCACTCTGCGGATTCAATCCGAGATCACCCCCGACGATCGCTTTTTCGATTTCCTTGATCGTTCCTGCGTCGTACGGGCGAATCACGATCTGCTGGGGCTCGGGCGTACCAATGGACGCGAGTTGTTTGAGTGGTTGAGATGAGCCATAGGCTTCGACTTTCAAAGAGTCGACCAGCCCCGGCGTGGCGCGACCGGTACGAATCCCGGATAGGTTGTCGCCGAGTACCGAGATCGCTTTCTCCATGCGTTCTTCGGCATCCATCAAGATTTCATCAGCAGGCATGTTTGCGTCCTTGTGCGTGAGACTCTGGTTGTTTTGAGATCTGTTTTTGAAAGAGGGAAAGTCTATTCGGCTGTCGTCGACGATTTCGCGCCGATCCAGGTACCGACCGTGTCACCGGATACGGCTCGCGTGATGTTGCCATCCTTCTTGAAATTAAACACGAGGATAGGCTTCTCGTGTTCCTGGCAGAGAGCGATGGCGGTCGCATCCATCACTTTTAGGTTCTTTTCCATCACTTCGGCGTAGCTTAACGACTCGTAGAGCACGGCGTGAGGGTTTTTTTCGGGGTCGTCACTGTACACGCCATCCACACGGGTGGCCTTCAATACCACGTCGGCGTCCAGTTCGAGGGCTCGCTGAGCGGCGGCCGTATCCGTGGTCACAAACGGATTGCCGATGCCGGCAGCCAAAATCACGACCCGGCCTTTTTCGAGGTGTCGTATAGCGCGACGGCGAATGAACGTCTCCGCAATTTTTTCCGTTGGAATGGCCGACATCACCCGCGTTTGCAGACCAACGGACTCAATGGCGTCCTGCATTGCCAAAGAGTTGATCATCGTGGCGAGCATTCCCATGTAGTGGGCGGTCGATTGTTGCACCAGCGCATTGGTGCCGGAAAACTGGGCGCCCCGCAAAATGTTGCCACCACCGATGACCACGGCGATCTGACATCCCGAACCGTGAGCCTGCTTGATTTGGCGAGCCATGTCGCCCGCTTC
Organism: Planctomycetota bacterium; assembly: GCA_039179795.1. Classification (GTDB taxonomy): domain Bacteria; phylum Planctomycetota; class Planctomycetia; order Pirellulales; family Pirellulaceae; genus Rubripirellula. The sequence continues at coordinate 88,274 of JBCDEM010000029.1, read as the reverse complement.
TTCACCGCTGATGCCGCGCCCGCCACCGTCCGCCAGGCTCTCGCCACTGAGTTTCAAAATCACACGTTGGTAACGCAGGGGTTGGTCGGGCATCGTTATTTATTCGGAGCAGGAGGCGCGGGAAAAGAAGGATGTCAGGAAACCGAATGACATCTGGTTACGATCGAGACACGCAGCGTTGGTTAATCGCCCGGGAATCGATCTGTTGAGCAAGATCATACGAAAAAACCCCGCCGATCCGAGGGGATGGGCGGGGTTTGATCAATTGAAAAACCGCAGGGTGAATCACCCGTCCGTCGAATTACTTCTGACCGATGACCCAGTGCCAGTAGTTCTTGACGGTCATGCCGTTGCTCTTGGCGTATTCGCCGACGGTTTGCTTGTCGTCCTTCACGAACGCTTGTTCCAGCAGGCAGCGTTCCGCATAGAAGTTTCGCATGCGGCCTTCGACCATCTTTTCAACGATGTTCTCAGGCTTGCCTTCCGCCAAAGCGGCTTCTTTGAGGATCTCGCGTTCTTTTGCGACCAGCTCGGGATCGATCGAGTCCTTGTCGAGTGCAGCCGGGTTCATTGCGGCGATGTGCATCGAAACGTCTTTGGCAGCTTCGTCGGTGCCACCATCGATTTCGACTAGCACACCGGCCGTCGTTCCGGCATGGTGCATGTAGCCGCCGCATGAGTTTTCAACGCGTACGAATCGGCCGACGTTGAAAACTTCTCGAATGCGGTTGAACAGATCGTCTTTCTGTTGATTGAGCGTTGTCCCGCTCTTCGAAGGCGAATCCAGGGCGAGCAATTCGTCGGCGGTCGACACATCGTTTGCGGCGAGTGCTGCGGCCAAATCATTCGCCAGTTGGATGAAGTCTTCGTTGGTCGTAACCGGTGCCGATTCGCACAGCAGCTCCACCATCGTGCCGACCGATTTGTCGGTGCCGATGTAGAGACCAAAACGACCAAATGCGGTCTCGCGATCGCTTCGCTTGTCCGCCAATTGCTGTCCGCGTTTACGCAGTACTTCTACTGCTGCATCTTCGTCACCACCAGCTTCCTGCAGGGCTTTCTTGCAGTCCATCAATGGCAATCCGGTACGCTCGCGGAATGCTTTCACCGCTGCTGCCGTGATCTCGGCCATTTTTCTCATCTCCAAAAGTATTGCGAAAGTGTTTTGACAGAATTTGAATCGCGGGAGGTGTCAGTTCCGGTCAAACCGACAAGGAATTTGACCTGACAACTTCCCGGTTTGAGGGGGTTACGGGATATCGATTCGCCTGTTGCGGATCGGATTGAAGCCGGAGCTGCCAACCCGATTCATCACGCGTCGATGACCTATCCATCTTAGAAGTCGAAACTTCTGTCGACGTTCGGCTTAGCCTTCTGATGCGGGCGTATCGCCTGCATCGGCGGCTGCGGCTACCGGTTCGGTCGCTGCGGCTGCTGCGACGGGTTCCTGAGCGGTCGCGGCAGCTTCTTCAGCGGTCTGATTCATTGCCAGCTGGCCTTTGCCCGCGTTTACCGCGTCGGCCAGATGACGCAGAATCAACTCGACGCTGCGGATACCGTCGTCGTTACCGGGAATCGGCAGATCGACATCGCTTGGATCGCTATCGGTATCGATCAAAGCAACCGTGGGGATACCGAGACGTTTTGCTTCTCGGATGGCATTTCGTTCTTTGCCTGGGTCGACGATAAACAGACACTCCGGCAAACGGTTCATCGTTCGAAGGCCATTGAGGTTGCGGTACATCTTGCGGTACTCGCGGTTCAACGATGATTGCATCTTCTTGCTGTAATCGTTGATACGATCGCCGCCACGCAATTCTTCGAGTTCTTCCAGGCGTCCAAGTCGACTGCGAATCGTACGGAAGTTGGTCAACGTACCACCGAGCCAACGCTCACTGACGAATGGCATGCCGCAACGCAACGCTTGAGCTTCGACGGCCTCGCCGGCTTGACGCTTGGTGCCGACGAACAAAATCAAGCTTCCGCCCGCAGCGACTTGGCCCAGATACTTCTTGGCCAGCAACATGCCGTGAAGCGTTTCACGGATGTCGATGATATGAATTTGGTTCTTGCGACCGAAGATGTACGGGGCCATCTTCGGGTTCCAGAGACTGGTGCGGTGACCGAAATGGACACCAGCTTCGATCATTTCTTTGACGATCGGATCTGCCACGATGTGGTTTCCTCATTGGTTCACGGGAGGCTCCAAGAAGCAATTCAACGAAGACGATGCCACGTTGAGGGAGTTGCTTCCAGGGCTTCGGACGGGCCATGCCCATCACTCGCCCTTCGCGCACATACCCATGTGAAAAGGGTGCGTAAAGACGGACCGATACCGTCGGCCTCGTCTCGAGAAGTCAGAAGGTTAGCCCATCGAGTTCGGGCCGACAAGTGCAGTGCACGCCGAGGGTTACGCTACCGCCGTCGTGACTGGAAAGCCGCTGCCGGGTGGTATACGCTGACAGCTGAATGGAATTGAATCGTTTGGATCGCGGTCACGCAGTCCACTTTGACGCGATTCCATCGAAGTTTGTCCAGCTTGCCGGTCCTCACTCGTTTACTCAGCCGACTGATAATGGCCTCACTCTCCGACCTGCAAGTCGCGGCGCTACTGGAGGAAATCGCCGCTTCCATGCGAGCCGGAATCCCCCTGTCCTCCGCAATGGATCGGTTGCAGGCGCAGCGGCTCGGTCGCGTTTCCCGGGCGGCCCGGAGGATTCACGATCGTTTGGAGCGTGGAGCTTCCGTTCCCGAGTCGATCCAGCCAGTGCTCCCGATGCAGCTCAAAGGCGTAGCGAAAGCGATTGAAGTTGCGGCCCAAGAAAACGATCCGCAACTGCTTTCCCGAACCGCCAAGCTGCTGTTTCAACGAGCGGAAAGTCGTCGAGATGGGAGGTTCTCTTGGGCTTATCCGATTGCACTTCTGTTTTTAGGGTTGCTGGTCGGCGGAGCGGTGATGGCCCCGCTCGTGCTCAGTTCACAGGGCAGAGACTTGCGTTGGTCTGAACCGGTCGTGCAATGTGCCCAGTGGTTAACGAGTCAGTCGATCTGGAATGTGCCGGGTTGGCCGGAACCGGAAAGTGACGTTGCTCGATGGTTCACGTGCAACGGTATGTTGTCACTGGCGGCGCTCGCCGTCCTGGTGATCTTCGTTTGGGTGCTGATCACGCGACGTAGAAAGTTCTCGCCGCAGACTCGACTTGAGTTATTCTGCCGTTCCCTGGCGGATCAGTTTTCGCACAACGTACCCGAATCCGAAGCGATCCAAGCCGCTGCAGAGATTGCCGACGAGAAAGATCTCGCGGCAATGGAGACTGCCGACCTTTCGACTCCCAGGGTCAAAGCGATATTGAATCCATCGTTCGCAAAACCGATCGCGAATCTCTCGATGGATCAGCAGCAATGGCTGATCGCGAAACTCAACTACTTGGCACATGAGTATCGAGAGCGGGCGCGACGTCGCACGCTTTGGCTGACTCGATTGCTACCTCGAATTGCGATGGTCGTCGTCGGTTGCGGCATGGTGTTTGGTTACACATGGTGGGTGATCCGACCGGTCTATACGGAGATCGCAACCTGGTGAGCGATTCCAAACAATTCGATCCGGTCGCAACGCGTCTTCAGGAAGCTGGAGACGAACAGCGCACCAACTTGTTGCGATGGCTGGATATCCAGCAACAACGCAAGCAGATGTTGCGTCGAGCCACGATTTGCGCCGTGGGAAGCTGGTTGTTGTTGGTGCTCGCCAGTGCAGCGAGCACCCTGGTTTCGATTTACCTCAACTCGCACGTCACCGATCTCCTCGAGGAAGAGGTATTTGACGTGGAACCGATCATCCAATCGGCTCAAGTATCCTATTTTCTGCTGGTCGTTACGATCCTGTTAGTCGCGGGAGCGATCATTGCGTGGGCGTTGCAGTGCGTGCCGGGGTACAGTCGTACCGCATCGGCGATTGACTGGTCAGCGTCCTGCGATGCGGTCACTCAATTAACACGTCTTGGTCGTCCTTTTCCTGAGGCATTCCGTGCTGCCGCTGAGATCGCGAAACGACGAACGACGCGAAGCTGGTTTCTGAATGCGGCACAGAGAGTCGAAAGCGGTGGGCCAGAACTGAAAATGACTTTCACTTCGCGAGATGATACGGCAGTCGTTGAAATGTTGGTGTCAGCACACGACGGAGACCCGAAGCAGCGTTGGAGCATTGCGTCGGAGCATCTGTTTAACACCGCGCAGCGAAGGCTGGCGGTTTTGTTGCAGTGTGTACCGATGATTTCCACGATCCTATCCGGGTTCATTCTTTGGCTGGCCATCACCTCAACGCTCGGATGGATGTATCAGGCTATGGCATCGATGATCAGCGATTACGGAGGAGGTGGGTTCTAGCCATGGGACGCTTGATTCGTTTCATCTTGATCATCTTGATCTTCCTGGTTGTTGCCACGGTATTGTTGGTTTTTGTCGCATTTCTGCGATCGCTGTTCGCCTTGCTGTTTGTTCTGCTATTGGTTCTGACGATCGTCGATTACTTCATGCGTCGGTATCGAAACAGCGTCAGCTCTTTGAATTCGGCGATTCGTGCGGTGTGTGACCAAGAAGGCGCGATCGTCCGGGTTGCACATGGGTTTTCACGCTCCGGTCCAGTCAGTAGCGAGTGCTATGAATTCACTCGCCGTTTAAAGATGGGTGAAGCACCGATGTCGGCGGCGATCATGGCAGGTGTTCCCTTGCAACTGCGAACGGCGGTCGCAATGGAGAACGGTCGGTCAATGGACGATGCCCAGTTTGACCGGGAAGCGGCTGAACAGCAGCTGGAGAGCGTGGACTCGACGATGATGCCAATCTACGGTCAGTTCATTTATCTACTTGGAACGGCGTTGGTAACGTCGTTTGTTCTGACGTTCTTGTCGATGTTCATCCTGCCGACGATGCGTCAACTTTTGGATGAGTTTGGTCTGAAATTTGAGTTCGAGGCCTTTGTCGACCTCGCCGGATCGTTCAGCATCGGGGTGTTGTTGGTTGTCATTGTCGCAGCGTCGATGCCGCTGTTGGCTGCACTTTTGGGAATGCGTGCGCCAGGGATTCTTCCGATGATGCCGAAACGCGCGCGACGCAAAGCGGAGTTTTTGCAGGGACTTGCCGCTGGTTACGACGCGAGGTGGCCCGTCGAACGGACGCTCGGTCTTGCTTGTGACGTATATCGAAAGACGTTCGACGGCATGACGATGGCCGTGATGCTTCGTCACGTCCAATCGGGAGTGGACCCTATTCATGTTGTCAAGAATGCGGGTTGGCTCAGTCGTCGAGAATCCGCGTGGATTGATCAGTCCGATGCGATTCGCACCGCGCAGGTATTACGGGCGATCGCCGATCAGAATTTACGTGACGGTGCCGCGAATCTCCGCTCCGTAATGGGTGTCTTTTACCCGATCATGGTCTTTCTGATCGGAATCACCGTTGCGGTCATCGTCGTCGGTTTCTTTGGTGCTCTCGTGGGACTGATCAGTGGCCTCTCCTAAACAAGCTTCGAACGATACTCCCGTGCTTGATCGGGTGACACCGACCAACCGTCGCTTCGTCCGATGGCGATCGTTGCGTCATTCGAGATGTCGTCGCGGTAGTTTTTTGATGGAAGCTGCCGTCGCGATGGCTCTGCTAGGAACGGCGCTGGTTGCCGCCACGCGACTCGCGCGGATGTCCGCGCAATTGAATTTGCATTCTGAGCAGCGGACCGCCGCACACTTGGCTGGTTTGAATACGCTCGAACGCATTCGAGCTCTCCCAGATGACGGCTGGATGAATCAAGCGGATGAAGTCGCCGACGACGTTTCCGAAATGACCGGCTGCCAAGTTGAAGTAACGCTGGAGCCAATGAATTCGCCGCCCGGACAGCATGTGATGGTCAACGTTGCCGCCAATGAGCGGGTGCGAATCGCCTTGCACGATTGGCGACCGAATTCCGGTGATTCACCTAATGACACCACGGAAGCGAGCGAATTAGACGAATCTGAATCAGACGAATCTGAATCAGACGGGCAGACGGTGGATGACGCGGCATCGTCCGAATCGACCGACCCACCAGGAGACGGTCGTTGAACGCAGACACAAGAAGGATGAATGACGATTCGATCGTCATACCGTTTCGGCGATCCGCTACGCGACCGCCACGAAGAGCCGTCACGCTGATCGAGACGATGGCAACTCTGGCGTTGTTGCTCGTGATCGCTTTGGCCGCGGTGGAGATGCTCGGAAGCGTCACGGAGATCGGCGTTCGTAACAACGAAGCCCAGCAATCGAATCGATCGGCTTTGCGATTCGCGGATCGATTGCGAGGCGATGTCAAAGAAACGAAACAACTCAGCGAACTAGAAGACGGTCGGGGGATCGAGATCCTGCGTGACGGTGAAATGGTTCGGTATACGTGGGATAGTGACGCGTTGGCAATCCTTCGCGTTGTGCTTGAAAACGAATCGATTGTCGAGCGCGACCGATTTTCGTTTGGCTCGAAATTGGATCCTCAGTTTTCGGTCAATGAGGGTCGAGCTGTCGTCGTTTTGAAGCCGGGCGAACAGCGTTGGGTGGTGGAGGCCGTGCAATGAACCAACTCAATCTTGCCGATTATCGTTCTCGTCGATCGTCAAGACGCGGTGCAGCATTCCTGTTGATCGTTGCCGCGCTCTTACTCGTCGTGACCGGCGTTACTTTTCAAGCAGTGCGTAGCGAATCGCTGCAGCGGAAGGCTCAGCGCACGCGTTTGCGTGCGGAAACGATGTTGAGAGCGATAGATGCCGCTTCGGTTTTTATCGCTACCGACGAATCATCCGGTAAAGACGTCACTCCGATGCGTTTCCCTATCGATGAAACGCAGTGGATCCGAGTCTCGACACAAACGACCGGCGCTGGGTCGCGCGTTGTGGCGGAGTGGGTCCGCAATGAGGAAGTGGTCGACACAATCAGCCGAGAGTTAGACAATTGAATCACACGAAATCTTTGAAGTGGAAATTGCCGATGCGATCGCAACCCTCGATCCCGTCCGTTCGGAGTGAACAACAGATGGCGTCTAACCGCCGCGGTTTTACTCTTGTCGAATTGCTGGTGGTCATCGCGATCATCGGTGTGCTGGTCGGCCTCTCGTTACCAGCGATGCAGAACATGCGTGAGCTATCTCGTCGCAGCAACTGTCAGCAGAATCTGATTCGGCTCTCGCTCGCGATTTCGGCTTACTCGTTCGAACACGGCCACTATCCGGCGGGAACGATCAATGAAACAGGGCCGATCGTTAACGTGACCGAGGGATACCATCACAACTGGATTGCAGCGCTTCTGCCGAGTCTGGATGAAGAGGCGGTTGCCGCAGCGATTGATACCGACGTCGGTGTCTATCACGTGAACAATCAGGCGGTTCGCGAATTGCAGTTGGGTTTCCTGATGTGTCCTTCGAACAGCATGCCCCAACCCAACACCAGCTCCTACGCAGGAATTCACGCATCCACGGAAACGCCGATCGACGAGGGGAACGACGGTGTTTTTCGTCTCAATCTCCAACTCACCGACGACGACATCAAAGATGGTACGGCGCATACGATTTTCTTGGCCGAGAAACTTTCGCTGATGCGTGAGGATTTTGGCTGGATCAGCGGCACCCGATCAACGCTTCGGAATACAGGGCTTGGAATCAACGGAGAACGCGAGCGGATTCGCGGGCCACAGGATGCCAATTCCGTCGTGAAAGATGTCTACGTCGGAGGCATTGCGAGCGATCACCCCGGTGGAGCCCATATTCTTCTTGGAAGCGGCGATTGTCAGTTTCGCAGCGACTCGATGGACCTCAAGTTGTTGCAGCAACTAGCCAATATCGCGGATGGCGAAATCCCGGCAGATTTTAAGACGACGGAGGAATAACCGCGCCGACTTCTTCACTTCCCTGCAGGGCCAATAGGGACCAGCAGGGAGGCGGAATGAATCCACTCAACGCATGCACTTCGGTCGGACGACGTCCTTTGCCAATCCGACTTTTTCCATGGCCCGGATGACCCACCAAGACATATCGAACTCCCACCCGCGATGGCCGTGGGCGGCGGATCTCGGTTCTGCATGATGATTGTTGTGCCACCCTTCGCCGTGAGAAAAGATGGCGACCAACCAGTTGTTGGTGCTGTGATCTCGCGTCTCGTAATTGCGATAGCCAAAGACGTGCGAGAGTGAGTTGACCGACCATGTCCCGTGGAGCACAAAAACCGTTCGGACCGCGACGGCCCACACGGCCCAACTGGCCGCGTATCGAGCGGCCTCGCTGGTGATGCCACCGCTGACGGCGAACCCAAAGATTGCGCCGGCGAGAGAAATCAAGAGTGCGTGAGCGACGTAGACAAAGAACCAACCCTGCTTCCGCTCCAGTCGGAGGTAGAACGGGTCTCGCAATAAGTCTCGACAATACCGCTCGTAATGACTCGTGCGATCAAGATCTCGGTGACGGCAGATCACCCAACCGACATGTCCCCACAGAAAACTGACCAATGGAGAGTGAGGGTCTGGTTGTTTGTCACTGTGCTGATGATGCATGCGGTGGATCGCTACCCAGCGTGCTGGGCTGTCCTGCAGATTGCAAATACCGAGCACGGCGAAGCTGTGTTCCAACCATTTGGGACAAGTGAATCCGCGGTGTGTCAGCAGTCGGTGATACCCAATGGTGATCCCAAGCATCCCGAACACGAAGTGACCGGCGATGGCCAGGATGACGCCTGACCAAGTGAAAAAGTAGCTGAACGAGAACGGCAAAAATGCGTAAAGCGCGATCACGTGCATCAATCCGAGCACGATTGCATATTGCCAAAGAATGCGAAACGGTTGTGTTTCGTCTGGGCGTGGCAGACGCTGAGGATCGATCGCGGCGGTTTCCTCGGCGGAATTCGCTTGCGTCGCATCCAGTTGTTCTTCAGGGGGGCAGGCAGTTTCAGGCATGCGATCAGTATAGTTCGGGGACGTCGCGTTTCCCGTCAAGCCTTTCGATGCCCGTTGTAGCTAACAGGTGTTGCTAGCCGGGCGGAGAGCCTGCCGAGAATGGATGGCCGACCGTTGCGGCCATCCGGTGCAGGTCAACGAGAAGCGGCCTTCGAAAGAGCCGCAAGCGATGCTGGCAATTAACCGATCATGCCACGCCGAACCTGCATCACTTCTTATCTTTATCGTCGTCCGCTTTCTTGACCTTCTTCTTCTTCTTCAACGAGACCTTCATAACGCGTACCTTGGGCATGCCAACGACGCCATTTTCCTCGTCAAATCGGTCCAATTCCTTCAGCCGTGCAACTCGCTCGGCTCGGGTCAGAACATTTCGCGTTCGAATCGCCCCAGCTTTCACCTTGAGGCTTTGGTCCATCGTCATCGGTCTTCGCTCAGTCTATTTTCAGAGTGGATTTGGCGCAAAATCAGCGATTGCGAGGGAAGAATATGGTTTTTTACCCGTTTTGACAAGGTTGTCGGCTTAGAGAACTGCCGCAATTCACAGCATACTGTCCGGATCGTCCTCGTCGATTCTTTTTGTGGTAGGTACTCTCATCGATCGGCCCCTATCGGCATCCATCGTGCTTTCTGGATATCGGCCCACCTGCCCATTGAAGCATCATTCCGCCCATTGAGGCATCATTCCGCCCGTTCATGCAATCTCGAGCCTTCACGACCGCCAAGACCATCGCAAAATTTGCGATTCCCGCAGTCATTATTGGCTACTTGCTGCTTTATTACGTCGGTCCGGAGGAATGGGAGCAGCTGGCAAACCAGCCGAAAAACTTCGGATTACTGACGGCCGCCCTGATCGTCGCAATTGGAGCTCTGCTGCTTTCGTTTGTCCGCTGGTGCATGCTAGTGCGTTGCCAGGGGATTGAGCTGACAATGCTGGAAGCGATTCGCCTGGGCGCGATCTGTTTCTTGCTCAGTTTCGTGTCGGCCGGCAGCGTCGGCGGCGATCTCTTCAAGGCGATTTTCCTCGCTCGGCGACGTCCCGGAAAACGCGTTGCAGCCGTGGCATCCGTGCTGGTTGATCGGGGAGTCGGTTTGTTCGCACTGGTCATGCTGACGGCAATCGCCCTGCTGTTTACAGATACGCCCGAGGCGGCTTCGTCGGAATCAGGCGAGGCGGGGATCGGATTGGTCCAAATCAAATGGGTCACATTCGTCCTATTCGGGATTGGAACCGTCGCGCTTCTGTTCCTCATTCTAGGCGGTCGATCGGTCGATCGGCTCATCACCGCCGGCAGCAAGTTACCCGTTGTGGGACAATTGATCGCCCATATCGGACCGCCACTGCGCGTATTTCACTCGCACGCGTTCGCCTTTGGTGCAGCGATTGTGATGAGCTTGGGCGTGCACGGATTATTGGCGTTGAGCGTGTACCTGGTCGCTCGCGGTTTGTACGCGGCACCACCGACGATGGCCGAGCACTTTGTCATCGTACCGATCGGCATGCTGATCTCGGCATTGCCGATCACACCTGCTGGGATCGGTCTCTTCGAAGCAGCCATCGAATCGATGTACCGCGTCATCCCCGCAAAGCCAACGCTTGCGTCCGGAACTCTGGTGGCCCTTGTATTTGAATTCGTCAAGATCATCATGGCAGTCATCGGAACCGTGTTTTATTGGACTGCCAACGAGGAGGTGACGCAGAGTCTGGAGGATGCGGGAAAAGTTGCCGACGATCACCCGGATGAAGCATCCGTTACCGGTGAAACGTCCATCGCAGCCGAGGCATCTGGCCCCATCGTTGGAGCGGGCGGGAACGAAACCTAGCCATCTCTGTACGGGCGACCATTTGCATCGAAAACGGTCATCCGCAGCGTGTGTAAGGATCAGTCCTTCGGTCGCGACGGCTACCTGTTGCGGCGCAACACTTTGCGTCGCCTCATGCCGAGTTTGGTGAGCTGTGTCACGCGTATCCACCTCCCAAGAATTTGCGTTCGCCCGACCGGTCTCCACCCCCCTCTGATTTTTGCCCGAATTCGAATCCACTTACAGCTATTTCCCACGTAAGGATTCTGCCTTCGAACAACGGTTTCTGCGAGCAACGGTTTCTGCGACTCACCGCGGGGCGAGAAGCTTGCAAAGCTGTTATTCTGTTGGAGTCCAAACGCCTAGAGAAACCTCCATTGAAGGATGTTGCATGTCATCAGATTCTCCGCCCTCTGAAGCGGCGCCGCAGGAGACTTTGAGCGAAGCCGATGCCAGTCGGCTCCACGAGGCCAGAAAGAAGATTCTGGATGAATTGGGAAAGATCATCGTCGGCCAAGAATCGGTCATCGACGAGATCATGATCTGCCTGTTCAGTCGAGGCCACGTGATGCTCGAGGGCGTTCCGGGTTTGGCGAAGACCCTGATGATCAGCACCCTTTCGAAGACGCTCGATCTTTCGTTCAGCCGGATTCAGTTCACGCCTGACCTGATGCCAGCGGACGTCACCGGTACAGAGATTATCGAAGAAGATCGAAGCACGGGACACCGCGATTTCCGATTTATGGAAGGGCCGCTGTTTGCCAACGTGATTTTGGCCGACGAGATCAACCGTACGCCACCAAAGACACAAGCTGCTCTTTTGGAAGCGATGCAGGAACGCCAGGTCACCGTCGGACGAAACCGACACGAATTGCCCGATCCGTTCTTTGTCTTGGCGACGCAAAACCCGATCGAGCAGGAAGGCACCTATCCGTTGCCCGAGGCTCAGCAAGACCGTTTCATGTTCAAGGTGTACGTCGAGTACCCAAGTTTTGATGAAGAGTTCGAAGTCGCTCGGCGAACAACGGGAACGCAAACCGGCAATCCCGAACCCGTTTTGGGTGCCGAAGAGATTATGCGATTGCAACAATTAGTTCGGCAAGTTCCCGTTAGCGATCACGTCGTGCGTTACGCCCTGTCGATGGTGCGGCAAACGCGTGTTGGCAACGAAGGCGTTCCCGACTTCGTCGATGACTTGGTGGGATGGGGTGCCGGCCCTCGTGCCGTTCAGTTCTTGATCTTGGGCGGTAAAGCGAGAGCGTTACTGCAAGGTCGTTTCCATGTTCAAGTCGAAGACATTCAAGCGTTGGCCAAGCCTGTCCTTCGCCACCGAATGGTGGTCAACTTCGCAGCGGAAAGCGAAGGGGTGACCAGTGACGAAGTGATCGACCGCATCATCGCGGCCACGCCAACAACGGAAGATGAGCTTTCACGCGATGCCCGATTCCAAAAGATATTTGCGTCCTGAGGTCACGACGCGGATTCGTCGTTTGGAATTAACGGCTCGCCGCGTCGTGGAAGGTTTCTTGTCAGGAATGCATCGCAGCCCGTACTTCGGGCAGTCGATTGAGTTCCTGCAACACCGTCAGTACTTTCCCGGTGATGAGATTCGTCACATCGATTGGAAGGTGTATGCGCGGCAAGACCGATTGCACATCAAGCAATACGAAGAAGAAACGAATCTTCGCATGACCTTGCTTGTCGATCGCAGCGGCAGCATGGCGTACGGTGATGGCGAGTCAAATAAGTTTGATTACTCAGCATCCGTTGCGGCTTCGTTGGCGTACTTGGCACTCCGTCAAAAAGATGCCACGGGACTGGTCACCTTCGATACGGAAGTTCGTTCATCGGTCCCGGCACGAAGTAACCAGATTCAGTTGACGCGAATCTTGTCGCTGCTTGAATCGGTGGGTGCGGATGGTCGCACGGATTTGCCGAGAGTTGCCAAGCAAGTTGCCCAGGGTATTCCCCGCCGAGGCCTCATCGTCATCGTTTCGGACTTGCTCAGCGTGGACAAGTTGAACGAAGGGCTGCGGGTGTTTCGCCAACGGGGGCATGATGTTGCTTTGATCCATGTGCTGCATGACGACGAATTAGATTTCACATTCAACGGTGCGACGCGTTTCGAGGGAATGGAAACCGACGAGTTCTTGAATTGCAACCCGCGCGCTCTACGTGAAGGCTACCTCGAAGAACTCAATCGGTTCCTCGACCAGACACGCAAGACATGCGGCCGGCTATCAATCGATTACATGCAAGTCCGAACGAGCGAACCGTTGGACGCAGTTTTGGCTGAGTTCCTGGCAACTCGGCAGTCACTCCCGAACCTTAAAGCCTGAGCAGACAACTCCTTTGTTTCTGTACCCTGCCCTTACGATCGGGTTCCTATTCGTCGGTGTGCCGCTATTGGTGCACCTGATCAACATGTTGCGTCACCGTCGGCAACGCTGGGCGGCGATGGATTTCTTGTTGGCGAGTTATCGAAAGCAGAAGAAGTGGATTCGGCTTCGCCAACTACTGCTGTTGCTTTCCCGACTGGCTGTGGCCGCTCTGCTGATCGCATTGTTATGCGGTTGGACCGGCGGCAGCCAAGTGTTGAGTGTTTTCGGTGGACAGACAACTCATCATGTGGTGATTTTGGATGACAGTTATTCCATGGCCGACGAAAGTCTCGGCGGCGTTGCCGTTCGAGTGCAGGGTTCCGACGGTGAGGATTCCGGGGCGGGATTAACTGCATACTCGAGATCGCTTCGATCGCTGCGAGACCTTACCGAACGACTCGCCAGCAGCGACGGCAATCATCAGTTGACGGTGATGCGAGCGAGCCGAGCTGCCATGGCTGTACGCGGTGGAAGTGATTCCGGTGATGCGGCCGCTGATCTGTCTGCGCAGACAATCACGTCGGACACGCGTTTGATTGGACGGGTCATGTCGACCACCGCCTCTCCGGTGCGAACCGATCTCGTACCAGCTCTGGACCTGGCCACCGAGTTGGTCAACACAACACCGGCCGATTCGAAGTTTCTCTACATTGCCAGTGATTTCCGCGAACGCGACTGGGGATCGGCGGAACGGATTGCACAGTCCTTGCAGTCACTTTCGGATGATGTCTCGATCCGAATGATCGACTGTGCGGCTCAACCTGCAGCAAACTTGGCGATTACGGATCTATCACCGGCACCGGACGTTTGGGTGGCGGGTGTTCCGGTCGTGGTCAGTGTGACCGTCAAAAACTACAGCGACACGGAGGCAGAGAACGTCGCCATTAGCAGTCGTGTGATTCGCTATGGACGGGATCTTCAGATTGCCGACCCCACACTGGCAGTCAGTGGGACGCCAGATGCCATGCCCGCACTAATGATTGAATCGCTCGCCGGTGGCGCAGAAATCACGAAGACATTTCAGGTGTTCGTAAGCGAACAAGGGACTCACGCGATCGAGGTCGCCTTGCCCGATGACGCGCTACCGATCGACAACCGCGCCGTATGCACCTTGCCGCTTTCCGATGTCGAGAAAGTTTTGGTCATCGATGGCGACACGGATCAGCGGGGCGCGTATCACGTTGGTTCCGTTTTGAATCCTGGTAGTCAGGTGCGGATCGGTGCGATCCCCGATATTCAACCGCCTTCGTTCTTGCGTTCGGCGACGCTTGAAACGCTGACGCCGTACCGTGCCGTTTACTTGATCGACGTGCCGGAAATCGGTGAGAACGCGGCGGATGCCCTGCATGAATACGTGCGGCGAGGTGGAGGCGTTGCTTGGTTCTTGGGTGATGGTGTTCAATCGGATCGCTACAACGCCACGCTGTTAGCACAGGATCGATATCTGATTCCGGGTCCGCTTTCCGAGGCGACCGAACTACCGCCACCGAGCGAAGATTCTTCCATCGATATCAAGTTCGGTGATGCATCGGGATTACTCGGGCCATTGGAATCAAGCGGTGATGGCGTGTTCACGCTAGTGGGTGTTTCGCGTTCATGGGAATTGGAACCCAAACCACTGGGCGAAGAAGACGACCCTTCCCGGCCCCGCGTGCGAACGGTCTTGCAACGACGTGACGGCAAGCCACTTGTCACCTTGCATGAAATCGATCGCGGACGAGTGATCACGGTCCTCAGTGGGTTGGATGGTCGCTGGACGAACTGGCCGGGCGATCCAACGTTTGTTGTTTTCCTTTTGCAAAGCAATGCGACACTGTGGAGTGGAGCAGCGCCGCCGACGCGACGGTTTATCGATGAATCGATGCAACGTGTCTTTCCCGTGGACCAATACATCGGACAGGTGACTTACCTGCCCGCGACGTCGGAACCACCTCGAATACCCATTGAAATGGAAGCGGAGCAGGTCGAACCACAGGTTTCCGGCGATGCGGCCGTATATCAAGCAACGATCGACCCGACGGAACTAGTGATTTCGGGACAGGAGAATCTCGACGCGGTGCTGCAGCCAGGGCTTTCCGAATGGACGCTCACTCGCAGTGATGGCAGTGGAGAAGTGATTCCGGTTGCTTCCGTCATTCGACCCGGTGAAGGCGACCTGCGTCGGGCCGATCCGGGTGCGATCGCCCAACAACTCAATCCACTCGAAATAAGATTCATTAGCAGCAGCATGTGGAGCGAAGAAAACCGTGCAGCGGGAAGCTCCACGTTGACGTTATTCTTGCTTGGATTGTTGGGCTTAATCCTCGCTGCCGAACAGGCTCTTGCTTATTGGGCGAGTTATCACGCGGCGAGCGGCGGAGCAAAGGCAATTGGATCGGTGTCTGGTAGCGGCGGAGGTGCAGCATGAACGATTCCTCCGCTGAACCAACCGTTGTTGGAGACGTCCAACAGATCGTCTACGAATTTGCTCGGGCGCAAACGCTTGAAGGTTGGTGGATCTGGGCCCTGTTGGTTGCCGCGTTGGCCGCGCTTTTGTTTGCTTGTGTGCGGTTTTACCGAAGGGATGTCGCCGAACTATCCAAGCCGATGCGTCTTTCGCTCGTTGCTCTGCGAGTTGTCGCAATCGTCGCGTTGGTGTTCTTCTTCTTTGATCTGCAACGCCGGACACAGAGACTCCTGACGCGTCCCAGTGAAGTAGCTGTGTTGATCGACATCAGCCAAAGCATGTCGTTGCCGATCGGCATCAGCGCAGGCATGCCGAGTCGCACGGAGCGCGTCCAGCAGTTAATGGCCGACAGCGATTTGCTGGAAAAGTTGTCCGAAGAACATCGCGTCAGCGTTTATGCGTTTGGAGACGATTCGCAACCGAGACTGATTGAATCCCGCGGTGGATTATCCGCGACTGCAGAAGACGAGGACGAATCGGAATCCACGCCTCAGCGATCGGAGATGGCCATCCTGGGTGCAGGACTGATCGCTATCGGCATGTTGTTGACCTTGATGTCTCTAGCAATGGGCGCCGTGGGCAGAATTGTTACCGCGGGCTGGTGCGTCGCAGGTACCAGCGTCACGCTGTTCGCTGGGATCGTTCTTTTGGGAAGCGTCTACAGCATTCGAACCGAACAAGCACTAACCGAATTGGTGGGTTTGGGGCGGATGGCGAGTGATGAAGCAACGTCATCGGAGTCGGCCGATGAACAACCCAGTGAAACGCCGGAACCCATTCGCGTGACCGACTGGGAAGATCAGATCGCCGCTTCTGGGACCCAGAGCCGCATCGGTGATGCCATTCGCAACGTGCTCGCGGATCATGACCCATCAACGCTAGCGGGCATCGTGCTGGTCAGCGATGGACAGAGCAACGGAGGAACCGACGTCAGCGTTTCGGTCGCATCGGCACGGCGAAGCGAAGTTGCCGTCTATCCATTGGGATTGGGCAGCAGCGATGCACCGGTCAACGTTCGCGTGGTCGACTTGGATGCACCAAGACGCGTTTATCCTGGCGATAAGTTTGCAGTCGCGGCTGTGCTGCAAGGAAGCGGGCCCAAACCGATCGAGGTGGAAGTCCAATTGTTGGACGGGCTGGACAATGAATCGACCGAAGGCAACAAGCAATCTGACGGCAAGATTCAACCACCGGGCGGAGTCATCGATTCGCAAAAAGCGATTGTCAACAATGACGGAACACTGACGGGAATTCGTTTTGAATTGGAACCTGAGTCGGTGGGACGGCGACGCTTGGCGGTGCGTGTGGTCGCTCCGACGGAGGACCGAAACGATCGTGACGATATCCGTGACGCACGATACGAAGTGGTGTCGCGAAAGTTGAAAGTCCTTGCGGTTGCCGGTGGACCCACCCGCGAATACCGATTCGTTCGCAATCTTCTGTATCGAGATAATTCCGTCGAGCTGGATGCTTGGTTGCAATCGGGGCAACCCGGGATCAGCCAAGACGTTGATCGCGTGCTGCAGGATTTCCCGGCAACGGCCGAAGAGCTGTTTCAGTACGACGCTTTGATCATGTTCGATCCGGATTGGATGGGCATGTCAGCCGAAAATTTGGAAATGATTGACCGATGGTTGACGCAGCAAGCCGGTGGCATGGCGATCGTTGCCGGTCCTGTCTTTCATCCCCAATGGTCTCGACGAAGAACCGATCCAAGGGTCGGACGCATTGCAGGATTCTTTCCCGTCACGATTTCAACTCGCGCATCCTTACTGGCCGGTGGGCGACAAGGCGGTGAACTTCCTTGGCCGCTTAAGTTCACGCCGGAAGCAGCTCGAGCTGAGTTCTTGTGGATTGCCGATGAGCCCGAAAGGAGTTTTCAGATCTGGGAAGACTTCGACGGGGTTTACGATTATGTCGATGTAAAGGCGCCAAAACCGGGCACCAAAGTCTACGCGTACTTTTCGGATCCAACGACTGAGATCGGTGGCTCCTTGCCCGTGTTCCTCGCGTCGCAGTTTTACGGCTCCGGTCGCGTTTTCTTCCAGGCCAGCGGTGAAATGTGGCGTTTGCGCGGCGAAAGCGACGCTTACTTTCAAAGCTATTACACGAAACTCGTTCGTTGGATTAGCGAAGGTCGGCTGCTTCGCGATAGTAATCGTGGTGTCTTGTTGGTCGATTCCTCCCGTGCGATGGTCGGGGACACGATCACCGTGCGGGCCGTCCTAACCGATGAACAGTTCGAGCCGCTCGATCTACCGGAGGTCCCGGCGAAATTACTCGCGCCGGGTGGTCAGATTAAGGACATCAAATTGTTGCCGCTAAAGGGTGAGCCTAGGGCCGGGACCTACGGCGGTCGATTTGTCGTTCGCGAGGCGGGCAGTTACGAAATCCGCTTGACGCTCGGTGATGCCCTCGATGAGCAGGTGTTGCGGCAGAGTATCCAAGTGCGATTGCCAACGATCGAATTGGAACGCCCACGACGCAACGACGAAGCGCTGGAGCAGTTTGCGTCGGTAACCGGTGGGAAATACATCGCGATCAATGAACAGACGACCGATGAAGCGATTGTTGAGCAATTGACGGGTCCCATTCGACCGCAACCGCAAACAACGATCTTACCTGGCACGCCCGACGAAGACTTCAATCGTCGACGCAACGCGACATTGATGTGGTTGATTGCGACGATGCTTACCATCGAATGGGTCACTCGGCGTCTGAATCGTCTCGCTTAGCAAAGACGGCAGTGCCAGCGTGAGGTTTTGAAATTGCGTTCACCGTTTGCGATTTGCGCAGACGAGACGGTGAGCAAAGATAGGTAGATTCGATGGCAAGTCGGATAGCGCAGCTTCCGGATGAATACCAGCGACCTGACAAGAAACAGCCTTCCGAAGGTCTGCCGCTATCGAACCCATTCCAACGCATCACGCGGAATTTGTTCACACGACATCCGATCGCCGTCGTGATTGCCGTGGGGTTGTTCACGTTTGTGTTGCTCCTCGTCGTTTCCTCTTTGATCGCGTCTCCACTTCGTGGTTCATTGCGTCAGCAAGCCGGTCGTACCCTCGAAGCAAAACTGCGCGGTGACATCTCGGAGATCAACCGATGGATTGCCGCTCGCTATGGCGATTCCCGACGATTTCCGGAATCGAGTCTGAGTCGCATCCAGCAAGTGTTGTCAGGTGAAGAGATCCAACTGTCCGACATCGATCTTCCCAGCGATCGATACATCGGCTGGGCGGTGTTCGACTCCGAACGCAAGGTTTTGCAAACGAATCTTCAGCAACTCGAACAGCTGCGATTACCGATCAGTGATTCCGTTTGGAATCGATTGGCGGAACGTGATCCCATTATTGCTTGGCCGTTTCCTTCACCGATCTCTCCTTCACAACGAAGTGACTCACAAGATGCATTGATGGGAGTCGTGCAACCGTTGGTCGACGGCGGCCGACCACTTGGCGGCATCATTCTGCTACTGGATCCTCAAACCGAGTTCAAGGAGCTCCTATCGAGTGTCGCGCTGGGCGAAACGGGAGAGTCGATCGCTTTCAATGAGTCGGCCCAGTTAATCTCGCCAAGCCGTTTCGAGTCCGATCTACGCGCCGCCGGCAAGCTCAACAAGAACAGCAGCAGCGTGGTCAGTTTTTCGCTTCGTCGTAACGATGGATCGTTGACCGTGATTGCAGACCAAGCGACCCGTGGCGGATCTGGATCAAGCATCACGGGCATCCCGGACTACCGCGGCACCGATGTCATGGCGGCTTGGCAGTGGATACCTGAGGAAGGAATCGGTGTCGCCACAAAAATGGACGTTGCTGAAGTCATGCAGTCTTGGAGGTGGTTGTGGCGAGGATGGGCGGCCACCTTGATCGTCTTGATGACTTTCGCTTGTTTGGTGTGCATACGTGTTGGGAAGACTCAATCCACTGCGGGGGACGACGCTACGAGGCGCCTCGGGCAATACGCATTGCAAGAACGAGTTGGCAAAGGCGGTATGGGTGCCGTCTATCGTGGGAGCCACAAGCTGCTTCGGCGTGATGTTGCGATCAAGGTCCTAGAAGCCGACGAACTGAGTCCGCAAGCGGCGCTAAGGTTTGAACGTGAAGTCCAGATGACGGCTCAACTTCGTCATCCCAATACGATTGCCATTTATGACTACGGAAGAACCGACGACGGAACGTTCTTTTACGTGATGGAGTTTGTCGATGGCATCACGCTGCAGGAGCTGGTGGATCACTTCGGGCCACAACCTCCCGGACGCGTTATCCACCTCATGCTGCAGATTTGTGGTGCGATGGGTGAAGCACATCAGCAGGGGTTGATTCATCGCGACATCAAGCCGTCGAACATTTTGGTCACGGCTCGAGCGGGATTGTACGACATGATCAAAGTACTCGATTTTGGGCTCGTCAAAAGTGTGCATTCCGATACTCGTGAATTGACGCATACCGATGGGATCACGGGAACACCGATGTACATGTCTCCCGAATCCGTTCGCGATGCAGCGATGGCCGATCAACGCAGTGACCTCTATTCCGTCGGCGCGGTCGGGTACACACTTTTGACCGGCAAACCGACTTTTGATGGAGATTCCTCCGTCGACGTCTGCTTAAAACAACTCAGGGAGATGCCGCTGCGTCCCGCCGAAAGGCTGGGGGAACCGCTGCCCGAAGATCTGCAGAACGTCTTGATGAGCTGTTTGCAAAAGGACCCGGAAGAACGCCCGCGATCGATCGAGGATCTGCAATCGGCGCTCCGGCAGTGCGAATCCAAAGAGTGGGTGGTCGCCGACGCAATCCATTGGTGGGAAGTTACCTACGCTTCGCATGACAAGAATCCTGAATCAAAAACGAATGACAGAACGGACGGGACCGGCAAGCCATCCTCTGGAACAACGGCGAAAACATGATCGGTTTCGGTAAGCTGCAAAGAATGCGGATAGAAACGTCCAGACACGCAATGGGGGTCGGTTTGACAATTGGCCAAAAACTCGCGACGTTTATCCGTCTCCCTCACCACCGGGAGGTGACCTGGCACGGCTCCTCCAACTCAATGCGACGTGTTTTCGAAACCGTCACAACGCAATAATGAAGTTTGGATTTCGGCGAAACAAAGCACCCGAATCATTGGATTGGCCGGGGCTTCATGCGCTCTTGGAAGACGACGATCGACGAGCGGCCGCGGAATACTTTTTCCCCCATCAGATTCGAGAGAGCTTTTTATCGGCCGTTCAGCGACTGAATCCTGAGACCGCCGGTCAGATCTCGGCCGCTGGTCGAAAACTGAGCACTGCGACGCGGCTGATTGATTGGCCCACCGTCGCTGTCGCGGGCATGCTCAACGCCGGCAAGACGAGCTTGGTCGCGACCTTTCTGAGCGAGTCTGGACGAGCGAGAACGTTACGCGGCGCCAACAACGATCAAGGCACTCACCGTTTCGTCTTGTGGCTGCCTGACGCTTGGCAAAAGGACGCAGAGCTTTGGGGATTGCTGATGAGCCGTATCGGTGATGCGATCGGCCAACCACCCGAAATGCTCAGCGAAGATCCCGCTGCGGCTCACCAGCAGTACAACAATGTTGGGGGCGACGATCAAACATTGACCATCCCGCTGGTCGCCACGGATCCACGATTGAATGAAGTCGGTTTGGGTTTACTCGATTGTCCTGATGTGGTTTCTGACGAAGCGTTTGGATTGGGGTCGCCTGAGCTGCGACGCACGCTTCTGGGGCGCGCCGCAACGCTATGCAGCGCATTCTTAGTCGTTACCTCGGCGGAATCCTCACGTGATGGAACGCTAGGGGATCTGTTGCGAATCGCTTCGGATTTGATGCCAGGAGTCCCCAGACTTTTGGCGGTCAACAAAATCCGTTCACGGCAAACGCCTGATCAAGTGCTAGATACCTTTCGACCGCTCGCCCAATCGCACGGAATCGAAACGATCTATGCTGCTTACGATTTCGAAGTTCCCAGCAGTCGCCCATTCATCCCGGGTTCGGATGATTCAGCGCTCGCCTACGAGTCACAGTCAAGCGAGACGTTACCGGTCTTCTTTTCGCTATCGGAGGATCCCGACGACAATCCTCCCGCTGCAATCTCGGACGATCGTATGCTGAGGGCGTTACCCCAGCGTCTCGATCGTGGCAAGCTTTTCGAAAAGTTTCGATTAGCGTTGCAGTCCAACTTGCAGAACATCATCTGGGACTCGGCATACCCGCTGATTGATCGAGATGCACATCAAACGCAAAAGTCGACGCTGAAAGCACAGCAGTGTTTGCTGGAATCCGCATTGGACTTTTTTGCACATCGCGGATTGGGCGGAGAGATCTCTGAGCTGCGACTGCACCAAAGCGAACGGATCATTCGACAGTTATCCGAAAGCTTCGCCGCGACCGCACCCTGGTATGCGCGATGGGGCGTTCGGTTGAGTAGTCAAGTACGGCGGATCTTTGGCGGTGCCGGTGATTTGCTTCGACAATTGACGCCGTCCGCCGTCGCGCAAAAAACAGCCGGCGAAATCAAGGATAAGTTTCGGCGGGGCGAATACGGTGGACTCATGACGCCTCAGCGTTTGGCGAGCTCCGTCGAACGTCACGGAGGGCTTTCAGCGCTGGTGCACCTTAACGAACCGGATGAAGGTCTCGACGTGCAGCTTTGGGAAGACTGTGCCGAAGCGGCAATCTCGCGCTTTGAGCGTGATGATTTTACTTCGCTCGATCCAAAGCGATTAGATGCGGCCGTCACGAAGATGTGGACGGAGGTTCCAACGCACCGAAAATTGGCAGCCGGTTTGACACCACTCGCCGCGATGCTCGCAACATTCGGCGGCGTTCTGATGATCCCAATCGATTTCGGTGCGACGTGGTTTGCCGCCGCTTCGATTCCCGAACTTCTGGCCGCGGCAGGGTTGACGACGCTTTCAACACTTTGGGCTGGCAACCAAAACATGCGAAATGTCGGGCGTCAGGCAGCCCGTCAACAACTGGCTGACTTTCATGCGGTTCTATGCGACACGTTTGGTGTGGCGCGTCCCGATGATGCTCAGTCGATCCAAGTTGCTGGAGTGAAAGAGTTTATTGGTCCGTCAAAAATTGTGGTGCGCGAACCATTCGGAAAAACCATTCCGGTCTATCGCATCCGCGATGAATTTAGCCACGAATTGCAACGCATCATCTCCCGCAACGGCAAGTGAATGAACCTCTTTAAGTATGATCGGTTCTTATGAATGATTCTCGATCACGGCCGAGTCACGACGATGACGCATTGGCGCTTGGAAGACCAGGTGAAGAGTTCTTGCGTCGTGTTCGACGTGCATCCGTCCACGTCCTTGGCGACAGCAACACCGGCCGTGAAGTCTTGGAGCTGTGTGAGCAACACGCTGAAGCTCGGCGGCAGATTCTGGATGATCGAAGCAGCGGTCAGATTGTGGTCGCCGTCGTTGGCGCGACCGGTCAGGGGAAGTCGTGGTTAATACAACAGCTCGTCCGTTCGAGCCCGGCCGCCAAGTCGATCGTCAGTGGCAACAACTTAGATGAGGCAACTGAGAAACTGACGTGGGTTGGTCCCAGTCCACCGGTCGACCTCGACCCCATCCATGAGAATTACTTGCACTGCAAATCCGACGACATGCAGTCGATTGGTGTTCCCTATGCGTTAGTCGACGCGCCGGGTGCCACCGAGGATCGTCGGGCCGTTGCGGCCGTTGCAGCACGAGCGTTGCAACTCGCTTCTGTTTTGGTGCTGGTCGTGCGCCGCGATCAACTGCGAAGTGAAGCGGTCGAAATGCTGACACATGCAAGTGAGGGTACGATCGTCATTCCCGTTGTGAATGCCGTTCGTCATCGCGATGATCAGTTGAATGCGGACGTCGATTCACTGTTGGCTCGAATGCGACAGTCCGCACCGACGAGTGTGATTTCGTCCGCCGTGATCATTGATGATTTCGAAGTGGAAGATCGAAGCATGGCGCCGGTCGGTGCTGAAGGGGCAGAGCGTGTCGCTCAACAGCTCCAAAATGAACTGGGAAGAAACTGGGAAGGCGATCGTCGTCGCAGCGCTCGACTCGCGGCACTCGATGCAAGATTTCGGGCCGCCCTGCATTCGAATCTTAGCGATCAACTTCCTAGCCTCACGGCGGCCGTCAAACGACTCAATGATGAGGCGCTCGCGTTACCAGCCGAGATCGCGGAATCACTCGTTGGCCGTGGTGGTCCGTTGCGAGCCGCGATCCGTTCTCGATTGCGACTGTCATTGCTGACCGATACCGCCGCGATTTGGTTTCCCTATCGATCTGTTCTTGGACTGCTGAATCTCACGCATGGAGCCTGGGATCGCGTGCTGATGTCGCTATCCGGTTCGCTGCCCTCGCTCGTCAGTGTCGTTTGGAGCAGCGGCAGGAACTTGACCGCCGATCGAGGTGCTCAGGAGGACATCCGTGATGGACTTCGTCGCCGCAGTGCTGCAGCTGTAGCCGATCGGCTCGAGCCACTGGCAAAACGTTTTCGTGAAGAATTGGGAATCCTACGTAAACAACAATCTGGAGCGCTGGATCCAGAGGACGAATCGCGTTCCCAGGTTGCCTATCTTTCCGGCATCGACACGTTGCAAGAGAGTTCGCAGCGAATCTTCGATGAAGCGGTTGATCGTGTCGCTCTGTCACGCTTCACGGCCGTGCTGTGCGGCTTGTTGGGGACCGCTCTGTTTTGGTTCTTGATGTCGGGTCCCATCGTGGCGCTTTATCGGGGATACTTCGATGCGAGTTTCAGTACGCTTCGTGAGTTGGCGGGAGACCTCGAGTCATTCCCGCGTCCCGATTTGTCCATGATGTTGACCAGCTTCGTTTTGTCACTGCTCCCCACGGCGTTGTTTTCGATGATTGTCCTGACGTTGGCCCAAGGCCGTCGTCGAGTCGGACGTGCGGAAGCAAGTATTCGCCAGCAGCACCATGAAACGATCGATCAGCTTCAACGCGAAGGTGTGTTGCAACTGCGTTGGGATGAACCATTGCTGGCGGACGCGGAGTTTCTGTTGTCAGCTGGGACTGCTGCAGGAGATTCGCGAATATGAACTTGCCCTGGCTGATCGCTTCGACCCTTTTGGCTCAGACTCCAAACAACGCTCCTGCCGAAGAGGAATCGACATCAGGTTTGATGGAGATCGTTTTTAGCGGCGGCGCTGTCGGACTGACGATTCTGTTAGTGCTTTTCGCACTCAGTGTGACGGCGGCCTATTTGCTCTTTGATCAAGTGATGACACTTCGGCGTTCCGAAATATTGCCGGATGGTATTGGCGATGCAGTGCGACAGTCATTGCTGACCGGTCGCCCAGCCGAAGCAGATGCAGCGTGCCGTCGCGCACCGAGCGTATTGAGCGTCGTGTTGTTGTCCGGCCTAGCCGAGCTTGAATTCGGTTGGCGGGAAGTCGAAAAAGCTGTCGAGGATTCACTCGCTCAGCAAGCAGCTCGATTGATGCGGCGTATCGAGTATCTTTCCGTTATAGGGAACATCGCGCCGATGGTTGGGCTGCTTGGCACGGTGACAGGGATGATTTTTGCCTTTCAACAAGTGGCATCAACGCGCGGTGCGGCTGGTGCCGGTGACTTGGCTGAAGGCATCTACCAGGCACTCGTTACAACGGTAGGCGGTTTGATTGTCGCCATTCCCGCGCTCGCCATTTATGCGGTGTGTCGCAACCGTGTTGATTCGTTGATTGCAGAAGTTGCGTATCAGAGCCAGCACGCTCTTGCTCCGATCAAGCGGCGTCCGACCAGTCGCGTCCGGCAGAATCCGCCTGCTTCAAACGCTGGTGGCGGCGGTCGACAAGCTCCTCCAAAAACGACTTGAGTTCGATATGCTGCCCGGCATCAAGCTATTTGATTTAACCGACCACGTTGCATTGATCACGGGTGGATCTAAGGGATTGGGGAAAGCCATGGCGGCCGGCCTGGCGTCCGCCGGGGCCAACGTTGCGCTCGTCAGCCGCACGTTGTCGGAGGCGCAAGCCGCTGCTGATGAGATCGCGCGTGACCACAATGTCACTGCGATTGCTTTTCAAGCAGACGTTACCAATACGGACCAAATAGAATCCGTCGTCAACGAAGTCAGTGATCGCTTCGGGAGAATTGACACGCTAATCAACAACGCGGGCATCAATACACGTGGTGCCATCGACGAGCTAACGCTGGAGCAGTTTCGGGAAGTTCAACGGATCAACGTCGATGGAATCTGGATCGCCAGCCGCGCGGTGGTCCCCATCATGAAAAAGCAGGGAAGGGGGCGCATCATCAATTTGGCTAGCACGCTCGGATTGGTTGGATTGGCTAACCGCACGCCGTATGCGTCCAGCAAAGGCGCCGTCGTTCAGATGACTCGAGCACTCGCGTTGGAATTGGCCCCCAATAAAATCACCGTCAACGCAATCTGCCCGGGGCCATTTCTAACACCCATGAATGAACCCATCGCTGACACGGAGGAAGCGAAAAAGTTTATTGTCGGTGCCGTGGCGCTAAATCGCTGGGGAAAGTTAGAGGAGATTCAAGGCTCAGCGATTTATCTCGCCAGCGACGCGGCTAGTTACACAACCGGCAGCATGCTCGTCGTCGATGGAGGCTGGACGGCACGGTAACGCTTGTGCGGTTCAGCAACAGAGCTACTCCATGTCCATGATGCCTGCGACCGATGCAAAGTGGTCAACTGGCGCAATCACTTTACGACGAGGTTAACCAGTCTGCCTGGGACAACGATTTGCTTGACGATCGTCTTTCCGTCCACCAGCGATTTGACCTTCTCATTCGAGAGCGCTGATTCCGTTAACGTGTCTTTATCGGCGTCCGGTGCGACCTGAATCTTCGTTTTGACTTTCCCGTTGATCTGAACCGGGATCTCAATGCTGGACTCGACCAACGCCGACTCATCGCATTCTGGCCAGGATTGTTTTGCGATGGACTCCGGTTCGCCCAAGATTTTCCAAAGCTCTTCACACAAGTGTGGAGCGTACGGTGACAACAAGATCAAAAACGACTTCATCGCTGACGTCGGCCGGGTTTCCGATCTCGTGAAGTAGTTGGTGAATTCCATCATTCGCGCGATGGCTGTATTAAAGCTCATCGAATCCGTATCTTCGGTGACCTTTTTAATGGTCTGGTGCAAGATTCGATTCTGCTCTTCCGTGCAGGGATCATCCGTCAACGCGTCACTGAGTTGGATTTCGTCTGCTTTCGAATCAACGATCATTCGCCAAACGCGATCCAAGAAATTGCGGACGCCGCCGACACCCGCCATGGACCAAGGCTTGGTTGCTTCCAATGGACCCATAAACATCTCGTACAAGCGAAGGGCATCGGCGCCATATTCCTGCACGACCTTGTCTGGGTTGACAACGTTACCCCGACTCTTTGACATTTTGTGGGCACGGCTATCGACGCGAACCTTTGGATTGCTTTGCAATACGAATCCTTCGCCCTTCTTTTCGACTTCGTCTTCCTGAATCGAAACAGCGTTCGCGAGCTCACCGCTGGATGTGACGAAGTTACCGTCGGCATCTCGTTTGATGTCGGACGACGAAACGGGATGACTTGCCGAGTCTCTGTAGCCCGTGAATTCGACTTCTCCCAAGATCATGCCTTGATTGACCAAGGCATTAAACGGTTCGGCAGTGCTGACATGGCCGCGGTCGTATAACACCTTGTGCCAGAACCTCGAATACAAAAGGTGAAGCACTGCGTGTTCGGCACCACCAACGTAAAGGTCGACGGGCATCCACGCTTTTTCTTTTTCCGGATCGATCATGACCGCGTCGTTTGTCGGATCGATGTACCGCAAGTAATACCAGCAAGATCCAGCCCACTGTGGCATCGTGTTCGTTTCGCGGCGATACCGTTTTCCGTCGATGGTGACGTACAACCAATCGTCATCCGCTTTCGCGAGAGGCGGCTCGGGACGACCGTGAGGCTTGAAGTCTTCTAATTCCGGCAAGCGAACCGGCAATTGATCTGCATCCACTGCACGTTTGCGTCCGGTGAGATTTCCTTCCGCGTCAACTTCATGAAGGATCGGAAATGGCTCGCCCCAAAAGCGTTGCCGCGAAAACAACCAATCACGAAGCTTGTAATTTACCGCTTGACTGCCTTGTCCCTTCTCGTTCAAGGACGCGGTAACAGCCGCTTTTACTTCATCCGTTTCTTTCCCGTCGAATCCCTCGCTGTTGATCGCGATGCCTCGGGCGATAAAGCAAACATCGCCTGCGAGAATCTCATCACGCTTTGGATGATCGGCCGGAGGATCGACCACGGGGACAATCGGCAAATCGTATTGCTTCGCGAACTCAAAATCGCGGTCATCATGGGCGGGCACGGCCATGATCGCACCCGTCCCGTAACCGGCTAATACATAGTCGGCGACCCAAACAGGAATAGACTTTCCGTTGACGGGATTAATCGCAAATCCACCGGTAAAGACCCCGGTCTTTGCACGGTCGCCTTCGGTTCGTTCGCGATCACTCTTAAACGATGCCTGTTCACAGTATTGCTTGACTGCCGCGGACTGTTCCGGCGTGGTCAACGACTCGATCATTGGGTGTTCGGGCGATACGACCATGTAGGTCGCGCCAAACAACGTGTCCGGTCGAGTTGTGTAAACACGCAACGCTTGCTTGCCCGCATCGACCGGAAAACCAGATGCTGCACGAGACGTTTCCCACTGGTTGGTTTCGGCCGGATCACCGATATAAAAATCGACTTCCGCTCCGGTGCTGCGGCCGATCCAATCCTGTTGGAGCTTTTTGATTCCAACGGGCCAGTTCAAGTCATCGAGTCCATCGAGCAAGCGTTCGGCGTAAGACGTGATCCGTAACATCCATTGCCGCAATGGAATCCGCTTGACGGGGTGATCGCCTCGTTCGCTTTTGCCGTCTTGAACCTCTTCGTTGGCAAGAACGGTACCGAGTGCTGGGCACCAATTGACGAGCGCGTCGTCCTGGTAAGCCAAGCGATTGGCATCACGATACTGTTCGACGGCGTCTTCACCTTGCGCGGTGATGTCGTCGGGGATCGGCAATTCAGCGATTGGGCGCCCCTTTTGTTCCTCCGTGTCAAACCACGTGTCGTAAAGCACCAAAAAGATCCACTGTGTCCAGCGGAAGTAGTCTTCGTCGGTGGTCGCGACCATGCGGTCCCAGTCATAACTGAAACCGAGCATCTTGAGTTGCCGAGTGAAGTTGTCGATGTTCGACTGAGTTTGGATCCGTGGATGCTCACCTGTCTTGATGGCGTGCTCCTCAGCCGGCAATCCAAATGCATCGAATCCCATCGGGTGCAAGACGCACTCGCCGCGCAAACGTGCGAAGCGGGAGACGATATCTGTTGCCGTGTAGCCCTCCGGGTGACCGACGTGCAGACCGTCACCACTCGGATACGGAAACATGTCCAAAACGTATCGTTTCTTTCCCGTGGGCAAATCTGGAGTCGCGAACGTTTTGTTTTCGTCCCAGTACTTCTGCCAACGAGGCTCGATTTCGGATGGGTTGTAGCGTGGCATGAATGTCAGGAGGGAATCGAGGAATGACAGGTTCAGACGAGATTTTAGGAATCATTGGACAGATGAGGAAGACGATGTCCGTGGCCGCCTGCATGCGTTGATTGGTCGCCGGTGCTGACGTGTGAGTCGTTACAATGGTGACGATGGATAAGAAAGCGTTCCCGGAAAGTGAATTGCCGCGCTGGCTGTACCGTAAGGCAATCGAACACGGACAGATGCTCGTGCGCGCCATTCCTGGCTATCCGTATCAAGCACTCACGCGCTTCTCGCACGATTTTGGCGTTTGCGTTCGGTCGATGTCGGATCTCTATCGCGGCCTGCAATTGTGCGTGAAAGCTCTTTCCGGCACCGTGCTGGCGAATCGCTGGGCCAAGTCGCCCGACATGATCCGCGGGGGAGCAACCCTCGCCGAAGCGCTCGCGCCAGCTCACGACCGACTGCAACCGTTTTATCTGCCGGTCGTTCGCGCGGGAGAACGGTCCGGTCGCTTGGATGATGCGTTCACTTTCCTGGAAGAACACTGCCGCCTGCTTGCCGGTCCCGCGTCGGCGCTACGAAAGCTCTGGCTCTACCCATTGATTATCTTTCTATTCGGATCGGTCGCACGTGTTTTGATCCTCATGTTGATGGGATCACCACTGGCAGGTTTTGGTCTGGCCGTTACAGAAGCCTTTGGGTGGTTGCAGTTGGCCCTGATCATCTTTGTCATTACGCTGAAACCAATTCGCCAAGTCGTCGATGAAATCCGACTGAATGTGCCCTTTGTCGGTGACCTTGAAAAAGAAATTGCGCTCAATCGATTCTTTCGCGTTTTATCTTTGATGTATTCCGTGGGTGAGCATCGTGTGGAACTGCAGATCCACACGGCAGCAGAAACGGTCACCAACCAAGCCGCCAAGCTGGATCTATTAAAAGCGGCACAGGCGATCGAGAATCATGCCACTGTATCCGAAGCGTTCCGGAAAACACGGATTCTGACCAGCGATCAGCAGGCTTCAATTGAAGCGGGCGAGATGTCAGGTACCCTGGAGCGTGCGTTCGATCAGCTTTCTACCGATACCGGGGATCGGATGCTTTCGAAGTTGAAGTTGATCACTCCGATTCTCCTGCGCATCGTGATGGCGATTGTTGTTTTTTCGATCATCGGTACCTTGATGAGCGTCTTCTTCGCGGGGTCTCCTTCGTGAGAAAGAGTTGGGTACAACGTCGCGACGACACGTTCTGTGATACCAGCAATGGGTTGTCATGGATCCGAGAATGGAATGTCGTATTCATCCTTCTTGTCTTTGTCGCTTGTTTTCGATGTGATGCGAACGCCAATGAAGCGTTCGTGATTGGCTTTGAACGATTTGCTCGCCACGGCGACATGACGACGGTCGATGCGGGCTCCTTGCTTTTTAATGAGCTGAATTGCTCAGCATGCCATTTGGCGGATGCGACGTGGCACGCGCCACGGGAAGCGCCGAACCTGAGCGGTGTTGGTATCCGATTACAGAGTGATTGGTTGCGTCGCTACTTGGTCAATCCCAGTTCGGTCGATCCGGGGACGACCATGCCGAATGTGATGCAGCATCTCGATCCAACGGAACGTGATGAGGCGATTGAGTCCATCGTTGCGTTTCTTTCCACGCAGCAGATGCCCTTCGCGACACTCAAGGCTGGCGGCGCTCTGCCGGTTGTGCACGAGTTTTGGAACAGAGGAAATCCTGAGCGTGGCCGAGATCTTTATCACACCGTCGGCTGCGTCGCTTGCCATGAACCCGACTCAGACTATCCCGTCAGCGATTCGGCACCATCAGCGATTGACTCGATGATCGAGCAACTCGATCCCGAAGAGTTGGCTGAGATGGGACTCTCCGGTCTGGCGCGGCGAGTAACATCGATTCCCCATGGTGATTTAAAGGAGAAATTCTCACGTCAATCGCTGACGATGTTTTTGCTCGACCCGACACGCACACGTCCTTGCGGTCGTATGCCCAACATGCGACTTTCACCAGATGAAGCGGCAGACCTCACAGCTCATTTGATCGGCGATGCAGATGCATCACGAAGAACCATTGAATCATTCGATACGAACTTGATCGAACGTGGACGAAAATGGTTCGAGCAGCTTCGTTGCGCCCAATGTCACGAAGCGGAGGATGTTGCCTCGAATCGACCTTCGAAGCCACTTACTGGATTGGATCCGACAGCCGAAGCGAATTGTATCGATCACGCGACCGGCGCTTTGCCCCGTTTTGCATTGGATGCGGATCAACGCAACGCACTGCATGAGCGGTTGCGAAACATATCAACGACGCCTAGTGCAACGAAGCCAAGTCCAGCGAAGCCAAGTCCAGCGAATCAAGTCCAGCAAACGTTGATCCAGTGGAATTGTGTTGGTTGCCATGCCCGCAGGGAAGTAGCGGACCAATTCGCCATTGGCGGCGTCGGCAGATTTCGTAAAGGCTATTTTGAAACGGTCGGAAGCATCGACTTGGGTGATGAAGGTCGATTGCCACCTCCACTTACGGGTGTCGGACGAAAACTCGCGTCGACAACTCTGGCGGCGGTTTTCGCAGCAAAGACGGCGCGCTATCGTCCCTACATGACGATCCGAATGCCAGCGTATCATCCGAAGATGGTTCAGCCTTTGATTCGTCAACTGGCAACCGTCGACTCTGTCGAGCGTCGTGAACCGACAGCCGTTTTTGGATCCGCTCGTTCATATTCGAAAGATGATTTATATGAGGCGGGCCGCCAGCTCTCTGATACAGGTTGTGTGCAATGCCATCTGTTCGCCGGTGAGTCTTTGCCCGGTGTTGTCGGTATTGATTTGCAGGGGATCAACAATCGTGTTCAACCGGAATGGTTTGCGGAATTTGTTCGCAATCCGGGTGCGGTCAAAAATCGAACACGCATGCCGACCTTTTTTCCGGATGGCAAAAGCAACTCTCCGCAGATTCTTGACGGCAACGTCGATGCGCAGATCGCCGCATTGTGGTTGTACTTGAGTGAAATAAAGCCATCGTCATTACCCAACAAAATTGCTGAATCGCGTTCGGCCAATTATGAACTAACACCGATTGACCGACCGATCGTCTTGCGGACATTCATGCAAGACGCTGGAACGCACGCGATTGCGGTCGGGTTTCCAAGGGGCATTCACTACGCTTGGGACAGTGAGACGTGTCGACTGGCCCTCGCATGGAAAGGTTCGTTCATGGATGCACGAAGCACTTGGTTCGAACGCTTCGCACCGCCCACATCGCCGCTAGGTGAATCGATCGTTCGCTTGCCAACAGGCGTACACAAGCAAGGTTCCTCGATCGACGAATCAAACAATGGCAAGCCGAAATTCCGGGGCTATAAACTGGATGCAGGCGGAGTTCCGACACTGATGTATCAGATCGGCATTTGGAAAATTGAAGATCGGATGGAAGCCGTAAATGGCGTATCGCTGCGAAGGTCCATTCGCGCCCGGCCACAAGACTCAGAGACTACATCGTCAGCGGTCGATACGGGATCGCTAATGTGGTCCGCCTTCACTGGCAAAAAACTGGAACCTTCAGGATCCATGGCCTTTCGGGACGAACAAGGAGTCGTGGTAAAAATCGAAGGTGCAGACTTAACCGTCGAATCGCGCGAATCGGAAAGTGGACAGACCGAGTGGTGGTTGAGAATGGACGCTCCAACCGATTTCTCGATGGAGTACAGCTGGTGAACCGTTACGCCTTTTCCCTGTTGTGCCTGTTTCCATTCGTTGTCACTCAAGACGCGATCGCAGAAGAAGACGACTATTACCGTTTGATCTCCGTTTCAACTTCGGCCGCACAAACCGATTCACGTTCCAAGAATTGGAAGCCAGCCCCGAATGATCTAGCGTTAGAAATTGGTGGAATGGACTTTCTGGACGACGGTCGCTTGGCTGTTGCGATTCGCAAAGGCGAAGTCTGGCTGTTGGATGGCGTCTATGACGACCCTCCATCGGATGTCACTTACCATCGCTTTGCCTCGTCACTTCATGAACCGTTGGGTTTGCTGAACCATCAAGGCGATCTCTACATCGCACAGCGAAGCGAATTGACGCGTCTTCGTGATACGGATGGTGATGATGTCGCCGATCAATATTTGACAGCTGCCAAAGGATGGGGCGTAACAGGACACTATCACGAATATGCTTATGGCCCTAAGCGTGACGGTAACGGCGATCTTTGGATCACGCTCAACATTGGGTTAGGTCTTCGCGGCGATCAACTCGCTCGTACGGTTCCCAATTCATCTCTGGGGTATCGTCAAGGCTTATGGCGTGGTTGGGGATTGAAGATTGGTTCCGACGAAACACTGCAGCCGATGTGCGCCGGTATGAGATCGCCGTCAGGCTTGGGTGCTAATGCGGACGGCGAGATGTTCTATACCGACCAGCAAGGCAATTGGGTGGCAACCAATTCTCTCAACCATATGCGAAGGGGCGTTTTCTCCCATCACGCCGAAGCACTCGCTTCGATCGATCACCCGGATTCTCCCATCCGTGAAATGCCCAAGATTCCCAGCGGATTGCCTCTACCTGAAGCCATGAAGCGGATTCCGAATTTACAACCCCCTGCTGTTTGGTTCCCGTACAAAAAAGTCGGACAGTCGGCGACGGACATCATGCTTGATGAGAGCGACGGTAAGTTTGGTCCGTTCGCGGGTCAGCTGTTCGTTGGAGAGTTCACGCAAGCCGGTGTCAATCGTGTCTTCCTGGAAAAGGTCGACGGGCAATACCAAGGCGCCTGTTTTCCGTTTCGACTGGGATTCGCGTCTGCTGTCTTGAGGATGGTTCAAGGGAAAGACGGAAGCATGTTTGTCGGCCTAACAAATCGCGGATGGAGCAGTTTGGGGACGGCAAGTTACGGTTTGCAGCGATTGGTGTGGACGGGCAAGATGCCGATGGAAATTCAAAGGATGCATGCTAAGCCGGATGGGTTTGAGCTCGTCTTTACGCGTCCCGTTGATCCGGTCACTGCATCGGATGTGGAATCGTACAGCATGTCGAGCCATACGTACCTTTATCAGTCGGCATACGGGAGTGACGAGATTCAGCAGCAGTCGCTTACCATCACCGAAGCGATCGTGTCGGAAGATCGAATGCGTGTTCGTTTAAAAGTGAACGGTCTACGTGAACTCTTCGTGCACGAATTAACCGCGCACGGTGTTCGCGGAAAAAACGGTGAGCCGTTGCTGCACGCCAATGCCTATTACACGCTCAACCGAATCCCGTAGGTCACGCTTTGCGTGAAGGTCGTTGCGTTGGCATGCGGAGCATGCCCTACTACAGGATCATTCGCTGGCACGCGGAGCATGCCCGGCCTTGCGATGTTATCATTCGGGAATCCCTGACCTGTTCTTATACAAAGGCCGTCAAGATGCACGCCACAGAGAACCCGACCGTTCGCGCCGAAGTCGATGCGTTCATGCAAGGGTTAAAGAAACGCAATCCAGGTGAGCCGGAGTTCCATCAAGCGGTTCATGAAGTTGTTAATTCACTGATGCCGTACGTCTTGGAACATCCGATCTACAAACGAGATCAGATTCTGGAGCGTTTGACGGAACCGGATCGAATCGTGATCTTCCGAGTTACTTGGGAAGATGATGAGGGTCAAATTCGAGCGAATCGCGCTTGGCGGGTTCAATTCAACAATTCGATCGGTCCCTACAAAGGTGGTTTGCGATTTCATCCCAATGTTACGCAGAGCGTTTTGAAGTTCCTTGGCTTCGAACAGATCTTTAAGAACAGTTTGACTGGACTTCCGATGGGCGGTGCGAAAGGTGGGTCCAATTTCAATCCGAAAGGAAAGTCTGATCGAGAAGTCATGCGATTTTGTCAATCGCTGATGATCGAGTTGCATCGGCATATTGGCGAGGACACGGATATTCCGGCCGGCGATATCGGGGTCGGAGCCCGCGAGATCAGCTACCTGTTTGGTCAGTACAAACGACTGGCGAATCGATTTGTCGGAACGCTTACCGGCAAAGGCCTCGCATTCGGCGGGAGTCTCGTTCGCACCGAAGCGACGGGCTACGGATGCGTTTATTTTTGCGAGAACATGCTCAACCGGGTCGGTGACTCCTTCAACGGGAAAACCGTTGCAGTTTCTGGGTCCGGAAACGTTGCCATCTACGCCTGTGAAAAAGCGACGGAACTGGGTGGGAAGGTCATGACGCTTTCTGATTCCGGCGGCTTCATTCACGATCCCGATGGCATTGACGTTGATAAGTTAGCGTTTGTGAAAGAGCTTAAAGAAGTGCGTCGTGGGCGCATTTCCGAATACGCCGACAAGTTTCCAAGTGCCACCTTTCACGCTAAAGAGCGTCCGTGGGGTGTGCCAGCGGAAATCGTGCTACCGTGTGCGACCCAGAATGAACTCAATCTCGAAAATGCTCGCACGTTGATTGGTAACGGTGTGATCGCGATTGCAGAAGGAGCTAATATGCCAACGGAATTGGACGCTGCATACGCCTTTCAGGACGCCGGAAAGTTGTTTGCACCGGCAAAGGCGGCCAATGCCGGCGGCGTCGCGGTGAGTGGATTGGAACAGAGTCAAAATGCCTTGCGTCTTTCTTGGAGCCATGAAGAAGTGGATACAAAACTGAAAACGATTATGAAAGATATCCACGAAAAATGTGTAACCTTCGGAACCCACGGGGATACGTTGGATTACATCGACGGTGCGAACTTGGCGGGCTTCGCAAAAATCGCGGACGCAATGGTCGCGTATGGAGCCGTTTAATATGTCACCACGTTGAACGTTGCTACTCCCACCACACTTCATCTCTCCTTTTTCACTCTCCATCATTCACAACGAAGCAATGCGACAACTTCTCTTTGCCACTTTCGTCCTGACCGCATGTTCCGTAGCCGTTGCACAGCGCAACTATCCACCCAAGTTCGAAGGCGCTCGTGCGATGACGTACAAGAAGGTCGACGACGTTGAGCTGAAAGTTTGGGTATTCGAGCCGGAAGGTGCGCCAACATCGGACAAACGTCCAGCGATCGTTTTCTTCTTTGGAGGTGGCTGGAATTCGGGATCGCCTGCCCAATTTGAGCAGCATTGTCGCTACTTGGCGAAACAGGGTATGGTCGCGATGACCGCAGATTATCGTGTTAAGTCTCGCCACAAAACGCTCGCCGATTCATGTGTGTCCGACGCCGAAACAGCGATTCAGTGGATACGAACGAATGCCGAAAAACTGGGTGTTGATCCTGATCGAATTGTTGCTGGCGGTGGTTCGGCCGGAGGTCACCTGGCAGCATGTACGGGGGTTGTCCCGCCGGTTGGTGTCGAGGAAAACGACCCGGTAAGCAGCCGGCCCAACGCGTTGGCTCTTTTTAATCCAGCCGTCGTCTTAGCTCCATTCGATGGGATCAACGCGGACAAGAAGAAACTGGCTGGTTTGAAAACGCGTACGGGAGTCGAACCGAAAGCTCTTTCCCCAATTCACCACGTTAAGAAAGGTCTTCCGCCAACGATCATCTTTCACGGAACGGCAGATTCGACGGTCCCGTTCGTCACGGTTAAGCGTTACACGGAAGTTGCTACCGCTGCTGGCAATCGTTGTGAATTAATGGCGTACGACGGTGAAGGACATGGATTCTTCAACTACGGTCGTGGTGGTAAGCCCGGTAAGAGCTACTTGAAGACCGTGCATCAATTGCACAAGTTTTTGCAGTCGCTGGGTTACTTGGAACAAGATCCACCGTTTCAAGTTCCCTTGTCGTCGAACGTCAACATTCGTAGCGACCTGAACGCTTCGCGAGATTCCTTCGCAGATGGAAAAGGAACAGTCGCGTTTATGGGTGGGTCCATTACAGAAAACCCCGGCTACCGAAGCATCGTTCAGGCTTACTTGTCCAAGCGGTACCCCAAGACAGAGTTTAAGTTCATCGCTGCCGGTATCAGTTCAACGTGCTCAACCACTGGTGCATTTCGGCTTTCTCGGGATGTGCTCGCACACGACCCCGATCTCTTTTTCGTGGAGTTCGCCGTTAACGATGACCAAGACGCTGCGCACGCGAAACGCGATTGCATTCGCGGCATGGAAGGGATCATTCGTCAGGCCAAGTTGCGAAAGCCGTCCATTGACATCGTTGTCACTCATTTCGTGAACCCGCCGATTTTGGAAGAATTGCAAAAAGGGAAGAAGCCAATCAGCTTGACCGCTCATGAACGCGTCGCATCCCACTATGGCGTCGCGAGTATCAATCTCGCTCAGGAAGTGGCCGACCAAATCGAGAGGGGTACGATAACTTGGAAGCAATACGGCGGCACGCACCCAAAGCCAGCCGGTTACCAAGTCGCGGGTGCGTTGATGGTCGACCTATTGGACACTGCTTGGGCGATGCCAGATGCAGAAACGGCATCCGATGGCGCCTTGCCCGAACCCATCGACACGCACAGTTTTTTTCGTGGTCGGTTCTTGGATCTCGAATCGCTAGAAACAGGTTCTGCTTGGGCCTACGAAAAGCCTTCTTGGAAGTCGATACCCGGTTCACTGCGAAAACGATTCGAGGACAAGACGTTACTTCACTGTGACGTTCCGGGGTCCACGCTCGAGCTTCCCTTTGCAGGCTCGGCGATCGGGCTCTACGTATTAGCAGGGCCTGATGCCGGAAAAATCGAAGCGAGCATCGATGGTGGAGAGTTCAAAACGATCGATCTCTACCATCGTTTCAGCCGAGGGCTACACTACCCGCGAACGGTGATGTTGGCGACCGAATTAAACCCTGGCGAGCACGACGTAACGCTACGTGTCAGCAAGGATCATCATCCGGAGAGCAACGGAAACGCCATCCGCATCTTGCAGGTCACCGCAAACTAGATCAGTAGTGCGTCGATCGGTCGGTGTCATCGATTGGTTTGATCGTCATCGCGTAAACGCACTAGTAGGTCATGCTCCGCATGACGACAGAACGGGACGCTAAGATCGGCGGAGCGATCGGCGACTATGTCGCAGTACGATCGATGGATGCACTAGTAGGTCATGCTCCGCATGACGACAGAGCGGAACGCTACGATCGGCGGAGCGATCGGCGACTATGTCGTGGTTTTGGGTCATGTCGAGAGCTAGCGCGAAGGGCATGCGGAGGACGCCCTACTCTTTCAACTGTTCTTTAAATTTCTTTTCGAGCTTCTCGAGCTTTGGGACGATGTAGTTCCTGCAATAAGGCTTGCTTGGGTTCCGATTGAAGTAATCCTTGTGATCGGCGTCGGTAGGATAGAACGTTCTTGCCCGTTCCAAGGTGGTCACAATCGGCGACCGAAAGGCCTTTTGACGATTGAGCAATCGTTTGTAATCGGTCGCCGTCTTGCGTTGTTCTTCGTTGTGATAGAAAACGACGCTCCGGTACTGCGTTCCAACGTCAGGTCCCTGACGGTTCTTGGTTGTCGGATCGTGCGTTGCCCAGAAGACTTGCAGCAACGTTTCGAAAGACACGACTTTGGGATCGTACTCAAAATGGATCACCTCAGCGTGTCCTGTTCGGCCGGTTAAGACCTGCTGGTAGGTTGGGTTTCGTGTTCGACCACCCATGAACCCTGGCCGAATATTCGAAACTCCGTCCAGACGTTGAAAGACTGCTTCGACGCACCAATAGCAGCCTCCACCGAACGTCGCGGTTTCTTTGTCGGACTCTTGGCCTGACACTGAATGTGAAGCAAGTAAGGCCAACGCAACAAACAAAATCTTCTTACTGCCCATCAGCTCGATCCTCAAGTTGACACGGGTATTGAGTTTGTAAACGGAAACTCCAGCGACTGCCGGAGCTTACTGCTGACCGGTGCTTACGACTAACCGGCGCTTACGACCCGTGAGCATTCAATTGTAGGCTCGCAGACA
The DNA here is from genome assembly GCA_039179795.1 of Planctomycetota bacterium. Lineage (GTDB taxonomy): Bacteria > Planctomycetota > Planctomycetia > Pirellulales > Pirellulaceae > Rubripirellula. Next base: position 49,301 of record JBCDEM010000029.1, on the reverse strand, counting down.
GCCGAGCACACCTCTGAAGGAATCGCGTTACGCGTTTGTACCGGAGTGCCGTGCGTGACTTTTTCCATTGATCATGTCGCTGATGACCCAGCGATGTTTTCCGGCGAGGTTTCCGGGGATTTGATCGACGGTTGCGATTGACACACGGTATCCCTCCAGCATCGACGACAGCTTTTTTTGAATGTTGCCGAAGGGTACGGCGTCTGGCGTATCCGTTTCTACGGTCACTCTTAGATCGCCAAGTTCTGTTTGGTGGGCACAGAACCTTCGGATCTGTGAGTAATGCTCCAACACATGTTTGACCGCGATTGAGTGAACTTGTCGTCCGCTTTGAGCGATTAGTGCATCATTTTGACGTCCGCAAACCGTCGTCAACGTCGCGAAACCGTCGGAACCTTTTCTGATCGGTTCGGACGTCAGGTCTTCGATGCGGTAGCGGATCAGTGGGAAGGTCGGGTTATTAAGGACCGTTACAACAACGTCGTAAAGACCATTTTCGTTTGGAACGGTTTCTAGGTGAACCGCATCTTCCCGAACACGAAGGTTTCCTTCACGGTCTCCTGTCGCCATCACGCCGCATTCCACCGAACCGTATTCGATGGCGACATCACATTGCAGACCGGTCGAGACTCTCTCGACTAATTCTCGATGCGCAGGCTCCCCGCTCAGAATGACAAGCTTCAAGCTGGAAAGTTGCCATTGATGACGCTTTGCATGATCAGCCAATAGGCCGACGGCGCTACTATAGCCGTACAAACTGATCGGACGAAAACGCTTCAGACGAGAAAGATGTTCGGTTAGATCGTTTTCTCCCAATCGATACGCACTGCGCCGCAGTCGGTTGCGTAGGTAGTCTTCCACGGGACGTCGGATTCGTTGCTTGAGACCTGCAAGTCCCGGAGCGATCGATCCACCGTGACCCCACAGGAATGCGGAGCGATCGAAGAGATCGATCCCCCACGCCTGTAGCAAGCGGTATTTTGTTCGAAGCGTCTCTAGGTGTGCGGCTTTTGCCCAAAACACGCGCATCGGGATACCACTGGATCCTCCCGTCCGATGCCAGCTGCCAACGACGTTGTTCTGCTGTGAAAGAAAGTCCAGTGGATTCGATCGAACACACTGCTTGTCCAGAGTCGGCATCGATTGAACGAAGTGAGCCATCGAATCGAATCGGTCGGGCAGCCCACGTTCTGTCGTGATTTTTCGATAGTAGGGAACGTTGATCCGCGCCGAATCCCAGAGTCGGTTGATCTTTCCTAGCTGCCAATCGTCTATTTCGGATCGTGTCCAGTCCTCACGGCGCGCGAGTTCCGAGAGGCTTGCTCTAGCTTGTCGAAATCTCGGCAAGTGCGAAACCAAACTCATGGTGTTCTCGCCGCTTCCGATGGCAACACGATCCGGTTTGACGATTGCACTCGTTCTTTTTCCCACTCGATGGCTAGGCCGTAGATCTCCATCAACCGTCGATAATTCTCTTCGATGGAGTAGTGGTTCTTGAACGACTGTCGAGCACTTTCCCGCATGCTTGCGTAGTCACGATCCTCGAGTTTCAGTAGGTGGCGAACGGCCGTTGAGAGTTCTTCGGGGTTGTTAGGATCGATCAGGGTTCCATTGATTCCATCTTGAACGAGTTCTGCCATCGCTCCGAGCCGACTCGCGATCACCGGCGTGCCTCTTGAGAACGATTCAGCAATGGTTCGGCCGAAGGTTTCATACCAAACCGATGGCATCAGGACGGCTCGTACTGCACCCATCTCTTCGACAATCTTGTGTAAAGGTTGGTGTCCCAAATACGTTACGGCTGGGTGCGTTTCCGCAAACGCGATGATCTCGTCTTTCATCGGACCGTCGCCGAATACTCTTAATGGAGCGTCGAGATCTTCCCAGGCGGCGATGATTGCCTTCAGTCCTTTTTCTGCTGATAGTCGGCCTGCAAAAAGAAACGTGTCGGGTGATCCCGGTCCGTGACCTGGATCCGGCGCGATGAAGTTTGGTTTGACGACAATCCGTTTTTCATCAAAACCACCTGAGATATGCAGCTGCCGCGAAAACTCCGTGGGCGTGACATAGACCGTGACAACGGGATGCAATCGATCCAGGCTCCGTTGCCATAGCTGCATGGTCGTTACGACAGTGCTTGCGGCACGGCTGCCACGGTAGCATCCGTGCCGGATCGAATGGAAAGACGCACGACTTCCAAGGCAGTCCGTGCAGACCTTTTCGTCACGAAGAAAAAAACCGTTCGCGCAAAACGAACGATAGTTGCGGATCGATTGAACCACAGGGATCCCGGCAGCGCGTGCGGGACTGTAGATGGACGTGGACAGTTGAGGAAACAAATTATTGCAATGAACGACGTCCGGGCGATGCTCCCGAATGTACGTCTCCATCTCCTCCTTGGCACTCCGGCTGTGCAATGTCCGTGCTGAGACGCGAAGTAACCCTATTGCTCCATCGTTTACCGAATCGTTATGTCGCGTGAACGTGATGACTTCGTGTCCGGCGCCGCGAAGCATCGCGACTTCGGATTCGAATGAATGGTCTTCACCACCTTGAAATCGATAGTAGTTGTGGCAGAAAAGAATCTTCATTCAATCGATCCACGAACGCATCTCACCGTGTCGATGAGATGATGTCGATGGGCATCCTCACAACCGTCAAAATGGGCACAACAGCGAATTGCCTTCTGGGATGACAATGGCTGTAGAAACGTGAGGCGAAATGCGTGTTGGCTCAGGCAATTTAAAGAGTAATTCCCATCGGATAACTATCGTAGCCAGATATCGCTCGAATGAGGGATCCTCCAAAGTCTTGTCCGCATAACTGATCCTGTGAATCTGCAAGCCATCAAAAGTCTCACATTCGAGAGCGACCAGAATCGAGGGTTGCTTGCGATTATGGATCAGTTGGTTGTTAGCGGGACCAATTTCCTGGTCATCGCGATGCTCGGCCGATATGCCGGTGCTGAACACCTCGGTCGATTCACACTTGGCTTTTCTGTTGTCGTAATCGCCGTCACGGCGATTCGATCGTTGCTAATGACGCCCTATGCAGTCTATGCACAAAAGGAATCGCATCGAAGACGTGACGGTATGCGTGGGACCGTGCTGATCGGATGCGGAATTCTGTGCACCGTCGCGACATTGATCGGAATCGCGGTCGGGTTCATGTTGATGAGAACAGAAGCCTCCTACGGTCAGTTCTTGGTCATCGTCTCATTGGCGATACCCGCCATGACGTTGAGAGAGCTTGGGAGGCAAATGTCGTTCGCAGATTTACGTTTCGCTCGAGCGGTTTGCTACGACGCGATTGCGTGCACAATCTACTTGGTTTCGATCGCATGGTTGATCCTCAACGATCGCCTGTCGGCATCTTCAGCAATGATTGCTCTAATGATCGCCACTTCGTTTGCAGGAATCTCGTGGCTCGTGGTGAATCGGACCGAATTCGATTTCTTTAGCGAGACGATTCGGGAAGATATCAGCAGATACTGGAGCTTTGGGCGCTGGGGGGCCGCTGGCCAAGCGAGTCATGTCGCTCAGTCATACTGCGTGCATTGGGTTCTTGCGATCGCGGGTGGAGTTAATGCGACAGGTCTGTTCGCTGCGGTTTGGTCCGTCGTTCAACTTGCCAGTCCGTTTGTTCAAGGCGCTGGCAACGCGCTAACACCACTGCTTGCGAAGCGACTAAATGACGAAGGTCGAGATAGTCTTCGCCATGCGATCTTGCGATGCACTCAACTCGCTCTGCTCGCTGCCGCGATCTACTTGCTCGCGATCTGGTTGGCGGGACCTTTTATCATGCGAACGGTGTTTGGATCCGATTTTCAAGATACCGAAGCAATCACCATTTGGTTGGGTTGTTCGGTTGCCTTAGCAACGCTCGGACTAGCACCGACAAAAGTTATCTCGGTCTTGGGATTCCCCCACGTAAACTTCTCGTTGAACTTCTTGGGTCTATTTGTCACCGCGCTGCTTGCTGGTATCCTCGGTTCCTTCTATGGAATCGAAGGTACGGCGATTGCGCTTATGGTTGCTGCAATGATCGGAATGATCGCGAAGTGGGGCTGTTATCGTTCCGTTATGCAACGTTGAGCGTTTTTAAAACCGCTGCCGCAGTAACGACCGCCAACAACGCGTAGCCCGCGCGAATATAAGGTCGCTCTCGGCCACAGGCGAACAATCCGAGGCAACAGACGACGGAAATGAATGTCACTTCCTGTCGAAGTACGGCCAGCGTGACGATGAAAGATATCAGCGATAGATGGGTGATCAGGCGCTTGGGAATCATAAGCATTGCCAAGCATAACCAGGCCTCAATCATCAAAATAGAAGCAGTAAAACCATAAGCGACGATTGGGAATGAAGCAAAAGGAGCCGTCAGCGTCACGCTCTCCAACGTTGCCGGCGATGTCGTATGAAGCTGTTGAACGAGGCTCGCGTTCTCGGCAACGACATCACCCATGAATGGGAGCTGACGGACGATTGGACCAGCGAAGCCGCCGCGGGCCAGCTCAAAGCCGATGTAGCTTCCGTCAATGAATGCAGGTGAAAGAACCTTCTGCATCGTTGCGAACGCCATCAATACCACGACAAGCCAACGCGCATTCGCCTGTAAGTTTTCGATACGTGATTCGCTTTGGGACGTTGTTAAAACGGAGAGTCCGATCGCCGCCGATAGATAAGTCATCATCCAGTGATGATTCGGGACATCCAATGGGCGGGCCAACAGCGAGACAAGAAATCCAAGCGTGATCAACGGCCACAGCCAAAGGCTCCGTCGATTGGTCACGCCCAAGACCAGAGATGCAAACAACAAGGCAGCCATCGCCGTTCGTATCGTCTCTTCAATCCGACTGGTCGTGAACAGATACGCCAGCAATGCAATGACGCAAACCGTTAACGATTGCTGTAACGTCTGTCGCGCTCTGTCGTTTTGACTCTCGAGTGACATGCCGCTCATGGTTCACCGTCCGACGACGTTCGGAGGAGAGGTTGCCGCGAAAGGACAAGTGTTTCCAAATCAAGCGATGGTGATGTGATTTCGACGTTGTAGCGTTTGCCGCTTTTGCTGCTGAGCTCGTTCAGCGAATCGGTCAAAGCCGTTTTGCGTGGAAACGTCAGATGGGGACGGACGACGGAAAACAGCTCGCTATCGTCGCGACTTCTTTTCCAGTAATGAACCGATGGTTGCTCATCGGTGGTGACCCAGGCATCGTTTTGCACGGGATGGAATCCGCCATACATCCCAAATCCACCACCACGCCAAGAATTGAGTCCCTGTGTTTGAACGTAGACGAGCTGCACAGTCGCCCAGCTTGCCATCACGATCGCCACGCCGCCGCGAGTCCACCAAGGGGAACGCGTGAGATTGGATTTGACCATGTTGCCACCAAGATTCGGTCAGACGCAAGAATCCCAAATACCATCGCCCGTTGCGAGTATAGGTCGACGAAACCGGCTTGCTTTTTCCGATTCGCAAAAACGATTGGTCATTAGGATGGCGACACTCGGAATCAATGACCCACTTCCAATCAATGTCGCGGAACGGCGTAACGTTGGATCGCTCGTTCGATCGCCCAGCCAAACAGATAATCGTATCGATGGTCTCGATATGCCAATTCGTTGAGTCGTAACGATTGATGCACCCGTTTTGCGAATCGACCCGGAAGCGCCGCGGCTGACTGAATCGCCAACATCGCGGCACTCGAACGTCCGCGTGACCGACACAAGTGCGCGAAAAGACGACCGCTGCGAAGGCGTTGGTAGTAATCAGAAAAGTCCTTCAGTGACTCTGGCGACAGAAAGCTGCGCCGGTCGAACAGCAGGACTGACGCTGCTTTCTTCTCGACACCGAAGAGTTTCTCGTCCACGCCAAGTTCGACCAACAGACGGCGGCAGAATGGTTTGTCATAGCTCGCGCCGCTAAACCAACGTGACATCTGCTTTGACTGATTGACGTATTCGATGCCTCCACCGCTGCGCAATCCCATGGTTGGGACGGGAACGTGGATGAACCCTGCCCAAAGGCGATACTCGTTTAGCGACAAACCGGATTGGTCCGCGCGCTTAAGCTCTGTAAGTGGCCTTTCACGCAATGCCCAAGCGCCCGCCGCGTATCCTGTCAGGACAACGCGACCCTTGAGCAGCGTTTCGGCGCCTTGATAATAAACGTCTTCCCCTTTTCCATCCGAAGCTAAGAATGGAACTTCGGTTAGATGCTGAGATCGCCATGCGTCCCGATCGATCAAATGCGGTTTGATTTGCAGTTGCTCAGCGATCTCCGTACCAGCGTCTTCTTTTCCTCCGCGTGATGAAGTAATCGAGATGGCTTCGCGAAGGCCAGCGCTTTTCGCGAGCGCACAGACGGTGGGAGAATCAAAGCCTGTTGACAGTGTTCCCAGCCACTCAAGCGACCAACGTCGATTCTTGTCTTGAAGGTTAGCACCGCACGAAGCAATCGACTGTTTCAGAAACTCTCTGTAGTGTTCATAGGTTTTTAGGCTGCGTTCAATTTGCGGCTTTTCAATGATCTGCAAACCTGAGTCCGACAATCGTAAGTTGTCGTGGTAGATGAGACGCAAGCTCCGTGATGCGTTCGCGATGGAACGACGATGTTGCGTCATCCCTTGGATGATCGAAGTGAAGTCACGTGGGTAAAACGGGTAGAGCGGATCGATCGACGTTTGACTCACAGCCAGTAACGCCGGCAATGAGTTACTAATCCAAAATGTTTTTCCGTCCTGACTACAGACGAGACGATCTAACGTGTGGGAGGCAGAAACAAAGGTCACCCCATCTCCCCGACGACGGGCACCAGAGCCGTAAACCAAATCCGATTGATCAAAGTCGGCCGAACCAAAATCACCGTCCCAGACGATTTCGCCGAACCAATCGTTGCAACACTGAACACCAGGCCCATGTTGTACTGTGACAGAGGTCTCACCCACGGTTCCCGATGCGACCCAGGCGAGCGGCGGCCACCGATCATGACATCGGTATTGAAAGAGCACGGTTCCATCCCAGTGTGAAGATCGATTCAAACGCTACGTTTGAACGCTAGCCCCGCATGGGTGGTGAGGCAAATGAAATTGCCGGGAAGTCTGGGTGCCAAGTGAAGTCGGCCAAAGACCTTGGCTGTTAAACGGTTGGGCGATTCTACTGATCTCCGACATCATGGGAAAACCAGCCGCTGTACGTTTCCATTCCCGGGAAATAGCCCCAGTAAAGACTCGTTCCAGTCGCGCGAAAGTTTCGATCGGAAAGCGCCCATCGATAGGGACGATCGATTTCGTCGGCCTGCCTCTGTAAGTCGAACGCAAGCCTCGGCGAATCCCAGGCGGTCGGACCTGACAAGAATGAACAGTCGAACAGACAAATCATGATGTATTCCGTCTCTGTCCGACTCAGCCGCAGCTCAAACCAACGGTGACTCACGGAGTAATACCACCAACGCGCCGAGTTTGGTTGAAACAACTTCAAGAAGTCGATCAAGCAACCACGCGTCCACGAAGGTTCTGTCATCTGCAGGATCGGCGGAACAGACATTCATTCAGCGGAACGAAGTCCGCGCTGGTAGACACGAAAAAGCGTGAATCGAAAACAGATCCACAACAGGAAGACCCAAAGGATGCCGTAGGGATAACGAATCAGCCACGTCGACACACCGACCAAGTGCGCGGCACACACGAACAACGAAAGCACAACCGCGTTTCGGTCTCGCAATAGGAAAATCGTTATGCAAAGAATCGCGATCCAACAACAGATTCCGATTGCAAATGCCCACGGAGAGAAGCTCAAGAGATACCGTGCCACGGGGTTCCACTCTCGGACCGTTGAGGCATCGCCCGAAAGATAACCATCGGGTTGGCCAGCGACGGTGAGGAGTCCGTCAGCGATGGCCGCCAAGGATGGCGGAACAAGCAGGATAGCGCTTGGGCGACGCGGAAAGTCTCTCAGCGAGCTCCTCTGCGTCCCCGCGAACTCTGCGTTTAAATTCATAACGATATTGTAATACTTGATACCCGTTCGAGCGACTGTCACCATAGTGAAAACGCTTCCCGATATCTTCCCCTCCAAGAGAACATCATGGCTCGGTTAACAACCATCGGATTTATTCTCGCCATCGGTTGCTTTGCGACATTGACGTTTGCTGATGACTACGAAGTCACCGGTCTCGTCGTTGATCGAGACGGTAAGCCAGTTGCCAATGCAGATGTTTCACCGTGGTGGCGAGCCAACGGGAGCCCAAGCCAAAGTGATGGGACCGACTACGATCTCAATGACAGCGATCAAGTGAGTCTGTTCTGGGGCAACGTAGGCAAGATGCATCCTTGGCAACCTGGAGATCGAACGGATCAAGAGGGTGGCTTCTCACTAAACACGCATTCAAAGATGCATGTCCTGGTGATGGATCGACATCGTCATCAAGGAGCGATATTCCGAATGAGCGAAAAGAGCCATCGTGGCGTCCACATCAAGCTCTCTCCGCTTACGACGGTGCGGCTACGCGTGGCGATCAAGGATTCCAAAGCCAAGCCGATTTGGTCACATACCTACGTGCACCTTGAATCGGACGAACACTATCCACTCGCGAGCACGCGTCTCGCTTCGTGTGGTTCCGAAACAGACGAAATGGAATTCCGACTTCCTAAAGGCACGTATCACCTGGAAACGTATGCGGTTTCAGGTGTAGGTCAGCCTGACGATATTGATCTACGCGTCGTCCCCGATCAAAAGATCGTGATTGATGGGACTGGGGGCGTGATCGACCTGGGTGTGCTGCAGCTGCAACCGGACAAACCGGACCGAACCGACTTGGAAGCGGAATCAAAAAAGGCAGGACGTTGGAAGGACTACACGGAACACTTCGGGCAAGCTGCTCCGGAATGGTACGCGATCGATACGCGAGGCATTGAATCCAGCAAGAACGTGGAAGACTTCCGCGGCAAGTGGCTTCTGCTCGAGTTTTGGGGTCTCGGTTGCCGCCCCTGCTTGTCAGAACATATGCCGGAACTGATTGAGTTCTACAATGAGCACAGAGAGCAACGAGACCAGTTTGAAGTGATTGGAATCTGCATCGATATCCGGGGTGAACTAAAGAAGGTCAGCGACTTAGACGAGCCCCTAGCACCGATCATCGAACATGTTTGGAATGGCAACGAAATTCCTTTCCCCATCGTCCTCGACAACAGCTTTAAGACTTGGGAAACCTATGGCATTCCCGGGTTAGGGGCGTCAGTACTTATCAACCCCGAGGGCAACGTCGTGAAAGGTGGAGTCGAAGAATTGAAGCGCGTGTTGGAGGAATCGGGTAACCGCGAATAACGCGAAACAGGCGAAAAATGAAGCGTTGAGGAAATGAAGCGTTGGAAAAGTGACGGATTGGATTGACGAAGAGAACGTTCCTGTCGCCATTTGTTTTTGGCAACGACTATCATTGGGTTTCGAATGAACTTGGGTTGGGAAACTGAGTCTCAATGAGAGAAGACTGCATGCGAGTCGCTTTGGTTTTATTGGGTTTTGTGCTGCTGCCAGGGATTTCCGTTGCGAGCGACAAGCCGAATTTTGTGTTGATCTTGTTGGATGATTCTGGGTGGACGGACTTCGGTTGTTACGGCAGTCGGATTCAGACTCCAAATATTGATGGCTTTGCAAGTCAAGGCATGCGATTCACCGACTGCCATTCGGCGGCTCCCAACTGCTCTCCCTCGCGTGCTGGATTGCTGACCGGTCGCACACCTTCTCGCGTCGGTATCTACAGTTACCTGCCGACGAATCACGTGATGCACTTACGAAGTGAAGAGGTTTTGCTTCCTGAAATTCTGAAATCGGCTGGTTACCGGACCGGCCATTTCGGTAAGTGGCATCTTTCTCGACTGCAGACCGATCAGCCGCAACCGTCCGACCAGGGTTTTGAATATTCACTGGGAACTGACAACAACGCATCACCGAGTCATTTCAATCCGACGAACTTCGTGCGAAACGGAGAACGAGTCGGTGAGATGAAGGGCTACTCATGCCAGATTGTCGTTGATGAAACGATCAGTTGGCTCGATCGGATTGAAGCGCAGAAGAAGCAAGAGTCCTTCTTCACTTGCGTCTGGTTTCACGAGCCACATACACCGATTGCCTCGCCGCCAGAGTTGATTTCGAAGTATCAGAAAAAGTATCCGGAGCTGAACAAAAAGCAGGCCACCTACTTCGCGAACATCGAGAATGTCGACCGGGCGGTTGGTAAGTTGATCGCTGCACTGGAAGAACGTGGTTTGGCTGATGACACCGTGGTTTTCCTGACGTCTGATAACGGGCCGCTTAATGCGTTTTCAAATGAAGGCCTAAGAGGCAAAAAATCTCACGTTTGGGAAGGTGGGCATCGTGTCCCTGGAATCTTTCGTTGGCCGGGCAAGATCGAAGCGGGCAGTGAATGTTCTGTGCCGATTTCCGGTGTCGATTTCCTGCCGACGGTGTTAGACCTTGCCGGAATCGAATTGCCGGAGAACCTCACGATTGATGGTGCGAGTGTTGCGCCGTTGGTCTTGGGGCGCGAAGAACAATTCAAACGTGAGAAGCCACTCTACTGGTTCTTCTATCGACTCAATCCTTCGTTGGCCGTGCGTGACGGACGCTGGATCTTGATCGCAGATACCGACGATGCTGACCGACCGAAATCGCATCCACTGGTTCGCGATGACATGCCAAAGATTCGATCGAGTGTGCCGGTGAAGTTTTCGCTATACGATCTAGAGCAAGACAGAGCACAACGAAAAGATATGGCAGCGGAGGAGCCGGAAGTACTTCGTCGGCTACAGACCAAAGCAATCGAAATGCATCGCGACGTAATGAACGCGGGATTCCAATGGGACATCCCTGCCGAATACGGCAAAGACAGCAAACGAAAGATCTGGGATTCTTATTAGGAATTACGCTGTAGCGAATTAGATGTTTAGGTCATAGGTGTTGAGGGCCTAACCATCTGATCGCTACTGTTTCATATCCCAATCCCCTACAGTCTCAATCCCAATCCCCTACGACCTGACCTCTATTCCCCTACAGATAACTGAAATGACTTGTGACGGAAGCAGCTGGGAAGGTCGGTATTGGCGAAGACGTTGTTTCGTCATTTGCTTGATTATTCTACCGCTCCTGTTCGCTGGGCCCCGCTCTGTGATCGCGGAGGAGCCTATCGCGGGCACGTCTCAATTTAAGGTGCTGACTGAGCAATTCTGTGCCGAATGTCATAGCGTGGATCAAGCGGTCGAGGCAGACTTGGATCTTTCGCAGCTCTCGTTGGATGATCTGCGAAAGGATGCCGAGGCAACACGTCGTATTATGGACGTGATCGAGCAACGTGAAATGCCTCCAGAGGACGCGCCGCAATTAAGCGATCAACAGCGACTTCAGTTTCTTGAAGAATTACGTGCTGTTTTTCGCCAAGCCATAGCCCACGGAGGCTCCGGCGAACGAACGTCCATTCGAAGGATGAATCGCTTCCAGTACAACAATGCGGTGGTTGATCTATTTGATCTCCGGTGCACCGTCTTCACGTTGCCGGAGCGGGCGATGCGAGTCCACCGCAATTATTTCCAGCCCGAGACGGGAAAGATGCCCGAACAGGTCGCGGTTGGTAATCGCCCCCTGGGGAAATCTCAGATGATCGAGCCCCGTCTGGCAGGAGTCGCTGCGTTCCCGCAGGATTTGCGAGCCGAACATGGCTATGACAACCGGGCCGATCACCTATCGCTATCGCCGATGTTGATGGATGAGCTGCTCAAGCTCGGGCGTTCCATTACGCAAAGTCCCGACTTCCATCCCAAGCAGGTTGGAATTTGGAAATCGTTCTTTGCCAAACCTTCCGTTGATCAAGATTTAGGCCCGGTCGTTCGTGAACGTCTACGTCGGTTTTTGACGCGTGCATTTCGTCGGCCAGCAGACGAGTCGTTGGTCGATCGTTACAGCAGCTTTGTTCTATCCATGATTGCTTCCGGCTCCGATTTTCCCGAAGCGATGAAAGCCGCCGCGGCTGCCACTATTTCCTCTCCTCGATTCCTGTACCTCTACGAAGGTGGTTCGGATCAGTCTTCAGAATCAAGCCGTTCGGTGAGTGACTTTGAGCTCGCGACGCGGTTGTCGTTCTTTCTTTGGGGCAGTGCTCCTGATGACACACTACTCTCGCTGGCGGAATCGGAACAGCTTCACGATGACGAAGTCTTGAATGAGCAGATCGATCGCCTGCTTCGTGATCGTAAACTAAAGCGTTTTTGCGACCAGTTTCCGGCGCAGTGGCTCCAGTTGGATCGCATCGTTTCATCGGTTCCAAATCGTGAGCGGTTTCCGAGCTTCTACTTTTCCAAGTACCGGTCGAGCATGCACATGATGATGGAACCGCTCTTGCTCTTTGAGACCGTGCTGATTGAAGATCTGCCCATTACTCAGTTGATCGATTCAGACTTTACGTATCGGTCGAAGAAGCTTTCTCAAAGCTATGCGTGGCTGGCTGAAGACGGCTCGAATATCAAGTCGACCGGTGGTGGTGTGACTGTATTGAACTTTCAGCGGATTCCCGTAAGCGATCGTCGTGTCGGTGGTGTGATCACGAACGCGGCCGTCATGACCATGACATCGGGTCCCGATCGAACACAACCGATAACGCGTGGTGCCTGGATTGCGAGTGTGATCTTCAATGATCCTCCTGAACCTCCTCCGGCAGATGTGCCGCCGCTTCCAGAACAGCCGTTGGTCGGAGAAGAAAATCTAACCATTCGTGAGCGATTGGCTGCGCATCGCGAACGAGCGGACTGCCGCGGATGCCATGAACAGATTGATCCGCTCGGGTTTGCGTTGGAAAATTACGATCCGGTTGGCCATTGGCGGACAGAAGATGAACAGGGAAACACGATCGACCCATCTGGACAGTTGTTTCGTGAATACGCGTTCAACGATGTCGTTGAGTTCAAAGATGCCATCCTCGCCGATCCTGATCGCTTCTGCCGCGCGTTTGCAGGTCACTTGATGTCGTTTGCACTGGCAAGAGAACTCGGACCGAAAGATCGAGTCGCTTTGGATCAGATCACGCAGACGGTCAAAGACGATGGGTACAAGATGAAAACACTGATTCGGCAGATCATTCTCAGTGAACCATTTCGGACTAGATGATGAGTATTTCAAGACGAACGTTTCTTCGCGGTGCCGGCGGTGCGGTGCTGACGCTACCGTGGCTGGAGAGTCTAGCGGTGGGATCCGAGGCGCTAGCAGCTCAATCGACGTTGCGGATGGCGCATTTCTACGTGCCGATAGGAGTGGTTCGCCGTGGGTTTTTTCCTGGTGAACAAGATGACGTCATTCCCAAGGGGAACCTGGGGAACGTGATGAAGTCTCTCGGTAAGCAAAATCCAAATCGCAATATCAAGCCACTGGAACAACTCACTCCAACGATGCAGCCTCTTGAGTCCCTGAAGACTCAAGTGAATTTGATAACCGGAATGGATCGCACATTCCAACAAGGAACAGATGTTCATGCGCAGTGTGCCTCGTGCTACTTAAGTAGCGCACGACCTTACACGATTGAAGGGACGGCTTGGCCGTTGGATCGCACGCTCGATCATTTGGTTGCAGACCACGTCGGTACAGCGACGCCATTTCGGACGCTTGAGTTCAGTTGCAATAGTCATCGAGACAACAAAGAGTCGATCTACTTTGACAACATCTCGTGGTACGGGACGGGGCACTTGGCACCATCGATTCGGGATCCACGCAAAATGTATCGACGCCTGTTTTCGAACAGCGAGATCAGTCGCTCACGCGACATCACGAGTCTCGTTCTCGAAGATGCACGGGACCTTCAGCAGGAACTAGGAGGATCCGACAGAAAGAAGTTCGAAGAATACTTCGAGTCGATTCGAGCGATTGAAAAGCAGATGGATCGGCTCGAATCGATGAAACACGAATTGTCGCTCGTGGACTTTGAAGAGCCGACCGAAGCGTACCTTCCACGCGGTGATTACATTCGCTTGATGGGCGATCTGATGGTAACTGCCCTACAAACGGGCTTGACCAATGTCGCCACCTTCATGGTCGGTCCAGAGCGTTGGGACACACCCTACATGTTCGACGGACTTTTCGACAAACCGAGAAGCCACCATCAGATGTCCCACAATCAGACGAAGATGATCGACGATCTCTTAAAAGTCGATCAATTCCACATGGAGCAATTCGCGTACCTCGTCGACAAGATGGCAAACGTTGACGATGGCAACGGAGAGTCCTTGCTCGACAACACTCTGTTCACTTATGGCTCAGGCCTCGGTGATGGATCGACCCATCAATACAACGACCTCCCGATTGTGATGGCCGGTGGCGGCAAGCGTTTAAAGAAAGGTCAGCACATCAATCTGCCCGAGGGTACACCCTTGGCGAATCTTTGGCTGACGCAAGCCCAGGTCATGGGCGTCGAGATGAAAGACTTTGCAGATAGCAACGGATTGGTGACAGAGATACTCTCTTAGGGATCGCGTGACCGCAAGAGCGACGCGACCGGAAGCAAACCGCGAAAGACACGAAATAGGCGAAGGAACAGTCGCGACGGGAAGGGCAGTCTCGAAGAATGGAAGACAGACGCGGAAGAAAGATGGCTTCGAAATGGGCGGAGGCAAGATAAACCGCTAGAACGTTGATAGCTGCTTAATGACTTCATCCCAATCGGCGATTGGGACGGCGAAACCGATTCCGGAGTCGTACCATTCGGGGCCGGCAGTATCGGAATGACATTCCCGTCGAATGGCTACTCATGCCAGATTGTCGTTGATGAAACGATCAGTGGCCTCGATCGGATTGAAGCGCAGAAGAAGAAAGAGTCCTTCTTAAGGCCTCAATGGGAGGCGGCTGCTTTGCGCCGCGGGGCAGGCGCTGTGGACTGACCGAGAACGCTATCACGTTTGGGGTCATGGAGTTTCCAAATTTCAATTAACGTTGTAATCAAATCGCGTCGAACCGTCTGTCGATAGGGGTGATCCGCTGGAAGCTCTTTCATCAAGCGATTGTGCGCTGCACGCATAGAGTGATATGGCAAGGTAGGCACCAGGTGATGCAAAGAATGGAATCTTAAACCAACCGGTCCGAAAAGCGGAGAAAGCGGGCATGGTCCGACGATCGAGATGGAGTCCTTGAGCTGTTGTTCAAAAGTCATCGAAGTCGCCCCCGAGGATCGGTAAAAGTGTGCACCGAATGCACGAAAGTGATTACATATGAAAATCACCATAGAGACCGTAGCTATTGCAGGAACGAAATACCAGCTGATAACGCGCATCGACATTAGAGCGATCAGCGTAGTCCAGAATGTGATGCAGTAGATCTCAGAACGAAAGATCGACTGTCTCATTGCGTCATCAAGCTTCTTCGCCTTGTACTTGAAGTTGATCTTCTGAAGTCCAAATTCCGTGAGAACCCATTTGCGAAATCTTCCTCCAGCTAGCAATGAAATCGGGCCAAGGACCAGGTAGCGGAATGAAATCACGAAAAAGGCGAAGGGAGATGCTAAAGGTGGTAGGAGCATAGCTTTGCGAAACTGTGATCCTTTGAAAAAGTAACGCGGGTCGCGTAGTGTGCCGTATTCCTTCGTTCGGTGATGATCCAGGTGAGAACGATAGGTTATCGCAGGAATAAAAAATGGAAATCCAATCAACAGATTCCATGCAACTTCAAACTTCTTGATCCACGGTCTACGGATATGAACCATCTCGTGTTGAAACACGATGCCACGAAAAAGACAGGCTGCGGAAACAAAAATTAGTCCAATGGCCGCCAACAGATTCTCGTTCATTATGAGAATCGCGCAGCTGAGCGATCCCCAACCGATCGCGGAGCTGAGAAGTAAATCTAGCCAGAAAATCTTCGGATTTGGTTCCAGTAAATCAGCAATCAGTGGCTTGACATTTATTTTCATTGGTACAAGTCCGAAATCGTCGATTAACGGCGTATGAGACAGACGTCATACCGAAGCTTAGGCTGTGAATGAAACCCCGATTGCGATCGGCACGCGAGCGCTATGGAGCGCTGCATAACTTGGATTCAATTTGCCCGTTGGTGCCGATAATAACGACGTAATCCGTACTTTTTCGCGAATTTGAGCGTCGTTGAATTATGCTCTGGCGTTGACACAGTGAAACGCAGAAGTCTACGGAATGTCTAATTGGCGAGTGTGCGGTTCTCCTCCCTCTGGGAGCAACCGCCCAAGCGGGAATTCTCTGTAATCCTGGAGACCGATGCGGCTAGAACGTTGATAGCTGCTTAATGACTGCATCCCAATCGGCGATTGGGACGGCGAAACCGATTCCGGAGTCGTACCATTCGGAGCCGGCAGTATCGGAATCGACATTGGGGTGCATCGGTACGCAGATCCCGATGACACGCCCATCGATGGACAATAGAGGGCCACCGTAATTGGCGGGACTAATGTTTGCATCAGTTTGAACTGCGTTCACCTTGAATCGGTTCAAAGCACTTATGATGCCAGCTGAAATCGCAGGTTCGAAGTCTCCGTAGCCGACACCCACAGCGACCGCCCACTGCCCTATTTTAAGTTCGCTTGCCTCCGCTCGAGGCGGAGGTGAAACATCCTCCGTGGATTTGATTTTGAGCAAGCAGATTCGTCGCTCATCATCGCGACTGAGCATGGTCGCGACATGCTTCTCACCGGATCGCAAGATGACCGTGATGACGGACGGCTTGTCTCGAAAATTGTAGGTGCTCGTAAGAATGTGTCCCTCGTCGGAGATGATCAGTCCCGTCGTCGGACCAACTCCTGGTTTGCTGACTCCCGCGATTCGGCCTCGCCGTGCTCCCGTCGCGACACCACCGTAAGTTTCGATGGTGACGATGGACGGAAGAATACTTTGTGCCGCACGATGAAAGGCCTTTGCCGCTAACTGATTGCCATCGCTCGTTATTGCCCCTTCATCAGCGCGACCCGTATGAGCAGCGATCGTGAAGATGATTAGCAAAATGAACAGGAGAGATCTCATGGTGTCTTCGGCTCGAGGAGCGTCGGTGTGATTGTGACTTGTAAGAGCCTGTTGCCGCGTTTGATGGCGAGCTCGATGGGTTCATTGGGCGTGAGTGTTTTGATCACGTCATCGTACTGTTGGATGGTCTTGATTCGTTCATCTCCGATCCCAAGAATCGCATCATCGGGCCGCAGTTTTGCTTCCGCTGCCGGTGACCCTCTCATCACACGATCGATGTAAGCGGGAGCTCGTTTCCCATCGAGACGGAAAAGCTTGATGCCGAGATAGGCTTTGCCAGCAAGCTTCTGTTTGTCATCAACTTCGCCGGAGGATTCTCCCTTGATGAAGTCGCTCAAAACGTTGGTTGGAATCGCGTAATTCAGCTTCGTACCGGAGCTTCGACTCTCTAGTACCGGTCCGACCATTCCCACCAGTTCGCCGGTATTGGCGTCTACAACGGCGCCGCCAGGTGCACCAGGATTGCTGCTGATCGAATCGAGCAAGATGACTTTCCCTTCGTAAGGGAACGCTTGATTCCCTCGCTTCGCCTCGAGCTTTGTTTGCAAGGCAACGACGCCACGCATGATGGATGCTGGCTCTGATCCATCAGCAATCTTGAAAAGATTGGAAACCGAAAGCACCCATTGTCCTTGATAGACGGGCGATGAGTTCGAGAGATCAAAGTAGGCGGGTGTTTCCACCGGGATTTTCAACACTGCTAATTGATCGACACGACTCCGGCGAAGCGCTTTTGCCAAATGCGAAGAGCCATCTGGAAGAAGAACGCGAATTCTCTCGCCGTTCAGGTATGTCCCGTTGGCCGTAAGGATCTCACCGGTCGGCCCTACGATGATGCCGGTTGCATAACCAGGTGTTCGCCCGACTTTTGCGCCAAAGATTTTGACCACACGACTTTGAGCAATGCTGCTGGATTTGCTTAGCGCGTTTTGACCGTCCTCAGCGTGAAGCTGCATGGATCCGACGATCATCAATAAGAAGGCGAAACGGCGGCAGAGGGCATGACGGAATCGTTCAATCGCTGGCATTGTCGTTCCTTAACCTTTCTGGCACCTCTCCGATACGAACATCTGAGCCCATCCACCCGGTAACTACTTTTGAGCGAACACCAATAATCTGGCGTCGATGATGGATCGACGGCTGACCGTCGGATTGGCTCAGGTGATGGAACGTTACCGCTGGACGAGATGTCGTGCCATCTTCGTCAAAGCCGGCTTTCAGCAAGGTCTCCGGTTGCTCGGCGCTCACCCAGAGGAAAAACGGCTCCTCCGTCGTCTGATCAAAGCGAAGACGATAAGCCAGCTGATCATTCACAAAGTCGCCCCCGTCCAACGCAGGTTGCCCAAGAAGTGCTTGAAGATTTCTTTCGTGTTGAAGAGCGATTGTCGCAACCGCAAGTACACCTGGATGACTCAGTGCTTCTTCCATCGTGATGGGTTCTGCATCCGCGTTTCCTTCCTGAAGGAAGAATCCGGCCGAGTTCCGCAGGATGGTCAAGTTTTCATGTGAGTACGAAAATCGACCGTCATTCGTGACACAGCTTTGAGCAACGCTCTCGCCTTTCTGTGACGAGCGAACTTGATCCGTCCATTCATAGGCGACCGGACCATGACCGGTTTCCGTGTCGACAGTCGCTTGCCAGGCTTCGAGAAGTTTCGTGGCGTTGGCTTGGTTCGTTTCGACCGACAAAAGCTGGCCCGGCTTGAGCGGTGGCAGACCGGGGCGCTTACGTTTCTTTTTTGCATCCTTGTTTGAGTCTGAATCCTGTTCTTGTCCAGAATCCTCATTCGGTTCAGATTCGGGTTCTTGCTCTTGGGGCGGTGAGGGATCGCCGTCCGATTGCGGTTGTGCTTGGACGACGTACGTAAGGGGGCTCAGCCGAACTGACAATTTCCTCACTTTGCCTTCTCGCGCGAATGACAAATGCACTGGCCACTCGTTTGGGAGCGTCGCCAAGAAGTTAGCGAGTTCGTTGGCCGTCGAAATCTCAATCCCATTGATCGAGAGTAACTCATCACCAAGTTCCAAGCCCGCACGCGCTGCGCGCGAATCGAGATTGATGGATTCGCAGATCACACGGCCTTCCCGCATGCCGAACTGGGCATCCAATGTCCCATGTTGCGCAACTTTCGTCGCGAGAAGATCTGGAACGAAGTTGGCAATTTGGTTTGCTGACACCGCGAATCCAACCCCAACATTGACACGTCCTCTTTCAGCAAATGCGGCGCGGCCGTTGATGCCAATGATTTCGCCACGCATGTTGAATAACGGTCCGCCCGAGTTCCCGGGGTTAATGGCACAGTCAACTTGGATGCAGTTGCCATAGACCATGCCTCCCCCTTGATAACGCTCAACACCGGAGACGATCCCGAGTGTGACGGTTGGTGAATGGTCTTCGGCGAGCCCAAATGGATTGCCCATGGCCATGACCCAGTCGCCAGCCCGAACACTCTTGGAATCACCCAGTTCGGCAGCGGGCCATTTGTCACGACCGGTCAGTTGAATGATGGCGATGTCGCCGCCGGGATCGGTGCCGATGAGTGTCCAGGGATAGACATTGCCGTCGCTCAAACCGGCTTTCCCTTTCTTTCCAACAACGGCAACGACATGATGATTCGTAAGAGCAAGGCCGCTGGCGTCGAAGATGACTCCGGAGCCAGCGCCACGACCATTTTCACCGAGAATCGACAGCACGGTTCCGTAGACGGCGTCGATGGCGGCAACGCGAGTTTGTTCGGCGGCCCGAATGTGCTTCATCTCTTCCGCCGACACTTCGACGACGGGATTTTGTGCAGAAGCAACACGACCCGTTAGCAAAACAACGGCGAGAGTTATTCGCCACCAGCCTATTTTCGTAGAAGGCATGCGTCGCACCAATTCGCGTGATCGGCCAAATCAAGATCGGCACCCGGCTCGACAATCAACTCAAGCTTGCGGATTCCCTGAATGTCCAATTCCAATTTAAGCGGCTCGCTGCTTCCGCTCATCGCGGTGCGTGATAATTCTTTTCCGTCGCCTCGCACCACGAAAACACACTCGCCACGCCCGTCGGTTTCTGCATCAATCCCGATCGTTGCGCAAAAGCGACTAAAATCTCCCGACAGTTGATATTCGAGGCGACTGTTGGAGGCGACACCAATCCCGCTTGCGTAAACACGGTTGCCAAGCTTCAGCTCGTTTCCGGATACACTGCGATCTTTCTTCCATTCTCTTTTCGACGTTACGATCGGCGTGTGTTCGAAAACCAGCGGGTCAATGTCAGAGAGAAGCTGCAGACGGTCCGAACGAATCGCGACTCGCTGTACTTTGTTCCAGTCAAACGAAACAAGCGTATCGCCCGTCACCGAAACGATCAGTTCATTGTTTTCGAGTGCCATGTTCTGGCCTGAGACAGTAGCACCGGAAGTAAAACGGATCATGCACTGGGGTTGAGAAAGCTCGCCGGCAGATGCGACGGCGATCGCGATGAGGTTTTTGGTGGGGATCGTCCTCGCGTCTTCGTTCCAAAGGAACGTGATTTCGTTCTCGTCGAGTTTTTCGACCAGACCATTCAGGGATTCGAGCGAGTCATCGAGCTTAAGAACAAGTTGATCTTCGTCGCGTTCTTGGCCGAATGAGTTCGCAAGTGAGTCCGGCAATTCGTCTGGTTTAAAACAGATGCCATTGACCAAATCGATTGGTACACGGATCGGTGCGTTTCCAAGACCGTGTCCGGAGATTTCACAAACCTCATCGACGATGCGGACTGATTCCGCGAAGAGCTGGCCATCACCGCACAGCAAGACTTTGATTGCCTTTCCTCGGGCACCGCTTCCCGGAAGAACTCGATCAATACTTCGCAGATCTTCAAGCGGGATGTCTTCTTTCCCCAACTTGACGATGCCGCTTTCAGAGATCGACTTGATTCCAGCTCTGCGAGTTTCACCACTTAGAAGCGTTAGTTCAAACTCATCCGCAGCCGTGTCGTGCACGCACTGAAGAACGGCGGCAAGCGTCAGCAGGAGGCGAGCCAATGCGACGGAAATGCGATTGAACGAAATCGGCATGACGGTTACTCGTCGCCCTCTTCTTGCAGACTCTTGTAGTACTGTTCGATGAGCGCTCGATACCTTGCCGGATACTTGTCTTTAATAGCGGCCAACGCTTTCGCATCACGCTTTTTATCTCGCAGCTGATCCCAGGGCGTTCGCGTCGTTCCCTGCTGGATTTGACGAACGGTCTTCATGGGAGTTTTGTCGTCAGCACCACCACTAAGACCCTGTTTTGAGCCGCCTTTGCCTCCGGACTTTTTCTTTCCTTCCCCTTCTTTCTTACTCTCACTTTCCGAGACGGCTTCTCGTTCTTCGGCCTCCTCGATGAGTTTATCGAGAATTGCAATTGAGGCTTTCTGTTGGGTCTGCGTCGGCTCGTTGGTTCTTGCTTTCGCGAGTCGACGGCGGGCGTACTCCATTTTTTCATACACGTCGACGAGAGAACCTTCCTCGACCAAGGATAAGACTTCCAATTGCCGCCAAGCGGTGACGCGAAGTCTCTCCGGAGCATTGGGATAGGATCGCATGAATTCGGCAAACGATTCCTTCGCCTTTTCACGCATCAGCAACTTCGATTCGCAGATGCCACGCAAAAAGATGCGGTCGGATTCGTGGAGGGATAATGGCGATTGCTCATCATCGTTGTCTGACTTCAATAAGTCATAGGCACTCTCATGATCTTCGTTTTCCAAGTAGCATCGCGCGAGCAGGTATCTCGACGCAGAACGCAGGAAAACATCGTCCGATTCGGTCAACGTCGACAGTTGCGTGATCGCATCGTCGGTGTCGCCATTCTCATAGGACTCAAGGCCCGCGGTAAATTCGTTGCTGATCTTGCCCAAGACACTGTTGACGATTTCATCTGTCGATAAGTCGTCGGCGATCTGTGCCTTGAGATATGCTTGAGCCGCTTCACGGTCTTCGTCCGTGTAGCCATCGTAGTCAGCGAGATGCTGCCGGAGTTCAGTGATCACTTGGTCTTGCGCCAGCGTCAGTCCGGCGTTCGCGAACGCCAAGCAGAAGACCAGGCAGTGGAGTTGTCTTTGAAACATTAGTACTTCTCCGCCAGTTCAAGCGTCATCTCTGCGACTTCTTCTTGCAAAGCCGTGATGTTTGCAACTTCTTTCTCAAGTCGATCATCGAGCTTGTCTGCTTCTTTCAGCTTGTCGAATGCTTCCGTGCGTCGATTAACTCGGACTTGCATCGATCGCAGCAGTTTGAGTTCGGCCGAGCCAGGCAGCAGGGGTGGCTCGCAATCGCACGAACCGCCACCGCCTCCTTTTTTCTTCTTTAGGTTGCGCTGCAATGCATCAATCAACTCTTGCAGCGTTACTTCGACGCCCTGCTGGAGGCTCTGCGTGTAGGCGTCCGTTCGCTGGTCCGCGAGTTGGTTGGCTACGAGTTCTAGATCTTCTTGCACGTTCTTAACAACGCGTGGGAAGACGACGCTCGTTCCGTCCTCGACAAGGATGTCTAATGTTTGGAAAGCCTTTTCGGCGAGTTCACGTTCTTGGCTGGAAAGTTTGCGAAGCTTCAATCGTTCCGATCGAGACAGCTTTCCGTTCTCATTTTCGTTTTCCGCGATGGTCAACGTGGCAGCAGTAATTTCCTTTTGAAGGGCCAACATCGCACGGAATCTCGCTTCGAGCCGTGAGAGTCGATCGATGAGCGTGTCTTCACGCAACTGCGCGAGGCGTTGCTCGATTTCGTCCAAGGCTTTTTTAAGTTCTTCGACGGCTTTCTCCTGATCTTTTGCCGCAGCGTCCGCATCCACCTGTCGAAGGCCATCAGCGGCCTGTTTCATCGAATCCTGCGCTTGTTGCAGGTTCTTCATGCCTTTCGGTGGACTCTTCGATTCACTCGACTGAGAGGAAGCCATCTGTTCCAGCACTTTCTGTGCTTCTTCGGTGGTGTTTTCCTGACGCTCGGCCATCTGGTCGAGCATTTTCTTGGGAAGCCGCGCGATACGATCGCGCTCTTCCTTCAAGGCCGCGAGAGCTTTCTCAAGGTCTTCGATCGCCTTCTGCTCGTCTTTTAACGCATCCTTGGGAAGTTGTTGCTTGAGCTTGATTGCTGCCGACTTTTGACTGCTCGAGGCCTTGCCGAGACATGCTTTGCATTCGCCGGAACCGTCCGAAGGCTTGCCGTCTCCACTTTTGCCGCTGTTGGAACTCTGTTTGTTCGACGGTGACTGAGCATCCTTTGATTGGGCATCCTTTGATTGGGCATCCTTTGATTGGGCATCCTTTGATTGGGCATCCTTTGGCTGGGCATCCTTTGGTTGGGCATCCTTTGGTTGGGAATCCTTTGGTTGGTCCTCATTCTCTTTGGGAGGTTCTGCTTGCTTCGGCGTTTCGGACGCTTTGGATGGTTCGGCTGATCCACCTAGTTTCGCAGCGAGTTCGTCGGTCTTCTGTTGGAGTTCCTGCTGCTTTTCGGCCAGCCCGTCGAGCTCTTCCGGTTTCTCGTCTTTGGCGGCCGCGGTCTCCTTTTCAAGTTGGGACTGCTGCTCAATCAAATCTTCCATGTCGCGGATCTGCTCATCCATCTCTTCTAGCGTTCGATCTTTGTTGGCCAATCGATCGGTCTTTTCAAGCTGGTCACGTTGTTCCTTCAACAGGTCTTGAACTGCCTTGCGCATCTCTTCGAGCATTCGAGCTTCTTCGTTGACCTTGTCCCAGTCCTTGGATTGGTCCAGCAGAATGCGAAGCAACGCGTCGAGTTCGAGCATGACCTCGTCTTGTTTGGTATCCGCTTCACCGAGTTTTGTGTCGTTCAGCAGTTCCGAGATTTCGGTCATGCGTTCTTCGATCAGGCGCTCCTGAGATTGCTGATAGGCTTTAATCAGCAGCTCCGCCTGTTCCGGCTCCGTCTTTCTGAGCTTTGCGGCTAAGTCCTGGAATTTGCGATCGAGTGTTTGCATCATGCGTTTGACACGTTGTTGTCGCACGCCGAGCGGTGACGAGACCGCCTCCTCGCGATTCCCGCTCTCTCTTACGCTTTCGTCTCCATCGTCCGCGTATAGGCCAGCGGATGTTCCGAGGAGGATGGAAGCCAGGAGACCCAACACAATCGTTTGGCGAAGCATAACTTGCATTCCGTAGTTAGGGTTAAAACGAACCGATCTTATTCCGTTTGGTTCAAGATCCGTTCTAATCGCTCGCGTTTTTCTTTCTCGGTCATGTCTGCTACATCTCGTTGTTCTTGTTGAACTTGATGGAGCAGGTTAACGGCCTCTTGAAAGCCTTCCGACTTGATCATTTGGCTCAGGATTTCTTTCATGGAATCGACCGCTTGACGTTGCTCATCAATTGCCGAATCGAGTGCCTCGTCACGTTCGGATGTCTGTGCGAGTTGGCGACGAACTTGGTCTAAGGCATTTGTGATGGACGGAAGGTTCTCGCTTCCGAGCCGTCTCATCGGCGCGATGATTTGTCTGCCCAATCGCTGTTCGCTTGGACCACCTTCTTCTTCGATTCGGTTGTTTTGAATCTCTGTAATGATCGCCTCGAGTCGATCTGCAATGCTCAACACACCGGTTGTCATCTGCTTTTCGCTTCGCTGCGATTCCATCAACATCTTGCGTTCTTCAGCGCTGACTTCCTCTTCTGTGTTTAACGTAGCCCTCAAGGCCTCCGAGTCCGTCAGCACATCTTCCTGGCGTTTAAGGATGCTCTCAAATTCCTGACGCAATTCCTTTTCCCGCCTCAATAAGTTTTCTCGCAATTCCTCTTCGCTGACAACTCTTAAAAGAAACTTCGCCGATTTTCCTGTCTTTCGGCCCGAAACTTCATCGTTATCATCCGCCTCAATCTCGAAGCCGAATCCCGATCCTTCCGGAATTTCGAGCTCCGCGAGATCGATCGCATCGTCGAATGCAAATTCCAAATCCCCAATGGCAGATTCGGGCAGTTCAATCTCGCTAGTGCCTTTTTGCGTTTCGCTCCCCGCCTCGTCAATTCGCCATTCGAATTGGATTCGCGACGCCGTAATTCCAAAATCGTCCGAGATTGAGGTCGTATACGGAATCCTTGCCTTGGGTAGCACCATGCTGCCTACACCCAGCAGCTGTGCATTGACCGCAGGGGCGAGGTCAGGTGTGTATTTCAACGTGAATTGAGAGTCACCGAGAGATCGCAGCGGGACAAATGTACGCGAAGACGGATTCCAGATCTCTTCGACATCCTCTAGTTCAATGCGATAGGTGTCGGCGACCACGGAGGACGGATCTAATTCCAAGCTGAATGATGCGTCCCCGCTCAATTCCATCGGGTAACGGTTTTCACCAGAAACAAGCGCGGCGCTCGCTACCGTCTTGTTGATGGTACCTCGCACCGAGAGTCGAGTCCCTTTGAGAACGTAATAGGGGCCCTCACCTTTGGGTAAAGCCTGCTCGGGCAATCCCGAATACTCAGGAGGCGTTGCATTGAGTTTTAGCTCTTCAATCGCTGGTCGCGTAACGACACGGACCGGGTACCAGTCGGTGCGTGATCGACCTGCCCGCGCGCGAACTTCTAGTTGGGAAGTGACACGCTTCAACATCACTTGAAATTCACGATCTTGTTCAAACCGTTCCGCTCGTTCTGTTCGTCGACCCCCATCGGAAATCCTTACATCGATGTCGAGTGATGCGGGCAACTCGGCTTCTTCGCTCGTCATGCGAACGATCAACGGCCAATCACTTCCGAAGGGAACGGCGATCTCGCCATCTCGCACGCCGGCGAACTCAAAGAACGTATGACTGTCCCACGGCTGATCACTTAGCAAGATGTTTCGCTGGAACCATGTTTGCATCGGTGCCGCTTTTGCAACGGATACACCGAGGCCAACCAATGCAATGGACGACAATACCAGCAACACTCGATTGACGTTCAGTCGTGTTCCATTGATGACTTGGTCAACTTGGATGTCTTCAATGCAATCCACACCCTTTAAGATGGTCGCGTTAATCAGTGTTTGCGAGACTTTTTGCGATTCTGCTCCATCGGTGCGAGCCAACTGAAGTGCGCTAATCAGACTTTCACCCATTTGCTGATTGCGATTTTCAATTTCCAAGCAGAGTGCGTCATCACTTAATCGCGTCAGAAACGGTTTGATCAAATAGCGATACGCAACCAAAACGAGTGGGATCACTGCCAAGATTAGCATGGCAATACGCTGCGGTCGATCCAAATTGAATTGCCAGTCGATCAAGACGTCGATTGCAATGACGCACAAGAGGCAAATCAAGAAACGACTGATTCCGTCGATCAGCAACCAAGAAGTGATTTTTCCTCGCAGAGCGCGCAGGCTGTCCGCGATGGGCTGAGTGCTTCCGGGTGGATGTTGGACGATGGACATGAAGTAAGTACTTTTCGTTTACATCAATTTAAATTGTTTTCGAACTGCCCATTCAATACAAAGCAATCCCACGAGGATCAGCAGCACTCTGCTGGTATCCCAAAGTGGAATGGGCGTTCCCTGAACATCAATGGTGCGGCTCGCGTCAGGGATGGACGCGATGACTTGCTCAAGTTGATTGAGTTCAAAATAACCGCCGCCAGATGCCTGGCCCAGAGTTGAAAGCAGCGACTTGTTGAGCCAAACGGCGTTGGATTCGACCGTCGGCGTGGAAACCGAGAAAGAGGCTTCGATTTTTGGTGCTTTTTCACTGACCAGTTGGTTCGGCACATCGACTCGCACAATGTGCTGTCCTGTTGCTCTCGCCGTCAATGTCGACTGATAGTGGCCCGGCTGATTGGGGACTGGTTTCAGTGTGAACGGGACGGGATCTTTACCGGCCGTTTGGATGGTCGCTGAAACTTGTTCGAGTGCCAAAGGTCGATACGAAGCATCTTTCAAGCGAGCGAGTAAATTGACGCGATCGCCGAGTTGGTATCGAAAACGATCCGCTTCGATCGTTCCACGACGTTTTCCTTCCAGGGTTCGGCCCGCAATGAGGTAGCGAACCATCTGGATCCAAAATCGTTTGTAGTATTCGGAGTTGTTCCCGGCCTGCCGCCAACGCCACGTTCCGTTGAATCCGATGTACACGCTGCGACCGGAACCATACTGACCCGTTGCCAGCAGCGGCCGAGCTCCATCGGCACCACGAAGCGTTGGATCGGTATGTTCAATCAGCACTCTCGAAGCTGGCTTGGCCTGCTGGGCTGGAAAGCTCCAATAGATTCCCGAGAGAGTCTTCCATTGATCCAGCGAACGATTCGGTTCCGGATAGAACCGCATGATGGGTTGATCCACGTTGGATGAAACCACGCCAAGGTCCCAGGCCCTCGCATTGCTGGCGAGCAACGTTTGAACTTCTACGGCTCGCACATCACCAAAACCAACGGGCAAAACGTCACGCAGTTCACGCGTCTTTGCCGAAGCGAGGAATCGCCCCGAATACTTTGGGCCCGCCATGTAAAGGAACCCGCCTGCATGTTCACCAATAAACTGCTTTAAGAGGTCGAGCCAAGCGGCGTCAAATTCGATTGGGTTCGGGTCGGCCAGGATGATGACGTCGTAATCAAACAGTGCTTCGCGAGTCACCGGCAATCGGTCGATCGCGGTATTGCCATCCTGTTGACGTTTGACATCCATCGTTTGAAGCCAGCACGAGACGTCAACTGATTTCTCACGCGTTAGCACACGTTGCAAGCCACGGAATTCCCACGTCGGAGAACCTGAAACCAACAGGACGCGAGCTTGCTCTCCAAGCACTTTGACTTCGGCAGGGCTTTCCGGTTCATTGTCTGCCTCGGAAAGTTCGTTCTCGATCGGCGTGACGCGAGCGGTATAACTGAATCTTCCTTCACTTGCCGAAGTGTGGGAAAAAATCAAACGCTGCTGACCACCGCCATCCGGGATTGTCACTTCGCGACGCTGCAGCTCGGTTTCGGTACTTGAAAGCTTGCCATCCTCAAGCACTTTTCGTTCAAACAGCGTGACAATGACGGTCTGCGATTCAACGCCGAACGCTTGCAGGACAACTTGGATTTCAAATGGGTCCCCACGCCATACTTGCGGGTCAGCATAAACCTCCGAGACTTGAAGATTCCGCGGCGGATCAGGATCACCTAAACCAACAAACAAAAGCGGGATCCCCTCATCACCGGCGCTCTTTGCGATCGCTAGCAGTTGGTCGGGCCCGGATTCGTTCGAAGTATGTTGTCCATCGGTAAAGAAGATCGCCGCGGACGTTCGGTCATCATTGATGGTTTTAGCGATTGCCTGATAGAGGTCCGTTCCCCGCTGCGTTGAATCTGTTTTTGGCAGTGCGGCGACCGGTTCCATCGTTTGCGGGTTGTCTTCGTCCGTTTCCTGCTCCGTTTCGTCACTCTTTCGAATCGGACGTGTTTCTACGTCGATCACATCGTTGCCGAAATCGATCAAGCGCAGTTTGCCAAGTTCCTCGATCTCTTTGATGAATTTGCGTTCCTCTCTCTCAAGGACCTCGTCGAGCAACGCGGTTCTGGATGGCCGACGTGAGCGAATCGACGAAACACTGCTGTCCGTGGCATTGGCGACGATCTGCGCGGACTCGTCATCCAGATATCTATCCTCCGTGTTCATCGACTGTGACGCATCACGTAGCAGAGCGACATTCGGATAGGACGTTTGCTTTTGAATCGGTGCAACGGCCGGTCCAAGGAAGATCGCGAGCAAAAGCGCTAACGCGGCCAGTCGGATACCAGAGAGAAATCGCTTGCACCAGATTGGGCAAGTGTTGATCTCGCGTCGATAAAGAAAAAGGACGGCGTACAGAACGAACACCGCAACGCCGATGAGCACGAACACGCGCCACGAACTCGGAACGTTGGTCCAAACCAACCTCATCTCCGCGTCGGGCGGAATGCGGTCGGCATCGAATCCGATCAGCTGTAAGAGCCGGGCAATCATCTTGTCTTTTGGTCCGTTCTACGTCACAGGTGCGAAGGCAAGGTTGGTACTAAGTCGTTGCGGTTGGTCCGGGCGTCACCCCTGCAAAATCTCAATAATAGGAAATGCGAATCGCGTGGCCACGGCTATCGCTCCAAACGGTCGCGCCCGATTCGTCAACTTCGATGACGCCCGTTTGTCCGGCGATCAGCGTGTTTCCATTGTCCATGCGTACGCCGTCCAGAGGATTGTTCAGCGCGTCCTTTTTCCAAACCGTTTTCTGATTGGAATCGACCTCCAGCACGGAGTTGACCGCAGAATCTGCGATGAGCGTATTGCCGTTTGCTAACCGGCGAGCAGAGAAGGGGCGTCCCCCAGAGAATCTCGCGACTTCCTCTCCATTCGCATCGTATTCAACCACACCCGCCCCACCACGACAACTAACAAGCGTGTGACCATCGTCTGAACGAAACACGTGATTGGCTTGTCCAGGAGTCTGGATGGAAGCAACCGACTCGCTGTCCGCGTTAATCTCGACAACTTCGTTCTGGGTATAAAGGGCCACGAGTGTGTTCCCATTGTCAAGTCGTTGCGCTTGAACTGGATTACCCGCCACAGCTCCTCGCCAAACCTCATTGCCTTTCTCGTCATACTCAATGACACAGCTATCGGTATAGGAAGTGATCAGTCGGTGACCGTTTGGTAAACCTTGGCATCCCCAAGGTTGCTTGACCGACGTGGACCAAACTTCGTTGTGCTCTTCGTCATATTCAACAACGAGGTTGGTATCGTAATAGCAAACTAAGATGCGGCCGAGTCTGGCTGGTGACAGTAGAACATCTGAACTCAATTCGGCCGTTCCCCGATTCTCCGCGATCCAATCTTTCCAGGCTTTCGTTGCCGCAAGACGTTTTTCAGCAGACCCATACGCAGTAAAGGTAAATCGCTTTCCCGTCATCGACCTCAATATTTGAACAGCTTGGCTGCGCACTTTGAGGTCATCGGCTGAAAGCAGATCGGCAAATGTGTCGAGCACGCCGCGGTCTCCACGCTTCGCCAGTTCGAATGCGGTGTATAGCCTTACCCGCTCAACGGCATCTTTCAGTCCAAGACGGAGGTCGTCGGACGCATCATCGCCCAAAGCGCTTGCTAATCCCCGAAACGCAATCGCTCGAACGTTGGCATCTTCGTCCTTCGCCGCTTCGCGAAGAATCTCGGCATCCGATTCAAGCACCGTCGCGATGAGCGCTTTTTGCGCCAGCCGCTGCATCGACATATCATCGTAGTAGGCAGTGCATGACAACACGGATTCGCAGAGCCCCTTCACCTCTTTCTCCGAGATGGCTCGCAAAGACTCACGCAGTAGCTGACGGCTTTGGCTTCCGGCCTTTGACAATAGGATTTTCGCACGCCATTGGATTTCCGGATCTTCATCGACTGCCGCTTCTTTCAAGAGTTCGATCGGCAGTTGTGGCATTGCCAGCAGCTTCAACATGGATGCTTCACGCGTACGAAAATCCTCTGCTCCCAACTTCGCGATGAGGGCCTTCGTCGCCGTTATGATCTCACCTTCCGGGTTCAACGATTCGAAGAACTCGGCAAGTGAATCCTTGTTGCATTCGATTCCGTATTGCTGCAGCAAATCGAAATCTTGTGCCGATGACTCGGTCGAAAGGCAGGCCGACGTCGTCACGAGAAAGACAAACATGCACACAGGGAGAAGCCGTCTACTCGTGCCACGGAGTCTCGAAAATACGTTTCGTTGAATTAAGTGTTTCATTGACGAATCTAGGTTTCGCTGAACGCTTTAAAAGCGGAAGACGCGATTGGCAAGTTGCTGGTCGTTTTGAATGTGAACATAGGATCCACTCATGACGAAGCCGCTGCTGGATCGATTGTTGTTGGAGTTTCTCTTCGGAACGCCCGATGCTAAGGTTTTGCCTTCCGCTGAGAAACGTTGGATGCCGGCTTGCGCGGCAACGAGTGTGGTGCCGTCATCGAGACGCATCGCATCGAGAATGCCATTGACCGATCCTTGAGCCGAAACAACGGCCATGCTCGGCGTGTATTCCGCGAAGCGGTTGTTCCCAGAGAGGGCGACCAAAATGTTTCCGTTCGGCAGCGGTTGCGCACTTACGGGGCGTGAGAGTCCAGTGAGCTCCCAAACACGTTCACCCGAGGGGCTGACTTGGATCACACGATCCTCTTGAAAAGCAATCAACGTATTTCCGTTCTCCATTCTCCGTGCATCCATGACGATACTGGAGGCGGCAAACTTCCAAGCAATCGAGCCATCCGGGCGGTACTCGCAAACCCGGTTGGGTTGCTGCATCGCGACAAGAGTGTTTCCGTTTTCGAGGCGATAGACGCGTGTCGGAAAACCATCAACGCCCAAGTTCCATACTTTCTTTCCAGCCGTGTCGTATTCGGTGATGCGCTTTTGTTGCATTAATGCGATCAACCGATGTCCGTTGCTAAGTCCACACGCCGAAGCAGGACCCTGAGTATTGGTTTTCCATTTTGACTTGCCTTCCAAGTCGAACTCTTCAACGATGCCGTTCGTGTAGCAAACAAGTGTCCGTCCGCGTCGTTGAGGCGAAGGGACGTACGGTAGCGTCAGTTTGGACGACTCTCGATTGGATTTAATCCAGTCTTTCCAGGCGTTGATTGCGCTTTCATCCAGCTCGTCGTCACGTTCACGTCCCGAGACGGATACCAACGCTGACACGGCATCACGCTGCACCTCCGCGTCGTCAGATTCAATGAGGCTTCCGAGGATGTCGAGCCCAGTAAGCTGCTCCGAATTGAGCAGGGCGATCGCAATCTCCAATCGAATTCGATTGGAAACGTCTTGTTTTAACCGCGAATTCAGGATTCCCGTTCCTCGCGCTCCGAGCTTTGCAAGACCGGCGACGGCTATTTGTTGTGCGTCTTCGTTTTGACTGTCCAATGCTTCTTCGAGTGCATCCAAGTCATTGGCGCGAATCGTCGTCGCGATGGCTTGTCGCGCTTTGCGATTCAGATGATCTCGATTGCAGAATGGAGCGAGCGAAAGGATTTCTTTCGCTAGGCCGGTTTTCCCGCTGGACTGGATACTGGCCAAACTTCGATACAGGCAGCTATCGCATCTTAGAACCAGATTCTCAAGAACCTTTGTGTTCGAATCGGAACTTGCAAGATCCGTTCGCATCCGGAGCAGCAGTGTCAGTGTTTCCTTTGGTGTGGCGGTTGGCAGGCCCATCTCATTGAGTCGTTGCAGGATCACGTCACTCGCTAGCGCTTTCGGTGACAGAGATTTGTTCTTGAGCTCATCACTGACGAGTCGATCAAACGGAACCGTCGTTTCTGACGCTGCCAAAAGCGTGTACGCGTTTCGCACGTCTTCCCATGCACCCGATCGTTTTCCCTGGAAGGACCGGAATTTCGCACGCTCCAAAATGGATGCGATGTTGTCGTTGGCAACGGCTTGATCCAACTCGGTTAAACGTTCTTCTAGGTCGGTGAACGCGAAAACGCGTGCAGCTCCAACGCCGAATAGTCGTTTACCGTCCGAGTAAAGATTACCAACGGGTTCGCGTGTCATGGACGTAAACTTCGAACGTCCAAGTTCTGTTCCTTCTTCGAGTGAAAGCTTGACGATCGAAGATCGTGTTGGGACATAAACCGCATTTGGTGTCACGATGCCGGTGCCAGACGACTCCTCAATCGATTTTTCCCAGATAACTCTGCCACCCTCGGAGTCATAGCAACGCACGATCCCGCTTGCTCCGACATAAAGCCGATTGCCACGCATGCCGAGATAGTATTCAGCCTTGCCCTTTGAATTCCTTGGCGAATCCCAAAGGATTTCACCCGTTCGTCGATCGAGGGCGAAGATCTCGTCAGAGTCGGACCCCATGACGATGACGACTCGTCCTTTGGCGACCACAACATCTTCTCGCCATCCGGTAGGTTCACTGAGTTGATACTGAAGCCCGTAAGGATTTGACGTCTGGCGCGCGTCACCGCTTCGCTGGTATCTCACCACCCATCGCAATGCACCTGATGTACCATCAACGGCCGATATGATTCCCGCCCCGGTGGCAATGTAGACGTCCCCCTCGGCATAAGTGATGCCGGTGGCGGCTAATGCGTCGCAGGTTCCAGCTGGCTCATCGCAAAGGAATGTCTTCCAGGATGTTGCGCCGGTCGCGGGATCAAGAGCATGGAGCCAAAGTGTTCCGGAATCATTCACGGTGACATACATCAGCCCGGCCCCCGCGACGGGTGCGCATGTGAACCCGATATCCGCTTTTGTGTCCTCGAGATTCCCTTCGAACGCGGTCTTGCGCCAACGTAGCTTTCCGCTTTTCGCGTCGTAAGCCGTTAGCCAGTTTCGACGAGCACGCGACGGCAGTGACATGCCATAGATATAAGGATTCTGCTGACCCTGGACTTGCGGTGTCGGCGAATCTAATTCTGTCGGACCTTCGATCGTGTAAAGATTGCCCTCTCCGATGGACATCGCTTGATAGATCTGGTCGCCGAACAACTGTACTTGCTCCGGCTTTTTCATTCCGGTTGAAAGTTGAGCGGGCATCGACATGGAAAGCATGTTTTGCTGCCGGGTCTTCGGATCCAATTCGAAGTCGTTTTCGATTCCCATCCAGATCATTTCACCGGATTCAGCTGAGCAACAAACCACTCGGTTTTCGGATTTGAAATAGACCTTCCCGTTGAAGAAGAGCAGTCCGCCGACCGGCGTCCATCCACGCTCTTTCCATTGATCAACCAACAATCGTCGATCGATACGATCGTAGGAATTCCGGGACTTGCGTTTCGCTTGTCCGCCCGCAACGGTGGCACCTCCTGCCACGTACATGCCGGTCGAAAGATACATTGTTCCGTAAGGAGACCCGTATAAACCGTACGGTTGATTCGGATTCACCTGAGCAGGCGATTCGCGGATGTCGAAGTCATAGGACCAGAGTTCTGATAAGTCGCTTGGGAACGCTCGGTCGGGGACTCCGGGCATCATTGCGGATCGATCCGACGTGCCATATTTCAGCAGCCAATTTCCGGTTGATTGTCCAACGATGCTTGGACTCGTCCCGCTGCCTTCGGTGACGTCTTTGCGAATCATTGGGATGCGGGCGTCATCGGAAGCGACAAGTTTCGAAAGTGATTCGTTCGCCGATTCGGAGTCCCCGATTCGACCATCGGCGACGGCTAAACGAAGCAAGACTTCTTGTCTTGGGATGCTGCAATCGGGGTGTTCATGCAGGCACTTGCGCAGCAGCCGACTCGCATCAGTAAACTCGAAACGATCCAGACGGAGACAAGCAAGTTCAAAGGCCGCGTCATCGCCGATGGAACTCGCAAAGAAACGGCGAACAACTTCACTCAAAACTTCAACTCGTGATCGTCCCTCCGGGTTTGCCAAAATAGCGCGAGCCTCTCCATCGGCTTTGATTCGATACAGCTCCAACGCGTCGTCGGGCAGGCCAGCTAGAATCGACTCTATTTCATAAGCGACGGTCACAAATTTGGGGTATTCGTGACGTGCCGACGCGTACTTCCATTCATCGCGTGTCATCAACTTCGACCCGGCGAGATCGAGCACGCTCTGCCAGAGCGTAATAGCGGAAAGTGAATCACCTTCTTCGGCGAACTCTTTCGCGCGACGTAGCTTGAATAACTCCTGGTCGGTAATCGTTTGCAGGGAAGCGCCTTCGAGTGTGGTCGATTTGGCTTCCGGTGCGCTGGTCCGGAATGCCATCGCGTACTGCGCTTCGGCATCCAGCGTGACCGCGATCAGACACGCAAGGGAAAAAACGATCCGAACGGGGCCGTTCAGCCAACCGCATTGCTGTTTGATGTTCATTTTCCGATGCTCCTCGTCATCGATCCCGTGATCGAAAACTCCATCATTGGAATCCTGCTAACGGTTCCTTCCGAAGAACCATCCCAAAATCTGCTCGCTGCACAGGCAGCCAACGGCCAGCGACAAAATGAGAGGCCAAAGTTCGCCTTCGACACCCATTGCGGACGTTCCAACCAGGTCTTCCGCTCGGACAATTTCAATCGGCAAGTCGTTGAGGTTGCTTCTCAATTCGGTCATGTCGACGCGGCTTAAGTCTCCTTCGCTGACGTCGACATTTGCCGCAAACAGTGCTCTTTCGTTTGAGCCATTTGCGTTGACGAGCGTCATTTCGTAGAAGCCGCTCTGGTCGACTTTGTTGTATTCGACAACCCAACTCGTTTCGTCGACGCTCTGAGGCGTTTCGCTATCGACCGGGCGGGCGTTTAGTGTGGTGGTCGTATCGTTGGGGTAACGCAAACTCACATCGATCTTGTAACGCGTTAAATCGAGAGGATGACGGATGGACTGGCCGACGGAAATCGTGCCATTCCGATTCGCATTCTTAACGACGTAGCGAGTTAACTCTTGGGAGAAAATGAGAAAACTTGGATCGAGAGGCCAATTGCTCCAATCGCGATCGGCTGGCGTCGCGACGAAAACGACACGACCTTGACCGAACTGTTTCTCAAGCACAGCGGGCGAGTCGTCTTGATCGTTGAATCGGGCGGACACGAGTACGTCGCCATTGGCGATCTGTTCCTCATCGGGCTCGACGTGCCACCATCGGAACACTTTGACCCATGAAGCAAACGGATTGTTCTCACCAGCAAATACATTAAGTGCCGGGTGGCCTGTGACGGACACCAGGAAATTCACCCATGTCGCTTCTGTTTCATCTCCTCGCACAGAAACGAGTCTGCCGGGCAACAGTCCTTGGCCGTCGCGATAAAGCGTTTCGTTGTAGATGTGCTCATCAACTTGATCGCCTGCGAAGACGACAAGCGATCCGCCCAATTCCACCCATTTCTCAAGAGAGACTCGTCGTTGGTCACTCAGACGATAGAGGTTGCAAAGGTAGACAACGTGGTAGTCGTCGAGCTTGACCGATTCGAACTCTGCATCAGTCACCGTGTTCAACGACACACCGGAAAGCAATTCACCTGGCGGTGCTAAGGCGCGGCTCAGCGAGAATGCCTCGGACTGTCCGTAGTTTGCCGAGGGGTCACCATCGACGAGCAATGTCCGGATGCCACGTTCGACTCGAGCCGCGAAATATTGCGTGTTATCCGCTTGCAGCTGATCACGATTCGCGGGATTCTCCGTTGCCAAGGTGACCCGAATCGGCACGGGGTCTGGTTGGACAACGGCTGAATCCTCACTCGCACTCTCCGGTTTCGCAAAGGTAAACGAAAACGGAACGGTGTGTGTCGAATTGGCCGCAATCCGATCGATACGGTCCGTTAGCGGCAGCGAATCACCGGCCGCAAAACTGAGTTGTAGATCACGAACTTCGGTGGAGCTGTTGTTTGCAACGGTGACCTCGAAGGGTGACTGCACGCCAGCGATCAGAACCTTATCCTTGGGGACGATGCTGGCGAGAACAATGTTGCCACTTTGTTGATTGTCCGCGACATCGACCACGAAACTCCCCACGGACTTGTTGGCAATTCGCTCGAGCGTCGCGCGGACACCGCCTGAACCGGTATCGCCACCGTTTTCGCTGGGTGGTGTCACTTCGGCTGCAGACGCATCTGCGGAAGGTTGATTTCCGCTGGTTACATCCCAATCGCGTTTGCGCAAATCGCTCACGATGTAAACGACGCGATTAACATATTCAGGCTCGATCCGAAGCAGCTTCTCGATTTCCAGTAACGCCGTCTCTAAGCGAACGGGCACATCGGAAGGTTGCAGAGCCGCAATCTGTTCCGCAAGTTCTCCAACCGTTTCTTCATTTAGCTTCACGCCGCGAATCGCTGGTTGGTCTGGCTGAGACAAGCGGACGAGCGAAAAGGACTCGTCTGAATCGGATGTCTGAAAACTCGCGATCAGGTCTTGGATCGTCTGCTTTGCCACGTCAAAAGACGAACGGTTGTTTTCGACGGCAAGCATGCTGAGCGAATCATCGAGAACGACAACGCGTTCAAATCGCACAGACTGCAGTGCGCCTCCCGCAAAAGTCGTCGGGCGAAAGGGGCGTGCGAGCAATAACGCAATCAGTAAGATCGCCATGCAACGAAGCAATAGCAGCAGCAGGTTCTCTAAGCGAATCCTTCGCCGATTCATCTTGTCGGCTTCGAGAAGGAACTCGATGGCGGCCCAATCAACTGTCTTGAACTTCCGTTTGTTCAGAAGGTGAATGAGGATCGGGACGGTCAGCAGAGCGATGCCGCCCAAAAACAACCACGGACTGACCATCCAGTTTCCGAGGTAGTTTGCAAAATTCGAAAACCAAGTAAGCATCTAGTCGAATTCAATGGTGTGAGATGGCTACGGCAGTCACGAGCGATTCAAAAACGTCTATCTTCTTTGTCTAAGTTTCCGCGTTCGCTGCCGAAAAGTGAGGTAACGGGCGAGCACAGCGTCAAGCGGCTGTCCGGTATCGACCAATACGTAGTCGACACCGGATGAAGCACAGATCTGCTTCACGTTTTCCTGGAACCGCTGAATGACTTCGAGGTACGCTTTCTGAAGTGCTCTTGGTTCGGTGTGCAATTCTGCGTCCATTTCGAGACCGCGAAACAACGTGTTGTCTTCGAACGGAAACTCCAGTTCGTCGTTATGCATAACGTGGAAGACGATCATCTCTTGGTTGCGAATGCGAAACTTTTCGATTGCGTTTTGGAGCGTATCAAGGTCAACGAACAAGTCAGAGAACAGGCACACCAAGCCGCGTCGATTGATTTGATCCGCCAATCCGCCGAAGACGTGGCTCACTTCGGTCTGGTCATCGACCGTCGTTTTCGCGAGCTCATGCACGATGCGTTTGAGGTGCATCGGATTTGAATTGGGGCGAAGATTCGTTTGGATCGAGTTATTGAACGTGACCAGCCCAACAGCATCTTGTTGACGCTGTAAAAGAAGCGTTAACGATGCCGCTGCGGTCGCCGCATGATCAAACTTGCTCCAGGAAACTTTGGATTCCGATCCATAGCGCATCGACTTGCTGCAATCCACGATCAGAGTGCAGTTTAGGTTAGTCTCTTCTTCGTATTCCTTAATGTAGAGACGGTCTGTTCGCGACCACACTTTCCAGTCGATGTGACGAAGGTCATCACCTTGCGTGTATTCGCGATGAGCCGCAAATTCGACAGCAAAGCCGTTGTAGGGGCTTTGATGCGCTCCAGTGATAAAACCTTCGACAACCTGCCGAGCGCGGATATCGAGTCGCGAAATCCGCTGAAGCGTTTTCGGATCGAGGTAACGCTCGGACGTAGAGTTTGCCATAGGTTTCGTCAGGCCAATCGGAGAAACACGTACTCGGAAACGGGAGCTCTCGCTCGAACCGGGTTACCTCAATTAGGAAGCGAAGGCTGCTTGAAGTTGCGGAGCCACCTCATCGTCCGACAGACGGGCTGGCGTTTCTTCGAGCAGTCGATCGATCACTTTGTCGGAAGTGATACCTGCCGATTCCGCATTGAAGTTGTTGATCACTCGATGTCGTAAGACCGGATGGGCGACGGCTTTGATGTCGTCGGTCGTGACAAAAAAGCGACCATCCAAGGCTGCCCGAGCTTTACCGCCGAGCAAAAGGAATTGCATCGCCCGCGGTCCCGCTCCCCAGCTAACCCATTCCTTCACGAAGTCCGGCGCGTCGTCTTGTTCCACACGCGTGCTTCGAACGAGTCTGAGTGCAAAGTGGATCACGTGCGGAGCGACGGGAATTCGACGCACGATTCCTTGGAGGTTCAAGATTTCCTCGGCCGACATCAATTCTTCGACGTTTGGCGTCTCTTGCGATGTCGTCGATGCAGCGATGTGATACTCCTCATCGTAGCTTGGATACTCGACGAAAACCTTGAACATGAATCGGTCTTGTTGCGCTTCTGGGAGCGTGTAGGTGCCTTCCTGTTCAATCGGGTTTTGAGTTGCCAAGACAAAGAATGGTGAAGGCAGTTCGTGTCGGTTGCCTCCAATGGTCACATGCTTTTCTTGCATTGCTTCGAGCAACGCAGCCTGCGTCTTCGGAGGTGTTCGATTGATTTCATCGGCGAGCACAATGTTGGAAAAGATCGGTCCCTTGAGAAAACGGAACTCTCGATGACCGGTTGATTTGTCTTCTTGAATGACCTCCGTTCCGGTAATGTCCGATGGCATCAGGTCGGGCGTGAATTGCACGCGACTAAAGTCGAGCCGCATGGTTCGAGCGAGCGTGCTGACCATCAGCGTCTTAGCGAGTCCGGGAACGCCTTCGAGCAGGCAATGGCCCTGTGAGAATACAGCGGTCAGCAGATGTTCAATCGCTCTCTCGTGACCAACGATCACTTTGGAAAGTTCTTTCCGAATCACCGAGTGAGCTTCTTTTAGTCGTTGCACAGCTTCCATGTCATCGTCGGACATGTTGGGTGCTTCGCTCATGTTTGTCTCCCAATACCTAGCTTGTTCGTGCGTGCAACTACAGGGTCAATA
Organism: Planctomycetota bacterium; assembly: GCA_039179795.1. Classification (GTDB taxonomy): domain Bacteria; phylum Planctomycetota; class Planctomycetia; order Pirellulales; family Pirellulaceae; genus Rubripirellula. Next base: position 9,925 of record JBCDEM010000029.1, on the reverse strand, counting down.
AAGTTAGACGGTCTATTGTGGCTGTTAGATTTCCGTTTGCCGTAGCTCAGTGCCAATCTTCGTTTGAAGCTATCTGCTTGGAGCGTGCGAAAGACCGCTCTTTCTAGGGTGCCAACTCAAACCTCACACCAGCATATCGCATTTGATGCCTGGCAAGCGGTCGACCATCGTTTTCTTGTGCTGAACAAGTCGTCACGTAACGGGCGATTCAACGCAACTGATCCCTCTTTTGGAGTGCTTGCTCGGCATCAAAAATTGCTGAAGTCATGACCGTGCGACCTGGACACTTTTGCTCAAGCTCCCTTCACCAAATTGGAAAGTGCGATCAAAGAAAAACAGGTTGCGATGTGCGGATCGTCTTCTCGCATCCGATCGGATGGATTTCGCCACGAACCATCGCTACTCTGCAAATCGATGATCTCTTCGCCAAGTGATTCGCGGCACGCTTCAAGCGGCTGATTGGGTAAATCGAGAAGCTGGCTGAGTCCCATAAAAAAGTAGTACTTCAGCCCTTCATCCCAGTCGAGCGTTTCCGATGCGTCCTCGAATCCGGGAACTTTTTTTACATCGTTTTGTTCTTTTAGCCAGGCGATCGCGCTGCTCACGCGACCATCGGTTGATTTCAATCCAGCCGCGAGCATCAAGCGAATTCCGTCGCACGTCGGTGTGCCATACGAGCGTGGGTGCTTGAATCCATCGTCTTCCCATTCCGCTTTGTTGCCCAACGCGTCCTTTTCTGGATGGAAATAAAAGCCGCCATCTTTGGTTGGATCACCCGGTGAATAGTTTTGGCAACGCTGCGCCCAACCTAAGGCTCTTTTGATCGTTGCCTGACATTTGGGGTGTTCTTCCGCGGCCAAAGCTTGAACTGCAAACGAGCTGACGGAGATGTTTGAGCCAGCTGTGAAACCAACCGCCCCAGACCCGCCGAGTAAATCCCATCCGCCGTAATCGACTTGGTCTGAAGAAAACGCTCGGTTGGCTTCGGTTAATTGTTCGGCAATCAAAAACTCAACCAGCTTTCGGCGAACACGCGACTCGATTGGCAAGCCGAGCCGACGCGATGCGATGAGTGTCAGTGCAGTCGAATAGGTTGGGTAATCGAGGGTGCCATCCGGGCAAGCGATGCAGTCGCGTTGACTTAGGCCACGCAAGAGAAATTCGAGGCCTTTCTTCCACATGGGTAACGACCTGTGTGGTTCCGGCAACGTCGAGGCAACGAACAAAGCCAACGATGTCGCGGAAGCTCCACCTCGCATCGCACCATAGGTAGGCGGGTGCCAGCCACCGTCGGTGCTCGCTTCATGCTGCTGGCCTAACCAGTCAACACCACGCTGAATCGATTGCTCTATTGACTCGCTGTCAGCGATTCTCATTGCTGCGAAATCGGCAAGAATCGATTGGGTGAAGTCAGCACTAAATTGGCAGCGGCTGTACAAAACGTGCGGCTGGTGATGCAGTGTTTGCCCGTCCAACTGCCGTCACGGTTTTGCACGCTGATCACTTTGTCGCGAATCGTTGGGAACCACCTTTGCCAGTCGGCGCCTCCCTTTTGCAACATGGTTTCGGTAATCAAATGGAACGCCAAGAACTCCTCACCGCCTGCTTGAGTAAAGGGCGTATTGTCTTTCGTGACCACGTCGAGAACGTCTTTCCAAGCCTTCGTCGCAATCGTTTCGTTTTCCATGCCCATCGCGTACAGGACGCGAATTCCCGTCGCATTCTTATACAGCGTGTGCATCCAGTTGCCGCGGTTCTGCTCCTTCAAAGTGTTATTCATTGATTTGATCAGGTAGTCAGCTGTTTTATTTGCTGAAGCCTCGACGCGGAGTCCGGCAAAGTGCGCACCTCGCAAGCTGACCCATCCCATCACGGTGCCCAATGTCGGAGCCCAAGACTGAGATCCCCAATCGCCGGAGTCTTTTTGCGACCGTGTGATCGTGCCCGCCAGTTTCTTGACCGCGTTGAGAACAGGCTCTGGATTCCATCCTTCTCCCAGCACCTGGCTTAGAAAGAGCAGTGCAAAGAAGCTGTGTGCGTGCCGACCAATTTTTCTTTGCAACTGTGTCTGCTGAGCGGACGTGATGTCATCGCTGGGCATTGCGTCAACGGCGTGCATCAAGAAAGACGTGATATCACGAACTTCCTGACCGTACGGTCCTTCAATCGGCGTATTGCCTTGAGACAACAAGGCAAGTCCAACCATCGCGGTACAACCGATGTCAGGATTCTGTCCGACATCGATTCCGCAACCACCGTCACGGTGCATCGTCTTCATCAAAAATGCGGTCGCACGCCGCACGGACTCATCGGACTTGCGAGTGACCTCAACGAATTCCTCATCCGCAGAAAACGCAAGCCGAGGCTGTAGCGCCAACCCGGAGGCCGCGAGTATCAAACCGCGTCTTGAAACGTGCATAACGCTTCCCTTCGAGACGTGATGGACATCGTGACAAGAAACGGATTTGCCACTGATCCATCTATACCAAATCACGCACCGTAAGTGTCGGCGCAAAGGCTTCAAAGTCAAGCAAATCCGCTGCGGTCCGTCTGTGAGCCGTAATGCGAGATTTTCAGACGTACGCGGCCTGCAGCGGCGCATCGTGCGTCCGTGTTGAGGCAATTGCTTTGCTCAACACAGAGATCGTATCGTCGCAGAGAAACACGCGGAGGGTTTCTCCGCACGGAACGTTTGTTCACAAGCGTTCACCCTCCCACGTAAGCAGATCCAAGATCCATTCGGACTATACTCGTGGTCTCGTTTATGCTTCTCGACATCTATGGAAACGAATTCGCATCATGAGTCGTCAAACCCGAAATGCCATCGTCATTGGATTGATCATCCTGCTGGCTTCACCGAGCCAATCATCTGCAGGAATTTTCGATTTTCTCAAACGCTGCAAGAAAACTCCAACGTGCTATACCGAGTGTCCAACAAGCTACGTTGAAATCGCAGCCGCTCAGCTTGATGATCCACTCCCGAAGATTCGAGAGTGCACGGTACGAGCAAAGATTTGCGACAACGCTGGCAACTACTGTTTGGGACCTCAGAAAACCGGTTCGTGTGAGGACTGTGGGACTCTTTACCAACAGTCTTTAAACGAGATGGGTTCGCTGTGTAGTATCGTTGGCGGAAACCAGGGTTGTATTCTGGTCTCGGGAAGCTGTCGGGATGGTTGCGCTGCCCCGTTTTGCCCGTTAATCCCGACGGCGATGGCAGTACCTGGCGTTTATGAAGCACAGGTGGTTGGGCAGTGTTGTGACGGAACAACGATTGAAGGACTGGTCATGGGCTCACTCACAAAAGCCGAAGCAATACGCCGTGCAAAGTGTTCGTTTGAGAAGGCTGTCGCATTGGCAAAATGCAAAGGAAGGTGTTGTAAGCTGCGTTGTAAACAATGCAAGTTCAAGTTCATTCCGCTACCGCAGGGATAAGAAAACGACTTCGCTCACCTTCGGATAGCGAGCGCGGCGCGAATTCATTCTGGACCGCCGCGCTGAAAGGCACTTTCGATGCCGACGAGCTTTGCTCAATGATGAGCCAGTCAATCGATCCCGGAGTGAATGGATTGAATCGGTCCAGTTCTTTTGGAAATTGGTAGGGCGACTGCGGTGTGACTCTTCTCGCACCTACACCGCCCGACCCGATTCGCATCCACTCCTTCCCTTTCTCGGATAAATTCCAGATTAGCATCGTGGCGCCCTCATGGATTGCAAGCCACTTTCCGCTTGAGTCGGTGATCGCGGCCAACACTCGGCTCGATTGGGATTGGACGGAATCCGCCAGTTCGCCACTTTCTCGATTGGTAAACGCGACTTGTCCATCGCGTGTCAGTGTCACGATCTCCGTGCCCGTCGGAAGGAAGTGTGATGTTACGACGGGCTGCGTGAACGCGTAGCTACGCGATTCGGAACCATCATTGGAAATAACCAGAACTGGATAATTCGTATCCGTTTCCGTTTCGTCCTCGTCGACAACACGTGAGTCCGTCGGGATGATGAGAATCTCATCGCTCTGTTTTGAAAACTCCGCCCACGCGACGGACCCAAGATCGCCCGGCATGCCAACGGGTTCATTTTCCTCGAGATCTTGTACGGCGAATTTGCCAGACGGGAAAACTGCCAGTGCGCGATTTCCGTCGGAGCTCAACGCGAGTTGTGTGATGTATTTGTCGTCAAACGAAAAACGCTTCAGCTCTTGACCGGTGGGAACGGCAGAAAGCACGGCCTCACCATCGATATCAACGGAAAGCAGTCTCTTCCCGTCGCCGGATATCACAGCACGGCCAATCGGACGTTGATGAGAAAGCAGTGTTTCGGAAAGCGTGCCTTCCGCTAAGTCCCAAAAGTGGATTCTCGCGTCTCGTCCCGCTGAGATGAGCGTTGAGCCATCCGGCGTAAACAGAACATCGGAGACGGCTGCCAGATGCCCGGGAAGATGCGATAACCGTTCGCCCGATTTGATCTGGTGGACGGTGATACCAAACGAACGATTGAAACTCATCAGAACCCTGCGATTAGTGCCGATGAAAAACTCCGTCGGTGAACCTGCGAAGGTTTCAAATCGCTGGTCAAGTTCATATTCGTCGGCGGTCCAACGTTCAAACTTTGCCGGAATCGGATCGAGGTCTTCGCCTGACTCGATCGCATCGACGATCGGAATGTTGGAGCAAGTGTAGACGGCACTTTCGTCAGGTGCGTAGGAACCGAATGCTCGTGGCTGATCGATCAACGGAATCCGCTCGTCGGTTTCGAATCGCCAAATCTCCGCTCCCTGTTGCGAACAAATGATCGCTTCGTTGTCACGGGGGTGAACGGCAACGTGGCAGTTACCTTCGACCGCGAATTGGCCGATCAAGTTGGCGGTCTCGACGTTCCACGCTTGGACAGATGACGCGTTGAATTTATTGTAAGTGAGCAATCGCGTTCCATCGGAGTTGAGCTTTGCCTTTGTAAACACTGCTTCGGCTGACTCCAATCGAGACTCACGTTCCAATGTGGTTAGGTTCCAGGTGTCTGCTTGGTTTTGATCGTTGACAATGACCAGACGGTTCCCGTCACGCGACAACTCAAGGTCTTTGATCGGTTCATTCAGTGAAAATGATTTCAGTTGCTCTGTGGACTCAACATCCCAGATCCGGACGACGCCGTCATCGCTCGCGGACAGGAGGCGCTTGCCGTCGTCAGTGAATTCCAGGTCGATCACGGCGCGTTCTCCGACGACAAGCGGAATCTGCCGATCATCATCGACGGACCATAGCGTCACAATCTCTCCACCTGCATAGGCTGCGACGTGCGATCCTTGCCGGCTTATGACGACCTTGTGCACATCGCCAGGACCCATTGGGATCGACCCGATTAAGTCGGCCGTTTCAATGTCGTAAACCTTCAGTTGGTTTGTGTCGCTAACAACGAATCGAAATTCTGAATACTCGGGCATCCAAATTCGCCCGCGGATGTCGGCTGGAATCTGCCCGTCACCAAAGCGGAATACAGAACTGACCTCACGACTGCCGAGACTCGGTATGGCAATCTTCTGGTCATCCGGGCTAACAGCGGTCTTGGAGTGCTTCAGATTCGCGCCTTTTGAAAAGGTGTTCCGAGTGCGACCGTTCGAGAGAGACCATAGCTTGATCGTCTTATCGTCGGATGCCGTTGCCAATATCTGGGAGTTGGGTGAAAAGCGAATGCTGTTGACGGCAAATTTGTGTCCAGCAATCTCCGTGACGGAATTACCAGGACGCGACAGATCCCAAAAACTCAATCTGCCGGTATTGCTCGTTTTGACCGCTAGTGTCTTTGAATCAGGACTGATCTCAACGAATTGCAGATAGCCGCCGATAGACCGTCGATTGAGGTAGGCTCCTCGAAACGAATCGTGGGTTTCGATTCTTGTCCCTTTGGTCGGATCAAACGTGGAAAATCGCATCCCGTCGGGCCAGTAGAAAGCAGCGTTCTCCGAAATCGTTGGCGTTTCGACACGCTCTCCGCTTACGAGATCCCAAAGGTGAATGCCGAGTTCTTCTGATACCGTTAGCAGTTGCCTTCCGTCGGCCCGGAATTCAAACGAGTCGATCAAGCATGTTTCGGCAAGCGGCTGTTCCGTTTTCCAAAAATCAAATGCGTGAATCTGTTCTCCATTGTCTGCGTTCCAGATCCGGAGTGTGTTGTCATCGGATGCGGAGGCGACGAGTTTTCCAGCGGGACCATAGGCTGTTTTGACAACGCGTTTTTCGTGACCTTCGAGCGTCCGAAGTTCGGTTCCACGAATGCAGTCGTAAATCCTCGCTGTGTTATCCTTCGCAGGTAAAACAATCTGTCTTCCCTGTGAATCAAAAACGTCCCCGGTTGCTTGGAGTAAGTAGGCCTCCTTGAAGGTGACGAGACTGCCAAACGTCGCGTCCTCCCAGAGTCTTGGCGGACGGAATTCCTTACGCTCTTCGTCGCCGCTCGCAGCGTTCGCGTCGGAAGGTACTGACGTCGTCAGGATTCTCACTTTGTCAGGACTATAGACCGCGGATGTAATGGACGAAACGGTATCGGCATCACGCAATTCTTGGATGAGTTCGCCCGTTGCGACGTCCCAGAGATAGGCACCGCTCGGTGTGTCACTTGCAAAGTTGTCACGCGTGGTCGTACTAACAAGTCGGCTGCCATCATCGTTGAACGCGATCGAACCAACGGCTTCTCGATGCCCCGACAGTGTTCGCAATTCATGGTTCTCTCCGATGGCTCGCTGTAGAGCTCGGTGAGCGTCAATGCTTGGATGCAATTCTGTTGCTTTGATCCCCAACAGCGTTGCCAGGGTTGGGTCCGCCTCAACGCTCAGCGCCGAGTTCGCGGCTAAACGCAATCCTTCGCTGCGTTGAAGAAGCCGTTCGACTCGAGTCTTCTCGGCGACAGCTTCCTCTTTCTGTCTACTCTCCGCCGCGAGTGCATTGGCCTGTGCGTTGTATGCGAAAACACCGAACAGTGCCGCCGCAACAATCGAAGTTGCGAACGTTGCCGAAAGTGCCGCGACCGTCTGTCGGTGTGTTCGTGCCCATTGTTTGGTTTTTTCCCAGACCGTTGGCCGCACGCCAATCGGTAGGGCCTCATCGTTTGCGAATCGTCGCAAATCAGCTGCCATCGCAGCGGCGGATTCGTATCGTTCGCTTGGTCGTTTCCGAATCGCCCTGAGGACAATGGTCTCTAAATCGCGAGGAATTCGCGGATCAATTTTTCTGGCCGGGATCGGGTCTTCGAACTGAATCCTGTGAAGTAATTCGGGATCCGACAGCACGCTCGGAAATGCCCTACGCAGCGTTAACAACTCGTAAAGCGTGATCCCAAGTGAGTAGATATCGGTGCGTTGGTCCAGGATGGAACGCTTGGTGCCGAGGCACTGTTCGGGACTCATGTAAGGACCCGTCCCAACAAGACCACCCGTGCGAGTCATGTTTTCAGTGGAGTCCATCACGTGTGCTAATCCAAAATCAGCAATCCATGCGTTTCCATTTCGATCCACCAAGATATTCGCGGGCTTAATGTCTCGATGCACGACACCCATTTGATGCGCGTGATCGAGTGCATCAGCGACTTGGATCCCAAGGCGAACGACAGCATCGATAAACTCAGGGACACTTGCGGTCCGCTTGTCGGTGATCTTTCCGAGAATCTCACGCGATACGACCGTGTCGCCTTTCGATCGATAGGATGGATACGTCGAACCAGCTTCGTTAGCGCTGTCGTCCTGAGACGCATCCTCCTCACTGACGGCAAGTTTCAAGTCACCGATTAACTCGGCCAAGTTGTTCCCTTCGATGAGTTTCATCACGAAGTAATGAATTCCTGCGTCCTGCCCGATGTGATACACCGGCACAATGTGCTCGTGATCGAACCTCGCTAGGACACGAGCTTCAATCACAAATCGTTCCAACGCACTCCGTCGAAGCTGTCGGTCTTGCCGCAATACCTTAAGCGCGAAACGTCTTTCGCCAAGCGAACGGTGCCGAGCCTCCCAAACAACTCCCATCCCACCTGCGCCGAGTTGACGTAGCAGTTGGTAGTCACCGAGCGTTCTTTGGTTTTGGCCCGCGATACGAACGACCGGATGCTGTGCATCCGTACTTGAACGGGAAGGCTCATCTGCGGGTGACGTTGGAACGTCGTGACCGATTTCGATTTTTGGAGTTCCCGCCGATCCGCCTCGGAACTGATCCGTTTCAAAGTGAAAATCCTCTAGTGCTCGCGCAACGATGCGTCCCACGACACGATCGTCGATGCGATCATCTGATTTCCGCTGGAAACCTTCGATCTCGCTGGCAAACCTGAGAAGTTCATCATCGGGCAGTTCCGGCTCTTCATCCGGCAGTTCCGGTTCATCATTCATACAGTCTTTGACCTATCACGTGTTGCTGGGGTGTACGAACCAATGCCGACGGCGCTCGCCAAAATCTAGGAAAACTTTTCTCTGAGGCATTTCGCCAAGTTTTCTCGGGCTCGATGGGCTTTGCCCTTCACGCTCGCGTATGGCAGATCGACTCTCTCCGCGACCGTCTGAAGCTCGAGTCCTTCCCAGTACCTCAGGAAAATGATCGACCGATCGACTTCCGAAAGGCTCTGGATGCATTCGTGCATCGCCGCAACAAATTCATCACGTGTGACAGGATCATCCATCGATGACTCAGGAATATCGACGACGATCGGCTTGAGCGATTTTCCACGACGAGAGTCGACCCAGCGGTAATAGGCAATGGAAAATAGCCAAGCCTTGAAGTCACGATCCGGGTCGTATGTTGCAAATCCGTTCGCGACGTGAAACCACGTTTGCTGAGTCAACTCTTCCGCATCGCATCCGCCTTTGCGTTTGAAGAATCGTAACAGAGACGGTGTCAGGCTTCGCACGAGCTCCTCAAACGCGACGGTGTCTCCATTCTTGGCATGACGAGCCAGTTGATTGACATCCAGTCCATTCGACATTTTTTTGGAGCCTCTTGCGAGCGCACCGACGGATCGGCGTGTACCTATTCGGTCAAAGCAAATTCTACGCGGAGCGACCAGGTGGTCATTCGCAATACGAACCAAGCTTTAAGTGAAAACCTCAAATGCTAAACGAACCGAACAACTTAATCTGCCAAGCCAAGTCACAAGAGTCCCGATTGCCAAAAGGCATTCGCTTTCGATCGGAAACAGAGGAGAATCTAAATCGAGTACTCAGATATGGCATGAACACTCATCGCAGCCAGCGTCGATCTCGTATCGAAAATGACAGACGGACGATCACGCCAGCATCACGGTCTGATTATTGAGGTGCGCGCGAGTTCATCGAGTACGGCCGTGTCTTAAAATCTGTTAGCATCAGGGCTTCAGGAGAAACATGAGTGACGGACACGCCAGAAAGGCGGAGCCGCGTATGAAGAGCCTACCAACGGTCGTTGATTGCGAAGGTTGCGGAGCCTGCTGCATGCATATGGGCTATCCTGTGTTTGTGCTCGGGACCGACAAGCAACCGGCGGAAGAGATTTGGTTGACGCTACCGGACGATCTTCGTCAGGAACTCGATCATTTTGTTGCCAGCTATCCGACCCTTCCGGCTGGTCAGCTCGATGCACCCTGTTTTTGGTTCGATCCAGTAACAAAGCGTTGCAAGCACCATGATCATCGGCCACGAGTATGCCGTGATTTTTCTGTCGGAAGCAAAGGATGTCTGGAATGGCGCGAGTGGTTACGCGAGCGTTCCGAATAACCTCATAGTCGCCGATCGCTCCGCCGATCGTAGCGGTTCATTTTGTCGTCATGCGGAGCATGACCTACTCGTGCGTCCATCGATCGATGTGACGTATCGATCTTCAACAAGGATTGGCAAACGAGGATTGTGGCACCCCGTTGGGGTGCGCTGCGCGACCCCGAGCTTTGTTGTTGAACCGCTTCGCGGTAGTACGAG
>JBCDEM010000076.1:0-8385 GCA_039179795.1 Planctomycetota bacterium | reverse complement strand
TACGATCGGCGGAGCGATCGGCGACTCTACGGAGCATAACCTACGCGCTTCGATCGGCGGTGCGGGCGACGACTCGGTGGAAATGGAGATAGACTTCTCGGTCGACGACTCGGCGGACGCCTTCTACCAAGCAAGTAGGTTCGTTTTCGGATTCGCCTTGCTGGATGACTCTCTCTAGCGGTGTTCCCGGCGCAACGGCGAATGTCCTTTGATTGATCGTTTGGTTGCCCGCGTCCAACTCGGGAATGATGAAATGGCACGTCGCTCCAAACGTCAACATGCGAGCCTGATACGCATCGTGATAGGGCCGGAAACCGGGGAAACCGGGGAGTAGACCGTGATGCAGATTAATGATTCGGCCGCCCGCGAACTGCCAACAGGTGGAAGCGGGCAAAATGCGCATGTACCGCGCTAAGATCACGTAATCGACATCGAACTCGTCCAAAATCTCGACCATCTGGTCGTCATTCGCGTCACCACCGCCGTCACCAATCATTCGAAATGGCACGTCGAATTCTTCGGCCAGCCCGCTCAGTTTCTTGCGATTCGAAATCACAACTGCCGCTTCGGCCTGGATTGATTCGTCCTTGACAGCCGCAAGGACGGCGCGCGGCGTATGCTCGACGTAAGTGCAACATATCGCCAGACGCGGATGAGACGCACGGTGCTCACTGCTCCAAACTCGGATCGCCAAACGCGTGTGCTTCCCGATTTGGTCCATGGCCGAAACCATCGGTTCAAACTCAGCCGCATCGATGTCGATCCGGCACAGCATCGCGAACAATTGCTCTTCGTCGTGGTCATACATTTGGATCTCAGCGATCCTTGCGCCTCGACCGGTCACGTAGTGAATGATCGGATCGGCCAAGCCAACATTGTCCGGCCCAAGGGCGGTGATTACGACTTCCATCGGTGAAGCTCTGCGATGATTAGGATAAACGGCCGAATCATTGTTCCTTCTGGGAGCTTTTTTGCCGACCCGGGGCTTTTTTGCCGACCCCTGGCTTTGTTAGGGTAATTCGCCGCGTGAGAAAATGCCCTGGTGAGCGAATCAGCCAACAATGGCCCGCACGGTTTTTCAAACGCGTCCCCGAGAGATTCTTCCAAGCATGTCTGCTATCGCCCCTCCGACCAAGCGACGCCGCAGCCAGATTCCGGCCGGAGAGTCCTTGTGTGAACATTGCACCGCCAAGTGTTGTCACTACTTTGCCTTGGCGATCGACGAACCCGTGTCACGCAAAGACTTTGACTTCATGCGTTGGTACCTGCTGCATGACCGTGCAACCGTTTTCACCGATGGTGATGATTGGTACCTGCTGGTGCATACGACCTGCAAACATTTGCGCGACGATTATCGCTGCGGGATCTACGACACGCGTCCACAGATTTGTCGAGACTACACCACAGACGAATGTGAATTCGAAGACGACTGGTGTTACGAACGATACTTCGAATCGGCAGAACAAATTGACGAATACGCCGACGCACTCTTCGGACCGCAATTCCCGGATGAGTCGCTTGCGTCGAAACATTCATTGCGCAGTCGGAAACCGACGGCGCTTCCGCTGGCTTAGTCCTTTTTCTTCTTTCAACTTTCCCCTGATCCGTCAATGTCCTTGATTCAGCCTCGCACGCTCAAAGGTTTTCGTGACTACCTTCCCTCTGTCATGATTCCCCGTGAGCAGATGATGGAAACGGCGCGTGACGTGTTTCGTTCATTTGGATTCGCGCCGATCGATACACCCGTGCTGGAATACCTCGAAATTCTGACCGGTAAAGGCAGTGACGAAACGGACCGTCAGATATATCGATTCGAGGACAATGGCGGCCGTGACGTTGGGATGCGATTCGATCTGACCGTCCCGCTGGCCCGATTTGCCGCCAAGCACATCAACACGCTCGGGACTCCCTTCAAGCGTTATCACATCGCGCCGGTTTGGCGCGGCGAAAATCCACAAGCTGGACGCTATCGTGAATTCGTCCAGTGCGATTTCGATACGATTGGCACCGAGTCGGTTCTCGCTGATATCGAAGCCGTCGCCGTGATCAATCGCCTGCTTGAAAAGATTGGCTTTGATCGGTTTACGATCAGCATAAACAACCGCGTGATCTTGACCGGCTTGCTCGAACAGCTCGATCTTGCCGACCGAACGGTCCCGATCCTGCGAACACTCGATAAGCTGGCCAAGATCGGCTTGGAGAAAACAGCGGCCGAGATGTGCAGCGTCGCCAGCATCGATGAAGCAAAGGCGATGCAAGTGCTTCGACTGGCCCAGTGCGATGGCGACGCAGAATCGGTTTTCTCGCAACTGCCTGACATTACATCCGGCAACGAAGCCGCGGCGACCGGTATCGAACGACTACGCGACATCTATCGCGGAGCGATTGCTTCCGGCGTGCCAGCGCGGCGCATCAAGGTCGATGTTTCCATTGCACGCGGGCTCGATTACTACACCGGAGTCATTTTCGAAACGACGTTGGATGATCTGCCCGAAATTGGAAGCGTTTGCAGCGGAGGTCGGTACGACAACCTGGCGGGGCTCTATACCAAACAACACTTGCCTGGAATCGGTGCGTCTCTCGGATTGGATCGACTGTTGGCGGCGATGGAACAACTCGAGTTATTACCGAGTGCTTCAACGCCCGCGCCGGTGCTGGTGACTTTTTTCGACCGAAACCACCGCGACGACTACCTGCGACTAGCCAGCATCCTACGTGCAGCGGGGATCGGCGTTGAAGTCTACCCCGATGCGAAGAAGCTCGGACAGCAGCTGAAGTACGCCGACCAAAAAGGCTTCTCGATTGCGATCGTGGCCGGTGACAACGAATGGGCGGATGGCAAAGTCCAAGTCAAAACACTGGCAACGAAAGAAGCAATCGACGTTCCCTACCGTCACGAACAATCTGATGCATTAATCGAGGCACTTCAGAGCCAACTGCCAGCCTAACATTCGGATGGTCAAATCAGGAATGCGCGCAGATTCTAAGGCTGAGTTGCCTCGTTGTCGGCTTCAGATGTCGGCTCGTCTTCCGAATCGAGCATCTGATTCAACTCGGCAGCGATCTGCTGATACAGCTCGATTGGCATCGGATCGAGATGCCCAAAATTCTCGGGCTGGATCCACCTCTTCGGGCCGCGGGCGCGATCGTAGACTCGTCTACCATTCTCGACGGGAATCACTTCATCGTTTGTTCCATGAACGCTAACCAGCGGGCCGTCGTAAACGGTGATTCGGGCAAGCGAGTCGAAGCGATTCTTCATTAAAAACTTCACTGGCACGAATGGGTACTTGCCAGCTGCAACGTTGACCGTGCTATCGAACGTGCGGTCCAAGATCAAGCCAGCCGCACCGTCACTCGCTGCGACGGCGACCGCGCAACCGCCTCCGAGCGATCGCCCGAACAGAATGATGTCGGTCGGATTTTTGTCGAAGCGTTCACACAAAAAATCACGCGCCGCGAGGCAATCTGCGACCACGCCTTTCTCGCTAGGCGTCGTTTCGTCGGCGTAACCGCGGTATTCGGCCATCATGGTCGTCGCGTCGAATGCTTCGGCAATCTGCAACAGCCAGCCATCCAACCACATTGCCTTCTGAGCGTTGCCGTGGAACACGAGCACGATCCGATCACTTCCTGGTCGCTCAAGCAATCGCCCGCTGAGAGTCAGCCGGTCCGTTGTCGCATACTCAACGGTTTCGATTCCCGCCGACGCGTTTAGCGGACGCCCCGCATCGTCGCCCATGTAGGCACCGGGATAGACCAAGCGTGTTTCCAACAACATCAACGCTATCACCAGCGCTGCGTAGAAAATGAATCCGAATTGCAGAGTCGAAATCACAGCTTTTGTCATCGGACTTCGATGGCGAGTCCGTTGCTTCTTTTTCGGCTTGGGTTGGCCATCCGGAGGCGTGTGCGGCCGGATGCCTTTGGATTCAGGCTGATTGGACATTCCAACATCCTAATGCGGACGACGCTCTCGGAGTAACTTCGCGACACGGATGCGCGAAAATTGCCTCAATTGAATTCACGTAGGGAATCGTTCGCCGTGAATATAAACATGCTTGACCTGCAACTTGCGGCTCAACACGACCACATCGGCATCTTTTCCTTTGACGAGACTTCCGCAGCGGGAAGCGATCCCCGTGCGTTCCGCCGGAGTCAGTGTCGCCATTCGAACAGCCTGCTCCAGTGGAATCCCTGCTTTTTGATGCATCGTTCGCACCATGTGGTCCATGCCCATCACGGAACTGGCAAGTGAGCCACTCGGCGCCCAGCCAACTCGCCCATCGCTTCGAAACAAGGATCCATCTTGCTTGGGACCAAAACGGTAGTCTCCCGGTGGCATATCGAGAGCGCGGTTGCAATCGGTCACGAGACACAACCGCTCAGGCGTCTTGAACTTCCAGGCGAAACGCAACAACTCGGGTGCCAAGTGCATTCCATCAGCGATCACTTCGGTGCTCATTTCCGGTTGATCAAGAACAAACTCAAGCATGCTACCCTGCATCGGAACCCCCAGTCGCCCGCGTACGGATGAGACGTGACTCATCGCGCACCAGAAGTGATCGACGTGACGCATGCCCGCACGATAGCCCGCCTCCATCTCCGCCCAACTCGCGTTCGAATGACCGCACGTGACCAAACAACCTCTTCGACGAGCCGTTTGATAAAACTTCACCGCGCCCGGTAACTCCGCCGCACACGTTGCAACTTTCACAATGTCCGTCTTGAAATATCGACTCGTTTCCTTGGCCGTCGGGGCGCGGCATTCGTCAACGCTGTGACAGCCTGCTTTGTCTTTGGCGAAGTAGGGACCGTACAAATGTGCGCCTTCGACGCGACTGCCATAACCGATTTGCCAGTCATTGCGCGCTTGCTGACACGACGCCAACATGACCTCGATTTGCTCGGGTGAGGCCGTGCTTGTGGTCGGAAACATGGTGGTCGTACCGTGGCGGGCGTGCGCGCGGGTGACCGTGAGGACTGATTCCAAATCTCCATCCATCACATCCGCACCGCCACCGCCGTGAATGTGGATGTCGATGAACCCAGGGCAGATGAATGAATGTTTGACGGAGATGATCTTCGATGTTTTTGGCACGCGGCTCTTCGCGCTACCAACGTATTGAATCTTCCCATCGCGACAGACGACGACGCCATCATGCAGGACTCTATCGGGCAACACGACATCGCCGCCGACGAAACTAACAAACGTCATAACAACCGTTCCAAAGACAGTGGGGATGACGGGTTGTAGCGTACGCGTTGTCAGCACGCAAAGCAGGTGAGCGAGATGCCGCGACATTTGAGACCGCCTTTGCATCGCACGATCCTTCACACAGGCGATCTCAGGTCAGCGTGTGGATTCCGAATCCGATGAAACGCGCGGCGTCCATTTGGCGACGGCGGGTGTTTGTTCTGCCGAGATCCGTTGTTCGCAACGCATTTCGTCTTCTTCACCACGCAACCGTACGTGCACAATGACCTCTTTCCCAAGCGGGCGGTCATCCTGGTACGGCAATGCGACATGCAGCCCGCTTATGGGCTCGGACCGCACAAGGTTGGTCACTTCGGCTCCCTCAAAGTCCCAACGCCCGATGCGAGCCTCGTGCGGTTCACGCTGGGGATCCAACACCACGATCGACAGTTTGCCTTCGATATCGAAGTCCATCACGTCGACCGTCTTGCCAACCTGATCGACCACGTTGACGACGATCATCAATCCATCGGTCTCTTCGTCCAACCGATGACCTCCGGAGAGTGTCCGGTGGATTCGCAAACCCGTCGGTACGCCGACCCCGGCTTGTGCCGAATCGGGCAGTTCAATTTGTCCCGCGGGCTTGTCGTCCTCCGGGTTCGCCGGCGGAGGCAAAATCTTTCCAGGAATAATGCCTTCCGACTCCGTGTCGCTCCTGCCAGGAGGCTCAGGTCCTCCAGGTGCCGGCGGCAAACTCATTCCTGTGGAGCCATCTCCCGTTCCTTGCTCAGTGCCCGTTCCTTGCTCATTTTCAGTTCGTTGCTCATTTTCCCCTTGTGGATCGAGATCCATCAAAGGGTCCGTCAGTGGTGCGGGGATCCCAGGAGAGACGTCTGGCAATTGCAACTCGGGATCGTCCAACAAGTCATCGACGGTACTAGGGGCGTCCAAGGGATCCTGATCATCCGGTTCGGAGTCACTCGGTGAACCGAGGCCGGCATCCGTAGACGGGCGCGGTCGGATCGGCTCTCGCTCCGTTCGAGTGGACGGAGAACTTCGGCGTCTTCGCGGTTCCTCATCGGACGCTTGACTGCGAAGTCGCTCGAGTTTGTCATGGAGGACGCGGTTTTCGTAGTCAGCCGCGTACAACTGATCTTCCAGTACACGGATTTCACTCGCCATCTTTTGACGGTACAAGTCTTCTTTCGCATTGCTTCGGCACCCGCTCAAACTGCCCACCAGCAAGAGCGCAGCGGCGATCCCCGATGCGATTGAGATAGGACGGCCTGGCAGGGAATCGCTCACCAGCGGACACTGTTTGGGGATGGCTGTGCGGTAACTTCTGGAATTTCGGCGGGAGTTTCTGCGGGAATTCGATTCAGGGAACCCGCATCCTGCTTGCGATTAGCAGGCCGGACGGTCGCAGGTCAACGGCGGATCGACCTGGAGCCACGAACGACCAATTTGCTAGCTTTCAAATCCCGAACCAATCGGACGCCTCGTTTCGTAACGTCAACCAACGAAGCCGACCGTGTTGGTAACCCAGAAAAACACTTCGATTCACGAATGATCGACTCGATCCAACCATGACGGAATCCCAAGAAACGACGGAACAGATTCAACTCGCCAGCGAGCCGTTTCGCCATCTGGTGGAGGAAATGCGGCGCACGATCGTCGGTCAACAAGTGCTGATCGAGCGCATGCTGATCGGACTGCTGACTGGTGGCCACTTGCTGATTGAGGGTGTCCCCGGGCTGGCCAAAACGACGGCGGTTTCTTGCCTAGCCAAAGCGATCCAAACCAAATTTCAGAGGTTGCAATTCACACCCGACTTGTTGCCGGCGGACCTAATCGGAACGCAAGTCTATCGGCCGCAAACACAAGAGTTCGTCGTTCAGAAGGGTCCGATTTTTTCCAATTTGGTCCTCGCCGACGAAATCAACCGCGCTCCGGCAAAAGTTCAGAGCGCACTGCTTGAAGCGATGCAGGAACGGCAAGTCACGATCGGAGGCGAGACATTTACACTGGACGAGCCATTCCTGGTGATGGCGACCCAGAATCCCGTGGAGCAGGAAGGAACCTATCCGCTGCCGGAAGCGCAAATGGACCGCTTCATGTTGAAAGTCGTTGTCGACTATCCCAATCGCGATGAAGAACTTCAAATCTTGGATCGCATGTCAAAGACTCGCTCCGACATCGACGTTTCCGCTGTGACGTCGCCCGAGCAAATCATGTCGGCACGCGAATGGGTCGACCAGATCCACGTCGACCAGAAGGTCAAGGAATACATTGTCGACTTAGTAATGGCGACGCGCAACCCAACGGCCTACGGCTTGCCGCTGCAAGAGTTGATTCAATACGGTGCTTCACCGCGAGCCACGATCAATTTGACGATCGCGTCAAAGGCTCATGCCTTCCTGTCTGGACGCTCCTACGTCACACCGCTCGATGTCAAATCGATTGCGATGGACATCCTTCGGCATCGGGTAATCATCACGTATGAAGCAGAGGCCGAAGAGAGAACTTCCGAAGATATTGTCGACCAAGTCCTCTTGATGGTTCCCGTTCCGTAACGCTTATCCTTCCGTAACTGCTCGCGGTCCTTAGTACTTTCAGTTCCGCACCTAACCCATTGTGCCGTAAGGTCTTTGTTGCAGATTCATTGTTCGAACGATTAATCGCATGATCCCGCGCGAGATGATGCGGCGCATCCGCCGCATTCAGATTCACACGTCTCACTTGGTTGACGACCTGTTGGCTGGCGGCTGGCATTCCGCATTCAAGGGTCGCGGCATTGAGTTCGAAGAGGTGCGTCCGTACCAAGTCGGTGACGACGTTCGATCGATCGATTGGAACGTCACGGCGCGTGCGAGCGATCCGTTTGTCAAACTGTTTCGGGAAGAGCGTGAGCTGTCGGTGATGCTGATGGTCGATCTGAGTGGATCGCAAGACTTCGGAACGACACTCCAAACGAAACGTGAACTCGTGACGGAACTCAGTGCGACGTTGGCGTTCAGTGCCATTCGAAACAACGACAAAGTGGGCCTGACACGAATGGCACTGTCGAGTGTAAGTCATTTCATGTGCAGTGTTTGCGAAGCTCGCGTTTTAAGATGTGTCTTGGCTTGCGCATGAGTTTGTAGGGCTTGGGGCGTCGCTTGACCACTCTCGGTTCAAGCCGGCCGTTT
>JBCDEM010000080.1:0-5723 GCA_039179795.1 Planctomycetota bacterium | reverse complement strand
CCCGAGCTTTGTTGTTGAACCGCATCGCGGTAGTGCAAGAGCTATCAAGCATCTCGATCGTACTCGTACTCAGCGCAGCGGTACTCGTACTCGTAATCGCCAGGGCAAGACGATAACCAATCGATGACATCGTCGCCGATCGCTCCGCCGATCGTTGCGTTCCGTTCTGTCGTCATGCGGAGCATGACCTACCTATGCTCGTAATCGCAGGAAAAGACGACAGTCAATCGAGATGACATCTACCGATAAAAATACTACGACTTGCGTTTCAAGCAGACCATACACATATCATCGAATTGAGGGCCGCCTTCGATGAACTCGTCGACTCGATCGACGAGATGTTGGATCGTCGCATTCGCTGAACCTTCAAAACTTGCCAGCGATTCCGCGATCGGCCCCGACCCAAATCGCTCACCAGTACTCGGACTCGGTTCGTCAGGAAACCCATCGCTGAAGATGACGATCGTATCGCCTTCATCCAAAGGGACTTTCGTTTCCTCGTATTGAAAGTCCGGCAACACACTCAGTGGACATCCGGAAACTTCGAATCCGATATCACGAACCAATCCATCCGCCGAACGCAGCAACGGCGGCTCATGGCCCGCATTCGCGATCGTTAGTTCGTTCGTTTTCGGGTCCAGCACTAACACAACGAGTGTGACGAAATCATCCGGAAAATTCTGGTTCAACCGAGTCACCAGTTCGCTCGGCGACTGACAGATACTCAGGCCCGTGCGTGTTTCCGAGGCGAGTCGCACCATTGTTAAGGCGGCTGGTACCCCTTTTCCAACGACGTCTCCTAAGACGATGGCAAGCCGCCCATCTTCCAACGGAACGTAATCAAAGTAGTCGCCTCCGACATGCCGAGCGGCTCGATAGAATCCCGCCAGATCGTATCCAACCATCAGTGGCGGTTCGTCGGGTAAATAACGCTCTTGCACCTCTCTTGCCTGCTCGACGTCTCGCCTCAATAACTCATCCTCCACGGCGATCGCATGCAGTCGTGAGCAATTGATCGCGAGAGAAACCTGCATGGCGACCGCGGCCAATACTTCCAAATCCAATTCACCGAAGCGATTCGGCATGGCAGCATCGACATGAATCATGCCGAACACTTTTCCCTCTGCGTCGATCAAAGGACAACACATGACCGAACGCATCGACAGAGCCTGAACACTTTTGGCTTCGCTGAAGTCGGCTAAGGCGTCACTAGTGATCATCGCCTTGCTGGTTTCCGCAACGTGCCGGCCGATGTGCTGACTGATTCGAATGGTGCTATCCGGATCGCGTTCACGCACCTGCCACCATTTGGGAGTGACTTCATCTTGTTCTTCATCGATAAAACAGATGGCGGCTCGGTCAACCGTCGGCAAAATCTTGAACAGCATCGAAACGGCGCGTTCCAAAACATCTTCTGTCTTTATGACGTCGCGTAGGGTATCGGTGATCGCAAGCAACGCTTTCAGTTGGGAAAACTGATCGGATTCATTGAGATCGTTCTTGGATAAGGGAATCTCGCGCGAACCAGGATTCGACAAACCCGATGTCGTTGATTCCTCGTTGCTCATTTGAACGATGCAATCACCGACGGTCCCGCTAGGAGGTGCTTCCTTCAGCAAGCGAAAGTCAAATCCACAGATATCAACCACGTCGTTGACTTTCAGATCGATCCATCCCTGACCTTGGATGGCTGCGTGATTAACTTTGCTGTTGTTACGACTGTTCTTATCTCGCACACGAACACGCGAGCCGTCGACATCCAGGTGCAGATGAGATTTACTAACCAGATTGCTCTCCAACACGATGGCACAATCCTGGTGACGACCGATCAAACTTCGGCCTTCAAGAAGTTCAAAATCATCACCGAGCCGCTTGGATCGTAGAATCATGATGGTTTTCGGGACGAACGTGTATAGGAACCGTCTGTTGCCAGAGCAGAGTGTTACCAGAGCAGAGTTTCGCCAAAGCAGTGAATCGCAAGAACAATCTGCACGGGAACAAGTCTTGGATCGTCGTTAGCCCGGCGTTAGTTTACCCGCTCTTCTGCGGGGCGTGGCAAGTAAATTCACAAGAGGTTTCGCGTCGATTGAAAACTCGTGTGGAACCAAAATCGCAATCGAGAAAATTTCGGTCACTTTCCTCGCATCCGGGTTTTCAACAGACACAACCGCTTCGAAGCCAGACATGATTCACTGCATGGACGATTCGCGAATGGGCATCAATGAGAGAAACCCTATGACCAACCAGCATTCCTTGCTTCCGTCTCTCACAAGATCTTTCACGCTCCTCGTGTTCGCGATCGCGCTCACGAATCACGGCGAGTGCCAAACGGGCGGACGGGTACTCGAAAGTCGACTACGTGAACTCGACGAGAATTCCGATGGCGTTTTGAGTGAGACGGAGTTCGGCCGCTCACAATCGGTCTTCAAGTCCATCGACAAAGACCTGGACGAACGTCTAACGCTGACTGAAATACGGTCGTTCCTGCAGAGTGGTGGCAAGATCGGACCACAAATCTCTCCCACCGTTCGGCCGGTTGAAAAAGTTGGCGCGTTTGATGAATCGATGCCCGTCAATTTGGCGTCATGCCGCGCGGCGGCGAGGTACTCAGCATCGTCGAATGGTCACGCAGTGCTGGTCATGATCGATGGAGAAACGGTGTACGAAACGTACAACAATGGCTGGGGACGAGAACAACCACATCGGTTAGCGAGCGGCACGAAAAGTTTCGCGGGTGTTGCAGCGGCAATTGCTGCCGACGAGGGACTGCTTAACTTTGACGAGCCAGTTTCCGAAACAATCACCGAGTGGCGCGAAGATCCGCGCTTATCACGCGTGACCATTGGTCAACTTCTCACGCTGACCAGCGGCATCGATCCAGGCGAAAACTCGGTTGTCTTGCCGTACTCTGAAGTCATCGACGTGAAATCAAAGCACAAGCCGGGAACCAAATTCGAATACGGCCCCAACCCGTTTCAGATCTTTGGCGCGTTGATGAATCGAAAACTTGCGTCCGCCAATCTGTCGGACGACTACCTCTCTTTTCTTCGGTCACGTGTGTTTGATCCGATCGGCATGAAAGTTGGTATCTGGAGACGAACAAACAGCGGAGATCCACATGTTCCTTCGGGGGCGTTTATTACCGCAGCCGAATGGGCCAAGTTTGGCAAACTCCTTTGCGACTCTGGGCGTTGGAATGACCAACAGATCATCCAGGAGACACTCCTTAAGCAACTAACCGAGGGCACGAAAGCTAACCCTGCGTACGGCACAACCTTTTGGCTCGGGGTCCAGGGCGGGGTGGATGCCGGTACGGATGCGGCTGGTCGCACGACTTCTCCCGACGTCAAACGCGTGCCGTTTCGCGACCTGTTTATGGCCGCAGGTGCCGGCAAACAGCGACTCTATGTGATTCCATCGCTTCGACTGGTCGCTGTGCGATTTGGTGAAACCAAGGGACGCCGATTTCGAGACGATGAGTTTTTAAAAAGACTCATCGCGGTGCCGCGACCGGATCGTGCGATTGAAGATTCGGTAAATCCAACCGAACGCTGAAGCTCCCGGGCTCAAACAAGCGGAGCGGTCGAGTTATGCTTGGTGGCTCTTGCACTTCACACCCTTTGCTGGAGCCCTCTGTGTCCACGGTTCGAACGATCGCCTACACCATCGCTTCATGGATTTGTCTCCTCTCCTTTTGCCTGGCCCAGGATGCTCCGAATTCGCGTGCTGACGCCATTCGATCAGACTACGCCAAATACGAATACATGGTTCCGATGCGAGACGGAACGAAGTTGTTCACGGCAGTCTATGTTCCCTATGACGCGTCCGAGAACCAGTCCTATCCGATGTTGATGGTTCGTACGCCCTACGGATCAGGTCCTTACGGAACGGATCAATACCGTACGAGGTTGGGACCGTCGGCCGAGTTCGAACGAGATCGCTTTATCTTCGTCTTTCAAGATGTGCGCGGTCGCAATCTATCCGAGGGCACATTCGTCAACATGCGACCGCATCGAGCGAATAAGCAGGGCGAAGAGTTTGACGAAAGCAGTGACACCTATGACACGATCGAATGGTTGCTAAAGAACGTCGCCTACAACAATGGTCGTGTCGGCTTGTGGGGCATTTCGTACCCCGGATTCTACAGCTCAGCCGGTTGCATCGATTCACATCCCGCGCTAAAAGCGGTCTCGCCACAAGCACCGATAGCCGATTGGTTCTTTGATGACTTTCATCGCAACGGTGCATTCGTGTTGCCGATGGCATTCAATTTCTTTAGCCGTTTCGGAGTTCCGCGTCCCGAGCCAACAGCGGTCGGTCCTGAGCGTTTTGATCACAAAACTCGCGATGGATACCAGTTCTTTCTCGAACTTGGACCTATGGCGAACGTTAACCGTCGCTACTTTAAAGAAGGGATTCCATTTTGGAACGAGCTGACCAAGCACCCCAACTATGACGAGTTTTGGCAGTCTCGAAATCTTCTTCCCCATCTCAAGAATGTCACCTCCTCCGTCATGGTCGTTGGCGGTTGGTTTGATACCGAAGATCTGTACGGACCGCTGAAGACATACGAATCGATTGAACGCCACAACCCCAACATTCAAAATACGCTCGTGATGGGGCCTTGGTACCACGGTGGATGGAACTCGAGTGACGGGCGCAAGCTCGGCGATGCAGACTTCGGTTTCAACACAGCGGAGATCTTTCGCAACGAGTTTCAGTTTCCGTTTTTCAAAGAGACCTTGAAGGGAGACGGGGCGCCAGACTTGCCGGAGGCTTTCGTCTTTGAAACAGGTGCGAATCGCTGGCGATCCTACGACCAATGGCCACCCGCCGCCGCAACACAAGCAAGTCTTACCTTTGCTGGTGACGGAAAGTTGTTGGCAGACCCTCCCGCGATCGCTTCCGATGGTGATCGCGTACCCGTTGCGAATGCCCAATCCGGAGCGCCGACCGCAACGGTTGATCAAACGCCTTGGATTAGCGATCCCCATAAACCTGTGCCGTACACGCAAGAGGTGACAACGCGGTGGGCGCGGGATTACATGACAGAAGACCAGCGCTTCGCAGGGAGGCGCCCGGACGTCCTGGTGTTTCGAACGGATGTTTTGGAAGAAGACTTTACGGTCGCTGGCCCGCTAACCGCGAAACTCGCATTCAGCACGACGGGGCAATCGGCCGACCTCATTGTGAAATTGATCGACGAATACCCCGGAGAACCGATGCACCGGGCTGTCGATAGTCCGATCCCTCCAGAATTTCCAAGCGGCCGGCAGCAATTGGTTCGCGCGGGTGTGATGCGTGCGAGATTTCGCGATGGCGTAGAATCGCCCAAACCGCTTCGATCGGCCGAAGTCACACCGATCACCGTCCCACTACGTGATGTCCATCACACCTTTAAAGCCGGGCATCGAGTCATGATCCAGATCCAAAGCACGTGGTTCCCATTCATTGATCGCAATCCTCAAACGTGGGTCGAGAATATCTTTGACGCCGAAGAGAGCGATTTCCAGCCCCAAATCCACCGGCTGCATCATTCACCGGCGGCACCGAGCAAGATTGAATTCTTGAAGTTGAATCCGTAGGTCATGCTCCGCATGACGGCGAGTTTGAAGTGTCGCCGATCGCTCCGCAATCGTAGCGTCTCATTTGCGATTAACACCTGGTGGGGAAATGGAGAGAGATTAGCAGCCTCATCCACGACGTAGGTCACGCTCCGCGTG
>JBCDEM010000063.1:0-16220 GCA_039179795.1 Planctomycetota bacterium | reverse complement strand
CGAAGATCTACTCCGTCTTGTTGCGACATTCCTGACTCCATTCAGGTTTGAGGTAGCAAGTGTGGTAACTCGCATTTCAAACCAGAAGTCGTTGTCGCATCAAGACTTATTCAAAATCATTATCAGCGTTGGGTGCCACCCTCACACGCGGAGTTAACGTATCGAAAGAACTTTCGCCGTCATGCATCGCGTTATCGGCAATGCGCCAAAATCTTGGCGGATCACGGGCAGAGGTTTGGACTGGAGTACATCGGTCCAAAAACGCTATGGGCTTCGTCGCGTCACGCGTTCGTTCACACGATGGCTGAGTGCAAGGAGCTGATTGCAGCGATCGACGTAAAGAACGTCGGGTTTATCTTGGACAGTTGGCACTGGTACACCGCCCATGAGACGGTTGAAGACCTACTCACACTTAAGAATGAAGATATTGTTGCCTGTGACTTGAATGATGCTCCGGATGGAATCGAGATCGATGAGCAGATCGACAACCAGAGAGAGCTCCCCACTGCAACGGGAGTGATCGATGTCAAGGCGTTTCTGGATGCACTGGTGAAGATTGGCTATGACGGACCGGTAAGAGCCGAGCCTTTCAACGCCAAGTTGAACGCAATGGACAACGAGCTTGCGGTGAACGTCACCTCGGCCGCCATGAAGAAAGCCATCGCAATGATCTAGTAGGTCATGCTCCGCATGACGGCGTTTATTGATCGATGTGTAGGTCATGCTCCGCATGACGAATGTTGCCGATCGAGCACTGCATGATGGAATCGATCGTTTTGTGATTGTGCACCCATTTATCGATATCACGTATTTTTTCGATATCACGTATTGATCGTTGGACAGCGCATGTAACGTGGTAGACGGTCCCAAGCTTTGTGTTGTCATGCCGAGCATGACCTACGAGCAAGAAACGCCGCGATCGGGGCGGCTATGTGCTGGGATTCGCAATGGCTTTGGACTCGGCCTTTGTTTGCGCTAACGGGACGAGCAGATCCGATCGTTTTGCCATGATGGCGGTTTCGGTTACCAATCGTTGATTGGCGGCTTGCTTTTCCTGCTCTGCCATCTGGTCGTACTGTGCCCCCGTCATGACACGCATCGACGCTGGCAACAGTTCTGGATCGTACGTCAGTCCGGGGTGGTCTTGCGCCGCGGTGTATCGCGTCAGCGGAACGCGCTTGCGTTTGAGTTTTTCGAGTCGTTGATGGACTTCGCGATCGGCGATTTGTCTTTCAATCCCCTCGGGGCGATCTTTACGAGCCATACCGATCGCATCGTAGTCTTCGCTCGGTGAACTTGCTCGATTCCACCATGACAGTTGGCGACCAAAGATGCTGGTCATGATTCGCTCAGCGCGATCATCCATGTGCCGCGAGACGGCGCGGCTGCGTTTGAATCGTGACGTTGGAATCCATCCCGAGTCCCAGGCGGACTTGGATTGATTGGCGATGTAGTGGATGTGAGCGACCAAGTCATAGAGCAACGCGACGCTCGCTTGATTCTCTCGCATCTGATCAAAGCTGATCCCGTAATTGAGCGAACGTTCAGCGATGTAGTTGAGTTTCGGCAGCAGAACGTCGACGTTTCGACGGCCCCATGTTCGCGCGTTTCGGGCAACGAGTTGCTCGTTGAACAGATCGACCAAGATCGAATCGAGTAGTTCGTTTCCGATCTCGTTGACTTCCTCATCAGTCAATGGCCGGTCGATGTACTTTTCCGAATAACGCGGAAACAACCGTTCACTGACCAATCGGATGAACCGATCGACTTTGTCTTCGAACTTGAGAGCGAGAAAGATACCGTGCTTGTTTTCTTCACTCGTGATGAAACCCTGGTCGATCGCATCGATGCTGGGGACTTCGTAGAGAACGGCCGAGCCGGTGCTCGCGTCCAGCGTTCGGCGGACTTCAATTTGCCCGACATCACGTTTGCGAAAGAATCCCCAAGACGTATCGGTGTCTCCAGTATCGTATCGATGGACGACGACCCATCGATGAAGCGGGTCGTGCTTTCCAAGGTAGCGCTGCAGATTCTTTGCTTGTTTTTCGAGCCACTTACGTTTTGGTTGGAACAACAGTGTTCGCTTTTTGATGTCGAATCGATGGACCGAACCTAATGACGTATCGGCGAATTCACGAATGTCTTTGGTCGCTCCACCGACCACCTGCTTGCTCTTGCGGATGTAGCGATTCCAGCGGTCGACCTCACGTAAAAACGCTTTGCGTGATGTCAGATCGCTCGGTGCGTCTAGTTCATCGATTGGGACGAGTGCATCGGTCAACATCTTTTCGCCACCCGTGCGTGAGTCACCGACGACGTAGAAGTTGATGTCAAAATCGGCAGCTGCTTTACGAAATTGCCATCGCGCGAGTTGATCGAATGCGACGGTGTAGCCAGCCGGAGTTTGGTAGTAGTTGTTGGGGATGATGATGGTCATGCCCCGCCATTGCTTTAGAAGGGTTTCGTTTCCCGGCAATTCGCGAATCAAATCGAGGAAACCGTAGTAAGACACATCCCAGACGTCCAATCCACTCCCAAAGTAATCCGCCAGTTGTGTCCATTTTTCAATGTCATTGACACTTGTTTTTTGATTGGCGATCAACAGGAATCGCGAGCCATCCTCACGTAGATACTGTTCCGAGATACGGATGAATGTCTTGCGATAGTCGACGGTACGATAGGCATCCTTGGAGTCACTGGATGTCGGACGTTGAAGATCGAGATCAACGCCAATTTCAATCTTTTGGTACGGCGTAACATGGGCAGACTCACGGATTCCTACGCGCGTTTCAATTTGCACCGAAGCCCCTGGTTGAAGCTCGCGAACTGGTAACGTGAAATCCGCGTCAACGATGCCGACTTCATGACCGTCGGGATCGAAGAAGACGATGGCGTTCGGATCCAGGTCTCCCGTTAGGCGACGAATGCTACTTTGCACGGCACGGTAAAGATACTTCTGTGCGAAGGTTTCCTCGCCAACGTTGGTAATGGAGTAGATCATACGCGTCGACTCGCCCGGCGCGAGGCTTCGTAGTGAAATGATTTCACTCAATTCGACTGGGAATCTAACTTCGAACTCTTCGCCGTTTTCGAACTGACGAAATGGACGACCGATTCCGCTCTCCAGGCGAGCCTCGGGACTGATCCAGTGGTCAAGCGTGAACGGCCGCCTCCTCGGACCATCCACCACGTAGTCACCCAGGCGAATTCGTAGACCTTGTTCGCTAAACGTGTAGGTTTCTCCAGGAGCGAGCGCTTGATGCATGACGAGATCTACTTCGTCGTAGATCAGCCAACGATCCGATTGAATGAAAACGCGAACGGTGTAGTTCTCTGGGATCGGCATCCCACCAACATTCTCGATCACGATGTTATCCAGCGAGATCATGCTGTCGGGTTCTAAGATTGACTGTTCGCGTCCCACATCGAAAGTGATCAACGCTAAGTCATAGGGTGCTGGATACTCGACCAACTTTCCGGCATCGGATTCGACGACGATTCGGAAGTGACCCACTGAGCCAGGACGACCGTCTTTGGCGTAGTAACGGGAGTTGGAACCACTTCGACCCGGGCGTCCATTGCGGCCTCCGGGATTGGATCGGTGCACGATGCGAGTACGCCGTTTACCTTGACTGTCCGTGTAGGAACGCGATTCGGTCCAGTGATAACTGCTACCGCCACGGCCACCGGCCCCGCCCGATCCTCCTCTTCCTCGTTCACCCGCGAATCCGATATCCCCTCCAGTCAAGTTTCCTTTGACCAACATCAACAAGCCGGTGTCTTGTTCGTTGACGGCGATCGCGACATCGCCTCCCTTTCCGCCCGGTGCACCATCCGTTGGATTTCCCGCGTCGCCCCCGTTACCACCTGGGCCGCCGTTGGTGCCGTGAGAAAATCTCGTGGCGTTGCGTCCACGACTCCCCTTTGCTCCCGGTTGGCCGTTGCCGCCTCGTCCACCATTGCCTCCACGCCCGCCAACGGCGTTGATGAAGATGTACCCGTGTTCATCGATGGTGACATGATCACGCAGCTGCGCGAAAGTCGAATCTTGGGTATCGACTCTGCCACGCAAAACGACTTGTTGACGCTGCGAATCATTGTCGTACGAAAGCCGCAAATTAACGTCGCCGGCATTCTGCCCCGGACGAGGACGCGTAGCGTCTCCGCCTCGGCGACCATGCACTCCAGGCCGGCTCGGCGGTGTCATGTAGTTTTGCCCGTCGCGACCTCGCGCACCGGGATTCCCGCGGACGTCGATCAGCCGCAGCAAATCCATTTCTCCGTCGGAAGCAAAGCACCCGGCATCCTGCACGTGACGCGTTCGATCTGAAGGTTTACGACGAGGCAACGCGATTGGCTCCGCGGATCAAAAATGCAGCAGTCAGCTTGGAAGTTGGGGTAATTCCGCCGCATTGTAGCCAATGGCTGCACGCAGCTTGCCGGGGTCTGATGGATTCAAAGATTCGATGATTCACGGGATCGATGATTCATGGATTCGACTGGCAGAATCCTCACGATCCGTTTGGTCTTCACGTCAGCGTGGAATTCCCGTCCGTTAAGTGATCCACCCGCG
Source organism: Planctomycetota bacterium (assembly GCA_039179795.1). Lineage (GTDB taxonomy): Bacteria > Planctomycetota > Planctomycetia > Pirellulales > Pirellulaceae > Rubripirellula. Next base: position 11,647 of record JBCDEM010000063.1, on the reverse strand, counting down.
GACTTCCTTGGTTGATTCAATCCACATTTGAACGGTGTATTTTTTCGCCAGGAAGTGTTCCTCAATCCGTTCGTCGTCCAATTCATGAGTATCGTGACCCGAGAATCGATCTGCCTCGGTGACACAAGCGCTCTGCCTAAGGAACTCGTCGATTTCGCGAGACGCCAGGTCGTAAACGCGATTCTGTACAAAGGCGATGAGCGTCGACGCGAAGAGCGACAACCGATGATGGTACCCGTGCGTGCCGTTGTCGTGGACGAAAACAATCAAGCGATAGACCGACCGTTTGATTTGATCACGCGAGATGTTTCATCCAATACCATCGGACTGATCTATACCGATCCGATGGAAGCAGAGCGGATGGTCGTCGAATTCTCGATTGCCGGTACCAAAGTGATTTTGGCGACCGAAACGATTTGGTCGGGGCCGCTCGGTCCTTTCTACGGTTGTGCGGGTCGGTACATTGATCGTCTCACCGAGTTCCCCGAGTACGATCCGGCTCGCTGAGTAATCGTTCGTCGATGCACCTTTGCGTACGAAGACGCGGAGCACGACGATCGTGTTACGATGTGGCGATGCGTATTCGTTTGATCTGCTTGTTGTTGCTCGCTTTCATGGTTGGCTGTGATCGGGACAACTCGTTTCCATCTCGTCCAATCACATTGGTTTGCCCGTGGGCTGCTGGCGGTGGTACCGATCGGGTCTCCCGCCAAATGGCGATGCTTTTGGAGCAGCGACTCGGCCAGCCGGTCAGCGTGATCAATGCGACGGGTGGAAAAGGAGTGACTGGACACAGTCGCGGTTTGACAGCGCGTCCAGATGGTCACACGTTGACCATGATGACCTTTGAGTTGAACACGATGCACTGGGCCGGTTTAACGGACCTCACTTATCAAGACTGCATTCCGTTGGTTTCGGTCAATGAAGACTATGCGGCTTTAATGGTTCGGAGCGATGCCATGTGGGCGACCATCGCCGAATTGGAAGCCGATATCCAATCCGAACCACGCTCGTTAACGGCATCGGGAACGGCACTCGGCGGTGCGTGGCACTTGGCACTCGCAGGTTGGTTGACGTCAGCGGATCTGGAGGCAGATGCGGTAACTTGGGTTCCTTCTGCTGGTGCGAATCCATCGCTGCAACAATTGATTAGCGGCGGTGTTGATATGGTCTGTTGCAGCTTGCCCGAAGCACGGACGATGTTGGAATCAGACCAAATCAGAGCACTGGGGGTGATGTCACCGAAGCGAGCGGTGGGGTTTGAGCAAGTTCCAACCTTCGTCGAACAAGGGCGAGATTGGACGCTCGGAGGTTGGCGAGGACTCGCCTTGCCCCGTGATACTCCACCTGAAGTCGTCGCTTTGCTGTCGGAGCATCTGATCGCCATCGTCAGTGAAGATTCTGTCGACGGGAGCTTTGCCGCGTTTATGGAATCGCAAAAATTCGATCATACATGGCGTGACCCGGAGGCCTTTAAAACATTCCTTGCGGAGAACGATCGTAAGCTGGGTGAGCTTCTTCAAAGCGACTCGATGAAGTCCATCAACACAGATCGTTTCAGCCCAATGGCTTATCCTTGGTTGTTGATCGGAATGATGGGAATCACGTTGGCTGGATTGTGGATCAAACGTAATACGGAAACTCAACATGATGATGACGAATCGGCAGCCAATCCGAGTGTCCCGGTTCGCGGCTTCGCGAATGCTGGTGCCGTGATTGCAGCGATCGTTGCCTACGTCTGTTTGGCGGAACAATTTGGGTTTCTCGTCGTCGTCAGTGGGCTGTTGTTAGCGCTGTTGGTTCGGTTCGGAACTCACTGGATGACCAGCGTGATCATCACGGCAGTAACCGTTCCGGCTGTTTACATTTTGTTTGCAACCCTGCTTCGTGTTCCGCTGCCGTAACATGCTGCTCTTTCTTTCACCATCGACCGTCGTTCCCACCGCGAAGACGCTCTTTTGGGAAGTGGCAAGGAGTCAATCGAATCGATGATTGCCGCCGGGATCGAATCGGTTTTGCAGTGGGATGTGATTGCCGTTATTGCTATTGCAGCCATTTATGGGATTGCGATCGGCGCGATTCCCGGACTCACTGCAACGATGGCTGTTGCGTTGATGGTTCCGCTGACGTTCTACCTGGATGACGTGCAAGCGATAGCGGCGATCGTGACCACGGTTACTTGCAGTATCTTTGCGGGAGACCTCCCGACAACGCTCGTGCGTATTCCCGGAACACCGGCATCTGCTGCGTATGCCGACGACGCGTTCGCATTGACGCGAGCGGGCCGTCATGTCGATGCCTTGAAAATTTGTCTTTGGTTCAGCGTTTTGGGTGGTCTGTTTGGCACTTTGGTTCTTGCTGTCGCAGCTCCACCGCTGGCTTCACTCGCGACTCGTTTCACAAGCTTTGAGTATTTCTGGCTGTATCTGCTCGGGCTTTCGTGTGCTGTCATCGTGTCGCCCGGTTCACGACTGAAGGGCGCACTCGCGTTGTTGATGGGTTTATTGTTGTCGACGGTGGGATTGGGAACGGACTTCAGCACACCACGCATGACGTTTGGTTTCGATCAGTTGATCACCGGCGTGAGTTTTATCCCGGCAATGATTGGTTTGTTTGGGATTTCCGAAGTGTTGCGATCAGCCATCCGGTTCTCGGATTCAAAACGCTCGGATCCGGTGACCCGGACAGGTTCAATCTCTGAAGGTGCTTCCCGCGGGATCGTTGCGCTTGCCACGCAAAGATTGACGGCCTTGGTGCGGAGTAGTTCGATTGGCGCAACGATCGGAATGTTGCCGGGAGCTGGAGCCGACATCGCCGCGTGGATTTCGTACGCTGTTTCGAAGCGCTTTGCGCGGGACCCAAGTCAGTATGGCCGTGGATCGACGGAGGGATTGGCCGACGCGACGGGTGCGAATAACGCTGCGCTCGGTGGTGCTTGGATTCCAGCATTGGTGTTCGGAATTCCGGGTGATTCGGTGACCGCGATAGCGATCGGCGTCTTGATGATGAAGAACATCACGCCGGGGCCTGGAATCTTTGATGCGCAAGCCAACCCGGATCAGGCATCATTGGTAGCGAGCGTTTACGTGACGTTTGTCCTTGCCAACCTCGTATTGATTCCGGTTGGATTGGCAGCGATCCGTGCAGGTTCGCTGCTGATTCGAATTCCGAGACGAATTCTGCTTCCGCTCATCGTGTTGTTTTGCATCATCGGTGCCTATTCAATGTCAGGCAGCTACTTCGATGTTTGGTTGATGTTGGCAATGGGGCTGGTGGGGTTTGGCTTGGAGGCGAAGAAAGTGCCGTTGGGGCCAATCGTGCTCGGGTTGATCTTGGGTGGCGAGTTGGAACACCGGTTTCTTCAATCGTTAACCGTTTCATCCGGTCCGATGTCGTTCTTTGGCAGCCCAATCTCCGTGCTTCTGGGATTGATGTGTCTCTTGCTTTGGGGCTGGCCATTGCTAAGCCGGGTCATTGCTAAGCCGGGTAAGACAAATCCATGATCAGAGTTCACTCACGTACGACATCAGGTCAGCGGCCTGTTGCTTTGTCAGGCCCAACAAAAGTCCATCGGGCATCAGTGACTTTTCCGCGTCCCGCTTTTCGACGATATCGACGGCGTTGATACGAACCGTCTTGCCTTGCGCGTTCATCAGCGTCATTCCATCAACACTCTCATAGATCTTCAATCCAAAGATGATTTCGCCGTCCTCCGTCAGAACGATCTTGGCACGATAGCGATCGGGAATCGTATGACTTGGATCAACGGTTGCCCGCCAAAGATCCGGAGGTTGAAATCGTTTGGCGACACCTTCAAGGGAGGGCCCAAGTGCCGTTGAGCCATTGTGGCATGTCGCACAATTGCGTTCACGGAATAAAACTTTTCCTCTTTCGGAGTCACCGTTCAACGCCAGCACGTCGTCGGTATCGGCGAGCCATTTAAGGGTGGATTCATTCGCGGATTCCCGAGGGGGTGGTTCGACGCCGATTCGTTTGAGTGCTTTCTCTGCTGCTTTACGCAACACCGGATCGACGGACCGAGACGCACGAATCAATTCATTGGCATCGGACGAAACCGGGTATCGACAGAGCGCCAACTGACCGGCACTTCGTGTTGATGAGTCACTAAGCCACTTGCGAATGATCGGACGCGGTACGGCATCATTGCCTAGCGCGATAAACCGCGCTAGGTCTGGATGAGTTGGTGGACCGCTGGGACTTCGCAGCAGTTTGATGCGAGTCCGTTCGAGCTCCTCCGGATCCATCGCGCCTGTCCAAACCAAGTGAGTTGGATGACCGTAATCCGACCTTGCCACCAGACGTCCTGGCATCAAAACGTCACGTCGATGCAGTGCCAGCATCAATTCGACCAACCGAGGCGTCCAATTACGATCGACGTGCGCTCCAGACGCTTCTAGTTCGATCGGGATCTTCACCATTGCCGTTGTGATTTGATGCGTCATCTCATCGTCACGCGGAACGGGAAGACGAGCTAGCGCAATCAAGCGGTGAAGTTGTTCGGTCGGACGTGATTCATGTTCCATGCTTGCGGCGACTGCTTTAAACGCGGGCAGCGATTCAGGTTCAAGTACCGCAATCGCGCGAATCATCTCGTTCGCGAATTCTAAATCTCCGGATGACTGTTTGAGCCGCTTCAAAAGCGCTATCGTCGCTCGCTCGATCAGCGGTTTGGGAAGGTTCGGTCGCACGACGCTGCGATAGCCATCAAACACTGCCGCAACTTGTTGAGATCCTCTTGGATCACGTGGATCACCGGGGCCTAGTCCACCAACACTTTCAATTAACAGTGTTGCTGCATCGAGTTGGTCTCGTCGTGTGGATTCGGGATTCTGCAGTGCAGTGATGGCTCTTTGTGCCGCAACAAGACTCAGCTCTCGTTTTGCTTGCCGTCGCAAGTCAACAATCGCTTGCTTGAGTGCGCTAGCAGCAATGACTTTGGGTTTCGCGGGCCACTTCAGATCTTGCTTCTGTTTCGAGCGCGGGTCCGTCGCGTCGATCTGATACAGGCTGCCTCGACTTCCCCGCCCGCCGACACTGACGAGCAATTTTCCATCGGGTGTAGCAGCGATGTCGGTGACCGCAAAACCGCTGTTTCCGGTCGCCCAAGCAACCGGTTCTGTTTGACGATCGTCACCAACAAATAGGACCTTCCCGAAAGTCCAATCGAGAACGAAGGTCCCTCGATCCAACCGACTTGGTAGTCGTTGCGCTGGCGACCTCAAAACGCCTGTCGGAGATCCTCGTCCAAACTCGGCCAGTACACTTGGCATTTCGGCATCACAGTTGGGGCGTTTCCAACTCCGGCTCACCCACCCGGCGTCGTCACCTCGTTTAACACGGTACACACGCGTGGGTCGATACCACGGTAACGAGACGTCTCGTTCGCCGTCACTATCGAATGTCACGATGGAATGGTCGTCGGCAAAATCGAAATCAAAAGCGTTTCGGAACCCGTGCGCCCAAACTTCACGTTCGGACCAATCAGGTGAAATACGCCAAATCGCTCCGGCGCGCGGGTTAGGGATCGTCGACTGCGGATCGTTCTGCAATTCGAACATGCCCTTCGTGCCGTTACCAGCAATCAAGTAAAAGTAGCCGTCGGGCCCTTTGCGAAGCGCATGTGCATCATGTTCCCCACCTGTCTTAATGGCGAGAACACGAATCGGCTCGGAATCCGGTAGACCGTCACCATCGGAGTCGGTCATCTTCCAAACACCCCCGTCACCGACGAAGTACAAATCGTCACCATCGCAGAACAGTCCATGGGCGCCGCGTTTCGGACGCCCGATCAATTCGCTGACCAGTGACAGAGAATCCTCACGATCGCTTTGGACAAAAGCACGCAAGTAACCCGGACCCGACGCGTAGATCGTCCCTCGCGCATCCACTGTCACATTGGTGCAATCCGGAACCTGATCCTGATCCGCGATGAGTTGAATCTGCAAACCGTCAGCGACTCTGATCTCCGCGTGTGACGGCATCGACAGGAAGGGGCAACAGGCTATCGATACGAAAACCAACAAGAATCGCGGTATTGGCATTGAAGTGAGACTTGAGACCGGAGAAGAGAGGATCGAGAATAGCGGGTCGGCGGACCGATTCTTCACTGACTATAGATTACCGGCTCATGATTCGACTGCTTGCTCTTTTTCTTTTGATTCCCGCGCCGTTCGTTTTTGCGGATCGCCCCAACGTGGTTGTGATCTATTCGGACGATCAGGGAAGTCTCGATTTGAATTGCTATGGATCCAGTGATTTAGTCACACCCAACTTGGACGCGTTGGCCCGTCGTGGGATTCGTTTTACGCAAATGTATGCGCCTTCGGCGATCTGCTCGGCTTCCCGCGCTGGACTGATGACGGGGCGATTCCCCGCTCGCGCAGGAGTGCCCGGAAACGTCTCTTCCATGAAGGGCCAATCTGGAATGCCTCAGCAAGAAACGACGATGGCCGACCTGTTGAGTTCGGCTGGATATCGAACCGGACATGTCGGGAAATGGCATCTTGGCTACACACCTGAAACGATGCCCAATGGTCAAGGATTCAGCGAATCATTCGGGCATATGGGCGGCTGTATCGATAACTATTCACACTTCTTTTATTGGAATGGCCCAAATCGTCATGACCTGTGGCGAAACGGCAAGGAGATCTTTTTGGACGGACAGTACTTTCTCGACCTGATGGTCGACGAAGCAAAACAGTTCGTTTCGACGAAAGATGACCAACACTTTTTCTTGTATTGGGCGATCAATGCGCCGCACTATCCGATGCAGGGAACGTCGAAATGGAGGGAGGTTTACAAAGACTTGCCCAGTCCGCGAAGACAGTATGCAGAGTTTGTTTCCACGGTCGATGAAACGGTCGGCCGATTCATTGATCATTTGGAGAAACTTGCCCTGTTGGACGATACGTTGATCGTGTTTCAGTCAGACCACGGGCATTCAACCGAAGAACGAGCGTTTTATGGGGGCGGCAACGCAGGCCCCTACCGCGGTGCAAAAGGCTGTCTGTTTGAAGGCGGAATTCGGATCCCATCGATCGTTTCTTGGCCATCCCAGCTTCCATCCAATCAAGTGCGTGATCAGATGGTGACGGGTTGCGACTGGTTTCCAACCATCGCGGAGTTGTGCGAAGTGGATCTGCCGAATCACAAGCTTGACGGAAAGAGTATCACTCAGGTACTGCATTCTTCTGAAGCATCCAGTCCGCACGATCACTTCTATTGGTTGTTGGGAAAAGGCAAGGGAGCGCAGTGGGCCGTTCGAAAAGGAGCTTGGAAGTTGCTCGGCAACGCGACCGATCGAACGGACCGTCGGAACAACCAGCGACCAGAGAGTCCTTTTCTTGTAAATCTTGAACAGGATTTGGGTGAACGGACGAACGCCGCCAAACAACATCCTGAAATCGTCCGTAAGCTCACTGCCATTCATCAACGGCATCTTGAAAATATCGAGTCATCATCAAAATAATCCTGTATATGTCGCATCACGTTTCAGTCATTCGATCTCTTTCTCGTTGGGTTGTACTGTGTTGCTTCTTCGTTGACGGCACCGCGTCGTGTTGGGCAACTGACATCGATCAACCGTGGACGAGGCATGTCATCGATGATTCGTCGCGTGGTGCCGACGGAACACGCTTGGTGGATGCCAATGGTGATGGCCTACTCGACGTCACAACGGGATGGGAGCAGGGAGGCATCACACGCATCTATCTGAATCCCGGATCGAGCTTGGTCAAACAGACGTGGCCAGCGGTAACGGTGGGGATTGCTGACAGCGTCGAGGATGCGGTGTTTGCGGACTTGGATGGCGACGGTGCAATGGACGTGATCAGCAGCTGCGAAGGCGCTCGGCAAGTGATGCTCGTGCATTGGGCGCCCAAACCGAATGCAATGAAACCCGATCGGTATCTTGACGCTGATGCTTGGAAAACCCAATCGATCCCGCGATCCGAAGATCGGTTTCGATGGATGTACGCCAGCCCGATGGATGTCGACCAAGATGGTCAGATCGATTTGGTCGCCGGTGGGAAGGGTAACGGATCACAACTCGGTTGGTGGAAAGTTCCCAAGGATCGACCGCGTGATTTAGATGCTTGGGTTTGGCATCCCTTGCGTGAATCGCTTGGATGGCTGATGACGATCGATCCGGTCGATATGGATGGCGATGGTGATCTAGACATTCTGTTTACCGACCGCAAAGGGAAACGGTCGGGTTGCTATTGGTTGGAAAATCCTGGATCGCATGACGTGATGAAGTCTTGGCGAGAGCATGCCATTGCCGGGCAAGGGCGTGAGGTGATGTTCCTGACTCAAGACGACATCGACCAAGATGGCGACCAGGACTTGATCGTGTCGATTCGACCGCAAGCGATCCTGATCTGTTTACGCAATGATGCGACTGGGCTGAATTGGGATCAACTCGAGGTCCGCATCCCAACGACTTATGGTTCTGCAAAGGCAGCCGCAGCAGCGGATTTGAATCGAGATGGTGTGATGGAGTTGGCCTTTACAACCGAGCGTGCCACGGATGGAAAGGTGGGAGTTGGTCGAATCACGCAGCCACTCTCGGATTCACCCCGATTCACATCCATCAGCGGCGTCGATGGGATCAAGCATGATTTGATCCAATTGATTGACTTGGATGAGGACGGCGATCTGGACGTGATGACTTGCGAAGAAGCAAAGAACCTCGGTGTGATCTGGTACGAGAATCCGCTGCTCAGGCGATCTGGTCAGCAGCCACGATAAGTTCGGACGTTTTCCCGAGGTGGTGTTTGGCACGTTGCAGGCAGTCGCGAACTTCGTCGACGTATCCGTCCGCCGCTGCGGACCAGCAGCGATTGATGTACCGTTCGGCGGACGCAAATTCGGTCATGACTTCGGCATAGACACTCATCCCATAGCGTCGAATCAGCGATTTTCGGGCATCGGCAAAATCGGCTAAGGGTTCGGCGCATTGGTCATCGATCCGATGCAAAATCTCGGCCGGATCGTAGCTCGATTGACCGGCCATTTCGTTGACGGCTTCTTGAATGACCTGCAGACGGTCTTGCAGTACGGAGTATTCCGCTTCCTGAGTCTCTTCATCCCCTTCGAGCTGCTGACGTGTCGCGCGCAAAATCACGATGCCGACGACGCCAACCGCCATCGTAGCCGCGTAAAGCGGCCAGTTGATCGTTGCCCATTTGTTGACTTCGACAACTTCTTGTTCTTCGGGTGGAACCGTTGGATCGACAACGGCAGATGGTTCTACTTGGGACAGCGAAACAAACGACGCCGCCAGGAATCCACCCCACATCAAAACATGTCCCAATGGACGCATCGGTTAGCTCCAGGTCTCTCGTCAAATCTTGATTCGTATGGTGCAAACGTTGCCGCTACGGCGTGTCATGCAATAAAAGTACTGATTCCGATCCAAGCCGTTTCTGCCGCTTCTTTCGATGGGAGCAGCACCTTATACATCGCGTTGCCAACTCCAACCAACGCTTCGCCCACAATCAATCCTGCGGCGATCGGGATACCAATTTCGTGACTGAACTTGCTGCCGAATGCTTTGTCAGAAACGATTCGCAGGATGTTACCGGTCGTGTACGTCAAGGCAATCGCAAACGGCATGTAAAAGCCCAGAGCGATCAATACGCCAATGCCGCCTAATCCGCTAAGCGCCAGTAGCAAACCCAATCCTGCGCCGGCGGTGTACCGATAAGTCGGAATGTTGTCATTCAAGATCCCGTCTGTCACAGAGGCTAGAGCTTGTGCTTGCGGGGCCGGTAAGCGATCCGAGCCAATTTCGTACTGGTTGTTCAACAAGATCATTAAGAAAATGACGATCACTGGGCCGAGCCACGCTCCAACAAACTGAGCCAATTGCTGCCGTTTGGGAACACCGCCTACGAGGTATCCCGATTTCAAATCGAGCATCATGTCGCTTGCCTGAGAAATCGCTAGACAGATAGCAGCTCCAACCAACATGGAGCTGGTGATCGTCTCGACCGTGTTTAAGCCTCCTTTGGCTATTACGATCAAGATGGTCACCGCAATCAATGTCATGCCCGAAAGGGGTGACCAATTCGTGCGGCCGATGCACTCTGCCACGACGACGCCGGCAACCCAGACCCAAAGTGTGCCGAGCAGAGCCATCGCGATGGCACGCCCCAATGTCATTCCATCAGTCGACGCAAACGCGATCCAGATCATGACGAGGGCACCCGCCCCGATCGCCGTGTACAAAAATCCAATCGGCATTTCATCATTTTTCGAGTTGGCTTCGGAATCTCCCGAAGTACTCGCGTTGTGCATTGCTTTCATCGCGCTGGCGATCAACGGAAATGCTGCGATGATTCCACCGACTGCTGCGCCAACCAACATGCCGATCCCCAACGGCTTGTATAACGCCCCACGCATCGTTCCCGGTTCATCTACCATCGCTGAAACCTCCGCACTGCCGAAGTTCATGAGTAATGGCGACAACAAGAAGTAACATAGAAACCCGCCGGCTCCGAACCAGAAGCCGCCCTTTCCAGACAGAAAACCAACGCCGACCGTCATGACGGAAAGGTAAAACGTAATGTTGAGCATCGATGGCAGGCCGAACTGCTCGCCGGCGTACCAATCGTGATCTTCACCCATCGTTGCCAGCACGATCGCGTGGGCAATGCCCGAGAACAAAGCGCCTCCGAGCAATAGAACTGCCTTCCGCACGCCCGCGCCCGGAGATTTAAGAATGGTCGCGACGGCAATCCCACCGGGATACGCCAGGCGATCAAAGTCGATCATCTGTTTGCGAAGCGGAATAACAAATGCCAGACCCAGCACTGAACCAGTGATGCAGGCGAGGATCATCAATCCGATGTTGAAATCAGCGACCGATTCCAAACCTTCGGTCTTGCTCAAGATGAATAGCGCAGGCACGGAGAACATGATTCCCGACGACGCCCCGTTAACGGCCGAAGCGATCGTTTGATTGATGTTGTTCTCGACGATGCTCGTGCGACGCAACACGCCACGAAGCACTCCCCAACCCAAGATGGCCGCCAGCTCGGAACCTTCAATCGCAAATCCAAGGATCAACGCGGCGTAGCCAATCGAGACGGCAATTAAGGCACCGATCGCCCAGCCAACGAGGATCGCCACCCACGTAAATTCGGGGTACGGTCCCGTCCGGACGGGGATGCTTCCCGTGACCGATTCGGCAGGCTCCGTGGGCGAATTGGATGAATCCGACATTCCTGCTCCAGCAAGTGATTTGAAAAAATTTCAGCCGCCAAGCGTATTGAATTGTGAACCATGCCGCAAGAAACGCTGTGATGTTCGCCTTTGTCCGCAACGAGCCCCGCAAGAATTTCGGCCGGACCATCGGAGCTCACAGGACATTGTGAAACAGACGGCATTTCCGGCGTGAAACTGAATCATGAAGATTGGATCGGCGCCTGCGGAAGAGGCTGATGGACGCAGTTCCCTGTGTTCCGATCTTTGGCCGTGCGATGGGTGCAGGAACGTTAATCGGTGATTAGGGAATTGCTTGCCGCTTATCATTCTTTGATTTTCGCGTGTATTGGCTTCCCGGACGAGAGGACATGTGATCCGGTAATTCTGTCCCGTCACTGATCAGGGCTGCCTTCAGATG
>JBCDEM010000036.1:0-67665 GCA_039179795.1 Planctomycetota bacterium | reverse complement strand
CTTAGTGATCCGGTAATCCCGAATGGAAGGGTTATCGCTCATCAGATAAAAGGTACTCCGGGGATAACAGGCTTATCGCATCCGAGCGTCCACAGCGGCGATGCGGTTTGGCACCTCGATGTCGGCTCATCACATCCTGGGGGTGTAGAAGCTCCCAAGGGTTTGGCTGTTCGCCAATGAAAGTGGTACGTGAGCTGGGTTCAGACCGTCGTGAGACAGGTCGGTCCCTATCTGCCGTGGGCGTTCGAATCTTGAGGGGATTCAACTTTAGTACGAGAGGATTTAGTTGGACGTAGCTCTGGTGTACCAGTTGTCGCGCTAGCGGCACGGCTGGATAGCTAACTACGGAAAGGATAAACGCTGAAAGCATCTAAGCGTGAAGCCCAACCCGAGATAAGGATTCGTAAGTCATTTGACGTAAGCCCCCTGGAAGACGACCAGGTTGATAGGCTGGGCGTGTAAGCACGGTAACGTGTTAAGCTAACCAGTACTAACGGGCGAAGGTTTGGCCGTCGATATCCCGCACTCCGAGTCGTTCACCGACTTGGTCCTACGGAATTCAACGCTTCAGACCGAATCAAGATCAGTGTACAGCTACCAGACAACCGGCGCAGCGGTTAGCGAAATACCTGCCGCTGCGTCTTTCCGGCAACCATATCGGAAAGGTTCTACCTGTTCCCATCCCGAACACAGCAGTCAAGCTTTCCGAGCCGATGATAGTGCATACCAGCGTGAAAGTAGGTATTGCCGGTTTTTAAAAAAGCCCCTTTGTCGTTCGCGACAGAGGGGCTTTTTTCGTAATGGACCAGAGGCAACGAGTCCCGATCCGACCAGCCACCAATCAATCCACGATCCAGAAGATGGGTTCATTCGACCACCCAACAACTGTTTGCATAGGATGATGCAGTGCAGCGGGTAATCCGACGCGTCCGCGAGTGACCGATGCCTTGCTCACGCGGCGCGGTTACGCGTGCGCAATGGTGCGAAGCATCGAATTAACAACCACAAAAGTCGAAAATCGCGATTCCCAGCGGACGTGAACCATGCATGCAGCCAAGAATCCGCATCGCCCAAGAACCCTCTTCATTGCGGCACCGTAAACTCGGCAAACAACCATTCCACTCTCGGGGAACGATCCATGCGTTTAACCGGACTGCTGATTGCACTTGCTGTTCTGATGTCACCCATTCATGCACAGGAAAGTGCGACGGACGATTCCTCCAAAGAAACAAAACCGAAGATCGCAGCTGGCCCGAAGGATGAAAAGGAAAAAGTTAAACCAGGCGAGGTCGACGAAGATGCGCCCGTCACGTTCACGACGACAGATTCCGGATTGAAATACCGGATCCTTCGCAAGAGTGACAAAGCCAAGCCCGAATCGACTCAGAAAGTCGAAGTCCACTACAAGGGTTGGTTAGATGACAAGAAGATTTTTGACAGTAGCTATCGTCGGGGACGGAAGGCCAAATTCGGCCTGAATCAGGTCATCCGGGGCTGGACCGAAGGACTGCAGCTTGTGGGTGAAGGCGGCATGATCGAATTGGAAATCCCTGCTGAACTCGGCTACGGAGAACGGGGTGTGCCCGGAACGATTCCCGGCGGCGCGACACTCCATTTCTTGGTGGAACTATTCACCGTTGATTAGCGACTAGGTTGAGAACAAGGCGACGACGTCTGATCCCTGTGGTTCCAACGATTTTTAGAGGCTGATCCTCGTCGGCTAACTCGGCGACTCAATGAGACCATCCAGTTTCTCGATCGCTTCCAAAGCACCGGTAGCGATCGAGATTCCGTCTTCGCATTCGCTTTCCCTAGGATTGATTCGGATTAAGACACCTCGGCGGCCGCGCGTTTGGTCTTCCATTTCCATCCGCACTGATGGAATCGCGGTACCCGCGCCGAGCTCGATACTGACCAGCGATCGGTCACCAATATGTCCGAGCCATCTTGAAAAACGATCGGTTTGGTCAGACGTTCTACCCGTCAGCCAGCCGGCGTCGCCAAACATCAGGATGTTGGGCCGCGCGATCGCCTCGCAATAGCGACACTTTGGAAGTGGATCTTTCGCGAGAAATGTCTCTTCATCGACATCAACTTCTACGCCTTCTGCGGCCCAGATCTCATCGCAGCACGGCTCGACGCATTGAAGGTGATGAATGGAACCATGACATTCCATGATTTGCTTTTCGTCAAATCCAGCTTTCTGAAACTGGCCATCGACGTTACTCGTGAAAGCAAACAGGTTGGCCGACCAACGTCTCATGATCGAAAATCCGAGATGCGGAATAGTACTTCGATAGAGATTTAATCGATGACCGTAGAACCCCCACGCTTGATGTGGATTGCGGTGAAACCAGATGGGATCGGCCAAATCACTAAACGACAAACCAAGTTTACGGAAAGGCGGGTAGGCGTTCCAAAAACCTTCGTTACCACGAAAGTCGGGCAGCCCCGAGTCCACCCCGATCCCCGCACCCGCACCGATCAGAATTGCATCCGCATTCGCGATATAGTTGGCAGCTTGTTGAAGAGACTCGATCATAAATCGGATCCATAAACTCCTTGCGTCTTTGCCCGCGGTGATTCCAAGTTCATGTGCCGCAAGTCGCCAAGCCTATGAAACCAAGGGACGAATCGATGGCTAACTGGGATGTAATCGTGATTGGACTCGGCGGGGTGGGCAGCTCAGCAGCGTACCATACCGCGCTCGCCGGTCGTCGAGTTTTGGGGATTGAACAGTTCACTCCTGCACATGATCAGGGCAGTTCACACGGGCAGACACGTATCATCCGCCAAGCATATTTCGAAGATCCATCTTATGTTCCGATGCTTAAACGAGCCTACGAACTCTGGGACCAATTGGAATCGCACGTGGATGAACGTCTTTTCGAACGAACGGGTTTGGTGGAACTTGGACCGGCCGATGGAACGGTGATCCCCGGAATCCTAGCAAGCGCCGAACAGCATCAACTACCGATCGAAGAATTATCCGTAAGCTGTTGCCGTGAACGATGGCCAGGACTGGACGGTGACAAAGACTGGACAATCGTCATCGAAAAAAACGCCGGCTTTCTCCGAGTAGAGGAATGCGTCGCAGCTCACTTGGAAATGGCGCGCAGGACGGGAGCCACGCTTCAATTCGAAACACCTGTGGTGAGTTGGCGAGTTGTCAGCAACGGTGTTCAAGTCGAAACGGAAAAAGGAACGGAAACCGCCGATCGCTTAATCCTCGCTGGTGGTGCTTGGAGTAGCCAACTGCTCACGCAGCTTCGTGTTCCCCTGCAAATTCTACGGAAACACCTGTACTGGTTTGACACGGACGACTCAGGATTTGAAAAGAGCGATGGATTTCCGTGCTTCTTTCACGACACGGAAGACGGATATTTTTACGGCTTTCCGTCGATTCAAGGCGGCGGCGTGAAGGTCGCCCGCCATAGTGGCGGCCAAGCACTCGATACACCACAACAAGATTCAAGCAAAGACACGAAGGATCTTGCGCTATGCGAAAAGTACGTGCAGCGATACTTGCCCGGCGTAAGCAAGCGGCTTCGAACCCACGCGACCTGCTTTTATACGAGCACACCGGATGAACACTTCATCATGGACCGTCACCCAGAACACGATCAAGTCACGATCGTCGCCGGACTCTCCGGTCATGGATTCAAGTTCACGAGTGCAATCGGTGAGATCGCCAGCCAACTCGCTTGCGAGCGTTCGCCGTTCGATCTCGAGTTGTTCAAAATCAACCGGTTCGAAATCGCATGACTCTGCCGTTCAATGGCCGACGCGTCTGACTACTCTACCGCCCAAAAATCTAGCACCCGGACTTTGTCCAACACAGGCTCAAGCACTTTGACAAACGCTTGATGATCAGGATGCGGCAAATAAGCTTTCCGTCCATCTTCTGAATCAAACGTCAACATGAACGCATGAGTGAAACCATCATTTTTGCCTTCGGGACTGTTGTTCATGCCCCATTCAAATGCTTTAACGGCGTCGATCTTATTGGGCAACGCGGCAAAGGCCTCTTCCACTTCTTTGACGGCTGCTGGATCTGCGTCGTCTTTAAACTTGAAGAATACGGCGTGCATCAATTCCTTTTCCAGCTCGGCTTCGGAGGGCGTACCCCAGTAGTCGATTACGAAGACGCTTTTCATATGCGGACGGAGGACATCCGCAAATTCACCGGAGTGCGCTGGGTGAGGGATGTACTCTTGCAAGCCAGCTTGGTCCTTGAACGTCAGAAAGAAACAGTGGGTGAAACCATCGTCCAATCCTTCGGGGCTGTTGTTCGTTCCCCATGCAAAATCCTGAATCGCGTCGATCTTTTCCGGAAGCGCTCGAAAAGCATCGACCACTTCTTGCACGTCCGATTCGGAAGACTCTTCTTTGAACGAAAAGAACACGGCGTGACGCAAAACTTTGCCTTCCGGCGCGGGCTCAGCAGACGCGGTTTCTGTTTCGGATGATTCGTTCAATTCCGTCTCTACTTCTTCCACGGGAGCGGTCGTTGTTTCTGCTGAATCACTCTCCCCGGAGCCACACCCGACAATTCCAGACAGGATGATCAGAACGGGCAATCCAAAGTATGACAATCGCATGGTCGCACAACATAGGTTTGGGGAATCGGACAACCATTTAGCGTACCGAATCCACGACGCTCCGTCGCCTACAGGCTTCGTCCCGTATTGGCCGATCGCATAGTCGCCGATCGCTCCTCCGATCGTAGCGTTTCCGTCCTAATGGCACGGTTGCCCATCGTCGCCGATCGCATAGTCGCCGATCGTAGCGTTTCCGTCCTGACGGCACTGTTGCCCATCGTCGCCGATCGCTCCGCCGATCGTAGCGTTTCCGTCCTGATGGCACTGTTGCCCATCGTCGCCCATCGCATCGCGACCGTAGCGTTTCCGTCCGGACCGTTGCGATCTCGATGTTGTGCCGAGACGCTGATCGGCAGACGGAGCGTGCCCAAAAAAAGAACGCTTAACCCAACAACAAAAAAAGGCGAGGCCGATCCCGAAGGACCGACCCCGCCTCGCACGGGGGGACGCTTAAAATCTCGTTGTGCATCAAAGTCAGTGCGTCCCTCCGACACCACCAACCTTAGTCCGTATCCGCCCGGTTTCGATGGTCTGCCTCCAGCCATTCCGTGAAATTGCGCGACCGACTCCGCACTCTCGACACGGAGATTCGGGTTGCGCCGGTTTTGCTGCAACCATTGGGGTCGATTGAACAATCGGCCGGTGGGCGCTTACCCTGTTGGCGATGAAGCAGCATGCCCCAAGGCCCTTTTTCAAAGAGAACGATCCATGGATTTGCCGACACCGCTAGACGTGATCGCCGTGGGTGCTCACCCAGATGATGTAGAAATCGCGTGCGGCGGAACGTTGGCGAAGCTGGTTGATCAGGGATATCGAGTGGGAATCATCGATTTGACCGATGGGGAGCCAACTCCCAATTCCCCTGGCCCCGAGCATCGGATGCGTGAGGCACGGAATGCAGCGGAAGTTTTGGGCGTGCACGAACGAATTCTGCTGGATCTCCCCAATCGTCGTTTGATGGACTGTTTCGAGCACCGAGTTGCATTGGCCAAGGAGTTTCGTCGCTGGCGTCCGCGGTTGGTAATCGGATTTGGCGACAAGACTCCGATGGCCTCGCCAGATCATTGGCAAGGCATGCAGATCACTGATGCGGCGATCTTCTACAGTCGGCTGACGAAATGGGATGCCCACTTTGACGATTTGCCCGTGCACACGATTCCTCGACACCTTTACTTTCGTCTGGCCGTAGAACCTGATGCGATTCCCGGAAATGCACACCATTTAATCGTGGATATCGCCGATACCGTGGAGCAAAAACTCGAATCACTGCGATGCTACGACTCGCAATTTGGTCATAAACCGAACTTAATCGAACGGGTCCGGGCCGCGGCGGTCGTCACCGGTGCCGCGGCCGGAACGACCGCGGGTGAGTCGTTTGCGGCTGCCAAACCCTTCGCCGTTGAAGATCTTATGCAGACCGTCATGGGTCCTAACGGATAATCCGAACACTCTTTGCCTCGGACCATTTTGTGAGGCAATCTATACGAAAGGCGGGCCTCGAGAATGCCCAGAGCACGCTCAGGGTGAAGATTCGAACCGGAAAAAACAGAGGGTAACGGAGTAGGTATTGCCGATTGCAATGGCAACTCGACGCGTCGGTGTGAATAGGTGAACGCGTGGAATTGTATGTCGCCTGCGGTTATTGAATTGACGATGAAAAGCACTCACCGCACTCTCACGCTCGCTGCACGACCCGGAAACCTGATCCGAGGTGAGCAATCGCTCGTGCAGATCTACCCGATGGATCTTAATCGCGGTCCGATCTCTCTACGCTTGGACCGATTTGTTCTCGGACGTAGTGATGACTGCGACTTGTCGATCAGCGATGACGCGGTCTCCCGGCACCATGCGGAGATTCGGCAAACCGATGACGGGGTGGTTTTAATCGATCTCGACAGTACCAATGGTGTGCTGGTCAACAGTCAAGCGGTCACGACGAAGTCACTTCAAAGTGGTGACTGTCTGCAACTGGGCAGCCACGTGTTTCGGTTCTTGGCTGACGATGATTTGGAAACGCAGTATCACGCGACCGTTTACTCGATGATGACGCGTGATGGACTGACCGGTGCCTACAACAAACGGTATCTCGAGGAGACCCTTGAACGAGAAGTCGCTCGTTGCCGCCGCCACAGTCGGCCAATCTCTGTGATCATGATGGATGTTGATCACTTCAAAGCAGTCAATGATCAACTCGGGCACACCATCGGTGACCTGGTTCTCCAAGAGCTCGTGTTGCGTTTGCAAAAAGTCCTGCGCCAAGACGACGTGTTGGCGCGGTTTGGCGGCGAAGAGTTTGCATTGATCTTGGTGGAAGCGAATCCGGAGAACACGGCCATCGTCGCTGAACGTTGTCGCCGAGCGATCGCGGATACGCCGTTTCAAACACCGGCCGGCGAGCTGCGAATCACCTTGAGCTTAGGCGTCACGACGCCCGATAGTCAGGAACTGGGAACGGCAACCGAGTTGATCCACGAAGCAGACCAACGACTCTACCAAGCCAAACGAGCCGGTCGCAACCGAATCGTCTCGTAGGTTCGGAATGCATTCCGCGATCGTAGCGTTCCAGTGGCATCGTCGCCGATCGCTCCGCTCCAGTGGCATCGTCGCCGATCGTAGCGCCCCAGTGGCATCGTCGCCGATCGCTCCGCCGATCGTAGCGCCCCAGTGGCATCGTCGCCGATCGCTCCGCCGATCGTAGCGCTCGTCGATCATGAGGAAAGGAATAGGTGAAGGATCGCAAATCGACACGTGGCCTCATGCATTATGAGGCCGTTTCCAGTGGCATGCGGAGCATGCCCTACACTTCGCTTCGCAACATGACCGTGATCGCATCGAGATAGCGTTGGATCGTGTCGGCACTCACGTCTTCCCAACCGGTCGTTTTGTGGCGAAGAATGGTCAACTTGAGATCTTCGATCACGTCAGCGAGATCATCGGGCAGCTCGGGAAGTCCCGCGAAGGGTTGGCTTGGATTCACATCGGCAGCAGGTGGCGGCGCAACGTCTGGCTTTGGACCGGCATCCGCGCCACTCGGCATCGACGTTAGTTCTTCTTCGCCAAAGTCCGCACCTTCGTGAACGGGACCGGGAGCGACACCCGGTTCATCACCGTACTCTTTGGTTCGCCCACCTCCTTGAGCAGGCAGTACGACATCTTCGTCGGTATCGACTTCGATGATCTGGCTGTTCGTAGGACGCTGATCATCCACGGCACCGTGAGCTTGCCAACGCTGCTCACGCATTCGGGCAACGCTCCATGACTCTCGGACTGCACCCTCTAACCACAGCGGCGCATCGTCCCAGTCAAGCGCCGCTAAGAAGTGACTCCAGTACAAGCCTTCGTACGTCTTGTAGCTCGATTCGAAGCGCTCGAAGACTCTCCGAAGCCGACCGACGTGCGGCGCGGTCACTCCGCCAACGCGGCGTGCCCATGCGTCGTCTGAGTATTGACTGGATGCAGCACCGGATTCAATCAATGCCTGCCGCCAGTCACCGATGATTCGACCTTTTTCCCAGTTGGTTGTGCTGATCAAGTCGTTCCACTGACCCACAAACGGTTGGGCAAGCTCGATCAGTTGCGGATCATCATCCTCTTGCGGATCGATTTCCGGCTGCGGATCAACCGGCGGTGATTCATCAAACGTTGCCTCGCCATTCGATTCGTTTCCTGACTCGTCCGTGGAGAATGGCACCACGTATTGTTCATTATCTTCTTGACTCATAAACGTTTCGTTTTCTTCGCATCCTGGGCTCAATTCGCGTCAGCACCAGATTCTTCGAGAGGTCCAAACCCTCGTGAACACATCAATGAGCTGGTGACGCTAAACCGTTTAAAAGAGACCCAAGAGGCTAAGTTTTGATAGCGTTTACGTGAAGCGTTTGGACTTACTTTTCATTGCCTCCCCAGTAATCACGAGTCGATCAGCACGGTCACGTGGACTTTGCGCTGTGGAAAACCTGTCTTGTTTCTCGGGTCGTGATTGTCTTGCATTTTTAGGCACGTTTCTGCAGTGGCTGAATCACTCTTCAGAAAGCGTGCCGATCAACTCGACCTCACATCGCGACGGAGCTAATAGGATGGAAACGCTACGATCGCGAAGCGATCAGCGACGCTATCAGCGACGATGCGGGGATCGCATGCTGCGCGTGCCTCGGAGCGATCGGCGACGACCTAATCTTTGCCGTAGTGTTCCACCGACGGCCAATAATCCTCTTCGAACGCGTTTGGTTCGTGGAAATCGGGACTGTTGTCCAGATCGTGGCACTTCATGCACATCTCTTTTGCGTTTTCCAACGACACTTTCATCGCATCACGCAACTGCCCGCGGATTTCAGCACTGACTGTTGAGTCTTTCGCTTCCGCAGCAGAGTGTTCGGATCCTGGACCGTGACAATTCTCACAGCCGTTTCCGTGTAAGTGCTTGAATCCGTCCAGCGACAGATAACCGGATTGGTACGGGTAATACTCCTGAGCGTTCCAGCCGGTCACATGGCAGCTCAAACACTCGGGATCAAAGTGACGCCCAATATCACCTCTCTCCAAAGGCGGTTTGACAATGTGGTCGGTCGCATCGACATGTGCCGTGAATTCCCAGACTTCGTAGGCCTTCGTGTGACACTCACCACACTTCGCACTGCCAACGAATGATTGACCCGACGCGTGGGGAATTGGAGGCAGCAACCCCAAGCCTTCCAATCCAATGTCTCGTAACTGGTCCTGATACTCTCGCATGACCAATCGCATTTCAGGAGCATCTTCGAATTCGTGCGTCAACGGCACTCGTGCGTATCGCATCGAACCGGTCGGATACAGTCCGACCAAGCCCGCATACATTCCCTTGTTACCGGTCACGATCATGCGTGTTTTCGAGCCTTCGATCTTCTCAGCTCGATAAGTCGGTTCACCGTATCCTCCGGCAACGACGACCAAGTTGAAACCCTGAACCTCACGAACCAAATCTTCTGCGGCATCCTCTTCGCCATAGAACATCAGGACGCGGAAGTTCGTTTTCTTGTCGATCAAGTCATTCGCTTCGCGACGCGCGGACTCAACGATCGGTTTAATGACGATCTCTTCACTCGTTTCCACCTCGAGTGCTTCGGGGTCCAAGATGCTCGTGACTCCGATTTTAGCGCCGTTCAGGCTGACGACCTTGTTAGAGGGCATCAGAGATTCGTCAATCAATACAACGTTTGCTGAGACATACAGCGCGGACTCGGGATCATCTGCGGCCGCAACCGCTAAAAGTTCACCCACACCCAAACGAAGATCGTCCGGCCCAAAACCGACGGCTCGATAATCCATCTGCTGCAGCGCTTTGGATGTCTGCTGAAGTTTGATTTCGGCTTGTCTTCCGTAACGTCGAACTTGGTTACCCGCATCGATCGGCAATAGATCCCAGCCCATTTCCTCGAGCTGTTTCATGAACGTGTAACGACGCGCGAGCCCACCTTTTTGCCGGTCGAGCCCCGTGCAACCACACGGTTCGATATAGCCGTGCTGATTCCCGGTGACCACCAACGTGACGGGCGGTTTGGGCCAAGTTTTGTAGTCTTCCGGTCCTTGACCATCGCCTTCGACGACGGGCTGACCATCCGGTGTCGGGACGACTTCGGCCGGATTCTCTTTGTCGGGGTCCGGCGTCGGGACTTCCTCAGTAAGCGCGGCACCGGTCTGCTGAACCAGCTGGGTGCCATCACGACGCATCGTCGCGGCTTGGGCAGGCGTGCCTGCACTCAGGTCGTGCAACTCCGGTGGGCTAATCGGACCATCAGTGATTTGGCCAGGGTCCGCATCGGGATCACCGATTCGCAATTCCACGTCCGCGACTTCAGGCGGAGGCGGCGAGCATCCGAGCCCAAAGACTAAGGGTCCGAGCACCAATGACGCCACGACGAAACACAACGTCGCGCGATTCGATTGCAAGCAAATCCAAGTCATATCGCAATTCGGAGAAAGGGGTGCCGACATTGTCTTATCGGTCGTCTACCGGCCTTCAACCGAGAATTTCAAGGCGATCCTCATCTTTGTGACCTTAGGATTGTCAGACTCGATCATCACCTGCCCGTAATCGCCAGCATTCTTGCCTTCCCGTGACACCGTCTCGCTGCCCGGATTGAATGTGATTTCCAGCGGATAGAGCGTCATTGAACCGCGACCTTTGGGTTCACCGAGCTTGGCGCTTATCAGGCTATTGGGAACGATTTCGCTGACAATCAACTGAGTATTCTCGCGTTGCTCACCCTTGAGAACGACGAAGGTCTTCACGACCAGGTCGTCTTCTTTACCGATATTGCCAATATTGAAAATGTATCCGCCTCCTGGTTCACCGGAGATTTTGGAGTTTGGCAACATGCTCAAATAGCCAACCACGCGACCGACGGTCGACGCAACGATGTAAGGTTTCTCCATCTCGATGCCTTCCGCATCAAAGGTGGGCACGTCATTCCCTTCTTCGTCGACGCTTTGGAAGCCAAATTCAAAGTTCTGTGAAACGGCACCCTGACGCATGCCTGCAGCGAGCTTGATTTTCACACGAAATGCCTGTCGAGCGTTTGCGCGGGCTCCTTCCGAATCCTCACCGGGATTAAACGGCTCAACTTCGAACGTCGCCAAGTCCGTCATTTCCTGACTGCTGAATCGCAATTCCGCTGGACGGATGTCCTTGTCCGTGAAGTTATAGATCGAGCCAACCATTTCGATCGGCTCACCGGTTGGCACAGCACCGAACGTCCAAGTCTCCGGGACGACCTCGAAATCCTGGACAACTTTGCCCGTGATCTTCAGTGTCAGCACGACGCGGGATGGGTCGTTTGTGATCACCTGTGCGGTTTGATTGAATTCAGGTTGATCGGCCTTCACGGTCCAAGAGAGTTTGACGTCGGTTTCTTCACCGGGTGCGAGCGCTGAATTCTCCAATTCTCCAAGCGTGCACTTGCACGTGGTCGCTCCCAATTTCAACGTCAAATCGGCGGTCCCGATATTCTTGATGCGGAACGTGTGTTCGCCTTCGGTATTGGGCGCCATCACACCGAAGTCATGTTCCAGTTCACTCAGTACTTCGACCCGGGCATTGCTGTCAGTCTCATCGTCCGGTTGGCCGCTGTTCAAATTGTCGAAGCTTTCCGGGCCTTCTTCCATCGTGAACTTAGCAAAGTAAGCGGGCCCGCCGAATCGCTGGCGGTTAATCGCCCAAGCTACGGTCGTGCCTGCCAGGAAAGCCAGCACCAAAAACAGCGGAAACTTCGTCATGATGGTTCACAGATGTGGGATGAGAGCCGAATCGACAGACGTTCAGACGGGTATTTTACGTGATCGCCCGAGAATCGGTTCACCGGCTCTGGAGCAGCTCCGGTCCCAGGGATACAGAGGGCCAAATATTCTCGCTAGTTGCACGCAACGAATGGCTCGCAACCTATCCCGGAAGGATGCTCCGGCTTCAATTTGGCTGGGGAAGGATGTCCGCTGCCGGCACACGAACGGGCCCGAATTCGACCTGCTCTCCGAGCCTTTCGGCTCGGTAGATCTGCTGGCGACTGAGCAACCGTTCGATGTTTCCACCGAGACGGCTCAATTCCCAAGCGCGGCGACTGTACCGGCCAGCTGCTTCCGGGTCATTTCGCTCTCGATAGATTTCCGCCAATTGAGCCATGAGCCACTGATTCGATGGGCTCCAACTGACTGCCCATTCAACCGTGTCGGTCGCGGCGTTGAGATCGTCTTGGTTTCCAAAACGTTGGTAGACGTGAAGTTGTTGGGCCGAGACGATTCGATAGATCGCCGGATCCTCACCCGCTCGCTCCTTGACACTCCTCAGCAGCGCCGTCCAGCGTTGTCGTTTCGCGGGCGAGTCACCCTCCAAAATGAGAGACCAGCGGTACCAGTCGGCGTTCCAAAGCGCGGCGTCAGGTGACCATCGATCTGCTTCAACGGCTTGCTCCAATAGGTTTCGACGTTGAAGCGGCTGACGTGTGTTGGCGGCCGAGGCCATCAATCGCTTGCACTGCTCAACGGGACGAATCGAGAATAAGTAGAGACTCGCGGCCAACACCACACCGCTTGTAACGACGATCACAGGAAAGGAAAGAACGAACCGTTCATTTCGATCTATTTGAACGTCTTCGCTCAAACGTGTAATCAAACCACCGCCGATCCATAAGGCGATTGCGACACCCGGTACGGTCCATCCACCGGCCGCCAGCAGATGCACTCCAATCGCGGCCGTTATGGCAATCCACATCGAATCAATCGCGCGGGATGACATGTCGCGAGTGACTCGTGACAGCACCCAGCCTAGCCCAAGCGACAACGGCAAGATCCAGGCATTTGCGTAGACGTCTGGCAACTCAAGCCTTGCGATACCGAGCAACCAAACCATGACCAAACTGAGTATTGCTCCCAACCAAACCCATGCCGATCGATCGGTGAATTCGGCTTCGACCTCGGTATTCCGATTGCGTGATCGAACTGGCTGGATAATGCCCGTCATCAGGTTGACGATCAACAAGATCAAACCAACGAAGCCACCACTCGCCAGTGATTCAAAAAACAGGTTGTGTGGTTCAGCGATCTGTTCATGGGCCGCCGCTTCGCGATAGCGCTCATACAGCGACTGAAAATTGCCGGGACCCGCGCCATAGAGTGGATAGTCGAGCGCGAGATTCCAAGTGGAACGCCAATACTGAAATCGAAACGCCAGCGACGCCGGTGCCTGCTCAAACCACTCGCGGTTACCAAAGGCGGCAAGCGAACCGAGCACACCTATCGCCAACAGAGCTGTGAGCGATAGCCCCATCCACAGCACTCGTTTGCTTCGCCCTTTGAGCGCAACGGCAGCAACGAGCACTAAGATCCCGATCAGCATGGCCAAAGTTGCAGATCGACTGCGCGCAGCCATGAGGCTGACCACACAGGTGATCAACAACAAAACGACACCGACCCAATGAGCCGAGTAAAACAGCTCACGAAACTGCCAAAGCAAAATCGCGACAGCCGCGATGACTCCGACCAGCAGGGCTGCGGCGAGCGAGTTCGCCAACGCAAATGTTGCGGTTGGACCACCGTCGAACAAACGATTTTCGAACACCATCCGCTCCGACGATCCTTCTGGAGCCTCCACACCGGCCAATTCCAAAACCCACTCCGGATCACGTTCATAATCCGCGCGATTGGCGGGCAATGAAACGAAAGACTGATGCAGTCCATGCACGGCCAAACCAAATGAGCAAACGATTACGACCGTCGTGAGCGCGCGTCGCAATGCAAGACTTTGAAAGAGAATCCTTGCTGACGTGAACATCGATGCCGCCGTAACCCACAACCACGCTTCGTTGGTTGCGAGACGCAAGTTGCCCGTCGGCGAGACTTGCAGGGCGGCGAACATCATCCAACCCGCCAGGCACCACGGGGCGACCAATAACACCTTGTCACTGATACTGCATCTACGCCACTTGGCCGGAGAAAATCCAAATGCGAGACAGATCGTCGTGGTCACGATAGACAGGCAAGCCAACCATAACGCTTCGCCGCGTTCCACCGAAACACTATCGGCCGGGTAGTAGGCAACGTAAACAACCATTGCTGATAACAGACCGGCAGCAATCGAAAGCGGATCGACACTCAATCGACTTTCGTTGTGTCGAAACGGCGATGACGCCTGCATTTCAGGCTGCTTCAGCGGATCCGAGTCATTATCGGCCGATGCATTCTGATCTGGGCCGCGTTTTACTCGGCGTCTTTTCGCCATCCTGTCGATTCCAAAATGACAATCAGCAACAACATGCAAGCCACGATTCCCAGCACCATGATCGCCTGGTTCAATCCAACTTGCGTAAGAAGCACCGCCGCCAATCCGCAGGTTGCCGTCACCAAGTAGATCGTCATAACGGCTTGCGTTCGACCAAGGCCCAAGTCCACCAGACGATGCGAGAAGTGACTACGATCTCCGACAAATGGACTCCGACCTTCACGGATGCGAATCCATAACACCGTCGTCATGTCGTACAGCGGAACGGCCATTGCGCAGAGCGGTGCCAGAACTCCGTGAGGTCGATCCGCGTTCCCAGTGAAAGTTGCCATCAGCATTGCGACTGCGATCAAGAATCCAACTAAGTAACTGCCGCCATCGCCCATGAAGATCTTTGCCGGTGGACGATTATGCCACAAAAAACCCAGCAATGCTCCGAGCACCACCAACAATAACGCAGCAACGAACAACTGCGGGCGCGCCGTCCCCGGATCAGGACTGATCAACATCACGATCGCCATCGACGCCGCAATCACGGCGGCAACGCCACCACTTAGGCCGTCCATGTTGTCCAACATATTGAACGAGTTGATCACGCCCACGATCCAAATCATCGACAGGACTCGCGTCAGCCACTCGATACCGATGAATGCCGTTAAGCCAATGTCCAACCCATAGACCACGAATCCGGCAACGGCGAACTGCACGAACAATCGAACCCAGGGATTGATACCGCGGCGGTCGTCAGCAAGACCCAACGCGACTAATACGGTTCCGGCCGTCAACAGCCCCCAAATCTGTCCCACTCGCGTCCACACGCCGTCCAAATACGGAAGCAGCCTTTCGGGTAACCACGACTGCAGTGCCGTGGAATCTTTCGTGATCATCACCGCGACCGTTCCTACTGCGAACGTCACCAAGATACCGAGCCAAATCCCGATACCACCACCAAGCGGTGTCACTTTCACGTGGGTACTGTGTCCACCCGGTCGATCAAGCAATCCCAGTCGGTGTGCGTAACGGCGAACCGGATACAAGCTCATCATGCAGATGATGAAAGCTGGAAAGGTCGTAAAAACCAGTAGCCAACCGGTCCAAGAAAAGAGATCTGCCAATGAGCTGTCCGAAAGGGCGAGTGAGTGATATACAAGCAGAGAGCAACGATCGCTAACAGAAATCCCAACATTTTCCCGAAAGATTCAGCTCATGGACAACGTTACGAGTGGCAATTTGCCAGAGTTCTGCGATCGGCGAAAGAAGTCTCGAATTGACGTCCTTAAACTTTTGCGATTCTGACTCGACAGACGCATGCCAGCGGATTGAAATATCGCCCGGAAACACTGTCCAGATCGGGGGCCTGGCTGCTCGCCGATCGTGACCTTTTCTTAACGGCGGAGACCGTTCACCGTGAGCCAGCAGTCGCTTCCCGATAGCGTGCCTCCGCGCAGGTTTGAGTATGCCGACGATCGCTCCTACAAATTCTGGACGATCGCTCTTAGCGGCCTGAGCCTAACGACGCGTTTTGGAAAGATTGGCCACCCGGGCCAAACCAAAGAAATCCGATTTGATTCCGCCGAAGATGCCAAGCGCAATTACCTCAAACGGATTCGGCAGAAGACGCGTGCCGGATATGAGGAACGCGTCCCGAATAAGACAAAAGTCGTATCAAGCCAAGAAACGTGGCATCAATTTGCAGATCACGAACCGTTCTTGAAAGCGATTCTCGAATCGCCGGATGACCAAACAGGCTACGCGATCTACGCCGATTGGTTAAGCGAACAGCAAGATCCTCGCGGCGAGTTTATTCGTATCCAACTCGCTCTCGAAGATCCTTCCTTGCCACTTTACAAGCGGCCCAAACTGGAGCGCTCCGCCGATCTGATTCGACAAGACAACGTACGTGCTTGGCTGGGTAACCTCGCACCGTGGTTAATGGACCGTGGCGCTGCCGCTTGTCCCTATCAGTTTCGACGTGGACAACTCGCCGTACTGATTTGCGTCGCGTTGCGTTGTCGATTCGCCCACGAACTTAAAGCGTCCCCGCACTGTCGATTCCTGGAGGAACTGTCGATCGGCGAAACTGAGATTCTCGGCGAGACGATTCAAATCGACGATCAACGCTACGAAGCCGGTCAAGACTATGGATTGCGACCGCTACTCGGAGGTGACTTTGGGAACGTACGCGAGTTTCGTTTTGGGACCCTACCAGAACCGCTCGATAGCGTGATGCCATCGAACACATCTGGGTTGATCGAGTTAATCGCCTCGATGCCCCGCCTGGAACGTTTGTGGCTATGGACAAACGTCGATCTACGCATTCTGCTTGAGCTACCACTCAAACAGCTACGCGAATTACACGTGCTGCTCGATGTACCGCAGATTGAAAGACTCTCGAAGTCGGGCCGTCTTCCTCAGTTGAGTGTGCTTGGATCACTCAACCCCATCACAAACGGAACGATTGCGGCGTTGATCCGCGCTCACGGCTTTGACCAATTGACTCAATTCATCTGTCATGAACTGAGCAGCGCGAGCGAATCGTCCGTTGCTCGAATGCAAGAGACTGGCGTGCTGTTGGAACTGATGAATTTCCCTGATTGATCGTGGCGAAGGAAAACGATTCCGGTCAGCCGCAACTTTCCGTGACAGCTGATTACTTTCGAGGGCGACGTTTCTCCAGCCAATCCTGCGTGGGAACGTCTTGCGGATTCTCTTTCGCCCAGTCCGGTGTCGGGAACCAGCGCAGCGAACTGACGCGCGGGTACATTTCCCAAACGTGGGCTGCTTCCGGATCCGTCTGCCGCAAGTCACCCGTTTTCTCTAGGTAATCCGACAGACGCTTAGCGAGATCATCGGCGATCGGTTTTGAATCTGGATCATCGATCAGATTGTTCAGACAAGCAGGGTCTGAGCTAATGTCGTACAACTCCGCTGCCGGACGTAACGCGACCGATGCTTGCAGCAATTGACCGACGGCGGGTTTGCTCTGGTTCGCAATCATCCACTGCAGCGTCGGACCGTTATCGATGTCGTGATAGCCGCCGTCCGGTTTCCCGAGTCGTTTTTCCAACAGTTTCCCGTTCTCGTCGTATACGGCCTTGTCGTACTTTTGCGGCGTACCGGCCGGCCATCGCTCCGGTTTGAAATTGCGGATGTAAAGGTGTGTTTGGGTGCGAATGCATCGGCATGGATAACCAAGCGAGTTGTATCGCGACGATGAATGTCGTTCGCGACCACTGAAGACCGCGTCACGAGCAGCAGCGACCTTGTCCGCTTCAATCGCATACCGAGAGAGCAGACTTCGGCCAGCCAATTGGTCTGCTTGCTTCGGTTGAACTTCCGCCGCGTCAAAGATCGTTCGCGTCACATCGACAAGGCTGACCAGATCACGAGTGTCTTGCTCCGCTTGCAACTTTTTTGGCCAAGCGATCGCTAATGGCATGTGAATGCCGTATTCGTAAAGATTGGCTTTCGCGCGAGGGAAGGGCATACCATTGTCACTGGTGACGATGACTAACGTGTTCTCCAATTCACCGCTCTGATCCAACCGATCGAGCATTCGCACGAGATGGGAATCGAACCACTCGACTTCGAATAAGTAGTCAGCTATGTCGTTACGAATCGTATCGCTGTCAGGAAGAAAACCGGGCACCTTTACTTTGCTCGGATCGATGCCACTACGTTTTCCGATGCCAGGATCATAGGAACGGTGCGGTTCGCTGCTTCCATACCAAAAGCAAAACGGCTGCCCCTTCTCTCGTTCATTCAAAAACTCATCAAAGTTACCGGCATAGTCCGTCCGGCGCACCCCTTTGGGAACTTCCATCGTGCGCGACTGATACGCTTTGCCGGCCGGATTCTGCGACCAACCGTTCGCACGCCCCGGCGACCAACCTTTTCCCGTCATGCCAACGTGGTACCCATGTTCGCTGAGCTGATCAGTGAAAACGGGCAGGTCTGTCGGGAAAAAGCTCGCATGCGTTCCCGCCTCGCGTATCTGCCAAATTTCTCGCCCGGTCAGAAAGGCAGCTCGCATTGGGCTGCAACCGGGAGCGGGTGTGAATGCGGATCGGAATAACACACCGGCTTTTGCAACACGGTCAAAACCCGGCGTAGAAACGGCCGGATCACCGTAGGCGGAACAATGCGGATACGACTGATCGTCCGCAATCGCAATCAAGATATTCGGTCGGTCGGCTGCAAAAACAGACGTTGCGATACAGCAAAACAGGCAAGCCAAAAAGAGTCTTCGAACAAGCACCGGCGCAATTCTCCACGTCGTGTAGTGGCCCTTCGAGTTAGGACGCAGCATCATACACGCTGGCAACAGACGATTCATTCTTGCCGGCGGGAATTACCGGTTGTATGAGATTGACGCGAGCGGTGACTCCGTTCGCGTGGTGATGCGTCTGGGTGGCTGAATTCATGGCCGCTGAGGACTATCATTCCGATTCGTGGCGAACGATCGGTTGTCAAATCCCTGCTTGCATCTCCCTGTTGTGGTCGGGTCTGCCTCCGTAGGCCGGAGAGGGTCAGGAAGTGTGCAGTTTTCTGGGACCTGTTCAAACGACCCGTCCGACTCACCCGGCCGTAATCCACGTTCGCAAACACGCGTTGCGTGTGCGATCAACCTTCCCCGATTTTCATCCCTCCCCTTTTTGAACCGATGAGGAACCATCGATGATTCGAGTGCTTTCCGTCCTGACGATATTGCTCGTCCCATCTCTTGTGCGTGCCGAACTCAAGATGTCGCCCGTCTTTGGCAATTCGATGGTCGTGCAACGTGATAAACCGATTCATGTTTGGGGTTGGACGACCGGTGGGACGGCCGTGGAAGTCACGATGGCCGGCGAAACAGCGACAGGTAAAGCAGAGGAAGACGGTCGATTTGACATCTACCTGAATCCAATGGCGGCTGGCGGCCCTCATGAGATGGTCGTCAAGGCAGATGAGACAAAGACTTTCACGGACGTCCTCGTTGGCGAAGTCTGGCTATGCTCGGGACAATCCAACATGGCTTGGCCGGTTTCATCAGCGTACGATCCAGACCTGGAATCGTTGAGCGCGAAGTTCCCCAACATTCGATTGATTTCCGTACCGCAGGTCGCTTCGCAAGAACCCCTGAACGACTTCGAAGGCCAGTGGGAAGCATGCACGCCTGAATCCGTTCGCAGTTTCTCAGCGGTCGGTTATTTCTTCGGCCGTCAACTTCATCAGACGCTCGATGTTCCGATTGGCTTGATCGATAACGCTTGGGGCGGTTCCGCCGCCGAAGCTTGGGTTCGACGTGACGTCTTAGAAGGCGAAAAAACGTACGATGAGTTGATTCAACAGTGGGATCAGAACGTCGCCAACCATGACCAAGAAGCCGCCATGGCCAACTTCCAAAAGCGTTTGGAAAAATGGCAACAGGAACGTAAAGGCAATCGCCCGCGGCCGCCACGCAACCCAACCAACAGCAACCATCGACCCGCCAACCTTTACAACGGCGTTCTACACCCAGTACTCGGTTACACGATTCGCGGTGCAATCTGGTACCAAGGCGAATCGAATGCGGCGAGGGGTTATCAGTACCGAGATCTGTTCCCGCTGATGATTCAGAATTGGCGTGACGACTGGAAAGATGACTTTTCGTTTTACTGGGTGCAGCTGGCTGACTTCCGCGCGGAAGCCGACGAACCCTCCGACAGCGACTGGGCAGAATTGCGTGAAGCCCAAACGATGGCGATGGCGAAACTGCCTAACACGGGCCAAGCAGTCATCGTCGATCTTGGAGAATCTGCCGACATTCATCCACAAAACAAACAGGACGTTGCAAAGCGTTTAGCTCGCTGGGCTCTCGCGAAAGATTACGGGTTTGACATCGTCTATCACAGTCCGATGTATCGATCAATGAAAGCCGACAGCAACAAAGTAACGCTGAAGTTCAACCACTACGGAGGCGGAATGGACACGTTCGATGTTCGCGAGCCGATTGGTTTCACAATCGCAGGTAAAGACAAGAAATTCGTTGCTGCCAACGCTCGGATCGTGGACAAAGAAACGATTGAAGTATGGAGCGATGCCGTTGAAAAACCGTCTTCCGTTCGCTACGCCTGGGCAGATAATCCCGTCGCAAACGTCCAAAACAAACAAGGCCTACCGCTGACTCCCTTCCGCACGGATGATTGGACCGGGGTGACGGAAGGACGCGTGAAATAAGCGAGCGTCGAATGCGCGCAAAGACCTCCAGCTCTGCGTCTTTGCGCGCTAGCTCAGTCGCTTTTCCGCGACTAGTAACTCGTCGTCACTTCAAAACCCATGTCTCGGATCATGTCGTAATCCTCTTGGGGTGCTTGGCCTTGAGTCGTTAGATAGTCGCCGACGAACAAACTGTTGGCGACGTAGAGGCCGAGTGGCTGAAGCGATCGCAAGTGAATCTCACGACCGCCGGAAATTCGCAACTCGCGTTCTGGATTTACAAACCGAAACATCGCCAGCGCCCGTAAGCAATCCTGCGGCGTCAACTCGTTCTGTTTCTCCAGACGAGTGCCTTCGATGGAATTTAGAAAGTTCAACGGGATCGATTGAACACCCAACTCTCGAAGATCAAACGCCATGGAGACGACGTCTTCAAGGGTTTCACCCATTCCGATGATCCCACCACTGCACATCTCCATGCCGGCATCGCGAACATGACGAAGTGTTTCCACACGATCGGCGTACGTGTGGGTTGTGCAAATGTCTTCGTAAAACTCTTCGCTGGTATTCAAGTTGTGATTGACGCGATCGACGCCACACGCCTTCAGGCGATCCGCTTGGTCGCGCGAGAGCAGTCCTAAGCATGCACAGATATCTAAGCCGTACTTCTCCTTGATCTCAGGGACGATCTTTTCAACGGCGGAGATCTCTCGTTCGTTCGGTCCGCGAGCCGAGATCACCAGACAATAAGTCTTCGCGCCGCGTTCGGCTGCCATCTCAGCAGCTTTCAGCAAGTCGTCCCGTCTGAGCATGTTGTATTTCGGGATCGCCGCGTCCGAAATCTTTGACTGACTGCAGTAGTGACAGTCCTCGGGACACAGGCCGCTCTTCGCGCTCATCAGAAAGTACAGCTGTACCGTGCGTCCAAAGTGCTTTTGGCGAATACGAAATCCCGCGGCCAACAGTGCCAACAACTCGGCATCGGGCGATTTCAAGATCGCCAGAGCTTCCTCTCGACCGATCTGATCACCAGCGAGGATTGAATCCGCCCACTGTTGATAGCGGTCCGTGCTATGCGTCTGAACGAAGGATTCAACGTTTACAGTCATGAGGCCGAGTCTATGCAAATGATGTGGGAAAAGAGCATCCGATCGAGGCCTGATGGTACCATGGGCTATGGATCGACACCAACCACGACTTGCGATGATGCGGCTCCCCCGTTGGTGAGCGTTTCGGTTGCTTCAACACTTTATTTTTTAGTCATTCCGTTTCCAAATCCTCGGTGCTTCCAGCTCCGATGTTTCAAATATTTCGGGCTTGCATTCGACGATGCATCATCTTTTTGTTCGACTCGGATCACTCGGTGAAATCCATGCCGCGCGTAGCCAAAAACAGCTGCTTCGTGGTCGCCGTGTCCTCGTTCGAACATCGCGTGGTGTTGAACTAGCCGAGGTACTAGGCCCACGAGCGCATGACCGCGGAGCCGTTGATTCTCAATCTGGAACAGATCCAACGCGATTTGGCGAACGCAATGAGATTCGCGTGCTTCGGGCGACGACGCCCGAAGACGAATTGCTAATCAAACGATTGCAAAAATACAAACGTGAAGCCGTCACCGACTGCCAACGCGCTTTAGCGGAATCGCGGTCGGAAGCACTGCTGCTGGATATCGACCAGTTGTTCGATGGCGGAACGCTGATCATGCATTTCCTCGGGAAAGTCGATCAAACAGCAGAGGAGATCACCCAGACCATCGCCCAGCGATATGAGTCGATTGTTCGCACGCGGCAGTTCGCCACTCTCCTGGAGGAAGGCTGCGGCCCAAGCTGTGGGACAAGCGAAGCTTCCGGTTGTGGCGGGGGCTGCGCTGGCTGCTCCGCACACATCGTCTGCCATACGAAGTGACCGAGTCACGCGTTTCCACGCGTTTCCACGCGTTTCGACGCAGTCGCGAAAACGACTTCGATCTGATTTGGATACGCCATTCTCTGTTGGCGATCCGATCAGGCAGTGGCTAACCTGAGTCGCAGTGGTACGTTCGATCCCTCCCCTTTCGACCGAGAATCCAGCGATGATTCGATCTCTCCTTGCCGCAGGTATCGCGGCTGTTTTCATGTTGTCAGTGACCGCCAACACGCCCGACGATAACGATGCGAAGGAAAAGAAAGACAAGCGGCCGGAGGCAAAACAGAATGACCGCGCCGAATCATCGCGAACTACCCTACGGGATCGCGCTTACGAAGAGCTGCGTATCACGCCGGATCAACGACAAACACCATCGAAACCGTCGAATCGTTTGAATGCGCGCCCATCCGCGCAACAGGATCGCGGTTACGAGCAGATGTTGAATCCTCCAACACAGCGCCCGAAACCCTCGAAACAACTCGACCGCTTGCAGCCGCCTCGAAACAGTCAAGCAAATCGCGACTACGAGCAACGTCTCGTTCCTCCCTCCCAACGTCCGGCGGCGCCACAGCGCCCGCAAGCCGCTCCACCCCGGCCGCAACTCGTCCAGCCGATGGACCAACGTGTTCGTGAATTGGTCGAGCGACGCGTCGCAGAGATGATGCAGCAGCGAGACCAAGCTGCCAAAGCCAAGGAGCAAGCAGCAAAGGCGGAACTCGAAGCAGCTAAGGCCAAGGCCGAAGCGGTTCAGCGTGAAGCGGAGACGATGCGACGCCAAGCTTTGGCCGAACGGGAGCGCGCGTACAATGCGATGCGCGAGCAAGCCGAACGACAAATGCTCGATGTTGATGAGCGGCGCAAGGTGGAAGACCGCGGACGGCGAGAGCAAATGGAACAACGTGAGCGAGAATCCGCCGAACGAAGAGAAATGGAGATGCGACGAGACGCCGAACGTCGCCAACAACAAGAACGTCGCGAACAACAAGAACGTCGCGAACAACAAGAACGCCGCGAACAGCGGGACCGTCGTGAGCACGCGCATCATCACGATCATGAATCACACGAACACCATGCCCATGACGAAGAACATCATTCTCACGGGCAAGATGTCCGGCAAAGAATCGAGCACTTGCAGGTGGCTGCTGAGCATTTGGCGAAAGCTGGCATGCGAGATTTGGCAGAGCAAGTGGAGCGACGCGCGGATGAATTACGCCAAGAATCTGATAGACACAACGACCCCATGCGTGAAATCCACGAACACTTCGAACACCTCCATCGAACGATGCAAGAACTTCAGGAACAAATCGAGGAGTTGAAACGCCGACGCTAACCATTCCCTCGGCGTGGTTACGCGATTCATCATTTGCGTGCTACGTCATTTGCGTGCTACGTCATTTGCGTGCTACGTCATTTGCGTGCTACGTCATTTGCGTGCTACGTCATTTGCGTGCTGCGTCATTCACTCGGCACACGACTCAAATAACCTTCTGTCGTAAACCGGATGAACCAAGCGAGATCGCCTGGTTCATCCTTGAATCTCGCAGCAAGTTTTTCGATCGCAGGTCGAGACCGAGGGTCTTGGATCCACTCCAACATCCGAGCCGCGTGCAAGACAACCGTCAGGTCATCGCCCTGTGTCAAAGCCATCAGTCGCTTCATCGCTCGCTGATCCCCGAGTCGCTTTCCAAGAACGGCGGCGGCTTCCAGGCTGATTGCCACCGACGAATCGTCCAAGCGACGATTCAGTGCGTCGACCATGGATTCAGTCAGCTCGCGGAGCGAATGACATCCCACCACAGCCCAGTATCGCACGGCCGCTTCCTCGTCTTTCATCGCGGCCAGGATCGCGGTTGGATTTTCGACTCCGACCAGCTTCGCCGCATCCAGAATTCGCTTCGATTGGAATGACCCACTTGACGCCCACTGCATCGGTGCGGTGTTTTCGATGCGTTGCCAAAGCTCGATTTCAGGGACCAAACCAAGGTCTCTCGATTCCACCATGTGAGTGTCGAGTTGTTGTCGTAGCGATTCTAGATGCAGTTGAAAACCAGCATCATCGACCAAGTTGACCAGATTCAGTGGATCCGATTCGCAGTCATACAATTCTTCAACAGGTCGGTTCCTGCGCAGGTATTGCTGTTGGGCAGCGTTCGCCTTGCCGGATCGTTCTAGCGCATAAAAATCTTGTCGCACCTGCCCCTGATCAATCCACGCGCTTTGTTGGTTGTATCCCAAGTGAGGCATGAAGTTTCGGATGTAAAGGAATCGCTTTGAACGAACACTTCGTGCCATATCCAAAATCTCATCGACTCGGTCACGATGGCCAAACACCACCGAATGCGGCTTCGTTTTAGTCGGTCCCAAGAACGCTTGGCCACGCATCCAATCCGGCTGAGACTCAATGCCCGTCAGGCTGAGAACGGTCGGTGCGAAGTCTTCAAAGCAAACCAATCGATCGCTTGTGTCTCCCGATTTCGTTGGCGCCCACTGCTTGTACTTCTCCGGGAAACGCACAAGTAGCGGAACCCGCATACCGGAATCGAACAACGCGCGTTTATGACGCGGCATTCCGCTGCCATGATCCGAATAGAAAAACACAATCGTGTTATCAACCAAGCCATCGGCTTCTAGCTGCGCCAACAACTTGCCGACTTGGGCGTCCATCACTGCGACGCAGTCGTAATACCTAGCGACCGTTTTTCGAACGAGCGGTGTGTCCGGGTAATACGGTGGAAGAGGAACGGACTGCGGATCATGTATCTGATCGGTTCCGAGTTGACCCTGTACCTCTTGCTGGAATTGCTCGTAGGGCCAGACCATCGTGCGAGACTGATGGGACGTCATCAGGTTCATCACGGCAAAGAACGGCTGATCTTTCGCACGGCCTCGCCAACTCGCCTCTTCGCCATTGGCGTCCCAACTGGATTGGATGATGGCTGACTCGGAGGATGTGTTGTAATCCGTTTTGACGTTGTTGCTCGTGTAGTATCCAGCATCGCGCAGCAAGGCCGGGAATCCACCCATGGCGGAAGGAACCGGGAACAGCGATCGCATCGGATGCGTGCCGAGCGTCGTCGCGACGGTCCCGTGAATCAAACAGGCGCGCGAGGGCGAGCAGACCGGCGACGTTGCAAATGCATGCGTGTAGCGAGTGCTCTCGGTCGCCAGATGATCGATCGCCGGACTCGTTGCAAAACCGTCGCCATAACAACCCAGCGTCGGACTCATATCTTCCGCGGTGATCCACAGAATATTGGGACGTTCGTCGGCAGCGTCTGCCATTTGGGTGATCAGCAGCAAGCTCGCGAAAACGGCGAGCAACGAGAGTTTCGATCGCGGAACCATGGTGTCCTTCACTTGATAAATCGTGTGCCAGCACGATGATCATGCGCGCGATGCCGCCCAGAAGCAAATGTCAGCAATTTAGCATCGCAGAACAAATCGGCTCCTTTTTTGGGGAAACGCTCAAGATCCGGAAACGTCCCTTTCGGCGACGCCCAAGATTTCCCTAGACTCCGCCCGAGGCCGGTCACGGATCGACCGGCTTGGCAACCGAAACCCTGGGCATTTGGGAGCAAATCGGCATGGAAGCCGGATCGAAACCGTTTCAATACGTTCGTCGTGTCCTTCTAACGCTCATCGCTTTCTCCTTTGTCGCCCTGGCGCCCGTTCTGGCGGAAGCCGGCAGCCGACGAACGAGAAACTTCATCGTCCAAGCCCCCGATGACCAGCTCGCCGTTGCTGTCGCCGAAGCCGCCGAAAAATACCGTCACGATTTGGCGGTCTACTGGCTCGGCAATCCGCTGCCCGATTGGCCGACGCCCTGCCCGATTCGAGTCATCGCGGGACCTCAACTGGCCGCGCAAGGCGTGACCACCTACAACCCACGA
This sequence comes from Planctomycetota bacterium, assembly GCA_039179795.1. Lineage (GTDB taxonomy): Bacteria > Planctomycetota > Planctomycetia > Pirellulales > Pirellulaceae > Rubripirellula. Next base: position 41,347 of record JBCDEM010000036.1, on the reverse strand, counting down.
CCTGTCCGCGACTTTCAAATGGAAGTCGTCGGAACACCGGAACGAATTCTCGATAGCGTCCTGCCTCACGAAGTTACGCACACGGTTCTGGCAACTCACTTTGGCCGGCCCTTGCCACGTTGGGCTGACGAAGGCATATGCACGACCGTGGAACACGAAGCTGAACGAAACAAGCATGAGTTAATGCTGCGACAGTTCCTTCGCACGCGACGCGGGATCGCAATGAACCAGCTATTCCTGATGACGGAATACCCCAACGACGTGTTGCCGATGTACGCCCAAGGCTACTCGGTCTGTCGCTTTCTGATCGATCAACGCGGACCACGGGCGTTCATCACCTTCCTGCAAGACTACATGCAGCATCAGTCTTGGACCGACAACATCAAGAAGCACTACGACTACGACTCGCTGAAAGAGCTGCAAGAATACTGGTTGGCATGGGTCTCTGAAGGCGGCGGTTCCGTCGAGAAATTCAGCAAACGAACCCAACCCTCTGGTGGCCCCGAGAGTGGGCAAGTCCTCCTGGCAGCCGGCGAGCAGCCAGCAGGGGTAAACAATCGCAACATTCGGTTCGCCGATGCTCGTGGAGCAACTTTGGAGCCGCGATCATCCGCTTCGGCCACCCAATTGGCGTCGAGCAACGAAGGGGGCTGGTATCAGCGGAAACGTGCCGAGGCGACCGGTAGCCAAACGGCGTCAAACACGACCGCTTCGGGCCAAATCACTCCACCGGCAAACCCCGCCGGAAGAACGACAACGCTTCCGCCATCGATTCAACAGAGCGGTCCTTACCGGACAGCCCACCCGCAGCCGATGCAGGGCACGGGCGTTCCAAGCAGTGCTCTCCCCTCACGCGGGACGATGTACAGGTAAGCTATCGGACCAGCTCGATTCTTGTTAAGGTATTCGCCCGTTCGCGAATCGGCGATGTCTCGGCGTCCGCTCATCCGCGCTCATCTTTAAGCGATACGGCAAATCACACGGTTGTTGGCCGATCTCGGTGGACCGTCGATGCCCGTTCGGCGTCACGGAAAATCACTCCGAACCGATCGCCAATTCCTGAATTTCAATGGATCGATTAATTACCATGGCAAAACCACAACACAAATTGAAGAAAGCGAATCACGGTCGCCGCCCCGCCAGTGCGAAAGCTCGCAAGGCAAAGCGTAAAAAGATCAAGACCTGAGATCGCTGATTCGAGACGAATGAACCCGGCTTGAGATTACCCAGGCGTAATCACGGACCCGGGACGAACACAAAGGGCCCGATCCGAGTGGTGAAGCAAGATTTCATCATTGATCTTTCGCTGTTGAAACTCGATCAGCCGATCGCTGATCTGGAAGCGATTCGTGCGCTTAATCCGCAGCGTCACGAAATGGAACAGTTGACCGCGATCCTGTACGAGGATCTGGAACAGCATTCCTGCGCGGCGTTGAAAAAGATCACGTCTGACGAGTTTTGGGTCAGAGGTCACATGCCTGGCATGCCTCTGATGCCCGGTGTCGTGATGTTGGAAGCGGTTGCTCAGCTCTCCAGCTACTTCACTCAAAAACACGACCTCCTGGGCGCCGATATGGTGGGCTTTGGTGGTGTCGACGGTGTTCGATTTCGTGGAGTCGTCACGCCAGGCGATGACTTGATCCTGATGGTAAAGATGGACAGAGTTCGTCGCGGTCGAATGATCGTCGCCAGCTTTCAAGGCGTCGTCGATGGCAACATGGTTTTGGAAGGCACCTTGCGTGGCATTCCGATTCCCGTGGAAGCCGTCGAGAATCAGTTGTCTCGAAACAATTGATTCATCGTGGCAATCGAAATTCAAACCGCATCGCCGGGTGAATTGCCTTCCGTCGAGCCGCTCGATTTTTTGGTCGTGGCTCCTCATCCGGATGACGCCGAACTAGGGATGGGTGGCACCATCGCAAAGATGTCCGCGGAGGGCTTTCGCGTCGGCATCTTGGATCTGACAACCGGCGAGCCCACACCTCACGGCAGCGAAGCGATTCGTCGAGCCGAGACGCAAGTGGCGACCGACGCGTTATCGATCGCATGGCGTGGAAATGCAGGCCTGACGAACCGAGAGCTGCTTCACACGCTCGACGCACGAAAGTTGATTGCGAGTTACTTTCGTGTGCTTCGACCACGCTGGATCTTTGCACCCTATTGGCAAGACGCGCATCCGGACCACGTGGCGGCAACCGACCTGATCGAAGCAGCCCGGTTTTGGTCCAAGCTCAGCAAGACGGACATGCCTGGCGAACGCTATCACCCCGAGCGCGTTTACTATTACTTTTGCATTCACTTGCGTTTGGCGATTCAGCCTGACTGGATCGTTGATATCAGTGACCACTGGGATGCAAAACATGCATCGCTCAAGGCGTACAAAAGCCAATTTATCGAAGGCCGTCCGACGGAGCCGCCAACGATGCTCGACCAATTGGAAACCGAAGCCGCTCATTGGGGCCACCTGATCAATCGTCGCTACGGAGAACCGTTCGCGACCAAAGAACCGCTAGCGTTGACATCCCTAAGAGACCTGATCTAGCTGTCAGACTTTCCTAGCGTAAGCTTTCCTAACGACCTGGCGGGCAACCCTATCGCGCACCAGGCCACGAGCAAGCGTCTACTCTTCCACGCTCAGCAGCTTGAGCTCTTTTTCACCGGCGTCTAACTCAAACTTGAAGTTGCCGAGAAAACTCATCCCAAGCAACGGCTCGGCGTCGTTGGCTACCGAATCCAAAATCGCCGCTTCGACGTTTTCCACTTCGAATCGACCGACGCGAACACGCGGCAGTGTGACGGCGCGGGCGGAGATGCTCCTCCCGTCGGCAAGCACCATTTTCAATTCGCGCGCATCCAAGGGAACTTCAATACCCAGTTTGCTCGCCAACCCGATCGGCATAGCGATCATCGTCGCGCCACTGTCCACGACCATTCGAGTGGTTTTGGAGCCGATGACGACATCCACAAACAACGAACCACCGAGTGACTCAAGTGGTATCGAATCGCGAAAGATCTCACCCTCGATTCGTTCGATGCGTTTATCGAGTGACAGAAGAATCATATCTGCCGTCACGTTCTCGGGTGTTTCAAAGTTGCGATGCATCACCTTTAGCGCGATCTGCACCTGATCATCTTGAAGCGATTGGACAAGTCGCTCGCGCGTGTCAGAAAAGTCTTCGCGAATCGCGAGGACCGTATCGGCATACTTCACTTCGACCGCATTCACGTCGCCACGCTTGTCCGAAATCGTCGCTTTCAAGCGCTCGCGTTGCGATGCGAGCGTTTTCATTTTGGCGCTCGTCGCGTTGATCAACCCAACCAATTGGTTGTTGGCTGTCGGATTGTTAACGATGCGCGCGAGTTGTAAATTCAGTTCGCCATACTGCACATTCAAACGCTCAATCTCTTTGCGAATGACGGCCAGTTGGTCGACCATTTGTTGCCACTCGTCGCGGAGTTTCCGTAACTCCCGCTTCTCTTTGCTCAACCCCGAAAGAGCTCGCGATATATCGGAGTTACCCGTCATCTGAATGACTTTTCCGGTCCGCCGAAGATCCGTTTCCTGCAAGATCCTCTCCGCTTTCGCGACGACCTGGTCGCTGTACGGTTTTTGGGCTGTTGCGACCGTCATTCCGACCGATAGACTGAAAGCAGTCAGGAGGGCGAGTCGAAGACTCGTCGACCCCGGATGGCCTTTTCTTTGCCCTTGAGGTTGAACGATGCGATTCATTTCCCGGTTCCTAGGTCCGTTTGGACAATCACCTCGCGGCTTCCATCAGATTGCGATCGGTTCGTCGTCCCGCTTCAGTTTAACACTGTTACTGACGCTTGCCGTTGGGAGTTTGTTCCTTTGGCCGACGCCTGCGACCGCAGTTGAGGAAGATCTACCCAGTTTGACGTTATTGCGGAACCAGACTCGCGACCTCCTGCGACAGCACGCGACGTTACCCGACGGTGAGAAAAAGAACGAAGCGACCGTTGCCCTTTGTGACCTGTATGTCGTGCTGAGACACGACCCACGTTATTCGGGCAGTGAAATGCTAAAGGGAGATGCGGTAAAAATTCGCCGCCGCCTGCTCAGTGTGGCCCGAGACCTGGAGCGTGATCTGCGTCGCAGTGGAACGGAACGATCCTCCCAACTATCCGCCGAGGTCGATTCCGCCATCGAATCTGCGTTGGCTGGAGACGACACGGGCCAACAAAGTCTTGGCGAACAGAATGCAGCTGCTGCTGGTGGGTTGTTCGACAACGGTTGGCAATTGGTGGAGCTGATTCAGCGCATTGCCGCACCCGATTTCTGGGAACCGCAGGGCGGCCCCGGATCCATCCGGTACTTCGCGATGCGTCGCGTACTTGTCGTGAGAGCGACAAGTGATGTTCACGAACAGGTCAAGGACCTGCTGACGGCGCTGCGTTAATTGAACCCTGGCCAGTTGTTATCCTTTAACCGGCATGATTAGACGACCGCTCGATTAATTGCCTACCCCACCCGCTTTCGGTTCTGTCAGGAGTCGCCACTTGGCAACGCAACAAGCCGTTGATCTTTCCGTTTCACTCGGACGCCTCACACTCGACAATCCTATTTTGGTCGCATCCGGCACTTTCGGATACGCCCGCGAAATGGAGAACATCGTCGATGTTTCGCGTTTGGGAGGCGTGTTGCCAAAAACGATCACAGCCGAACCTCGGATTGGAAACGCGCCATGGAGGACGGTCGAGACATCAGCCGGTTTGCTCAACGCCATCGGACTCGATAACGATGGCGTGGAAACATTTCTGGAGCATCACCTCCCCTACCTACGTGAACTTGGCACGGCTGTCATCGTCAGTGTTGCCGGTCGATCGAAAGAGGACTTTGTTTCGCTAGCCGAACGAGTCGGCGCAGAACCTGGCGTGTCAGCGATCGAGCTGAACCTGTCTTGCCCGAACGTAAGTGGCGGCATCGATTTTGGAACCAATGCCGAATCGTGTCGACAAGTTGTCGCCGAGAGTCGTGACCGAACCGACTGTCCAATCCTCGCAAAGCTGACGCCCAATGTCACGCGAATCGCCGACATCGCGAAAGGCGCAGCGGATGGAGGTGCCGATGCCGTCTGTTTAATTAACACGGTCTTGGGCATCGCCGTGGACTGGCGGAAACGCCGCCCGATGCTCGGCAACGGTATGGGTGGCTTGAGTGGACCGGCAATCAAACCGATTGCATTACGTTGCGTGCACCAAGTCGCCACGGCTGTCGATATTCCCATCATTGGAATCGGCGGCATCGCGAATATCGACGACGTCATGCAGTTTCTGGTGACCGGTGCCAGTGCAGTGCAAATCGGCACAGCCAATTACTACGACCCGACGATCTCAACACGTTTGATCGACGAGTTACCCGCCGCGCTAGAGGAAATCGATCTATCGTCGGTGAAAGAGTGCATCGGCCAACTGACCGTCGGTTGAGAGACAGTCTTCGGGTCGTCACACGGTCAAGAATGCGCCTGCGAAATCGCTAAGATGATTAAGAGATAAGCCGTTCGTGAATCTGTTGCAGGATGCCGCGAGCGACATTTGATTTTTCACCTTCCATTTGCATCAAGCGTTTTCCTGCCGGATCGATTAGCTCGATCTCATTGCGATCCGCATCGATAGCACTCGGCCCGTTGCTGACCATCAAGTCACAGTGCTTTCGTTCGAGCTTGACGATTGCGCGGAAGTGTTGATCCTCTGTCTCCAGGGCGAAACCGACGACCCACTGATCCTCGCGTTTGCTCTGTCCTAGTGTTGCCACGACGTCGGCGGTTTCGATCAGTTCGATGGTGAGTGGTTGTCCCGTCTTGGCAATCTTTTGCGTCTGGACCACTCGCGGCATGTAATCGCAAGGAGCGGCGGCCCCAATCGCGCCCTGACACGATGCAAACGTCTCAACCGCCGCAGATAACATTTCATCCGTCGTTACGACCGGGATCAGCGTCGCTTCCCGCGGATACTCGACCGACACCGGACCACTGATAATGACCACTTCATGACCGAGTTCGATCGCTGCTGCGGCGAGCGCGGAACCCATTCGTCCGCTGGAAGCATTTGTGATGTAACGAACGGGATCCAAGAACTGCCGTGTGGGACCGGAAGTGATCAAGATTCGAGCCACTTACGACTCCCTACCGAAAAAGCCCTGACGCAGCGGCGGGCAGAATGAATCAATCACCAGATCCGATCAGTCACCTAGAGCGCGATCGAGTAACCGCTCAACGTCAGCGGCTGACATCGACATTTTGACGGCGACGAGTGCGAATAAACGCTTCTCACTCTCATCCAGCCGTCCGTCAGCCGCCATCATGTGGATCAAATCCTTTAGCAACGCTTCGCGCTGATGGGGATCGTCCGGCAATTCAATCGCGGCATTGTCATCCAGACCGAACTCGACCGCTTTACGAAGATCGTATTCGTCGAGTCGCAATTCGGCGCACCGATCGGCAACCAAGTTGACTTCGCGTTCCCCAAGTGATCCATCGGCAAACGCCATCACCACCAAGTTACGCAGATGCAACCGTCGTTTCGCTAGTTCGTCCTCTGACATCCCAAAATCGTATCACGAGGCATGGCCCCAGGAAACCTCAAGGCTGAAACCTCAGCCTGAAACATCGGTACTGGATTCATCGGTACTGGATTCATCGGTACTGGAAACATCGGTACTGGAAACGACTCGCCGAGATCACTCGGGCGTGCGGTAGGCTTCGGCAACGCGGATGTGCGGCGTGTTCATTCCCGTCATGTAGCCAGACGTCCCGGAGACGGTGACCTGGCTGTTGAGATGAACGCGCAAATTCACACCCGGCATCGGGCTGGCATAAGCGATCGTGCGACCGGTTTCGTCAGTCAATGCAAAGGGCGGACTATCTCGACGCGCCGAATACACTTGAACCAGGTAACCGCTTTGAGTCGCAGCTTGTTTCGATGGGCGGGCGACCGTGGGAACAGCGCGCGTGCCGGACGGAGGAATGACTGGCGCAACACCCGCGGCGGGTAACGCTGACATTCCATATCCGTTTGGTGGATTCGTTACCGGTGCGTTGTAGTTTGCGGTGGAGACCATCGGTGGTGTGTTACTGCGAATCACCGATTCGCCATCTCTTCGGGTGGCAACACGTCGATACTGTGTCACGCGTTCGGCCAGGAGTCTTGCTCGCCCGGCGACCACAATGTCTGCAGCGGACGCGGCCATCTGCCCAGCGGCTCGCTCAATCGGCTCCACTTCTGCCGCCGTCGCTTGAGCTGCGATCAACCGCGAGAAGATCAAACTGAGCTGATCGAAATCGGCCATCCGCGCTTCGGCTTCGATCTGTGCGATTCGCTCTGCGGAAACAACCGTTTGTTTTAAAGGCGCCGAATTGAGTTGTTGCTGTTGTGCTGAGACTTGCATGACAGAGCCCAAGCTACTGGCACGACTGAGCTGCCAATCATTCGTATTAGCTGGCGTGTTGGCTGGTAGCGCATTGGCTGGCTGGGTGGGCAGCGAGCGAGTCGGTGCGGCCGCAAGGTTTGCGGCTCCGAAGTTGTTGTTCTCAATGCGTGGACCGGCGACCCAATTGTCGTCATCGGCCGGCATCGGATTCGCGGGAGCACTCGGGCCACTGCCGATCTCCAAAAGACGCGGTTGCCCCAGGAATTCCACCGCCGCCATCAACCCACCGCGTTGGATGGCTTCAACCACAGTCTCTGGCTCGGAGTTGGCTTGCAGCTCGGGCTTGAGCCCACTGCCAATCGGTTGCGTTGGTGTCAGGACAGACCGTCCGCTGCGAGTCGGATCGCCTACTTCGCTCGTTTCGTTTGTTTGTGTGGTTGCTCCCTGCGCCGTTGCAACTCGAGGTGACGACGTCGTGTCGTTAACGTTGAGAGTCGCTTGCGCTTGCATCTCTGCGACGAGTTCTTCGCTGCTGAAGACAACTTGTTCACGGTGGACCCAACGGTACTCACCCGAGGGTGGAACAATACGAAACCAGAGTTGTGGGCCATCCGGACCTTCTCGTTCGCTTCGTCCAATGATGGTGACCGGTTCACCTTTCGCGAGTTGAACCTGCCATCGATAACGTTTTGCGCGACCGAGGTGCGTCCCGATCCACGCTACCGTTCGGCCTTCAACAATCGTCCCGGTATCTTGCCGAGGATCCAATTCGACGGTGTCGGAGGGGATCCAGCAAAAGCTGTCCGAGGGAGGTCGAATCCCGAGCCATCCGTCATCGGTTTCGGCATAGACGTCGAGTTTTTGTCCCAAGCGAAGCGGGTCGGTGCGGTAGTACTCTTCGGAAGGGCCACACCGCGTGTACATTTTTTCGTAGGCGACATAGACCGAGTACGGATCCAACGTCAGATCGTCGGCAGCGGACTCCGTGTTAGGACCGAGCGGTGCGGCTGGCGTTTGCCCGAGAGCGGGAGGCGATGCCATCAGCAGACGCAGTGCGATCAAAATAACGAGGGTTGCAACCATTTTAAAAAACGGTGGCAGGGCAAGGTTTTTGGCGGCTTCGGATCGACGCATCACCCGCTATTCCTTTGCGAGGCGGCAAAAAAGGACACTTCGTAGGCGTCGATAGCTAACCGGAGAGCCGCAACACAAGAGGAGATCAGCAAGGATCGGGTTTCACGCACAAACGAAGCCGCAAGCCACACTTGGCAGCCAGCACCAACCAACCTAAAATCCGGCACATCAACGCACCCCTAGCTCAACTGGATAGAGCATCGGTCTACGGAACCGAAGGTTAGAGGTTCGAATCCTCTGGGGTGTACTCTCTTTTTCTCCCGACATGGCCTGACATGTCACGCCAAGTCCCTCCTCATCATCGACTTGTGTTGATTCTTCGGGAGTTGCTGACCTTTCGACCGCTTCGCCGCTTCCGGACATTGAATGCCCATTTCTGTCATTCCCTGACTCTTGTTTACTCCTAGGATACTGCCGGAGTGCTGGAAGCCTTGAAACTGCCTCTACCTGCTCATCCAGATTCGAGTGTGTGTAGACGTTCATCGTAAGACGTGGATCGCTATGGCGGGCAAGCGTCTGGGCCGTCTTGGGGGAAACTCCTGACTTGGCCAGATTCGTAATAAAAAAATGCCGATTGCTGTGAAAGTCCGCATACTTACCAGCGTGGTCCTCGTAGAGCAGGAAATCACTTTCCTCGCGTTGCTCCCGATCCAGCTCATCAACCGATTCTTCGAGCCAAGCTTTTCTAGCAGCCTCCAAATCCTTTTTCATCATTTTGGCGGTCTTTCTTTCAGTTCCACCTTCGACCTTGCCGGAAACTGGAAACAGCAACTCTTTCCTTTCGGGCCGTTTTTCGGCAATCCAAAGACGAAGCCGTTCAATCACCGTCTCATGCAACACCGAGGTGTCAGTTCGCTTCCGTTTGCTGTACATGGCGCCAACAGTCACCGTTGGTGGACTCGCATCAAGGTCAAATGAGCCAAGCGTAAGGCTTCCGATTTCGCCTCGTCGAAAACCCGTCCATGCGGAAAGAACGTACATCATGGCTCTGTCTTTCCCGACAATGCTTTCAACGGTTGCTGGCGAAGCTTCAGCAGCATCGACCAAACGGGCAAGCTCTTCGGCACACAGTGGCCTTCTGTCGTGACGTCTGTCGGTTGCAACATTCAGAATCGGAATCTCTGCAACGCGATTCTTGCTGGTACGCTCTGTCTTTACTAGCCAGTTCCAAAACTGCTTCATTGCCCGCAAGTAATGGTTTGACGTTTGTTTGCTCATGGACTCAGCCCGCCACTTAGCAAGCACCTCCTCAAGGCGGCTAGCCTTAACATCGGCAAAGCAATGAAAGCCACACTCTTTGAACATGCGGCGAAGCTTTGCCATAAGCTCCTTCACTCGACGAGCCGATACATCTCGATTACGCAGCTGATTTTCAAACGCAGCAAACTGTTCTTCGAGAGTCTCTCCCGCATTAACACTTGGAGCTTCTGCAAGACCAGCCTTAATTTGACGAGCCTCCTCTTCAAGTTTGGATGCAAGGCGTGCCGTTTCTTGCTTGTCCGTGAATCCTTTCTTCGTTCGCCGCTTTCCCTCGTGGTCCGTGTACCCGATGTACCAATAGCTTGGCTTCTTGCCTTTGTCCGCGTTTCGCCTGTAAATCGTCGCCATCGTCTCGTTCTCCTCTGTCGTGTCAAAGTTCAATCTAGGTGTGGAGGTTGAGTTTTCAAGATCATTCACGACCCTCGATTCGCTCACCGTTAGCCCACTTCACAATGCTGGAACGCCACCATCGGGGTGTTTGTCTTTGGCCTGCAAGTCTCACCGGCTCACAGAACTTCCCGGCACTGCGGTATCGATGAATTGTCCGCGGAGCAATACGAAGAAAGTCCGCCACCTCCCGAAGCGTAAGCAGCTCGTCATTCATGTGCTGTTCAGTTCTCCGGTTCATTCGTTCGCTCCTATTGTCGGTTGTGATGAACTACGCTCATTCCGTCTCGCCTCGCCTGTAGGCCCCTTGGACTCTCGAAAGATGCGTGAGTGGAACAGGTCAGCGACCATTTGGTGGGTCAAAAGGTCATTACGGCCAAACCTGCAAGGCTCTTTCCAACCAACTTCGTTTCGGTAGCGACGTGAGACTGTCACGTTGTGGCGTTCTACTGATCTACTTAGGTTTGGCCAGTTACGAGCCTTGGTGAACCCAGCTCGAAGTTCGCGAAGTGTTTTCTTTGTCATGTCTTTAATCCCTGAATGTGGGTGAGAGAGCGATTAAAAGCTGGACATCTTTACGGGACTCTTGCGTTTCGCCAGTTCTCAAGCGACTCTGCACGGGCGATTGCTTCACGAATCTTCGTTACCCAAGCGGGATCAGGCGTAGAGTTTGATTGCGTTTGAAACGCTGCTCTTTGTGACCTTGGTATTGGTTGTTTTGAGAGCCTGGCGTATTCGTCAATGGGAGGAGGCCTAAATTGAAATGGAATGGGGTTCACAAAACCCTTGCCATCTCGGTGCATCAAGAAGCCTTGAAAAGCAGTGCTGCTGACTTCTTTAATTTTGTTTAGCTTGAGTTCGTAGTCCTCGACATCACGGTGTGTGACGCTGCTATTAAAGAATCCGCTTTCCGTTCGACTTTTCTGTGTTGTCGTTGAGCTTTTGGATTCTCGCTGAAGACTGACCTCGTCATCCCCAACACATGTCAAGTAAATCCGTGTTGAACAGTTTTCGCGGACAATGTTTGAAAGTGTTTCGTCTCTGTTTGTTGCCAGCTGACTCTCACTTTGGTGTACTAGCAAGAACGACGAGTCGAACTTAAGCATCTGAGGGATTGCTTCAATGAATCCCGACACCTTAGCAACACTCGCAAACTCGTCGATCGCAATCAGAAGCTTTCTGTGCGATTTCCCCTCACGCTTCCGTCGCATCATTCCCATGATCGCCGAGAAGGCAGCGAACGAGCCGACGCTTTTCGCTGGGCCTTGAAACAGCGTATCGATGAAAAAGTACATCACCGAGTTCGACTCAATCCCATTCGCGATATCGAGTCCGTCACCAGCTTCAACGTCGAGCTTCGGATATGCAGCCAAGAGTTCCAGGGCGAGCGAAAGTTCACTTGCCTCACCCCGCTTTCGCTTTGACATCCTGGTGACCGTTTCAGCCAGTTCAGTTAACTGAAAGGGTGGGCGACTTGGGGCGGACAGCGACTCGAATGCCTTTAGGGCTATCTCGACGTTCTGAGCCGAAAAAAATCCCTTCCCATATCCTGCACCGTAATCTAAGCCCAGGCCTTGAACCAAAGTGACAGCGTTTCGAACTGAATCATTACCAGTGGTATCAAAGCCCTGGAGCGGATTAAACGCGAGCGTGTCTTCTTGCACATCCATTGACACGGTCTGAAAATTCCGGCCACGGGAATCGCATTCCTCCTTAAGCAGATTCCAGAGATACAAATCTCCAGCCAAATCGATGATCAGAAGTGGGCGACCGGTCGTCAGATAAGAGACCAACACTAGAGCCTGCAATATGGTCTTACCCGAACGCGTCATTCCCCTGATCTGCGTGTGCAGATCAAAGACCGAAGGAGCAAGATAGACTGCTTCTCCGGTATCAAGATTGGTTCCTAGCTCAATCATGGGTCGTTCTGATTTCTCAAGCGTACTTCGGGATCAACCAAACAAAACAAACACAAGACAGTCAAAAATGATTCGCCAAACGAGAAAACAAATGAACACGGCAAAGACAACGTTTGCCAAGAACTGAACCCCCTTCAAAAGCAAAGCTGGTACCGTCAGGATTGGCATCAGAAGAAAGCATGTTGCTCTAGCGATCACGTCGCCTACGTCAGACATCCACTCGTATGTCCCATGCCAGAAACCGAGCTGACCAACTCTTTGCTGAAGCGAGTTCAATGACGCCTCTGGTGTTGTCGTTTCCTGGAACCACTGATTTCCACGAAAGTAGTAAACACGGCTTTCAGCGTTGTCCTTCTCAAGTACCAACGGCTGCCTAAAGCCAGCGTTTCGTCGAACGACAAGCCCGTTGTTTCGAACGTAAATCGCTTGCCCGTCCTGAAACGAATACGTTTGAAATCGAACGGTTCCCTGATTGCCAATCTCAATGTCCGGACCGAGATCGCGAAACTGCTCCTGTCTGGTGTAAACATCTTCTTGAATACGAATCGGAATCTCTAACGTCGCCATTGGCCATCCTAATGTGTGCAAGGCACAAACCATGCTAGGGTTGAAGCGATTGAAAAGCCCGAGGGCACAGCACAAAGCTGTGACCCCAGGCCGTGGAACATTGCCGCAGCAACTACCACTTGTCCACAAACAACAAGCCGATCTCGATTGCAAGGATGACCTTCACAATGGAGGTAACCCACCAGTCGAATTTTTCTTGCTTTCGACGTCGTTCTTGTCGAGTGAGGAGTGGACGCATCCAGTGCATTCGACCCTCCGTGAAAATGAAGCCGATTACCTCAGCAACTTCGGCTTCTGTTTATTGAGCTAACGGTGCCGCAGCGTTGTCAGCCCATGTTGCATCCGTCGTTAATAGAGCCGCCAATCAAGGTGACGCCAGCTCTCAAACTTGTTTCGTAATGTCTCGGCTGAGTAAGCTCCGCCATACTCGATGTACTCAGGTGTGCAATTGGCTCGCTCAATAAGAGCATCTGGCTTGCACGTCATTTCAATTCCGTAGTCCCGGAAATCGTCCTCAAGAATCCAGTGAGCATTCTCCAACTCAATCTCAGGCCTAAGGCTCAGCCATGTACTGGTTAGCCCAACGTCGTGATCCCAATCAGCTCGACGAGACGGACGTTGCATCTTTGAGAAACCCAAAGCTCTAAATCCGCGTGACGTTGCCTTCCAAATTGAATCAAGCCTCCCGTGTTGAAATCGCCGTCTCTTTAGCTCGTAAGCGATCGCATCAAAGTTTGGCTGGTTGGTTGATTGTTTGGCTTTCCATTGAATCAGTGGAGACATCTCCGTACGTTTTTGGATGATTGCTCCGCCAACTTGCTCGATAAGTCTTGATCTCTCAATTCGACGCAGCACCGCTTCCGCATCCTGCTTGCTGCCTCGACCAAGCAGTCCAGCCGCCTGGGTCGCGCTCATGATTCTCACACTCCGCGTCAGGGCATCGAGAATCGGACTTTTCGCAAAACTTCGCATTTCTCGCCTCAGTTGCTACACGCTTCAAGTTCGTCAAGGCCGTAACGCGTTACTTCGAAAGGGGTTGCATGACCTCGATTCGTTTCCTTGGTGACGCTACCAACGCTCACTTTGGATGCTTTCGATTTCGCTTTTTCAAACACGCACCAAGCGAATCAACGCCCGGAGCTAGTGCAACCAAATGGCGGCAATCTGATCCGAGCGGATTGCGTCTGCCTGAAAGGACGCTTTGCAGCTGGCTTTTTTGCTTCAGTGTCCGAGCAAGAACGGCAACGCCAAAGACTCCAGCATGCATCGCCCTTTGAATGGCAGCATCTTGCTTCGAAGACTCGTAAAGTACGCTGAGGCCATCGATGGCGGACTTTGCGTTGTCCGGTCGATAAACCCGGTACAAACCCAAGGCGTTCGGTTCATCAGCTGCGATAATGTCGACGTTGTTTGGAAAACAGCCTCTTGCGTTCAAAACCGCATCGGCTTCGTTGTTGGAAAGCAGGTAGCGTCGATATGGACTCTCAAGGAAGCACGCATACGTCAATCCGATCTTGTCATCGATGACCTTGCCAGTCTGCAGCCCTCGCTCTTTCGGGTAGCCCGCATGCAAAGCCCCCTTTGAAGTAATGGAAAGAAAGCTGTAACGCCCTGCTATCGCTTTGCTGTGAACTTTTACGAGCCCTTTGGACTCAAGGCGGCTTAGAACGTGTCCGCATTCTTTCTGATCGAAAAAGAGTTTCGAGACGACTTCTTTCAACGTTACAACAAATCCTGCAACATGGAGCAGGATGACTTTATCTCGATTGGCGTAGTCCATTTTCGTTGACATTTGGAGCAACCCTAAGAGGCTTTGGAAAAGTAGGAGAGCCAGCAAGTGCTGACTCTCCAAGAAAGATCCGCTAACAACCGGTGTGACCGCAGTCAAAATCGGCTGCAACGTTGCTATAGGCTTGTCCCATGCTTGCTTTCCTAAGCCGTTCAAAGTCCCTAAGCAGGACCTTGAAATGAGCGAATTGCATCTTCGCTTGCTCATCTTCCGAATTCTCACAGAGAAACTCCGCAAGTTTCAGACACGCCGCTGGCATGTGGACTACGTCCAGAGCGTTCAGGGAGGTGTAGCGTCGACCTGACTCACTAATGCGAGACAACTTGAATCGATACTTCTCCCGGTGCTCACTTCTTCCGGTCTCCCACACCCCAACTTGGATTGAGGTGCCGTCAACTGCAAAAGACTTGTTCGGACGATTGCCGCAATCACGATTTCTCGAACGTTTTCGATTGAACAAAAAGAACATCGCTGATTCCCTTTTCAATAGAAGGCTGCCATAAACATTCCTGCAGATGCAGGAAAGAGGCTGGCAGCCTTGGTTTCCTGCCTCCTGAAAAAACGCATTTTTCAGCAAACAAGACTCCAAGCGTTCAAGACACAGATCTTTCCGTAGTTCAAAGAGTCACGTGTTGTTCTGTGACATCCACTTGATCGAGTCGAACGTTTAGTTCATGGATTCCTGAAATCACCTGGTTGACTCCATCCTTGTAAGGTCTCATGTCCCGGAGTATTTGGTCTGGGCTCTCAAACCCTCCAAGCGCGTTCGAATGGAATTCGACAACCTTGAGGTACGCATTGGCTCGCTCGACAAACGACATTGCCTTCGCGAGTTCGGGTGTGTTTACCTCGATTTCATTAGCGCGCTGCGTGCTGTTGCGAGCAAGCTTTTCAAATACCTCAGCGAGCTCCTCATAGGCCAATCCAAGCTCAGCGTACTCCTCATTCTTCGCTAGTTCCTGAATCATCTTGCTTCTGTACAGCAATGCATCTTCCTCTGTTGCCCAATCAAGTGTGGATTGAGCGAGAGCGTAAGTTCCGCTCGCATTGGTAAGGGTGACCTGATAGGCAGCCGAGATTTCGCTGAGCTCTGCATACCTTTCCTCCAAGGCTTCCCCAAGAGCGCGCGTCTCCTTGGCTATTTCTCCAATAGCAATGAGGTCACCTTGAAAGTCTGATCCTGGCTCTAGGCTCCTGAAGCTATCTCGATACAGTTCGAATGAAGTTCGAAACGAGCTGTTTGCAGCTCTATACTTCGCGTCAGAAGCGGAAACATCTCGGTTCGTTTTTCGAACAAGCTCATACGCTCGTTCGATTCGATGCTTGTCTCCATACCGTATGGCCAACACAAGCAGCACCGTGAATACTAGAAACGCAACTGACTTGAAACCAATCCTTCGTTTCCCAGAATTTGGATCTTTTGAGAAAGCTCGAAGAACGACAAAAACGGATCCCAAAAAGCAAGCGACGGCAAAGTAGCGGGCAATCGGGTGTGACATAGCTTGAAACATCACGTTCATTGATCTTCTCCCTGTCTTGGAAAGGACTTGATGGATTTCCAGAGTTTTGGTGTATCGAGTTTCTTTTGACTCGTTGCCTTACCGTCTTTTTCTCTTGGAACAAAGCTAAACGAGGTCGATGTTGAAAGTAGGCCGACCCCAACGGCAACCGATACGGCTACTGCTGCGAGCGTGCCTGCTCCTATTGAATTGCTTACTTGCGCGGCTGCAACTTTCGCTGCCGGCCGCTTTTTTGAAGCACGCTCTTCTTCTTGAACCACCAAGTCGATTTCTCGGTACCAATCTAGAATGAGTGGCCGTGCTAACGGGTCATCAAGACCAACTCCAAAACACTGCCGAAACAAGACGGCAAGTGACGTCGGTAGATTCGTTATTGGCGGGCAAGCCGACTTAGGGTGCAGCTTGCTTACCGACGAATGAGGCCATTGCTTTTCTCTGATTGCTTCCTCAATCGGAATCAATTCACGGCTTGAAAATGGATGAAATCCATTCATCAGGCATTTCCAAAACATGATTGCAAAGCTGAAAGAATCGCCATGAACAGTTCTTTGTTGGCTTCCAAGTGCTCCGGCTGCATGCGCTGCTTGTAATTCCGGAGGAAGGTACTCGCCCACACCGACAGGCGTGTTAAAAATACAGTTCCTGTGGTGCACTGAGAAACTAACCACGTCTAGAATCACGGCCTCTTCGCCTCGAATCGACACGTTGAATTCGTTGAGGTCTCCAACGCAGTAGCCGCTCGCATGGGCGCCATGGACGCCTGAAGCAAGTGACCTGAAAACCTTCAGGAGGAACAGGTACGTAGCCGTTGTAGGTCGCGTTTGCGGACTCGTGTACGTTGCAAGCTCTTCGCCGTCAACTTTGGGCATTGTAAATCCAACAACGCGTCCAGATTCATCCTGGACGAGATCTGTTATCCATGCAAAGTGCTTCTGCGTAGCTATAGCGGGACGCCATGCCTGCAGAAAATGCAAGCGGTTTAGCTTCTCAGCATTCATTTCGTGCGGAATTCCAACTGCAATTCTCGGAGCTTTCTTACACGCAAACACAGTGCTCTCACCTCCTGTGCCAAGAACACTGGCGAGGACAACTTGGTCGCCGGTTTGAACGCTTTCAAGCCGCGTTCCTTGCCGGAATCTGCTATTCATTTCGATCATCGAACAACAGGGCTCTAACGCCACTCACAGTGACTTGGCTCGGCGATGTCTGTGAAACGACACGAATCACACTCGTCAATCTCTGAAATAACGCTGGAATGTCCGTTGAGTTGGGATCAAGGACGTTGCACCCACAAAGCTCACTGAGCTGAGACTCATCGCCACCGGCTGTTAAAAACGGAATGATCACGACGTTTTCAGCCGCTTCTCGCAGTGCTTTCTTGGCCTCTGAGGCATAGCCGGTGTCCGTGTACCCGCCGTCACTGATAACCACCAATATCGCCGTACTCACGACGCACTCACGTGATCGAATGTGCTCTATTCTCGACTCAATCGAAGCCAGTGCATCAAGCGTGGCTTCACAAAGAGGGGTACCTCCACCGACGACCATGTTTGGTATGGCTGCATCGAGCACCGATGTGAATGGCAAGACTCGCCTTGGCACGCCACCAGCAGTAACAATCTCTAGATCAAACCGACGTGCCACCGACTTCGAAACCTTGAGTGCTCCGACCATTTCTTCAAGATGGTGCTCTGACTCCATCGCCACAGGTAGCATCGATCCACTTGTGTCGTGAACAACCACGACCAAGCCTCTTGGCTCGTCTGGTGAAAACTCACGGCTGGTGCTTTTTGCCCCCTGTTGAGAGTATTCGAGAGACTGATCTTTCCATTTGACGAGGGAAGTTGCTCGCCTGAGGATAAGGTGCATTTTGGGTTTCTCCTGATAAATGACTGGGGGATTACTTGCTTAAACGCGATAACGCTTCGGCTGTCAGGTGGCCCTGAGCGTCAGGCTCTCCAAGCCTTGAAATTCCTTGGTGAATTCGAAGCGATAGTCCTTGCCTCGATATTTCTCGAGATTTGAGGAGCTCCTCAACTCGACTTTGCAAACCAACAACCGTGAATCGCTCCTGCTCTTTGAAAGCAGCTCGAATCGCTGCTTCAACGTGCATTAGTGTTGGATTGACCTTTTTGCCTTCGTTTGGGGTAGGCTTACCGCCTAACGCTCGCCTTGCTTTGCTCAAAGCAAGGCGTCGTTTTTTCTTCTGACTTAGAGTTGCTTTTAGTGATTCAATCTCGCTCTCAACTCTTTCAAGCTCTCTGTCGAGCTGCGCCTCAGCTCTTTCGTTATGCATTGAGCGTTGACTCGCTTTGGAATGAGTAAAATGTTTGACGCCGGTCGCTGAACAACGACTACTTGCGATTAGAGTTCCGATTAACACCCGAAGTGTTGCTGTCCTCAACGTCTTTTGAAATCGGTTCGCCGATCGACCAGAACCACCGGGCAAAACGCCTGCTGCGCGACCGAGAATCGTGGATCGCTTTCGCTTGGATTGATGTTTTTTTGCTCTTTCGGTGTCCATCAACAAAGTTGAAATTCCGTCCGCTGTGCATTTCTCCCCCCGGCTATTCGGTGTTGTTGTTTCGCGGGCATAGGCGACCACTTCAGCACGAATGCTAAGTGGCTTACGGTGCGTTGGCTTTGGTCACGACACGAAAAAAGCCGCCCCACCTCCGAATAGGAAGTGAAGCGGCCTGCCGTTGTTTAAACGAGGCACTGATTCAAGGTGGAGCGGAAACAACGAAACCTAAGCGGCTTCCCAACTCAGGCACTTCTTGTGCCAGGACGCTTTGAATCAGTTTTAGTCATGACGTTAACGCCATGTTCTGATCATAGCGACTGTCTATAATATTGGACAAGTCTAATTCTGGCGAAAAAGCAGAAAATGCCTGACTCTCTTTGCAACCGACTCTTTTGGCTCACTCGTCCCACGAATTACCACAGAAATAGTGCTCGGTGGGATCTCAAGAATTCGGGAAAGCTCGCGGACACCATATCCCTCGTCCTTGAGGTATAGCAGCATGTCTTGGGTCGACATCGATAGAATCTTGTTCAGAGACTCTAGATCTCGCGGCACAGTTAAGCCTTCTGCCCAATCCTTTGCAGCCTCGATCTCCTCGATCTCTTCCGGTTCTAGCTTCCTTCCAAATTCTGGCACTGTCGTATCTTGACTGGGCACAGACGTATCTGTTTCCGCCTGAACCCTTGAGTTATCAACTCGACGGTACACCAGTTCTTTAAGCTTGTCAAAATGCTCAAGCAGAGCCGTTGTACGTAGCTCATCATTCGCCTTGAGCCCGTCAAGCAAACCCCAGAACGGTTTTGAGAGCGATGGCGGCATTACTTCGCGAACATCTTTAACCTTTCGTTCCAGAGCACGAAGTGGCTTTATCAAATCTGTTCTGTCATGCGGTAACTCATCCGCCATATCAGCAGCCAAAGAAGCATACTCCCGGAACCATTTCATGCTCTTCTCGCCAGACATACGGCACTTTGTACGCCAGCCGTTAGCAGCGTTGCGAATTTGCACGTAGAATCCTTCGCTGAGAAAAGCGTCGAATTTCTTGTCCGTCGCTTTGGATCTGCTTGGCATGTCTGCTTGAATTCTCGTCGAACAAGGGTGGGGGAAACAGGGAATCGTGGGATGTTACTC
Organism: Planctomycetota bacterium; assembly: GCA_039179795.1. Lineage (GTDB taxonomy): Bacteria > Planctomycetota > Planctomycetia > Pirellulales > Pirellulaceae > Rubripirellula. The sequence goes on along the minus strand of JBCDEM010000036.1, from coordinate 21,729 downwards.
CGAAGCCGAATTACGCAGATTCGTCGAGGAGATTCTCCCCGATGATGAATTTATACCGATCTATCAGCACCTTGAAGAATGTAAGCGTTGTCGTGAGCTGGAGGAAGAAGTCCGCTCGCGTTTCGAGCTCCAAACGAGGCTAGGCGGCCGCTTTGAAGTGATTAAGACTCTCGGAAGGGGCGGTTTTGGTGAGGTCTACCTGTGTAACGACACCAAGATTGAGCGGAAAATCGCGATCAAAAGGCTCGACACAACGCTGAATCCAAACTGGCTTTCCGAAGCCAAGAACGCAGCCAAGTTCGAGCATCCAAACATCGTCACCATCATTGACGCAATTGACGACCCTCCCTGCATCCTCATGGAGTTCGTCGAGGGGAGCGATCTCTCAGCTTTCATTCGAGAGAACACACTAACACCAGACGAGGCGGCTGAGATCGCCAAATCAGTTGCGAATGGACTTGCAGCAATCCATACGAAAAACATCCTCCACAGAGATATCAAATCGAAGAACATCCTTCGATCCAAAGACGGTCAAATCAAGCTCACTGATTTCGGCGTCTCTGCAAATTCAGACCTTCAATCGGAAGATGAACTCCCAAGAGGCATATCATACCATTATGCGGCACCTGAGCTCATCAAGAACATCAAAGCCAACGGGAAAGAACAAGTCGAGCTCTCTCATGCGACGGACATCTACTCGTTGGGAGTGGTCTTCTACGAGCTCCTAACGCGTGACTTACCTTTCGAAGGAGCGAAAGATGAAGTAACCCAGGCAATACTCGTCGGTGACAAGAGGACGCCAAGGGATCGCTCTAGCTCAATTCCAGAAGAGCTTGAAGCGATTTGCCTCAAAGCAATGTCGGTCAAGAAAGAAGACCGATATCAAGAAGCAAGCAATTTCGCAAAAGCCATTGAGGCCTACCAACAAGAGAAGGAAGATTTCCAACAAAAGAAGCCTGTTGAGAGGAATCCGAGAAGGGCTTTGAGGATCGGTGCACCAGTGCTTATTCTTCTCCTTGGTGTCTGGATGATGTACGTGGTAAACCAGCGGAAAACTCCTTCAGCCCAGTTGCTTGGACTGCAGCGAACGGTAAATGCTGCGTTCGAACAATATGCCCAGAAAGAGTTCTCACTTGCATCTGATGAACTTCGATCGAAGCTCGTTTCAGCGGCTGATTTGATTGAAGCAAGAGAATTTGCGTCCGCGAATGAAGCCTACAAAAACCTAGCGGCATCGCTTAGAGAAGCAAATACAACCGCAGACATTGCCCAAGCAAAGGCAAAGTGCGAACGTTATTTCGATCTCGGAGGTGGTGAAGACAATACATTCCTGCTGTTTCCGGACTTGAAAGCAGATTACTCGAACATTTCGAGTGCAGCGAGAAGTACCTCAGAAGAACAACAAGAACTCCTGTCAAAGTTGCAATCGTACGCTGAGAAGCTTGAGCTAGCTTTCACGGACCGAGCAAAAGAAGCCGCATTTGAACTGGGGGCTAATGCCGCTATCTGCACTACTGAACATGACTACGCCAAAGAAACACCTTCAAGAAGGGAGTTTGATGCTGCAAAGAATAGTGTTCTTCGGCCTGGGGGAGTGTTCGACCAGCCCAAGGCCTTAAACCTTGATCCAGAAATCCTTGCCCGACTCAAAGAAAAACAAATAACGAGTGAGGACGTAAAGATGAGCACCTTCCGGTATCGGCGAGTGCTCGACTATTTCGAGCGGAACGGTGTCGACCAGCTCAAGGCCTTGGACCTTCCTCCTGATGTCATTGTCAGATTCAAAGAGGCGCTCAAGCCCGATTACCTCTCTATATCCGATGTACGAGAGATTGCTCTCGGCGAACCACTTGATAAGGTTCTTGAGCGTTGGGACTCTTCGGTTGGGGTGTCTCTGTCACTTGGCTGGAACGTTGCCCTTGGTTGCTGCAACGAAAACTACGGAGATCGAGCACCGGTAATCGACTACATTTATGACGCTAATCAGCTTCAAGATGCAGGCATCCCAGTGCCTCTTAGAGAACGTTTAGTCGGTTTGCTTGAACGCTCGAAAGACTCAAATGCATTTGAAATCAAGCCTGTCAAGAAAGAATTCGTCGAGTTGCTAAGTGCGATGGCGCTACAAGATTTCCGCACCGCAACTGAAATCCCCAAGTAAATCATTCAAAGCGACTCTTGAATTCGCAATCGGTTTCAAATCTGTTCGCTGAATCTTTTTTGCTTGCTAACAATACGTAAAGGATGTTATGTATTGTTGATGGGGAACGAAGGGAAGCCGCCAGTTCAGCTTGTCGCGGCCGATAATCAAACAGTATCTCATCTTGGGAACGATGCGTTTGGTGGCGTTGATTTTGTACCGGTCATCATTTCCGAAGTCGGAAGTGATGCGACTCGAAGCTTTCTTTCATTCTTCGTCGATCACATTCGAAACAAGAATACTCGCGATGCCTACCTGCGTGCAGTCAACCGCTTCTTTGACTGGGCTGAACTTCGAGGGCTTACTCTAGACCGCATTCAGTCATTTCATGTTTCTGGCTACATCGAAGAGCTTGGGAAGACTATGGCGATTCCGACAGTCAAGCAAAACTTGGCTGCTTTACGGATGCTCTTTGACTGGCTTATGATTCGCCAGGTTTGCCGGACAAACCCGTGCCATGCAGTGCGTGGTCCAAAGCTCAAGATCACTTCCGGGAAAACAATTGCTCTCGATGAAGCAGATGCCAAGCGTTTGCTCACCTCTATCCCAACAAACAATCTCGTTGGACTTCGAGACCGGGCTTTGATTGCATTGATGACTTATACATTTGCAAGAGTCTCGGCTGCACTTTCAATGGATGTCGAGGACTACGAACCAAGAGGCCGTCGAATGTGGATTCGATTACTAGAGAAAGGTAGTCGAGTTCATGCGATGCCTGCACACCACAAACTCGAAGAGTACTTGGATTCTTACATCAGAGCCGCCGATTTAGCGAGCCAGCCAAAGTCTCCTCTCTTTCGATCCGCCATTGGCAGAACAGGAAAGCTAACGACCAAACGACTCCTTCGGGCAAATGCCTGGGATGCTGTCCGAAGACGAGCCCGAAATGCAGGGGTTCAGGGAAGAATAGGCAATCACTCGTTTCGAGCGACGGGTGTAACAAACTATCTCACCAATGGTGGAAAGCTTGAAACTGCCCAACAGATGGCCGGTCACGCAGACGCTCGAACAACCAAGCTCTATGACAGACGAAATGACCAGATCTCGCTGGATGAAATTGAGCGAATCACAATCTGATTCAAAAGACAGATTTGAGCGTTCTCGAATCCAACGGCCTAGAAAACAGCAGGAGGTAGAGAGACCGTGTTGGTTTGCGTGTGTTTATCGACCGATAGGAGGTTGAAAATGCAGATAGCCATGCATTACCTGGCCTTCGCTCAAGCTCATCAGAATGGGGCCGCCCCTTTGCACATCACCGTCACATCGACCTCTTTGCAGGGGTGCAGGTCGATGTGACGGCGACGCGGAAAGGGGCTAACAATCAGCTTTACAAAAAAATGCATCAAGTGCGTTGCTGGGTAGATGCCGTCCCACTATTTCGTGACCACGTCGCTATCAAATGGCAGTACGGAGGTCGTAACGCGAATGGCAACCTCAGCCTCAAGTGCCTCAAGGACTCGGTTTGCTCTATCTAGCGTTATACCGTGGTACTCGTTGCGTTCGTCTCGGGAGACGGCAGATTCGTTCACACCAAGACGATCTGCAAGTTGCCTTTGAGATAAGCCACGGGCGATTCTTAAGGCAATCAAGAGCCGCCCTGTACCTTCAAATCCCTGAACCTCCGCCACTTCGCCTCGACAAAGCCTCTCGTAGGTCTCCGCTTCTTCCTTCTTCTGATCTCGAAAACTAACGCGAGGTTCCAACAATCGCTTGATCTCTGCAGACGAAAAACCATCGTCTTGTAACCTCTGCCGCTCTGCTTCCAGCCGCTCTGCTTCGTCTTCAATCGACGCTAATGTTCTTTGGTACTCCCTTTCGTTTCGTATCATGTTTGCTCCTTTACAATCTTGATGATCCCCTTTTCTTTCCCAGACCGTGACGTTCGAAACGCTGCTGGAAATTCAAGCTCATGTCCATGCTTCTCCCTGATGCCAGATAACTGCCCGTAGTGGGGATACATCTCAATACGGTAGACATGCCACATGGGAAGCTGCTTCTTTCTATAACCCAGGTAAGAACGCCTCTCGGACGGATCCCACGTCCATGCTTTGTGCGGATCAATCGCGTTCAGGGATTTCTCAAGGCGACCAGAGGCTAGCTCTTTGCGGTCGCACTCGAAGTAGCCATCAATGTCGTTTGGGTGGTCTTTGTCTTCGGCAAATGAACCGTCAACAAAAATCTCACTGATTCCAACCTGCCAAAGCTGGTTCACCATGGCACCCAAGTTCGTAACCAACTTGTTTCGCCACTCCGTGTCCCAGTTTGGCTTGGATTCACCTCTAACTAACCTCGACAGGGCAAGCTCTTGAAGCGTCATTGCAAAGTCGCCCACTGGAAGCAAACCGTCTGTTGAAAACTCGGGGAGATCTCTCATCTATCAAGTATCGCACGGCTTGACATATTTGTCAAGTTGCTGCGATGACCGAGAACGTCTGCGCCTCAGTTTTGGACTCTCGAAGAATCGCCAGCACTGATGTAGATCCGCTTGCATACCCATTCGATGCGGTGGTATCGGAGTAGCAATTCCATGAAGGCCACTCTCGTGAAAAATGAAGCTCAGCCGATTGTGGGATAGAAACCATACCGCCCAATCTCGGCATTCTGCGAAAAGTGATGGTATTCGATCTCTTCCTGCACTGCAGACTGTGGATCGACATTCTCAAACACGACTACCTGACCAAGATTGCTGCTTGCCAGAGATCGGTAGAACTCCAGCTTCGTCTCTTCATTGACTATCCCCTCCGTTCCTTCCTCCCGTCCCTTCAGTGGGTTGAGTGGAGTGTCAAGAACGACGAATCCCGGATGGGGAAGCTTGTTCTTCAAGCAGTACCGCATCAATCCAATCGTGACGGCTGAGTACGCAACAGCTCGGTAGCCTTTTCCAAGGCTACCACGGTTTCGCCTGCCAATAACGAAGTCCAATTTTTCAGGGTCGAACAACACAGAATCTCCGCCAGGAAACTTCCAAGTTGTTAGAAGCTCCCGAACCTCATCGCAAAGACCAACTGTTGTTTTAACGTCTAGCTTCTCTGCCAACGCTGGCTTCGTCGGTTTCTTCTTGCGGAGTGCAGCCGTTTTCTCCTGCCTCTCCGATAGTCGAGCCACTTCCTCGGCAATTACCTTCTGCCGAAGCAAGTCTGCTCGTACAGATAGGAGGGATTGCAATTCGTCGCGACTTGACCGCTGCTGTTGTTCAAGCAGGAAAGACATTCTCTTGTCTATCCCACCAAGTCGACCACCGAGAGCGGCTTCTTCGATTGCCAGGGACCCTTCTTCATCTGAGAGAGTCTTGATCGTTGCCGCTAGATCAGTTTCCTGAATGCGAATCTTCTTGAGTTCCGACTTACACGCTTCTGTAAATGAATCAAGCGTCTCTTCGATCATCATGGTACTTGGGGTTTCGCTAGGAGATCGACCGCAGACTGGGCAATCTGCTTCGTCGAGACTTCTTACTTCGCCTTCTGCTTCCAAGACAGCAAGTAGCCTGGCCCTGTCGCTCGAGTAAAAATCCTGAAGCAAGGAAAACCGCTCCACCTGAGTTGCGAGGAATGCTCGGCGGCTACGCACTTCTCGAAGCTTAGCCCAAGCTCGTTGTCGATCGGCCTCCAACTCGCTTATCTCGGCTTGGGTGACTGAAACCGTCTTGGTTGCTTCATCAATCGAGTTACTCAGCCGCTCCAACTGTTCTTCAATCTCCTTAAGCTCCGTAGGACCTTTCCCAATGAGTTCCCGAGATTCTGCGGTGAGCTCCTCTAGCAGGCTTGATTCCGCCTTGAGCCTGGAATCGCGCTCTGCCCTTCCTTCAACCGCTACAATTGTCGAGTCATCAATCCCAGTAATTAGGAGCCCAGCGACGGATTTATCGACAGTCTCATCCTGCCTCTGGCCTCGAAGGAACACGGACCCTCGACGAATGATTCGCTCTTCGTCTACCAAAATCAGCTTCCGCACTTCGGAAAATGAAAGCGGACGCAGCTTACCCCATGCGTTGACTCGAACTGACTTGTCCTTTAAGCCGCTATGGGTCAACAACAGTTGGGATATGTTGTCGATCCTGTTGGGGTCGTTCTTGGTCTTAAGCGTTTCCTTCTCGTGTTCTCCAGTCCCATCATTTAAGGCTGGGAAGAAGCTAAACCTTCCGCCCAAGAAGGATCGTTCGAGCCTCGCCCTTACTCCGGAAAGCACGAGGTCCATCGAAATGAGGTCGTATGGTTTCGACTCTTCGATTCTCTCAGGAATATCTTTACCGCCAAGCATGTATTCTATGCACTGAAAAACATGCGACTTACCAGTGCCAGAAGATCCAGAGATTACCGTCAGAGGGCTTCCGAAGGTAACTACTGCAGTCTCAGCATTTGGACCGTTCACTGAAAGACTAAGGAGCTCAATTGTCACGAGCTTAGCCCTTCTTCATTCACAGTGGATTGCATGACAAACTCTGCTCCCCACCTGCCAAGATTCGCTTGGATCAAGCCAGACAGATCAGAATCGGAATAGTCGCTGAAAGCCTGGCCAAGCCACCTAGCTACGTCCCTTAGGTCGGATGTGTACGATGATGTCAAACTGTCTAGAAAGGGAAGTGCGAGTTCCGTCGCAAAGTAGGAAATCCCGCTTTTGTCAAATCTGCACGCAACTAGTCCCCGTGAGATCATCAATCGAAGGCCTATTTGGCAGAGTTCTCGCCGAACAGTCAGTTCGCTAGCCCTATTCGGGGTCGGTGGATGAATACTAGGAGGAGCATCCGCAAACTCATCCTGAATATCACTTGAGTGAACAACGAGGTAGTCGTAATAGAGAATTCGTTGCAAATCAAATTCGGAAGGATACGCTTCCGTCAGAATACAAACCGCACGCAGCCCGGACTCGATTGGACTGTTGAAAACCGCTGACCAAAACTTCGCATCTGTAAAGTTACTCACCTTGCCTCCACGCAATTTCTGAATCGTTTACAAGATGATGACAGACCCCCTTTTTGTCTGCTGGCGTTACGAATCCTGTGAGCTTCGAGTTGCTTGGGATAATTGTCTGTGCTTTGTCTGTTGTTCTTCGGACACGAACAAATGCGTCTGAGCATTCTTCTTCGACAGTGTCTATGATCCCATCTAGAATCTCCTTCTTCAACTTCTCGAACGTCCCCACTTCCACTTGGTCTCTAGAGAAACGATTCAGCGAATCAGCTGAATAGAACCACTGCCGACTTCGATCAAAATGCCGCCTAATCATTCCCTCGTTCTCAATATCAGCGATATCAACGACAGGTCTTGCGAGGCAATCTCCGTACGCTTCCAGCAGTGCGGTTACATAGGAGACTTCTTCAGGCCGGATATCTTCGGGTGGCGATTCATCCGCGGGCCTCACTGGAGGATCGATATCAAACCTCTTGAAATGGTGTTTGGTGCGAGCATGCTGCTCTATTAGGTCTTTCACAGGAACATAGCCAACAATGCTGAAATCAAAGGCGTTTACGTGTGCGAGCAGGTCACCCTCCAATGGATAGGCGGATTTCTTGCTAATCTCGTTCTCGCATTTGTTCTTCCATTGCTTCCTCAGTTCCTTCCTCAATTTCTCCGGATTTCGGAGATAGTCATGCAGAGAAGTTCCGACTCCTTTGGGTGCCACAAACCGATATCGACGAGGAACACTAAATTCACCGAGAAACGTAAAAACGCAAAGCTTGCCAAGCTCAATCCAGACTTCACTTGGGATGAGTTTGTCTTTGTAGTGCTTGCATTGGTAGTTGTCCCATTCACATCCTGAGCTTGGCTCACCAACGTAGCCCACAACATCCCGTCCCTTGTCGCCTGCACCATCCAGCCTATCGGTAAAGGCATACTGAGGATCGAAGCCATCCATCCACTCGAGAACAAACTCATCCCATTCATCTGGGCTGAAGTTTCGAATCTGTTTTGATGGACTTTGAGCCATTACTGCCTCCGACACGCTTTCATCGCTGTCGCTGGATCGACTTGCATTGCCCGTTGGTTTGGCTTGCACCGCAAGTCGATTCTAGGATTCGCAGCTCAAGAATTTACTACGAACGAAAGGCATCGCACCACCCCTTCAGGCGGGAGGGAGAGGCCAAGACCGTCTATCGAGCCTCCCTGCCAATCCTTTTTTCCTGATGTAGGTCCATTGACTGATTGAGCGAAGCTGAGTCAGAAAGCGAGACGACGGAGGCATCCACGACACTGACTGAGTTCTGCGTGGAAAGCAGGACTGTTCTCCTTGGGACATTGGCTGGCGATCTCACAATCACAGGCTCAATCTCGCTTGGGTGAATGTGGCTTCGTTCAGCACCTACCTCCGGCGAGATGAAATATCCCGTTAATCCATTCTTTGGATTTGTTGCTGGAATCAAGTAAAACTCACTTGGAAGCACGGTATCTCGCTTGCTTGCATGTTCATTTTGGCTGCCCTTTCCGAAGAGGCCATCTTGTTTGCTTTGCATGAACTCAATTGTTTCGTGTTGGCCGATAACGCGTGACGCCCAACGGGCGGATTCGTCAGACTCCATACGCAGAAGTGCTTTGTGGCTGCACTGAGCAATGATCTCACTCGCAATCCGAGTTCCAGCAGCTTCCCGAAAACCGTCGATATCCTGGAAAGCCAGAAGCAAACAGGCTCCTTTTGAGCGTCCCTTGACCGCCAAATACGGGAGCATCTGGTTTCGAAGGAGTGGCCCAGAAAGCCTTGCTTCGTCAATCCAAAACCAAGTGCGGCGTGTTGTTGAGTCTGTTTGAATGTCAACTTCCTCAACAAGAACTCGAAACATGATTTCGTTGATGGCAGAAAGAGCCGTCTCCACCGTCGCGTTTGTTCCAAGCAACAAGACAGATTCGCTGCTTAGCCACTTTCGAAGGCTAAGCTTGTGGGTTCGCCCCCTCCATAACTCTGCCACTGGGCGATAATAGCTCATTCTTGAAACCACGGTCGTGAACACCTGGTACGCCGTTCGCTCATCGCCAAAGAAGTTGTCAAGCGTTTCTCGTCCAACCTCATCTTGGTTCAAAGTCGCTTTCACTCTTTCCATTGAGAGCGTTAGGTGTACAAAATGACTAAATGTCCAAGCTCTTGGGGAATGCCTAATCAGAGACTCAACAACCGCTGAAAGCACCTGCCTCGCAGCATCGGTGAAGTACTGGTTATTCCCACCTTTTTCAGCCGGAATAAGTGCTGCAGCAAGGTTCAAGGCTCTCGCTGCTGAAGTAATGTCGGCTGCGATATCCCAAGCTACAGGTTCTGCCCTCCCTTCTCCCGATTCAAAGGGGTTTAGACTGAACACTCGGCATGTTGCGTTGATTCGATCCATAAATGCTGACGCGTCATACTTGGCGTCAAATATAAGAACTCTCTTGTCGTTTCCAGGTTGAATCGAGGTAAGGACATCCATCATCAGAAGCCTTTGAACAATGCTCTTTCCAGATCCAGTTGTTCCAACGGCAAGAAAATGCTGGGTGGCAGAGGATTCTTGGAGAAGCTGGTTTCCCCACCTAAGGCCAGCTTTAACCCTTGGCTTGCTTGGCTTGCTTTGTTTGGCTCGAAGCTTTCGACCACGGTTGAACTTGTGCTTTCGCCTCCTTTGCTTTCCAGCTCGAAACTCAAAGCAAAGTAAAGAAACCAAAATGAGAAGAACTGCCTTCCAAATCATGCACCCTCAATTGTGTAATCATGAACCAAATCTTTCCTTCGAGATTTAGACATTTGCTCTGCTAACTCTTGAATACTTGATCCACCGTTCACTTTATCTGCGTAAAAGCGAGTATTTTCTCTTGCTCTTGAGCCTTGAACGTAGGAAATCTCCCGGTCCGTCATTGGACCACCAACCAGCACAAACGCTGATTCGACCGTTTGCCCTTGCCCCTTGTGAGTCGTAGTGCAGTACCCAAGCTCAAGATGCGGAAATATGTCCACGTTGACTCTGACCGTTAGGTTCCGCTCAATCATGACCGATAGCTCGTTTCGCTGAGCGTCGAACCCAACAATTCGCCCTTGGGTTCCGTTGCGAAGCAGCAGTGCGGCATTGTTCTTGGTGACTACGACGCTGTCGCCAACGTGAAACTCGTATCGACCGACCTTGATCGATTGTTCGGATAGCTTTCCTTCCGAATCTAGCTCCCTTTGGCAAACTCGGTTCACCGTGACGGTTTCTAAACGTGTCCCGGCGAAGATCCGGGCGTCTGTGCCCGATAAGAACTCTTTCTTCCAATCGCTCACCAAATGCTCGATCGCCCTTTCGCGGTCCTCGGCGATCTTGATCAGGCCTCGCTTTGCGAATCGCTCCAAAGCAGACTCAGCATTTCCCGCTGCAAGTTCCGAAACAGCGGTTCGTGCCCACTTCTCTCGCTGACGCGTGATCTCCTTGAGTTCGGCAACACCGATCCTCCCTGCCAATCCGCGAAACGGAGCACCAAACTCAATGGCTTGCAGCTGCCTATGATCTCCAACAAGAACCAGCTTCGTGTTGGTTGATTCGGTCAGTGCGACGAGTCGTTCCATCATCCGTGTTCCGATCATTCCGGCCTCGTCAACAACGAGAACGGTTCGCTCTGAGAGCATTCGCTTCCCGTTTTCAACTTCCCACAACAGCCGGTGAATGTGCGTGCTTTCGATTCCTGAGCCTTCTTGCAGTCCCTCGGCAGCTTTGGCTGCTAAAGCCGTTCCAACAACGTTCAGTCCCGCCGCTTTCCATGCATCATGGGCAACCCTGAGCATGTATGTCTTTCCGGTTCCCGCCATTCCGTTGACGCACTGGATCCGGCCTGGCCGAGCGGTGATGTGACGTGTTGCCTCGGATTGCTCAGGCTTCAGCGTCGGATGGGACTCAACCGTCTCTGCTAATTGTTCGTTTGTAATCGCATGTCTGGGGCAATCCGCCGAGCGTTTGGCTGACTCAAAGAGACGCTTTTCAATCTCGAGGATCTCGGTCGTGGTAAATCGTGGTTCTCCACCCACCGATTGAAGATGAACAATCTCCGTATCGTTCGCCAGCGTTTTTTGGACCGCCGAGATTACTTGCTTGGCCCCCACTCCTTTGCACTGAGCTTCCTGCGCGGCATGGCGGAGTAAGTCGGTCTCTGTAAAATGGCCTCGCTCATGGGTCACCTTTTGAAGGCCCCGTTCGATTGCTCGCTCGAGCTCCGTTCCTGAATTGTGCCCCACCTCACCCGAGCGATGGATGGAAGTTGAATCGAAGCCAAGCTTCTGTGCTAGCGACCGCCATGCTCGCTTTAGCTGTTGTCGCGAATAGCAAGACTTGGCTTCTCGCGTGGAAAGGGCAGCTCGCTCCGCGGCCTTCGCTCCTGACTGACCGTTCTTCTCAAGCCACGCTACGATCTGTTCTCGACGTTTTGAAAACACCTCAATGACTTTCTTGGGAACCGATTTCAGCTCAAACCAGCTCGACGGTTTGCCTTGGCCTGTCTCAGGTCGATAGGTTTCCAGGCCCAGTGCCTGCAATTGCTTCGAGAGTTCGGCACGAAACAGAGCTCCAAGTGCCATCTTCATTTGGCGACGAAAAAGCAAACGCCCATCGAATGTTCCTGTCGTTCCGTCCTCGCGAACGCAGACATTGCAAAGGACGAAATGATAGTGGAGGTTTGGGTCCGGCACGTTTCCGTTGAGCCCCCTAGCCGTCTCGTGACGAAACACGGCCGCAACCAGCTTTGCGGAATCGCCGCGATGCCCTGCCGAGCCTCGCCGGCTTGAGCCGCAGAGCTCCTGAACGGATTCAAAAGCCTTGCGCGAAGCTGCATCGCATGCAACGTCGATCTTCTTGGCAAGATCGGTGCTGCCGATCGCGCGAGCGATCGAGACGGACTTCGGAACGGAGAACGTGAGATCAAAAGCAGCACGCCGGCTTGGTTTACCGGCATTTTGAACTAAACGTTTTGAGCCATCCTTTGACTTCCCCTCGAGAACGTTCCGAAACTCGGTCGCTCGCACCGTACCAGACAGCCCAAGCTCTTTCGCTCCCTCTCCCCACCATGTTCCAGGTGGTTCACCACCATCCACGTAGTAGTCCTCTCCCAGATCCGCGTAGTAGCCAACTTCCTGCTTGCTACTTCCAATAAGTTTGATTGATAACACACTCCTCCTTTCTCGCCCTAAGAATCGTCTGTCTTTCGAACAGCCGTATTAAAATCCTTTCGAAGACGAATGAGCTCATCCTCGATTCGCTCCATTCGAGCCGCCATGTTCAGCAACCCTCCGTCAGCCACCGAAATGGCAGCAAGCCTTGCAAACTGGTTGGGCTTGAGTCTGGCGGCTTCCGCCATTTCCTGAATCTTTTCTGTGTAGGGAGGCCAGAGCCTAAACGTGATTTTGTCGCTCATCTGTTCCCTCCCTTATGCTTTTCAAGCCAAGCAGAGATTCCCGCAACCGCTATGGCGTTTTGCGATGCGTGGGGCAGTCCGAGCTGTTTGCGTCGGCTCACCTCTTCAACGAGTTCCTGCCACAGATGGAGAGGAAGTTGGTAGCCTTGGTTCTTGACAGCTGGAATTAGCGTCCCTGGTTTTGGGGCACGCTGAAGCGGCTCGTTGATCGATTTGGGTTTTCTTCGTGTTGTCATGCCTTCACTTTCTCCTCCATGATTTGGTTTCAAGGGCAAAGCGATAACATGAACTGAATTCTTACTCAAATGCTGTTTGAGAGTCACTGTCCCAGCAGAGTGAACAAATCCGCATTGCCGACAGTTCCAATCATTGAGCCTTCGCTGTCACCCATGGGACCATGCATCCATGGCCCCATGGACTTGCCGAGAGTTCGGGGGAAGCAGACAGCCCAAAAATCATTTCCACACCCGTGCACCTACGGGGCGACAATAGTGGCCGACTGAGACTTGGTGTCACCGTCTGATTCTGAAACCGAATCAGTGGGTTATCAGCGCGACAGAGTAGTCTTGTCGACAGACTCGTCTAGACGATCATGAGACCAATTCTGTCGACCGCCTTGTTGGACGTTCCATCCGGGATTCAGGCAGCTTTGGCCTTTTGCGTCTTTCGATACACGAGAAAGACACCGATCACTTGCTCGCGGTAGCTTTCAAACACATCGCCTTGCTGCTTTTCGTGCCGATGGTATCCATCGACAAGTTTCGGGTGATTCTGCTTGCGGTGTTCCAGTGCCTTCTCAAGTAACACCGCTTGCTTTTGAACTGAGAGCGAGGCGTAGTAACGAAGGGCTTCGCTGGCCGGAGCGACGCTCGAGGGTTTTGAAGGCCCCCTGGCTTCCCTCTCTCTTGGATGGGCTTTGATAAACACAGCTTCAGCGTTTCCGTTTGCTCCTATCTTGAATCGAATCTCCCGAAGGAACCCACACTCCACAAGCCATTGCGAGGCGTTCTCGACAATCCGTTTCATTTGGCTTGGGGCGTAGCCATGGCTCACCCCAAGAGTTCCAACGCAGAGCTTTCGAATATCAAAGCTAACGTGAGCTTTTAGGTAAAACCGTTTATCGAGTATCCGATACAGGCGGAGTGCAACATCCTTTCGCCGGCGGCTACCAATCCTACGCCACATCGTCATATCGATCTTCTTGATGTAGCCATCGGCAAAACTCTTCCAGATGACGTCACTCCAGATAAACGAGCAAAGGGTTGTAGCTGCGCTTCCCCGCCTCATCCGCGCTCGGTCAATCTCATCCCTGGAGCAGAGGTTGACTTCGTCAATCAAATGGAACGTCTTTGACGTCCAGACGCTCTCGCCATGATCCCACCAACTGTCTTTGAACTTTAGGGTCGCACCGGCAAGTCGATCGAATGATTCTTCCAGGCGTTTGTACGCCCGGCCATCGGTTGGCCATCCAAGAACCTTGCAGAGACGATATCGACTGAACTCGACCCTCTTCGATTGAAAACCTGCTTCGTAAGTTAGCAGGTTCATGCCCATCAAGACTTGGTCATCAATTGGCTTGGGGAGTCCAAACGCGGCGGAACCCGAGATCAGCAGCTTGCGTTTCGCATCCCGTTTGAGCTTGCGATCAAATACCGAGTGTTCAACCTCAAACGTCTTGGTATCCCCTGGCGTAATCGGCCCAAGCGGGAACTCAATCAGGTTCATCTCATCTCTTCCAAACAGTGGGATGACTTCAGCGTTTAGTGGGGAGTTGTTCTTCTTTCTTTTCATTCCTTTCTGCGACAAAGGTTCTTAGTTAAATAGTTCTATAGTTCTGTCCTCTCAAACCACTGAATTCACTCGCGAATCAGCGACGATCTTGTCTCAGAACACGGTAAATCTTGTCTGAGAACACGATACTTCTTGTCTCAGAACACGTGTTTGCTTGTCTCAGAACACGATAGCCTTGTCTGAGAACACGACACTGCTTGTCTCACAACACGGCATCCAACTTCAAGTTGCTTAAAGCTACAACACGAGTCGCTCTTCGCGCAAGCAAAAACTTTGGGCGTTGAAGCTCACGTCGTGATCGGCGGACATCCGTTTCGGATCGTGGTTTTTCGTCGTTCGAACAAACGACGATGATCGGATAGATCACACTAGAAGGGATTCATTGGCCATTTGCAAGCGGCGGCCAAATTTCCGTTCTAACGGCAATTTCTGCGTGCCCTATTCAATGCTCATGTTGCATGGGAGTTTTCGATCTCAGGCGATCCTCGTCAGCATCACCGTGCTTTCGAAGTGTGATCTGTGTCTCTTTCACAGTCGCCCGGGTGTACTTTCAAGTTTCAAGTGCTCGCATGCATGCTTGCACGCAAGCTCTCATCGTCGCAACCACGCAAGCGTTCAACCGTGTTCACTTTCTATCTTGCGTGTTCGTGTGATCCCGCGCTAGGCTCATCGTCATGACTAAAGTGATTTCATTCGTAAACACAAAAGGGGGTGTTGGAAAGAGTTTCTTGTCGGTCCATCTCGCTGTTTGGTTGGCAGACCGAGGAACTCGAGTTGCATTGATTGATGCGGATGACCAGCAAACGGCCTCGAAATGGCTTTTGGCCGCGAAGAACCATTCTGTCGATGTCTGGGTATTGGAAGGGGCGTCTGAAGAGAAACGCACAAATGACCTCCGCAACACAATCAACGATTTGGATGGCAATATCGAATTCGTTATTGTGGATACCAAGGGAAGCGCTGGCCAATCAACGCATTCCGCAGTGTTGAAATCTGATCTCGTCTGCGTTCCACTCCAACCCAGCGCATCGGATCTTTGGCCCATTGAGAACGCACTCTCTACGATTCGACTGTCACAAGAGGTCAGAAAGGGAGAGCCGAAAGCCTTTCTTATTCTCAATCAAACTGATGACGCTGATGTTTTGGCAAGAGATGTTCGTGAGCTCGCCAAGCAGTTTGGAATCCCAATGGCGATGACGAATGTCAAACGACTGCGAGCCTACCGAGACGCTCCTGGACTCAAGCAATTTGCATCGCGTCTATCGGATTCACGTGGACAAAAAGCTGCTGCACGCTTAAGCCAGCTGTTTGAAGAACTCCTTGGTGGTTTGTTTGCACAACGAAATCGGGAGGTCGCCAATGGCTAAGCGAATGAGCCCTTTTGCCGATGACTTTAGGCAAATCACCAAGACCGCTGAATCGGTTGTTCAGTTTGTTCGCGATCAAGAGGATGATCGAAAAGGTCAGGCCTCTAACCCGGCCCAGCACTCAATTCAACCAACCGCGAAGATGCCAAGCAATAGTGACAGTGGCGAAGCGGCAAAGCAGAGCGGAAGAGTTACAAAGAAAAGAAGGCCGAAAGACAGCAATGGCACTCAACTGAAAAAATCGAAGGAGCAACCAAAAACGTGGGGGAAACCGGTGGCGACACTAAATACTCGGATTCCAGAACAAATGTCAGAATTGCTTGACGATCTTATCTACAGACTTCGAAAACAGGGAACGACCAAGACAAAGCAAGACCTAGCTCGTGAGGCCATCCAAGACCTATTGCGAAAGCACTCCATGTGCTGACATATTGTACGTCGCCGCTTCTGAAAACTGTCCAGCTTCAGTCAATTGACCGTGAAGCGTTCTCACACGAGCCAGCCGAAGCCGACCTGTTCCTCCTCGCCATGATCCACTTCGAGTCGACGCACCGGCAGCGGAAGTGTCCTATCAGGCTTCCGATTTAGCCGCCGCTCGCTGGAATAAAGGCCGGTGAACCCGTGTTTGGATTGAATATCCTAATGGATGCACAGCCTATCGAGCTCCAGGGTGATCTTCTCCAGAATCTCCAGAAAGTGCTAACACTTGTGCTTGGGGCCGGTGATCGGGTTTGTCGTCCGTGTCACGCGGGGTCCAAGGCCGCAGAAGTCCCTTCGAAAAACGGATCTCCCCTCCACGCTGTAGAGGGCATTCGATATCCTCTTGTGGAGTAGTGTTCCCAACGGTTATGCCAGGACTAGACGACTAAATTGAAACACGGTAGGGGGGATTTTGGGGCAGTGAAGTTCGACGATTACCTTGCGAGCCTAGACGAAAACATAAGAGACCAAGCAAATGCGTTGGTCGAGCGAGTTTCGGAGGCCTCACCTTCTCATGAACGTCTGTGCGACAACATTAGAGCTGAATCGCACGTGGATGAGTCTTTTTGGAAAGAGCTTATCGACAGGACCATCAAATTCGCACCAGACGGAGCAATTGATGACATTGTGCTGGAATGTCAACGGTTTTTCGGTGCCAATCCTTGTTGTGGTGAGCCGATCAAGAAACATAGTCCATGCTATGTTGGAAGACTGTTCTCAAAGCACCGGTTATCTACGCTCCATAGTCGTGCCGAGGCTCTGAATCCTCGTATTGCGAGGGATGAAATTGAGGCGATGTTGCTACCACCAAAATTCGCTGATCTTCCTATTGATGAGGACGACAATATTCTCGATGAGACGCCGCTTGGCAGTCACGGCAAAATGTGGTCGACCTTTGACGATACGGATGACGGAGCAGAACCTCAGATACAACATGCGAACAAGTCTCTGAAGGACGTCCAATGCTGTTTCGGCCTTCCTTATTGCGATGAACTCTCAATTTTCTTGGAGTACGTCCCCCCACCTTCGGGAATCTTCTTTCCAACCATCGCAGATGCTTACGCAGGACCGTATTTGAATGACGCGTTTAAACCATCAAGCAAAAAGGACTCTTGTGGCCGAACCAGACCGAACGACGATTGTCCTCATAATGGGGACTGTGGTGTTCCCGAGGTAGTTCACGCAGTTGTAACGGGGAGTGCATTAACGAAAAGACCTGTCGGACTGAAGAAATGACAGCACTCGACTTTAAGAGAATCAACGGCTTGGAGACTCCGCAGATCGAGCGTTGGATCCTTGACCGCCTAGTGGGAATCTACGACTTTCCGCTGCATCCTAAAAAGGACCCGAATCCTGTTGGGATTTTTGCCGAGATTGTTGAATCTGGAAAGTCGAGCCTTGCAACCAGAGAGCGAGTAGCGAATGCGTTGCTTGGCACTCTTGTAAAGGTTTTGGTCGATCGTGAGGCCGTCAATGGCGTCGAATTACGGACGCCGGAAAGAGTCACGTACTTGGCGGAAGCTGTTAGCTTCGCATGTCCTTTTGCGTCTACGGGTATTCACCAGCTGACTTCACGTGTGTTGAGAGACGAGCTTGTTTCTCCTTCGTTTGGATCCATGGATGATGCCGCAATAACGGTGGGACGTTGTTACCTGTCGTTCGATCCAATCGAGCCTACAGTTTTCTGGCACGCACTTGCGGCATACGGCGGCGATTGGGAAAAGATTGCCCTACAAGGACTTTCGAACCGATCGACTTTCGAGGCTTTAACATTCATGGGGTCGCTGAACTATCCCGAATCGTTAATGCGTGTCCTAAAGCTCACTTCAAGATTTCTTATAAAGAAGCATGGGCTGAACCATATCAGCGATCAAATCGAACAGCACTTTCGGATCACTGAAAACGCTGAAGCTCGGATTCGAATTCAAAAACTATTCGGGATCGTAACGGACTCCGCCGAGAATGTTACTGATTTGCTGGGTTCGAATACCAAAATTGTCTTCTCATCAATCGTAGATGTGCAACAACGGACTGGAAGGTCCAAGCTGTTGCGGTCCACAGAACTGTCGGCGAAACACATCTTGCATGTGTCCCCAGTATTCAAAGATCCGCTTTCGCATTTTGACTCGATCCGAGAGGAGTTAGGGAAGTCACTTCAACGTTCTTTCCCGGGACGAAACGCAAGTAGTCTAGCGCCTACTCCGCTTGCAGCCGCTTGCCTTTCCGTTGATCCCGTATTTTGGTTGCTCACTGGAATGGTGTTCCGTTTTCCGAATGAATGTGATTCGCTGAATGGGTGGGCTCTTGATATCGATGCCGCCAAGACTTTTGCCAGTCGAGTCGAGAGTCGAGGCACTGTTCTAATCGGGAGAGATCACGTCGAAAGCGACTTCTTGCAAGAAACACTCCGGTCATTCTACGTTCAATACGGGAATTTCTTTTACGGTGCTGCGGCGAAGCAGGAGAACTCTTTCGTTTCGCTCTCTCCTCTACTTGCGTCATTAATTAGTTTCGAAATTTCCGATTCAGCGTCCTCGCTTCATGGATTCGCTCAATGACTGTTCTTGGTCGACTTCCGAGCGAAGACGCATTTGATCTCTGCTTTAGCTTGGATCAGGCAATTTGGCGTGCAATCTCCTCTCCTGATCGAAGCAAGGCAGTACGAGAGTTTCTGGAATTAAAGCGTCCTGAACGCAGGAAAGAAGTTGCGAATTTCCGAGATGGGTCTGTTCACGGATTTCAACCGTTTGTGATCCCGGAAGCCTTTCTCAGGGAGTGCGCGAACGAGTCGAGGTATGCCGAGTTCTTCACCCAGCTTGCGGCAGAGAAGGATTTTGATGTGATTTCGTGCGAGACGGAGGACTGCAGAACATTTAGGGTCGACCCCATAACCATTCCGAAGCCAACTTCTATTGCGGAGCACTGGCTGGTTTCGTCTGAGATATCTCCTGCAATCATCGCCTATGCAATGCGTTTGCGAATCAGGAAAGAGTATGGATTCGAATTCAACGCTGCATGCGTTCGCTTATTCCGAACTTATTGTGATTTCCTAAACGCCCACCTTTCAGCCAAGAACATTCAGGAACCAGATCTCTTGATTGGAGAGCTGGTAAGAGTATCAAGGGAAGAATTCGGCGCTGACGACGAGTTCGCGAATAGTGAAGCTGAAGTCACTCCACCCTTACAAAGGTCTGCAGATGGATTTGTGCACGCTTGTCGATTATGTGGGTACATTTCTTACGAACGCCTTGAGAAGGTAATCTTCCATACCAAGCAATTTGATTTTCATTTTATTCTGTCAGCCATCTTCGGATTCCCAACGGAAATCGCTGGGTTCGATGATTTGTTCGGCGGTGGCGGTTTGTTTCTTAATGATTCCGCTGGCAGAAGCCAGCGTCCAGGACGCTCGATATTGATAAAGGGTCGATTTGGAACGGGGAAGTCTTTGCTGCAGTTGCAAATCGCGGCTTCCGTGGCGCGGAAGGGAGGTGTCGCATGGATAAATGCTTTCGAGCAATCTTCAGCAGAGTTATTGTTTTCACTTGAGTCCGTCGGTGGTACGCCACCTTTGTCCGAAGCTGCTATCGCAACATCTGTTGAAGCAGCAAAAAAGCATCTGCGTGAAAAAGATGGGCGAGGTTTGCTTGTGATTGTAGGCGGTGCGAACTCCGACATCTCTCTACTGCTGCAGCAGTTGGAGGCCGATTCCGAGACAATTTCTTCGAAAGAACTGCAGCTTCTTTGTGTTGACCCCTTAAGTAGCGTCCAGTTTTCACGTGGCGAATCCAATGCCGAACATCGACGCCAACAGCTTTATCAAGCACTAGACTCGTTGAAGACCAGGGGAGTTAACGTCTTGATGATCGCAGAAGATGGACAAACCAAGGACAGGGAGGCTTGGCTAGAAGAGAATATTTTTGACACCGTAATACGCACCACGGAGAGTCACGATCACGGTTCATCTCGCAGGTTTCTTGAGGTGCAAAAGTCACGGTTGCAGCGTGAACAACCTGGGAGGCACGCTTATGAATTGATTCCAGGCAAAGGGTTCCATATCTATCCTTCTTCGGCTGCAGTTGACGCTAAAATCGTTCATAGAAAAATACTCCATCCTAGTGATCAGGCAGAGATTGATTTTGGGCTCGAGCAACTAAATGAACTCTTGGGTGAGAACGGGGTTGTTCAAGGCGATGTTATCGCACTGCGAGGCGACACTGGATCCCTTAAAACGCAGTTGGGACTGACGTTTCTAACCATTAGAGACAGGCACTGGTTGAGTAAGAGAGCGTCTTTGTTGATCGCCGCAAGGGAATCATCCGAAGCATTGGAGTTCCAGCTTAGACAGCCGTGGTACCACGCCACGAAGGATCGAATGCAGAGAAGCGGGAAGCAGACTAAACAGATTTCAGATTTCATTATTCATTCGTTGCCTCTCGGTCATATTCTGCCGGGACAGATTTTTTCTCAACTTGAATCGTCGTTTGACGAAGCTGCTGCTAAACGCAAGTCAATCGATAGGGTCATGATTACGAACATTGCCCATTGGGAAATGAGTTGCCCCTTTATCAGAGAAGATGTGACCTTCGCTGACACGCTCGTAAATTTTCTGCGCAAGCGCCGTGTGACAAGCTTGTTCGTATGCGGAAATGAGTTTTTCGATTCTAATGTTCAGAGACCTATCGTTGATTATGCTGACTGTGTGTTGAAGTTTGACAGGCACACCGATGTCGTATCTGGCAAACGAACCGTAACGTTTCGTGTAATCAAGAGCCGACGAATGAACCACAATCGCGGGGAGCACACCATCGAACTAAGTGATCAGCAAGGAATATACGTTCCAGGGTGAAAATGGGGCTCCCTGTGCTCACAGGGTTATGACAGAAGCGAGAAGGCCCTGTTTGCGTCAATGTGCCTCTTCGCCGGCCGGCTCTGAACCGATCAATATTAAGATCGCATACCGAATATGGCTTGGGAGCGATGACCAGGCTTCCACGACATCATTAAGTGAGTCATCGAAAGACAAAGAACGACACTCCGTGCAAGCCTCGCACTTCCAGTTCACTGCTGGCGGAGAACTTGTTTCCCCTAAAGCACTATTACCATTGGGCTTGCGGTCTTCAGGAATCGGTCTACGGAACCGAAGGTTAGAGGTTCGAATCCTCTGGGGTGTACTAGACTTACGTCTGATAGACTTTCGCGTGATACAGAATTCGGTACAGAATTCTCCACGTGAACCGGGCTTCATGCGGTCGCACCCGCCTGAAGTTTTCGTCGCCCTTCGGCTCGCTCTTGGGTTTTTCACAACTTTTGAGCTGGAGGGTTTTTCTCATGGCGAGTTGCTTCAGGCCTTACGTGGCAAGAAGCGAGAGCGAATCGATCCGGACCAACTGGTTCTGTTTGAAGTGGGCGAACTCGAGGCGATCGCCGAGGAGGAAACGGAAACTCCGCCGCCAAACCGACGACGCAAAAAGCGACGTGGTCGCCGGTTGATTCCGGATGATCTTCCCTGCGAAGAAATCGTCTACGAATTACCCGAAGCGCAACGGCTCTGTCCGCACGACGG
>JBCDEM010000052.1:0-34745 GCA_039179795.1 Planctomycetota bacterium | reverse complement strand
CCGCGTATCCGCATGCTCTGCATGACGACATCGATGCGCTAGTAGGTCATGCTCCGCATGACGACAGAACGGAACGCTACGATCGGCGGAGCGATCGGCGACTCTGTAGCAGTCCGTCTCGGGCGATAACGAGTACGAGTGCCGCTGCGCTAAGTACGAGTACGATCGAGACGCTTGATAGATCTTGCGCTACCGCGAAGCGGTTCAACAACAAAGCTCGGGGTCACCCAGCGCACCCCGAGTTGTAATCGTTAACGCGTTTACGCACCCCAACGGGGTGACACAGTCGATCGATGGATGCGCGGGTAGGTCATGCTCCGCATGACGACAGAACAGAACGCGACGATCGGCGGAGCGATCGGCGACTCTGGTCTCTCTGTGACAGAATGGCTGCGATTACCAGGCCGCGGAAAGCGACTTTGAATTCAGAAAGCACGCAGCCCCTCGTGATTCGCTTTGGTTATCCGCCGCATGATTTCAAAGTTTGCGTTTCAATTTGCGCCCGCCAGTGATTTCAAATCCAAAGCGTTCGTAAAACGACAGTGTGCGGTCAAACCCCGGAAGTGGAGGCGTGGTAACCTCAAGCATCGTCCATCCACGTGCGGCCGCGTCGTCAACTAAGGCGGACAGTAGTTGATTCCCGATCCCGCGCGAACGATGTAACGGCCGGACATATAACTCAGGGATGGTACCGTACGCTCCATTTCCGTAAAGCGAGTGACTCTGGTAAACGGTTGCGAACCCGACAGCGACGGAATCATCGAATGCAACGAACCCGTCATAGATTCCGTCGTCAATGAACGCAGAAAGTCGGCTTGCCGTCGTATCGTGGTCAAATTCGAACGCCGGCGAGTCAATAACACGCATGATTTCGTGCAGCAATTCGCCAACCATCAGAGTGACGCATTGAACAGAGTCTGATGAAAGGCGTTGAATAGAGATCACGGTTGAAGAGGATTCAATGGAATTCGGTCGGGTAACGCTACACATTACTGAGCCGGTGCGTTCGATGCTCCAGCGGCATTGCAAGCTCGGCTTCGGTGAATGTGATGGTAATCCGCGATCAGGCGTCAAGGATCAGAGCAAGGTGAGATTGTAAGCGCTATTCAGCTCACCTGCCGAAATGGGTGGAACCTCAGCCTGTTGCTCAAAGGAAGCAAGATCAGACTTTCGCAAAACAATATCGAACAGCGGGAAGAAACGTTTTGAGTCACGCGAAACGGGATACAAAACGATGACGCGAGTAAGATCATTTGAATTGCGTGGATGCGTTTGATAAGCCAGCTTCGGCTTTACAAGTGTGTCTGCTTTTTTAGCAATCCAGCATCCATAGATACGCATGGATAAGGAGTCACCGTCGAATGAGATTCGACGAGGGATCATCGACAGAGCAAAGCAGGCCAACACGCAAACAGCAAGAGAACTTGCGGAGTGCATCACCGAACGGCGGAGGACGAGGTGCAGAACAAGCCCACCCACGGCACAAATCAACATTGCGCGAGCCATGCGAAGGGCAATGAATCGCCAACCAACCGGAGTGAAGAAAAGGTAAGGCTCGGAAAACATGATTCGGTTTAGAAGAAGGGTAGGTGAACTTCAATCGAATACTGACACGGATATCCGGGCCGGGAGTTAAGTAACCGTTCGTCAAAACCGTCCACCTAGCTTCCGTTGCATCCGCTGGTTATGTGCGTGGTCTGTTCAGCGTTCCCAACTCGCTACGTATTCGGATTGGAGAGATCGATTGACAAAGTCTCGTAACGACGTATGGAGAACGGCTTTTCTATCAAGCCATACCGGTGCATCTTCCGGTTCCCACCCTGCAAATTTTAATTCTTTTGCGACAGCGAAGTAATCATCCGCAGTCGAACAGTTGAGTGATTCGAGTATTGTTCTCGCTTTCGTGACTGCGATTGGCTCACCAAGTGCCGAGAAATTCACATCGTCTTCTTGCTGCCAAAGCCAATACACGGCAAAGACGAGCTCATGATTCAACGTAGCTGCGAACTCTCGGTCGCTTGACTGATCCCGGTATGCTTCGGACAGTCGTGCAAGCATTTCCGATTCGCCCCACTGGGATGCTCCAACTCTGACATCCGCGAGTTGGTGTTCATGCTTAGCCCGTTCGGTCTTCGAGCGCTCTCGCTCCACGCAGAGGGAGACCGAAAGTGCCGCGATTGCCGCAATGAGCAACAACGTGGAAAGCCGAAACTTAGGAGGACGGACCTTCAAAGATTCTCAGTCCCTTTATTGATGCTCATAGCGACACGGATAACCGGGCCGGGAGTTAAGTTGATCGAGCTGAGCGAGACACTCAGTTTACCCGGCTCCGGTTCACCGATGGTTACTCGCTTATTG
This sequence comes from Planctomycetota bacterium, assembly GCA_039179795.1. Classification (GTDB taxonomy): domain Bacteria; phylum Planctomycetota; class Planctomycetia; order Pirellulales; family Pirellulaceae; genus Rubripirellula. The sequence goes on along the minus strand of JBCDEM010000052.1, from coordinate 32,387 downwards.
GAAGCCTATTCTTGTCCACCATTGCACTCAGTTCATGGAGAAAGATACGTAGGTCGTCGTAATTGCAGACGAACGCGAATCTCAGGCAACCGGCGATCGGATTGTCATCCAAAAGGTAGTCACCAATCTTCCTTCGTTTCGGCCAAGGTGCGAATTTCGTCCATTTGATCGTCGAAAAATCGCATTCTGCAACAAACCCGTATCGGACTCCCCACGAGTGTTCATAGATGGTCAGACCAAAGTTGTGGCCACCCATTTGAAACGTAATCGTTGAATCGCCGTCCAGCAACTGACGCAGATCATCGCAACACGGACGGCTGTAGGTCCACGTTTCGACTGGCTGATCAATTGCAGGCGTACTGTTCGGACTGCTTAGGTGGGCGTGCAACTCGGCAACATGTGCTCCCGGAACCGGTTCTTCCTCCCGACGATACTGAATCGCGAGCAAAGTTGATTCGGGACCACAAAGTCTTGCTGTCGGAAAGTCAGCTTTCAATTCCATGAACCATGGGGTCGGGTAACGGCTGCGTTCACCTGGCCGCGGCGAACGATGGACTACTGAAGATTTCTCGAATCCGCGGCTCACATGCAACGGTTGGTTCGTCGAGTTCTTTGGTCGGCGACATTCTGGGGCACGTCGCGCTTTGCCAATCGTAATCTATCCGGCTCGCAGTGGGCAGCGAGCGTTGGTTTATGTCAGGTTTCCGGCACTCGGTTCGTAGCGATGCGAAGGCTTTTTGAGGAGAACGCCAGGCCCGGTGAATACGGCAGCGAGTCGTATCAACAGAAGCTCGACTCCGGTGTTGCCATCAGGGGAAAAGGCGTCGAAGCGGAGTGGTTGCAACGGGTTCAAGCGTCGCTCTGCAAACAAACGAAATGGTCCCGCAACAATCAGGTCGGTTTGTATGCCATCTAGCGAGTATGCATCGCGCCAGTGGGGACGGACGAAAAACTCTCAAGCAGACGAGAATACGCACCTCCCGTACTCCGTTGCATCGATGATGAACCCAATATTTGCATCTGGGCCAATTTTCTACATCACGTTTCGCGAAAGATACATTGTATCGACCTTGAAGTAAGCACGCGTTTGCCCGCCGTTCGAGGCAGGATCGGTTGCAAATGCAGCATCCGGCTCGGTAAAGCCGAGCCGCTTCTCGTCAAATCGTTGAAGCTGTGAATCGCATTCGGCCATAGGAATAGGGAATTGAGTGACCCAAGCATCGAATTCGGCGCGTGACATCGAGTACGACGCAAACAAATGCCCAAAGCTTGGTTCGTATGTCAAGCATCCGGTCGGCGGGACATAGTCGTTGTGAGATTGATGCAGTTCGACAAACCTGTCGTGGTGGAAGAGTTTCGTTCCCGCGTACGTCAACATCATCCAAAGAGCGAATCCGAGCAGCAACAGTTTGCCGAAATGCAGACGGCGGAAGATGCGTACGAGCACGCTCAGAACGACCGCCGTCAGAAACGCAATCTTTGCGATGTCGAAAAACACAGCGAGTGAAGCTTCGCCTAGGCCCATTTCAGTTCAAGCAATTCAGTCCCAACAGTACGTTTGCCTGCTTCGATCGCGTTCCAAATCGCGATTTCGGATTCACCGCGTGGTGGCCGATTGGCGAAGCAGAAAGCACCGAGGATTGCGACAAGCAAAACAGCACAAGCCAACGGGAGTGGATGGGTGAGTCGTCTGCGTTTTGAGCTAGACAATGTGAAAACTCATCGAATCGGTATGTTGCTTGGCGACAAATATAGAAACAACCCAATTCGGTCGGCGAACGGTGGCGATGTTTGGGCGGCGGTAGCTGTTCAACCATAGGAACCAAACGCACCACCGCGGATCCGTATCATCGCATGGTTCGCTGATCGTTGTGCGCCGCGTTTGAAGTTTCGACCGGATCGCATTAACATAGCCGATAGACCCCAGCGGTAAGAAAACAGGAATTGCAGATGGTTAAAATCGTTGTCACCGAAGATCAAGCGAAAGCAATTGCCACCGCTAAAGAAGGGGTCGAATTTGTGGACGCTGACGGTAATCGCCTCGGTTTTTTTGCACACCCGTTTAATGAGGATGATATTTCAATCGCTCAAGAACGGGCGGCTTCCGATGAGCCCCGACGTACGACCCAGCAGGTCATCGACCGCCTGAAGTCACTGGAGAAGGAATGACCCGATACACGGTGGTATGGGTTAAAAGTGTTGAAGACGAATTGGTAGAAATCTGGTTGGCCGCTAGCGATCGTGATGACATCGCGGCGGCGACGTACGCTGTCGATAAAGAATTGGGATCGGATGCCAGACTGAAAGGCAAAGAAGTCGCGGAGGGCTTGAGGTCTCTGAACATCCCACCGCTCCGCATTATCTTCACGGTGAGCGAGGATGATCGATTGGTGGAAGTCGTGCGAGTCGCACGGCTGTAGGATCGTACTCGATTCCGGCAAACGTCCGGGATCAGCGGGCGGCGGGAGTTGACATTGTTCTCACGAAAAACCAGACCATGGCCGCTCGGTTGCCCATACCCTTACGCGGAGCGGTTGATTTTGAATTGAAAATGGCTTCTCTCGATGTAGCACACGAGCTGAATCACGAGGATTCGCTCATCCTTTAACGGTCATAACCAACGCTGTGGAAGTTGCGGTTCGACAATACATGCGAAAGAAGCCTTATGAAGTCTATTACGCCCGCATTCTTGCCTAGTACCATTTCTCTGCTGACCGCTCAGAACATTCCTCCCACTCTCTAATTTCGTGAACGTCGCATTCGATGTTCGAAACGAATCCTTGCACTGGGCCATGAGGCTCGAAGAATCAACTCGCTCGCCGCTAGCGTCACTCATCGCTTGACAAGCAAGCGTTGCGCGTGCGAGGCCTTGTCCAAGCAAGAGCGACGTTCATCGATTATAGCGGAGTCAGGTTGAGCGATCCGACCGTTATACAAGGCTGAGCAAGAGAGCCAGAGCAAGCAATCCAAGAATCCAAAGGCGAGCACGACCTGCAAAGATGGAAATTACGGTAGTGATGCCGAGCGGGAAAAGAAGGAACACAAGCAGCTCGATACGATCGAAACCTGCTTCGCGCGGCGAGAAGTACCACGGCCATTCGCCCCATCGGGAACCAGCAAAACGAAGCAGCAACACAGATGCCAGCAAGAGTCCAACCGTTGCGCATATACACTCGCGGCAAGTATTCCGATGACGTTGGGGATAAGCGCCCGGCTCTTTTGCGTCGTATGGATTCGACATTTCGTTCAGGGCAAACATCACAATGAGGTGAATAGCTTGGTCGACGAACGGCGGCGTTGACCGAGCACCGCACATGTTGTTTTCATTTGTAAAATCGCCACGCGGTGCTACGTTCCAGCGCATGGTTCGTCGCAGGTCCTTTGAGTCCGAACCCAACCGTCAAGACTCCGGCACAATCACTGTACCGTTGTCAAGTTCGATGGCGTTCATCTCGTCCGTCGAGGCTGCAAGACGAAATCGGTCACCAAGTGCAAGCTCTAGTTTCGGTGCACTACCCGTGTAGCAGCCCTCGTACATAAACACTCCCATTGGCAATCGCAGTGTCGTGTATCCGTCCCGGCACACAGCCACGAAAGTCACTTCGTCCCAAATCGTCTCGTTTCCATCCTGGTCCGTTCCGTGGCACATCGCGAGATCGCTATCATCGATCGAAGTTACCACCCATACGCCGTTCGCGGTTGGACGGAGCAAGCCCGACCAAAGCAGGACTGCCAACACGAGACCAACCAACGCTGTTGAAGCGAGGATTTGTGACAGTGTGAATCTTGTACGCATTATAGAGAAACCCTCTATTGTCTTTACCAACCGCATTCGTCGCCGAATCGCTGCAGCAGCTCCTCTTGCCAGTACTTGAGGCGTCCCCGTCATTTGACTTGAGGAGACTGTAAACGTTGATGTGTCGTTCAAGTGCCGCGAATACGAATCCAGCAGCCTTCGACGACCGATCAAGGAAACACTCGATTGCTTAAGTGGGATAACAGCACCGATCACCCAGGTCCGGCGGTTGATCTTCCATTTTCGAAACGCCCCGACGCGTGGACTCGGGTGCATCGCATGGTGCGTCGCCAATGACCCACCACTTCTTCCGACCAGACGCACGGTCAAGAACGTAGGAAGCAATCAATGCAGCGTATCCGATATTGCCAATCACGATTATAAACATCGCGGCTTGCTGTGTCGGGGTTTCGTCCTTCGGACCACCAGCGATTTTCTGTGTGCATCGATGGTTGACGGTTTCTGAGCCGACACGGAAGTTGAAGATTCAGGGAAAGCCAATACCGACATCGTCCGCAATTCCGTGCACTTTCCCGTTACCGAGATCAAGCGTAATCGCACCGGAGTACCCACGACGTTCGAAGTAGCAGTCTACAACGAGATGGTGTTGCGTACCGTCGTATTCCGCAAGGTCAAGTTCAATGTGGGATTCACCCGTCGGTACCACTTTCGCTTTCAACGTTCCGTCAACAAGTAGCGCTCCAAGGTCGTAAGAGCGTCCAGTCACATGGACCGTACAAGCTTCATAGTCGATCGAACCGATATTATTAATGGTGACGACAACACCGTTGAATGGCCAAATACCGAACGATCGAGCTGCAAACGTGAGTGTTATCAGCAGCGAAAAAAATGCCAGTGCGGCGAGTCGAGTTCTCATTCTTCAGTCGGGGTGACAATGTACGAAGGGTTAACCATCCATTGCAGCGAAGGCCGCAAGCCGTCCTCCCGTGCATTCAATTGTTCATCGGTTCTTCCCCTAGCTCCGGTGCGATCTACGGTGCCTCCACGCGATCACATTGCATTGCTTGGCATTGTTGTCCATGCTCCAACGCCACCAAATCCGAAACCGTTGTGGTCGCAGCGTACGATGCAATAATCTGCGCAACGATGCTGCCCACTGGCCACGAGAAGACCGAGCGAAGCATCCATGGCAATTTGTAAGTCGTTCGAATGGAAACCTTCGTCACTGAGTCGTCGATTGGATCAAGCGAGTATCGATAGCTAGCGTGTGTTTCACCAAGCCATCCGTTGTGAACCAGGGATTCTTCAATTGTCCGCCTATCGATTTCGATCACCGAGTGACGCGATTCGCCAGACTCGTGCTGAAAGAGCCTGGACGCGGAGGCGACCCTGGGATCCTTCGACCGGTCCAGCAAGAGCGACGCAACAATGTCTCTTGGAACAGTAACCGATAATTCGAAGGTCGGTAATGTTTTCATAACTCAATCCGACGAACGTTCAGGATCACGGGGACGGTTGGGTGACCATCACCCAACATCAACGCGAGGTCTCCCGTGCATCCGTTGGGCCCCCACTCGACTTATCTGTGAAAGTGTCACTAGAGACGAACACATCACCAAGATCATTTACTCCTGGCGACAACTTGAGTCGAAACCGACTCCTGTCCCACGTTTGTGAAACACCCTCGATCGTGACTTGTTGTATGGGTGCCGCCTCATGCAAGACCCGGAACACCAGATCGCTATCTACGGGCAGACCATCGATGCGAATTGCTCCGCGACTGTCACTGATGGCAGCGAATGGATGATCCAAGATGACGAGGTGGGCTTCCATCCATGGGTTGATGTTGCATAACACCCGAATCGGAACTGGCTCCGGCAGTTTAAGGGGAAGTGGATTCTGCAGCGGTGCTACCGTTAGTGATCTCGTCGGATTGTTGAGGAACGCGATATGGGGACTGTGGCCATATGAAAGTTTGTCAATCAACTCAAGTTTGTCCCCAGCTCGAGCAAAAAGAATATGAGGTTCAAAACGATTGTTCTCCGTAATCAGTTGCCGCTTTTTGCCGTCGTACGGATTGAGTTCGATTTCTGATCCACCGCGTCCTGTGAAGACGTGAACAACAATGTTGCGAATCCCCCTCGACTCTGGGTCGATGACAAGACGCTCATTCGGAATTGGGCCGGTTACGTGTTGAAACTTGGCAGGCACCTCCAATGGCTTAGCGGCAGGTGGCTCTCCATCAAAAACAAATCTCAACGTCAGCGAGGCCGTGTCGGCTTGAAGCAATGTTGCGAACAGAAGCGTGCTTACCAAAGCCAAAGTACGTGTCATACAGAAGCCATTTTCGTCGGGGAACGGCGGCCATCACGGGGCACGGCCAATATAGTCTCTATTTATAAACGCCCGATGCCGTGCTCCGTTGCACCTAATGCTTCTGCTCATCGCGATCCGGCATCGAATGCCAGGGCAGAGCGGCGTATTTGAGTCACTCTACCCAGGTCTTTTCCCGATGAGTTACAACCCATTTGTTGTCCTTGCTACTCAACAGTGCGACACCGCCTCCATATCCGTGGCGAAAATATACGACTGCTGTTTTTAGGTCGCTTGCAAGCACCAAGCAAGTGATCTCCGGGTGAGTTGCCAAGTGCCACCCCGTCCCCCAATGTCCCGGCACAATACCCAAAACGCAGTTTAGGTATTCCAATCGGCGTTTACGCTCGACGTATTTATCCGTGAAGTCGTAGAATCCGTTGGGTTCATCCCAATATCTATCCAATGCAATGCTTTTGCCAGTAAGAAACCGCAGGATCGCGTGAACGCGACGGTCGTCAAGATACAAGACCTCTTTACCTTTAACCGCAAGCTGAGGGCGGAAATCGCGAATCGTGATTTCACTGATGCTTGTCATTGATCTTGCGTGCTCGCCAACAGTCTCTAGCTCCTTTTGGTATGCCGCAGCAAGGTTCCCTGCAACAAGACGTACCTCAACGGTCGACTGGACAGTGAGGTATTCTGCGTCAACCTGAGAGGCAACGGGGACGAAGAATGCTGGGTACAAACTGTAAACTGCCTGCTCGAAAGCCGGCTTTTTTGTAAGCCGATCGCTGGTAACCGCACTGGAATCGGAATTCCAATCGCGTAGTAGCTCATGTAGGGGACCAGCGTCTTTGGCCGTAAAACCCTCAGACAAGGCTTCCGAGAGAACTTCCGGACCTTGGGCATCTGTCTGGGCCTGCGCTGTCGTGCAGAACACAAGAACCAAAGCTAGCGTCATAGCTGAGAGGGTTTCCATTTCAGATCAAACACGAGTAAGAGAATTTATTTCTAGCAGAACACCGGTAACCCGGGATCGCCCAATGTGGCCACCACTAGCAACCGCACCATGGCGATCTCCGGTTCATGCCATGGTTCTGCCTATTTTTCCGCGCCCACGAAGTGTGGCTCGGATGGGTCGGGCTCAAAGTCTGGTTGATTTTTCAAGGACTCTAAGTTGCCGATTTCTAATAGCCAAAAGTCGGTTCCACGCTGTACATTGAGTGAGTACTCTGCGAGTCGGTCATCCTGTGTCGTCGCGTACCAAAATATGCGGTCAAATCCAGTTTCAGCGTGCGGGTGGAGTTGACCTTCCCATGTGTCGCCTTCCGCAACCAAATTCTGATATGCGGGATTGTGTCTACGCTCTGGTATGCAGAATGTGCGGATTGAATCCAGCGACCATCGCTGCTCCAGCATCGCAGTAACGCCTTCAGTCGTGCCGAGATCACGCTGAGACTCCTCCTCTGGTGTAGGTGTTGCCTTCGCGCCTTTGCGTACATCGCTCGCCTGCTGCGAAGAGCATCCGATTGCAATGGGCAAAAGTAGAAGCAAGACAAATGAAGAACGCATGATTGACTGGCAGAACGCCACGGATAACCGGACCGGGAAGTTGGTTGAAAGAGCGAAGCGAGACTCTCAGTTTACCCGGCTTCGATTCACGGCATGGTTACCCGCCATCTCGGAATCGCCGGGAATTGAGACGCTGCATGGCGACATTCCGCAACCGTTTGCCGCAGCCGAATTCAGCCACCCAAGCGACATGATCTCGCGTAAGGTCATCCCGGTCAAGCAATCTCTGAGTCGTGATAGGGTCGTTGAGTGCGCATATGCCTTGAAAGACAGAATCCGTCAGGCCATCAGAGCTGAGCCGACGTTCAAGAAGAGCACGGTTGATCAAAAGTTGAAAGCTAGCATGCTGTTGTAGATCCTGTCGCTCGCGCAACGACTGCAGCTGTTCATCATTTAGCAGGTCGCTGTTGACCAATTCAAACGCCCGGCTGACGGATAGGTCACATCCATCCGGACCCGCATCTGAGAGGGAGAGCAAATCGCGAAGCGTTTCGTCAGAAACAGCCTCGATTCGGTTCAGGTAGTTTTTGAATGCAGCGCAACGGTAGTGTTCCGTTTTCTTGTCTTCTGATTGTTCGAACACAGCGAACTGTTCCCGAAGGTCAGTTGCCGTAACGACACGTAGACGCAACCAGTCGCTGGTGTATCCAAAGTGCTCTGCAATCGATTCAGGTGACAACATGCAAAAACGAAGTCGGGTAAAGAATCCATGAAGTCCGTGGTTCGAGGTGAGTCGGCTGGATAATCCTGCTGACTAGGCCGTGATAGTTTCTTGCGAAACGTCACAATCAGTTGTCGTTCAAAACACTGACACCCCAAACCCCGGACTCTCTCATGATGGTCCTTTCGATGGACCTCGGCAAGTTCAACACCGTCTGCTTTTTCTACGATACCGAGAGACAGAAGTATCGTTTCGAGACGATCGCTACCAAACGGTCGCATGTTGATCATCTGCTTGACACATGTGACCCGATCTGGTCGTGATGGAAGCCTGTGGTCCGGTCAGTGATGCTTGTAAACAGCGTGGACTCAAAACGATCGTTTGCAGCACGCATGATGAAGCTTGGGCATGGAAAAACACCAAGCGTAAAACAGATCGTGATGATGCACTGAAACTCGCCAAGATGGCCATGCTCGACGCATTGACGCCAGTTCATGTCCCCACTCCCGAAGTGCGCCAGCAGCGAATCCTAATCAAGTACCGAAAGAAGCTCGACGGGCGAATCAACCGCATCAAAAACTCGATCCGCGCTTTGTTCGTGACACAAGGCATCGAGATCGACACCGGCAAGCGAGCCTGGTGCTTGGAAATCAAAAAGCTACCAGTCGCCACTGGTCAAACCACGGACTTCATAGTGGCAGCGATCAGCGGGCGGCGGAAGTTGGGTCACCATTATCCGAAACGTCTCCACCGCCGCTCCGTTGCATCGCATGGTTCGTCATCTTTGGTTGCCAAATAGGGCGGCCGGATTCGCGCGCCCGACGAGCCGCGTCTGCTGCGATGGCCGCAATATCACCGCCAAACCGGTCAGAAATTTCGCGACGGATTCGGTGAATCTCTTCGATCGGGTTCTCAATCTTCGGTTTCTGACTCATCTCCAAGCAGCTCCTACGGTGTGCAGATCACGGGAATCGGCACTCCAGTGTCGGTTAGAACTTGATGGATACGGGGCAAGATCTTCGCATTGGCAATGTGCTTGCAGTTCCACGTCAACAAGTATTGTATTCGATGACGGGCAACGGTTGCGATGTGCAATGCGTCAACCTGGGCTTTCGAGGGCAGGATCGCACGCGAAATGATCTCGTTAGCAATTTAAGTGATTTCAGGGGCGTCAGGTAGCAGCGGAATCCCGTCCAATGAATGCAGTCGCTCCGCGGCAAGCTTGGGATCGCCAGCGGATGCCTCGTCGATCACGTATTGCGAGACGACCAGTTCGTAGTTGGTTCGCTCGGTGTTCCATCATTTGTGCGTAAGCAATTGATGAGCGGCCATCACTACCTGCGAACTCGGACGCTGGCGAAGATAGCTGACAATAGACGTTTCTATGTAAACAGTGTCCATCGCGTATGTATTTCATTCGACGAACGGTCACGATCACCGGGACCGAGAGGATGAGCAACCGCCGCCCAAGGTTAACGCGAGGTCTCCGGTGCATCCGGTTGTTCGTCGTATTGTACCGAAGGTCATTAGTGAACGTCGAAGTCGTTTTTCCTAACTGCGACGCTACTCCATCGCAGTGTTCCCCACGACGACTGGCGGAATGTACTTGCCCAGACTCGCCGACTCCGACGAAATCGTTGATTCACCAACTGAGTTGAGAACAAGGCGTGCTTTAAATCCGCTACCCTTCGTACCGATTATTCCGGACTCTACAAGCGTTTGTATCCGGTTGAACAAGAAAGCATCACCCGCAACATTGCCGACGTCATCTAGGATCGAAGCTACAAGCGAGATTAGTGTGCAGTCTGGATTGTCTCGAATTTGCGTTAGCAACGTCTCGTCCAATACCGACAAGCGACCATCACGCATGCAGAGAAAGTCCATTCCCTTCTTGATCTGAGATGAAAGTGAGTCTGCTATTTCTTCATCGCCCCAAACGCCTGGGAATTTATCTCTGTAGGCCCCAGGCTCAACCAAACGCCGCCAGAACCTCTCGCAAAAATCGATCGTTTCACTGTCGACCGGCGTTGCTTTCTGAACAGCTTCCTCATACTCGCTCCAATGCACAAACTCATCCTTCCAGGTCAACATGAACAGCATGTTGTCACGCGATTGTTTCGCGACGCTTGAAACAAACCATGCGATGCTTACGCGATTCAACCACGTCCCAACACACCACAGACGAAAACGTGTACTTGGATTGAGAGACGCAAGCGTCACTTTTTCGCATGCGCCTGCACGCTGGCAATAGCGTGAAAGAGAGTACGGTGATGAGGACTCTAATGCATTCCCAGCAATCATCAGACCCGCAGGTATCGGGCTTCTAGCGGATTCTCCTTGCAGCACCAAGTCGGGGAAAATGTTGACGAATTCCATATCTTTGATCGAACGGAATACCTGTTTGTGTGTCTTGATTTGAACTCTGCATCGACGAACGACGGCCAAGGTGGATTCCATTTGTGAACGCGCCGTGCCGTGCTCCGGTGGATGGCATGGTTATGTGCTCGCTGGGTAGAGCGGGGCAATCAAGTTAATCATAGCGATGATGCGCAACCAAAGAAACATTTGATCGTTCGTCGGGTTGTGACCAGTAAAGAACGAAACGGGGATGGCGATTACAGCGTAGCCCCATGCGGCGATAAGAAACAGCGTTGGTGCGATCGAATCGCTAACGGAGAAATTGAAACCGATTTCGTCCAGCATTAGCGAAACCATTACAAAGAGCCATCCGATGATCGGCACGAAACAGGCGGGGTACGCGATCACGTAGGCAGCATATCTTGTTCTGTCTCGCTCATTTGGTGCCGAGGACAACGACTTACGAAACAGGAACAGTTGCAAACCACACAACGCGGTCCATCCGGCAATCACCAGTTGCATCCGTGCCCCGGTACGCGGCCAAAGCTGAATGGCGAGCGCAACACCAGTTGTCAGAATTAGCAGATCAAGGATTCGTATCTGGTACGGGCGACGCATTCATCTCATGCACATAAAGAATCCATGTAAGTCCGTGGTTGGGGGCGGGTCGACTGCGTTACGCTGCTGGCCAGGCCGTGCTAACGCTCGAACGTCGCACACTGTTCGTCCCCCAAACCACGGACTTCATAGTCGGTAGTGATCGCCGGGGCCTAGCGGAACGACGACCATCGCCCAACGGCAACTCGAGGAGTCCGGTGAATCATATGGTTATCCCATGACTCCGTGACAAACGTCAATCCTCGCAACGGATTCCGGGCTTCGATATCGTATCTGCATCAAGCTTCACTCCGGGGCGTTTGACGCCAAGTTTCCACACCATCATGGTGAGTCGGCCGACTAGTTTGTTCCAGATCGCACACAACAGAGATGGTTTCTTCCAGCAATAGTCGGTCGTCCCAAGTGTCGCGGGAAGTGCCAGGTCGAGCTCGTCCTTTGCGAATGCCTTAATGATGGACATCAACTCTATCTGATAGACAGAACAGTCGCCGAACTTCGCGTTACCGGCCTCTGAGAGCGCGAAGAAGAGTTCCGATTCGATGTTGCACGATACCGCGTCGGAGTTGGAGTCATCGATCGACGCTGCAAAGCGGGAAGGTGCGTTACCACGGAGTGAGACTTCCACGAAAAAAGTGCGCGGGTGCTGACCGCGATCGATACGGAAGAGAGTAGGGGCCATGCTCTTTGCGGGATAACCGTTCGCGTCACCGGGGCCGCGCGAACGATAAACCATATTAATTCCGGCTGCTCGCGGCCTCCGTTGCAACCGATGGTTCGCCGCGTTTCAATTCAGCATATACCAAGGAATGGTCAGAACCATCTTTGCGGATGATTCCAGATTCAATGGTCGTGAAATGCGGTGAGTGAAAAATGTAATCGATGCGTAATGCCAACGGTAAAGGCCGAGTCGGCCAAGTCCAGGTTGGGTGGGGGTCTGCGTCATCACAAACGGAGGCGTAAGCGTCCACAAATCCGATATCTGCAAGTCGCTTCGGTGCGGTGAACGTGGAAATACTATTGAAATCGCCGACTACGATGGTCGGGCGTTGACGATCAATGTGATCGATGATTGCGTCGATCTCGATTTCGTGCCTTTCTTCGGTTTCGGAAAGCGCTGTCATCGCACCCGTGATGCCGCTACCACGCTTGATTGTGATCGGTGTAAGGTGAACATCTATGACATTTACTGTCGTACCACCAAAATCTAGCTCGGCGGAGTAGAAGCCAAAAAGACCCGCAGTTGGGGGAACGTAGACCAAACCTTTGAGTTCTGTTTTCGACGCGAATGCAAATCGCTCAGCTGCGAATCGCCCTTTGTGTCCGATCGAGTGAAAGTACGGATAAGTCTTGGCGAGGCGTTGTCGCAAAAACCGCTCGGATTGAACGGTGGTCTCTTGGAAACAAACCAAGTCGGGTTCGGACTCGTTGATAGCGGCGAGTACCATGTCACCGCGACGATTGCCCCAGTTCAAGTTGTAAGTCGCAATCCGAAACGAATCAGCGGACGCATGGGATGCAAGCGTGATGACGACAATCAGCAATGATGCAAGTGTTTTCATTCGAGATCGATGAACGGTGGCGATATGCGGGCGGCGGTGAGCGATTGAACCATTGACAAAACGGCGACCACCGCCTATCCGTATCATCGTATGGCTCCCCGCATCTCAACGATACCAATTTACTAGATTCACGTCCGGTCGAAGATTCGAGAAACGTTTAACGCCAGTCGCAGTGACATTGGTTTTGAATATCGTGAGGCATTCGAGCGTCGGGATTGATGCAAGTGCGAGCATCTCAGCGTCGCCGACGTTCGTGGAAAGCAGGTTAATCTCGCGGAGACGTGTGTTGTTGGACAGTTCTCTCACCGCTGCCAAGTCGAGACTGTTTCCTTCGAGTCCAAGATACTCCAGCGTGTCAATCTTGTTGACAGCTTGTGCAATCGCAGCGTCGAACCTTGCATCACGTGGAAACACGGCGGCGTTAATCGCTGAAGTTTCTGCAGGAGGCGTGTACAGTACGCCGTACCAGGCGTTGCCATTCAAATCGAACCCGAACGTCTCGTTTGTATGGAGCTCACCGCCAGCTTCTATGACGCGCTTGCGGGGTGAAAAAAAGTACGGCGCAGCGAGAAACGCTGCTGCAAAGAGCACTGGAATCGCAAGCAACGTTTTCAGGTTGAATCGACGGAACATCTTTTCAATGGGATAACGGAGGTCATCACCGAGGACCGCCAATGTGGTTTCCATTTGCAATTGCGTCATGCCGTCCTTTGAGTGCATGACATGGATCTGCGCGCCATCGAGCTACGTGCCGCACCTATCGAGATCATAGCAAGCGAGGCTCCGATCGCAACGAATGGCCAGAGCGTTTGTCGGCGTTCCCTCTGCAGATTTGCCGTGAGTTCAAGCCGACGTTTCGCTTCCGTCTTGTTGGTTAGTTCGCTGGACCAGGTTTTCACGAAAGATCCAGAGATTGAGGAGCCCTTTTTCCAGTGCGAGTACATCGATTCTGCAGCAGATTTGAGTGTCCTAATCTCAGACACCGAGAATTTTGCGGGCACTCTGTGATCGAGTAGCCAGTTAAGGAAAACGGTTGATTGATCAAGGTGGGAAGAGTGTCCTGTTGCGACGAGGGCCATCTCGACAAGACAGTTACGGCTTTCCAAGTCGAGAACATCGTGCAGCTGTTTGGTTATAAAACGCAATGATCTCTTACGAGAAGTCGCAACGTCCCACATGAGGTCTTGCGCCACCATGTTGGCGAATGGTGAGTCGCCCCACCTGATGGAATCGGGAGTGACCGCGCGCAACCGTTGCCGTGCCGGTGACGTGCGACCACGGACTTTTTTACTCGACGCTTCTTCGGCATCTTTTCAGCTAACGTCTTCGGATCACCGGGACCGAGGAGGACCGGCGATTGATTTTCCAACTTCAGAACGCGATGCCCGGTCCTTCGGTGCATCGCTTTGTTCAAGTAAGCCGCTGTTGCGGCGGGATTGAAGAAGTTCAAATTGTAGCGATCACGGAGTTTGCGATCACCGTTTGGTGGCGACCCGCTGACCGACTCTGCCTCTTACGACCACGCGAAGTCAAAGCCTTAATGGTTATGGCCGGTGAGCTATTATCGATCACCGACGTTCGGACGACGCTAACATCGTAAACCAGTGACCGTCTGAGTTCAAAACTCTGTTCGGTGATCGGGAATCAGAATCCGCGGATCGGTCCACGAAGCATCATTGGGAACAGCCATGAGCCATACACTGCGTAGGCAACGAAGAGCAGCACAGACATGATCCGGGCCGAGGGCGATATCCGCTCGATGCGAAATGCGGAAACGCATATTGTTAACAGCACGACGAACAGCGGGGCAAACCAGAGCAATCCATCCAAGCATCCCTCTACTCGATCGGCCCGAGAAGTCGAATTTGCAATTCCGTAGAAAGGTAGCGTAAGAAAGACGAAAAGTGGAAAACCCAAGACTCCAATCCGTAGCCGAATGGGCACCCTTCGCGCGTTTGCTACACGCTCAACACCATCTCCTGCAACGGCGTACGCAGCGGAAGCACGATACGGATTGGTATTACGCATTCGAGTGATTCCTAAGTGCCAGAACGGTACGGACCACGTCGTCGCCGCGAACGACTAACCACTTTGAATGGACCAGCTCGGCGACTCACGTGCATTCGCTGGTTCGTCGTCCTGCGGAGGCAATCGCGAGACGCACGAGAATGTTCTGGATCACCACGGAAAAGACAACGACTCCAAGTGAGATCAATAGAGCTCCAGCCAGCGAAGGATCGACCGGTTGATCGATCCTCGGCTGCATGCCTCAGGGTTTGTCGTGCGCGATTCGTAAGGATTCAATGATTTGCGATAACCTCAATCTCAGCCAGAACGGGGGGCATAACCGGGCCGCCGCGATTGTCGCTCCACTTGAAAACGCGCGACCGGCGGCGCCGCGTTCATGCCGTTGTTATGCGCAGCATTTAATACAAGTTTCACTGGTGAACGGACAAACCCCAAGACGCGTTTGGGTTCGAGAGAAGGGGGTTCCAGCATTAGTTGCAGCGATTTGCTAGGCGTCACACGTTACCTCATCCCAAATCTGGTTACCGTCGAGCCACTCGAACGCATACCGCCTCTCATACAATACACTCATCTTGAGGTCATCGGGTAGCAAGCCCGCGCGGAGTGCCTTCTGTGCACAACACCACATGTCGTAGGTGCGATCGTCCTCGGCTAGCAAGAGACCTGGTTGCAGCAACTGGGCCGACGACACGAAAGGTTCGATGTCAGAACCAAGAGCCGGAATGATCTCGTCGACCAATCGCGCTGTGTCACAACACTTAGTTGGCAAACCAAGATGATCGACCTTACCGATGGCCCACAACAATGCCCATTCAGCCTCTTGATGCCAGCAGAAGCGTAGGCGTTCCTCACGCGTTGGGTTTTCTTGCGTCAAGAAGACTCGCTCATCGCGAGTGACGTGATCCCATACGCCCTGCTCGTGATACCAATCAATGATTGGAGCAGGATCGACTTCTGCGCCAACGGCAACGATGCCCTGCAGAACCACCGTGCGCAATGCAATCTCGCGAGGAGTACGGCTGCAGGGCTCTTCATAGTCGCGCACCTCCGGGGGAGTCAGCGCGTTCGAGATTCCATGCAATTCGACCCACTCGCTTGTCTGCATTGGAAGACTCTCTTCGGATAACGTCAACAGTCACCCGGTCGCGACAAGTAATTGTCAATTCGAAAACGCCCGGACTTCGCGACTCGGGTGCAATAAGTTGTTATCCCGCGAATCTCAGTGTTTGTCTCGGGCTTCATCAAACTCGGAAAACAGATTGGCGAATTTCTTTTGACTGGTTGCGTCGGACGCCCATTCTAACGGGGTTTTTCCTTCGTGATCCGTTGCCTGTTTGTTTGCGCCATTTTCCAATAGCAGTCTGGCAATGCCAACATTTCCCAGTCTCACCGCTTTGTGAAGTGGTGAAACATCTTTTTCAGCAGTTCCATTAATATTTGCCCCGGCGTCTATGAGCATTTTCGCGATTTCGTAGTGACCCCAGAATGCTACGCATAAGAGCGGAGTTTCACCTTCCCAGCCGGTCGATTCGCTTTTGTTCCTTATCTCGATATCGCAACTGGCGTCTAGTAACAATTTCACGGCTTTTGGGTAGTTCATCTTGATAGCCATGTGCAACGCTGGATAACCTTCAATCGAATAAGAATTCGAAGAATTTGGATCCTCACCAAGTAGTTTTGCCAATGATTCAAAATCTCCTAACGCAACCGCGGAGAAGACATCAGCTTCGGTGCCGTGTTTTCTCAACACGGTTACCATTTTTCTAATACTTTCATTCTTATTATCGTCGCCAGGATGGATGCCGCAGACCGCAATTTGTATTGGTGAGCCGTCTTTGCCTGAGTTTAGATCTGCGCCGTGGGTAATTAGGGCATCAAGTAACTCCGAGCGGTCTTCCGCTTCGAAGGCCAGCCAACTTGGAAAAGAACCAATGTTAAGAGATTCATTTAATGCTTGCTGACGGAGTTTTGCGTCGGCCTGCTTGAATTTTGGATGTTCGAGAATTGCGATTGCGTTGTCTGTTCTCCCGAAATATGCCGCCACTTCTAATGCTGTCTGCTTGTTCTCCTTTTCATACATATCATGAGCTGTCGCAAATGGGTCAACGCCGGCATCGAGAAGGATTTTGACAGTCTCAGGTACGCCATCACAAGCAGCAAAGTGCAATGCAGTTGCATCGTCACCGATAATCCAAACTCCCGTGCGTCCTCCTTTCCAGGTAATCCCTGTTTCCAAGTCGGCACCGTTTTCGATGAGGTATTTTACGATTTCCGGGTGCTTTAATGCCGCCTTGATAATCGGATAGCCAATTCCTCCATCAAAGTCGTCAACATCGACCTTGTGTTCTTCAACAAGAAATTTGCAGATTTCAATTTGTCCCCAGCTAGCAGCCTCCCGAAGTGGATTTGGGCCATGCTTTTCACCGTGCGCGGCGGCAGGATCCTTGCTGACGATTCCTCGAACCTTGCCCAACTGACCAAGCCTAACAGCCGAAACTAAGTCAATGTCATCACCAAGGTGTTCGACGTACATTGCCACTATTTTTTGAAGCGCATCAGCGTCCTTTTTTAAGCTTGGCCCTCGACTTGAAATGTTGTTGTAGTGACGAAGGTCATCAATTGCCCGTTGAAGTGCCGTTCCTGAAACCGATCTAAGTGAAAGGTCGGGGTTTTTCTCAAGGATCAGTTTGACGATCTCAGGATTCTTGGTCAGGTGGAGAGGCGTGAATCTGTTGTACGCCTGCGCGTCAACATCCGCGCCGTTTTCCAGCAACCACTTCACAACACCTGTATGGTTGAATCGTGCTGCCACGTGAAGTGGTGTCCGACGATCTGAATCTCTTTTGTTAACCCACGCAGTGTCGTTCACCATAATCTCAAGTGCTTTCTTTCCGTCTTCAGGTGTGCCGTTCCATAGTAGGTTGTGTGGAGTCTGGGCGAAACATATCGGCGAACAACACATGGTTAACGCGAAGAGAAGCGTGTTTCGAATCATCAGTGGAATCCGTTTGAATTTCGCAAGGCTGCCCCAAGCGGGATAACGGTGGGCATAACCGGGCGGCCGAGGTTGACGCTCCATTTGACAACGCGCGACCGGCGGCTCCGCGTTCATGCCGCTGTTATTTGCCTCTTGCGTCTTTGAGACGATCGCTCACGACACGCACATCGTATGAACCATCCTTATGTAATTTCAAGGACCTGAGGCTCAACGCCCGTAAGGCAAGCTTCGATTCTGGTTCCCGATAATATACGTGCAACTCTATCGAACTAATTTTCTGTCGGTCATCGCGTGTGAACCAAAGCCTGACGCCTTCCTCAATCCGATATTGACGCTCAGAAAAATCGATCGGCTTCCCTGGGTCAAATCCGTAATCTGGATACGCTTTGTCCTCGAACACTGAGTGACGTTTCAGAAGTGCCTTTGCTTCTGGCCACGGAGTGCCAATCTCGATGGTTGACACGGTTTCGGTCGTGTTCTCCTGGCCGAGCGAATAAAGACAAACCAGTAGCAACGCAGGAAAGACAAGCATTCGATGTTTATCCATCTTGTTCACTCACATATAGAATCCATGTAAGTCCGTGGTTTGGGGCGGGTCGACTGCGTTACGCTGCTGACCAGGCCGTGCTAACGCTTGCACGTTGCACAGTGTTCGTCCCCCAAACCAACGGAACAAAGCAATGTTGATTCTCGCAATCGATCTTGGCAAATACAACTCAATGTGCTGCTTTTTTGAAACCAGCGACCAGAAACCCGTGTTCTGGAACACCGCCACCACCCGACCAGCAATCACTGCACTGCTCGAGAATCGACGGCCCGATCTGCTGGTCATGGAAGCCTGTGGACCCAGTGGTTGGATCAACGATGTCTGCCACGAATTGCAGATCAAGACGCTCGTCTGTAGCACCGACGAAGAGGCATGGCAATGGAAGAACGTCAAGCGAAAGACCGACAAGGATGACGCACTGCGATTGGCTCGCATGACGATGATGCGAGACCTTAAGTCCGTTCACATCCCCAAAACGAGAGGTCCGTGAACAACAGACTCTGATTAAGTATCGAAAGACACTCGATCGACGTATCAATCGGATCAAAAACACCATTCGCAGTCTGTTCGCCAACCGGGGCATCGAAATCGACTCCGGGAAGCGCGCTTGGTGCTTGGGGAGAGAACGAATCAATGCTTTCCGCAAACCTTTGGAGCAGTGCGAGATCAACGAGCTGTGGAAAGGAGAACTCGATCTCGAACTCACGCAACTGGATGACCTAACGGCCAAACTGAAATCCGTCGAGGATCGCCTCGAAACAATGGCCAAGGAAAACAAGCACGTCCAACGACTGATGGAGATTCCCGGAGTCGGCCGCAAGACAGCCGAAGCCTTGGTCGCCGCGATCGATGACCCACACCGGTTCAAGAATGCCAGACAAGTTTCTGCTTACCTCGGTCTGGTTCCTCGTCAGTACCAATCAGGCCAGATTGATCGCAATGGCCGGATCAGTAAGCGTGGTCCGAGGCTGCTGCGAACGTTACTGGTGGAGTGCGCCTGGTGCAGTGTTCGCTACAACCGATGGGCAAAACAAACTTACGAACGTATCCACGGTGGTCAGGCGACTCGCCGAAAGAAAGCTGGCATCGCGATGGCTCGCAAGATCGCGGTCGTCGCTTGGGCAATGATGCGTGATGAAGCTGAGTGGGACTCCAAGAAACTGCTTCCTGATGTCGATCCAGCCGATGTGAAAATCCGTCCCAAACGTCCCGACGTACGACCGGCAGGTGAACTGCATGCCGGGAAGCCGAAGCAATCCACGTCGTCAAGACCTAAACGTCGAAAGCGACAAGGCTCACCACGCAAAGCACCGGTGAAAACATGACCACGCCTCGAGGACTCCGTAACCCTACCCGATGCATTCGAGTGATCTCGGAAGAAATCGACATAACGAATGGAGCCTCGAGGCTCATTTACCACGACGAACCAAGACACCCATCGCCTGAACCGACCGACGACTCCGAAGGACTGACCCTCCGCTGAGATCACGATCCCATCCCCTTCTCCCGTGCATCGATGGTTCGTCGGGTCGTGGCGTATTGTCCATCAAAACGGACTCATCATGATACGAACGGAGTCATCCATATACTTTGACCCCCCAGTGAGTTGATAGTTCCCGTTGCTGGTCTTTTTCAAGAATAGCAAGTATTTAAACCTTCTCGTCACGGCCCAGCCCTCACCCGAAAAAGGAACAGTGCGATTCCGAAATTCAAACAGGCTCGGTCCCTTCCCACCAATACCGCTATTTGAACCCCGGTAAGTGAAGTGTTCCAATCGGAATCTATCGCCAACTTCTCCTTTGAGTACATGCTTGACCGAGAAGCTCGTCATGCCAAGCTGCAAGAACCTCTTGTAGACGTCGGGAATACGTAGCGAGGTTTCATCGTCATCTAGACCTTTCTGGTGTGATCCGACTTTGGCAATGATGACCGCGTCGGATTCGCTCATCAATCTTTCATAATTCCAGCCGTCGATTTGCTGTGCCTCGGAATCGTTTTCCAACGCTACAACTAAAACAATTGCAAAAAAAACTCGCAGATACATGTCACCCTATTCAAACCTGGGTTCACGAACGGGACGGATCAACGTGACACAGAATCTCTTGAATTGATCCACTACGCGAACAAGCGATAAAGTGATCCCAGAGAGAACATGTTCAGACCATTTTCATCGACGAACGATCCGGATCAGCGGGGAACGGGAATTGAGCGTCCAATCGTGAAAACGGACTACCGGTCCTCCGTTGCATCCGCTGGTTACGCATCACTTGTACGGCGTGATCTTGAGATGTCCACTGGCGAATTCGCCAACCCGTCCTCGCCAGTCCCGCAATTCTATCCAATACCGAAGGCCGGTGCATTTCTTGGGAACGGGAAGACGATACTGAACTTGTGCATTTGGCTCGAGCTTCTGCCAATTATCTGTTTTCGTTTCTATTGAGAGGCACTCGTCATCTGCGCCCTGACCCATCAACCACGTCACAGAATACACATCATCGACACGCCCCGGTACCCAAACCGATGCACTGCTTTGATTTTGCACTTTGATACAAAGGTACGCGTAGCCGACTTCATCAATAGCCGTGTTTGCCTTACGCCAAACTGGCGGCGAGCAAGAAACCTCTGGTCGAAATGGGATGAAAATCCAAAACGTTATCGCAGCGAGGGTAACCAGAGCCATTAGTGTCGCTAGACGGAAGCGTGGTTTCAGGTTTTGTCTTCCTTTGATGCGTAACGTTTTGGCATAACCGGGCCGCCGCGGTCGATGATCCAGTTGGAAACGCGATGTCGCCGCTCCGTCACCATCACGTGGTTATCCGTCTCTTGAGTCGTTAGGCCTCGGGTGTTGACTACTGCAGTAGTAAGCGATTGTTCCGGCGTGAATTATACCAGGCAGTAATGCCGAAAGCTGCCGCGGACAGCAGCGTTGTGAACGACATGCAGAACAAACAGATCATCACGACACGCAGAGAAATTGATTCACCATCAAACTCGAGATCCATGATACCGAACGTAAGCGGATAGAAACCCTGTTCTTGGTTGAGGATGAACAAAGCTGGGACTGACACGAAGACAGCAATCAGGGCCAGTGTCGCAGACAATAACGCCCAACGAAGTACGGGACGCGGACTAGGACTTGCGTTCTTGCTTGCAGTCGAACTGTCGTAAGGGTTCGCCATCAGTGATTGAGTTCAATCGGATAACGTCGGGCATAACCGGGCTACGCCAACGTGTTGACAACTTAGGAACGCCGGATGCGTCGCTCCGCGTTCATGCCTTGGTTCGTCGGCACTGAAGCGGAATACGGGCGGCGAACGTAATCGACGCTCCTCAAGTCTACCGAACGCATTGTTCAGCGGCAATTTTGCTGGAGTAGAACGGCTGGAGTTGCCGCAGCCATATTCGTTACCCGTCAACGATGAGACCACATGTACCAAACTGCCCACACTGCGAACAACGATGCGGAGATTGCTATCCACGTCGGCGAATGCGCGGGTAGTGCACCAGCGGCGATCAGCCAACCGAATAGGATAACAAAGAGATTGCGTTTCCAGCTTGCCGCATGTTTAGGAAGTTCGTGTGTTGTCTGGCTTTCAATTTGATCGCTGGGACCACCATTTGGCGGCATGTATGGATTGTCGTTCCGATCCATTTGTTTACCGTCAAAATGATCCGACGAACCATTCTAGTAATCACGGCTCCGATAGAGGTGAATCCAATTACGGTCCGCGTTAACTGAAGTCTAACGGGTTTCGTACAGGGGTGACCCGTGAATGAAAGAAATACTCCATCGGGATGCGTTCGCATTTCGTGCCGGGATTGAGTCGACAGGCGAGCAGCGTGCACCTGAGCGAGCTCGTAACCTTGCAGGAGCAAAAGAAACGACTCACTCGTTTTGCTGCTTCTGCTGTCAATTTTTCGACCAGGATCTCGGCTTCAATTCTTCTTATCCTTGATAGGAGTGACTCCTGGAGGTCAATGCCTGAATTATCTTCATGCTTGCGGAATGTATTCAGCAACTCCCTGGCTATCGGAAGACGTTCCGAAGCCAATTCGGCTGCGTCAATTTTCGCGAGCATGAGATGCAAGTACGCCTCTTCGGTATTGCGGTTTCTAGAGGACGCGATCGTAAACAAGTCGGAATACGAATCGACCCTTTCTTCGTGGAGACGTTCGAGCTTTGTTTTTTCTGGTTGTTTAGTAGGCCGCTGACCGAATGCCAAACCAACGAGAAATACTGCGAGAAGCGCCGCGATCGCTTTGGCGAACTGCATCCGGATATCCTCTTAATGAGATATTGGGAATACTTAACAGGTATAGGTTCTCCGTGGCCTCGACCAGTGTCGGCGTGAAGGTGAGCAATGAAAATCGGTAGAATGATGGCTTCGACCCTCCGTGTCGCTCATCATTGACGCGAGGGGCGTCGGCCAAAATGAATCACTCTAGATTCCGTCGGCACAGGTTAATATGACGATGTCCGAAACCCGTACCGACCAACACACGAAATCGAGCAGAATACTAAGGCTGAGACTGACGCCTCAACAAACCGAAAACGAGAACGTATTCATCAAGTTGTCTATGGAATCGGCGCTCTAAGTGTGATGTTCTTCGGTTTGGCGGAGGGTTGGGCATTGTCGAGACCAACCGCATTGATCTTTGTTTTGTCGCTCATTCCCGGTGGGATCGGTCTATGGATGCTGAGGAAGGCCGCGCTCAACCTGTGACGAACCGTTTCGAGCTGGCAACGGGGATACGCGACCGAGTTTTCCTGGGGATCCCTGCCGCTTGTAGCCGCTGAACGCGTCCTCTTTATTTTGATTGACTGATGACGTCATTCTTCGAAACTGACCGTGACGAATTTGTCTTCGATGGAAGAACGTATCAGGACTTCTTTAATCTGTACCCAAATCTGTTGTATGAACCAACCTTGCAGCATGTTTTGAGTCTTGATGACTTAAAGGTCTTACGATGTTTTGAAGATTCGGAAGATTGGAGAATCGCCATCGAATTTCAAGACATCGGCTTTTTGCTCGAAACCCAAGTGGGTTGTGGTGGTGCGACACTGTTTTGCGTCTCCGACAACCAAGAAGACCAACTGAAAATGCTCGCGTTTCTCGGTTGCTTTCTCCCCCTGATTCGAGACAGCTGGCATATCGCGTCTTGCAACAAGCCCGCGAACCGCAGTTGGATCGCGACTCTCCTTAATTGGTGAGCACTTGCTCCATTCAAAGTAAAAGCGTAGACAGCAAGGACGTTGGTTTTGCTAACGAGTCGTTACTCGCCGTTGATGGTGGAAGAGCATCAAGGAATCTCAAAGATGTGAATCGACTGATCCTTTTCCTCGAGTCGCTCACCCCCAACTTTCTCTGTCTGCTCTTTCTTGACGCGGTCTGACACCGTGACAATTCGGTTGGGTGTAACCCAGTCGACTCCTTCTACGTTTCCGTAGAGAATCCGTCCATCAGGATCGCGCGGAAACCGATAGACCTGGCCGTCATCACGCCAGCTCCAAGTCGTCTCGTTGAATCGACCGACCCACAGCTCGGAGTTTTCCTGTGAGACAATCGAAACGCGATCCTGACGAATCGACATCCCGGAATAGTCCATGAACTTCACAGCTTTCGGCAACTTGATTGTTGTGACGTGCGACCATTGCTTTTTGTGTCGCTCGAAAAGTTGGATGCGTCCACCACCAGGCTTGCGACCTTTTTTTCCGCTGCGACATTTGTTTCCTTCACAAAGCGCCAAGACGTAGTCCTGTTCGTTTCGTCGCATGCAACCGATCGCCTCGAACCCCTTTTTGTCGTCTTTAAATAGAAAGTCAGCACTGCGGCTCTCCACAAATCGAAACGAATCATCGTACTCAACGATCTGTGCTTGGAAGTGATCGCGTTTTCGTTTGCGCGCTTCGACGAGCAAGTAGTAACGCTGCTGCGAATGGTTGTATGCGATGCCCTCGAACCCCACTTCGTCTTTCGCCATTCCAACGAGAGCATTAAGACCGTTGGGAATCAGATCATGAGAAATACCGGCGATTGACGTCATATTGTCAAACACGACGAGAAAGTTATTCGGACGCACCAAAACGCCGCTGGCCTCAAAGTCCAGATTCGAGGGAGCGTTTGGAAGCAGCTTCGCGATCTTGCTTTCCTGCACAAGCTGCAGCGCAAGAAATGGTTGAGGGTTGGGTTGGTTTTCTGTTTCGCTCTCCATTCGGCCATTCCCGTCACCAGCCTCAAGCGACAACCGTCCGTCGTCGTCTCGGTCTGGGTTAATGTCCACAAACAAAGGGTGACCCCAAGCAGGGAACTCAATGGCCACCAACTCTACATCAACCCTATCAGGGCCTCCGACTTTTGGCGCCGGAAAGAAGCAATTTTGAGAAAACGTCCGGATTCCTGTCCGCCATTGGAATACACCGGGGCACTACCAAAGAGAGCCATGCTTCTATCGCATCCGCACCCGTTGCTTTGGGGTCGTCGCTTCTTTGGGGGGTTAGCTGCTGATCGGAACCGGATGAGCCGCCCGACTCTGTCGCCAGACGTGTTCCAAGCTAACTGCCGAAAAACGACAACCAAAACGGACGGCCACGATGGGTGTTTCGGGGCGTGGATTCCCTTCCTTTTCAGTGCTTAGCAGTCCTAATCAACGAGAGCAATGGTCCATGATAGTTAGAGCCTTTGTAACCCGATCCGCCGTCTGCGCCCTCGGAGTCTTGTCGTTACTGATGTCCTCTGATGAAGCCATCGGAGGCATTTTAGTATTCTCGGATCGCGCAAGCTTTCGAGCAAATACGACGGGAAACGCCTTAGAAGACTTCAACTCGGTTTTGCAAGATACGAATTTTGCTTTCACGGATCTGATCGTTAACGACATTACGCTGAGCAGTGATGGAGGCGCGTCCCCTTTTGGAGAGCAAGCTTTGATCGACCTACCGAGTTATGTAGCGTTTGCCAACGGCGTCGACGGAACCGCAATGGTGAATTCACGGGGCCTGGATTTCGGACAGTCGATCACCATCACTCTTCCTGGGATCTTCTCAGCAATCGGATTTGATTTTGACAACTATGACTCACAGCTCGAAGGCTTAAGCGTCGTACTCAACGGGGACACCGTGGCGAGTATTCCGTCGACGGGCACTCCTGGCTTTCTCGGAATCGTCGACACGATGGGATCATTCAGCCAGTTTCAACTTCTCTCCACGTCCAACGAATCCCCGGCCTCGGGAGGAACTTTCAATGGGATTGATAACCTTGAATGGGGAAATTCAACGGTACCCGAACCGACTTCGATGGCTGTATGGGGAATGGGCATCCTTGGACTAGGTGCCCTTCGACGCAGACGCCGCAAACGATAAACGAGACTTCTGGCCAGCAGGCACCGAGGTCGAGAGTCAGCTTCAATGTCTGTCTCTAACCGAAGTTCCAAAAATTGGTCTTCGAGAGACCACAGGAATATGTCTTGTTGAGAAAGCGGGGCACCGAGGTCACAAAGATCATCGAGAATGAGCTTGTTCGTTACAATGAGCCGAGTGCATCGAAAAAAGAGCCGATCATTGCGTCATGAGTCGTTGGAATCATGTTGCGATCGTCAATCGGTGGAATCGTAACTGGGCCCATTGAATGGCTGATTCAATCGTTGCAACTGCAGGTTCAATCGCGAATCGAGCGTCTCCAGTGCGCGTTGTTTGTCACGCAATGCTTCCTGTCGATCACGGATCATTGCGAATAGAATCTGCTGTTCCTGTTCGGCATCCAGCTGCGTTTGAAACAATTGCAGAGGTTGCGGCAGCCTCGAAACAGGAGCTGGCCGTGGAATCCGAACCATCCGACGCGTAGGGCTTGGATCTTCTTCAGCAAGTAGATTCCACAGCCCTTCGATAATCACCGGCCCAAACCAACCTGTGAGTGGTCCGAGAATCAATACAGAAATCAGAAGTGTGCGAAGGCTGAACTGAAGGCGTTTCATCGGCTTCTTCTGGACTCCATCGAGTATTGGGAATCGAGCACGATTAGTTTTAGGCAACCCCATCGTCGTCATCACATGCAATCTAAAAACATTGAGAAGCGATGACAAGAAACGAGAAATACTTTCGTTGTCGCATCTGAATACCCGAGTTCTCTACGGGTTCTTTAGCGCCTTTTTCCCGCCCGCCGCCCTAAGGTCTACCGAAGCTTCCTTACACCGTTCTGCCGATCGATCTTTGCCGCTGCGCCGTAAACGCCTTTCCTGTCGGGTGTGAATAGATAGGCTGCGCCCAGGAGAGGCCGCGACGCGATTGGCGGTGGTGATCCGATCAAAATGTTCGTTCCGAGCACTGCCATGCTCTCGCCAAATTGATCCGGTTCTGTGCGGTTTGGTGGCTCAAGTGTTTGCACGACTTCGTTTACGACTCCGACCGAGGTCTTTTCAAGATCGAATATCAACACTTTCCCGCTTGTCGATGGAGTGACAAGACTCACGAACAAAAGTGAATCGATCACGGCGATCGCACCCCCAAATGTGTCATTCGATTTTGCGGTGCCCGCTGGAACCTGGACGTGAATCTTTGAATCCTTCTCGATTGAACCATCTTTGTTCCGGCGATACGCGTAAACGGCACCATCACAGATCGCCGTTTTCTCCAGTGCTGAGACGACGAGCCATTCGGGCGTCATCTCCAAGAGCCATCCGTAGCTACTATCAGGTCGCTGTGAGTCATCTAAAACCAACGCAGGTTCGTTGGCGTAAGACTTCCCGTCTCGTGGAAAGACTCGGACTTCCCCTCGGCGATTACTCGCTGCCGCCGGAACACCAACGACCAGACACTTGTCATCGATGGCCAGGCTACCGCCAAACTGAGCGATCTCACCGCCCGATCCGCCCGCCGTTATTTCTTGCAGTGGTTTGTAACCTCCGCCTTGCTGTTCAAATAGAGATACGACTCCCGAGGCCTGTCCCGGTGGAGACGCTTGCGGAGCTCCAATCGCAATCAGGTTTTCATATGCGGAGATTGCCGCACCGAACTGTCCGTAGCGGTATGATAGGTTTGGCTGTAGTGCCTTGGCACTCGTGCCAACTCGACCAGCCCGGCTCACCGGGTAAACCAGGACACTTCCCTTGCCAGAATTTGCGCGCGGGTTCCCGACGACCAGAACGGATGAACTCATCGCAATGGTGTCGCCAAACTTGGCTGAAAGTTCTTTCGTCGGTGCGGGGAGGCGACTGACAAACCTCGCCGAGTTCCGTCCTGAAGAGAACACGAACAACTCGCGGGGTTCAGGATTTGCCTGAGAAATCACGAAGCCGTTTCTGTTGGACGTAACCTGCTTTCCGAACATAACGGCTTGATTGCCAGTCTGGGCCGAAACGCTCATCACCGAAACAACGGTTAGCAGCGCAACAGCAGCGGCTTGCTGAAAAAGACTTCGTATCATTTGATCTCCAGCGTTCATTCGATAGTTGTACAGCAATCGATTGAGTGAAGACCTCATCTTATTGATCTGAAAGCGGCTGGATACCGCTATGAAAGCAGGCAGTCTTTAATTCGCTCGTTTATCAAGAAACGGGAGCAGTTCGCGGCGTTTTCCGGCTGTTCTTGGACGCGAGGCACGTCCAGAACGGAGTCACGATGGTTGATCAAAACGCGCGGACAGTCCCCAGAAATCTGGATCATGATGCTCTGATTTGACGGCGCCATCAGGCCCGATGTCAAGAAACACTGTGTCGGTGAGAATGGCCAACGCGGGTGTATCGACCACATTCGTTTGCACCCAGAGGGCAAATCTCTCCAAGAGATCAAGAGTCAGCCCCGGCCCACCAAAACTCAAATGACCGTCATCTAAAACGACACCTAGCCCGCGATAGATCGCAGCGGATTCGTTGACCTCGGCACCGGCCGCCAGTTCTTCAAGACGCGCTTTTCTCGGATCGTGTTTGAAGCTCGTCACTCGTAACGGTGATTCATCACTTGGCAAAGAGAGGCAAAGCCAAAACCAGAATCGATCACCGATGGACAATTGTGCCAAGTCTTCTGCAATTTCTGTATTCAGTCGCATGTCAATTCTTTCATGCCGTTCTGTCGATTTTCGATCCGTCTTAACGTCCGTGCTATAGACCCTTAATCCCATTAAAGAGTTTCGGAAGGACGGGGCCTCTGAGGTTCTTATAACGAGCCACTTGGGACTCAATGTAGGCATTGAGTGCGAGAATGGTGACCTTCATGGAACGATAGGCCGCCAACATCTGGTCACTGTTTTTGTCCCCGTTTTTGTCGCTGTTTTTGTCGCTGTTTTTGTCACTGACCAGTCCATCAATTTCTCCACTCCAGCGATCAACAAAATCATTCATCGATTTCGTATATCGTTGAAGTGCATTCCTGGCCGACGCTTCATCCCATGCTTGATCGAGGCTCTTCAATGAACCCTCGACGCCTGCCCCCTTTCTAAGCCCATTCAACCAGATCTTCTTCGCTTGTTTGCCGCCACCAGAATGCTTGTCGAATCGTGCTTTGGTCAAAATCCAGTAGTCGATGGCTTTCCCGTTTTCGACGACTTTCTTCAACGGATCATCACCGGCTCGAGCATCCTTTCCTTTCTTTGCGTACGTCTCTTGGCCGTCCTTCTTCAGGTAGGAGGCATAGTCCGACCACTGCTTCTCACTCATTTCTCGCACCAAAATCAGCCAATCGGGATCCGTGCATTTATTGAATTGCTGGTAGATCTTGGTCCGCGCAATGCCGTCGCTATCCAAGATCAGATTGCTGATTTTCTTATCTGATTTAAAGAATTCCCAAAGGTAGAACTCCGCAAGCAAGACCGCACATTTATTGATCTCGGCGATCCCACAATCAAACATCGATCGATAGAGGAACTCTCGCTTGGTTTCCGAATTCAGAATGTACGTTGACCAGTTCATGTGTAGGAATAAGCCGACGACCAGTTTGGATGGCAGATCAAGGAATTCCGCGAGCGCTTTGTCGGGTTCAACTCGATCAATTCGCGATAGTTTGATTGCAACCTGATTCGGCGTCCGTAGATCCTTGATCTGAACCTCCGGCTTGATGGTGAACTGCTTGGGCGCGGGATCTTCTTCGTTGCTTTCGAATGGTTTTCCAATCAGCCGTTCTGCCTCGGCGAACCATGCCTGCTCATTGGGAGCACCTTCTCCTGGATAATCGATGAGTTCCCCGTCGGAAATCAGCTTGTCCATTGCCTTAATCCAGCTGGAGTAGTAAATATCATTCCGTTCCAGCCAAGCTGCTTTCTGTTTTGCTAACTCGACCGATGCTTTGGTGCGCAACTCAAACTCTGAAGAGCGTTTAAAAGCGTTGGCGATCTTGCCAACCTCTTGCTTTAGAGCCGCTTGAATCTTTGGATCGATAACGGGCTTGCCAGAACACTCTTCCCGATGGGTAATCCTTAGATTCTCCGGCCTAAGATTGTCTGCATAGACGTTGTTACCGGGTTTTAGGTATTCGCGGACAGACAACACCATGTAGCAATCCCAACCGTCAGCGACGGTGGCAACATCGAGATCCATGCCTTTCACCGTCTTGCCTTTGTGCTCTCTTGGATACGTGCAACATAGACAGTGATCGTATTCTGTGTTTGTGGGGGTTCCGTCCATAGCGATCCGATACACCCACTGCTTGCTCGTGTTCTGGCGAATCTGGTTAAACACCAACGTTGCGAATTCGCCACAGTTCGCTGCCTGTGTGCATTCACTGACCAGACCGTTAATGAACAGCTTTTTGCTGTCGTACCAAGCTCTCCAGTCTTGTACATTGGCGAACGGCCCATTGAATTCTTCGACTGTCTTGCGGACTAGTTTTCGAAACGCATTTCGGCGTTTCCGTTTTAGTTTGTCGTACTGTACGGCGTTTCGATAAGCCTCCTCGGACTTGTACTGCTCCTTTGGCTTGAGCTTCTTATAGGTCCCGCTGAGATGCCGGCCAAACTTTGTCATCACTTGGCTTTCTCCCTGCGACTCGAGGATGGATTTTGTAACGTTTCCGCGACGATAACCGAGATCAAGCATCTCTTTGACGGCGGCTTCCTCGCCGAGGCCTCCAGGAAGGCGCAGCGAACAATAGATCGTCGATTCTTTCGAGATGCCAAAGTCTCCAACTTTCTTCCCTGCAGCGAGCAGTTTTCCATTGCTCATCAGACTTTGGGAAGCGATCGGGATGCCCTCGCGGTCCTCGATGATCGTCATGATTTGATTGATTGTCGTTTGGGAAGTCATCTCGCTCAGCGTGATGGTTGCACCAGGAACCATCTTGACGAATAACTGAAAGGGTTGTTCTGCCGCGAGTAACCACTTCTTCGCTTCATCCAGCAAGCCGATGTGTTTTTGAACCTCCGTATCGTCAACCGTTTTGATGCCCAGCTTTCCTAATTCGACGACCGTTGTTCGGATGACGCTTCTGTATCCTGACATTTCCTGGAGCAGGCTTGACGTCTGTTGTCGCCGCCATTGTGTATCCGCTTTCTCAATCGTTGCGTGCACGGCTTTGACTTGCCGGAACATGGTCTCCAGCTTGGTCTCTAACTCTGAGGCCGTCGTTCCAATTTGGCTGAGTAGTATCTCTAGCAGCTCCGGATCCAGCTTTTGACCCGTTTTCGGGAAAGGATCAGGGCCGGAGGCGTTCTTGATCGTCAGATCAGCAAGCTTGCCGTTTTTCGATGCGGCCGCGTCATCGAGTATCGCTTCGACGGCGTCGAGTATTGCGTGCGCGGCAACGAAATCTTTCTTTTTTGCTGCGGCAACTGATTGATTGAGTTTGCCCTTGGCTAGTTTTCCCGCACTAGTGGTTGCGACGTTTGCAACACGCGAAATCAATGCGGTCAGCCGCTCCTTGAATTGAGTCGCAGGGTCGCTTTCGTTGGCGTCGCCGGCCGGTTTCAGGAGTATTTCTTCGACTTGATCGAGGAACTCGTGCGCTACCTCAAACGCCTTCTGTTTCGCAGACGCGACTGCTTTATCAAGAATGCTTCTGGCTTCCTTGCCAGTGTCCGTCATCGAGATCTCCATCACGCGAGGAACCAAAACCGCTAGTCTCTTTTTGAATTCATCAACCGTGTTCTTGGTAGAGTTTTCGGGAGCGATTTGGCTAGGCTCGATGAGAAGTTCCTCGACGCGGTCAAGTACTTGATGCCCGGTGTCGAAGTCTTTCTTTTGTGCGAGTACAGAAGCCTGCGTAGCTAGCTTGCGAACCTGATCAGCAATCGACGTAGCTGCGGTCGCCTTGATTTGAGGCATCAGACCGTTAAGGCGTTTCTTAAATCGAGCTGCTTGATCTGCATCGATCGAAGGCGCGTTTTGTGATTCACTGTTTTCATCTTCTAACTCATCACTCTCGTCAACATCGGGCAGCTCGTCGACAATCCTGTACGACGGTTTGAACTTCATCTCGCCTTGTGTCTTGAGGAAGTTCTTGAGGGTCAGTTCCTTTCCCGGCGTCTTATCAAATCCATCCGATCGACGCATGTTGAAGCAGATGTCTTGCCCTTTGCCGTCAACAACACCATGAAAGAAATGGCCAGTGCCGGATTCCTTCGCCTGCTTCTTGTAGGATTCGAGACTACCTTTCTTGTAGACGATCACCGTGAGGATATTCGGTCCCTTGCACATCATCGCGAATCGCCGAGGCTTCCCTTTTTTGACCTCGTCCAAGTACTTTTTCGTGGATGTATCCAGGGTCATCTGTTGCTCCAGGCTTCATGAGGTTCGCGCATCTCTTGTGTCTGCGACCCTTGGTCTCGTTGAAGACGACGGGAGCGCATTGCAAGGGAGAGCGACATTGCCCCAAATCGCTATCGTGACCGTCGGATTTGGATTTGTTTCAGCAGCAGGGTCGGATCCCGCTTGGCATCAGATGCGAAAAACTCTTCCAATGCCGACAGGCTGCTAACCCTGGACACAGATTCGGTCGCAGGGGGAAAGAGCCAGATGGACAGGATTAGGGGCTCCCTTTTCTAGGACCCCAGGGT
>JBCDEM010000006.1:0-352065 GCA_039179795.1 Planctomycetota bacterium | reverse complement strand
GGTCACGGAGTTTTGCCTGAAGAGGATTGGAAGATTGTGTCTGTTCAGTATCTGATGTTCGTTGCGATCCAATGGTTGGGGCCGGTGGCAGTGTTGGCGCAACTCAAATTGGGGACAGGCTCAATTTCTTCTCGGGCTGGCGGCGAAGACGAATTGGGGACAGGCTCGATTTCTTCTCGGGCTGGTGGCGAACAAGGCGCCAGGGCCAATGGCCCGAACGTTTTTATTCGGGCCGTTTTGACTGGTCGCGAATTCATTGTCCGTCCCCTTTGACCAAATGGGACAACCACCGTTGATGTTGATTGCAATTCAACTATCACGAAATCAAAACTCAAATCGGGGACAGGCTCAATTTCTTCTCGGGCTGGCGGCAAACAAGGCGCCAGGGCGAACGGCCCGAATCTTTCATTCCGTCCGTTTTGACCGCTCGCGAAATCATTCCCTGTCCCACTTTGACCAAATGGGACAACCACCGTTGATGTTGATTGCAATTCAACTATCACGAGATCAATGCCTGTCCCCGTTTCCCGTCGTTTGTTTCTTCGCGCAGTTGAACTGTTTTCGCAGTGGCACTTGACCGAGCGGTCAAGACATAGCATCCTGTTGACCGAATGGTCAACTTCATCGAATCAATTGAGGTGTTTGCGTGAGTGCTGAACAGACCGGAAAGACGGCGATGCTGTCAGGTTCAACGGGGGGAATTGGGACGGAGATCGCACGGCTGCTCGCGGAACGTGGCTGGAATCTGGCCCTCGTCAATCGCTCAGTCGAAAAGTCTGAGCAGCAAGCAACCGATCTTCAGCGCGATCACCCAGGTGTCGCCATCAGCCTCTACCAGGCGGACTTGCTGGACCAAGCGTCGATCGTGAAAGTGTGCAAAGAGGTGGCTGCTGGTCACCTCCGGCTTTCAGCGATCTACAACATCGCGGGATTGTTGACGGATAAACGCATCACATCGCAAGATGGGCTCGAAGGCCACTTTGCGATTAACACGGTCGCTCCTTATCTATTCGCTGAAAACCTGAAAGGGGCCTTGGCCGCAAGCGCGCAAGCGGGGGAACGTCCTGTAGTCGTCAATTTTGGCTCATCCGCGGTCAACTCCGTCAAGAGGCTGGACGTCTCATCGCTTGCCAATCCGGCCGAAATTGGTGGTCTAATGGGAGCGTATGCCACTTCCAAATTGGCTTTGATGGCGATGACTTTGGCTATGAACGAAGGAACTGCCGAGTCAGGAATCCTATTCGAATCGGTTGACCCCGGGCCGACAAGGACGACCATGACTCAGTCAGGAGACGGGATGCCTTGGTTTCTGCGGCCGCTCGTTCCATTCATCTTTAAACCTGCCGAAGTCCAGGCGAAACGCCTTGTCGACGGAGTGGAAAAAGCAACCGAGGAAAACCGCTCCGGCCTCTACATTTCCGAAGGGAAACGAAAGCAATATCCGGCAATTGCACGCGACGAGTCCGTTCAATCGGAAGTGATGGATCTTCTTTCAAAAGCCACTGAGCAAGCAACGACCTAACGGCACGGGTTCGAGACTCCTTTCTTCTCGACAGCGATACAGATTCCAACGAGTTTCCGTGTTGCGCAGGAGATGAATATTCACGCCACGAAGGTCCAAGGGATCACTGAGAACGACGGTTCGATTGAACAGACGCCCATCTTCTCGTTCGAGGAAATCGCTGTTCGACATCGCCGTTAGAAGTAACCCGACGACCATTCCCTCGCAGCATCTAAGTTGGTACTGCTTGCGATAAAGGAGGTAGGAGGCTCGCTCTTCTCCGTGATCTCTGGGTTGTCCGTTATCTCTGGGTTCTCTGTGGGTTTGTTAAAGTCATATCCAGCCGCAAACACTAAACACGCCAGGCTTGTAGAATAATCTGATGGAAGGCCCAAACCCCTACGACGTTCCCAAATCGCTTCCGTCAAAATCTGACACGGATTCAACGATCCCGACTGCGCGAGCTGCGGGCTTGTACGTGTTTTGGGTCGCGCTTTTTGCCGGTGTGGTGTCGCTCATCGCTTTCGTGATGTACTTGACTGGAAGTTTGCGGTGAACCCATACCTACCTCCGCAACTCGAAACGCAGGACTCAGAGGTCTCCTACGCTAATGATCAACAGGATGATCCCGAGTTCAGTCTTTTGCTGGACGGAATCCTTCCGTGCACCGTGGTCATCTTGGTGTTCTTCTTGATGCTCATTTTTTCGTAAGTCATGAGGGACAATCCCTATCGTTCACCAGAGCCGGAACGCGAGACACTTCGCAACGACTCGCCAAACGGCGAACCGTTCAAGGGTGATAGTGTCGGTTGTTTCATCTTAAGCGTCATCATCGCGTATGTGATCTACGCATTTGTAATGATGCCTTTCTAGGTCACCACTCGGGAACATCACCGCCCTATCGGCGGAGCAAGTGCCGCTTTTGGGCACACGGGCAGCCGTGGTATAGTTCCTGCAACCGCTCGTCAGCATCGAGCCGTCGAATCCGTTACTCGTGGTCGGGAATTGAGATGTTCAAAAGAAACGTGCAGTCCTCATGGATCGGCCTGGTGATGGTTGGTTTGGCGGTAACGATCGGATGTGGGAAATCATCTGAAGAGACGACTGTTTCGACCGATGAGTCAGCATCGGAATCCGAAGCAGAAGCGACGCCAGCGAACGAGTCCGCGGAGCCAGAAATTGCCGACACGCTTGCGGAGGAGCATCCCGACTTTTATGTCGTTGCAACTTATGACAAGTCGGCCGATCCTTCCGAAGACCTTTCGCGAACACTTACGCGAGCAAAAGCTGAGGAGAAACGGGTCATCCTGCAAGTCGGTGGCGACTGGTGCAGTTGGTGCGCGCTGATCGCGGACTACATGTCGACCAACGAAACCATCCGAGATCACCTGAACGAACACTTCTTGGTGATGAAGGTGACCTATCCGAGCGACTACTCCGAAGCGTTCCTCGCTGATTACCCTGAGTGTGAGGAATACCCGCACTTCTTTGTCCTGGATTCTAACGGGGATCTCTTGCATTCGCAGAGAACGGGAGAGTTGGAAAAGGGTGAAGGTTATGATGACGATGCATTCATGGCATTTCTGCAGCAATGGACTCCGTAGGCCACTGACAATTTGAATCAGGAGTTAACCGTCAGTACGGAATCTTGAATGTTGTCGCGTCGAGCATTGAGCGGTCGATTACGACCAAGTCCGGTGAAGCAAGACCGGTGGAGAAGGGACTACTTCAGCAAGAAAACGACGACGAAGATAAGAGGCGAGCAAGTATCGACTTGGTGACGAGTGGCTGGGTGCTGGGCTGGGGTAGTCGTTTTCTGCAATGTGGTTCAAAATTCTTGGTGAGTTCGTGTTCCATCGTCTGTTCGTGGAAGGCGAAGGACACTCGTTAGCAATTCTTGGTTATTCCCACCGCTTCCGCACATTCCGGTAAAGAATATGAATCGGCCCATCGAATCTTCCTCGCATGACAACGGTGCATCATCGGCGGCTCATCACTCTTCGCGCCGCGTGTTTTTGAAGCAGGCTTCCGTTTGTTCAAGTATCGGCGTCGCGTTCTCTGCGGGATCGCTACCGAGTCCTTCGCCAGCGTCACAAGTCACTGGAAACACTTCGAACTGGCAGACGTGGCGCGGTCCCCAAGGGAACAACCATGTGGTTGGCGCGCCTAACATTCTGACGACCATCGATAATTCGGAGATTGCCTGGTCCACTCTTGTTCCCGGTCGCGGCCACAGCTCGCCAATCGTTTACGACGATCAGATATTTCTGACGACGGCAGACAAAGCGGCAGGCACTCAATCCGTTTTAGCAATTACACGGCAAGGAAAACCGGCCTGGCAACGC
Organism: Planctomycetota bacterium; assembly: GCA_039179795.1. Taxonomy (GTDB): domain Bacteria; phylum Planctomycetota; class Planctomycetia; order Pirellulales; family Pirellulaceae; genus Rubripirellula. The sequence goes on along the minus strand of JBCDEM010000006.1, from coordinate 348,219 downwards.
GTCGTTCACCGAGGCGGTATTCCGGCAGCGAACCACCCCAAGAATACGGAAGCGAGTCCATCCGTCGCTTGCGATGGCAAGTCGTTGTTTTCCGCGTTCTACAATGACAAAGCCGTACGGTTAACGAAGCTGTCGCTCGATGGACAGGTCGAATGGCAAAAGAGTGTTCATTCCTATTTTCCGAGCAAGTACAAATACGGCTACGCTGCCTCTCCTTGTCTTTATCGCGATCAAATCATCCTTGTCGGTGACTACGACGGTGACTCATTTCTCGCGTCACTCGATCGCAATACTGGCGAAACGATTTGGAAAGTGAAACGGCCGTCAAAGATCAGCTTTTCCTCTCCCATCATTGCGAACATTGCGGGCCGCGATCAGTTACTTCTCAGCGGTTGTGAGCAAGTCGCTTCGTACGATCCGGCGAACGGAAGCCTGTTATGGCGAGTTCCCGGCGCAACGACTTACGCAACTTGTGGCACGATGGTGTGGGAAGGCGATCGCGTTTACGCCAGCGGCGGCTACCCAAAAGCTGAAACCGTCTGCATCCGCGCCGACGGAAGCGGAAAGGTTCTTTGGGCGAACAGCGTTAAGTGCTACGAACAGTCGATGCTGTGCCACGACGGCCACGTCTATGCAGTGTCCGATGGTGGAGTCGCTTATTGCTGGCGTGGAACGGACGGCAAGGCGTTGTGGAAAAAACGATTGGGCGGTAACTACAGCAGTTCACCGTTACTCGTAGGCAATGACATTCACGTTTTCAACGAACGCGGCGAAGGGTTTGCATTTGCGGCTTCTCCAAGTGCATTTCAGGAACGGGGCCGCAGTCGAGTGGGGGATGAAGTCTTCTCGTCACCCATCGTCGTTGATGACACCATGTACCTACGCGTCGCAGTAAGACGCGAACGGCGTCAAGAAAGCCTGCTCGCGATCCGGGCGACTGCATAGAACCCTGGACCGAATTCGCTAACCGTTCTGTGGACCGCAGCAGCCAAGGCATCGCTTGGCTCTAACCGGGACGGTTTCGCAGGCAGAACGAGCGCTAGGCGACGAGCCCTTTTTTCCAGTATTTCCTGGCTGCTTTCGTCTCTTTTTCTTTGCCCTTTGAAGACCCGGTAAAACGAATGTCTTGACAAATCTGACCCGCCGGTCATAATACTGACTCACGAGTCACTATTGAGCTTGTCAATTGCGGAGCGTTCATGATGCAACTCACGCCGGCTCAAAGCGGTCGAGATCTGAAACGAAAACTCCTGCTTGATGCCGCTTACCGTGTCTTTACGGACAATGGGTACCACCGTGCTCGTCTGGAGACAGTCGCTCAACAAGCTGGCTACTCAAAAGCGTCGGTTTACAACTACTTCGAAGATAAGGAAGAGTTATTTCTGCAAACAAGCATTGCAGCCACCAAGGATTGCGTGGCAATGCTTGAGCAGGAACTTCAGTCGGACCGATCGACGCTTGTCAATCTTGAATGCATGCTCCGCTACCTGCTTTCGGATACCGGGCAGTTGTTCAGTTTCGTCCAGGCTGTCGCGGAGTATCACGGTGAACATCCGATGTCCTCTGATCCGGAAAGACAGAGGCTCATCAAACAGCATCGTGCCGGGCTGCGGAATATCCTGAAAACTCTTTCCAATGCAATCGAAACGGGTAAGCATCAAAAAGAGCTTGCTTGCGAAGTCGACTCGATGTCCGCTGCTCGCTTCTTGACCGGTCTTGTGCGTTCCGTCTTGTTGCGTTGGCGCTTGGATGGAAGAAAGACGAATACGGAACGGGAACTGTCCGAGATCATGATGTTTGCCCGAAACGGTCTCAGTGCGTTCTCTGGTTGATTCTCGTCACTCTCAAAATCGAATCATAGCGAGACAGCGATTTCAGGAGCAACGACAACGACAACGATCTTTTCAACTCCGAAGGTGGACCCTTTTTACTTGATTGTGTTCGGTGGTTAGGGATCTATCTCAAACTCTTCACTAGGTAAAAAAATGAGACACTCCGTTAACCTCATGCTCACTGTGCTGGCGTTCTTGGTGCTGGCTTTCTCCATGGTTGCTCCAGCCACTGAGGCGGACGATCGAACGGATGCGCGACTCAAGAGAGTCCTTCAGAAGTTTCCAGATGCGGATGCGAACAAGGATGGGGTTCTGACACTTGAGGAAGCAAAGCAATACCGCGACGGTCGTGCATCTCAAGAGAACCGTGCAAGAGCAGCTTCTGGTGAAACCGACATAAGCTGGAAACGCACTCAATCGGAATCCCCCGATGATCTGAAAGAAGGTGCAAGGTGCCTATTCATGGGGCACAGTTTTTTTATTCCCGTTGCAAAGACGTTCGATGAGTTGGCGTCGAAGAGCGGGTTTGATCGCCATGAAGCGAAGTTCGTGATGTCGGGTGGAGGAAGCGGAGCTCCCGGACGACTCTGGGATAGTCAAAGGCATCGCCAAGCTGCTACCGCGATCCTTGAAACGGGAATGGTAGACTTGATCGGAATGACTTACTTCGATGAGTCCGCATGCTCAGTCGACGATTATCGCCGGTGGATTGATTTGGCCATAAAGCACAATCCAAAAACTCAAGTCTTCATCGGACTCTGTTGGCCAGATAGCCCGGCTGCCAGCACGAAGGAGTTTGACGATATCCTGTCGAAGGCAAACAGTCGGCTCGTCACGACGGTCGCCAAGTTGCGGGAAATTTATCCGGATGTGTCGATCCGGTTTGTGAACTACGGCCAAGTCGCGAGCCAAATGAAGCTTGGTTTTTCAGACGGAAGCCTCTCTGAAGTTAATGAGCTTATCGCTCGGCAACCGCGAGCGCTTTTTCGAGACGGTAAAGGGCATGCTGGCCCCTTGCTTCTTGAGCTATCGGCAATGACCTGGATTCAACATCTTTATCAAGCCGATCTCGACGACCTTGATTCAGACGTGCTCAAGTCGAAATCGTTGACCAAGATTCTCCCAAGCGTAGCCGAGTTCAACCGCCAGTTTGAATGAGGCGGCAACCAAGCATGTGACGAAAGCAGCGCCGGTTGACCCTCCAATGAGGAAATCATGTGCACACCGAAAAATCAACAATCACTCGGTGAGAGCGACGTCTTCCGCTACTGCGGTGCCGTTCGATTTGATGACACAGATGCAAACGGGCATGTCAACAATGCGCGATACAACGCGTATTGTGACGAAGCTGCGATGAGGATCTTTGCAGCAGGCGGCATCAATGTTTCCGACTCAGGTGCGAGCGGTATCGGTGCGATCACTCGCCGCGCCGAGTATGACTACCTTGGGCAGCTGCGGTACGGAGACCACTTCCGAGTCGAATCAACGATCGAGTTTACGAAGCCCACTCGAATTGTCTTTCGGCATTCCATTTATATGAACGAAGCCGATACCTGCGTATGCCGTTGTGTCGCGTATGGTCTGTGGTTGGATTTCCGGACTCAAAGACCACACAGATTGACCGAGAAAGAAATGTTGAGCATTCTGCGAGGATCACCGATGAGCTGAGAATCAGCGGCTGTTCTCACTGACCCGTCATCTCTGTCTCCTGTTCAAAATTGATCTTCCGTTAGAGCTCCAGCTCCCAGTCCTGATTCGTCAGGCCTAAGAACGTTGCGAGCGCACTTACCTCTTTTTCTGCTCGCACACGAAAAGCTTTCGCTGCGGGGCGTTTTTTGACGTATCCAAATTCCACTTTGAGTCGTTGATTTACAACGCTTGCGTTCGCCCAACCGATCACGCGATCTCGCCACAATACGGGCATAGCGTAATAACCTCTTTGACGCTTGGATGCCGGCAAATACGCTTCAAATCGATATTGCCATTCCCATAAATGTTCAAATCGAAATCGATCGCGAACGAGTGGATCAAACGGAGCGAGAATACGCACACGCTCCGGGACACGATCGTCGGCCCAAGATTCACGTGGCCACAGATAGGCTGTGCCTGCAACTTCCAACTCCGACAACGCCGATTTCTCAACCAGCGACTTGATTGCCGCAACGCGATCTGCCCGTTTTGGCAGAAGGTGATTGTGCGACCGCAATTCAGAAATCAGGAAACTCAAAGTCGTTGGACCAAACACTCTTGCCGTCGTCAGTGCAAGATCGCGGTAACGGTCAATTGCCCTTGGAGGTTGCTCGTCTTTCTCTTTTGGAAGCTGGTAAATTCGAATCCCATTCTCTCGGCGGCTTACGCGTAGGCGACCATGGTGATGAAGCTTATCTAGTATTTGCTTGTTTTCCTGTGACTTGCCGCCCCAAGCGTTTTTTACCGACTTACTTCCAACGCGATCGTCCAATTCACGTGGATGGACATCACCGAGTTCCGAGACCGCGTCGAGAACTTTTAGCTCACGTTGCTTCCACTTAACCTTCGGGCGATGGCGAAGCCGTTTCCAAACATCCGGTGTCATGAACCCGTAAGCGAATAAGTACCCTTCTTCCAAGCGAAGATTTGGAAACTGTTCCTCCAGTTGGCCGGCTTCATAGTTGACAACACGCTGCCTTAGGATCAAGTCTTGTGCGCGAGCGGGTGATCGAATCGGATCCGCCTGGACAAATCGTAGTTCAGAAAAGGCAGTGTCTAAGCAAGAGTATTCCGCGAACGAACCGGCGACGACACGACGTCGGAAACTACTTGTGCTGATTCTTTCAGGCGTCGCAGGCATAGTCGGTCAGCGCATCTCCAATGGATCAAAGGAAAACACAGTCATCTACAAGTGGTTATCGATCACGAAGCCACAGCTCACCCTCAATGCCATCTTCTTGGCCGGTCCATTCACCTGACAGAAGTAACTTCATGCCGCCATCCCTTTTGATTTCTTCAATCGACTCGTTCGAAATCTGACAATGACGTATATCCAAGATGTAAAGGCTCTTCATCTTCGCGACGTAATGGACATCACCTTCACTAAAGGTCACCCCGCGTAGAATAAGCGTTCGCACCGAGGGCGGAACGATATCTGAAATCGGCGCTTCAAGCTCGTTGTTTTTTAATTCGAGGCGCATTAATCGAAAGTCCTTCTTCAATATCGTGGCCGCGTGACGGGACAAGCGTGAATTTTCAATGGAGAGTTGCTCGAGATTTGAGAGCATCGATAGACTCTCTAGCTGAACATCGTCGAGCCATTTGTGGTTAATCGTGAGAGACCACAGGCTGGCGATTTTACCGATCGTGTTTACGTCCCAGGTGCGATCTTCAAAGTCGACTGAAAGCCATTTGAGATGCTCAAACGATCGAAGTTCGTCGAACGCTTTCTTCGTCAGATCAGTGTCACTGGCAATCTCAATTCCCCTGACCAACTCATTATTGAGTTCTGAGATTGGGTGGCGGCCCCAAGTCTTGCTTAAGTGAATACAGAATGGCGGAGGATAATCACCTGCGAGAAACTGCCCGGGGACACCTATTGTCTCTACGGAAGCTCCTCGCGATTCGATCTGATCACGGAATCGTGTTGCTTCAGAATCTTGTGCGTCACAGCGTTGCGCAAGCACCATTGCTACGAAAAACGCGATGTTGAGAGAAGCCTTCGACATTGACGAATCTCATGAGCGAACGCGAAATTTGAGGATCGAAAATAGATGGGATATGTTGTCTTTTTGACGGATGGTGGGCATTCCGATGTCTGCCATCTACCTTCAAAAAGAGTACAGCTCGAAACTCAACACTGGAGCTGAAATCATAAGCTCAACGATCACGTGGCGAAATGCCGCAAAACGAAAGACTTGCGTCGGTCATATCACACAAGGTGATACCGTGTCCTGCAAGTTAAAGCGTAAACCCGCAAAGTCTGATTGAATCCGCCGTGGGAGCTTCGTCGCATTGCGTCCAATGCCTGATGAATGACGGCATCGATGGATCGATTCACAACACTCGAGAATGAGCTAACAACGGCAGAGATGAGGTAGCTTGACAATCATGATCGAGGATTCAGATGAAGCCGATGTTGCGAATTCAGCATCCAAACGCCGTGACGAAGCGTCAAGAGCTCCTTTGGCCAGGCTGACCAGGATTGGCAAGTCGGTCGCGCGCACGGCGGTTGTTGCATTCTCGCTTCTGAGCTTTCCCAGTGTTTTGCCATGGATGGTCGCATTCTGGATTGCATGTCATACCGTATTGGCGAAGTGGAATCGACCCGCCTGGGTGCCGCTCGCGATCTGTCTTGGCATACTCGTTGTGAAGCTTGTACCGCGAACACCGGCGATGATGGTGCTGTGTGTCGCTCTCGCGGTTGTCTCATTCTTGCGGTATCGACGAAGACACGATTCGGATGCTCGTCCCAGATGGTGGGCCGGAGCAATAGTCCTCTGGTTGGCGTGGATGGCTCTGAGTTTCGAATGGCGGGCGATCGAACGATGCAGTCAGTCTCTGACGCTAAACAATGCGCGACCGATCGTCTGTATCGGTGATAGTCTCACCGAAGGCATGCTTCCGGACCGTGGCTATCCAGATCAACTGAAATCGATGGTAAGTGTTCCCGTCATCAATTTGGGGTTTTCGGGAATCGCGACGTCACAAGGTGTTGACCAGATGGAGCGCGTGCTCAAGCACAATCCACAAGTCGTCGTGATCGAGCTGGGCGGGCATGATTTTCTGAAGGGTCACGGCCGGGCCGCGACCAAGAGAAACCTGTTGTCGATGATTGAGCAGTGTCGCGCAAACAACGCTGAAGTCATCCTGATGGAAATCCCACGCGGGTTCATCTTCGATCCGTATGCGAGCCTGGAACGTGAAATTGCCTATGAACAGGATGTTCAACTCGTGCCCGACACTTGGCTTCGGCAGATCGTGCTTTTGGGACCAGCTGCCCCTCCCGGAATGTGGATTCCCGAGTATCGGCTGAGTGACGATGGCATCCACAGCAACCCGCGAGGAAGCAAGGCGATTGCCAAACGAGTCGCTAAAGCACTGAAGATCATGTACGGAGACGAAATCCTGTCGCACCAATGATCTGATGTCAGTCAGCCTTGAAAGTCTCCGGCCTTGAGGATCTCAAGGTTTCCAAGCAATACTCATCGCTGGGCGATCCGTGGGCGGACGTCAAGCATCTTTCTCTAACTGAAACATCATGATCATATGCATCGGCATTGGCCCTGGGGACATCGACTACATCACCCAAAAAGGCGCGAGCCTGATTCGAGAAGCAGACGTTATCGCCGGGTTTACCACGGTCAACGAATTCGCAAAGCAGTTGGCGAAACCAGATGCTCAGTTTTATCAACTGACCTACAAGAATCAGGTGGAAGAACTCGATAAGGTCGCTTCAGAACATCATAACGGAAGAAAGTGTGTCGTTCTGCTGATGGGAGACGCGCACTTTTCCGGCTATCAGTTGGTTGAACGCGTCGTGAAGGCCGTAGAACATGACGTCGAGGTCGTGCCCGGCATCAGTTCATCACAAGTCTTGGCAAGCAAGACGAAAGTCTGTTTTGATGAGACGAGCTTTGTGACGTTTCATCGGCGTGGTGATTTGGAGCCTTTCAAGAAACATTTGACCCATGTGATTGAAGATGATCGAAACGCCATCGTCATTCCTCACACGTGGGACTTCATGCCCAGTGACGTGGCCGAGTACTTAATCGACAACGGAGCCTCGAACGACCACCCGGTCGAAGTCTGGGCGAACCTTACCGGTGACGAAGCCATGTGGGCAGGAACGCTCGCTGATTGCGCAAAACAGCGTGACGCCGATGGCAAAGACATTTTTAGTCACTTCAGCATCATGCTCATCCGCACGCTCAACCCGATTCCGTCTCAGGTTTGATTCAACTTCGTAAAGAGAGCCAACAAACAGAAGGCGAGCGATGAAAACAGAGAGTCATCCTGCTTTGCTGACGTCGATGGAGCATTCGCAATGAGACGCATGCATTTGTTTGAATTCGAGGATCAGCCGTGGTTTCCGAAGGTGATTCGCAATGGCATGACAAATTACCTTCGATTCGTTGCGGATCGATTCAATTTCTATCAATCGGTCGTCCCAATCCTCTCGAATGGCTTGGCGGCAAGTGGTGGGAACACGGTCATTGATTTGGCCTCCGGAGGTGGTGGAGGCTGGTCGAAATTGGCGAAGCAGTTGAGCTCCGAAGCTCCTGGTCTTCGTGTGATCCTGACCGATCGCTATCCCAATCAGGAAGCGCTCGCCGCATTCACTGCGACGAACCCAACTGTCTTTTCATACGAACCAAATCCCGTCGACGCGCGAAACGTACCTGCCAAACTCGTGGGCCTACGAACTCAGTTCTTGTCACTCCACCATTTCAAGCCATCTGACGCCAAGCAGATTTTAGAAAACGCCATCCGAGCAGGTCAGCCGATCGCGATTTTCGAAGCTCAGAAACGAGACATCGTCCATTTAATCAAGTTCTCGCTCTCCCCGATTGCAGTGTTGTTGATGACACCGCTCATTCGCCCCATGAGTTGGAGCCAGATCTTTTTTACCTACGTGTTACCCGTAATCCCGCTCTGTACGATGTGGGACGGAATCGTTTCAGTGCTTCGCACCTACTCGCTCGACGAGTTGAACGCGATGGTGCAATCCATCGACGGCAGCGATGCATTTGAATGGGAGTTGGGCGAATCCAATCCGAAGAACTTTACCATTCTCTACATGCTGGGCCATCGCAAATAGAACGAGTGCCAAAAAGGGACTCGCGGCCTCATCCACGGCGCGGGAGACATTTGGGAACGGCGCAGCGGGGGAATGGCCAACGTGGATCACCCGACACCGAAACGAACGCGTGGTCGATTTCATTGCACGCTCTTGGTATGCGAGTATGCATGAGGAGGTCACAACTCGAAATGCGCTGCGCGAACCGGGGCCTTGTTTTTAAACATGCCAGCAGACGGCACTCTTCTGCACTCGGTGATTAGGAGTTACCGTAGATTTGCTCGGCGCGCTGAAACATGATCCAGGACGTTACGATGTACTTGTCATCTGACTCTGCGACGGCGCCTTTGTGTGTGTGCGTGAATCCGGCGGGGGCGATGACCATGCGTCCGGCCTTCGGACGGATTGACTCATTTTGATAAAAGAATTGCGTCTGTCCGCCTTCTTCGACCGTGTTTAAAAAGAACATAAATAGCAGCACTCGATGCAAAGACTCGCAATTGGTTTCCCGGGGATAAACCTCCGAGTGCCAATGGTGATACCCGCCAACGGCCTTTCGATATTTCTGCAAATTCAAGTAGCCGGGCCGATAGAGATTCAACATCACCGCGCACAATTGGCGGTCCGGAACACGCTCGAGGTTTTCGGGAGAAAGCTCTAGGATCTCGCCGCTTTCCAGCTGGATCGTCGGCGCCAATGCGCCGCAAATTAGGAACGGGTACTCGCGGACATACTCCGTCAATTTGATCGCGGTTACGTCGAAAAGCTGTTGGTTGATCTCCGTCCACTCTTGGTACTCCGAAATACAGCAATCGACCGAATCTTTCTTCTTGGTGTCCACTCCGGAGCCAACTTCACCTGCGGAGTGAATCTGTGGAAAAGACTCAAACTTTCGGATGATCGAGTCGCAGAGATCGGGTGATAAGGCATCGTCATAAATGCCAATGAAGTTCTTCTCAGACCTGTCCATTCAACATGATTCCGTAGAAATGAATCGGGGATCAAACGCGTGCTTAGTCTATGCTACTCGTTGCTGTCCGTCTGCCGATATGGTCGAGCGACTCATCGTGGTCCCGACCCATCAAGAATAGGGCTTCCCGTCGCTCACGCTGCATTGTTTCATTTCATCACTCCAGAGTAGGGTTTGGCGATCGTTTATGAACCGCATGCCTTTTCGATTTCAACGAGTCTTGTTGATCGCTCTCGTTTCTTTCGTAGCTTGTGAAGCGTATTCGGAGACCGTTCGGATTAGCGATACCTCAACCACTTCATCCGATCTTTCGCGCGTTGTCGCAAAGACCCTTCAACGACTTACCCATGCACCGGGGGATCACCACAAAGTTGTTATTCACGGCACTTTTCAGCCCACTTCAACGATTAAGTTTCTGTGGTTCTCGGACAAGCCTCTGACCGTTTGCGGGTCAGTTGACACCGCATCACACTTTGACGGATCCTTGATGAAGGATGGAGATGCTCTGCTGTTCATTGCCGGCCAAAACATTTCGATCGCGGGAATCCAGTTTCATCACAGCCAGGGACATGCCCTGGTGGTTGGCGGGAATAGTGACAACTACTCCGTAACAAATTGTTCTTTCCGGGACTGTCGCCAGAGCGCGATCCACGTTTGGAATGACCCTCATGCAGTTGTTGCAGAAACAGAGACCCGTGGATTCGTCACGGGGAATCAGATCGAACGATTCAATTTAGCCAAGGCGAAATGGAAAAATGACGGGATCACGGTATTTGATCAACGTGTCATCATTGCCGGCAATTCGATCTCGAATTCCGAAACAGAAACGAATGGCATTCGAGCAATGGGTCGAGATCTCGTTGTCGAACGCAACTCCATAACGAATGTCTCTCGGGATGACTCTGGAGGGATCTACTTATGGGGTGGCCCTCACGCTTCGCTGTTTCGAGGCAATATCGTTCGATGGAATCACATAGTTGGAGCATCGCGTGGTGTTTACCTGGATGACGGAACTTCTGGTGCCACTGTCTTGGAGAACGTCATCGAAAGGAGCACGGTGTGCGGGATCTTTGTAAGCGGCGGTCGCGATAACGTCGTAATCCGCAACGTGATTGACCGTGCTCCAATATTCTTCCATCTCGACAGCCGCTGTCTCGGATGGGACTCTCGACCAGAGTTTCAAGAGATGGTGCGTGCGTCCAACAAACGACTGAGCGTGGCGTTGAGTGACGCTTCGAGCGGACCACTACTTCGAGAACGCTACCCAGAGTTTCGTGAGATCTCGGTGAATCAATTGGATCAAGGACACCAATCTCGGCCTGAAGGCAATCGCGTGAAAGCGAATTTTGTCCGAAACGTCAAAAGCCATTTTGAGTGGATGGATTTTGCCAAAGACGTGAAGACAGACTTTCAGGCCTCCAACGAGATAGCAGAGCCGGAGACGTTCGGGGTATCCGAATCACTTTCAACCATGAGCTTCCATCGGCGATTCGGCTTTGAGGGATTCGATAAGCTCAGTGAACTTCGCTTTCAATAAAAAAGCGAGCCGTTTTTGCGGCTCGCTTTACTTTGTCAAAAAATCAGTGATCGTTTATTCAGCCTTCGATTGCTGAAGGAGCCACTTGTAAAGCTCGCTTCGGGTGTAGAGCTCGGTCCACGCATCATGATGATCGCGGCGAGCAGCGGTCATGACGAATTTTTTCTCCAAGTACTCGGTTTCACTGACATCCGGATCGTGAACAACCAAGAACTCATCTTCAACGCGTTCTTCGATGGCCTTCATGGCGGTCACGTTTTCGTCGTAGTAGCCATCTCCGGTGTTGCACGAAATCCAAACGGCCGTTCTGGGAAATGCCTCGAGCGTTTCCAGGTATTCAGTCGTGCCGGCAACCGGCGCGATTGCAGCAAAAGTATTGGGTAGTTCGGAAACGAGTCCCCAGGTCCCGTGACCACCGCGACTTAAGCCCGTGAGATAAACGCGTTTCGTGTCGCCTCGATAATCATCCACGACCGTATCGATGATATTCAAGATCGTCTTTCGATGATCTGAATACTGTCCCTTCTTGATATGCGGTGCAACGATGACGAACGAATCAAGCAAGAGTTTGTTTCGCTCGCTTGATAAGTCGCTTTCGTCGCGAACCAACCGCGATAAACCCCAGTTGTTCACGTTGTCAATCGTTTTCCCGGTGTTCCATGATCCCCCAAGGGTTACCAGAATCGGATACTTGTCTTCGTTCTGATTGAATGAGACAGGTAGGTAGATTGAGTAGCCATCCATATCACCACCCTCCTCGATGGTGACGTTGGAGAGTTTTCCGGCAGCTGGTTGGTCTGACAGTTTCTCCCGTGAAGTGAGAAAGTTGCGGCGCGTGTTCTTGCTTAGCCCGCCACTTCCACCAAGGCCTTCCAATGAACCGCTACCGCCTAGCGGACCGGATCCGCCCAAGCTTTCGTCACTCAAGCTGGCGCCTTCTTCAAGTTCCAAGATCGCGAAATTCAACTCGCCGCTATCGATCTTTGTGGAGACGATGGAACCACCACCGTTCAATTTGCGTTCGTGCAAAGCCTGTTCGCGATCGTCGGATTCAAGCGGCTCGAACCCATCAAAGCCCTCTTCCGTTGTCTGGATCGTGGCTGCGACGTCAGTACTGACCAGCATGTTAAGTTCACCCCGCGTTGTACCGAACCGGCAGTCGGCCTCGGGAGACTTATCCAACCGCACTTCGACATCTCCATCAAGCGCGAAGCCGGCGATCTTTCCGAGAACGTTCTGCACCTTAATGTCGCCACCGGACGTTTGAGCGTAGATCTCGCCTTTGCATTCGCCAATCCATACATTGCCACCTGAGAGGCGAAGTTGTGACGACTCACCGATATTCGCTGCGTAGACATCTGCGTTGACGCCTTCAACATCCGCTCCACCTTCGCAGCCTGCAGTCAGATCGATACAGCCACCACGACCGGCAACTTTAAGGTTACCTTTGGTGTGGCCGACTCTGATCGCTCCGAAGCCAGTGTTTGCGATCACATCTCCATCCAGTTCACCGATGGTGATGTCACCCGATTTGAGCTCAACGTTGGCGTTGTAGTTCGCCGGAATTTCAACACGACAGACAACACGATCGATAGCGTCGGGTCGACCTTCTTCATCTGATCCGCAGGTTAACTCGAATCCGTCGTCGTTCACGGACATCCGAGGTTTGTAGTTCTCAAAAATCTGTTTGGCTTTTGATAGTGATGCGGCTTCAACACGACGCATCATCGTAACAGTCACGGCGTTGTCAGAGTCTGCCGGACGCACGAGCACATCTGCTTGATCGATGTTCAATTTGAGGGTGCCATCAGCGTCAACCTCAAACGTCTTTTCCCATTTCTGATCGAACGTGACCGTCGCATTCGTGTTCCAGTCGGATTCGAATTTCGTCCACGTGATGTTTGCGCCGTTCTTGGTCGTCGACTCGACGACGCTGGCGTTTTCTTCGTCTACGATCTCACCATTCGTCATAAGTGCGGCTGGCGAAAGGAGAGACGTGACCCGATCGAAGATGCTTGAAACGAACGGCACCGTGCACAACCCGACGATCCCCATTGCCGCCAACGTACCGAGCGCGATGCGTCGGCGCGGCTTCCGCGTAACCGCGTTCCCGACGGGATTACTCTGGGGCGCGAGTGCAGCAGGTTGGGACGGAGGACGTACCGTCAATTCAGCGTTGAGATTCTCCGGTGGAATGATCCACTCACGATGGGGTTTCGCCGCTTGCGTTGGATTCTGTAGGTACGCCAACTCGTTCGCCAAGACCATCGAGACTTCTTCAGTTGTTTGAAAACGCTCATCGGGCTGCTTCGCGATAAGTCGATCGATGAAGTCGCACATCCACTGTTCGATCTTCGGATTCACCTCACGGATAGGACGAGGATTGGCGGACGTAACACGATGAATTACGCCAACGATCGTTTCGGCACGAAAAGGAGGGCGAGCCGTACAGGCGGCGTACATCAGACTGCCCAAGCTAAAGAGATCCGACCGTGCATCGATGCTTTCACCGCGAGCTTGTTCTGGCGACATGTATTGCGGCGTACCGGCGATCGTTCCGCTGCGCGTCATCGACGCATCGTCCGCAACTCGCGCCAACCCGAAGTCGGTCACCATGGCGCGTTCAATCGTGTTTTCCAAAAGTACGTTGGCTGGTTTAACATCGCGATGCACGATTCCAACCTTGTGAGCGGCGGCCAGGCCTTCGGCGACTTGGAGACCGATACGAGCCACCTCTTCTGTTTCCAGTGGTCCGTCTTTGTCCAGTCGCTGCAACAACGAGAGACCGGGAACGTACTGCATCACGATGTATGGCAAACCGCGAAACTGATCGACAGCGAAAATGGGCACAATGTTTGAATGCACCACCGAAGCGACCGCGCGACCCTCGCGTTCGAATCGCTTACGGGCCGCTCCGTTCGATGAATAAGCGGGTGAGAGTACTTTGATCGCGACATAACGATTGAGGCTCGGCTCAAAGGCTTTTACCACGATGCCGGTACTACCTTGTCCAATGAACCCGCAGATTTCGTATCGACCCAGCCGGCCGATCATTTGCGGATCGTCCGTCGGCGCGAGAAACTCAGTGAGCGTTTGTAATGGCTGATCATCACTTGAATCAGAAGCGTCATCCAGGGCCGTGGGAACATGCTGGTTTAAGCTCGACCACATCGTCTGGTCCGCTGCAACCTCGTGAAGTTGCTGTTGACATTGTGCACAATCATCCAAGTGCGTTTGGATCGTCGACTCCTCCGACTCGGAAAGCTGCTCACTGAGGTAATCCGCAAGCGTTGCTTTGTCGAAACAGGTTTTTGGCAATGGCACAGATGGGTTCCTTTGAGTTGATTGGACAAAGCTGAAAGCTCTGCGTCAGAACAAAGACGATGATAGGTATGCGAATGCAACGCGGCTTTGCGTTTACTCGCTCATACTTCGTGCTTGCTCTTCGACTTCAAGGTCCTCGCCGATCTCTGCGATAACGGTCCGGATCCTGGCAACAACGCGACACTTGGCGGTATACACCGTGCCGACGGAGATGCCTAAAGCTTCAGCCACTTGTTCCGCCTTCTGGCCTTCGACGGCCGTCATGCGAAAAGACAACCAGGTGGTTTCGCGAACCTCGCTCCTCACCCGATGAAAAGCCCAATCCAATAGCGAACGTTTGTACTCGATCTCGAACGACTGATCTTGTGAATCTGTCTGCTCGGGAACTTCCGCCAACATGCGTCCAACTTGAGTGTCACCGGAAGCCGTCACTTTTTTGGCTTTCCGTTTCACTTCGTCGACCACGATGTTTCTCGCGACGCAAAACAGCCATCCGCGGGAACTACCCGGATTGCTCTTCGCATTCCAATCAGGCAGCTTCTTTAAAACAGCCGTTAGCACGTCTTGAAGCACGTCACGGGCATCCGCATCTTGAAGCCCCCTCGCACGGCAAAAACCGTACAAAGCACTCTCATAGATCGATAAAAACTCGGGCCAGGCGTCCTGGCTTTCGTTTCCCAGCCTCAGTAACAAGCTGGCTCGAGTCTGCGGAATTTCGTTCATGGCACGTTCTCTATTCGACGGGTTCCATGGTAAATCTTCCGAGCTCGAAGTTTCTTACACGCGAGAGTTTTTTTTGTGAAGGAATTCTCCAGAGCTACCGATCGCTGCAGATCGTAGCCTTTCGCAGGCGTGATCCGTGATTGAGGTAGGGTTCAGCGAGGGGCTTGCTGATCTCACCTGTGACTTTTGCTGCGTTTGTAGGCCCAGTTGAGCACCCAGTCCTTCTTGGCGATGTCCGTATTGAGAAAACGCTTGTTCGGTTTCAATCCGACTCGACCGATATCCAGGCGATCCGCATCCCAGCAGGTTGCAATATCAACATCGTTCGAATTGACGACCGATGTATGATCTCGGATTGCCTCGACAAGCTTGGCAAACTCATCGTCTTCCGCGTGGATGACGTCGTTTCTTAGGCGTTCTGTCAATTCAGCAGCTCGCGGTCCATGCTCTGGGTCGGAACGATCGTCCTCTCGACAGCAATCGTGCAAGAAAGAAAACAGTCGGACAATGTCCTTATTCGCACCGTTGTACTTGGCAAGCTTCAAGCCGTTCTCCTGAACGCGCTGCCAGTGCGCAAGACCATGCGGACCCTTGAGACTCAAGGTAAAAGTGGATTTGGCAATCTTGGCAATTTCGCTGAAATCGTAACGCATGATTGAGCTGACGCGTGATTCGGGTGGATGACTATCGCTGACACAGACGTCAATAGGATGTTCACCGTAGAGTCGAGTACTTTGCCAGACAAGAATGCCAACCATCGGACAGGCGCTTTGGCCATTCCACGCGACCACCAATGAAGTGGTCAAATCACAAGAGACCGAAAAAACTTGAAATTCGAGCGAACTCTTCGCGCGGGGAAGTGTCTCGGCTGGTGAGCAGTCCATTCTGTTGGATGGTCTTTTTAAATCCTTCACATTCTGACTTTCGCGATCGCTGAAATGATCACTTCTCACTTCGTCTAGAAATCCTAGATCCCCCCAGCATTCTTGTTGCCGGCTTAGCTCGAGTCGGTAGGCCTCTTTATGCGCTCAAAACGGCGTCTGCGAGATCGTTGCGTAGACGTACTGGGAGAAGTGATATGAAATTCGAATCAAAACCGATTGAGGAACACGCGGAAGTTCCGCTTGCAGATGATGGCGAACTTGAGAGTCTCGTTGAGCACTTTCGAGGTCGCGCTGATCGTCGTCAAGCAAACCGTTCTTCGGAAAATCATTGCTATGTCGTTTGCGCGGGCGATTGGTTGCACGAATACAGTCGCGACGCACAGCTAGCAGAAATCGTGGGTCTCGTTGAAGCTCAAGGCGATGTCGTTGTCGGCTCGGAAACCGTCAAGCAGCGGCTGATGGATCCAGCGACGGTGTTGCGTTCTGGTAAAGCGAAAGCAGCGGCCGAGCGAGCGACCAGCCTCGGCGCAAACATGCTCGTTGTTGATGCCCAACTGAAGCCGTCGCAGATGCGGAATCTCGAAGATCTGGCTGGCATGCCGGTCTGTGATCGTGAAGGTGTGATCCTAAATGTCTTTCTGCGTCATGCCAAAACGCAAACGGCTCGCATTCAAGTCGAGATCGCGCAACTGAGTTATCTCAAACCGCTGATCTGTGGACTTGGCATTGAGATGGATCAACAAGCTGGCGGAATCATGGCGGGACGCGGCCCCGGCGAAACGGCCTCGGAGCTATTGGCTCGAAGACTGGACAAGCGACTCGCGGAGTTAAAGAAAACGCTTCGTCGCGTGCAAGTCGCAGGAGAATCACAGCGTAAACGGCGGGGGCAGTGCAAGCGTATTGCTTTGGTGGGTTACACCAACGCTGGCAAGACCACGCTGATGAACCAGTTGGCATCAACGGAACTGGTGGCTCAAGACATGCCTTTCGTGACGCTGGACACGACCGTCCGCTGCTTGACGAGACACGGAGGAGACGTGCTGCTAAGCGATACGGTCGGATTCATTCGACGTCTTCCCAACCGATTGCTCGCCAGCTTCGAGACGACTCTGGCTGAATTGCGAGAAGCGACATTGATCGTTCCCGTGACGGATTCATCGGATCCCGAGTGGGAGATGCACTTGGAAACGACGCACAAGATGCTTGCGAAGCTGGGGGCCGAGCAGATTCCGCGATACTACGTGTTCAGTAAAGCCGATCGTCTCAAATCGACCCCGAGTAGAAAGCGATTCGATGCAGTGTCTTCTGGGTATGGTTATCGGCTTATAAGCGATCAAGACACGGACGCCATATGCGAGTTAAAGGAGTTGCTGATTTGCAGGGCGCGGTCTGACTTGAAAAGAACCAAAGTGTACGTCCCCTATCGTGCAACCGAGGCAATGGAGCTCGTCCATCGTGGTTGTCGGGTCATGGAAACGGAAACCAAACCGGACGGACTGCTTTTTCACCTCGAGGGAGAGCCACATGTCATCGATCAAGTCATTCAAAGGAGGGCGGAATCATGAGGCTCACTTCCAAGACACTCGTAAAGGCGTCGAATCTGAGCATCTCGACCCCCCAGGGTCGAACGTTGTTTCAAGATCTAACCGTCGAATTCACTCACGATCAGGTAGCGATGATCGGCCGAAATGGCGTTGGCAAGACGACGCTTTTGAACCTACTCGCGGGCAAAACGGAGCGCCCCGAGGTTGATTTGCGAACGGTTCCGCATTTCGTTCCGCAAATCCTCGGATCGGTCACGGAGACGCTCAAGCTTGCACGCGATCTGCTGACACACGATGAGTTGGCGGAGGCTGGATTGGACGCCGATATATTAGCTCAGGATGCGTGTAGCCCGGGTGAGCAGCGTAGATTGCTTCTCCTGATTGCAAGGAAAGCATGTCCTGAGATGTTAATTCTCGATGAACCGACGAGTGACTTGGACGAACAAGGTGTCGCCTGGCTTTGCAGTTGGCTTTCGACATGGTCAAGCGGACTGCTGCTCGTTTCACACAACCGCATGTTGCTTCGCCACTTCCATCACTTCTTCATTATCGCCGAGTCTGGGTGTCACTATCTCAAGGGTGATCTGCACGAAGTCGAGAAGAACTTGGAAATTGAAGACAGCCGAAAACAGCGGCAATACGTCAGCAACCTCAATGCGCTTATCCGAAAGGAACAAAAGAATGAACGAGTGAACAATCGGCATGATCGAAAGAGAAATCGAGGCCGGCTAAATGAACTTGGCCGCTGTCCATCGAAAGCAAAACTCAATGAGAAGCGATCGTATGCTCAAGTGAAGCAAGGCAGACGCAAGAAGTTATGGAAGAATCAAATCTCCGCAACGCGAGAGTGGGCCAAAGCGACGCGTCGGGCTCTAAACGTTCGACTCGACCTTACGCTCATCTCGCCGCAACAACCAACAGACACGCCGGACACCATCATCGATGCAAATGGCGTGACTGCTACTTTTGGTGGCCGCGAAGTCTTTTCACCGGTTTCGATCCGCATTGATCGTTCGGATCGCATTGCGATCACAGGGCGAAACGGGGTTGGCAAAACGACATTAATGAAGATCTTGTCGGGTCAAAGGGTTGCTGATCGTGGTCGAATTCATGGCGACTTTTCGCGTTTCGGGCTGATCGCTCAAGGCGCGACGAATTGGCGATCAGATCATGGATTGCTCGCCACCCTTCAATCGGCAGGCGATCTTTCGCTTGAAGAGGCAGCCGCAATCCTGGCGGGACACCGTTTTCCGTTTGGATTGGCACAGCGACCATTGAAAAGCCTTAGCCCGGGTGAACGAGTTAGGGCCGCGCTAATTTGTTTGTACCATCGATCTCCCGTAATCGAGTGCTTGATGCTCGATGAACCAACCGTTGGTCTGGATTTCGTGGGCCTATCGGCGCTTCGAGATGCGCTGACGAGTTGGCCCGGAGCCATCGTCCTGGTAAGCCACGACCGAGACTTCCTCGAATCGATCGCGATCGATCACGAGATTAGTCTTCAACGATAGTCGCCGATCGCTCCGCCGATCGTAGCGCGATCCGATCACGACAATCCGGCCCGCATGGCGATAGGTAGGTCATGCTCTGCATGACGACAGGTAGGTCATGTTCCGCATGACGACAGGTAGGTCATGCTCCGCATGACGATAGGTAGGTCATGCTCCGCATGACGATCGTCGCTTTCACAAGAAGCACGCACGCCTCGTCCATTACGGAAGAAGCACGTCGAGAAGGTTTCGCTTTTGATACTGATTGGAATTCATCGTAGCGCTTTTTGAGACTCCATCGAGCATGTACTTGATTTCCGTTTTCTTGCCACGTCCTGGACGGGGATCGCGCACGCCCAATCCGTTTGCCGAATTCACAAATTCCGTCGGGTTGTTATTGAGAATGCGTCGCAAGCTCTCTGTCGCATCGACCCACTTGCCGTTCGAACCGAATCTCGCTGACACGATGACGATTTGTGGGACTGAGAATTCGACTTTGGATGACGGATCATGATTCGAGTCGTCTAACTGACCGGCAAGCGTACTTGGAATGGATCGTACCGAGACGTCTTTTGCATTGTAGAGCTTCCACGGGATGTCCCACCGTGTCAGGCTCATCTCAGCGTTCCCGAGACCTTGGTGTTGGCTCATGACCTTTCCATGATGAAAGCCAAACGTATGTAGCATTTCATGGACCATAAACCAGGGATGCCCATACGGGTCGACGGCTTCGTAGAGCCCAGTGAGCGGCATGCTCATCCAGGGATTGTTCCCTCCGACTTGCGCTTTCGCGTTGTGAGTATTAAGCCGCCAGCGAATGTTCGTTTTCTTCGGTCCAGCACGGCCGGTCGTTCGTTTCAAGACGGAGCGACAATGCTCCAAGGACGTCAAGTAAACTTCTGCGCGATCACGCCAAGCAGCCGGTGCACTCAGTTTGAAATTCTGTGATCGAAACTCAACGAACGGGGAAGGTTTTATTTCTCGCTCGTTCGGCTCGGACCAGTTCCAGGCGACTTTCATTCGAACGGTGTCCAGCGGATCGCCCAACAAGCCAAGCTCCACCTCATCGAGCGGGTTTTTCGGTAACGGTTGCGTTCGACGAAGCGTGAAGGACTCCTTCCAGTCAATCTTGGATTCCTGAAGATTGATCTCAATGCCTTCCGAGTCCGTCAGCAGACCGGCATTTCGCAACTCCTTGGTACTGGGCAGTCGCGTCAAAACTTTGGCGAAACCTGACGGATGCAACTTGCCGCCCAAGACAAACCGCTTGATCTTGCCAACCGCTACGAAGCAACGACGCGAGACGAGCATTTGCCCAGCCTCTGATTCAAGTCGATAGCCGAGATGAAACAACGGACGGTTCGTGACAACTTCTACGCCTTCGCGATAGGGCACGACCAATTCTCCGCGCGGATGCACGAGCGTCAGCCAAGCCAATTTGATCGGAGGGTTATCGGGCGATAGCAGCACGGGACGCTCATACCAATGGCGACCGGCCGCTGTTATCGTCGCAAGTAACTCGTCGGAAGCTCCAGCTTTCGCGTTCTTGGGCTCAATCGAAGCATGCCCGAGGGCTAACGTATCGGCATCTTCACCGATGACGGTGACGTCGAGTCGAGTGTCGGCCGTTGTGATCAATTCGGCAAAAGGTCTTTCCGAACCTTCATGGACGAGGATTTCCCCTGTCGTATCAAATGATCGAACCGAAAGGTGACGAATACCGAGCGGTTCGTCGCGATGCACGAAGCGAACCCGAAGCACTTGCGGTTCAATCGTCCAATCAACCGGGACGGACTTGATCGCGATTCGTGGCGAACGACAAAAGACGGGACGATTCGAGCCTTCGAGTTTCAGCTCCAACTGGTAACCACCGGGCTCAAGCTCGGTCGTCAGCAATCCTTCTGGGGAGAACTTCCACTCCGTATCAACGCTCTCAAATCGTTGTCGTGAAAGTTCCCAGCGAAGCGTCTTTAACTCAACTTGGCGCTGCAACAAGGACGGAAATGCGGAGGCATCAACGGTGACAACAACACCGAAACTCTTATCGCTATTCCCGAACGACAAAGCGACCGCGAGAAGCAAGAACCCTGCGTTTCGTAAAACGTTAATCAACTCAATGACCTCCACGTTCGAAAAACGAGCTGTTTCAAATCGGCAAAATAATAGGCACTTCGCTATGAACGGGCCCGAACAACAACCATCTCAACAGGGTTCGATTTTAGGTGATTGATCATCCGTTGCGAGACTGACTCGGCACGGCACCCTGTCGAGATTTACATCCGCGCAAAAATGCCATGCTTAGGGGGCGTAAGGATCCATGGACGTCGCTCCATGGGTGCGTTCAGCGCCCCAGTGTTTTGAAGAGTCCGGTGAACTGAAAGAGACAGCTCATGATTTGGCTGAAGGGAGTCCACCTGGCCGCCCAGATTGGCTTGAGAAGTCTTCGTTGCAACGCCTGAACCCGCACCGATCGCGACGATCTGAGCCAAGGCGGTGTAACCCCTACAGTTGATAACGCACACACTCGAACCCACCTCTAGCGGCAAAACGAGTGTTATGACCGTTGAATTCGATGGTGACCGGTCGATTCGGTTTTCGTGATTGCTTGGACG
The DNA here is from genome assembly GCA_039179795.1 of Planctomycetota bacterium. Taxonomy (GTDB): domain Bacteria; phylum Planctomycetota; class Planctomycetia; order Pirellulales; family Pirellulaceae; genus Rubripirellula. The sequence continues at coordinate 326,534 of JBCDEM010000006.1, read as the reverse complement.
TTCGTCTGGCAATGGAGTCCTTGCAAGGATTGCATGGGCTCTGAAATAGGGGTATGTCGCACATTCGCGTTTCAAGGATGAAACGATGAGATCATTCCACAAATCGGTCAGTATCGCGCTCACGTTTTTCTTCGTGGTTCAAACGGTAACGCCACCAACGCTGATGGCTGGGAATCCGTTTGCGAAACTCAAGCGTCTTGTTGAAGAGAGCAAATACAAGGGCACCGAACCATGCTCTGGACAGGACTGTGCCATCGAGTGTCTCGCCGAGAACATCGATTGGTTAGAGCATTACATTGACGAGTATGGCTCGGTCGTTGCGAAGCAACCGGATGTTTGAGGTGAAGCCCGTCTGACAAAACATCGTGATGAATACGAGCGGATCATGTTCCGCCAACTCAATCAGTTCCAATCCACAATCAACGCATCGATCTCTCAGGGCGATAGCTCATTCGCCGCACAAGCCATTGCACTCTCGAATGCGGTGAGTGGTGGCGGGCTTCCTGAGTTGCCAGATTTTGCAGATCCAAAAGAGCTGAGCGGACCCGATTTTGATCGGTTCCGAGTCACGGATGAATCGGCCATCAGTCTCGAGCCAACCGTGATGCTCGATCAGCAGGCACGATACCTTAAGCACTTACATACGATCCGCCGAGTCAACGAAGGCGATGACACGAGCGACTCGCCCGGATACAGCCTCAACCTTGTGCGTATTCCCGTTTCGATTTTACCGGGCAAAGCGACTCGCCAAGGATTCGGAGCAGAAGTCACGATCACCGCAGAGCCCGTCCTCAGTGACGACCTCATGCCAACCACCTTCCGCAACCTAGCTATCAACGACGTCGTCGATTTTATGGGCCTGCCGTTGGTTCGGTGCACAGAACGAATCGTCGAGGTAGAAAAAATCCTATCCGAGATTGAGGCATCTCGTCTGGATGCGGAAAGAACAAAGGCTGCGATCCAAGAGTTAGTCACAAAGTTCTATGATCTTGAGGGAAGTCACGAAGGCCGTGCAGAATTCATCGAGACAGCAAAAGAGCCGATCCTTGAACTTCTAGGAATTCAAGTCGCAGTGAAAGCAGTCGACTCCGCATTAGATTCGATTACTCGGAGGCTCCAAGGCGAACAACTTAATTCCCCTATGCCACTCGATTCTTCAACGGAAATGGTTGGCGTAGCGGCAGAAAAAGCGACAATGAGTATTACACCTCAGGATTTTCAAGCTTACCGGATCACCAGTGAGGAGATTCTTACATTTGCGGGTGAAAACGTACGCAAATCGTTTGAATCCAAAGTTAATGGTAAACCCAACGTCACGATTCTTTTTCAGCAACTCCGAGAAGCAATCGAGAAACGGAATGTTGATCTCATTGCTGAGTGCATATGGATCCTCTCGTCTGGAGAGCTCGCGGAACCAACGTTCCAAGTTGCTAACAGCGCTCTGCAAAGTGTTCAGCAAGAATATAGGGCTAAGGCAGCAAGCGTAGCTGTTGCCCCGTCAGGGAGGGCACGTCGAGCCCTGAACCCATTCAATCCTTCGGCGATTGAACCAGTTATTGGGTTGCGCAATCTGTCTGCGTTGGCAAAGTTTCTTGATATCACGTACAGCGGGAAATACATTCGCTGGAACGGAGGGAAACGATCCGATGTATGTAGTGAATCGCGAGTGGATTTGCTGGATGCCAGACGTTTCCTCCGTGCGGAAGCCGAAGCGGCATACGAGTTGCTAAGCTCACCGAGACACGCGCAGCTTTTTGCAAGGCTCGCGGCACCGTCTTCCCAGCTCGCAGAACAGATCCGCGGAAGTCACTTTGATGATGCCTCCGATGGTCAGATTCCAAGCGTATCCGAGTATCGTCAATACTTTTTCAAGCGTTTGCATGATTCTCACCACGATCAAGCAGGAGTGCCTTCTACGCATCAGCTCGGAGTCCCATGCGTCGAGAAAATTGACAACGATTTATTTGCAGTTATCCAGGGTAATTCATCAACCAGTGAAGCTGCAAAAAATGGCGTTGAGGCCCTAGCTTGGGCCATCGTTGTTGAGTCAGCTTTGCTGAACGAGCGTTTAAATCAGGACATTCGCAAGCTTGCCAATGCGAAGGAAGTCTACGAACTGCAGACCGATCGCGACTTCATGTTCTTTTTACCAGACACGGTTCAATCAACAGGCATCGGCCTTGAGTTTTGGCAAAGTGAGTTTCAGCTCGCCACGCAAATGTTCCAACGTTACGTGAAAGCGAGATGGCCGATTCATGTGTTTGCCATTGATCCGGTGACTCAAGACCAGAATGTTGCTGACGTGTCGCAGCGACAGCGTGAACTGCAATTCGCTCTCGCACTTGGTTTCACGAGCGGTCAGATTGGAATCAACTCGCTGACTCAGTACTCGCGTGAACTTCAAACGCAGATTGAAACGGTGAGCCTTAATCGCACCGTGGTTGGTTTTGGGCACGGAGCCGATACGTTCGGATGGCGTTTCTATCCGCGAGTCCAGGCGTTAGACGTCCCTGGTACGTTGGGTACGCTCCGCGAAACGATCATGGGCGCCAATCGTGACTACGACCTCAAGCACCGAAGAATCGAATCAGGGCAACGCGAGTGCGTGGCAATTGTGCTGATGCCCTCATTCGTGCCTTACGCCGATTTCGACATCCGAACCAATTGGTTCAAGCTAACGAATCCAAAGAACTCTGCCTTAACCATGAAGGACAGTGTTCGATTGAGCCGTGCCGTCACCGCGATGAGAAGCTCCAAAGCTCAATGCTCGGAATGCCAGCACCTGTATCGACAAGGCGAAGTCGAACGTCTGTTTAAGCGAATCGACCAACTGGATCGCGAACTTCCCTTGCAGTCGCAACGAGCACTGATTCCGTACGAGAATACGCTCGGTGGATTCGAGATGTTTAATACCGGAGTGACGGACCTCACACCCGAGTTGATTGGTTGGTACGGAGCGCCCGGGATCAACCAGGATTACAACGCTTGCGGCTGTTACCAGGGCTGTAACCTTGCGACCGGTGGCTGCAGCACATCAACGGAGTGCACGGCGTTGCAAGCTCGTGTTGCAACGATTGAGCAGCGACTCGCAAACACGGATCAGATTCCAGAGTCGCCGATTCCGGCGTGTGAAGGACCGGGAACAACCCTGTTCCTCGTCGGTGACAATTTCAGTGTTCACGATACGAAGGTAATCGCTGGAGGTATCTGTATTCCACAGACTCAATTGATCAGTCGCGACATCATGCGGGTTACCATTCCTCACTGCGTGGAAACGGTCACGCTCTGTGAGAATGGTACGGTAAATGAATACGTGTCCATCTATGTGGCCACACCGTACGGTGTGACCAATCACTTGCACGTGCCCGTCATCAAGCCGGCCGATACACTGACCGTAACACGAGCACCATCGAACGCGGAATCACGCAACGTCTCAAATGCGAGTGCGACGATGCCATCGGTCAGCACGACTCCTGCCAGTGTTCAAAGCAATCGCCCTTCAAGCGTGACAAACACTCCCGGCGTTGCGAGTCCGACTGCTTCCGCGAATCCGTCGAACAGTGACTGCGGCTGCACGAACCAAGCACCGAGGACCTTCACATCGGCCCAGCAAAACATGCCGATGCGAAATCAAATGCAGGCCGTGCAACCACGCGTCGACCCACAGCTTGCTTCGCTGCTGCAGCAGGGAATCCAGATCCCAACTCAAGTTCAAACTCAAATCCCAATTCAGGGACTGATCGAAGCGGTGCCATTACAAGCTCCCGTTCTTGAGGGACTGATCGAGTCCGACGCAAGCGTACTGCCTGTGCTGGTGCCAGCCCAACCTGCTCAAGCTCAAATTGACGTGAACGTCAACTACGCTGAACCGCACCGGATAAAGTCCAAGCTAGAGAGCGGGCCGATTCTCAATCGAGTCAAAACGGAGATTGGTGAACACTGGCGTAACTTGCGCGACAAAATTCCATCGAAGTAGAGCGGTACACTCTGGCCAACGGTCAGATCTGCTCAAGCAATTGACGAACCTGAAAAAAGGCGTGGGAATTAAATCCCCACGCCTTTTTTGATGGACATCATTCAGCTGCTCTTTGCCGCGATGTCTGACACAGGTGTCTGCAGCGCTTTCAAGTACTTCGCGAGCGCCGTGGCAACGGGGATCGCAATCGATGCCGGAAGATCATCGGTGTTGGCAATTTGGCCCAACGATTCGGCAACGATGGGCAGAGCATCTTTATTCGGTGCCTTAAGTTTGCCCAGTCGCGTTACCTCTGCAGTGGTCGTGGTTACTTTCGCTTTCGCAGTCGTATCTGCTGTTTTTGCTTGTGCCTGCAAGAGCTTACGCTTCTCCAGGTTGACCTTGGCTGCTTGTAGAGCGTCGCCGGTTAGGCCACCGTTATCAACCAAGTCTTGAGCCACCGTTGTTTGAGCGGTTGCGTCAATCAACGCCGCAGCTGCTTTCTTGGCCGCAGCTTCCGCCGTCGTCTTTGCCGCTTCTGCTTTCTTCTTGGCTGCAGCAAGAACGGCGGGACTTGTTTCCGCCTCGGAAGTGGCGATGGTATCCCCTTTTGCAATCAGCGTCGCCAGCAACGCGGTTCGAACACCGGCATTCGTATTGGCATTCAAAATGGTGTCTTGTGTCGATTTCACATACTGCTTGAACGCCGTTGTAGGCTTTGTAATGTCATGGCCATCCAACAGGTTCTTCAGAGCAATCGCTGAAGCAACTTGCTTGCGTAGGCTCTGGGAATCCGTGAGATCCGTCAGGTGATCTAGAAACTTTTTGGAATTCGCAACGTCGCTCGGTTTTGTCGCCAGGACAACTCCAAGGGCAGCTATCGCATCCTCACCAACCCTGTTGTCCGAGCTCAATTTCAAATAGAGCTCGGCTGCGTTCGTTGCCAACTTTCCCGTTTGCCCGGAAGGAACATGATTTGAGAAGTTGCCCGTAGCAATGCCTTGGATAATTGCAATCGCTCGTTTTCTCCGTGCTGTATCCGAGCTAGTTTCAGCAATGTCGCATTGTTCGGCAAATACTTCCGCTTGCAATTCTGCAGACTCGACCGCGTGCGCTTTGTCGATTCGCAAGCAGGCAGTTAAAAGTAAAAGAGTTACGATCAGTTTTCTCAGCACGTCATTCATCGCCGTTCTCGCTGTAAGGCCCCTAAAACTAACACTCTCCGCCGAGTGTAATCGCTCCCCCCGAGGAAGCTATCCGAGAAACGCGAAAATCAAGGCTCCGCGGAAGAATGGAAGCCGCATGATTTTCGCAGCAAGAGCGAAAGAAGCTTGATGGTGTATCCGGTCGATTCACCGAATGTCGATATTCGTCGATTCACCATCCAGCATTGAATCCATTAGGAACTGACAACATCAGCCAACGCGACGTTTAGCCTGAAATGGCACGAACGATCATCCATCCGCCGAAGAACATCTTAGCGTATCCGATCCAACAGATCGTTGATGCTAATGATTCAGGTTGGATCGTAGCAGCATTGATGAGCGTACCAACCAACAACAAACAAATACCCCCGACCCACAAGCTTATGCGCACGCCGTTTGATCTGCGTATTCGTGAGGTGGACGGCGATGGTGTTTTACTTGTTGGCTGATACGGATTCGTCAATGAGCACGACCTCTCGTTGGAATCCAAAATAAGCGAGGATCGTCTCGCTTTTAAGTTCTCGTTGACCAGCGTTACGAGTGTGTAACGCGGAATCGTCACCCGAGGCGTCAGCGAGTGGATCGATGTGATTCCCTGCCGACGCTTCGGGTTACCGTTGTACGCGGCCGATTACACCTTAGCAGGCTCTTTCTTGGCGTCTTTGCCTTTCTGTCCTCGCTGAAGGTTTTTCTTTAGCTTTTCCGGGAGAGCGGCTTTCTGTTCGTCGCTCAATAGGGCGAGTGCTTTGCGCTGAAAGTCCATTCGAGCCTTGTTGATATTTTGATAAGCCGTCGCTTGTGCCTCGTTGAGTCCAGCTTCCTTGTTGATGAGGGCAACGCGTTCCTTGCCTTTCTTGTCTGAGTCCTTCATCGCTTTAACGGCGGCAGCACGCTTTTTCATTAACTCGGGTGTTATCTCCGCGAGCTCACGATACGACGCCATCTTCTTATAAGCCTCAGCCCCCATCTCTTTCACCTTCGCAGTCTGTTCATCGGTCAGCTTTGCAGGCTCAAGTTGCTTAAGGAACTGCGCGGCCAACCCACGACCGTCTCCTCGCTTGCCCTGTCGCTTCTTGGTGTCATCTTGAGCCGCAGCGGGAACCGTTATCAGGCATGAGAGCAGGGCAAGTAAAAGCAATTTGTGATTCATGAATCGTCTCGGAGTGGGGAAGGAAGTTTTCAGGATCCATTAGGTTAATCGAACGGTATCAGCGGCGATACAACTTGGTGGCAGCAGACAAGGTCCGTTCAATTCTGGGCCTTTTCCGGTTTTTTGGTGCTTCGGATCGGCATTGCTGCGCTAGCTCCCAATTGATAATCGGAATGACTCCGGCAATTTCAGTCCGAGTATCCGGGTCCGCAAACGGTGAATTCCCATCATGACCAGGAGATCCAAAACGTGGTCCGAGTCCGGCGTTTCGGTTGCACCTGTTTATTCGTGACGCTGGTCACCATTTGTGGCGGATGCAGAATTATCGATGCAGGGAAAAAACGCTACCTGCAGAACCAGCGAAAATACTGCCTTGACGGTGAGCATTACCTGCTGTCCTGTCATCGATGATGCGGATCAAACGCAAACGGAATCTCGATCGCAATCGGGCCGAACAGGCGGATTCAAAAATTGAATTTCATTCATTGACTCGATTCAGCGCGAAGATCGTTCGCATCGTCAAGTCTCTTTGGCTTGCGCCGAAAGCGCGTCTCAACAGGAATCATCTTTTGCTCTCTTACAAGCGAGCAACAAGATGGAGGGTATGAGAATGGCGAATGAAGCGCCAACCACGCACGACCAAAACGCAACGGTCGCTGCGTAAGCGGTCATATTCCGCGATACCAATGGGCCACCCGGGTTACGCAATGCCACGGCGCAGATACAGCCACCGAGAATAACGGCGACTCCAACGCTCACGGATAACCAAGCGAGGCGATTAAGTGTTGATTCGCGCACCGTCCTCGATACTTTCCTTATTAGGCCCCCGAATCTCATTTTATTTGCACGAGAAAACGCAAAGTGTCGGAAGGCAACAGGTATCCTAGCGCCTTAGCGACCGACACTTTCTTTATGGCTCATTTTGGCTCTTCTTTTGGAGACCCTGGATAAAGTCATCGAGTTGGCGTAGGTACGAATCAGTGAGCCAATTGTTATGGCCACGCCCATTGATTGTGACGAATGACTTTGGGTCGTTTGCGGCGTGATACAAATCTTGAGCCATGGTGATCGGAATCAAGGTGTCCGCATTACCGTGGCTTTGCAGCAGCGGACCTTTGTAATCAGCAATGATTTTCCTCGAATTCAACTTAGATTTCGGGACCAACCAGGACAACTTCGGATAGTGAATGTCGGCAACGTCGCGAAGTGAACTGAAGGTGCTCTGAAGAATCAGTCCAGCCGGTGGCGAATCGACGGCAAGGTGCGTGACGACAGCACCGCCAAGTGACTCGCCCATCAAGATCACTTCCGTGTTTTTGATATTTGCTAAGTCGCAGAGCTTCGACCGAGCAGCTTTCGCGTCTTGCAAAACGCCCTTCACACTCGGCCTGCCCTGACTTCTGCCGTAGCCGCGATAGTCGAACATGAAGACCGAAACATTCGCTTTCGATTGCAGGTAGACGAGCCAATCAGCGCGCGACGCGATGTGCCCTGCATTTCCGTGTGCAATCAGCACGTGCGCTCGAGGTGATTCGCAGGGACAGTACCATCCGTGGAGCTTCGTGCCGTCTTCCGAATCGAAAAACACATCCTCGAATCGGAGATTCGCAGGCGTCCAATTTCCCTCAGGATATTTCGTAGGAAAGAAAAGTAGCAATTCGTCCAGTGTTCCAGGAGAGGACTCCTGTGCAAGGAGCGGAACGGGGATCACGAGAAACGCAAAAGCTGCGATAAAGCGATCGGTCATTCGCATCAGGCAGAATGGAATAGGAGGTATCGAAGCAAAGTGCGTGCGGATGCCGCATGTGCTGACTCATCAATACTCGTGCCAACATTATAGCAGGATCGTTTGCCTACACGCTCAGGGCACTGGATAATACCGAACGAGTTGTCATTCTGCGGTGCAATCCATTTATCGATCGAGTGTTGTTTCTATGTCGAATCGAGTCGTGTTTGTATCAATCCTGTGGTGCGGGTTCGTTGCATGTTGCTTTTGCGATCACGTCGAAGCTGAGACGCTGCCGTCAGGAAAGAGATCTTTGGATTTGGTGTTAACAGAGTTCCAGGAGTATTCCGGTAGCACACTCGTCTTTTCACGTGAGGAACTCCCTGATGGACGCTATCACGACGTGCTCAAGCCGCTTCCGGAATCTAAAAAACTGAAAGCCGCTGAGATCTGTTTGAAAGAAGTGAAAAAGTACCCGCCGGGATTTTTCGGAGAGATGGGGCTTCGGTGTATCGGTGTGTTCTCAGCGTGCGCATCGAAGAAGTCGGTGGGATACTCCCGGCCATACGATGCCCAGTTGGGTGGATATCGTTATTTCGGCGTTTACAACCGTCGCGACGCCGTTGCCGCGGCCTTCTATACCGAAGGGCAACTCGAACTGACCTTCCACCATGAAGTGTTTCACCATGTCGATTCCACCGTCAACGGTGATACCGAAGCGTGGCAACTATCAGCCGATGACGCGTTTTACGACGCTGCGATCTCCGGCATGCGTCCGTATGAAGCAGCATTGATTTCGGCGTCAGACATTGATCGCTTGAAAGCTCAACGTATTGGTATCACTCTCAAAGACACTGTCAGCGATTATGCGGCGACGAATAGTCGTGAAGATCAAGCGGAAACCGCTCGTCACCTGATGAGCACTCTCTCCGACGCGCTGGTTCAAGCAACCGAGCAACCAGATCTACCGGGCAGTCAGAGGATTTTGCATGTCTTACGCGAGTATGAAAATGCGGTCGCTGATGGACCGTCTATCGATTGGTTTGTCGACGTTGCGCTATCGCGATCCAAGCGTCGCGTCTCTCCGCATTCAGTCACGCAGCTACTTGTTCAACTGCGTGAGTTTGCAGAGTCCGGTGCCAGTGGGTATTCGGGCGTTGAGAACGATCCAAGTGCTGCTCGAGAATTACTGCGATCCGTTGTCCGTTTCAACACGGATCTACTGAATCAGCAGCAGGCAACCGACGTCGTGAATCTTGCAGCCGATGTGACCGGAGCACTGATGCGGCAGAGGATTCGTCCAGATCCAGCAGGACGGCGTTTTGATGTTTGGGGACGTGAGAACGAGAATGGAATCAACATGACATTGCGACGAGATATCATGCGATTCGCCAAGGACTCGAAACGCCTCGCTTTAATTTCTGAACAAATCAATCCAGCATCCAGCGAATCTCACGAGGCAGTGCTGCGACAGCAGCTCGAGAACCTTCATCTCGTGGGGCGCTACTTCGCCTTTATCAAATCCAGCTGGACCGTCACCGCAGGGACGAAAGCAGTATTTGAAACGGCAAAAACTGAAATGCTGCAATCCATGCAGCTAAGCGACGCGTTCGCCCGAGAGCTTGAAGCGAAAAGCTTGATCGAGATCTCCGAACAAATGCCGGAGATGATCAGAGCGATGACTGGAACAGAAGGCAACCGTGCAGACTGAGTGAGGGCTTGGATTCCTCAAGTGGCTGCCTCACTCGTCACTCGAATTCCGTTTCCATCGATACCTCGTGTTCGCATCTTTCTTTGCTCACTTGGCTGGATGGATGCATACTAGCGCGATGATTGTCCCGATTGGGCCACCGAGATAGCTCGCGCTATGAATGGACGCGACCGTTGCGAAGGACCGGAGATCAACGATGCCGTAGACGTACTCTGCTTCGTTCCAACCAGTCATATCCACATCAGGTCCGCGAACAACATCATATGCATACGCGACCAGGCCCGATGCCGCGCACGTTGCGAACACACAAAAAAACGCCCGTCCGGTTTTGCTTAAGTCGAGTTTCAGTGAATCGGAGACGAGATACCGGCGGGCAAGAAACCAGGCGATGATCAGACCGACCCACCACGTTGCGAGGAAGCCGATCGTTGCGACGAATACGCGATCGCCGAAACCGAAATCAGCATAAGCAAACTGCTGAAACTTTAGTTTTGTGAAGTATTCCGGGGAAATCGTGAAAGTGATTTGGTCGTGTATCGCACCGTAGCATCCGGCGACGATCGCACCTACGCAAGCGACGAAGAATAAAGTCAATGCATCAACCAAGCCCAAGCTTGGCACAAAATACTTTAGTTTCGACGACACGGATTTCTCGCTGATTGAGCTGACCGACTCGAAAACTCTCTGTGGAACCCAGATCAACCGCGAGAGTTTCGGTGAGTTTGATCAAGAGCTCGCTCCCCATTTCGTGCTGCTTGCTATCGACTCGAATCCATCCTTGTTATGCTCCACCAAGTAACCCAACTCACACTTTCTGCAAGGATTTTGCAAATGAATACACTCCGATTCTCAGCCTTTTCATTGGTGTGCCTTTTCGCGATCAACTCGGCTCTTGCCGACCATGCCAGCGGTCCGAATGGGGGGAAACTCGTCAAAGTCGGCAGCGACGGATTCCACGTTGAGCTCATCGTTGAAGGTGGCGAGCTCGTGACGGCGAAAGTGCTCGACAAAAACCAAAAGCCTGTCTCCATCGACGCGAAGACACTAACGTTTACCTTCACTGAACCGGATGGTGAAAAAGAAGATTACGCGATCGAAGCGATCGAGTCTGATTCCAAGGGGAGTGTTTTCCAACGCAAGGGTGGCCACGTTGTGAACCATGTGGTTCGCGACAAGATGTCGATCACCCTTTCCGCCAATGGTAAAAAACACTCCTCCGAGACCTTCGCCTATGGGCATGGTCCGAATGGCGGTGATCTATTCGCACTCGGCGATTCAGGCATGTACGCGGAACTCTCCATCAAAGGTGACTTCGTTCGCGTCTACATTCTCAACCAGCGAAAGCGTCCCGCCAAAGTTGATGCAAAGAAGCTCGTTCTCACGTTCATCGAATCGGATGGTGAGAAAGAAGACTACGGGGTATCTGTCAAAGATGGACAGTCAAAGGGAACCTTGTTTGAACGTGAAGATGATCATGTTGTTGAGCACATCATGCGAGATAAAACGATGATCAGTGTCGACGTCAATGGAAAGAAGATGTCTTCGAAATCGTTTAAGTACGGTTCAAAGTAGGCAGTACGCAGAACGATTGAAATCCATCAAGCACGGCGTTTGGGCGCCGTGCTTTTTCTATTTGGCTGAATCCGCAAGTCCGAGAAATCACCGCATGGACTCTTTGTGAATAATTCCGAGGTTTTATGGTGATGTCTTGTCTGTCGCGGCAACGTTAATGCTGAGACGCAAATCGTTTTCGATTCACGTCACTTATACGATGCTAACACAACGAGACCCATGCGAAAGACGACTGCCCTAGCGCTCCAATTGTCCCTTTCTCTATACGCCTTCCAAGCGATCGGTGACGAGCACTTCGGCGTTCGGACGTTCGAGGACTCGGCAACCGAATCGCTCTTAGGCCTGGAGTCTGAAGAGCTTGATACTGCCTATTTCGAGCGGCGATCAGGACCCGAGCTCAACATTCGCCTGTCCGATGCGACACAGGAAGATTTCGAATCCATTCCTGTCAGCTGCACGCTGGTGACTCTTAACGGACAGGTTCCCTTGGAGATGGAATCGGACGGGAAAGGAGTGTGGCGAATCACGATTCAACATCCGCTCCCTTACCAGCAAATTTGGTTGGCCGTGGGGGAGCTTTACTATGGTCAACTGGTCCTCAATGAAGGCTTGAGAGTTGACGTTAATGTCGCGCAACTTAAGAACGAACCCGTGCAGTTTTGGGGAACGGGAATTGAATTTGCCGGCGCCGACGGTGCGCTAACGGAACAATTCAATCGACGGACCGCTCACCGCAGAACGGAGCGACTGGCGATCGATCGCAAAAAGCAAGCTCAGGCTCTGTTTAATCACAGCGCTTCAATTGATGAACGTATCTCGAGTTTAAAGAAACTCCAGTCGCAGCTTGACGAAATCAACCAGGATTTTGCCCGCTCGAATCCGTCAACTTTCCAGGCAGTTCTGAGCAATGACGTTCGGAGTCTGCACTATTCCGAAATTATTTTGTGCCATGCATTGGCTAGGAAACCAATGAGTTCTGAGCTGATGAAGGAGGTCCTTCTACACGAGCCAGCGCTCGTAAGCAACGACAGTCTCGGTTACTACCGTCATCTGGGCATGTTGATCACAAGCCTGAGTGAGTCTGAGAATCTTACGGTCTTGGAAGAGTCGATTACGCCCTCGCTGGAAGACCCGAGCGAGTTTGATGCGTACTTGCTGGCCCGTCGGCAGATGCTTCGCAATGAACCGTATGACGCAAAGATCATCATTAATGGTAAGAAATTCTTGCGAATGGAAGGATCTGAACAAAAGAAGCGACGAGAGCAACTGAGATTCGCCAAACTGAATTCGATCGAAGGCCGAAAGGGGGATCTCGTCAAACTCACCAGCACACCCGACGACGTTTGGGCGAGGGATAATTACTTGACGAAACTTCTTCCCACGTTGCGTTCGCGTTGGTGTCGGGCTTATTGGGTCGCACAAATTGAGGCCGATCGATCGCTGCGAGAGACGGTTACGCTAAAACTCTCGAAGACGCTTCCTGAAGAAAAAAAAGCGGATCTCGGCAGAAGTCTCGGCCGCACAAGTGATGGCAGTCAACTGTTTGTTTCCGATCACGAAAGTCCTGAAGAGTTGGTTGCAAGTATTCGCGCTTCGTTTCCTGGGAGTGCGCTCGTGCTCGATATTTGGGGACCCTGGTGCGCGCCTTGCATCAAGGATCTGAAAACGAGCGACGAGGTGAAAGCGAAACTAAAAGAGCTTTCCGTTGAAATCGTCTATCTATGCGTCGAGAGCGAGGAAGAAACGTGGTCGAGGAAAGTGGCTGAGTTGTCGATACCCGGAACGCACATTTTTCTCGATCAAGAACGGTCGATTGCGCTCGCGAAGTTTTTTCTGGTCAAAGGGTACCCAACGTACGTTTTCATTAACCGTAACGGTGAGTACGAACGTGATCTCATCGGTCGATTGCCCGATGCCGACATCGAGCAAATCCGTGATCGATTGAACGCAGCACAAAAAAGTAGTTCGCGAATCGACGGTTGAAACGCTCCTCGATATCGCCAAAGACGCGTGAGCAGTTGTGCGAAGTCATACTCCAAACGGTTTACATCACCCATGCATCGCATCATTTACTCGATAACTATTTGCGTCATCTCCTTGAGTTTGATCCACGCGCAGGAGCAGACCGAAGACCTCGGCTCGCAAGATCAAGAGACGCTTCGGTCGGAACTGTATGAATTACCAGCTGATGCGGATGCTGCCCAGCTGATGAAGTTCATCGTACGATTGCGTGAGATTCAACCTGAATCGATTGAGGAATATCGAGAACTGCAGAATCCCTCCGTCATCGACGCCGCTAAACGAATCATCAAGCTCGTGCCGGATCCGACTCAGCGAGTCAACCAAGAGGCGACCAAGTACTTGCTGAATGCTCAGTCGGCAATTGCAGCACAATTAAGCGATGCAGAGATACAAATTGCTGTTGAAACACTCTTGCCGTTACCGGAACAAACGACGCTCGATCAATCCATTTTGAATACCGCTTTCGGATTCGGAATTGACTTGGAGAGTCGCGGCAACGACAAGCTGGCGAGTAGGGTGTATCGCCAAATGGCTGAGCGTGCGATCAAGAGTCCAGACAAAGAGATTCAACGGATTGGACGCGTCATGCAGGGTTGCGGTCGGCGAATCGAACTTCTTGGAAAGACGGTACGTTTCACCGGCAACACGGTACTGGGAAAGCCGTTTGATTCGCGCGAGCTACGCGGGAAGTATGTCCTGATCGATTTTTGGGCGACGTGGTGCGGACCCTGTCGAGAGGAAAGAGAATTTCTGACCGACACGTACGCCAAATACAAGGATAAGGACTTTGCGATTGTCTCCGTCTCGATCGACCGTGAGATCGCACCAGTCAAGAAGGTGCTTGAGCAATCGGAAATGGACTGGACGCATCTTTGGGATGAAAAGAAAGCGTTTGAAGAGCAGTTCGGGATCTTAGGTGTCCCCACGATGATGTTGATTGACTCAAATGGAAAGTTGATTTACCAGACAAGCTTCGCGAGACCAAACGCCGAACAGAGACAAAAAGCGATTAAAAAGCTGTTAAGTCAAAAACTGGGCACTTGATGCGTTCGCAACAATCAAGACGTTGCCCAGCGAGAGATGCCTTTGCTTCGTTCTGCTGAGTTTTTGACCGTGGAACACGAGAATGCTCCATAATGACGGAACGAACGACGTCTCATTTCAAAGGAGCATCACGGCTATGAAATTGCTGATTTGCCTGCTGACCGGTTTCTGTTTGTTGCCATCGATCGTGAACGCGGACGAGATACAAAAACGTTCAGCTGTGGGTCGCTACCAAGTCGTGTTATCAATGGAAGGCTTGTACTTCCTTGATACTGCGACGGGAGAGCTGTGGCGCAAAGGAGGAGAGCGGTGGGAGCGAGTGGATAGTCCCGTGAGTCCGCGACCACGGCGTTCAGAGGCTGAGAAAAACATCTCGCTCGAACTTGTAAAGGGATCTGTCACCGTACCGCTGATGCAACGTGAGAGTCGCGCGGTTCCTGGATCATCGGGAACGCTTATCGTTCAAGTGGGAGACATTACCGGTGGCCAGGTATTCGTTGAATTGTTGAATCAGAACGGCCATGAAGTCATGCCGCGTGCATCATTAAAAGAAGGTGAGTTTGTTCAATTTCGTGTCAACGAACAGGTTGTTTATTTGCAGTTGATTGAAATGGTCAACCACCTCTTCTCGGAGGACTTTTGCAAAGTGCGATTCTCTGTAGATCGCCCCCCAACAAGCGATCGAGCAACCGTAGCCACCAGTGAACCAGCAACCAAGCAAAGGGATGACAAACCGTTGCGGGGCCCGGCAGATAAAACACCCAAAGACGAACAGAACTGATTCGCTTCCGTTTAGTTTCGGCGACGTCAATCTCGCACCGCGAAGTGCCTTGGACAAAAAGCTATTCGCAGGTGCGCCTCAAGTGCGCTCTCTCAAGTGCGGGGGGGGTTACGCCGTAAGAAAGATAGTCAAGGCGAAGACCAACTCAATGGAGTAGATACCGCCTAAGACTCCTTTTAAAGGGAGGTCGTTGTCCCGGGCCGCAAAGAACCGTTTCAGACAAGTTTTTGTTCCCGTTCACAATCTGCCGCACGCTTATATTCCGGTGGTTCGCCAGAACACTGCATGGTGTTTCCATTCGATTCACGGTAGGGGCAGATCCGATGAAGCAACTTATTCGCGTTTCTTTCGCACTGTTGTTCGTGCTAGCGACGGAACACGCCTCTGGCGGAATCATCTGCGGAAACGTTCACATGACGCCCTTTGATTGGACCATGAGCCAATTGCCATTGGCATTTGAGGATGTCTATTCCTTTCGTGATTCCGGAACGGAAAATCGAGTGTATTCGCGCGTCCACTATCTGGACGAAGCCGTCAACCGCTCGCTTTCTGAACTCGAGGCTCGCAACGCACGGGCCCTGCGAACGCTTGGTGCGTCCGCATTTGTACTTGAGAGTGACGCGTGGTTTCTCGATGACTCAGAAGATCTGCTCCTCACGATTCTTGCGTCAAAAGAGAAACAGCGTTTCGATCCGTTGCATAGCTTCATTCCCTACGACTCCTTCTTCCCGTGGGATGCAGCTGACTTCTCAGGTTGGAGCGATGGCGTGTCTCGAGCCGCCACACGCGGACGGCTGCTCGAGCCGTTTGGTCACGATACGAGCGAACGGCTGATGTTGCCGTACATGCGATAGCGATCGCATCGGATTCATCGCTTACCGTCCCACGACATGCAACCCGAATAAAGCAATGATTGCATTCGTTTTCACCTAATCGCTAGAGTGAATCCCTATTCTGGGGAAACATCCTGGTCGAATTCGGTAGTTGAATCCGCACTCTGATTGATACTCGGATCGCCCCTCTCTCCTACCAGGATGGTACTCAATGCGCACTCTCCTATCGGCGCTTTTGCCTCTCGTTTTGTTAACTGGTCTCGCCGGCTTGAAAAAGGAATGGCAAACGCGGATGGTGGCACCCCCTTGGGGTGCGTATACGAGGTGACGATCACAACTCGGGGTGCGCTGCGCGACCCCGAGCTTTGTTGTTGAACCGCTTCGCGGTAGTACAAGAGCTATCAAGCGTCTCGATCGTACTCAGCGCAGCGGTACTCGTTATCGCCAGAAACGAATGCGAACTAGTCGCCGATCGCTCCGCCGATCGTAGCGTTCGGTTTTGTCGTCATGCGGAGCATGACCTACCATTGCATCCATCGATCGATGTCACGCATCGATCTTGAAAAAGGAATGGCAAACGCGGATGGTGGCACCCGCTTGGCGTGCGTATACGAGGTGACGATCACAACTCGGGGTGCGCTGCACGACCCCGAGCTTTGTTGTTGAACCGCTTCGCGGTAGTACAAGAGCTATCAAGCGTCTCGATCGTACTCAGCGCAGCGGTACTCGTCATCGCCAGAAACGAATGCTACATAGTCGCCGATCGCTCCGCCGATCGTAGCGTTCTGTTCTGTTGTCATGCGGAGCATGACCTACCATTGCATCCATCGATAGACGACCCACTACATCTTCGTGAATCACGACAACCCAATTTGTGCATGATGGGTATCGCACTAGGTCAAAGCAGCTTCGCGAATGGCGACGACGGCTGGATGCTTTAGTTTCCTTTCGACGGAGACCGCGTAGAACCGCTCCTTGATTCCGGTTGCCGGCCCAATCTCTTTGAGACCATAGATCGACGAAACATCTTCCAAAATGTTGGTAGGAATCGCGAAGAGCCCTAATCCTTGGCGACCAGCAATCTTTAGCATGGCCGTGTCAGCGAACTCACCGGCGATTCGCGGCGCCAGATCAAGATCGCTAAACCACTGATCCAACGCTCGGCGCAGAACGCTTGTGTCCGTTGGCATGAGGAACGGCGCACCGTCAAGAGACCTTGGGAAATTCCTGCGGTACTTTCGCGCAAGCTCTTTCGTTCCCACGATGACCACTTCTGATTCGCCTAACCGGTGTGAATAAGCTTGAAGCTTATAGAGTGGATCGAGAGCTGTATCGGTCAGAATGACATCCAGCTTGTGGATCGCGAGATCGGCCACGAGCTGCGGCATTTCGGCTTCGTGGCAAACCAAACGGATTGGCTCTTCAAGATCCAACGCCGGTTGAAGTAGCCGGAACGCAACGAGCTTTGGCATGACGTCTCGAATGCCAACACGCAAGACCTGAGGCTTGCCCGTCGGTCTTCCCTTGATCATCTCTATCAGCTCACGACCGGTGGCAAAGATTTCCGAGGCATACTCGGCAACTTCCTCACCGGTTTCGGTCAGCACTAAACCACGCCCTTTCTTCTGCAACAACTTTACACCCAGAGACTTCTCTAGCTGCTTCACTTGAACGCTGACACTCGCCGGCGTGACATGCAGAATCTCACTCGCCTGCTGGACACTGCCTTCTCGCGCCACCAGCCAAAAATTCAAGAGATGGTGATAATTCAACCAATCCATGGTGCCCTCTAATGGTTAAGCTAAAACTAACGTTCGGTATTGAAGATTTAAATAAACTAATTGTTTCTGGAGGCATATAGTTCGATTGCAGGAGCAGTCTTAGGTTTAGCTCGCATTGGAGATAATCATGCAATTGGCAATCAGGTTTAGCGGAAACTCGTCGGTCGAGTTGCGAAGTCATGACTACGAAAGTGTCATGACTCGTTCACTGGAGCGGTTTCGACACCGACTCAATCAAGTTCAACTCTTTATTGAAGACGTCAATGGACCGAGAGGCGGTATCGACAAGCAGTGCCGTTGCGTCTTGCACGTTCATCGCATGGCGCCCGTGGTCATCCAAGACCGAGACGAGAGTATCGCCAGCCTGATTCACCGCGTCGCGAATCGTGCTACTTACACGCTCAGCCAAAAGCTGGATCGAAAAAGGAAAAGGGTTAAACAAGATCGAAAGACACGAAAAGGTTGATTCGCTTAGCTGTGTTTGGGTGAGAACGATCTATCCAGAAAACGATGAATCGATTCGTAGGGAAGAGAGTCGTTAGCCACTCTCTTCCTTACGCGTACTTATCCCGAGAGTAAAAGGAACGACAAGCTGCGGACCTGGTTTGCACGCATGAGGCAATACCGGACCGCAGGTCTTGGAATCCATTCCGTTTTGTATCTATTCAATGATGAACACTCGCTTGACGGCATCGAGAATCCTTCTCTCGGCCAAGCAGATTTGCCCCACTCCAGCGAAACCGCCTGAGGCCAAAGCAACTTGTTGCGTCAGGTTGTAAAGATGCTGTCCGCGCGTTTCACGTTCACGGTCCGACATGCTTTGGATACGCTCGCATGTGAACTCTTCCCAAAGTGACATGAGTTCGTTGCTGGGACGATTTACGATCCAGCTGCGGAAGAGTACTTCCGCCGGTCCGCTCACCGCAGCGTCGTAGGTGAAGATCGCCTGGGTGGCCGCGACTGCTTCTTCTTGCGTGACATAACCGCTTCCCCAGGCCGCTGCCGCGACCGGGCCAAGACTTAATGCTGCAATCGTGTCGTCGATGAAGCCTGCTTCCATTAGGCGATCGATTAACGCTTCGTTATCGATCTGACAGACAGCTGCCAATCGACGACGTTCCTGTTCAAGAACAACTCGTTCACGATACTGCTTGCGCACTGCCGCTTCACTTGAGACGAACTTCAAGTCCACCATCCGGCGGCGGTTTTGCGTTAATCCATTTTGGGCGACCATTTCAGCGAGACCTAAATTCGAGCATGCGGAACCGAAAACGGGCGAACCATGACGACAGATCGTTCTTGATCAGTCTCATCTTCGAGCCCCAATACGTAGGAATATTACGCATGTAACCCGCAAATGACTCCTGATTAATCGATGCTCGACACTTTAGAAAAACCTAAGTGTCGATCAGATCGATTCACTTTGGCACTGATTCACTTTGGCACTGGTCGACGTCGATTGCGAAGATCGCGCTCCACCCGGATCGCAGCGTGAGAAACAGCGTCGTTACGCTTCGTCGTCGGTCCGTGGTGATTGCTCGATTGCGTTAGGGTCCTCGTCATCTACATCCCCCTGAGCTTCGCTCCGCGTTTTGCCAAAACGACGACGAATGGCATCGAAAGCCGTCGGTCCGAGGAGTGCGGCACCCACCCACCAGAATCCCTGGACGCCAACGAACAAGGCTCCCCCGAGAATCCCCTTGTTGGTTGTGGAGAGCGTCCAAAGGGGTAGCGAGAGCATGCTGAAAAAGCAGACACCCGAGAGCAAAATCAATGCAATCCCCGTGAATCGGAGAGCAGAGCCGCGTTGCATGAGGTTCGCTCCCGTCTTTTGGCGGTTATCTGGGGCCGAAGCTACGCACTATCGAGCAGAGGCTAGTGCTAGGGCCGGCGTCAATTTGCAGGGAGAAACGTCGAGTTCTGTTGCGAAGGATTAAGGTTTTTGCTAGTTTTTAGGAATCCCAGCAAGCCGGTAGAGCTTCAATTTTCCAAGCTCGATCGGCCAGCAAGGTTATGCATCAGAAGTCCTGCTGGCTCTCCCCCACCGTACGCCACTGCGTCTTCGCTAAGACGATAATAACGTACCAAATCTGATTTGTTTGCAGTCGATAGCCGCCCACTCTCGGCCGCGAATATCAGCGCAGACATTCTTTTAACGCGAAGCTTCCACTCGGATGGATTCGAGGTGAGTAGCTTGGTGGAACTAACTCTGTAGGGATCAAATGAGTGAAACAAACCAAACACCCCACGGCTCCGTCGGAATGTTTTACGGTTCTGACTCGGGGAACACGGAAAGAATCGCCGATTTGCTGTGCGAGCAACTAGAGTCGCTGCAGCTAACGCCCGTGAACATCGACGACTGCACCGTTGAAGATATGATGAAGTACGATGTGCTGATTCTCGGGGTTTCAACTTGGAATTTTGGTGAAATTCAAGCGAGCTGGGAAGACAAACTCGAGGACCTTGCCGAACAAGACTTCGCCGGAAAACGCGTTGCGATCTTTGGGCTAGGTGATTGTGTTGATTACGCAGACACCTTCGTCGATGGCATGGGCATTCTCTGGGAATCGCTCGGCCAAGAACGCCCCCAGCTGATTGGGAAATGGCCAACCGAAGGCTACACTTTTTCCGAGTCTCAGGGACTGTTGGACGAAAAGACGTTTCTTGGCCTCGTGATCGATGAAGAAACCGAGCCAGAATTTACTGATGACCGAATCGCCCGTTGGGTTACCCAACTCAAGCAAGAACTTGGACTGGAATTGAAAGCTGCAAGCTAGATGTCCGTCTGAGTTGCCTGGCAAAACCCATCTACCGTTCAAACTGACTTTTAACTTCCGCTGACGAGGATAAAACATGAAGAACCGACTGTTCTGCTTGATGATCGCTCTATTATTCGCTTGCCCTTCCGTCGCTAAGGCTGATGACGGTGATACGAAAGATCCGCTTGAGGGTCTGAAGTGCTTCATGATGCCGAAGCGCGATGTCAAAGGCAAGAAAGAGATGGAGTACAAGGGAGCAACCCTTTACCTTTGCTGCAGCACGTGCATCAAGCGTATGACACGTACGCCTGAAAAGTACGAAGCGAAAGCGAATCATCAGTTGGTTCAAACGGCTCAGTTTGTTCAAGCCGCTTGCCCAATCGACGGCAGCGCCGTTTCGGACGCTTCACCAACACTAGAAATCGCCGGTGCAAAGGTGAAATTCTCGAGTGAAGATCACAAAGCGAAGGTCGCCGCAATGGAAGTCGAAGAGCAGATTGAAAAGATCTTCGGCGCCGAACCTTTCAAGAAGGGTAAATTCGCCTTGAAAAAGAAGTCCGATTCCTAATCCAGGATCAGATCTTCCAGTACGTGTGGTGGCTCCAAAGTCACCGCACCAATGCACCCCTTAATCAATGTGTTGCCGCCTTCGGGCGGCAATTTATATGCGCAAATGGAAAAGTGGTCCCCCTCAAACGCTCGGCAGTAACTCGCAAATCGTGCGACGCTGAAAAAATCGACAGATCGGGGACATGACAATCACGGGAACGATTTATGACTTTTCAACGATGCACGCTGACTCTTCTCGGTGCCATTCTCGCATTAGTTCAAGTCACTACCGCGGATGACTTGACGTCGATTGCAGACGTTAGGCCTGCGAATCTGCGCGGAATCAGATGTGTGGTCGAAACCGATCAACCGATCGATCCCGAGATCGTCATCGCGTACAAGAACGCGCGGTTGTATTTCAGCAGCAAATCAGCCGTCGAGGCGTACCTGAAAACGCCCGCGACTTACGAAGCGTATGCGAATCATCAAGTCATCGCGACGAAGCAATATGAACAGCTTGCTTGTCCGCTGAGTGGCGAAGAGCCGGATGAAGATTCAGTGACGGTTAAGATCGCTGGCGTCGACGTTCAGCTGCTCTGCGAGGAATGCGCCAAGGAGCTCGCGAAAGACACTCGGAAAGAACAGATCGAGATGCTGTTCGACGAAGAAGGATTCAAACTCGGCAAATTCCAGCTTCGGAAATCGGTCTCCGAGTCGATGATTCGTTTGCCGAAGGACCAAGTCGAATGGGAGGCACAACGCAACGAGTGGATGGCTTCGCTACGACGCTCTTCATTCGCCAGCTGGCCCGATGAATCAGCAAGTCTCAAGGTTAACCAAGTGCTTGCTGAGGAGAATGACGGTGTTCAATTGAGAGCTTGGGAATTCGAAAGCCGTCAAGGGACTCGATTAAGGCTCTACGTAGCACATCGAAGCGATCTCGACAAATGTGACCTCGTCGTTCTCAATCCCGTCGATGAGAAAGGTTGGAAGGAATTTGCTTCGACCTATCGAGTTGGTTTCCCGAAACAATTCGATCAGATCGAGTCGGAGAAGGCTGAGAAGTCTTACGAACAAACCAAATCGATGTTTCGATCGTTTGCGTGGGCGATGGCCTATGTCCAGGTGATGGACGGAAGTGAAAGCGCAGCCGAAACCACAGAAGTCACCGACGCCGCCGCGTCTCAAGACTCATTCGCATCGAGAGTTTGGGATATCCGGCGTGCGATTCAAGCATTGCGGTCATCGGAGATGAAGGACGTTTCACTTTGGCTCCAAGGCACCGGGCGGGTATCAGACGAGACGCTGTTTGCGTCGCTATTCGAACCCGGCGTCACTCGTTTGGATCTATATGGCTTGAATCCAACCAGCGTTGAAGGAGCGGCAAGCCTTCCCCAAGCGGTTGCACTCGCAATGGAAAGAACACGGGTCGTGATTTACCAGGACGGTGAGTCCGGCTGGGAGTTACCGATCGCGATTGGCGAGACGCTGGGTCGGAAAAAACAACTTCAAATTCGCCCTCTGCCGTAGTGGATTGGATAGCGACATCGGTCACTCTCGTCCAATCCTGTCTCCCTGAATTCGGACCGCTTCCTTGCTCCGTGATTGCAGCGGCTTCAGTAATGAAAAGAGACGCTTCTGTCGCGGAGCGATCGGCGACGATGAATGGCGTTGCGATCGTTATGAACAGTTTGATCGTTGATCTTTACCGAGTCTTGGATCCGATGGGTCCGGCGAACCGAAATTGAATCAACCAGGAAGACCAGGTTGTTTCATCGCATGGATGCTGTCGCCAAATATCGGAGACGTACCCGTGCGTTACACGCCAGCGATTCAAATCTTCTGTCTGACTCTCTTGCCTCTTGGCGGCTGCGGCTCGTCTGGTTGGCGTTTCTGGTCCGGGAATAAGCACTCTTGTGAAACGTGTACGGCATGTGAGAATCAGCTCCTGCCGACCGATACGGTCACATTGGGTCAGCCGCCGATGATGGGCCAACCGGCAATGATGGGCGAGCCGATGATCGAGTATCTCGAGCCAAGTCAAATGCCCGACAACTTTCGCGCTGTCGAGCCTCGAATGGACACCGTTCCAAGCGAGCCAGAATCCGTGCCGGCTCCAGCGCCGGATCCAGCGACCTAGTTGGATAGAATGCGGCGAAACACCAATCGCTCGCTGCACATTCTTTCGGAGAATGAGCAGCATTGGTATTTATCTTGCGATTCTCATGTTGCTCTCGCTTCGGGTAATACAAGAGCTATCAAGAGTCTCGATCGTGCTCGCAGCCCAGCGATCGATGACATATACCGACCGACGCACGACTAGCGATCGGTCGGTTGCAGAATCGTCAATCCAAGCGGTCGAAACGCGGCCCCGGGAACTCGGTCATCTCCTAAATACGGTGAGACGCGTATCGCTTGTCGAACAGCGATTTCCGGATCGAGGCCGCGGATCAGCAGCAACGAGAGAAACGTAAAATCACCCAGCGCGCTGGCGTCCCAAGCGACCGTTGTCTTATAGCCTGAAATGGGAAACTTTGGAGCATTCCCCAATCGCTCGTGAATCTGATTTGGAAAGTCGCCTAACATCATTCCGCATCCTGACAGATGCAACAACTTGACGTTGCTCGCTCCACGAAGACTCTCTGCAATCACATCAGCCGTGATCGTTTCACCAAAAACGGTAATGCCCTTAGGGGTACCGTGCGTTGAAATTAAGACAACGACCGGCTCAGCCAAGAATTGGACTTTCTTACAGAAACGTTTTAGATCCGTCGAGTCATGGAAGAACCGATGACGGACTTCAACATGACGTGCCGTCGCCATCGTAAAGTATTTATTCAGCATGTCACCGAAAGCGTACTCGGGTTCGTCGATGCTCGTTTCCCAATTGGCTTCAAGGATCATCAGCCAGATCCTGTCCGGTTCGGCAACTTTGCGTGTGCCGGTCCAGTCTTGCCAACGCGTCTGACCATCGGGGCGCCACTTTCCGATAATCGACATCCCGTCATCGGCGAGTTCAAACCATCCCATGCCTTCGGCTTCCGGTTCCTTGTATCGAAAGACAAATCGCTTTTCCTTGATCTGGCCTTCAATCAAGGCCGCGCCGCTGACATAGTCGTACGCTCCCGTCACCTCGCCATCGGTTTGGGTGAGTCGCATCAAGCCGAATGAAGTCTCCCAGAGACCCGCGAAGTTGCGGGTGGGCGATAGGACACGTGTCCCGTTCCAGGATAGGTATTCAGGCTCACCCGATTCCCTCCATTTGCCTTTGAATCGCTGACCGTCATCCGACAGCACAAACTCGGCCTCTCCGGACGCGCTGGATTCTTGGTAACGCAGTGTCAGCACGCGACCGTCAACCGTTCCCGACACCGTCCCAAGCCGGTAGCGTCCCTGAACGGAATCGCCTTCCTGAGTCAACTGAAGGGCGCCGTAATCCGTATTCCATTCCCCGGCGAAAGACCCTGTTTGAACTAGGGTTGCCGATTCCTCGGCCTCCGTAACGGGAGGATCGTCGGCGTATGCCGCTGCAACAAACACGATTTGGGTAAGGATCAAAGCAACTCGTAACATGGAACGATGAACCTGCTGTTGTCTTGGGACGCGGTAGGACCGTAATCATTCTACGGTCTCAACTCCCGTAACGCAGTCATCCCCTATGGTCGCTTTCGACTCCGCAAAGAGTCGCCGATCACTCCTCGATCGTAGCGAAATTACCGAGGATAGACGCTACGATCGCGGGGCGATCGGCGACGATCGTTTCGCGCCGGCGGCCGTGACGACTAGAATAGAGCCCGGTCGATTTTCCCTGGCATGGCCGTCTCAATGAATTTGCGTTTTCCACTGCTCCTCTGTGTCCTCACCGTCACGGTTGTGATGTTGCCACAATCGCTGTTTGGCGAAGAGGATCATTCCGCCGTACTCGGCTCGTTCTTGAAACAACACTGTGTCACTTGCCATGGGATCAAGTCTCCCAAGGGCGAGTTTCGAGTTGACGATCTCGCTAGCGAGTCATTTGATGCAGCAGATGTAAAACGCTGGCAACTGATTTTAGAGATTGTTGACGTTGGCGAGATGCCTCCGCCAAATCGACCGCAGCCGGACACTCAACAGCTTGAACGGTTTCAAGCTGCGATCACGGCTCATCTCGAATCGATCAATCAAGCGAACGGAGCATGGGAAGCACAGCTTCCAAAATATGCCAATCGCGTTGACCACGATGCACTGTTTAGCGGAGAACACAAGGGCCCAGCGTTTACGCCCGCGCGTGCGTGGCGAATCAATGGCAATACGTACTCCCAGCTTATGAAGGACTTGGAACTTGGATTCGACTTTGTTGTTCCACTTCAAGCGAATGAGGAAGGTTTTAAAGACTACGCTCAACTGTATGCGGATGAGGCGACCATCCGCACGATGATGCAAAACGCGAAACGCGTTGCCGACAGTATTCTCTTCGGAAGACTGCATTCTCCCCGCGGTGCAGCGACCCGGAACCCCAATGCGAAAGCCGGACGAAGCGGATCGCGTTACCGTGAAATCAAAGAGTTTCTGGCCATCGAAACGCTGCCAACAGACAGCCAGCTAAAGACAGTAACTCGATTTGCGTTTCGCCTATTGCTAAATCGCGAACCATTGGAAGAAGAACTCAACCGGTACGTTTCAGGGTTGTTGCTACCCAACATTCGCGCCGCTGAAAACGCCGATGGTCTCCGCGGACTATTCGTCGCTATCTTGATCTCACCCGAATTCGTCTTCCGAGCGGAGATCGGGATGGGGGAGTCATTACCAGACGGCCGCCGAATGCTCTCGCCGAACGAACTTGCTTACGCGTTGTCGTTCACGCTGCACGACCACCCAATGAAATCGCTGCTTCTCGCTGCGAACGAAGGCAAACTCAAAACACGTGCAGATGTTGAACGCGAGTTCCGTGCATTAGTCGATGATCCCAACCTGTATCGAGGTCGTTCATCCGTAGCTGGTAAAGAGTTTGTTTGGCAGTCGGGGAAAGACCATCGATTTGGTGGCTATGCAAAGCCTAGGCTGTTGCGTTTCTTCCAGGAGTACCTTGGCTACACTTCGGCTCCAAACGTGTTTAAGGACGACACGCGACACGGCGGCAAGCACGATCCGAGACAGATTGTTGCCGATGCCGACTGGACGATCCTGCACATATTGGCGGAAGATCAGAACGTGTTGGGAGAACTACTCACGACCGATCGTTTTGCAGTCCGTGAAGCCCGCAGGAAAAAGAAAAAATCCTTAAAGCCGGGTGAGTCTGACGATCCAACGATCCAATCGTATCAAGCGGTTTACAACTTAGAACAGCCCTCGGATCTTGGTCGAGGTCGAGAACGCATCGCCATGCCCGAAGGGCAACGCGTAGGAATGTTGACGCACCCGGCTTGGCTCGTCGCACACAGCACAAACTTTCATACGGATCCGGTTCGGCGTGGCAAATGGATCATGCAAAGTCTTCTGGGATACCCCGTCCTTGAATTGCCGATAGCCGTCCAAGCTCAGCTTCCCGATTGGCACGATAAGACGATTCGCGAACGCTACAGCGTGGTCCAAGCTGACGAATGTTGGCGATGTCATAAGAAGATGAATCCGCTCGGGAATCCCTTCGAAGCCTACGATGATTTTGGGCGATGGAGGGATCACCATCTCGTTGGTTCCGACGGTAACATCGTCGAAGCTGAATTCGAGCAGCTGTTTCGGCAGAATCCAGAACACGTCCGTGCGGCTGAGCCGAAATTGCCCGTTGATACAACAGGCGAACTCTATGGCACGGGTGACCCCGAGCTCGATGGACCCGTCACAGATGCTGCCGATCTAATGCAGCGGCTCGCGAAAAGTGACCGTGTTCGGCAAGTGTTCCACAGACACGTCTTTCGTTTTTGGATGGGTCGTAACGAGACGCTGAGCGATTCCCCTACACTGATTGCGATGGACGAAGCCTACGTTCAATCCGGTGGTAGCTTTAAAGAAACGCTCGTCGCATTAGTAACGTCTGATTCATTCTTGTACCGAAAATAACCAGCCAGTCCTCTCAAGCACGCAAGGCTTGAGCCAGTCGCAACGCTTGAGCCAGTCAAAGGATTCGAAAATGATCAATCGAAGGCAATTGATGCGGACGATCGGTAAGCATGCGGGAGCTTGTTCGCTCACGCCATTTTTGATGCAGATGCAATCGCAGGCGATGGCGAGCGATGATGAATCAAAACGGCCGAAGCGATTCGTCTTTGTGATTCGTTCCAACGGTGTGTTAACACGTGAAATCCTTCCCGAAGGCATGGAAGATCTCGTCAAGGAGCGCCCTCACGCGAGCACCTTGAAAGCGTTTCAGGAAGTCTCGCTCGCAGACAAAAAAATGCCCGTTGGGATGAAGGCGATCGAGCCTTTCAAGGAGAAGGTGACGCTGATTCAAGGATTAAGCGGAAAGATGATCAACGGAAATCACGAGGGTGGTTTCGGTGCTTTGGGTGCGTACAACGGATGGTCAACCCCGCGAGATGAAACGATTGACTGGGCTTTGGCTCGCCACCTTGGTGGAGTCATTCCGCACCTTGGCTTCACGATGGAATCCTTCGGAAAGTCCGTAACCTATCCGAAACTCTCCGCGTCCGGACCTCGCAAGCCGCTTCCGTACTACGCTGATCCGTTGCTGGCCTACACCGATTTATTTGGCACTATCGCAACGGGCGGCAAGGCGAAGGCTTCGGTCGAGATCGACGGGAACATCTTGGATTTCATGGTTGATGACGTGAAGCGGTATCAGGGTGCTTTTTCATCGGAAGAGCGAGAGAAGTTGGGGTACTATTTGGAGGGATTTTCAACGCTACGCGAACGTCAGGCGAAATTGCGTTCGATGTCGGAAGCACTCCGAAACGCTGCACCCGAATTGCAGGATCACTTCACCAGCGAGATTGAGACAGAGCGAGTTCGTGCACACTTTGACTTGGCTGCATCGTCTCTGATCGCCGGATTGACAAACGTTTGCACGATTCGGTGTGAACACTTGGGACTCAGGCTTACCGGTCTCGGTCTCGGAGCTCGAACCGTGCACCACATCGGCCACATGTTGGAAAACAAGAACGATGGAAACACGGGTGGACTCGACTTTGAAGGCGATGCGGCGCATTGGGGCGAGTTCAAAGTACGGCAAGTCGTCATGGATTTTCACATGCAGCAGATCGCTCGCTTGTACACAAAGCTAAAAGAGGTGCCGGAAGGAAATGGCTCAATGGCGGACAACACGGTAGTCGTTTACCTGTCTGATCACGGCGATCGACACCACAGCAACTACGATCTTTGGCCGATGACCATCCTCGGAGACGCAGGCGGTGCGCTTCGCACGGGTCGCTACATTCAGTATCCTGGCTACCAAAATCGCGGTAACCAAACGCTTGGCAACTTCTACTTGTCGCTCCTACATGCCGCAGGCGACAAGAGAGAGAGCTTCGGCTATCCGGATCTGACAAGCCCAGATCACATCGACCAAAAAACGCCACTCACGGAATGGATGGCTTAACCCCAAAACACTCTCCTCTCCTGTTCATCCCTGACCCCGTACAAACGGGAACCTATTGCTATGTGGAAAGAGACAGATGACGATTGAGCAGTGGATCGGTGTTTTATTGTTGGTGGTCGGAATCTACTTCACGATCTGCGCCGTCAGATTTCGTGAGTTTTTTCTGTACAAGATGAAAGCGTCCGGTGCGATTGCCGTATTTGGTGAGAAAAAAGCACACGCCTTCTATGTGGGTCTCGGAGCCACGTTAATGATTGTTGGCGGACTAAAAGCCGGCGGGTTGTTCTGATCGATCGGCCGATTACACGACCGCGTCGTGTTTGGCAGTGACGATTCGCTCGATCTCTTCTGCGGACATACCGTGCCCGGCCAGCTCTCGCTTGAGCTCCATCAGCTCCCGGTGCGTAAAGTACTTGCGGATCTCCGTTACCGCGGTGATCAGCACACCTGCCGAAGCCAAGATCAGGACCACCATCACGGCCATATCAAACGGGGTTGGCAGGGATAGGATCTGAGAGACGATCGAGCTCATGGGAGTTTCCTGGGCAGTTGCTTTGGATGAAGCGGCTTCTGGTTCGTTGATTCGTTGGCGTTCCGCCGATCTTGGCCAACAATCCTGCCAGATCGCGAAAAGAGGCCTCATTCAATGACACGTTTCACGGTCAATGACTCCGATCATACCCATCCGCTTGGAGACCGTCCTGGTCTTAAGCATGGTTTTTGATGGATTGCGGGTGAGTGACGCAGAACGGGAGAGTCGTTTGATTGAAAGCCAAGAGGTCGTGCTTTTGCGCGAAACGATCGCGAATCTTGCCGGATCGGTTAGCGATTGACTCCGGTGATCTTCGTTTGGTAGCGATTCGCAATTCCGCCAATTCTTGAAAACGAGTGTGCGAATGAATCGCATTTTTAGATGGATCGCGATCCTTGTCGTGCCCGGCTGCGCGCAAATGGAGCCGATTTCCCCATTGGCACCTTTGGAACGATCGCTCATTTTTCATCCGACGGACTATCCCGAGCGGGTGCCAACGATTCCTGGATTGACCGTCGAAGAGGCGTGGATCGAAACCGATAACGGCACGATCCACGGTCTCTATGCCTCAAATCCAAATCCAGCTGGTGTCGCACTGTTTTGCCATGGCAACGCGGGCACCGCCGCGCACCGAATTGAATCATTGGCGGTGTTAAACCAGCGGCATCGCTTGTCGGTATTGATCTTTGACTACCAAGGATTCGGTAAAAGCTCGGGGAAGCCAACTCAGTCAGGCATCCTGGATGACGCGAGATCCGCCCGCAAGTGGCTCGCAGATCGAGAGTCGATTGCGGAATCTGAAGTGATTTTGATGGGACGTTCTCTGGGCGGTGCCGTCGCCGTGGATCTGGCGTCCGAGGATGGCGCAAAAGGGCTGATTCTCGCCAGCACTTTCACTTCGTTGCCGGACGTTGCATCTCATCATTTCAAATGGCTACCAGCGCACTTGTTGATGACCCACCGCTTGAACTCACTCGACAAAATCAAGCACTATGACGGACCTCTTCTGTGCAGTCACGGTGACAAAGACGAAGTGATCCCTTTCGAACTTGGCGAACAACTCTTCGAGGCAGCTCCCGGTAGAAAGCAGTTCATCCGAATCCCGGAAGGAACGCACAATAGTCAAATGACGGAAGAGTATCGTCAGGAGTTTGAAACGTTCATAACATCGCTTTCGAGTCGCCCCTAATCTGAATTTTCTGTAAAATCAGTCGTACCGCCGCGTTGACTCACACTTGCGGCGACGCCAATCCCTGGGATTCAACCTGATGGCCATTGAGGAACGTGATCGCGAAGATCTGTTGCGTGATGGACGCACGATGGTCATGCGTGGCGAGTGCGAGATCGACGGATCGAAAGTGCTGGTGGGTTTTCGACGCGCTGGCCAGGCGAGCCTTTACTGCGGCCCGGATCCAGTCTTTCAGTTCAATCTGGGTAACGAACTTCGTCGAGCCTTCTTTCGTGGAAAACGACTGGCAGCTCGTGATGGGGCATTGGTCGAACTAACCCGCGACACGCGCGGTGGAAACGTCCAATTGCGTTCCACGCCCATTGATCAAGCCACGCATGACGCAATCCTGCTGGAGCTGGACTTATGGCTGCAAAAAATCCGCCGCGTGATTGAAAATCCGGATCTGGATTGGAACGCTGTTGGAATGCCGGTTCCCGTCTTTCATGCAATCGTGCAAGCATGGATCCAAGGTATCAGCGAAAACGAAATCGCGATCGCTCAAACCCCCGATGTTGGGTGAGCCAGATTCGTCGTCGCTAGTCGATCACTGAAGTGGATTCGACGGAAAGAGATCACCCGAATTCATGGCGTCCAAGGGATCCATCATCAATTCCCAGCTGGGTGTGTCATCGGACATTGCGATCCCCGATTGACGCACGGTAAACCCTCCACCGCGCGAATCGTCCGTTCTCTCAAAGTACATCAGTTTGACTTCAACCGCGCGCCGGTCCTCAGGATGCGTTTCGCTCCAATCATTGCTCAAGTACTCCGCAACCGGGTTTCCCAACGGAACGAGTTGTTCCCAAATGCCCAATCGTCGAAAGAAGAGTTTCCATCGGATGCTGCGGTAGTACGACCAATTGCTCTCCAATTGATTCGCATCATAGAACTCGCCGTCGCGTAGCAAGTCGATGATGTCGCCATTTGCGAGTCGTGCTCGCGCCTTGAACCAGCCGTTGTGTTGCGACGGCCGGTAGAACATGTCCCATTTCTGGCCCAACATGGTGACCTCGCCAATCCATTGAACGCTCTTTGGCATTAAGAATCTGTAACGCTCGGGCTGAAACGTCCATACGTTCCAGAGCAACACGTATCCCAACAAGAATAGGCAAACTCCGCCAGCAAGACGGTGACCGAACAGGCGCACCCTGGAGATCCCGCCGACTTCCTTGATGCATTCGCTGGTGTCTGAATCGGATTCGGCACATCGGAATAGCCGACGGACCAGACGACTGTCCCAAAAAGTGGAAGGAACAAACAGCATCCATCCAAGGATGCACATGTAGGACAACAATGCCGGCGTGAACAACAACTCGATCGAGACGTGCAGCATCACAAACGCCACGATCATCGCGTATCGAAATACGTTGGTTCGCCACGGTATCCAAACCAGAAATGGCCCCAGCAATTCCAAATAAAGCGTTGCTAACGTCAGGGGCCGAAGGAGCGGAGCATAGATCATTTGATCCAATGACGTATCTCGACGGGCATATTCCAACTGCAATGCAGTATCAGCGGCGCCACCACCGAGCCATTCAGCATTCCATTTCCAAAGCCCGGTAAAGAAATAGACAAAGCACAACTGCAAGAGAATCGCCGCCGATGCCACGGAACAGACGGCTTGCTGTTGCAGATCTTGGTTCTTGGTTCTTGCTGAATTCCGTTTTTTGCGGCGTCGAGCATCCAGAGACCAACGGGCACCGAGTGGCAAAAAGAGGCTCCAAAACAAAAACACCTGCAACATCGTGTCACCGTAGTTGCAAACGATCGGATTTCGATTCGCAATCGACACGGCCATGATCCAACAAGCGACGGTCATCCAACGCGTCTGCCAACCAATCAACAACAACGTCGCAAAAATCGCCGTCAGTGCCAGCATGCCTAGCTGGAATCCGTTTGAGACATCCAACCAACAGACGGACCAGCAAGAACTATTCGCCATCCAATCACGAGCGTTTCGAACCGAAAACATCCCATCGTCGGCGTAGAACGCGCTGAACTCCGGAAAGCGGTAGCCAACCAAGTCGCCCAGCAAAATCAGGGCGATACCGATGCGAAAGAGCGCAAGCGATCGGAGGTCGATTCGGAAAAGTCGATTAGCCCAACTCAATCCACTACCCAGTGAAATCTAGGAACCAGCACCCTTCGATTCTCGGCATGAACCCGAATTTTGTGCAATCCCGAACGGACGTGACCCGCTCCAATAATCGCGACTCCTAAATATAGGTTCCGTTACGATTGGCGACCCCCCGGAAGCTCGCTGCCAGATTCGTTATCATCCGTCCGGTCGGACGGAGGATTTGGGCAAGTTCCCACTCGCACCGCCTACTTGTCGGTTAACTAACGTCTTGAAAAAATCGGATCTTCCGAATTTTCCCACAAACAAGGTTGCATCTAATGCTCCGCTCATTCGCGCTCTCTATTTGCGGCTTGCTGATTGGTTCAGCAGTACTCGCCGAAGACTGGTCACAGTTTCGCGGCCCCAACACCTCGGGAACCATCGAAGGGCCAGCAGTGCCTTCGAAATGGTCCAGCACTGAGAATTTGCGGTGGCGAACCGAGCTACCGGGCAAAGGCTCTTCATCGCCCATCATCGTGGGCGACCGAATCTTCCTAACAGCCTACACAGGCTATGGCATCGATCCTACGAGTCCCGGCGACGCCTCCGCATTGCAACGACACCTGCTCGCATTCGACCGAGCAACCGGCAAAGAACTCTGGAGACAATCGGTCGGAGCGACACCGAAAGAAGATCCCTATACAGGATTCATCACTCAACACGGCTACGCTAGCAGCACGCCCGTAAGCGATGGCGAATTGGTATACGTCGTTCACGGAAAAGCCGGTCTCTTTGCTTATGACTTCGACGGTCAACTGGCGTGGAATATCGATCTCGGGCAGAAATCTGATCCATTTAAATGGGGCGATGGCTCCAGCCCGATTTTGATCGGCGATGTTCTCGTCGTCGATGCCAACGTGATGGGCAACCAACTGCTGGGACTCGACAAAAAGACCGGCAAGCAGCTTTGGGCGATTAGCGATTCCAAGTTCACCAATGGTTGGTCAACGCCCACTCCCGTCACAATCGATGGTCAAACGCTGGCTCTTTTCAATCTGCCCAGCGTCGTCTTGGCGGTTGACCCCAAGACGGGCAAAGAAGCCTGGCGAGTCGATTCACCGCTGAACGACTCCGCCTGCGGTTGCATTGCGATTGCCAATGATCAAGCATTCTGGATGGGGAGTCGAGCCGGTCGAGGCATTGGCGTTCGACTGAAAGCCACCGACGGAGAACCTGCGGGCAGCGTTCTTTGGCAATCGAATCTTCGATCGGGCATCTGCTCTCCACTTGCATTGGAAGGCCAACTCTTTTGGTGCACGGGCGGTATCTTCTACGCCGCGAACATCGAAACCGGTGAGTACACGTATAAGGAACGATTGCCACGATTCGCGGGTGCGACCGGCGGATTCCCAAACGCTGATTACTCTTCGCCAATCGCAGTGGCTGGAAAAATCATTCAGTTCACGCGTAATGGCGAAAGCTATGTGATCGAACCAGGCGAGTCATTCAGCTTGGTCTCACATAACCCTGCATTCAAAGACGACACGAGTGCCTTCAGTAGCACGCCAGCCGCGAGCAACGGACAACTGTTCGTTCGATCCGAGTCGTACTTGTACTGCATCGGAACGCCAGCACTCTAGGTGTTCATGGAATCGCCGTCTTTGCGTGGTGACGGTAATATCCGTCACCACGTGGCTTTTCTTTATTTCGTAGCGCAAGAATTGCTACGACGCATCATCCGCCGAAGCTTGACGACGCGATGCGACAAAAACAGCGAGCTTGCCGAACAGGTAGCTGTAGGCAAGTAACACCAAAGCATGGAACGCGTCCACGAACGGAATGCGATTAGGCGTCTCGGTCACAAAGATCGATTTTCCATTCACTCCCATGAATCCGCCCGCAGAACGAATCTGATCTCTGTTTGGGTCGTCTGCTGGCAGCGGTTGGCCGGTGTTGTTGTTGAGGTACTCGCGTCGAACAACGCGCTCGTAAATCGGCGAAATCACCCGGTTACTGAGAGCCGACCGATCAATGTCTCCGCCCAAAAACGTGGTGTAAAACAAGCAGCCAGCCACGTAGCAAAACGCTGCCACCACAAATCCGGACGCAAACGTTCTGGTCCGTCCCGAACCAACCAACGCGTACACCGCGACCACGGTCACCAAACACAACGTGAATGCCAGCAGCGCCGAAGCGCCCGCCGCATCCAACCAAAGACCGGCAATGCCGAAGGCGACAACGGCAACGATCAGCATCAATTCTCGAAGCGAAAACAAAACGCGTAGCTCCTTTGCGTGTAAGAGTGCCGTGCGACTCAAACTTTGAAAAGCTTGAAACTCCAGTCTGACACTCCGGTGGCCATTTGAACGCGTTTCGAAGCCGTATTTACTGCCATCAAAGAAAATTCCCACAATCCAACCCCTGCGGGCTATTCGCACACCACCACGCAGCGGCAGCTCGTACAATACCCCCCGGCAGGGCCGCTCTTTGGTGCCCTGATGTAACCCGTTTCTTTTGAGATTGGAGTTGGTTGATGGGTATTGCTAAAAAACAGATCGCTGGATTGGTTTTCATGTTGCCGCTGGCGGCGATGCTGATTTCCGAGTCACGCGTCCAAGCGCAGACGATTCCGTTTACGGTTGCCGGCCGTGGCGCCGGCGGAGGATTCTCGGTGGGCGGCGTGCCATCACCGTTCGGCGCGAAAGGGATTTCCTTTCCCGTCGGGCTGTATAAAAGCGAAAACGGCGTTGCGATCTCGCAGTCCTTCGATGGCGTCGGCATGGGGACTTTTAAGGGCACCTTCACATTCGTGAACAAGCGAACCGGTGCAAGGCTTGCCACCACCTTTGGCGACACGAGCAACGGAGCCAATAGCGTCGGGACCTACATGGCGATCCCGGTCTCCGCTGAATTGGTGCGGATCCTCTTCATCGCAGAGTTCAATCCGATCGCTGGCGAGTCAACGGGCTTGTTCTCCAAAGTGACGAGTGGAAGCTTGACCATGTATGCGCTGACGGAGCCCATTCCACCGGTGTTTGACGAACAGGGTTTCAGCGTTCCATTTACGTTCAACTGGGTCGGAACTGGAAGCCTGACGTTCGATTGAACTCTCCCGTTTGCCAACGGGGTGCCACAATCCGCGTTTGTCAGTCTCTCGGAGGTCATGCTCCGCATGACGACAGACCGGAACGCTACGATCGGCGGAGCGATCGGCGACGATGTAGCGTACTTCTCTGGCGAGTACGAGCACGATCGAGACGCTTGATAGCGCTTGTACTATCGCGAAGCGGTTCAACAACAAAGCTCGGGGGCGCGCTCGTAGGTCATGCTCCGCATGACGACCGACCAGAACGCTACGATCGGCGGAGCGATCGGCGACTTTCGTTTCGTGGCTTGACAAAAGGAATCGATGAACGCCACGCTTCACGTCAGCAATGGACGTCTTGCCCGCCCTAGAAGCGCGAATCACCAATGACTGACGAACAGAAAGAACCGATTGACAACGAAGCTCTCGGCGAACTACGCGATAAGATCGATGACGTAGACCGCCGGTTGATTGAGCTTCTCAACACTCGGGCAAAGCTGGTCGTTGATGTCGGAAAGCTCAAACGCGGCAAGGGAATCCCGATCTATGCCCCTCATCGTGAGGCGGCTGTGTTGGCAAAAGTTATTGGCCTCAACGAAGGCCCTCTTCCGGAACGGACGATTGAGGCCATCTATCGTGAGATGATGAGCGGGAGTTTTTTCCTGGAACAACCGCTCCGGATCGGCTATCTGGGACCGAAAGGAAGCTACTGTCACATCGCTGCGATGCGACACTTCGGATCGAGTGTTGAGTTTGAGGATCTTCGAGCCGCTGAGGGCGCTTTCGTCGAGGTAGCTCGTGGGCACGTCGACTATGCACTGGCACCGATTGAAAACACGACCGGTGGTGGCATCACCGAGACACTCGATGCCTTTGCCCGCTATCACGACTCGGTCAACATTTACGGCGAAGTGCAGCTGGAAGTGCATCGCTGTCTGCTCAGTAATGCTCAACCGCATGAGATCAATCGTATTTATGCAACACGGAGCGTATTCGGGTATTGTCGCAAGTGGTTAGCCGTGCAGTTTCCCCACGCCGAATTGCACGAGACCGCTTCGACAACCGACGCTGTTGGCAAAGCGATCGGTGACGGTGCGGATCATTCAGCCGCAATCGGTAGCGCTTTGGCCGGCGAGATCCACGGTCTGCATGTCTTGTTTCCGGACATTGAAGATGAGCCAAACAATATCACGCGGTTCTTGATTCTTTCGAAGCAGAAGGCGCTGCCCTCCGGGAACGATAAAACGTCGATCATGTTTACCACAACCGATAAATCCGGTGCGCTCGTGGCAGTGCTATCCGTATTCGATAACGCTGGAATCAACTTGACGCACATCGACAAGCGGCCGAGCGGGCGCTTGAATTGGGAGTACAAGTTCTTCATCGATGCTCAAGGCCATCGGGATGACCCTTCATTCGCGAGCGTTATCGATGACGCTCGAAGCCATTGCCGCGAGCTAACCGAACTTGGAAGCTATCCGGTCAGTCGACGTGTCCTGTAGCCACTGCGCGGACTCTTTGACCGTAAGATGACGATCGTCCGGCGCTCCGAAAAACGAAGGTCGCGAAGTGACCTTGCGACGTTGCAATCGTAACGATTAAACGACTCCCATGATCAGACTGGGCTCGTTCTGCGCGCGGACGCTAGGATGGATTTGCATCCTTACGGCCGTTTCCGGCTGCGCCAAACGAGGATTCGTGAACACGAGTTTCACGGAGAGTCCCCCGGAGTTCTCTGACACGGGGCAAGTGGTTCCGCCAGATCGCTGGTGGACGACATTTGGCGATGCTGCGTTGGATCAGCAGATCGACCAAGCCTTTGACGAAAGCTACACCTTGGCAGGTGCGTTGCAACGAGTCGTGGCGGCCCGAGCGCTCGCACGGCGCGAGGCTTCGAATTTGTGGCCGGATGTTGATGGCACCGCGGACATCAGCAGTGTGCTCGGCCCAGGCGACGACCGAACCGTCTTCACATGGGGCTTGGACGCGTCATACCAGGTCGATCTTTGGGGTCAAATTGGGGCACGTGTCGACGCGGAGCTGTTTCGCGCTCAGGCGACGTACGAAGACTATCAGACCGTTGCATTGACTCTGTCCGCCGAGATCGCTCGTACTTGGTTCTCGCTTATCGAGTCCTATGCGCAATTGGCATTGCTTGACGAACAAATCGAGACCAACCAAACAGGCGCTGAACTGCAGGGCGCCCGTTTCGGACTGGGATTGATTCGCAGTCCGGATGTTCTTCGTCAAAGGCAATTGGTCGAGGCGACTCGGGAACAGGTCGTGATCGTCCAGGCCCGCGTCGAAGTGCTCGAACATCAACTGGCGATTCTGCTTGGACAACCGCCACAGAATGCCACCTACGATACCGGTGCAAAACTACCCAATCTGCCTCCACTCCCCAGCACGGGACTTTCATCCGAATTGCTTCAACGTCGCCCGGATGTCCGAGCTGACTACTTCGCGTTGTTGGGTGCCGATCGCGATCTCGCTGCTGCAATCAGTGACCAATACCCGCGGCTCAATCTGACCGGATCGGTGCTGAACGTTGCTGACCGTTCGGAAGACATCTTTCGAAACTGGTTTGTCAGCCTCGGAAGCCAACTGATCGGTCCGATTATCGATGGTGGTCAGCGGCGAGCCGAAGTTGATCGAACGACTGCGGTCACCCGCTTGCGTTTCAATGAGTACGGCGACACCGTCTTAAATGCTTTTCGCGAAGTCGAAGACGGACTTGCGCTTGAAAAGTATCAACTGCAGCGCATCGCGCGACTGCAAGCTCAGTCCATCCTTGCGAAGCAGTCCTATGAGCAATTGCGAGAACAATACCTGATTGGTGATGCAACGTACTTGGATGTTTTGAGTGCGATCACCGCGCAACAACGACTCCAGCGTGACACTTTAACCTCCCAGTTGGATCTCTTGTTGATTCGTGTATCACTCTATTTGGCATTGGCTGGCGGCTTCGATACTGCGGACCTGAATCGCGTAAACTACCTGGGAGCCAGTATCGATCCGGAACTGGAGGAGGGTGACCTGCAGCTCGGAGAAGAGAGTCTCGCGACCGAACCTGTTCTGAGCGCTCCGCTCGACGGGGATGGGGATGAATTCGATGGGGATGCAATCAAGACGAAGCGAAACCAAGGAGCATCCGCGCTGGGTGGTTTTCCAGGCGAAGATCCTCAAGCCTATGTGAATGATGCGGATCCCAGCCTTGACCTGGAGTTTCCTGCAGGTGCCGCGGACGCGAAAGCAGCACTGCCGACCGAATCGAACTCACGTATCGCGGAAGGAAGCAGTAGCAATGTTTGGATTCCGCTAAGCGATCAATTCCCTCAACCTGCCACCGAGAGCCCTCCTCTAACCACCGACATGTCGCCCCAACCGACCACGACGAAAACAGCGATTACGAAAACGGCGACCACGAGTGCCGATCCGAACAGTGCCGATCCGAGCAGTGATGACTAGCACGAACGATTCGAATGTCTCTCGAAGCTTGCTGCGGACCGCTGGCAATTTGGTTGCCTGCGTGGCCATCTTGGGTGCAGCCGTAGCGGCCATCTACTGGATCAATTCCACTGAGCCGATTGCCGAGCAAGTCAACGCGACTCGCAAGTCGTCCGCACTTGTCGAAACGATCATTGCGAAACGCGATGATTACGCACCTCGGCTTGTCGTCCTGGGCACGGTGCAACCCGCACAAGAGATCGTATTGAGTCCGAGGGTCAGTGGCACCGTCATCGAGCTATCGCCAAATCTCGTCCCGGGTGGCATGGTCAAAGAGGGCGATCTGTTGCTGCGAATCGACCCCGCGGACTTTCAGAACGCACTTGCAATCAGCCAGAGCGAGTTGCAAAAAGCAGAAGCTTCTTTGGAGATTGAGTTAGCCCGTCAGAGCCTCGCTGAAAAAGAGCTTGAACTGCTGGAAGGGACCATCAACGAAATCAACCGCGCCCTTGTTTTACGCGAACCGCAAATCGCTTCGATACGAGCCGAGATCAGCGCGGCGAAAGCTGCCATCGAACGCGCGAATCTGGACCTGCAACGCGCCAACGTCATCGCTCCTTTTGACGCTCAAATTCTCAGCCGATCGATCAATATCGGTTCCCAAGTGGGTGCCGGTGACGAATTGGCCCAGCTGGTCGGCGTTCAAGAGTACTGGGTGACCGCCGCCGTTCCTGTTCGGAGTCTTCGATGGGTTCAGTTCCCCAATTCGAGCGACATGACTTTAACCGGCGGTCCAGACTCGGAAGCTTCCGAGGCCGAGTCCCTTGGCTCGCCTGTAAGATTAGGCTCGCTTGTCAAATTACGAGATCCCGATTCGTGGCAAAGCGAAGTGCGTCAAGGACGTGTGTCACGCATGATAGGTCGACTCGACAACCAAACAAGACTCGCTCGTGTTCTGGTCACGATCCCCGATCCGCTGGGGCTGAAATCGGGTGCCCCGCCACTGATTTTGAATTCGCTGATTGAGACTGCGATCGAAGGAAAGCCGATCAACAACGTCGTTCGCCTGGATCGAGGATTGGTTCGCGACCAAGACCGCGTTTGGATCATGAAAGACAACCAATTGGAAATCCGCCAGACCGAGGTGGTCTTTCGCGATGCCGAATTCGCTTACATCAGCGAAGGGATTGAAGATGGGGATGAGCTCGTTGTCACGACTCTGGCGACCGTTGCAGATGGAATCGGCTTACGGCGTGTCGATGACGACTCACCAGCCGACGAAGCGAATGACGTGGAGTCGGGCGAATGACCAATGAACCCAGGATGATCTCTGAAGCACGTGGCCCGATCGCGTGGATGGCTCGCAACCCAATTGCAGCCAATTTACTGATGGTGATTTTGTTGGGCGGTGGCGTTTGGACTGCGATCGTCATGCAGAAAGAAGTCTTCCCGCAATTCGAACTCGACATCGTCGAAGTCCGCGTCGACTACCCGGGGGCGGCCCCGGAAGAAGTCGAGCAGGGGATTCTGCGACCGATTGAGGGAGCCGTGCGCTCGGTCGAGGGAATCCGCGAGGTCATTAGCGAAGCACGAGAAGGTCGCGGCGAGGTCATTATCGAATTGGTCGCTGGCCAACAGCGGACGAAGGTATTCCAGGATATCGAGCAGGCGATCAACCGGATTCGCACCTTTCCCGATCAGATTGAGCAACCTGAAGTTCGACTGCAGTCCGAACAAAACGAAGCGGTGCAAGTTGCGATCTACGGTGACGTCGATATTTGGACGATACGGCAGCTGGCGGAACAACTGCGTGACCAACTTCAATCTCACGAACAGATCACCCAGGTCGAGTTGCGGCGAGTTCCTGCATACGTCACGCATGTTGAGATTCCGCGGCAACGACTCCGCGAATATGGACTAACGCTTCCCGATGTTGCCAATGTGATTCGAACGTCCAGTCGCGACGTAGCAGCCGGGTCGGTTCAAACGAGCGCCGGGGAAGTTCTGCTGCGAGTGAAAGCGCGTAAGCAATGGGCCGAAGACTTTGCCGCGCTCGAGGTCGTTTCCGGACGCGAGGGACCGGCCGTGCGACTCGGCGACCTTGCGACCATCCGGGACGGCTTCGAAGAAGTTGGGTTCCATTCTCAGTTCAGCCAGACTCCATCGGTCGAGCTGGACATCTACCGGATCGGTTCACAGTCTCCCATCGATATCGAACGGGCTGTCAATGAGACGATGCGGAATTTCGAGAGCGTTCTGCCTCCGGGCGTCACTTGGCGTATCGATCGAAACAATGCGAAAGAGTTTCGCAGACGCTTGAATCTCGTATTGGAAAACGCGGCAATGGCGGTCTGCATCGTCCTTGTGATCCTCGCGTTGTTCCTTGAGATTCGTCTCGCATTCTGGGTCATGATGGGCATGGCGGTTTCGTTCATCGGTGGCGTTTTGTTCTTGCCGATGGTCGACGTCAGTGTGAATATGATCTCGCTGTTCGGGTTTCTGGTTGTCCTCGGCATCGTGGTAGATGATGCAATCGTTGTGGGTGAAAACGTTTACGAAAAACGGCAACAGACGGACAACCACGAAGACGCTGCCGTTCGAGGAACCCGCGAAGTCGCAGGTCCTGTCACGTTCAGCATTTTGACCAACATCGTCGCTTTCGTGCCGTTGATGTTCGTCCCCGGCGAAACCGGTAAATTCTGGGGTCCTCTTCCGGTTGTCGTCATCATTGTGCTCACGCTCTCGCTCATCGAATCTTTGTTCATTCTGCCTGCCCACTTGGCTCACGCGCGTACCGGCGGGCAACGGAAGAATCGCATCGGCGTCATGTTGCATCACGCACAGCAGAGATTCAGCCAAGGCTTTAACCGAATGGTCGAGCTGCTGTTTCTACCGGTGCTCTCGTTTTGCTTGAAGTTTCGTTACGTCACGACGTGCCTTGCGACGGGACTGTTTCTGGTGATCGCCGGTTATGCAACAAGCGCGCACATGGGCATGATCTTGATGCCGGAAGTCTCTGCGGACGAGATTGAATGTGGGGTTCGGATGCCGGTTGGTACGACACCGTCACAAGCCGCCGAGATCGCCGATACGATCACCGAAGCAAGCCTTCGGATGTTTGATGAGCACAATCTGCACGAAGTCGCCGAAGGGATCAAAACGAACGTTCGCGGTGAGAGCTTCATCGATGTCGAGATTGTGATGAAGCCGCCGGATCAACGCGACATGACCGCGAAACAAGTGATCGATTTGTGGCGTGATTCAATCGGCGATCTTCCGGGTGTCAGTCAAGTGACATTCGAAGCTGAACGCGGCCCTGGCGGATACCGTCGGGACATCAGTATCGCACTGAGTCACAGTGATATCCGAGTGCTAGAGGGCGCGTCGCAGGCACTCGTCGAGCAGAGTGAGCGGTTTGCCAACGTGCGTGACGTCAGTGACAGCTACAACAAAGGGAAAGTGCAATACGATTTTGTGCTCCGCCCGGAAGGACGAGCACTGGGACTTACCGATGAAGATCTCGGTGAGCAATTGCGCGGCGCCTTCTTTGGCTCTTTGGCGTTGCGATTGCTGCGCGGAACCAATGAGATCGAAGTTCGCGTGAAATTGCCTGAGTCAGAACGCGAGGACATTTACAGTCTGGAAGATCTCGTCATTCGTACCCCTTCGGGCGCCGAGGTCCCCCTATTGGACGTTGCAGACGTCGAACGAACGTCGGCGTTCCGATCGATCGACCGAAAGGATGGCCGTCGGGTGATCTATGTCTCGATGGACGTAGAACCCGATCGTGCGACAACACAGGTCATTACGTCCCTCAAGAATGAAGTCCTTCCGAAGCTGCGAGAAGATTTTCCGGGGCTCACCTGGAGCTTTGAGGGCAGTAATGCGGAATTGCGCCGTGCAACCGCGTCGTTGTGGGGGTCGTTCGGACTCGCGCTTGCTGTGATCTACTCGTTACTTGCGATTGCGTTTCGAGGCTACGTACAGCCTCTGATCGTTTTGGTTGCGATCCCGTTCGGCGTGGTCGGAGCCGTCTTGGGGCACATCGTTTTGGGATACGACTTGTCACTGGTGAGTTTTATGGGCGTCATCGCACTCTCCGGCGTCGTGATCAATGACTCGTTGATCATGATTGATTTTGCGAACCGTCGTCGGAAAGACTATTCCGCATTGGAAGCCATTTCCCAGGCGGGCGTCAGGCGATTCCGGCCGATTTTGCTAACCACACTGACCACGTTCGGCGGTTTGATGCCGCTCATTTTTGAGGACTCTTTGCAAGCTCAGTACATCATTCCGATGGCGATTTCGCTTGGCTTTGGCATCCTCTTTTCCACAGCGATCATTCTCGTACTCGTCCCGTGTCTCTACCTCATTTTGGAGGATATGCGTGGAGGGTTGGGATTCACGGCCAAACCGAAAACCGACTGAAGAGCCAGAGAATAGTCGGATCTGGCGGGCAAAAGGCGTGGCTTTATGCACAGGCAACCCGCGAGTCGAGGTTCGGTGTTTTCTGGAATCGCGCAATCTCTTAAACTCCCCATTTGCGTCGGCGTGGACGAACGCCGCACCGCGGAATGTCGTGAAATCGAGATAGGGAGATCTCAAATGAACGGATGGAATCGTTGCGATCAGTTGGTTGGAAAGTGTTTCGCGCGTTCGTCCGCTCGGGCCTTTCTCGCCTGCGGATTGATCATCGGGATGGCCACGGCTGTTGATGGGCAAATTGCTGAGCAGCAAACCGTTCAAGCAGCCGCGACCGCATTCGACGAAGTCTTTTCGACTGCCATCACGAAAATCCCCGCCTCCATGTTGTCAGAGTGTCACGGGGTTGCGATCGTTCCCAACGTCGTCAAAGGAGGCTTCATCGTTGGGGCCCGTCACGGCAAGGGACTGTTGTTCGTTCGCGATGCCAAGAATGGCGTTTGGCACGCACCTGTGTTTATTTCCCTCACCGGAGGAAA
Source organism: Planctomycetota bacterium (assembly GCA_039179795.1). Classification (GTDB taxonomy): domain Bacteria; phylum Planctomycetota; class Planctomycetia; order Pirellulales; family Pirellulaceae; genus Rubripirellula. The sequence continues at coordinate 282,600 of JBCDEM010000006.1, read as the reverse complement.
CATCGGTTGGCAAGCCGGCATTCAATCGTCGGACATCGTCCTCGTTTTTCGGACCGAACGAAGCATTAACGGCATCCTCTCGGGAAAACTGACGATTGGTGGGGATGCTTCTGCAGCTGCCGGTCCGCTAGGTCGAGGAACATCCGTGGGAACAGATGGTCGACTGCAGGCTGAGATCTATACCTATTCACGAAGCCGCGGTTTGTTTGCTGGTGTCGCGATCGACGGCTCCGTTTTGCGAACGGATCCATTGGCGACCGCGGCCTATTACCAAACATCCGCACCCGGACAACCTGCTGTCGTTCCACCGGAAGCTCTGCAGCTGACGCAAAAGATCGCCAGCTACACGAATCCAACGGTAGCCAGCGTCGAGCCAACTTCGCAACTGCGATACGCACAGCAGCAAAGCGTGAACGAACCTGACGCACTTCGTGACCAACTTCTGCGGCTCGCTCCGGAACTCTTCAAAATCCTCGATCCGCAATGGCAACAGTATCTCGCGTTGCCCTTTGTCACCGTTGACGGAAGCCCTCCGCCAATGAACTTGGTGCAAGAAACGATTCGCCGGTATGACATGGTTGCGGGCGATCCCAAGTACCGTGAACTGGCCGCTCATCCCGAGTTCCGATCGGTCCATGGATTGTTGAAACACTATGAGCATTCCCTAGCACCGGGTGCTCCGAAGCTACAGCTTCCCCCACCACCAGCCGTCGTCGCGACACCTGCTTCCGCGAGATAGACGACGTTGATACGGCAAGTCGGGATAGCCTGTTGTTAATCGGCTTCGGTTCGCATCGAAGCCGTACAACCTCTCGATCGTGCTCGTGCCCAGCGCAGCGGTGCTCGTCGTCGAATCTGCCACACCCGACCGTCCAAACGAGCGACCTCCTCGAAGGGGAGGCGAAATGCTTCGTTGATCCCAGTGTCTCCCGTTAGCCAATTCAGCCGTGACATTGGTTGGAGAATTTTGGTACGAGCTCAATCCAGGTCTGGATTGAACTTCCAACGTCGAATGGACTCAATATGTTGGAACGACGCAGATTCCTCATTCAGATGGGGAGTAGCTTGATTGTTGTCAGTTCTGGTTGCGGAACAGTTTTGCACCACGAGCGTATCGGTCAGCCACGCAGTCGAGAGATTGACTGGGAAGTCGCTGCCCTCAATGGGCTCGGGTTGGCACTGTTCTTTGTTCCGGGCGTGATCGCTTTCGCTGTCGATTTTTACAACGGGACGATTTACTTGCCGGAAGGTGCTAAGTACACGGCTTCCCGCCGCGACCCGGACGCCATTGCTTCAACATCAGCTACGAAGAAAGCGGTCGACACGACACGAGATCTTGTCGTCGGTGCAGCGGAAGGATCCGTCGCCACGCTCCGCCAAGTGTTTCTGGGTGAGAGTGAAGCCCAATCAAGGGAATCGATCGAGCTCGCTTTGGCCCAGGAGACCGACAAAGACATATCACTCGCCGATGACGATATTCGAATCAGTTCGCTGAATGGCTTGGACCAATTTGATGACCAATACGAGAAACATCGAATGGATCCGGAATATGGAGTCTCTCCGACAACCTTCTTCTCAGACGGTGCTGATACAACAGCCTCTGCAGCTGCCGAGAGCCCGCAATAAGCTTTCGTCCGTCGTGCGGAAATTATTCGTCGGACCTGTCTTTGCGAGAACGAATAAGCAACAAAAAACGACGGGACAAAAAAGCCCCGTCGTTGCTCGCTGTTACGATCGATTCAAAACAAATACTTAACGATTGACTGGGAACCGCTCTTCGATTTCTTCCAGCATCTTCATCGCCTTCATCGCTTTCAGGGAGTTGTAGTCGATGCCACCCGCGGAAAGACTTGAGCCCTCTTGGAATGGGTAACCTGGAATCGTCATGAAGAACTCCTTCAGCTTGGCTTGCACGGGAACGAACAACCACATGTTGTCGCCGTACCAGCGCAAATAGCCCATCTCGCCTTCTTCCCACATCGTTTCGTAGGGGTCGGCACGCAGGTGCGTAATCATCGGCCAGTTGGTCACGATCCGCTCTCCCGTTGCAATGTTACCCTTGATCATTGCGAAGGAGACCTTCCAGTCATTCCAGCGAATCGCGTTCAACTCGCCGCCTTGGCCAAAGTAGTAGATCGCATCGCGTGGCGACTTTTTGACTTCGCCCTTAAAGAACGGAGACAGATCGTAACCGTCCAGGTGCACCTTCCAGTTCTTTCCGTTCGCGGTGTAGCCTTTCTTGCACTTTTCAACCACATCGGGAACACCCGCCGCTGACAAAAACGTCGGCAACCAATCTTCATGAGAGACGATATCGTTGTAGATCGTTCCCGGCTTAATGACACCCGGCCACCGAATGAACTGCGGAACTCGGAAACCACCTTCAAACGTTGTTCCTTTTTCACCATGGAACGGAGTGATTCCGCCGTCCGGCCAAGTAAAGGACTCTGCTCCGTTGTCGGTGCTGTACACAACAATCGTGTTGTCAGCGATTCCGAGCTCATCCAATTTGTCCAAGAACAGCCCGACATGACCGTCGTGTTCTAGCATGCCATCGGGATAAAGGCCGACGCCCGTTTTGCCGCGTGACTCGGGTTTCAGTCGCGTCCAGACGTGCATTCGTGTCGTACTCATCCAGCAGAAGAATGGCTTGTCCGCTTTCGCATTACGCTCGATGAAATCGAGTCCTGCTTTAGCAAACTCTTCATCCGCCGTTTCCATCCGTTTTCGAGTCATCGGTCCCGTGTCTTCGATTCGACCATCGGCAAATGACTTGATGACACCACGTGGTCCATACTTCTTCTTGAACTCGGGATCCTTCGGGTAGTAGTACGTCTCTGGCTCCTCTTCCGCGTTCAAGTGATAGAGGTTTCCGAAAAACTCATCGAACCCGTGATTGGTTGGCAAGTGCTTGTCTTGGTCACCAAGATGGTTTTTGCCGAATTGCCCCGTTGCATAACCCTGCTCCTTCAACAGGTCACCGATCGTAGGTGCCCAATCCGGGATGCCGTGATCGCTACCTGGCATACCGATCGTTAGCAATCCCGTCCGAAACGGATGCTGCCCGAGAATAAAAGACGCTCGACCAGCAGTACAACTTTGCTGTGCGTAGGCGTCGGTAAACATCGCACCTTCTTTGCCGATACGGTCAATGTTGGGCGTTTTGTAACCCATGATGCCGTGGTTGTAGGCGCTGATATTGTGGACTCCAACATCGTCACCCCAGATGACCAAAATGTTGGGTTTGTCGGCCGCAGTCGCGATCGATGTCACGATCGCCAACAGCGCGGATAAGAAAAGAGTGCTCGCTGTTCGCATCGAAGTAGTTCCTCTTGTGCATTTGAGAATAGGAGAAACCCCATCACAGGGCTCCGCGTATTAGACCCCAATACGAGGGGAAGTGGACGAGACTTCGATACAATCCAGAGGAAACTTCTATCGCCCTAAGAAAGAGCGATTGGATGGTCAACAATTCACCAGGATTCATCTGTATATTAACGCGATCAACGAAACAACCTTTGAAGATCAGCGATGACAAAATCCTTGGGAAGAACTCTGGGTTGGATTGCATTTGTATGCGCCGCAATCTGGCTTTGCATGGGCGCATGGCAAGCGTTCGGCACTGGTGAAGAGGAAGCCGACTATTTCGCCAACCTGGGGTTACCGTTCTTCGCCATGATCGCTTCCATTTTGCTGATTTCTGGTGTCATGGATCGCAAAGAAACTGACGCCCTCAACGAATCGGACCGTTCATCGGGCTGAACGGGGATTCTGATTGAATGATCCAGATTCTTTGCCTGAGAGGATCGTCAGATCGCTCCCGCTTCGCCCGCTGAATCCAGTCGCGTAAACTAAGTGAAACAAATATCCACTCTCATCTTGCGATATGAGCGAAGACCCTTTTGAGCGATTCGAACGATCCCGCGGCGGATGGCTGATTCCGATCGCGCTGTTCATTGCCGGTTCCATCGCCACCGCCATAGCGATTCAAAAGATCAGTCTTCTTGATATGGCTGAACAGGTGCCCGCCGATGAATTGAATGCGGATGAATTGAATATCGATGATGGCAATCAACAAGAAGGTGTGCAACCTGAACCCGAGCCGACGGAACCCGAGCTTCCACTGACAGGCGATCAAGTGAGAGAGTCATCCGAACCACGGGGCGACGAGAATGAGTGATCCAAACGACGCTGCGATTCAGGCGTTGTCAGCGGCGGTGACGGCCGCACCAGACAACGTCGAGCTTGCGACCCAACTGATCAAACTACTAACAGATCTGCTGCGATTTGAAGAGGCGGAGGCGGCGACTCGGCAAGCACTGCAATACCACGCAGGGCACGTAGGGCTGCAACTGATCCTTGCGGACGTCTACTGCCGACAAGGGAAGGACTCGCATGCGTTGGCCATCGTGGAAACCCTGGCACGTGGCAAAGATGCTGATCCGCGAGCGATGGTTTTGCACGCTCGATTACTTCAACGACAAGGAGACATTCGCGCCGCCGTCTCCAGTTACCGTGAAGCGGTCGATTTGGATGATGAAGTCGCTGATCCAGAGCTTGAAAGCTTGCTTGGGATCGAAGACTACTCCGAGGCCGATGCGTCCCATGAACCTGCCGCGGCTAGCTGGCAAGAAGACGCCTCGGATGAACCGATGGACTTCACCGCAGAACGTCCTGAGGAGGGATTCGAGTCCGTTGGCGGAATGGAGGCCGTAAAAGATGAAATCCGGGTCAAAATCATTTACCCGCTGCAGCATGCCGATATGTATGCCGCGTACGGCAAAAAGATTGGTGGCGGGATTTTGCTATATGGACCGCCCGGTTGCGGGAAGACACATCTCGCTCGCGCGACCGCTGGCGAAGTGAAAGCCGGATTCATGTCGATCGGGATCAACGACGTTTTGGACATGTGGATCGGCAACAGCGAAAAAAATCTGCACGCGTTGTTTGAGCAAGCACGTTCAAGCAAACCCTGCGTGCTTTTCTTCGACGAAGTGGATGCTCTGGGTGCTTCACGGTCGGACATGAAGCGAAGCGGTGGACGACAACTGATCAATCAGTTTCTATCCGAACTGGATGGTGTCGAAGCAAACAACGACGGAGTGCTTTGCTTGGCGGCGACGAACACACCTTGGCATTTGGATTCCGCTTTTCGAAGGCCCGGTCGATTTGATCGCGTGATCTTTGTCCCGCCACCAGATGATGTTGCTCGAAAAGAGATTCTCGATATTTTGTTGGCCGGTAAACCAACCGATGGTGCGGACACCAAAAAAGTAGCAGCCAAGACAACCGATTTTTCAGGTGCCGATTTAAAGGCAGTGATCGATCGAGCCGTCGAAGCAAAACTACACGAGGCCATCAAATCCGGAATGCCAAAACCGATCTCCACAAAAGACCTACTTGCCGCGGCAAAGGAAGTTCGCCCATCCACACGTGAATGGTTCTCGACCGCACGAAATCACGCGCTCTACGCGAACGAAGGCGGGTTGTACGACGAGATCCTGGATTACCTGAAGATCAAACGATGAGCGATCGCTACGGACGAGTCCATCTGCTTTTGTCCCAGCATCGTTATGAGATGGCTGAACGGGATTTGCGTTCGATGCTGACACAAGAGCCGCGCGATGCTGTCGCTCTTGCGCTGCTCGCACTGTGCGTGGTCCACTCACCCGATCGCATGACCGAAGCGACCGAGATCGGCCAGCGTGCTGTCGGGATCGAACCTGACGAGCCTCTTGCGCATTATGCTCTCGCCGTTAGCTACCTGCGTCGTAATCGGTATGAAGAAGCCGAAAAAGCGATTCTTGAATCACTTCGGCTCGATCCGTATGACGCGGATGCGTGTGCCATCCTCGGTCAATCGTATCTGTCCAGAAGTAAGTATCAAGAGTCATTGGAAGCGGCAGAACGCGGTTTGTCGATCGAACCCGATCACATCGATTGTGGAAACCTTCGATCGATTTCACTTGAGCGATTAGGACGCGGTGATGAAGCCATCGCCTCGGCAAGTGAAACATTGCGACGTGATCCAGACGACCCCATGTCGCACGCGGCACACGGCTTCACTCTGCTCAACAGCGGACGCTACGAAGAAGCCCAAGTCGCATTTCGTGAGGCGTTACGCCTCGACCCGCAGAACGAGATGGCAAGAGTTGGGATGATCGCCGCGCTCAACAATCGCAGTTTTCTGTTTCGCCAAGTACACAAATTCTACGTTGCACTCAGCCGGCTCAACTCGCGGGCCGCGCTAGCGTTGATCTTCGGTGCTTGGTTGCTCGTCCAGGTGCTTACACATGTCGTCGCACCAGCAGTGCCGATCTTGAAACCGTTGATCTTTCCGATCATCGCGTTGTACGTGGTCTTCGTCATCTTTACGTGGATTTCGAATCCACTGTTTAATACGTTTTTGCGATTTCATCCTTTTGGACAACACTTACTCGATCGATCCCAGCGTTGGGCGTCAAACCTGATCGCGCCAGCGCTTGCCTTAAGTCTTTTCGGATTGGGATTCGGCATATTCAGCGGTGAGCCCTTTTTGGGAGTCTTGGCAGCAGCTTACTGGCTTGGATTAACGATTCCGATTTCCGCAACGTTTATGATGCCGACCAAGCAACGCCGACTGCTGTTCGCCGCTGCATCTGTCGTGATTGCGTCGCTACCTGTCATCGGTATCATGCAGGCGATCGCGGACAATTCCACGGCACCATTAGCTGGTGGGATCACATACTTCGCATACGGTCTGTTGGGAATCCAAATCGCCAGCAACCTAGTCGCGGTCCGACCCGTCCGACGGTAGCGCTAGTAGGTCATGCTCCTCATGACGACAGAATGGAACGCCACGATCGGCGGAGCGATCGGCGAATATATGGCACTAGCTAGTAGGTCATGCTCCGCATGACGACAGAACGGAACGCCACGATCGGCGGAGCGATCGGCGAATATAGCGCTAGTAGGTCATGCTCCGCATGACGACAGAACGGAACGCTACGATCGGCGGAGCGATCGGCGACTATGTACCGCATTCGCGGTGATGCCGGTGCGGGTCTTATCGATTCTTCCGGAACGCTGTGCCCTACTCGATCGACAACGCTGCATGCGTTACGGGCGTCATGATCGATAATTCTCGTTCGTTGCCAAAGAACGGTTTCTCAATGTTCGATACCGAATGAGAGAATCCCCTCCTTTTCGGCCCGCGCACATGTCTGTTTCTTCTCCGTCGCAGTCACCACCCTTCGAACTAGCCAAACAGGCTTTGGCGATGGTCGGTGAGCATCAAACGCCTCCCACGCCCAAAGTGTTTGAAGTCTGGTATCGATACGCTGAAGGCAGCATCGGACCGATTACGGAGCAGTTAGATCATGTTCTCCAAGAGGGAAGTGAGGTAACGGTAGAGCTCCTTACGCAATTGCACGAGCAGTTTTGTTCGACCCAAGATGATGCGAATGATCGTGTCAGTTATGCGTTGGGGAAAGAACTGCTTTCGCTGCAGAAGCTCATTTTGGCTCAACTCTCCGCCGGTCAGACTTTCAGTTCTTCGATAAACACGGCGAATTCGGTTATCGATACCGAGTCACAGATGTCGCCAGCCGAGATTGCCCGCGGCATTGAACAACTGCTCGTCAGCAACCAGACCATGCAATCTCAATTGAATGAAATGGGCAGCCGATTGCGACAATCACAAGGTCAGGTGGACTCGCTGCGAAAGGATCTGATTGATTCGCATAAGTCGATGCTCACCGATCCGCTGACGGGTGCAGGAAATCGACGCTTTTTTGACAACCTATTGTCACGTCTGGCAGCGGAAAGGCAAGAAGATTCAAACGTCTTTCTGATGTTGATCGACTTGGATGATTTCAAAGGAATCAACGATCAATTCGGGCACGCGGCAGGTGATCAAGTCCTTCGCTTTGTTTCAGCTGAGACTGTTAAGCTTCGACCAGAGATTTCACTGGCACGTTATGGCGGCGACGAGTTCGCGCTGTTCATGGACTCATGCAGTACCGAGGAAGCGACAGATTTCGCTGATCAAGTCCGACGATTCTTTTCCAGCAATAGCCTGCGGCTTGCACGCAGCAAAGAGTCCTTGGGGAGAATCAGTCTATCGATTGGCGTTGCTCGTTTGCGCCCTGATGATTGCGCTGATAGCTGGTTTGAGCGAGCTGATGGATTGCTGTATCGCGCGAAGGAGAGTGGACGCAACTGCGTGATGGTTGAACGTTCCATCGATTGAGCCCTGTGGGCCCTAGCACCAGACGACCTCGATCAATTTCCTCGCGCTGGGCAAAAGTCGGGATAGACGGTCTGTGACGAAACGGAGGGCGATTGAGGAGAATGAGTTTTTTTCTCGACTTCCACAATGTTCCCGGTAGCTCGTGTGAGTCTAGAGTTCGTCGGGCCTGATCCAACGGGTCTTGCAGAGAATGGCCTTGGCTGAACGCCAGCCGCGTCCTCCGTCGTCGCAGAACCCACATTGAGATGAGCCAGTCGGAACCCGCGTACAGACGCACGCTACGAAACGGAATCACGTTCTTCGTCACAACCTGCATCCTTGCTACATCAGGTTACGTGCTGGCGGGATGGGATTGGATCGATGCAATCTACATGGTCACGATCACCATCTTTGGGGTCGGCTATGGCGAAGTGCAACCGATGGAAACCGACGGAATGAAGCTGTTCACCATGGTGGTGATCCTCGTTGGCTGCTCTTCTCTGCTTTACGTCATCGGTGGCCTCATCCAACTCTTAGCTGAAGGCGAGATCGCACGCATGCTCGGTGTAAGAAATCAATCACGCGAATTAGATCAACTGAACGACCACACGATCATCTGCGGTTACGGACGCGTGGGGCAGATGCTCGCCGTGGAGCTTAGCAACCAAGACGAGGCCTTGGTTGTTTTGGATCGAAACGAAGAACGCGTCGAACAGGCGCTCAAGGATGGTTTCCTAGCCGTCCGTGGTGACGCTGTCGACGATGATGTTTTGCACAAGGTGCGTTTACTACACGCAAAGACGATCGCGACCGTTTTGCCAGATGATGCAACCAATGTCTTCATTACGCTGACGGCCCGCGATATGTGTGCATCGGTTCGTATCATCGCGCGAGCGGAGGCTCCTTGCACGGAACGCAAGCTATTGCGTGGAGGCGCCTCTCACGTGGTCATGCCAGCTGCAATTGGAGCCGTCCGCATCGCCCAATTGGCCACGACGAAAACAGAAGATATCGCGTTGCCAGAACAACGCTATCGAATGTTAAGCGAGAAGGCCTGCCGAACGCAGCAGCCACAAGAAGATGAAACCGAGACGATCGATGCCATTGAGGAAAACCTCGAAGATCTCGCGAGCCAAGCTTCCGATCTGTCTCGAAGCGTCACGAAGCGACGACAAGAACAGTGGCTCAAGCTAGAAGATCAGTCCTAGCTCCGCCCGTGATGTAGTTCGTCACCGAGCGACGAGCCCTACCGGGATTGTGTGTTCGGTGGCAGGATCGCTGTCACTTCGAAAAGGTCGCTCTGCTCGATTCGCAACACGGAATAAGTGTCCTCGGGAATCACGTAGTACCAATCCGCGAAACGTGCATTTAAATCGCGAACTCGTTTACGAGCCTCTTCCATGCGATCTTTTCGCTCGTCGAGTTTCCGTTGATTTTGTTTCGTGATCTTCTCCTGCTCCGCCTCCAGTCGCTCAAAGCGTTCTTCCTCGGTGAGCTCTTCGTCTTCGCCCGTTTCCTCGCCTGCTTCCTTAAGCAAGTCATCCAATTCCTCAAGTGTTTGAGGGACCGAACGAAGTTCGGGCGGCGGGAAACTCGATTCGTCAACGGCGGTCGTCACCAACAGGAATCGATTCACACCCGCTTCCATATTCACGACGGCGCTCGGCTGTCCCGCTTCATCTCGATTCGTTACGCCCTCGATATTTCCGAATCGCATGATGTACTTGACGCCGCCTTCCAGCACGACGCTCATTTCACCATTGGCCGAAAGGATTTCGGTTTCACCGTTCGGTCCGGAGGGTACCGGATAAAAACCGCGCTGAGCCAACGACGTAATCGCGCCCTTATCACTCAGTAAATCTTGGTTAGCACGCAGGTTGGTGCTCATGCCTTCGGGCTTGCGAACCACATTGACGATTCTGAGGTCATCAAGCGCATCTTTCATCTGAGCAAACTTCAAACGATTTAGTTTTTGGCCCGGCTTAGGTGTGATCGCTATTGGATCGGCGAGAGCATTATTCGGATCAAACTCAAGCAGACTGAGGAGCCTCCATTCGGTATTCTCCATCGCCACCGATGCAGTGTAGTTTCGCGTGACGGCGATTTGACCTTGGCCCGCTTGTCCAGGCACCAAGTTGATGGAAGCGTTGTAATCCTTGATCTCCATCACTTTGATGTCGATGCTGCTCAATTGCAGCAGGTCCTCTTCAATCCAATCTTGGAACCGGGTCGTCAACGGAGAGATGTCTAACTTGACGACGTAAACCGGGTCTTGGCCAGGGATCCGTACGTAACGCTTGGATCGGTCATCCTTGAGGGGATCACCGATGATCAGTGACGCAAGTATCTCTTGTTTGTCATCTTTGAATGTAACCAAACGCCCAACACCCTCATCACCGACTTCAAGATCTTCCATTTTCGGTTCGACCACACCCAGATCGTCATGATCCTCAGCATTACTGGTTTGCATATCGAGCGTTTTCAATCCGACAAACGCATTTGCCGCGTCTCGCATTTGTTCGAGCGCGTCGGCGGGGTAACCGCCACGTGATGGGATGGTCCAAAGGCCGGACTCCGAGTCTTTTCGAACTTCAAAGCTGCCCAATTGACCACGTTCCTCGCTGAACGTGATGATCTTCATGCTGGAGGCCACCAGCGGATCGGTAAACGTATCGAAAAGAGGTAAGCCTGGGGTGAATCGGTCTTGTTGGGTGACCGCTTTAGGCCAAGCCACGAATGCTGCAATCGACATCATCACAACTGAAACCAGCCAGAAGACGCCCGTTTTTGTACCTTCGTTCACGACAAATTCACTCTTTCCGTCGAGGCTATTTCAAGCGACTCTTTGTGATGTTTTCTCGCTCTCGCAAACGTCGCGAAGCGAACACAATGACTCCCACAACCAACGGCGGGATACATGGCAGCGCGACAGCTGCTGCCTTCACTTTATTTTGAATGGTCGTAACGGCGTCCGCTGCTTTCCGTTCGATCTCCCGAACACGCAACTCGCGATCGCGTTTGTTCTTGGTCTCTTTAACGACCAGCTTTCGTTGTTCCAATTCTTGAAGCATCTGGAAACGTTGCAACTTGGCTTGCTTTGCCGCCCGCGGCACTTTCCCTTCTTCGTTTTGCTTTTCCACTCTTTCCACTTCTTCACGAAGCTTTTGAAGGTTGCGATCCATCGATTCCTTCGCGACACGCATGACGTCTTTGTATTGCTGTTCGAACTGACGACTCTGAATGCGGACCTCGGCACGCGCTTCCTCTTTGACAGAATCGATCATCCTCAAACTTGCAAACACTGGCTGGTGCTTTCGCACCTCGATGAAGTCCAGCTCTTCTGTTAACCAGTCAATACAATTCAATACGAATGTCACATTTTGGAATTGGAACCGGGCTTCGGTCACTTTATTCGGGTCCGCCCGAATCAGAGAAAACTGGGGCGACATCAAGTCTGAATCGGCCACATAAACGGCTTGAATACCGGGCTTATCGCCTTCGGTTTTTTCCTCGATCGTCATTGCGATCGGAACGAATGGCGTTGTCCCTTCGGCTTCGCGATCAACCGTCGTTCGACCGGTTGCCAACTCAACAAGTTTGGCACCACGAACGAGTCCGCTTTGGTTACCAGTAAGCAAGAGCGGCGTATGGGATAAAGTTGGATCCTTTTTCGCATTCACCGACCCAGCGTAGATTGTAAGCACTTCCCGCATGCCCGCCGTAATGGGGCTTTCCGTGCTCAATGCGCCACCTTCTTGTACTCCGGGAGCATCTTCATCCACGAAAACCCAAAGCTCGTTCGCTTCATCATCGAGTGCTGGGTACGGATTAAAGAGTTGCCAGACAAGATCGGGCATAAACAGACCCTGCATCAACGGCTGACCTGGAATGTCGAGCTCAAGCAGATCCCATAGCTGACGAATATCAGCCTTTGGAACCATTCCGGCATAACCGGGCATTTGCTTGGGGGCTCCGGTAGGCGTGATATAGGGTTCTGTCGCGGGAGCGGGGTCTTCGAAAATCGCAACCGGAATCCCAGCCTTGATTGCATCCAAAAGACGCTCGAAATTGGTCGGTGCCAGAGAAGATGGCTGAACGCAGATCAACGCATCATACGTGCCTGTCGGAACAGGAGAGTTCAAATCGACTGCGTCGATCTCGTATTGCTTGGTCAGTTCGTCAATCAGGGTATGTTGCCGCAGCTGTTGAACCTGATTGTTCACGATCACTTGACCACCGAGCAACCGCGCGTCGGTCGTGACAACGCCGATTCTCTTTCGTTTTCCTGCTGCGACCGTATTGATGGAGCGAACGAGCTCGTACTCAACCGGGATGCCGTACTCAAAAATTGGCACGGTGACTTTCTCTAGCCCGGATTTGAAGACAGCTCCCATAATGAACTTCTTGTCTTGTTCGGCGCCTTTCTCACGAACACGTCGCGTCACTGGCTCAATGCCGAAGCGGTCCGATGCGAGAGCTGCGGCGTCGCTGAACAATTGGATTTCGTCATAGAGATTCACTTCGATCGTTCGATTACGCTTGGCGGCTTCAGATCGAAATTCCTTCAGCAGATTGATCAACTCGTACCGCGTCCGCGCATAGCTTTCAGGGATTTCACTACTGATAAACGCATCGATCACGATCGGACGGTCAGAATCCAATTCTCTGATCAGTTTCTTGGTGGCGGGAGCAAGTGAACTGACTTTGCCTTCGGTCAAGTCGTAACGCACCACGTCCCAGCTTCGAAACAACAACACACTGCCGGACGTGAATACGATCAACGCAAGTATTCGCGCGATGTAGTGCCAAGCCATGGTGTTACCGTCTTTTCCGCCTGTCCAGTGACGCCGTCCAATCAGCACCATGCAGGCGTAGATTCCGACGGCAGCCACCAAAACAAAGTAGACCACCGAGGAAGTACTGATCACGCCACGTCCAAAATCATCAAACGGTCGAGCAATGCCGCTGCTGGCAATCCAATTGGCAACCCTTTCCGATGGACTAACCGAATCAGCAAGCGATGCGAACGCGAGGGGTGCGTTGAACAGTGCGCCCAAGATAAAACCGACCGTCAAGTTTCCGGTCAAGAAGGACGCGACCATCCCGATCGCCAACATGGTCAGTCCGACAAACCAGTAGCCAAGGTAGCTGGCAAAGATCAGCCCGATATCAAGCTGCCCCTCGGTCAAAATCGCCAATGTCACGAACGTGCTTATCTGACTGAACAACAGGGACGCCGTAAAAATGGCAGCCGAAGACATGTACTTTCCGATGACGATGTCAAAGTCATCTGCAGGTAGCGTAAGAAGTAACTCGTCCGTTCCGGCGCGTTTTTCTTCTGCCCAAATGCTCATCGTGATGGCTGGAATAAACACGAGCATGATCAGCGGGAACCAGTAGTTCAGCTGATCCAACGTCGCCAGATTCTGGTTGAAGAACTCGTAGGGCCAAAACGCAGCAAGCGATGTCAGGAAGACAAAGATGCACAGAAAAACATATCCGGTGGGATTACTGAAGTACGCGAGAAAGTTCCGCTTCATCACTGCGTAGGCAGCTCGCTTCGTGCCAGCGAGCACGGCCACGATGACCAAGAGGAAGAACAGGAACAACAGATCGTAGATCAGTAAGCTCAGTAGAGCCGTGGTGACGTTGGTGAGCGCCATGGTGCTTTTACAGTGGAAAAGTTTGTGTGTGGTGCAGGCCGGCTATCGACGGAGAGTTGGCAGACTGTGACCTAATTGTCTTCTCGCGTGAGTACATGGAACGCTTCATCTAGATCGCCCTCGCCTCGTTTGCGAAGCACTTCAACATCGCCGTCATAGACGAGGCGACCTTCGTTGATCATCACGACTCGATCCGCCATCGCCTCAACTTCCTGAAGAATGTGCGTGCTGAGCAAAATTGTTTTCGTCTCGCTGAGTCGACGCATGGTCGTTCGCACACCACGAATCTGATTTGGATCCAGACCGGCTGTCGGCTCGTCGAGAATCAAAACATCCGGATCGTGAAGCAGCGCTTGGCTCATTCCCACGCGTTGTTTGAATCCTTTGGACAGCTTGCTAATTGGCTTGTACATTACCGACGAGAGGTCGCAGATATCGACCACCACTTCGATTCGTTCGGCTTTGCGTTCCGCTGATAGTCCGCGCGCGTCTGCGAAAAAGTCGAGCATCGCTGACGGTGTCATCTCGTAATAGAGAGGGCCGCTCTCGGGGAGGTATCCGAGGTTGCGGCTGCCTTCGATGCGGTTTTCCATCATGTTGAATCCCGCGATACGCGCTTCGCCCTCGCTGGCAGCGATGTAGCCGGTCAACATTTTCATGGTGGTGCTCTTCCCTGCACCGTTTGGACCAAGAAACGCCACCAACTCTCCCTCATTGACGGAGAACGTCACCTCGCGAGCTGCAGCGAACGGCCCATAAAACTTGCTAAGCCCGATCGCTTCGATCATTGGACGCCGCTTGCCCTCTCCCTTTTCGGACGAGCCGGCGTCTTGAGATTCTGTGCCGGTTTCGTCGGATCGACTGGACTCGGCGTTTTCTGGAGCATTCATTGGCAGGCGCGGTCATTCCGCGGCAGAGGGGAAGATGAATCGCGCCCCGAATCTGCCCGCCAATCAATGAAGAGCCGAAAGACAAATCCTGAGCTTTCGACTGCTGTTACGCGAGTCTTGCATTATTGGTTCGACGCGACCGTGTGTGGAAGAGTCGCTCAGCATGAGCTTGCCCTCCCGAGCGGTTGAATCCTTCGAACCTAATTTCACGAGTCCTAGAATTTGCGCATCCGGGCTTGCGGGAGCCTAGCTTGCGGGAGAGTTGCAGAGGAAATTTGAAATACGAATAGGCTATTCGAACTTCGAACTTCCCAATTCAAACTTCTTCTCCGCTGCCTACTGCCAACCCTCTCGAGCAATCACGACATCGGCACCTGGTGTCAATCTCCGAATTTTTCGGACGGCTTCCGTCTTGCTCAAGCTGCCCGATTTAACGCGAGCGATCATTTGGTTGGTTTTCTTTCGACGAGTCCGGCGTCTTCGGATTTCGCGACGACGTTCAATTCCTGCCATCTGATGGTCTCCAATCTGTTTCAGTGATTCGGTTTTTGGTTGATTTGTTTTGAAGGGTTGATGATCCCATTTGACCGCGATGACATTCGCTAGGGCTTTTTCTTCGGGACGCCCTTTTTTGTCGCGCTTTTCTTCTTAGCGGCTTTTTTAGCGGTCTTCTTCTTCGCTGTCTTCTTCTTAGCGGCTTTCTTTTTAGCCTTTTTCTTGGCTTTCTTTTTTCGCTTCGTCGGTCCTTTGGCCGCTCGTTCCGCCAAAAGATCGATGGCGGTTTCGAACGTCATCTCCTTGGGGTCCATTCCCTTCCGCAGTGAGGCGTTGGTTTCTCCATCGGTGACGTACGGCCCAAAGCGGCCGTCCAAGATCTTAACTTCATTCTCGGTAACGGGCGACTTGTCTTCAAAAACACGCAAAGGTTCCTTCGGGGTCCCGCGGCCACGCTTCTTGGGTTGCCGGAGCAACTCGATCGCCTGCTCGAGAGTCACGTCCAATGGCGACAAATCGGCGGGGAGCGATCGTGTCTCTTTTTCACATTTAACATAGGGCCCATAGCGACCGTCAAACGCTTGGATGGGTTGATTGTTATCGGGGAAATCGCCTAGCGTTCGTGGCAGTTCGAGAAGCTTGCATGCCATTTCTAGCGTGAGATCTTGCGCCTCCATGCCTCGCAACAGACCCTGGTTTCGCTTCTCTTCATCGTCAGGTTCGCCCAGCTGGATGTAGGGACCGAATCGACCGACTTTGACGTAGATCGGTTTTCCAGTCGGTGGGTGGGTCCCGATCGGCTCCTCTTTGACTTCGGCTGAAGCGAGCAGCTCCATCGCCTTCTGCAAATTCATTTCGTCCGGTGGCAGTCCATCCGGGATTGAAGCGGTTCGGTCGCCATCCCCCTGTTCGATGTAGGGCCCGTATTTTCCGACACGCACAAATACATCGTCACGATGCTCGCCCTCTTCCGGCTTGCCAAGCAGGAACCGCGCGGACTGTTTTGGGTCGATCTCATCCAGTTTTTCGGCCAGCCGTCGATGCAGTCCAACATTGTGTTTGTCGCCTGAACTATCACCGAAGTAGAACTTCTGTAGGTACTCCTCACGCCCCACCTCGTTCCGGCTGATCGAATCGAGGAAGTCCTCCAATTCGGCCGTGAATTCGTAATCGACGAGTGTCCCAAAATGCTCTTCCATTAGCCGCGTGACGCTAAATGCACGCCAGGTAGGGACGAGCGCAGTGCCTTTTTTCAGGATGTAATTTCGACGTTCATCAGTGATCGTCCCAATGATCGATGCGTAGGTACTTGGCCGACCAATCCCCTTTTCTTCCAGCGTTCGGGTCAGCGTTGCCTCGGTGAATCTCGCCGGCGGCTGCGTTGTATGGCTCTTGGGGTCGAGCGACTTTGCGGTCAACGCATCGTCTTGTTTGACTTGCGGCAGGAGCGTCTCTCGGTTCGCCAATTCGGCTTCGGGATCGTCACTGCCTTCGACGTAGGCCCGAAGAAAACCCTCGAATTCAATGCTCGTTCCGCTCGCGGTGAACGTCGCGCCGCCGCCTTCGATCGTGATACTTACACGTTGCTTCTTGGCATCTGCCATTTGACAGGCGACGGTCCGTTTCCAGATCAATTCGAACAATCGGAACTGGTCGGATTCCAATTCACCACGAAGCGTTTCCGGGAATCGGAACGGCGTACCGGCAGGGCGAATCGCTTCGTGAGCCTCCTGGGCGTTCTTAACTTTGCCCTTATAAACGCGTGTGGACGGATGCAAAAACTTCTCGCCGTACTCACTTCGCACGAGATCCCGAGCTGCCCCGACCGCTTCATTACTCAGCGTCGTGCTATCGGTACGCATGTAAGTGATGTAGCCGTTTTCGTACAACCGCTGTGCGGCGCTCATCGTCCGTTGGGCTGTGAAGCCAAGTTTTCGGTTGGCTTCCTGTTGTAGCGTGCTGGTCGTGAACGGCGGCCTCGGACGTTCGGTGAAGGGCTTGACCTCGACAGCGGTCACTTGGAAAGGCGACGTTCGGAGCTTTTCAGCGAGTTCATTCGCTTCTTGCTCATTGAGCTGCAAAAGCTCCGGTTTCTTCAGCTGACCGGTCTTGGAGTCAAAGTCCTTGCCGCTCGGGATTTTGCGTCCATCAACGGTGGTGAGTGTGGCCGCCATGGACTCTCCGGAAACGGTCGCAAACGTCGCCTCCAGGTCCCAATACGTTGCGTTCACGAACGCGATTCTTTCTCGTTCGCGCTGAACGATCAGACGGACGGCGACGCTCTGGACCCGGCCCGCACTGGTGCCCCGTCCAATCTTCCTCCAGAGCAGATTGGACATGTCGAAACCGTAAAGACGATCCAGAATTCGACGCGTTTCCTGGGCTCGAACCAAGCTGTCATCGATTTGTCGAGTCGCGTCGAGGGCGTGCTCGATCGCCTCTTTGGTGATCTCGTGGAAGACGAGCCGATGAACAGGAACTTTCGGCTTGAGAAGTTCCTGCAGGTGCCAGCTGATCGCCTCTCCCTCACGGTCTTCGTCCGTCGCGAGATAGAGATTGTCAGCCTGTTTGAGGGCGTCCTTGAGCTTCTTGACCTGCTTCTTTTTGTCCGTGGGGACGATGTAGAGCGGTTCGAAGTCCTGGTCGACATTCACGCCCAGATACGCCCAATCCTCGCTTTTAAACTTCTCTGGGACGTCTTTTTTCCCAGCGGGCAGGTCGCGAACGTGGCCGACGCTCGCTTCGACCTGGTAGCCAGAGCCGAGAAACTTGGAAATCGTGCGTGCTTTTGCGGGTGATTCGACAATCACCAAGCTCTTGCCCGTGCTCTTTGCCATGCAACGATACGAAATCTAAGAGGAATACGGTCGAAGGATCCTGCGAAGGGCGGGTTGTCGCAGAAGTGTTTCGCATCGCCAAGGTGTTTTCGGTCGTTGGCCACCTCGCAATGGGCTTTCGAATCACCCTTCGGACGGTGATCCAGACCGATCTCACCTTGACCCTTTAATTCAGCCGGCGATACGCTTTCTACTTCGCTAGCACTCGATCCACGCGTCCGATCAGGCCGTACTCGATGGTTGGCCCTCAGCAACCCTTGCGTTGAACCCCGTCTCTCGACTGATAATCGTCGAGACTCGGCAAACTATCTCTCACGTCTGCTGTTGATCGTTTCGTGATCAAGTGGTTCCCAGAGAGTTGGTCGTCGACGCCTGGTTGTCAAGACGACTGATTGGAATCCAATCGAGTCGGAGCTACCGAAACCGCCCAAAACCTCGTATTTTTATGCTCTGCTAAATATTTCCTCGCTTACCCATTGGTTAACGATACGGTTAGCCAAGCTGGATAAAGAGTCTGCGAATCCCTTAGCGAGCACCTTCAGCAACGGAAGATGCCGGTCAACGCCGGTCGAAAGTCGAATCCCATGAGCACCAGTCCTTTCGAGATTTTTCGTCGGAACCTCAAGCCGTTGATGGTCGCCCTGACCGGCTTGGCTTTGTTTGCATTCGTCGTGCTACCCGTTTTGGACTCCGCGATGCGACGCGACGCTGGAAGTGGCACCGATGGTGTCGTAGCCAGTTTTGGAAGCACCGATCTGAATCGGGCTCGCGTTGAAAATTTCACGCGGAACCACAACTCAACGGTTAACTTTCTCCTCGACCTTGCACAACAGACAATTGATCGCGGTGGTTCACCCAAGACGGCGGGATTCAGCTACGACGCTCAGGCCGGCCAGATTCGACAGCTCGGAATCAACCAGGATCCGAGCTTCAACGGAACCATTCGAAGCTTCATGCTCGCGAATGAAGCAAAAAAATTGGGATTCGAACTCGACGACAGCTCGCTTCAAGTTTGGCTGAGCGGCTTTACCGACGGACTGTTCAGCAACGGCGAAATCGACTCCATGTTGATGCAGGCGACGCAGAACCAAATGGGCCGTCCGCACTTGTATGAGCAGCTTCGTACTCACTTGTTAGCAAACATCTTTCTGACGCGTGGGTTTAGCGGTTTGTCCCAAGGGAGCGGTCAGTTCTCCCGTCCCTTGATGACCCCGGAAGAAGAGTGGACCAACTTCCTGAAACTGAGCCGGAATGCCGTCGTGACTGCGTATGGGATCGACGTCAACGACTACATGGAACGAACCAACAGCTCGCCATCGGAAGAAGAAGTCTCGGCTGTTTACGAAGAAGGCAAAGATCGATTCCCGAGTCCTCTGTCGCCGGAACCAGGATTCAGAGTCCCGTACAAAGCTTCGTTTGAATACGTCGTCGCAAACGTCGACAAGTTCATCGATGAAGAAGTTGCAAAGTTAGACGAAGCCGATATTCGCGCCGAATACGCAAAACGACTCGCCGGTGGCGACTTCCAATTGCCTTCAACTGGCATCCCAGAATCAACACCGGAAGACTCGACAGAGAATCCTGAGGGCGACTCGATGCCCGAAGAGAACGGAGAAGGTGAAGGCGACGAAACAACGGATCCACCTGCCGATGGATCGAGTGAGGACGCCGCCGGCGAATCTTCCGAAGAAGAAAGCGCAAATGAAAAGAACGCCGAAGGGGGTCAGCCCAAAACCAATTCGGAAAACACCGAATCAGAAAATGCTGGCTCGAATGAATCAACGGAATCGGATCCCGCGGGCGAAGCGGAGTCAACTGAATCCGGTGAAGGTCCTTCCGGCGACGATCAGTCGTCCATTCAAAATTCCAACGCCGTTCGTTTAGTCATCGCACAAGAAGCTGAAAACGAATCGGGAGAACCTCAGGAATCAACGGAAGAAGAGGCAACCGAACCGGAAACAAAGGAAGAAGCTTCCACCGAAGAGCCAACCACAACTCCTGAGTCGAGTGAGGATGCGTCAACAGAAGAACCCACTCAAGAAGGTGAAGCGGAAACCGAAGCCGAGGGTTCACAAGATCCCGAGTCACCAGCATCCGACACGGTTGAAGAGAAACCGGAAGAGCCAGAGGACGAATTGCGAGTCGAGACCTACGAAGAGGTGCGCGACGAAATCGCCAGAGAAATGGCAACTCCGGCAGCGGAAGGACGCATTAATATCGCCCTGAGTGATCTGATGAATCAGATGACCAAATACGGCAAGCGAGTGCGAATCGCCACTGCAGACGAAGAGACAAAGAAACCAGATATCAAAGCTCTCGCTGAACAATACGGCTTGGATTATGAAAAGATCGGCCCTTACGATCAGCGAACCATTACAGAAGATCAGGAACCGATTGCCGAATCGTCCGAACCGGACATGACAGGAATGGGCACGACATTCCTGATGACAATGTACGGTTTCAACAACGGTCAGTTTTCCCAAGCACCCGAGCGACTCTTCGCACCCGTTCGAACCGTTGATCCAGGCAGGAACCGACAGTACGTTTCTTGGAAAATCGAGGAAGCCGAAGCATACGTTCCCACGGAAGAGGAAGCTCGAAGCGAAATTGTGTTTGCGATTCGTCAACGAGAAGCGAGAAAGTTTGCGGAAGAAGCTGCTGAAGCAATCGCCAAACAGATTCGCGAGGGCAAGCCGCTAGCCGAGATCGTTCCCGCAGATCGAAAAGATCAGATCATCGACGCGACGGAACCTTTCTCATGGATGCGTTCGTTTGGATTCCAGGGAGCGTTTCTCAACGATGTGACCTATCGTGTCGGCGAGGACACCGAATCGCTGGGCCTTGGCGAAGATTTCATGGAAGACGTGTTCGCATCAAAAACCAACGATGTCATCGTCGCTGGCAATAATGCCAAGTCGACTTACTACGTCGTTCAGCCAACCCGCTTCGAGCCAGCGATTGAAGAGCTGCGTCGACGCTTCAATCAAGGCCGGTTGATGACCATGTTCATGAGTAACGGTGGTGAAGCGGTCATCGCCGATTTCTACAAAACGACCGATGAGAACGCAGATTTCGTCAACTACGTCGAAGGCGAATTGGAATAATCCAGCAGCCATCGCGAGGGTTTTCGGCGGAACAAATCGGGGCTTCGCGTACGCGGTGACGCTCAGAATTCAGAGTGCGCTGCGGGATCACGAGCTTGGTTTGAACCGCTTCGCGGTAGCGTCAGATCGAGGAAGCCTCCCAACGGTACTCGTGCTCAACAAACGGTTCTCGTACACGCAATAGCCGGGCAAACACGCTAACCAATCGACGATTGGTATCCGTGGACAGACGGCTAGAAGCGAGGCATTCTCTCACCTAATCCTCATCCCGTCGCCGCCACGATGCCGATAACCGGCATAACTTGTGTGTCGCGAATCAGCCTTTTTGTATCAGGGACGGGATCATGGGCGAGACGATCTACAGCAAGCAGTACGGCAAGATCAATCTCTTCTGGATTAAGCTCTTGTACGCTTGCACAGCATTTTTGGGGATCACGGTGGGATCAACGATGTTGGTTGCACCTGACTTTTCGCGGAAAGTCGTTGGAATCCCATTCAGTTTGCCCACGCAAGATCCCATCATGTACGGGGCGGTTGCCGGCATCTGGACAACCGTCGGAATCCTCTGCCTGTTCGGCCTTCGTGCTCCATTACGATTCCTGCCGCTTTTCACGCTGCAGTTGATCTACAAATCGCTTTGGTTCCTGTTCGTCTTTTTCCCCATGTACTTCAGCGGCGAATTCCCGAATTACGGCTGGGCATCTGTTGTTGGGAATCTCATCTGGATGATCTTGGATATCAAAGCGATTCCTTGGCGTTACCTATTTTCGAAGGATGAACCACTGGAGCTCGTCCCGGCCCCAACTCCACGGGCCAGCGTGCCGGCCGGCAAAGTGCCCAGCCTGGCCAGATAGAGCATTCTCCGCAGACCCTGCAGTCCGACCGGCTCGGTGGTCTCAATCTTGGCTGCATTCTCGCTCATGGCACGGCAATCAGCGCCGTGCCATCTTCTTCAGAGCCTCCATCGCGGGATGAACGCCGCGAGATGAACGGCGAACGGACGCATGGACGCTTTCCATGCGAAGACAGTTCGGGATTGGAGGATTACCGGGTACTTCGACCAACGATTCGACGTGCCAAGGCGATTCCGTTGCGAAAACAGCGTTTGTTTGCTCGAAACAACGCGGCATTAACTGATGCGGTGTTGCAGCTGTCGCGGTTCGCTTCATTGTTTCATCACGGTACCCCACCTACAATGTGAAGCTCGAAGCGGTTGTTAACGTGGGGAGTTTTCATGGCAGTTTTGTCCACAACATCAAACGGGCACGACGGTCCCAACGAATTTGATTTGGTCGAGCCTGAAACGACCATTGGCAGGCACCCCGATTGCACAATTGTCGTCGACGCGGGTGCCGTTAGCCGTTACCACGCCAAAATCATCAAGCAAACAAATGGCTTCGTCGTCGAGGATTCCGGTAGCCGTAACGGAACGTATTTGAACGGTCGCCTGCTCACGGGGCCCCAGTCACTTCGAACCGGGGACCAGATTCGCGTCAGCGAGGTCGAGTTCACCTTTGAAGACGGTCAGATCCCAGAATTCGTCCGAGGCAATTCGGAAGTCACTTTTGACGGGAATAACTTTGGCATCGTCATGACGGACGAAGAGCCAGAGACGGAGCAGCTGAGCTCCGCGATGGTGGAGTTTCGAAGCTCGAGCGATGGCCTGAAGATCACGGCGACGGCGGAAGCTCGGTTGGAAGCGCTGACGCAGATTTTCAGCAATCTTGGTGCCGCACTATCGATCGATGAAGTGCTTCCAAAAGTGCTAAGCAGCCTGTTCGACATTTTCCCGGCAGCGGATCGTGGATTCGTTGTTATGCAAGATGACGAGGGACAGTTGATTCCGCGATGGGTCAAGACGCGGGTCGCTCAAGATGAAACGGAGACAGTACGCATTAGCCGGACGATCATCCGCGAAGTGATGAATTCCGGAAACGCGGTACTTTCGATGGATGCGGCAGATGACAGCCGTTTCGACAGCAGCCAATCGATTGCTGACTTTTCGATCCGCTCGATGATTTGTGCTCCCCTGACCGACAGTGACGGTCGAGCGTTTGGAGCACTGCAGATCGATTCGGCCAAGGGGCGTGGTCATTTCAACGAAGAGGACATGGATCTGCTCGCTGGTGTTGCGAAGCAGATTGGGATCGTCATTCGCAACGCAGAGCTTCACGAGCAGACACTTCGTCAACAAGAAGTCGAACAAGATCTTCAGCATGCGACCGAAGTCCAACAGGCGTTTCTGCCGCAAAAGCCACCCAACGCAGATGGGTACCAGGTCGTTAGCTACTACCAAGCCGCCAATCACATCGGCGGCGACTATTTCGATTACATCCCATTGGGTGATGGGCGCGTTGCAATTGTCGTAGCGGACGTTGTTGGTCACGGGGTCGCGGCGGCCATGTTCATGGCGAAACTGGCGGCGGAGACTCGTTTCTGTCTCGCGAGCGAAGCGAATGTAGCCAATGCAATCGTCCGCTTGAACGACAACATGAGTCATTTGGAAGTCGAGCGGTTCATCACGTTTCTTGTCATGGTCGTCGATCCTCAAAGCGAAAAAGCAACGATCGTCAATGCGGGTCACATGCCACCGATCATCCGTCGCGCTCAGAACGGTGGAATGGAAGAACCGGGCGGGGAAGAATCGGGCTTGCCAATAGCGATTGCTGAGGGCTTGGACTATGAAGCCGTCGAGATTGACTTTCATCGCGGCGACCTTGCCGTGATGTACACAGATGGCATTAACGAGGCTATGGATACGAAGGATGTCGAATTTGGAATTCAACGTGTCAAAGATGTCGCTTCGAAGGACGGCTCCGCAGAAGAAGTGAAAGAACTGATCGTCAAATCGGTGCTGGATCACGTCGGTGACGCACCGCCATTCGATGATATGTGTTTGGTGGTCATCCAACGGACGGCGGATGCGCCGACGAGCCTCAGCGATACCGCCGACGAAGAACTGCTCAGTCAGGTGTCGACAGAAGCAGGTGCGGAACATCTTGATGGTGACTTCGGAACCGACGCATCTTGATGACTTCATGACTGACGAGGCAACGATTCGTTTTCTGGTCCGTTTCGAGGGCCGCGTTCAAGGCGTTGGGTTTCGCATGACCACCGTCTCCCTCGCCCAAGGATTGGACGTCCAAGGAACGGTTCGGAACGAGCACGACGGATCGGTGTTGCTTGATATCGAAGGTGATCGAAAGACGCTCGAACGGCTGATTTCGCGTATTCAACGCGAAATGGCGGACAATATTCGTTCGACGCGGATTGACGAGCGACCGATTCAGAATCAATCAGGCGGTTTGCGAATTAGCCATTAGCTCGACGTGCTGTTTACCGAGCTACCTTGAGGCAGAAGATTGCACCGGTGCCGGGTTACCAAAACGGTTCCAATCGGTATGGTGCTCACATGTCATTGCCTTGCGAAACGTCATTAGCCCCTGAACATTATCCGGGACAGTAATCGAGTGCTGAAGCACCAACGGAGCGAATTGGTTTGACGGATTTGGAACTCTACGATTACGAACTTCCGCGAGAGAGGATCGCCCAGGAACCGCTCGCAACACGCAGTGATGCGCGGCTGATGCTTGTCGATCTGAAGAGTCAGACGATCGATCACTATCACGTGCGAGATCTGCCCGAAATTCTGAAATCGGATGACACGCTGGTGCTCAATAACAGTCGAGTCGTTCCAGCTCGACTTGTTGGTTATCGAACGACAACCGGAGGTCGATGGCAAGGGTTATTTCTTCGCGCTGACGAATCGAGCGGCATCTGGGAAGTACTCACGAAGACGCGCGGCAAATTGCAGCCCGGAGAGTCCTTGACGATCAAGGACCGCCATGGACGTGATGGCATGCAATTGAAAGTTGTGTCGAGGACCGAATCGGGGAACCTGCTGGTTAGTCCCGAACTCCCCGCTGATTTTGTTCCGCTGGAGGAAGATGCGGGACAGCCGCTCGAATCACCGATCGATTGGTTGCAGCGTTTTGGCCGAGTGCCATTGCCGCCGTACATTCGCGACGGACAAATGGTGGATGCGGACACGTCCAACTATCAGACGGTATTTGCCAAGGAAGCCGGCAGTGTTGCGGCTCCGACCGCAGGACTCCACTTCACCGACAAGCTGCTTCGACAAATACGCGGAACTGGCGTTGAAACATGCGAGATCACATTGCACGTGGGGATCGGTACGTTCCGTCCAATTCAAACGGACAAGCTCGAAGACCATGTCATGCATGAAGAGTGGATCCGACTCACGCAAGAAACGGCAGACGCAGTGAATGCGAAGCGTGAATCGGGCGGTCGCTGCGTCGCAGTGGGCACGACCAGTGTTCGCGTGCTCGAAACAGCCGCGACCAGCGGTCGCCTCGCCGCGTTTGCCGGACAAACCGACCTATTCATTCGACCGCCGCATTCGTTTCAAGCGGTGGATGCGATGCTGACCAATTTCCATCTGCCAAAGAGTTCTCTGCTCGTGATGATTAGCGCGTTCGCTTCGCGTGAACTCGTTATGAAGGCTTATCACGAAGCGATCGAACAAGAGTATCGCTTTTTCAGTTACGGCGATGCGATGCTGATCGTGTAGCAGTCGCGGAATTTAACAGCGTCGCATCACGCTTCTTTTCACGGTTCAGCGGCCCCGGAATTCGTTCGGGTTTATCAGTCGGTTGGACTGCGCCGGTTAGTGCATCTGTGCATCTGACCACGCCTGTTTCCCCTTCAAGTTTTGGAAGAGTGGAGCGCCAGTCGCTCAAACAGTAACCAAAGCTTCCCCCAGACGACCACTAACGGTCACGGCTGATTGGCCGGGGATCACTTTGCTCGGGGCATTTTTGTTAGTGGTTTCCAATTTCAAAAACTCACCAGACGCTCGCGTTTGGATACACCTATCGATTGGGCGATTTGCTGCTCGTAGAGGTTATTTAAAATGACAAGAATCAATTCCAACGTGGCCTCGCTCGTTGCTCAAAACCGACTTCAGAGCAGCAACAACGATTTGAGCACGGCTCTCACTCGTTTGAGCACGGGACTTCGAATTAACAGTGGTGCGGACGACCCAGCCGGTTTGATCGCTAGTGAGTCGCTGCGAAGCGAAATCACCGGATTGAACAAGGCCATCAGCAACACACGCCGTGCGACTCAGATCATCACGACGGCTGACAGCGCCCTGGGCCAAGTCAGCAGCTTGCTGAATGACGTTCGCGGCCTGGTCGTCGAAGCAGCCAACGATGGCGCACTCAGCGATGAAGAGATCGCCGCTAACCAGCTGCAAATTGACAGCTCGCTGTCGGCAATCAACCGAATCGCTCAAACGACTACTTTCCAAGGCCGAAAACTGCTTGACGGGTCGCTCGACTACGTGAGCACGGTTGGAACGGTAAGCTCAGTCGAAGACGCAAGCATCACACGTGCAACTGTCGGTTCTTCGGCACTGAACGTTGAAGTCGTTGTCAGTTCAGCTGCAACCCAAGGTGAAATCACCGCAGCTGCTGCTGGATTCACGACGGCTGCAGCCGCGAACGCAACGTTCGGTAATGGTACGGAAGCGATCACCGTTACAGCGGCTGCCACCGGATCCGATTTCAATGACGTTCAAATCAACTTCGTTGATGACACGAGTGCTGGTGATGTTGCTGCTTCCGCTGCCTACGACGCGGATCAAAAAGCGATCACCGTTACTTACAACTCCACCGCTGCAACGTCGACAAACAGCGACTTCACCGCGGTCGCTGCGGCCATCAACGGCCTGACCGATTTCGGAGCAACCGTTTCCGCTGGTACAGGTTCCGTTGCTTTTACGACACCAACCGGTACCGTCACGACGGACAAGACGGGTGGTGAAGTCTTGGCCGACGATTTGGTCTTCCAACTCAGTGGCCAGCAAGGAGCCGAGACGTTCAACTTCGGTGCTGGAACCTCGAAATCGCAGATCGCTGACGCAGTGAACTTGGTTTCCGACAGCACGGCCGTCGCAGCTGCGGTTACGTCAGGCGACTTGGTTCTTTCTTCCACCGAATTCGGTAGCGAAGCATTGGTCGCTGTCGACGTGATCAGCGAAGGTGCTTCTGGAACGTTCGGTGCAAACTTGGATTCGACACGAAACTTGGGCAGCGACATCGTCGCAACCGTGAATGGCGTCGAAGCATCGGGCGATGCAAACACGCTTTCGATCAACACCAGTTCTTTGGCACTCAGCTTGACCGTTGACAACAGCGGATCGAACTTCAGCTTCAGCATCTCCGGTGGAGGAGCGACGTTCCAACTCGGTCCACAAGTGACCAGCAGCCAGCAATCGAGCATCGGTATCGGCAGCGTCAGCACCGGACAACTCGGTGGAGCAAGTGGCCGCTTGTACGAGCTGGGCAGCGGACAATCCAAGAGCTTGACCAACGACGTTCAGAGTGCTTCCAAAGTGATTGACGAAGTGATCGCGAAAGTAACCGGACTGCGAGGTCGACTGGGTGCATTCCAATCAACGACGTTGGAAAGCAACTTGGTTAGCTTGAACGAAACCAGTGCGAACCTGCAAGAAGCAGAAAGCTCGATTCGTGACGCAGACTTCGCACAAGAGTCGGCTCGACTCACCCGAGCACAGATCTTGGTTCAGTCGGGCACCAACGTCCTGGCACTGGCTAACCAGAACCCGCAGAACGTTTTGGCTCTGCTGCGATAAACATCGTTTCGATCCAATCGATAAACGACTCATAACGGCCGAGGTGATTGCCTCGGCCGTTTTTTCGTGCGCGACCTGTTTCATGCACACCCGTCTGCGCAATCCGCCACTTGCGAGGAGATTAACGTTTGTGAGTGGTGTGACGATTCGCAGACTTCAAGGCGACATCGCGCGACAATCTCGGGTCTTTCGTTACCTGCGAACGGAATCGAATGTCGAGTAGATTCCTTCAAGAAAGAACCGAAAGACATAGGTTGGCACGCTGCGAGAAATGATCAAATGGCTGACAAACTCTTCGAAGTGAAAGAACAGGTTGTCTTGGTTTCGGGCGGCAGTCGAGGAATCGGACTCGCCATCGCCGCTGGGTTCGCCAGCCGTGGAGCTTCGGTCGTGATCTCCGGTCGGCAAGAAAAGTCGATCAGTTCCGTCGCCAACGATCTTTCGGAACTAGCCTCGCCGGTCAAAGGAATTGTCTGTGACGTGGCTGAAGACAATCAGGTTGAGTCGCTGGTTGAAGAAGTGATTCAGGACTACGGTCGAATCGACACGTTGATCAACGTCGCCGGCGTCAATCGGCGAAAGCCATCGCTGGATGTGACCGCCGACGACTTTGACTTCATCATGGATATCAATCTGCGAGGAGCGTTCTTGCTTTCGCAATCGGTGGGTCGGCACATGATCGAGCGGGCGCGTGGTTCGCAAATCAACGTCGCTTCGCTGAACTCTGACCGACCGTTGAAGGACGTTGCTCCCTACGCGATGAGCAAAGCGGCCATGGCAAGCATGACGCGATCGTTAGCGATGGAATGGGGACCGCTTGGCGTTCGCGTCAACGCACTCGCACCAGGGTTCATTCTTACCGACCTAACGGAGCAGCTTTGGTCCGACGAGACGATGCAACATTGGGGCCTCGCCAACACGCCTCAGCGGCGTCTTGGGAAGCCCGAAGACATGGTCGGTACCGCCGTCTTCCTCGCGTCGCCCGCCGCCGAATTCTTGACTGGCCAAGTGTTATTCGTTGACGGTGGCTTCACCGCCG
Source organism: Planctomycetota bacterium (assembly GCA_039179795.1). Classification (GTDB taxonomy): domain Bacteria; phylum Planctomycetota; class Planctomycetia; order Pirellulales; family Pirellulaceae; genus Rubripirellula. The sequence goes on along the minus strand of JBCDEM010000006.1, from coordinate 253,684 downwards.
GCTGGGAATGGCCCATCCCCGAAGGTGGCGGTCAGAACCCGTCGAAAGACTGACAATCACGCCGTCCAACGCGGATGAAACGATGATGCTTTAAGCGATTTCGCTATTCGCCGTCTTTTCGGCTGATGGAAATGTTCCCGTGTTCGACACTGACCTCGACAAGTGGATCATCCGTCGAATCACTGGAATCGACGTCGGTCGTCATTCGGCCGTGTTCGACGTCAAATTTCAGACGAGCCTTCATCTCATTGGGCAGCATGACGCGAATACTGCCGTGCCGGAGCGTTGATGCAACCGACTCGAGGCTATCACCCATCACATCGATCGTTACACCACCGTGCTGGGCTTGGCAGGTGATTTTTGCACCAGAGGATTGGATCGATACATTCGTGTGTGCCGATTCGCTGATCACCTCATTGGTTGAGTTCACAACTTTCACTTCGCCATGTCGGGATTGAAGCTGAAGAACTTCGCTCGCTCCATCGATTCCAATATCACCATGTTCGCAATTTATTTCCGCACGCCCAAGAGCTTCCTTCATGTAAACATTCCCATGGCGATTTTCGATTCTCGCAACACCGCTGGTTGAGTTCACGGTGACATCTCCATGACGGTTGGCGAGCTTCACATCCTGAGGAAGACCGGTCACCAAAATATCACCATGTTCATCGCTGGCCGTGACCGCTAATTCCGCCGGGATCCGAAGCGTTAAATTCGACTTAACACCTCGCAGCTTCTTGTCAGGCTCCGGCATCACGACCGTCCAGTGCAGTTCATCTCCTACCTGAGAGGTTTGGAAGCTGAGCTGGGCCAGAAACGTCTCCGCATCAGATTTCTGTGATGCCCAACACTTCGCCGTCCAGCTCCAAGTCGCCTCGCCATCTGTCGGGGCAATATCAATATCGCCGAATCGATTGTGGATATGGACGGCCGTAACACTTGAATCAACCGACCCGTCGACTGACTTTTCTACTTCCTCGCCTCGATAATCAAATGAATATCCACTCGAAAAGTTGACGTGGCAGCCCGTGGCCGCAACGAGGCAAAGGCTAACGCAGCACAGGCTGGTGAGTGATTTTTCTGACATGAAGATTAAGCAAAAGCGAGTTTGGGAGGTTTCTTTCGAGCCAACTTACCGTGGGTTGGGTGGCTTGGCTCCTCTTCGTATGCTAACCAAAGATCTTGGTCGCAGTTGGACCAGAATCTCCCGATTTCATCCGGATCTATCGATTGTTGGTCTGGGCAAGATCGATTGACGTTACGCAAATTCCGAGAAGCATGAAGTTCTACAAACACGAATTTCCATCCGTCGAAGACTACCTGCACCATCGACCACCGTATCTGTTGGTCGATCGCATCGTCTCAATTGCCGAAGACGCGATCGAAACCGAGAGGAAAGTCACGGGCCAGGAGTTCTTCATCGCTGGTCATTTCCCAGGGGCACCTATTTTTCCCGGCGCCATGATGCAGGAATTGACCACTCAATCCGCTGGCGTGCTGATCGCCGCCCAATACAACCCGATGCCAAAGTTTGACACGCACGACCCCTTCTTCAATGAATTCGCTCTGGGTGTCCTCGTTCGCGTCGCAAGCGCCAAATACAAGGGATTCGCTCGGCCCGGTGATACGTTAAACGTTCGCGTTCAACTCGATGAGCATACCGAAAGCGTTTTCGATTTCTCCGCGATGATCAAGGTGGACGGTAAGACCATCATGCAGAACTCTTTCCGGCTCGCAAACGTCAAATCGAAAGTCCTGCAGGGCTAGGACGTAAAAGTAGGTCATGCTCCGCATGACGAGGAACGATCTCCCAAACTCCTTCAGATGGCGCGGCGACTATCGTCATGCACAGCATGACTTACTGTTCGCGCATCGCACCCCTAGTAGGTCATGCTCCGCATGACGACAGAATGAAACGCTACGATCGGCGGAGCGATCGGCGACTATTAATCGTCGTAGCCAGCCTCGCGATATAACTTCGCGGCCTCAAGATGTGGTGGTTCCCAGCCTAGTTCTTTTAGGAGATCCCGTCGTTTCTTGAGATACCATTTAGGTTCGATGGCCTCGCGGTTTAATTCGAGAAGCTGCAAGGCTCTTCCTCGTTGCCCACTGCGTCGTAACATTCGGTCGTCGAGCAAGATGAACTCAACACGCTTCCCGTCGGTCAATTCAACGAGCCGCTCGTACGCACGTGAAAGGCGTTCATCATGCTGTTCAACCTTCACGATCGGCCATTTGTCTCGCACGTCTGGCAGTTCACGATACGCTAACGCTCGTCCATAACGATAGCGTGCATGAGCAAGCATCCATCCGAGAGGATGCGAAAGAACTTGCATCGAATCAGGCAATTGATCCGAAAGCAGCTGATCGAGCTGTCTGGTCAGTTTGACAACTTCGCGAAGGTTGGGTTTACGCTGGTCCATGGTGTCAATTTCCCGCAAACGCCTTTGCAGTCCGATCATTTGGCGCCAAATCTCAGGCTTCACAGACATCGGTTTGGTCAGCTCTTCGAGATCTGGCTCAACGACACGCTGCGTCACGTCTGGGGCGTCCACAGGTGCAGGCGGCATCTTGCCAGGCTTCCAATTTCTCAACCATTCCTGACGTGCGACAAATTCGAGGCGTTCTGATTCAGTCTCAGCATTCGTAATCGCTTTGGCAACGGATTCCAACTGATTCGATTTCCATCGTTCATCAGCGGTTTCGGCCGGACAACCCGTCGCACAATCAACGAAGGCAATCAACGCAAACAAAACCGCGAATCCGCATCGCACGTGCAGTGCACTAATTGAAAACACGCTGAGCCTTTAGCAATTGGAAGGATCAGACTGCCGGAGATAGGCGACGCACACAGATGTAGCGTCGCGCGTTCGATCAGTCGCTTTTTCGATTGTCACATGGTTTACACTGGAAGTCCATGAAATGCTTCATTGAAGTCACGGGAGAAATCCATGTCCATTGGTGAGATCATCGTATTTCTGATCGTGGGTGCTCTCGCTGGATCACTGACAGGTCGCATCGTCACACGAAACAAACAGGGATTCGGACGGTGGATGAATTTCGGCGTCGGGTTGGCCGGCGCCTTGGTTGGTGGCGGTCTGTTCAATTTGTTTGGGATCGATCTCGGACTGGGCGAACTCAAGGTCACATTCGAGGATCTTCTCGCTGCCGTCATTGGCTCGTTTCTGTTCTTGTTTGGACTTGCCGTTTTTCGACGCTATCGATCCAAATAGCCCATTGGCTACTCATGATTTGTAAAAGAATGTTCAGCGGAAGCTTGGTTAAGCCTCAGACCGCTGAGTTTTTATCTGCAAGTCGCTGCTTCGAGAACTCTCACAACTCGCATGACGTAGCAGGAGCAATTCGGTCCAATCCGTCTCAACTCTGCAGGACAACTGTGATGCGTCTTACGTCGATGTCTTTTGCTTTGGCAGTTACGGCGTTGTGGACTTTGCCTCTCCTCGGCCAGGCAGCCACTTGGCCTCAATGGCGAGGCCCCTCCGGTACCGGCGCCACCGAAGGTCGGCCTCCAATCGAATGGAGCATTGACGATGGAAGGAATATTCACTGGAAGAGAGAGCTACCTGGTCGCGGGCACAGTTCGCCGATCGTCTGGGAAGACCGGATCTATCTAACGGCGGCTGTTGCGGTGGGTCCGAAGTTGCCACCGAAGATGAGCGGCCGTCCCGGTGCCCATGACAATCTGCCCGTGGACCGTCAATATCGGTTCAATGTGCTTGCCATTGATCGAGAGACGGGTGAAATCAGCTGGGAAAAGACCGTCCATCAAGCAGTTCCGGTCGAAGGGGGCCGTTACACGGCCAGCCTGGCTTCCGCGTCGCCGGTGACCGATGGCGAACGCATCTATGCACACTTCGGTAGCTTCGGCGTTTATTGCCTCGACCGAGATGGCGCGACCGTCTGGTCCAAGCAACTCGGAATGATGCACACAAAACATGGTCACGGCGAAGGAAGCTCGCCAGTGTTGTTCAAGCAGACGCTACTCGTTAATTGGGATCATGAGGAACAGTCATTTTTGGTGGCTCTCGATACAGCAACGGGAGAAGAACGCTGGCGTCGCGATCGAGACGAAGTGACTTCCTGGAGCACGCCCCTGGTCGTCACCGTGGAGGGCAGGCCGCAGGTCGTTGTCTGCGGAACGGACCGAGTGCGCGGTTATGACCTCAAGAATGGTGAAGTCATTTGGGAATGCGGTGGTTTATCCGCGAATATTGTTGCTACACCCGTCTCGGCTGATGGCATCTTGTACGTCGGCAGCAGTTACGAAAAGCGCGCATTGATGGCGATCCGGTTACAAGGCTCGCAAGGTGATATTTCGGACTCCGAACAAGTACTCTGGACTCGAATGCGAGGCACTCCTTACGTCCCCTCTCCATTGCTCTACCGTGGGGCGCTCTATTATCTGACGCACTATCAGAACATTCTGACGCGAATCGAAGCGGAGTCCGGTGTCGATCAACCAGGGGCCATGCGGCTCGGCCCACTCGGTAATATCTATGCGTCTCCCGTTGCCGCCAATGGCCACGTCTACATTACGGACCTCGATGGAGTGACTCTCGTGCTCTCTTCTACAGAAGTCCCCCGCTTGATCGCCGTCAACCCGCTCGGCGAGCCCGTCAGCGCATCGGCAGCGATCGTCGGTAAGCAGATGTTTATCCGAGGAGAAAAGCATCTGTTCTGTTTACAAGAGAGCGATTGAGCAACTTCCCTGCGAGCACGCAATTGCCGTTCATTTGACGTAGCATGTGCACGCGAGCGGCGGAGAAAGCGAGTCGCTACAATGCGGCTCTTTCAAATCAATCACTGCAGCAATGCAACGCCATGCGAATCGATTATCGCATGGTCGCCCCTCACCTGCCATCGAGACACTCGCGAGGACGTTGGATGAAACTTGGGAACCGCCTTAACCGATTTGTTCTGGCCCTTCTGGCTCTCACCATCCTTCGCCCAACCGCCTGGTCGCAGGATGCCATCCCGGATCCTGATGGCAAGCCAGCCGACATGAGCAAACCGGTTCAGGTTTACATCCTCATGGGTCAGTCCAACATGCTTGGGTTTGGCAAAATTAGCGCCGCGCCAGAAAAAGAAGAGGGAACGCTCTCCAATGCTGTAAACAACAAGCAGCTCTATCCCTATCTCATTGATGACTCTGGTGCATGGACGGAGCGCAAAGATGTACGAAATGTACGGGTCATGGGGAGCGGCACAAAAGCGGGGCGCGTCGTCCACAACGAATGGCTGACGATTAACAACCGCAAGATTGGCCCAGAAGTTGGCATTGGCCACTACCTTGGAAACGCCATCGATGCCCCCGTGTTAATTCTGAAGAGTTGTATTGGGAATCGCAGCCTTGGCTGGGACCTCTTGCCGCCGGGAAGCCCCGCGTTCGATTTCGAAGAAAAAGGAACCGTCTGGAATTACGCTGGCTACAAGGAATCACCGCTGCGATGGGAAAAAGGAACCGAGCCCGAACCGATCGGCTGGTACGCGGGAATGCAGTACGATGGTGATATAGCAAACGCCAAGCGGATCCTTTCCGAATTGGACAAGTACTATCCAGGTGCCAATTCCTACGAAATTGCAGGGTTCTTTTTTTGGCAAGGCGACAAAGACCGCTACAACGCTGGTCATGCCAGTCGATACGAACAGAACCTGGTTCAGTTGATCCAACAGCTTCGCAAAGACTTTGATGCTCCGAATGCCAAGTTCGTTTGCGCAACACTGGGGCAAACCGAGAAAGGCGCTGAAGGCAACGAAGGAATGATCCTCGAAGGTCAATTAGCCGTCGATGGAACGACCGGCAAGTACCAACAGTTCAAAGGCAACGTTGCCACCGTCTATTCGCATCCGCTGTCAAAAGGCGGAGCATCCAATGGTCACTACAGCGGAAATGCCGAAACCTACATGAACATCGGTGAAGCCATGGGCAAGGCGATGGTGGATCTGTTGGGTTCAGCAAAATAGAAGTGGATGCCCGATCGCTCCTTAATCGGATCGATCTTTGGACTTACTTCCTCTGCTTCGCTTCATGCTCGCTCCGCTACGATCGCGGAGCGGCTGTGGACGTTGCGAGCGAACGAGTCATTTGCTCGTACAGATCGATTGCCTCTTCGCGTATCCCGGTTGAAATCTCAACGGCGGTGTCACTCTCACGTGGTTTAAATTTTTTGATCCGCGCTTCATGCCCTTGCAATGTCGATTCAGGCAAGTCGATATCCAGTTTTGTGAAAAGCGACTGCAGTGTGGGTGATGGATCGGAGCACAAGGATTCGTAGTTCACAAACAGGACTCGGTCATTGCCGTTCTCGAATAGGTAACGGTAAACCTCGATCCACTGCTCGACCCAGTGCGTCAACTCAAACCACAGCACGGAATCGGGCGGGCTGTATGGCGGCGCCGGATCCATGGTTTTCGCTGGAAGGCGTAAGTCATACGGCCGGTGATCAGAACCAAATTCGTGATGCACTAACCAAGTCATGTATCGCTTCGAAAAGACATCTTCGCCGTGCCGCTTGCACCAGTGTCGATGCTGGCGAAGAAGCGACCCCGCTTGCCGAATGGGGTCTCGAAACGGAACGACAACCGTCGCTTCAGGAATGGCTCCTAACAAGCCATCAAATCGTACGGCCAGATTGTTGTTTTTTGCCAGATAACGGCGCGGTCGCTGCCGATCCGCCGTTAAAACAGCGTCAATGTAATCGCGAAACCGATTCCAGTGAGAATCGGAAGGCTCATGTCGGCTCAAGCGATCCCGACCAATGTACTCCGGACAATGGACTCGCCAGAACACTTCTTCCAATGCTTCCGGTGAATCGAGACTGACGAACATTCCATCACGATGTGCCCGCTCGCGCACGTCTGCGCTACGCGACCCGAACCGATTCATTCCCATCCAAAGGCCGGGACTCAGCGGAAACGGCATGTCCCGGTACGTCAGACATCTGAACTGCTCGCTCTCGTACAAGAGCTCAGAAATCAACGTCGTACCCGATCGAGCAAGACCGGCGACCCACACAGGATGCTCAAGCGATGACGGTGTTCGACGACCAAGACATTGAAACCAAAGCAGAGTCCGTGGGACGAGTGGATTATCGAGTGCGACCGCGTGCAGCGCTTGATCGATCTCAGAATAATTCGCTGTGTCCTCATCGGTTAAAGCCGAGGAACGATTCAAGAGTCGAATGATGACAACGAACGCGATTGAACCTAAAAGGATAAAGAGCGTCGCAGCGAACGAATACAAATCGTAATCAAACAACGTCGCCGACGTCATCGATGACGCCGCATAGAACACACCAACCCCTACCAGCACCAACGCTAGTAGCAAACTTTCCGCAAGCATCCCGAATGCGGCTGGCCGAAGCTTTTTCTCTCGCTGCTGGTCAGAAAGACCTGGTGTGGAAACAGCGTGCAGCCCGTCGGCGCAGTGAAGTAGCAGACGGCTCACCATCGTTGCAATCGGTAGCCAAAACAGGACGCCCGTGATGACAAACCCGAGACAGAAGGAAAACAGCCAGTAGCCTAGCACGGAAAGAGGAGCCCTCGAGTGTTCGTGTTGCGAGACACACTGATCCGTGGCGATCTCGCGTTCTGGTTTAGCGGTAACCCACCGACGAAAACACTAGGGCGGAGTGTTTTCCGATTCAGCCGTAGGGCGAGAATCATCTGGAGCATGATCGGACGAGCCTTTTGCGATTCGCTTAAAGGCTCGCTTCAACGGGTACCACACAATCGCGAGGACGGCGAACAAAACAGAGATCAATACGGCCAAGATTACTGCGATCGCACCGGCACCAAGTCCCGGTCCAATGTAGCCAACCAAACTGCTCAAACTGTTCATCAACTCAACCGTCTACGATTCTTTAATCCGCCGTAACGTTATCACGCAAACCGGCCCAAGTTTCGAGTTCCTCAACATCATAACGATGAATGATTGGATCTCGCGGCGGCTTTGAAGCAGGTCCCGTCTCAAGATCGAAGTCAAAGTAGTCTAGCGGCAGTTGAATGATCTCTGAAACCAGCATCGTGTGTTCCTGATCGTATCGATTGACGAACTCGAATACGACCTCGCCTTTCTGATTCACCTCAAATGCGCGTCCCTGCTGCGGCGAAGTCATCGTGATGTTGCCATTGTCCAGAACGGAATGTTTTCCCCGAATCCAAGTGTAAAAGCCCTCCTCAGCGCCATTGAAGAGCGGTCGGCAGACGTAGGTATTGGGATCGATCTCCAAAATACTAGAGACGTCCCGGTGCATGTTGTTGTTGAACACGCTGATCATCCCATTCGGTTGCCAATCGGGATCGTGCTGACGCCTCCAATTGCCGACTCGCCACCACTTGATTTCACCCGTCACTGGCGAGCAAACAAAGATGAGGTTGATATTCCGAAAACTCATGAGCAGATCACCGACGTCGAACTGGGGGAAAGCCTCTGCTAACTCAGCCGGCAAGGGTTCCGCATCATTCACATGCCAGTAGCCGCTGCCGCTTCCCCAAGTCCAACTGGTCCGAAGTTCATACTGCCTCAATCCCAGTGGATCGATCTCCGGATTCTCATCAATCAGAGAAGACAGATTGAAGCAGTTCCTCAACTCGCCCGTCTGTAGATCCATCTCCCAAACAAGCCGCTCTTGGAGGGCCCAGATAACCCCCGGCGCACCTCGATTGATCGCGTGATCGATCGGAATCTCTGCCGCCCAGATACGGCGTGACCACCAATCAAACCTCTGAATGGAGACGCCTTTATCGAACGCAAAAACTATCGACCCATCAGGTTCGACTAAAAAACCATGCGGAAATTTTTCATCGTCTTCACGATTGACCCATGGAAGATTGAGTTCGTTCACGATCCATGTGTGAATGATCTCACCGTCTTCATCCAGCAAAACCGCGCCGTTCAAGCCGTCTTCAAAATCGAAACTTCCATAGATGACTCGAAGCCCGCTGGCCGCCTTTTCCCCATCAAGAAAGACCAGCGGGGCAAGTCGCCGGCTGTTCATCGAGGGTATGTCGACGCCTCGATAAGAACGATCTGGAAAAGCTGACTCTGCGGTGTAGTCGACCAATTTCCGTGCGGGTTTGCCACCGACATCGTTAATGATCTTTTCAAGCGTTGTCGTCGGTGCCGCTTCCGGGTGGCCTTCGATGAAGCCGTTGATCTCCTCAACGATCCCGTACGGCCACCATTGATCATTCCCTACCTTGTACCCGTAACAAATACAGACCAAAGCACCGAGGTAGAGAGCGGCTGCTTTTTGAACGCGATTCAAGACACCCCCCGTACTGGTCGGCCGCTACCGCGTCGAACAATCAACGACGATCAGTCATCGTGATCGAAATCCGCGGGACTGTCCACCGATGGGCCGGAACCGCCTAGCGTCCGACCCTCCCGTGAGAGGGATCTCGGAGTCCTAGCAGTCAACGACCATTCCTATTTGATGACGCGGACGATCGGGTAAACCCGATACGCGTCTTCGTTGTGCTTAGAACGTTGATACAGAAAAGACAGCTGCGCTCTTCGGCTCTCCGCAAACTCAGGGTCATCTTCTTTTTGCTTCTCGAATTCGGCTCGTAAGTCATCATCCTGCTCCAACATCTGCTCGGCCGTCTCCTCGAAAACGTAAGGAGAAAAGTACTCCTTTCGCTGAAGGATGCTGTCGAAGTAATTCCAACGAAAGAATGAGTCCATCGCTTCGGGTTCAAGTGTTTCCACGACATACCTCGCGCGTGCCTGATTTGTCGAAACGAGCACGTCACCCGGTCTGGCGGTCACTTTCTTCTGCTTAGAGGAAACCGTGACCTGGTCATGAAAGAAGTGTCCTTCGTAGGGGCTCGTCCGCGATTCGGTCGATTCAATCCTGTAAACCTCACAGTCATACTCTGTCTCGCCATCAATTACATCCATTTCAATTCGATTGAGCTTGAAGAGATCGATAACAGATTTCCATTGGCTTGGAATCAGGTACGCCTTGGGGAGCTTCACGCTGCGGCTTGACGCGAATCGATTATAGAACGGGATTTCCTGCTCAAACGGTCGCGAACGATCGTAGAACAGCCTCATTCCCGGCGTGACCTTGCTTTCGATATAGCTCGATTCATAGCCAAGAAACTCCACTTGTGATGGCTTATCTCGATCGACCCTCCAGGCAATGGGCACTTCCTCAAGCTGTCGATAAGTATCCCGGTCACTCTTCCGGATCGCTTTGATGCGTGACCCATCTTCGGCCAATAACTCGATCGCCAGATTCAGAAAGGCGCGCGTCGCACTGACGCGTTGGGGATAAGGCTTCAGCATGTGTGTTTCCGACATGAACCCCATCGTTTGAAACAGTCCCGTGTACCCCGTTGAGTAGCGTGGTGTTTCCAAAAATTGCGAGAATCCTTTTTCTGGCGGCTGCCCACCCGAGTTCACGTAGGGCACGGACGGAAATCCTGCGTCTTTCATCCGACCAAATAGCTTGGGTTCAAATTCACTGATCAGATACTCGCCAAGCTTTAGTCCCAACTTGTCGCTCTGGCTGTGCGCAAAGGTCATCACATGCTGATAGTCCGCGCCGTTGCTAACGTGCGTGTCGATAAACAGGTCCGGATCCAAGGAATGGAATATCTCTGCAAAGCTTCGCGCGTTGAGCGTATCGCATTTGACAAAATCACGATTGAGGTCGTAATTCTTCGCGTTACCACGAAACCCATACTCACGAGGGCCATTTTGATTCGCACGGGTCCCCGAGTTTCGATTGAGCGCGCCACCGATGTTGTAGAACGGAACAATAGCGACTGAGACTTTTTCCAGCCACTTCGTCGATTTTTCAGTATCGAAAACAAGGTCTCTCGCAAGTGCCATCGATGCGTCAACGCCGTCCGGTTCCCCCGGATGAATGGCATTGATGATCAGAAGGATCGGTTTTTCGCCTGATCGAATCGATTCGAGACTCGGCCGCTTGGCATCAGAAAGCAACACAAGATGTAATGGAAAGCCGCTATCGGTCGGTCCCATCGCCTGCATCGTGACGTGATCCGATTCCTTCGCAAGCCGACGATAGAACTTGATGCCGGTTTCGTAGTCAGCGCTATCCCAACCATCGCCGAGTTCGTATGGCGTTGCGAATGCCTCTTTCCAGTCTTGGGCTATCACCTCCGAGGCAAGTAGTAACGTTAGCGTGGCACAACAAAGCGTGAAGAAGGATCGGAGCATCTAGAATTCGCGTAAACGGTTTGGGTGAGAAATACACGGATCGTGAGCCGACCAAACCCGAAGGAACGGTGGTAAAAACGCAAATCCGTGGCGTCAAAGAGTGGTCAGAAGCGCCGTAACGGAAAGAACCGCTACGGAGTTTTCTTGATTGGCGTGTCGTCGGGCCAGCGAAGTTGATCGATCGTCTTCCACTCGTCCCAATTGTCACTCCACCCATCGTAGCTGAAGCGGTATTTCTCGCCATCGACAGCAATAATCTGCCCATCCCACCAACGATTTCCCCACTCTACCCGAACCTTATCACCAACTTTTGGAGCGTTTCGATTAGATGCTCGCTCAGTTGATTGCTCAGTTGATTGCCCGGGCGTCTCATCAACCTGAAACGGATTCTCCGAATCTTCACTGAGTTCTTCAGAAGTGGTCTCGTTAGGTGTCGGATCGACTTGGAATGGACTGTCTGAGGATTGAACGGAATCTTCCGGCTCGACGATCGTCTTTGGCGGTGATGGTTCAACGACTTCGAACGGATCCTGCCCTGCATCTGGGTCGATCAAAAATGGATTCTCTACTGAAGCTGACTTCGTGGAGTCATCAGCATTAGTCTTTGATTCGGGGCCGTCTTCATTGATCGATGGCGATTCAATCACCGGGATCTCCGGTTCTAAGGCTGCATCGCGAATCCCTTGCGGTTCTGGCTTTACGGTGGATGGGGCTTGCCCATTAACCGGGGTCTGTTGCACTCCGTCGTTTCCTTCATCTCTGCCAGGCAGCGCGTTACCGTCACCCGGTTCTTCGTTGTTCTCTTGCACGGCCCAAGGAGCCGCCGCCGGCTCAGGATCAGGACGCAAGCTCGCAACGGCCCAAGTGACACCCATCACGGTTCCCGTAATCAAAAGCCCAATCACCGACAGACACGCCAACAGCACCGCGAGAGTCTTGAACGCACTCGGTTGGCTTGGGCCCTGAAGGGTTGTTGCCGACCCTCCACCGCCGTCATAGCGCAGATGAATCACCTTTCCTTCTCGCCCGAATGCCGAGTCAGCATGGAGCACCTTGATCCGTTCGGTATCGGACTCACCGAGAGTGTCGCCGTGATTCAGGATTGGACCGTTATGCAGCAAGTACTCGCAGACACCCATGATTCGCGCGTATAGCTCTTCGGGCGATTCGGGCGAACCAATGTTCTCGATCTCCATTAACCCGAAGCTATCCATGCCGGTCGTTAAAGCGATGACGGGAGCGTTCTCGCCAGGGACGACCGTGATGTCAATCCAAAGTGCAACAGGAAGATCTCCCGGCTGCATTGCGGCAACGACGTTTTGAAAGTTCTCAGAAGAGACTTTCAATCCGTGCTGATGCCAAAGGACTCCCGTCGCCGTTGGGTGCGTTTTCAAAATGGCATCGACGACCTGCGTCAGCAACATCGCCTCGTTGGCTGGTGAGCACTCGCAAGTTGCGGTCGTCACGATCCAGTGGCTTTGGTGATTAGAAAGCTGCTGCGGAGCATCCGGCCATAAAGGACCAGCTTCTTCATCAGATCCCGTTTCCAAGCGGGGCATTTCGGAAACGAACACCGCGCCGGGCGCCTTGCCTTCGTCACAGCTACCGCTCAAGTCAATCTGGTAAATGCTCTCGCTCTTACCTTCGATCGAATCGAGCTCGATGCCGTCCAGCAGTCTGCCCCGGATCGCCTCTTGAAATTTGTATGGGTCAAACGATGCCTGGTCAGAGAAGACTACGAAGCAAACCATCGTCATCGAGTGTGTCTCTCAAGCGGAAGGAGCGATTCGCCACAACCGGCAACTATATCAGATGAATGCCTCCCGCGTCTTGGAAATGCCTCTCTTGACCGAGCTCGTCTATCAAACGCAGGCCTTGCAGAGTCGTTTTCGATTCGCTCTAGCGGTGAATCCAAGTCAGCTTCGGCAGATTCGAACGCGAAACAGAACTGTTTGAATTCATCACAAGTTCGTAAAGGACGACGCGCATCCACTCGATTCGGTCATCGGTCAGCATCGAGCCAAATTTGATCGTGCGATCGCTTTTGATTTCCAATACCCGTTTTGCTTCACCATCGGACTGCCAGGACGTGTGGGAGAACTCAATCGACGAAACCTGATTGGGGTCAAAGTGCTTCTTGTATTTCAAGAAACCGACACCGGTTGCCACAAATGATCCTTCTTGTTGAATCACGACTTCCACACGTCCACACAACTGAACCAACATCACGCCGATGAGAACGAGTCCAATGGTGACGAATGGAATCAGGAACACGCACAAGAACAACGTTTCCCCCATTCCCATGGGCGCGTCATTCATGATGGGCTCTCCGTTCTCAACGCCCGGAGCAGGAAACCAATCGGGCACCGGACCGATCAGATTGGCGTACAACCCGGCAATTGCGACCAAGACGAAGACCGAGACGATGCCATTCCAAAAGGCAGCAAACACGAAACACATGACGCAGCCAGCGAGCGAGCGTAACGTGGCTCTAACAACGGCGCCATTCCCAACGGGTGAAGCTGAACATCCGGCTGGAGGTTCATGGATCACCTGCTGATTTGGGCGTCCACTAAGATTGAGTTCCGATAAGCGAATGAGCTTTCCACAAGAAGGGCAAAGCGCCACGCCTTCTTTAAGATTAATGTCGTCGGCCGAAATGGACTGATCACAGACGGGACACAACTGCGTCTGCTCAACTTTCTGTCGCAAGCGATTCATCATGCGACTCATACGATAGCTCGCTCAATTCCGAGTCAAAGCGTTAAAGCTCGATGTTTCCATAACGCATCATAGCCCAATCATGCATTTCGTGTTTGAGCGTAACCTCGAGAGATCTCTTTTGTGAAACGTTCGTTATCGCGTGAGTCCGTTTCCGCGAACTTCCGACGGTCGAAGCAACGGCCCGTCGCCCCAGAGTTCAGCAGACTCCAGTGAAGGAAGCCTCGTCGGCACAGTCTGTTGCGCCTGCCGTCGAGCGTTACGTTCTGCTAATTCACGAAGTTTTTCCGGCGGCATCAGTTGGATTGTACGATCGATCGCCTCAGTCGTCTTTGATAGAGATTCGTTCGCGTCGGTCGCTTGAGTTTTAATGGAATGCACCGTATCCGCCAATTGACGAATCTCTTCGGGGCGCGCCGACCGCCCGGAATTCGACAGAAGCTCGAGCTGCCGTTCAACGCCCGCCAATTGATTGGACAATTGAGCGACCTGTGCTTCGGCCAACGCCACTTGCTCGCCAGCATCCACGACGTCTTCGAATTCAACGCCCGCAAATGAAGTGATTCCGGCTCTTTGCAGTGATCCACGCACGACTGAAGGAGCCAAGAGTATCAGCAGCACCGCGGTGACGATCATCGCCTCACGCGTCGCTGCGAATAGGTCTCTCATTTCGCTCCAACGAGTCTTCGATCCATCCTTGTCGGACACACTCGCCTCCTACATGGGGTCGCTGGCGTTCATTTGTCTCAGGCACAACCTCGCAAGTCTCCAAAATTTCGAGCTCGTGCGTCTAGACGAGTTCTGAGACCCACGACGCGATTGTGTTGGCGAATGAACCTGCGTCGGCCGAACTCAAGCGTCATCGTGGTCTTCCTGCTTCGACCAGCTAACTCGTGTTCTGACCGCGACGACCCCCACTGCAAAAACCATCCACATCATCCATGACGGCAGTTCCGGCGCGATCGGATCATTCGCGGCGATCGTTGATGTGATCCAAGAAGCGTAGGAGGAAACGCGAGTCGATCCAGCGATGTCCCCGTAATCAGCATTCGTATTCCCATCAACGCTGGCGATAAACGAATGCACGCCGGCGACGACATCGCCGGACCCAAAATCGACAAACATCGGTCCGCCACTATCACCACTCGCGATCAAATACTCCAGATCGAGCTGTGTCTGCGACCCGGACCAGTTGTCACTTGCTGATCCACTGTCAAAGTCCTCGAACAAAACTTTATCGTTGTAGCCAGATACAATTGAACCATCTAAGTCAATCACATTGTTCCCCGCGCGACGCGTTCCTGATGGGGCATTCATTCCCGTCAATCCGTCGCCGGTGCGTCCAAAACCAACATGCGTTGCAGTGCGTCCGACTTCCGTTGTTGCGGTATTGATCGCAGCAGTCGCGACGACTGTTTCGGGCGTTGCCAGACGAAGTAAGGCGATGTCCGTTCCGGTCGTCAGGTCACCCGTCCAGTCAGGATGAAGAAACAACTCTTCTCCGGTGTGAACGCCCCCACCACTATCGGTCAAATCAAACGTCCAGTCGCTTGCCGATAGACCAACTTCATCCAGACAATGACCGGCCGTCAAAATCCAGTTGTCTTCAATAAGTGTTGCCGAACAGATCGAGCTGTTCCAAAGCAGTCGTCCCACCGACGGGTAGCTGGCCGCCAAACTGGTGTAGCTTGAGTCCGCTCGATCATGCCGAATGGTTCCGGCAAATGCGTTGCAATTGCACCAGACAAACGAAGACGCAATCGTGACCACTGACACGACGAGCATACGAATCCAACGAATCATTACGCTATGACCGAGGACGGGCTTTCTCATTATAGTTACCTCGTTTCATGAGACGCCCACGTTCGAGTCGTTGGATACGAGTCGTTGGGCAGGGCGAGCGTCGCAAGATCCATGGTCAATTGCCGGATCTGTTGGCGTACCTGTCGGTCCATGGCTGACGGATGGCGGATCGATACTTGCAATCGCTCCAACGATGCTGTGTCAACGAAAGCCAATCGAGGATACTGAGGAGCATCCCAAGCGTCGGTATCTTTCCATGCATGAGCAACGGTTGTTGAAGTATCGATCAAGCCGCGAGAACGGAAGGTCTGCAGACGAAACTGGTCACTTGTGGAGATCATTCCCCATCGAACCGACGGGCCCGATGAACTCATCGATTCATGACGATAGCAGATGCTTGGATGATGGCTGACCATCGGACCTCGGTCACCCGACATCCACGTGACGGTAGCGACCAAGCCTGAATCTCGATGTTCATAAACGACTCGCCAATAGTCTTTGACGGCAAGCAAGCTGCGTTCTCGGTCATCCAGCGTTTGATCACCGACATATTGCCACGGACCGAAATCGCCGGCCGGCTTTTGCGGAATGAACGCTGTGTTGGGAAGCGACAGATTCGGTGAAACGGCTATCGAACCGAGCGTTAACAGACATCCGATCATCGCCGCGTAAACGGTGGAAACAGAGACATTCATGAGAACGTCTCCTCGCCTGCTCGCGGCACACCACTGGATGCGAAGTGATCGATCAGCCGCTCCAAAGCTTGTTTTTCGCTCGCGTGCAGTGGGACCGTTTCAATATCCAGCTCCCGAGCGATCTGCAGGGTTTCTCTCGCTTTGTTCTCGTCTCCATTCTCCAGGTATGCAGCGGCCAAATGAAGTTGGACCACGGGATCGACCGTCATCGACATTCGAACGGCCCGGTTCAACCAACGTACCGACTCTTCAACACGATCCATACGAAACAAAATCCAACCACGCGTATCCAGAAACTCCGGAGAAGATCCATACCGCTCTAAAACACGGTCGATGGATTGCAGTGCACCGTCGAAGTCTTTTACTCGATCCGCCAAAAGCATCGCCAGATTGTTGCCCGCGACCGGATGATAAGGGTCCTCCGATAGTGCGCGTTGCAGGTGATCGATCGCTTGGTTGTCAAGTCTACGACGCGCGTACCATTGTGCGATCGCTACGTGAAGCTCAGCGTCATCTGTACGCGGCGAGAGGCTCGTGTCGATGATCGCTTGAATGGACTGAATCTGGGCTTCGTCGATCACTGGTGCGACAATTCCACAGACGGCAGCCGTGTGTGCGCGCTGGATACGGTCAACTCGCCATCGTTCGTCAGCAATCCTCAGTAACGCTTCATTGACCGAACCATCTCGAGCTAACGAGATAGCATACGCGGAGACATCGCCGTCATTATCATCGGCGAGCTTCTCGTATAGCTGCGTGGCCAAACGGTCTTTACCGACGATTTCCCAGGCCTGTGCCAAAAGCTGTTTTGGGACCCGATGCTGTTCTTTTTCAACGCGATCAACCGCAAAGGACTTACCACGTACTTGATACAGCAAATGGATGTACTCGAGCCATACATCATCCAGCGTTTCCGAACCCTGCAGTGCATTGCCATAGCAACGAATCGATTGGGAGGCATTCCCAGCTCGTCGCCAAGCACGCGCGGCGGCAACCCACTGATCGCGCTGCTGTCCCTCGACCCGTGTTGCTCGTGACTCAAAGAGTCGCGCCGCTCGATCGTACCTTTGTAGTTTCACCAGGCATTGAGCACGAAGATCTTCAACCTTTCTTTGCCGGACTTGAGAACTCGATTGATCATCGGAGATTAGATTCGCTAACAGTTGTGCGCTTCGGAGCGACTCGATGGCCTGCTCGTAGTCTCCTGATGCAATCGCCGCCCGTGATTCGGCGATGGACAGCCGAAAGCGCATCCGCTGACTGGGCTGAATCAAATTGCGGTCCATTCGAACATGAAGCTGATTCGCGAGTGATCGTGCAGCGTCAGCCTGGCCGATTGCAACTAAGGTTTCACACAGAGAGACACCAAGGCTCACTCGACGCTCAATGTCCAGCTCGATGCCTGCCGACAATCGCCAAGCGCGGAGAAAACAGGCGGCGCTTTCCGCATACTGTCCATGAACGGCGTACTGCTCGCCAAGACGTTGATTGACGTCGACGCTGTTTACCTCAATGGCCCGCGCTAATCCAAGCCATCGAAGGGAATCGATGCTTGCTTTGTCGTCCCCTGGAACGGGTGGCGATTCTTCTGCGAGCGCCAGATAAATCAAACAAGCGATTTCTTCCGTTGTCTCAGAATTAATGGAGTGGAACGCCCGGTCGAGCGAATCGGTTTCACGAACGGGTTGAAACCGCGATCGAAAACACCACTCACTATAGAAAGCCCTCGACGTTGATTCATCGCTAACGGCCCCAGCAAGTGCATTACCCAAACGAGCGATCGTCTCCTCACCCAACGCATCCGGATGCTGAGAACTGTAATAGCAGGCTTCCAATATCAACCGCGGATACCACTGCTCAATGCTGCCTGCTGCAGCTACATGTTTGCGTAAACCTGTTTTTGATCCCCAATGAATACTTGAAAGCTCCGACGGAAAACGCATCACTGATTCCAAGCACAATTGGCAAGACTTTGAATCAAACGCATCAACTTGCATCAATTTCGTGGCGGTTTCGACGACACGGCTGACATCATTCTGCCGAAGGGCCAAGTCAAGATGCGTCCGCAAGCAGGTTACGTCAAATGGCTTGCGTCGCAGGATGTCCTCCGTGGCCAAAAGGAGCGATCGTGTTTCATCGGTTGTTTGAGCCATTCGATTGCAGACGCCAATCTGTTCCAATCGAACAACATCCGCGTCCGGATGAAAATGGATGAGTGTCTGATAGGTCTCCGTAGCAGCTACAAACTCATGTTGCGAACATTGAGCAATCGCACGTTGCATTCCATCTTCGACAAATCCATCGATGGCGCTTGACCGAAGCTCAACGAGTGTTCCAGCGACGATGCCCAAGCCAAGCGGTGGGATGACGACCCGATAAAGAGGCTCGCGAAGTGTCTGCCAAGCTGGTCGATACTCAGGAAACTGAATCCATTGCCGAAGGAGGCGTCTTGCCGCACGTGACTGACGCATCCAATGCAGGATCATGACTACGAGCAGCAACGCGAGAGGCAACATGAACCAATCACCAATCTCGTGGACACGATCGGTCAACTTGGCATTGCCATAACGCTGAATAACGAATGCCATTGCAGCAATTCGTGTAGCATTCGCAACGATCGCGGCCAACAATGCCGCCGATACAGAGGCAACCAACCGCAATGCAATTCCAAAGACGGTCCGCGGCCAATGTCGATTCACTCGCCCAAACAACAAAACATACAGAAGTGCCAGTAACGAAACCGACATCCCCAGACCGCTGCAATCCTCTGTAATAGCGATCTGCC
This sequence comes from Planctomycetota bacterium, assembly GCA_039179795.1. Classification (GTDB taxonomy): domain Bacteria; phylum Planctomycetota; class Planctomycetia; order Pirellulales; family Pirellulaceae; genus Rubripirellula. The sequence goes on along the minus strand of JBCDEM010000006.1, from coordinate 234,465 downwards.
CGGAAGGAACCCATAGCGTGAAACCGTCTGTCACCGCAGGTATCTTCACAACGGCAGTCAACCAACAAGCGACTTGTGCACTACCCAATTGCAACCATCGATCCGCTATCTGCTCCACTTGGAACGGCGGAGGAATCATGAAACACAGCATCCCAATTGCCGGAAGTGACCAACGCAAGAAAACGGATCCAGCAAGCCATCCGACCCAACCAATCACCCAAATCGGAAGCGTCCACCAACTGATCGATGGCAAATGCAACCACTGTGCGACCGCATGAAGGGCATGGGCAAACACCAAGATTCCCAGTCCAGGTAACCAGCCGGCTGACGGTTTCGGTCGGGACCGACGACGAACCCATAACAAGCCCAGCGCGATTGGAATCACGATAGGGCCGTGTGAAAAGCTTGAATTGATCTGCCACTGCTGAACAAGAGAGACCAAAACCGCGTGATAACATGTCAGCGCAAGAACGATCCAAACGGCAAGCACCAACCAAACACCCACACCGAGAGGCTGCCTTGCTTGCCGTGAGTCACTGTCATCCGAGACGGTGTTGAAATTCAATGGAGTCGATTCGCAGGGAGGGATTGCGTAGCGTCAACAGACACTGATTCGGTTTACCCAACAGGAAACGCCACCCGAACGCGTCACGACAGACTGTTGCGCACAAACAATACAATGTGGACGGACCGCGTAGTTGATTCCGACCAATCAACCCACACAGATCAATGTAGCAAACAACCAACAAGCTTCATCGACGCATTCACATTCACGTGCGATGATCGCAGGAAATCCCTCGCGGGTAGTCACTAAGACGCGATCGCAACAGAGACGCGATTGAAACCGTGACGCGTGCTATTGCCCGAGCCGATTGACGAACTTTGTCGTCGGTGTTCCCACGCCGAAGACTCGGCCAAGCCCCTCGCCGCCACCTGCATTCACGGCAACCACCTCTCCATTGCCGTTGACGATCGGTGCGCCGCTGGTCGCTCGCAACTCAATAGGACGGTCAAAAACGTATACCAAGAAGCCATCTTCAGTTCCTTCCACAGCCGCGCTATGAACAAGCGACCGACTGCCCATTACTTCCGCGACCAACCAAACACGATCACCTGGTCGCGGCGGCCGTGTTGCAATGGGAAAAGGAGTCAGCGAGACTTCGTCCGAGTTGGTCAATCGACAGGCAGCAACGTCACCCTGAGCGGACTGTTCCGGCAATGGCCGCGTGTTTTCCAGGCGAACCGGTTCCATTGGCAACCGACTGTGAACGATTCCAGAATGACAGTCCTCTAAAGAAAGTGCCTGCCAGACGTTTGGCAATTGAACGGGATTGATATCGCGGGAGAGGCCCCCGGCTTCTCCAAAAAGATGCAAAGCGGTCAAGATAAACACTTCCGATGAACCGGGACGTGTCGCGGCGAACGCCGTACCTGCATCCACCATCCCCGCCGTCGTGTGAAATGTCGGACGAAAGACCATCCCGCTTGCCGCAACGGGCGGACCCGACGACCTTGCTGAACCGTCCGATGCTTCAGAAGGGATCATCGCCGAATCAAAGGGATCGATGATTCCCTGCTCAACCATGTATTCTTCCTGCGCTTGATCCTGATTCGGCAGTTGCGATTGAACGACAATCGCTGCAACAACGCTCACGAAGATTAATGCTGCCACACTCACACCAGCAATCACGATCCACTTCGCGTTGCCGCCCGAGACAGGCTTAAGGTGTCGATTGCTGGACCGACGATTGGATCGACCAGTCTTCCCAAGGTCCGAGTGTGTCGGAATCCCGGCCAACGGGTCACCCGATTGAAGATGCGACGCAACGGGCTGATGGGAAACGGGCCGCGCTGCAGCCGGCACATGACGCACGCGCTTCGACACAAGCCCTAATGGATGTTGGCTTGCAGATTTTCTCGCGGTCGTTGCAGCTGCCGCCGCAAACGATTCGGCCGTTCCGTTCTCTTCAACAAGAACCGCCGAAACAACTTCTATTGGCTCAACAACTTGTTCGGCTTCGACTGGTGCAACAATCGTGTCTTCCACGTGCAGCTCAATCGTATCCGATTCGTTTGGTAAACGCGGTGTGCGTTCTCTCTTTGCTTTCTCGGAGTGAGAGACCACTTCTGCGATGACTTCATTCGGATCCAACGCGACAGAATCAGACAGCTTTGCAACGGCAGCTAAGGCTGCCTGCTTTTTCTTCTGTTTGATCCTGTCGACCGCCTGAATCCACTTCCGCGCCGAAATCCACTTGCCGTCGGTACCCGTCCGAACGCGAATTCCGGAGGTGCTCACGGTCTGCAACAACTCGTAAGCCTTCTTCAGAGTGAAAGGGCCTTCCGCGACTTGTTTGAAACGGATGTAGACGCCGTTGGCACTCAGTGCATCCAATTTCTTGCGAATGGTCGATGCTGGATGCCAATCGCTCTCCCCCTGCCGAACGAATAACCGATCCGAATTTGTCGCACGAATCGCTTTCCGCATTTCCGACTCGGTCAACGGTCCACGGATCTCGTCCTCCAACTTGAGGAACCATTCGGTGGAACGACGATTATCTGTCATGAAAACGCACGCCCAATGCGTGGATGACCAAGTAAATCCTTTAGATCGACCGAGATGCAGCCAGCCGATTCAACCGATTATAACAGCTCGTTCAAAATCTCATGCCACGCAACGAAAACAAATTTTGCATGCTTTTTAGGACTCGACGGGAAGCGGGCCAGATGCCCGGAAGATTCACAAACTCGTTGCATTTGCAGCCGCTGAGATGATCACGCTTTAGACGCAACAGGCTCGACCATCGTTCCGTCATTCCGATGGTCCACTACGGAGAGAGCGATTCGAGTTCTCGCTCCAATGGGCTCAAAATAGGTTCATCGATCAGCTTTGCTGGCGTCGGACGCGTATCTTCTCCTGTTCCGAACCATCGCCTCAACCCAAGACGAACAGCCTGGTTGAAGTCGAGCATCAGGACGAACACGGCCGGCACCAGAAATAGCGTAAACAGTGTCGAAACGATCAGCCCGCCCAAGACGACCGCACCGAGACCTCGATAGAGTTCGCTCCCTGCACCCGGAAACAACACGAGCGGCAAAAGCCCCAACACGGTCGTCGTCGTCGTGATAAAAATGGGTCGAATTCGTGTGCCCACACTTTTCGGTATCGCTGATCGCGAATCGATTCCATCGCGGATGTAATACAACGACTGATGCACAATCAGGATCGCGTTATTCACGACGGTACCAATCAAAATGATGAATCCCAACATCGTCAGAATGTCAAGCGATTGGTAGATAAACAAATTCAGCACCCACAGGCCCAGAACTCCACCAACAGCACCAAGCGGAACGCTGAATAGAATCACAAATGGATACAACCAAGACTCAAATAGCGCGGCCATCAATAGATACGTGATCGCGAGCGCTAGCAGCAAATTCCATCTTAACGCTTGCCACGCTTCTCGAAGTTTGTCAGCAGTACCTGACAGTGTCACCATCGTTTCGCCGTCGATCAGCCCATCATCCTGAAGCGATGAAATGATCTGTCGATCGATCATCAACATCGCTTCTTCCAATGGAATGTCCAACGGAGGCGTGACGGAAATCGTGATCGCGCGCTGACGCTCTCGACGCATAATCGATTCCGGTCCGCTGCTGTAATCGACATCAGCGAGTGCAGAAAGCGGCACGACCTGACCGTACTGAGTGGCGATTGGAAGCGACAACAGATCCTGCGTCTGATCGGTGAATTCTGTGTCACCCATAATCGTCAGGTCGATCTTATCACCGTCCACGAAATAGTCGCCCGCATAGGCGCCATCGACGAACGCATCGACCGCATACCCAAGGTCAGCGGCAGTCACGCCCAACTCAGATGACTCAACTAGCTTGGGTTCAATGTGAATTTCAGGACTCGAAAGATCGAGACTCGGTTGCGGCAACGCTTGTGCTTCGGGCATCAACTCTTTCACGTCCGCGAGCACGCGCGATCCAATCGAAATCAGGTGCCGAAGATCGCCACCGGTGATCTCGATGTCAATATTGCGTCCACCCGTGAGACCGCGCTCGAACAGGCTCGACTGCTTGGCAATCGCACGCGTTCCTGGAAACTGCGACCCGACCTCCTTGCTGATCGGGATCAACTCTCGCACGCGAGACGGATCCTCAGCACGAAATCCCATAAATACGGAACGTCCAAACACAGCATAAAAATAGTAGTTAATGATCGGTGCTTCGAGCGAATCGGCATCGGCACTGCCGGGATCGACGTCCCAATACGGCTGCAGATCCGATTCCAACTTCTCACCCATCTGCATCAACTGTTCGATGTTGTAACCCGGAGGCGGGGAAAGACTGCAGAAGACAAAGTTGCGGTTTCCTTCCGGAAGGTATTCAACCTTGGGCCAAAGCAACCAACTCACACCAAGCGAAAACAGCACCATTCCGAACACAACGGCCAGGGATCGCGATTTTCGCTGGAGCAGCCAGTGGTTCATTCCCGTGACACTTCGGGCAAAAGCATCCCCGAAGCCTGCAATTCCGTTGACCAACGCATGGCTTTTGGTTGCCGGAGTTCTCTGTGTTTGTCCACCGTCCGATTGTTCCGAAGAGAGCATGTCGTTTTTGCTCTCTCTCAATCGCATCGGCCGGGCGAATAATCGCGAGGCTGCCGTCGGAATCATGGTGAAGGAAACCAACAGAGATAAACCAACAGCGAAACTGATGGCCAAAGCAATGTCGCGGAATAGCTGTCCCGACGTTTCTTGAATGAACAGGACCGGAACGAACACAGCGATCGTCGTCAAAGTTGAAGCAACGACTGCACCAGCAACTTCTTGTGTTCCAAGCACCGCCGCTCGACTCGCCGACTCACCGCGTTGCCGTCGGCGATAAATGTTCTCGAGAACGACGACGGAGTTATCAACCAACATTCCAACAGCAAACGCCAACCCCGCCAAACTGATCACGTTGAGGGAACGTCCCATTAAGCCCATCAATAGGAACGTCCCAACAACACTGACGGGAATCGCCATTCCAACGACCAATGCACCGCGTCCAAACCACAACCCGACGCCGATCGTCAATGCGGCTGTCACGGCAAAGAACCATGGCGAAATCAGCACGGACGCCACCGCACTGGCACCAATGAAGGGAATCGCGAGCAATGATCGTCGACCGAGGTGCAAGAACAACAACAGCACGATGATCGTCAACGCGCCGCCAACGAAAATGTTCTGCTGAACCAATCGAATCGCGGATCGAATGTACGCGGTTTCGTCGTAGTACTGATACAGCTCCAAATCGAGCCGCTTGAGGATGCCGTCATTGAGTTCTTGTGTGGCGCGTCGAACTCCATCCATCACTTCCAAAACATTCGCACCGGATGCACGACGGACACTCAATCCGTTGGTCGTCATTCCGTATCGACGCGAAAGGCTGTCGATTTTTTTATATGCAACTCGGACCTCCGCAACATCACCGACATAAATCGGCATGCCATCGTCGGTCGCAAGCAGCTGTTTTTCGACGTGCTCGGGATCGCGAAACTGTCCGAGCGTGCGAATGACCCACCGTCGTTTTCCTTCCCAGATGTCACCGGCGGACGTGTCCTTGTTTTGGCCAATCAAAGCTGCACGAACATCCGCGATCGTTAACTGGCGGGCGGCAAGTCTTTCCGGATCAACGATAACCTGCAGTTCTTCTTCCTGTCCTCCATACGTGTCTGCCTCGGAAACACCAGGAATGCGTTCGAGCTGTGCCTCGATCACATCTTCGGAGATCTTTCGCACATCTTGCAGGTCAACCTCAGCGGGCAACAGACTGAGAAGCTTGGGAGACTCCTCCGCGTGTGCTTTGCAGATCTCCTGCAATCGAAAGACACGAAGCGCGGGATTGAAGGCTCGATGCGCGGGTTCAACCAGTTCCGCCAGCTCGGGATTCTGTTCTTGGAACTCACGAATGCGTTTCTTACTGGGCGGTCGCGAAGTCAAAGCGAACCGCGCGATCGGTCGATCCGAAACGTCCGACGCCTCGATCACAGGCTCATTCGCATCAATGGGGTATTCACGCACTTGCTGCAGGCGCGTATTCACGCGCAGCATCGCGTCCTCGATGCTGGTCCCAACCGCGAACTCCAGCGTGATCGAGCCTTGCGAATCCCGACAGGTCGACGTCATCTTAACGAGACCTTCGATGGCAGCGAGCTGATCCTCTTGTTCCTGAATAATCTCCCGCTCGATCTCCTGCGGACTCGCACCTGGCCACCGCGTCTCAACCGAAAGGACGGGATTCTGAACAGCCGGAATCAGCTGTTTCGGCATCGTGACCAAAGAGATCGCACCGAAGAGCGCAACGATCAAGACTCCGACCGAAACTTTGACTGGGTTGGCAATGAACGATTCGAAAAGCTTCATCCGTTACCGCCCACTTCGGTCCCACCTTTCCGCTGGTCTTCCGTGCCGACATCCCCGTCTGAATTATTGGGTTCGCCCGACTCAATCTCTCGCAATGCACGGCTGACGATAGTAACCCCTGAGCCCGGCAAAAGTCTCTCGTTGCCCTCAATAACAACCCAGTCGTCCTCATCCAAATCACCACTTACCTGAATGAACTCACCCGTGGCGACACCAAGCCTTACCGGAACCTTACGCGCAATCCCGGAGTCTTTGTCATTCGACTTTGGATCCGGATCAATCACGTAAACGGCGCGGTCCGTTCCATTCAGCACCAAGGCGTCTTTGGGAACGAGCGGCTTGGGTTCACGTTTGCCGGCCGGCACATCGACGCGAGCCAACATTCCTCCCTTCAACTTCGGGACGCCTTCGACGACCTCATTCTTCATGCGAATGTAAACAGGAAACGTTCGCGCCCGGGCATCGGCAACCGGCACCACACGCTCGATCGTGCCGACGAACACGTCATCCGGAAGCTCAGGAAACTCGACGCGAATGGAATCTCCCCGTCGCAAGTTGACAACAAGCTCAGCCGTAACCGGAACCAGTATCTCGACAACATCGAGTTGAACGACTTGAGCGACCGGATCGCCGCGATTAATCCAGGATCCGATCTCGGTGAATTCGGCGGCAACATAACCATCGAATGGAGCTTTGATCGCGAGCTTGCCTAGCTGGTCTTCCAGCAATCGGACTTGTTGCGTTTGCAATTCCAGCTGCGCTTGAGCTTGCGCAATCAATTCGACTCTCGGCCCAAGCTTGATTCGTTTCAGTCGAGCGTCAGCTGCCATCCAAGTGAAACGAGTTGCATCGGCTTGTTCCCTCGCGTCTTCTAACTCCGAGTCGCTGGCGGCGCGTGATTCAGCCAGCGTGGTTAAGCGATTCAGTTTCTTGACAGCGTTTTCACTGGCTGCCTTTGCCGCGAGCATCGTCGCTTCGGCTTCCTCGATATCCTCTTTCCGCGAACCATTCTCCAACTCTGCCAGCATCTGGCGATTGAGCTCGAGCTGTGCCTTGGCGACTGAAACTTGCAGTTCGAACGTATCCGGCCGAAGTTGGACCAATCGCTGCCCCTTGATCACGGCTTCGCCCGCGTCAACATCGAGCGTAAGAACGCGTCCGTCCAACGCACTGCCGATGGTGCTGGTTCGAATCGGCTGAACCGTGCCAACGACGCGGCGTCCGAGACTAACTTCACGCATCAGAACAGGCGTGACTTGAACCGTTGCTGTTTGCGCTTCGGCTCGTTCCCCAAGCAGCACGACAATCAATAGGAGAGGAAAACGCATGAAAACTGGTGTAAATGACTCGTCAGCTCAACTTCAATCACTTCAGTATGATCTGGCACGAAGTGTTGTGCGAACCGAGGCGGGAAAGCGAATTGGATCGTCGAGCACACCGCCTCGACCTGTCATGCACGCCAGTTCGACATGTCCAGCGGCTATTACGACATGTCCAGCACGCTAATTCGACACGTTCAGCACGCTAATTCGACATGTCCAGCACGCTAATTCGACATGTCCAGCACGCGGGGGTAGGTCGTAGCGTGCGGGGTGGGATTCGCCTTATTGTAAATGCCAGGGTAGTGGAGCGGTGGCAACCCCGACGGCCCCGATTTACGATGTTTTGAATTCCTAAAACTCCTGAACGACTGAACCGTTGGATTCAATGCAAATTCCCAAAATCTGTGCCGCGATTTGCCTGGCCTTCCTGATCGGACAATCTTCTCAAGCGGATGATCGTCCGAACATCCTGTTTATCTTCAGTGACGACCACGCACCCCATGCGATTGGTGCTTATGACGGTTGGCTCAAATCCGTTGATCCCACGCCCAATATCGATCAGCTCGCCGCGCAGGGAATGGTGTTTCGAAATAGCTTTTGCACCAACTCCATCTGTGGTCCCAGTCGAGCGGTGATCCAGACGGGTAAGCACAGCCACAAGAACGGATTCATGAACAACGGAAATACGTTTGACTGGAATCAGCAAACGTTTCCAAAACTATTGCAGAAAGTCGGATACACGACAGCGATTTACGGCAAGTCACACCTGAAGGGACAGCCGCAAGGTTACGACGATTGGAAAGTCTTGCCGGGCCAAGGACTTTACTACAACCCGGATATGATCACGCCAGATGGACGCAAGCGGATCGAAGGTCACTGCACCGATATCGTGACCGATCTAGCGGTGGAATGGCTACGTCAAGGTCGTGAAAAGGGCAAACCGTTCATGCTGATGGTGCAGCACAAAGCCCCGCACCGAAACTGGATGCCGGCGCTACGACACCTGGAACTGTATGCCGACACCGATTTACCTGAGCCGAATACGCTGTTTGACAAGTGGCATGACAATGCCCCGCCCGCTCGTCACCAGGAACTCGAAATCGACCGGCACATGCATCTGAACTTTGACCTGTTTGTCGATCTGGTCCCCGGATTTGATGGGGAAGCCCTAAAAGGACGGTATGACAAGTCAGCATGGCGAAACATGCAGCGTATGACGCCCGATCAATTGACGGCCTGGCGTAATCACTACGAACCGCTCGACGAGGCGTTCCATGAGGCAAACCTGACAGCCGACTCACTTGTACGGTGGAAGTACCAGCGTTACGCGAAGAACTATTTGCGTTGCGTCCGCGGCGTGGATGAAAGTGTTGGAACGCTGATGGAAACACTCGAAGACTTAAAGCTCTCCGACAACACCATCGTGATCTACAGCTCCGACCAAGGTTTCTACGTTGGTGATCACGGCTGGTATGACAAACGATGGATGTATGACGAATCGTTGAAGATGCCGCTGATCGTAAAATGGCCTGGAACGACGAAGTCCGGCTCATACAACGAAGACTTGGTTCAGAACCTCGATTACGCAGAGACGTTTCTTGAAATTGCCGGTGCGGAGATCCCCAGTGATATGCAGGGGCATTCGTTGGTACCGCTGCTTAAAGGAAACACGCCCGACGATTGGCGTGAGAGCATTTATTACCACTACTACGAATATCCCAGCGTCCACATGGTTCCGCGGCACTACGGCGTTCGCAGTCAGGACTTCAAACTGATGCGTTTCTATCAATTCGATGAATGGGAATTCTATGACCTGCGGAATGACCCCGATGAACTGACCAACCAGTACAACAATCCCGACTATGCCGACAAAATTGCGGAGATGAAGGAGGAACTGGAGAGGCTCAGGACTCATTACGACGATGACAGCGATGTTTCGGTCAAGCCGTCCGCCTGGCAATCGGAGATGAGACCCTAGCGCGGTATCGGCATGAGCGTAAAATGGATGGATCCTGCTGTACGAACGGCACAATTATCTCGATTGGTTTCGCTTGATGCTCGATTTTGCGACCACTTGGTTCACACCAATGATCTTGATCCTGGGGGCAATCCACCTGCTGGGATTCTGGGTGTTGCGTTGGTGGGCCGCTCGTGACACCCGATCGCTCGCGATGCTTCTCGAACGTTTTACGGATGGAGTCCATCATCGCAGTCGCCTGGACTGGCGTGGTCATTTGACGGACCAAGTGGATGCGTTCGTCAGCGACGTGCGAGAAGCGATGAAGCGACCGGCCGATCGCGATTTAATTCGCAAGCGAATGGCCATTCTCGACGAACAGCGACCCTACTTGGCGTCGTTCCGTTTCGAGACATTTTGGAATGTCGCTCGCACGGGGATCGAGATTTATCCGCTGCTGGGAGTGCTTGGAACAATCTTCGCCCTATGGCTTGCGATGCGCGAGCCAACCGACGATGCATCGGCGACCGTTGGAACAATCGTTGAACGATTCGGTTTGGCGATTGACAGTACCTTTGCGGGTTTGGCGGTGGCGATCTTGTTAATGATCGTGCACAGCTACTACGAAACGATGTTTGTGCGATTGACCGAGAGCCGTCGGTCGGTCCGTGATTTGGTCACGCAGGTAAAGCGGGAATTGGCGACGATCGACTTGCCTCTCGAGGAGTCGGCGTAGTGAGTCGCCCATTGGAATTGATTCGTTCGCGCAACGTGCGTTTCCAGCTCACTTCTTTGATGGATCTGTTGCTGATCATCGTCTTTGCTCAGTACTTGGAGTTTCATCGAACGAGCGATGTCACCCAGCTGGCAAACGAACAGCAGATTGCTTCGGTGCGCGAAGAGTTGCAGAGCGAGTTTGATGCACAATCCGGCGAGCTGACGCAGCTCCGCGAGCGACTGATTCGAGAGAACCGTCAACTGCGTGAACAACGAGACGAAGCGAGCTTGACGGCACAGGAAGCTCTCCGTCGACAAGCTTTCACCGAAACGCTCGTCCAGGAGCTGTTGCAAGTCGATCCAGATACCGTGGACCGAGATTTGTCGCCTGATTCGGCGGACGAGACAATGGCGGCCGCACAGCGCCGAGCTCAGGCGATCCGTGACTCTGACAGCACGCAATTGCTTCGGTTTCTAGCTGGTTATGACGAATTGCTCAAAAGGGCCGAGATCTGGACGCTGCACGTTTCCGACCGCGGTGACACGGAATTGCAACCAGCCGGCAATGCTGAATCCATGCAACGATTCCGCTTAGAATCCGCCACCCAGTCCGATCGCGCCGTGGAATTCGTTGGGCAGATGCGAGCTGCATATTCGCAAGTGCCGCAACCAAAAGGCTTGGTCGTCATTTTGGTATCCTTCAGTCCTCGGGCCATCGCTGGCAATTACCAACCGGTGCTCGACGCCATGCCGGACGTCATCGAATGGCTCAACAAGGACTCCGGAGGCAGGACGAGGTTCGAATACGCCGTGATTGGCGCGATCACCGATCCGGCTCGTGATCTACCGACACTCATGAATAACGAAGCGCCATGAACAAGAAGAAATCGCGATCGCTGATTCCTCGGAAGCTAAAGCTGATCCCCGCAGCGGCCATGTCCGTTGTTCTGTTGGCGATCCTCAGTCTGCTCGGGCTGTTGAACTTCAATCCGCCGAGCATCAGTGATTCATCCACGTCGGACGAAACAAGCGAATCAGAAGAGTCTGACGCATCCGAGTCAACGCCCGCCCTTGTGTCGACGGAATTGCTTCAGTCGTCACCTTCCGCTCCAGAATCACCCGAGTCCACGCCCAGCGATTCGGGACCGAGTATTGCCCTTCAACCGTTGACGATTGTCGACGTTTTGATCGATGGCGACGACTACCTGTTCGCCATTGGCATGCGTGATGAAACTCTTGAGCGTGAACCTCGAACGGTTGCAGAAATCGTCGACGCTGCAGCCAACATCGAAGGAGATTCGGCTGGCGTGAAGATTCGCATTGCGAGGACGTTTCAAGCTACCGCACAGGCAGAAAACGAACTGTTGAGTGCGCTCAAGGAAGCGGGAATGGATGATGATGCGATCGATCAGCGAAGGACGCTGATTGAACCGTCACTCAATGACGAGCCACAGTGACAAACGAATCGAACGCATGTGTCATTGAAAGAGGCTCAATCGTTCGACGCGGTCTTGGCCGACTCATCTGATTTCGATTCGAGTTTCTTTGCGCTGAACTCGGAGTCTTCAAGACCAACATTCACTTTCAGATCGACGTAGGTGTACTCTTCGATCAATGGTAACTCCTGGCCTTCTTTCTCTGGCCAATCGTGCACCGTCAGGCGAATTGGCAACTTCAATTCGTCATCGACGAAGAGGTTGGCTTGGTGATAGTCCACGCCGCCGAGTGGCTTTGGATGGACAACCTGGATCCTCGTGCAGTCTCGCTGCCCCACTTGTGCTCCGCGAAAGCTGGTGACTTTTGTATTCTCACCGCTGGGGTCCTTTTCCATGTCTTCGACCAATCGTTCAATTAGTCGACGAATCACTTTGTCAAAACCAACATCGGTGATCGGATAATTGCTCTCGCGACGAGCACCGGCGCTGGTGGGATCGATTCGCAGCTTGACGTGTTGCAAGCTGACACCACCTTTGCGGACGAGAATTCGTCCGTTGTTTTCGCCCTCGACATAGAGCACGCGACGATCACGCAAACTCTTGGGTGCCAGGTACTGCATGAATACAGCCATCGGGATCACTTCTCCATCCCGAGTCTGCTCACAACGCATTTTCACGTTGATGAACTGATAATTTTGCAGCTTTCCATCGATACGCTCACGCTTGATCAGTCGCGCAGAATAGTCACGAATGTTCTTCTGGATGTACTCCGACCTCGATTCGGCAAACTTCAAAGCGGCGGATAGCGGGTGATCGCCCTCCACCGTGCGTTCCATTTCATCCTTCGTGTCTTGGGCAACAGACGTCGCTGAAAAAATCCCCCACGCGAGAAATGCAATCGCGGTTGTGATCCCGATTCGAGCCATCGATTCACCCAGCTAGAAGGACAGAAAGAGCAAGGGACGAAAACGTCGCTCACACCCATGCTACCCAGACCCTCCTTGCCCATGGCATGCGTACGGGGTCAAGACTATGCGATCCAAACGCCGTGACAAGAGCTAAAAACCGAAACGCATCGCGGCACCGGGCTAATGCGAGCGATTGAGTCGTCTGGGCGGACTTGTTCGGCGCGGCGCTACTTCGACACCGCCAACCGTAGATCGCTTGATGCTCACCAAATCGAACAATCGTCATAGCCCGAAATTCTTCGCGTGAAACTTCATGATCCGAAGACCATCTGCTTCGTAGATTTGTTGAGCACTGTGTTCGGCACCTGGCACGATGAGCTTCTCATAGGAAATTCCGAGGGAATCCAAATGCCCCATCCATTCAAGGTTGTTTTGGTAGTTGAATCCCTTATCACCAACATGCACATAGATTCTGACCGTTGGCGCGCCATCTTGCTTGAGTGACTTGGCGTACGATCGTGCCAAATCCCATGTGTTGTCACCCTCGGTAAACACCAGCGTTTCCGATTCCGCACCGCCGCTCTCTGAGATTCGTTTTTCGGTCGCGTGACCACCTCCTCCGGGCGCTGCCGAACAAAACAGATCCGGATGACGGAACATTAGTCGAGCGGTACCGCGTCCACCTTGCGAAAAACCTTCCAGGCCACGACCCTCGCGTCGCGCGATGGTTCGATAGGTCTTATCGATGTGCGGAATTAGCTCTTCGATGAAGACCGACGCTCCTTGTGCCTCCGGTTTGTCGGGCATGTTGTAGTGGCTAACCGGTCCACCATTAACGAACACGTAGATCATGGGAGCAACCGATCCAGCCTGAATGTGCTTATCAATGAACTGACTCAATCGGATCGACTTCTTTTCACTTCCGGGGCGTCCACCATGAAGGTAGTAGACCACGGGAAACCGTTTTTCTCGGTTCTCCTGAAGCGAGTACTGAGCGGGCAAATAGATGCAATATCCGACCTCAGCTTTCATTGAAGAACTTACAAACGTTTTATGTAGGACGTTCGGGGACTTCTTAATGTCCCATTCCTTCAGTGGGTTAACCCACTGAAAGGGAGGTCGTTTTTTCTTCTTTGTGTCGCCGGACTGTTTGGACGCATCCGGATTCTGCTGCGCGAGAGCAACATCACCGAGGAAAGAAAGAACAGCAAAAGTGAGTATCAGAAAACGCATTACAGGTCTCGATGAACGGAATGGAAACCCCAAAGGATAATCCAATTCGAGCACGCCAGTTCGGACCAGTCATTGAAAATCAACCAATGGATCGCTTGGTTGACGAGAACTCAACTAGCTAGCGAGCCCATCCATCGCTCCGGTACTTGTTGCGAAGTGATCCACTTCCATGCCCAAGTTCTGTAGAACAGAAAGATACATGTTCGGCAGCGGGTAATTGTTGCGTTGATCAAACGCCAAGTGTTGCCCATGCTTGAATCCGCCACCTGCCAAGAGCACTGGCATATTTCGGTTATCGTGATTCGACGCATTCCCGAGATTACTCGTCAGTAACACCGTCGTGTTATCAAGCAGGCGCCCACTCGCCTCTTCAGTTTGATGGAGTTGTCGAAGGAAGTCCGCCCAGCAGTTGACCAGGGCTGTCTCGACGAGCGCAAGCTGTGTGAGTTTTTCTTCGTCTCGGCCGTGATGGCTCAAGTTGTGATACCCAACGTCTACGCCATTCAGCGGCAGAACACCGCCGGCGCCCGGGATGTGCAAACTGATGAACCGAGTTGAGTCCGTCTGCAACGCGAGCTTCATCACATCGGACATCGTCTTCTGACGGGCGATCAAATCACTCGGATTGTTGATGTCGACGGGAGACTTGGCATCAACATCCGGCTTGGGTCGCTCCGCCCACTTTTCGGATTCTGCCATGCGTTTTTCGAGATCTCGCACACTGGTGAAATATTGATCCAGTCGATCACGGTCACCGATCCCCAGTTCAAGCCCCAACGACTTGGCGTCTTCACCCACCAAATCCATGATGCTGCGTCCTCGACGAACGCGTTCGGCTTGCAATTTTTGTTCGGACTTAGAATCGTTCACGAAGAGCTTGGCAAATAGTCTCGATGGCCGATCCTCCGGGGGAATCATCGATCCATTTTCCGTGTAGCAAGGGCTTGTGCTTCCTCCGGTACTGAGAACCAATGATGGAAATCGCGTCGCATCACCAAGGTGTTTTGCCATGTACTGATCAAGCGAAATGGTGTTCTTCGCTCGGCCGGACGTGCCCATCGGCGACGCTGTCAGGATACTTGCCTCGGCGCGGTGTCCACCTTTGACACCCGGGTGCGAGACGCCGGACACAACCGTCACCTGATCACGAATATCCTGCAAATCGGAAAGATAGCGTGAGGGCGCGTAATCGCTGCCCGACTTCTCGGGAAACAGGTTTTCACCGAGCAGTCCCAAACCAAGTGTGAAGGCGACGAAGCGTTTTGGAGCTTGCGTTTCGTTGGAACCCGCAAATGTCGGACGCATGGCAGTCAGCCACGGCAACGTCATCGATACACCACTACCGCGAAGCACGGTACGTCGATCTAAGTTTCGGTTCATGTGAAAGAACGCCATCTCTTCTTGCTCGATTTGTGGGTCTTTACTTACTCAAAAACGTCGGGCTGGTCACAACCGCATGCAACAGTGACCGCATGCCATAATCATCATCGGCTGCCTGTTCGACGATCGCGTCGATGACTTCTCGGTCAGCGATATCGACGGGAGCTCCCGTTCCGAAAACCATCAGCTTCTCAACAAAGTTCTTAGCAATCGGCCGCGGATCCTCCGCAACAAGCGATCGAAACTCAGCGAAGTTCCCGAACGCGCGACCGTCCGCCATCGTGTAACTGGGATCAATCGTGCCGACGGTTTTGTCTTTCTTCGAACGAAAGCCAGGATACTTCTCACGCCATCGTCCAGCCGCATCAAAGTTCTCTAACGCAAAACCAGGTGGATCGATTTTCCGATGACAAACAGCACAGGAACTATCGGCCAGGTGCTTTTGAAGCTGATCACGAATGGTCTTTGCGCCGCGGATGTCCGGTTCAACGGCCGGCACGCTTTCTGGCGGAGGAGGAATTGGTACGCCCAGGATTCTCTCGGATACCCATATCCCCCGCAGAACAGGCGATGTATTTGTCCCGTTAGCTGTGACCTTAAGAATGGCACCCTGGGCGAGCAGTCCGCCTCGATTTGAATTGACCGGCAGGGACACTCTCTGCAAAGCGTCTCCGTCGACGCCATCAATCCCGTAGTATTTCGCTAGCCGACTATTTAAGAACGTGTAATCGGCATCGACCAACGTTCTGATGTTCGCGTTTTCGTCGAGCAATGAAGCCAGGAATTGATGTGTCTCATTCAGCATCGAATTCTGAACCACAACATCAAAATTGTTGTGCAGTCGCCGATCCGGCTCGGTGAAATCAATATCGACCAAGTCCAACCATTGCGCAGAGAAGTCTTTCAAAAAGCGCTTGCCTCGGTCAGCACCCAACATACGCTCGACTTGAGCCGCTAATACGGAAGGATTCTGCAGGGCACCCTCGCCGGCTAATCGAAATAGCTCATCATCGGGCATGCTGCCCCAAAGCAAATAACTAAGCCGGCTCGCAATGGCAAAATCATCCAGTGACCAGTTCTCGCGGTCCGCCGCCCAACGGGGCGTCGAGTCTGACCGCGGTTCCACCAGATACAAGAAACGAGGCGAACAAAGAATGGCTCGGTACGAACGCCGCAAAGCATCAGCTGGTTCGGCGCCCTGCTCAAGTGATTGCTGGACCAGTTCCAAATAGGGAGCAAGGATTTCGTCACTTACGGGACGCCGGAACGCGCGGCTGGCGAAAGCTCGAACCTGGTCAACAAAAGCATCACGCGGTTGGTTGCGAGCGACGCTCAATGTTCCACGCTTCGAACGTTTCTGTTCCAAATCACCGAACAGATGCTGACGAACGAGTTCGACGTTACCACCAGGATGGATCCGTTCGATCGACATGGAATGCAATGCGAGACCGGGCACGTTTTGCGGCCCACCTTCTCCCGCACCGACTTGACCACCACGAAATCGGGCTTTCTTCAACGTTGCGTCTGCCGGTCGAATCTCCAGCATGTGCCCCGCTGGAATCCAAGCCTCAAACGTATGTTGAGTCGCCTCTGTACCTGCCTCAAAAGAACCAATCCAAGTCAGGAGCGGGGCACCTGAAGTACACCGGCCGCTTCGAACAGAACACCACACCCCACGTCCATCCGGCGGCTTCAGACTTGAGGCGTCGAACGTCACTCGATACCAACCACTCTCACGCATGGTCGTCGAAGTGATTCGACCGTAGTAAATCACACCTCCGTTCCAAACGACTGCCTTGCCGTCGAGCATTTCTGGATCACGGCATCGTTGACGCGGATTCCGTCTCGCAAGATCACGAGCGGTGTATTTCCGTTGCCACGTTTCCGATCCTTGATCTGCTCGGTCGAACGCAGCGTCGAGCGCCGCATCGACGACGGTCAAATGAGTCTCCAAATGGAAGTGTGACATCGACTGGGCATCGGCGATGTTCGCGAATGCATCCGTCCGCTGTTCTTCAGGCATGAGGCTGGCGAGCGGGAGGTCGATCGCAAGCAAATCGTGAAGTGTCCGTTCCAATTGTTCATTGGTAAGGCGTCGCGACTGAACGCGACCGCGTTTGGCGTGAAGCTGTTGCTGAGCCTCGACGAGCCAGGTGTTCGTTGAACCGACGAATGCCGCGGCTTCCTCTTTGTCGACATCAAAGTCTTCCGGCGGAGGCATTTCGCCATCATGAACACGGTCGAGAATCCTCACCCAGCGATCCATCGTTCGCGCATCAGCTAACTCATCAGTGAGTTTGAGCAGATCGAATCCACCTTCGCCATCATCTCCCTCATGACAGTCGATGCAGTAGTTCTGCAAAAACTGATTGACGTTCGACGGCCTGAATTGCGTGACGGCGTCTTCAGCCCAAGTAAAGGAACCCAGGCTAAGTGCAATAACGACCAGGCAGGTGCGAAAGAAATTCGGCATGCGGGGGGTGCGTTGCGTGGGATGGTCAGACTAGAGGAGCCTGTGGGAGGGGACCTCATTATAGCCAAACCGACCACCTCTAAAAAGAGACGCCGAAGAAGCAAGGTTTATCCGGTTATTTAAGCTTCTCGCGGCATTCAGCCCTCATCGCGACGAGCCCAACTCGCTCGGAAGAACTCGAGCACACGTCTCTTTCACACTTCAAACTTCAAACTTCAACTTCAAACTTCAACTTCCCTCTTCACACTACGCTCCGATCGCTTCCTTTGCCGCTTCGTGCAGTGCTTTGCGAATCTCTGAGCCATCGCTGTTGCCGATGTCGTTTCGCTGGAATAACAACACGTAGATAGTCTTGGTTTGAGGATCCACCCAACCCTGCGTTCCGAACGCGCCGCCGTGACCAAACGTTCCTGACGACAACGCTCCGGTGACTCCTTGAGGTTCTTGGATCACACACCACCCCAGCCCCCACCCATTGCCTGGAGTGAAACCCGTTTTGAGCTCTCCGGTTTGCAGTGAGACCATCTCATTGACCGACTCCTTGGAAAGAATGCGGGTCTTTCGAAATTGACCTTTGCTCAACACCATTTGGTAAAAGCGAAACAGATCGCGGCCGGTGGAAAATAAGCCTCCGGAAGGGTTAGGGCCGGTTACGTTTGCCGGATCGGTGATCCGATTATCAACCGCGACCAACGATTTCTTGTCGTCGCTTAACTCGTAGATCGTTGCGATCTGTCGTCGCTGTTTTTCATCCGGATTGAAAGTCGTATTGGTCATCTTGAGAGGCGTAAAGATTCGTTCTTTGACGAACTCTTCAAATGGCTTTTCAGCAACAATCTCGACGATCCTTCCCGCCACGCTCATCCCGGGACTGTATTGCCATTTTGATCCAGGCTGGAACGCAAGCGGCCGAGTGGCGATTTCATCAACGGCATCTTTCAGAGTCGTCCGAAAGACTTGATCGCCATTGATTCCGGATGTGTGCGTGATTGCGTCGCGGATAGTGATCTCGCGTTCCGGAGCCGTTCCATCACGCAATTTCACGTCTTTGAATGCGGGAATGTACTGACTGACTTTATCGTCAAGGTTCAGCTTGCCTTCCTCTTTCAGAATCATTACCGCGGTTGCTGTGATCGGTTTGGTCATCGAGGCGATCGCGAACAGCTTGAAAGGACGCATCTCCTTTTCGGATTGTAGGTCCGCATACCCGACCGCACCCAAATGCACGATCTTGCCTTTATTTCCGACAACGGTCACGACTCCGGAGATTTGCCCTTCGTCCACAAATTTTTGCATCGATGCATTGATGGACTCGATCGCCGGCAATGGATTCTTTTTCGCATCCTCCTGGCTCGAAGCGACGCTCATTAAGAAAAGTAAAACGAGGGATACGGTAGAGATTCGGAAAATCATGGGATTCACTTCTTAGGCCAAGCTTGCACTCAAATGGTCTCGTTCGCACCTGAACGGGAGAGGGCCGGCCATTGTAAACGGCACGAGCTCTACAAACACGCTTCCGCCATCCACGCGGGGTTCTTTTCGATTTTTCGCTCGTGCACGATGAAGGGCGAATTTCATGAGCAAGACTTCACCAGCAACGCACAGAAGCTTTTTGATGAAGTCCAATGGGGGATCTCAAATGCCAATCAGTCGAGTTTTGACGATCGCCGCGGTCTTGATCACGACGACATCTACTTCACTGCATGCCGGCGACGGCTTCGGCATCTTTCGATCGCGTCGTTCCGTAACGCCATCGATTCCGCGTCCGTCGCTTCCGCTAAGCGTTTTTCAATCGCCCGAAAAAATGACGGAGCTGTTCGGGCCAAGCATCCTGGTTCGTGAGCCTGCCAAGCGGGCAATCAACCCGAAGGCGGATACAGGAAAGCAATCGTCGAGATTTGTCCGGCAACCGGACGCGTAACTCACGCAAAAACCTCACGCTGCTTCGTTTCCCGTTGCAATCGCTTCGATACGCACAGCCACCTCGGTCCACCCAGGACACTTAGCCCGCAAAAGCTTTTTCCTACGCTTCAATCGAATGCTTGCGGCAAACTTCTTTGTTGGTTTGTTCCCTCCCAATTGCTGCACAGTTTCATGACACACCGCATTCTCATTGCCGCTCTTTTGATCAGCTTCGTTGCTTCCGAGGCGGACGCCCAAAGTCGTAAGTACCGTCGACGGGGAGTGATCCTTGGAGGACTTGCTGGTGCAGCGATAGGCGCGGCGATCGGTGATAAAGGCGATAACGAAACGGCGGGAGCACTCATTGGTGCGGCAGCCGGCGCCGTCGCTGGCGGAACGATCGGCAATCAAAAAGACCAACGGCTGGAACAGTCGCGCCGGTACCGTCAATGGCAACCGGTGCCTTACTACCCGCAGCAGGGTGTCGTCATTCCCGGCCGCCAACAATCAGTCCCGCACTACAATCAGCCGCACTTCTACGGAACGCCTTCGAACGTCCCTACACCAGCTCTTCCGCCACAGAGTGCTGTCATCCCAGATGATCGAGGTGTGATCGTTCAGGAAGGCCAAAGCGTCTCGATGCAAGACGATCGAGCATTCCCACCAACGTTTGCAACAGCGCCCGAAACGCGTGGCGTCTCGCCAGAGGAAGTCGTCTCGATGGTCAACGTTGGATTGATCGACGCAATCATCATCCAACAGATTGAACAGATTGGAGTCACCCGTCCGCTAACCGTCCGAGACATCATCCAACTGCACCAATCGGGCGTCAGCGAATCGGTGATCAGCGCAATGCAGTCGAACGCACCTGTCAGCGAATAGCGTGGTTTGGCGTTGCCCGTCAGCTATCTAGATAGCAAGCACCTGAACAGCTAACGACTCACCCGCCCCCGCCCGTGATCAAATCGTTCGGCAGGTGACTGATGGAGTTAAACCAGTCCAGGGTCCAATCGTGCCCGTCGTAATCGAGTTTCGTGACTCCAGTATTGCGCAGGTGTCCGAGACCAATCGACTCGATGGAGTCACCTAGCAAGTGGGACAGCATGCGACGTTTAAAGTCAGCATGAATGATCGCGACGACCGTCGTTGCATCCGCACCAAACGTGTCGATCAAACGGCGTTTTACTCCGCCCGCGCGATGATGTGCCTGCTCGGGCGTCTCGCGGTTACGTTCTCCCCACCATCCGTCGTCCACAATCGACTCGTCAAGCGTGCAGTGTTCGGCTGAGTCAGCAACGTGGTCGATGACATCTGCCCGCGACAGCCCTTTGCCTCCCGCGATCGCACTGGGCCCATATCCAGAGTAGATTCCACCCTCCTCAAAGACGTCTGCCCAGACGTGCACGTGGCTGCCCGTTGACTTCACAACGTAACGGGTCGTTTGGAGCGCCCTTCGAACGGGACTACAAATCAACGTGTGAATCTTGAGCGAACGCAGCCATTCGGCCAGGCAGTTGGCTTGCTGGTGCCCCACGTCCGTGATCGGCGGATCCTCGACGCGCTCGTTTTCTGGGCGAGCGTTGTTCTGACTTTCCGCATGACGAACGAGATATAACTGCATGTAATGACAGACTCAGCATCACGGACTAGGACGTTGTCGCAAACGGGTCCGAACGTAATCGATCATCATCCACTCGATCACGACTAAGACAACGGGCACTGCGAATAAAACAAACTGCGTGAACGCAGGTTTCTTCAGCCACCCCGGTCCCGTCCTCCCTAACGCATCAAGAACCGCCATCACGAGAGAGCCGTTGATAAAGAGCATCAGTCCCGTCAGGGCAGCGGAACTTACGGCGATCAGGCAACCCGCCATCACCGTACTGCGTTCATCAGCGTTTCTTTGCCAGCTCATAGATTCGTCTTCATCGGCATCACCCCACTTAGCAGTATGGTGACCAACAAACCGACGATCGACAACACCATGAGTAAAGGCGTCCAACTCTTCAGTGACTCACTCTCGGTAAGGCCACCCATTTTGGTAAACACCCAGAACCCACTGTCGTTCATCCAACTTCCAAACAGCGAGCCCGTTCCGACCGCTGCGGCCACGTAAACCATGTGATAGTCCGGTTTATTGTCGCCGATGATCGCGGCCATCATCCCAGCCCCGACGATCATCGCCACGGTGCTACTACCGGCAGCGATTTTGAGAATCGAAGCGATGCCCCATCCGAGCAAGAGTAGCCCGATGCCGGCTCCGCCCTTCTCTTCGAAAAAGCTCTTGATCGCATCATTGATATCCGTTGCGGCGAGCATCGCACCGAAAGCACCTCCGGCAGCCGTGATCAAGATAATCACGCCACCGCTCATCAACGATTCCTCCACGTCCTCGCCCAAGCTTCTCCAAGACAACGAACGAATGATCTTCAACGTCATCATTGCGACCAATGCGGCCAACAGCAACGCGAAGTTTGGATTGCTCCAGAGCGATAAACGTGTGGCGAGCTTGCGTTTGGGCGTGTCCCATTCATGCTTGGCGATTAGATTCGGGTAGGCGTCTTCCATGAGCGATCGGTTCATGCGCCGACGGTCAACGGGCTTCATCCGGAGCTGATTCGCGGCGATGGATTTTTTGGAAACCTTCGTGAGAGGGACGCCGAGAAACGCCTTCTCGTCGTAGAACGAATCATCCAACAACACATCATTCATCGCTTCGACGTAACGTTCTTTCGCCTCGTCATCGACTGGACTCACCTGTAGCAAGGCTCTCTGATCGTCATCCAATCGCGAGCTCTCGATGACACGCTGAGCAGGAGAGGGCGAGTCGGCGCTGGCGAGCATTTCGGCAAACCGCTCATAGTTAAGTATGTCTTCAACTTGAAACTTCGCTCGATCTTCACTGTCAGCCATCGTTGTCGCCAGCGTTCCCGCACCGATCAAAACGACCGGAAGCACGACGGGCAGCATCGAAACCCACAAGGATGGCAGCTTGTCTTCTGAAAGTGTTTGGTGCTTGTCTTCCTGGGCACCGAGCGGACGCATCTCGACGGGCATCACTTTGTCAGCGATCACGGAAAAGATCAGCCCGACGATCGCAGCTGGAATGGCAACCAAAGTTCCCACCAACATCATCATGCCAATGTCGACGCCCAAGATCGCGGCAACAAGCAAGGGACCAGGAGTTGGGGGCACCAAGGTGTGTGTGATCGCTCCGCCGGTGGCAATCGCCATCAAGTACTTCAAGTAGTTTTTATTGGTCCGCTTATGAAGACTTCGGGCAAGCGGGACCAACAGATAAAAGACGGTGTCAAAGAACACGGGGATCGCCAAAACAAAACCACTGATCATCAATCCAAACGATGCCTTTTTCTCACCCGTGATCCGAACAGCACTACGCACGATCCGGTCTGCCGCTCCGCTATCGAGCATGCACTTACCGATGATCGCTGCCATCGCAATCACGATCCCAATTCCAGCCGCCGAATCTCCGAAGCTCTTGGTGACTGCCGACATTCGGCTTCCAGCGTCATCGCCATCAACCAGCCCAACCCCCAAGCTGACGATCAGGGCTGAGATAATCAGAGCCAGAAAGGCGTTCAATTTGAGGACAATGATCATCCCCAAAACAGAGACGATCCCGATCACCAACAAGATCACCGGCACGGCCGGACTCTTCTCCTTCTCCGCCGGTTCATTTGCATTGCCGGTATCTGAAGAACCCTCTTGAGATTGGCTGGAATCTAAACCCGACTCCAGCTCGTCGCTTTGCGGCACATCCTCGCTCTGAGCAGCAGCACCTTCTTCAGCAGCATCGTTTTCTAGGGCAGCGGGCGCAATCTCATCCGCTTCCTGGCAGAATGCGTGATTGGGAACGGCCAAAGACGCGAAGAAAAGCAAACCCAACAGACTAAGTAACAGCCGCATAATGACCTCGTTCCCGGTGATTCAAACCTCGACACGGGGACCCTGAATCGGCTTGACGTTGTCTTGGATCATTCCCAACGGCGCTTCGGGAATCAACCGATACGGGTGCTCTTACCGCGTGTCTCGGGGAAGAATTCTAATCAGTTCGCTTCGTCGGTTGGGTGGCGAGCGCGAGAAAATCATTCCGCGGAATCACTCGGATTCCGTTCGCGCCGCAAGTTCTGACTGACTCGATCCAGGATGCGTCGATCTTCCTGACTGAGTGAATCAACTCCCTCACGATGCAACCGATTCAAGATTTCATCGAGTCTCTGTACGTCCGCTGCTTCATCGCGTTCCTTCCGCAAAGCTCGATTCAACTGACGAGACCGACGATGCTCAGCAACGTATTCGCGAAGTGATGCTAACCACGACTGATTAACTTGCGACTCCAAATCAGACTCACTCGGCTGCATGCTCTGAATCAACTTGGGAATGTCGTCACTACGCGATGAAATCCAAAGGAACACTGCCGCGAGCGCAAGCCATGGCCAACTGGCTGACCAAGGCGATTCGTGCGCAAACATCAGAGGCAGTGACAGAAGCATTATTGCCGACGCCAAGACGATCAGCATGCGTCGAAACAACTGCAGCTGCATCGACTCGGGAAGCACTCTACCTACCGCGACGACCATCCCCGACAGAAGCTGACGGCCCGGCGTTCGTGAAAAGGGGACCATCTGCAACACTGCTTGAAACCAACAGAGCCAAGCCCCGGTCAGCCAAATCGATTCGTGCTGTTTGAACCCGATACTCGGAGGCATAAACTCCGTTGTATCGGCCGGCTCCAGAACGGGCATTTGAAATCCGCCTTCGACCAACCGATAGAACATCCCTAACAATAAGATCGGGACAACGGTTCCAACGCTGACGACGAACGCTTGCCAAGGCAAACACTTTTGTGGCGATGTTTCGACGCCGAGCAGTCCAAGACGCAGCCAAGGTGTCCGTAGTCCGACCAAGCCGCGCAGAGAGAAGAACGCAAGTGCTTGAACGACCCAGCCAGATGCCCAGAATGCCGTCGCCGCTGCCGCACTGGGAGGTAGATCCGCCGTTCCTCCAACTCGAAACGTTGACACGACGACCCACAGCGTAAGAATGCCCAGGCCGATCGGGACGGCGTAAGACACGAAGCACCGAAACGGTCGCGTCCACGGAAGCGCGAACGCCCCCCTTGCCGTGAATTCCTCGGGAACGTCACTGAACACGGGTGAACGAGGCGATGCGTTGCCGACGGGCATTCGGTGAACACGTGCTGATGAAGAAGCTGAGCAACCGTTCGTACGCGGCGGAAGCTGCAGCGGTTCACCACCGTGAAACACGCGGCTCGAGCACCTCACTTGTTGCCCTCGCCGGGACAATGAGCCCAACTCCCCCGAAGGGAGAGTGAAAACCCATCTTGATCACGAATTTCTTAGCCGGCGATCTTGAGGGCCGGGCGGGCTCCCTCGCACAGAATCTCGCGAAGCCGATCGAATTCGTCTGCATCGGAGAAATGAATCGTGATCTTGCCGCGACCTCGGGCCGAGCTTTTGATCTCCACTTTCGTACCGAAGATCATTCGCATCTCTTGCTGCATCGCTTCGACTTGCGGCGAGATCTGACGTCGCTTCTGTCGCGTGGCATTCACGACTTTCCGACCGGTCTCGACATCTTCTTCGCGCTTCAGCATCTCAGCGACGTAATTCTCGGTCGCTCGAACGCTCCAGGTCTCTTCCGAGATCTTCTGTGCCGCTCGCACCTGGATCTCTTCATCACCGATCGGCAACAAAGCTCTGGCGTGACCTGCACTCAGTTCGCCCGCCGCGAGCGAATCGAGGATCGATTGGGGCAGCTCAAGCAAACGCATGAGGTTCGCGATCGTACTGCGATCGATACTCAAGCGTCTCGCCAGATCGTCCTGTTTGCATTTGTGCTCTTGAATGTAGCGTTTAAATGACAACGCTTTTTCAATTGGATTCAGATCCTTTCGCTGCAGGTTCTCAATGATGGCGAGCTCAGCGACCAAGCGGTCATCTGCTTCGCGGACTTCCGCACGAATCTTGCTCAATCCAGCATGGACCGTCGCACGCAGTCGACGCTCGCCACTGATCAGCTGGTAGCGACCATCAACGACGCGAACCAAGATTGGCTGCAGCTGCTGGTGGTTTTTGATACTCTCTGCCAGCGATGCAATTTCTTCTGGATTGAATTCGCGTCGCGGTTGAAAGGGGTTGTTTTCGATTTCATCAACGGAGAGCTCGAGCGTTTCGATGCCGCTCGCCGCTTCTCCCTCGAGTGGATTCCCATTGTCATCGACGGGAGTCCCCAACAACGCGGCAAGTCCTTTGCCTAATCGTCGATCTTTCGCAGTTGCAGTACTAGTCACGCTGAAGCACCTCCATGCACAGCTGGGAGTAAGCGAACGCACCTCGCGAGCGTGGCGCGTATTGGAACACGGTTTGGCCGTGACTGGGTGCTTCGCTTAACGACACATCCCTTGGCACGACATTCTCAAAGACGATATCCCCAAAGAAATCACGGACTTCCTCGTCCACTTCCCGGGTCAATTCCAAGTACGGGTCATACATGGTCAACAGGATGCCACCGAACGTCAGGCGTCCATCCGTGCTGACAATCACCTTCTTGATTGTATGAATCAGCTGAGTCAGGCCTTCCATGGCGAAGTACTCGCACTGAATAGGCATCAGCACTTCGGTGCTTCCAGCTAGAGCGGTTTCGGTTAGTGCCCCCAGGCTCGGCGGACAGTCAATCAACACGAAATCATGCTTCTCGATCGCTTCGTCCAAATGCGTTCGAACCTGCACGGACTCCTGATCTCCACCACTGGCCAGTTTGTCGACATCATGAAAGGTTCGACTTCCCGGCAAGACGAATAAACCTTCTAGCTCCGTTTCGACGATACCGTTTTCCAGCGGCTCGGTTCGAATCAGAGCATGACCTTCGGTTGGCTGCAGTCCAATCGAGGTCGAAGCGTTGCACTGCGGGTCCATATCGACCAGCAGTGTACGGTGACCCGCAAGGGCCAAGGCGGCAGAAAGATTGACGGCGGTGGTTGTCTTACCAACGCCTCCCTTCTGATTCACCACGCAAAGAATCCTTCCCACCTGGGATGCCTTCATCCTGAAAGCGAATTGTTGGCTCGACGCATGAGCCATCACGGTTGGGAAAGTAGGAGATTGTGTGTCGGTGAAACAAGACTGGTTTCACAAGAAACTGCTATTGACACCGAGATTTCGAAATACGCCGATTCTTCGGTTGCCGGGCGACCGCGAAGTAGTGCGTCCATCGAGCGATATCACGTATCGATTCCCAAAGTCCCGGATCGCGCAGCGCACGAAGGGAATGGCAAACGCAGATTGTGGCATCCCGTTGGGGTGCGTTTACGTGGTGACGTTTACAACTCGGCGTGCGCAGCGCGACCCCGAGCTTTGTTGTGAACCGCTTCGCGGTCGTACAAGAGCTATTGAGCGTTTCGATCGTACTCGTACTCAGCGCAGCGGTACTCTTACTCACACTCGCCAAGTCCGGGAGCCGCAAAAGGGTGCGCCAAGCCAGGTCCGACAAACCACCTACGCCAACGGATTGAAAGTCAGGCCACTGAGCAGCTTGGGATAGAAGTAGGTGCTCTTCGCAGGCATCCTCTCTTTGTGCAAGCTGATCGCTTCGACGTGCTCCAGCTTCGCGGGCATGACGAGAGCCGCCAGCGTGTAAGGCTCATCGCTATCACTCTCCGCTTGGCTTCCCACTCCTTGGATGCCTTCGACGACTTCGCTGACTTCGTGGACATACGTTGGCTTCGGGTGGCCAGCTGACTCAAGTAGGTCATCGATCACCAAGCGATGCAGGTAGCTGACACCCAAACCGCGCCAGTCATCAGATTGGCCGGCAGCCAATTGGGACATCTTTTCGTTTGCACCCTCGGATGCTTTCGCCAGGACCCACGTTTGATCGGCCACGGCATAAAGCGCAATCCAACCTTGCTCGTCCGCTTGCTCCATCTTCGCCCACGCCTCGGACGCCGCACCGAGGCCACCGGACAGTGTTTCACAGTGAAACATCCCGTCCAGTCGAGAGATCATTTCTTGTGAACTGAAAGCTGGCGTCCCGCGGAGCAATCGATGCGTTGGCAGAACGATCATGCCGGGGTCACTCATCCCCACTAACATGGTCATCACGAAATTGGCTGGATGGTCTTCGTCGAGTCCACCCTGCTGATCAATCAACGACTGACGATAGTTGCAAGCTGTCTCGTATCGATGGTGTCCGTCGGCAACAAACATCGGCTTGTCCGCCATCAGCCGACTGACCTCTTCGATGACCGACGGATCAGTCACCGGCCACATGATATGCTGCACGCCCAAGTGATCCGTAGCCTCAACCGGCTGGACACCATCGATGGCGCGATCGAGCAGACTGATCACTGCGTTTTCGGGGTCAGGATACAGTCCGAAAATCTGGCTGTTGTTTTGTCGTGTCGCGGTGGTCAGCTTGAGCCGATCGACTTTCGCCTTGGGGTGTGTCTCTTCGTGCGGATAGATATTGCCTTCCCCGAAAGGTTGCAAACGCACTCGCGCCATGAACCCGCGGCGATTAATCTGCTGTCCATCATGCTCAAATCGTTGATGATAGACGTAGTACGCGGGCGATGCCTCCTGCATCAGCACGCCCTCGCCTTTCCACTGCTCGACGAACTGCGCGGCTCGGCCGTACTTCTCATCGCCATCGTCGCCGGGCTCAACGCGATTCAGGATCACTCGAATCACATTCGCAGGATGACGCTTGTAGAGGTCATCCTGCAGTTCTGGATCGATGACGTCGTAAGGCGGCGCGATGACATCCGAGAGCGATCCCACGTGATCCAGGTTGTAACGAAGCGCTGCAAAAGGGGCAGTTTGAGGCATGGGAATTGGCTGGTTTGCAAAGAGAGAAAGGACTTGCTGCAGATGCCACCAAGACACCAAAGCAACAACACTTGCGATCCACCCAAAGCGTAAAGGAATCCGCTCGACGCGCGGAGCGGGCATAAAAAAACCCGGCCACTGAGTGACCGGGTTCGAGATTTTTGTTGTGCGTAAACGGCGAGGCCTAGTAGCGGTAGTGCTCTGGCTTGTAGGGACCTTCGACGGGCACTCCGATGTAATCCGCCTGATCTTGTGACAGCACGGTCAGTTTGACACCCAGTTGGTCCAGGTGCAGGCGAGCGACTTCCTCGTCGAGCTTCTTAGGCAGCATGTAGACCTGGGTCTCGTAGGTATCGTTGTCGCGATTACCCCACAGCTCCATTTGAGCTAGCACTTGGTTGGTGAATGAGGTGCTCATGACAAAGCTTGGGTGCCCTGTCGCACAGCCCAAGTTCACCAAGCGGCCTTTCGCGAGAATGATGACGCTTCGACCGGTATCATTGAACGTGTATCGCTCA
This sequence comes from Planctomycetota bacterium, assembly GCA_039179795.1. Lineage (GTDB taxonomy): Bacteria > Planctomycetota > Planctomycetia > Pirellulales > Pirellulaceae > Rubripirellula. The sequence goes on along the minus strand of JBCDEM010000006.1, from coordinate 205,333 downwards.
ACGGCACCGATATCAGCCGGCTTGATTTCGCTCTTCGAGACTTTGCCTGCCTCGACCTGCTCTTCCAACCAAGCAACATCGATTTCGGTATCGAAGTGACCAATGTTGCAAAGGATGGCATCGTTTGGCATCTGCGAAATGTGCTCGCCAAGGATGATGTCCTTATTACCGGTCGTTGTCACGAACAGACGACCTTCCTTGCAGGCATCTTCCATCGTGACGACTTCATAGCCTTCCATCGCTGCTTGCAGGGCGTTGATGGGGTCGATCTCGGTCACGATAACGCGACAACCGTAACTCTTTAGGCTGGCAGCGCAACCTTTGCCGACATCTCCGTATCCGCAGACAACGGCAACTTTGCCGGCCAACATCACGTCGGTCGCACGCTTCACACCGTCCGCCAGCGACTCTCGGCAACCGTACAGGTTGTCGAACTTGCTCTTGGTAGCACTGTCGTTGACGTTGATCGCGGGTACTTGCAACGCGCCCGATTTGTTAAGCACTTCCAAGCGATGGATACCAGCAGTGGTTTCTTCGCTGACGCCGTGAATGTCTTTCAACAACTCAGGGAATCGATCGTGGACCATCGCGGTCAAGTCACCGCCGTCATCCAGGATCATGTTGAGTGGCTTGCCCGATGGGAAATGCAGTGTTTGCTCAATGCACCAATCGAACTCTTCTTCGGTTTCGCCTTTCCAAGCGAACACGGGAATGCCGCGAGCGGCAACGGCGGCGGCGGCGTGATCTTGCGTGCTGAAAATATTGCAGCTGCTCCAAGTCACTTCGGCACCCAATTCGACCAGCGTCTCAATCAAGACAGCGGTCTGGATGGTCATGTGCAAGCACCCAGCGATGCGAGCGCCGGCAAGTGGCTTCTCCGAACCATACTTCTCACGCAAAGCCATCAGGCCTGGCATCTCGTTTTCGGCCAACTCAATTTCTTTGCGTCCAAACTCAGCCAGACCGATGTCTTTGACTTTGTACGGCAGCCGATCGGTATCAACTTGTGACACGATTTTTCTCTCTAGATTGGGGAGTGCGAACGTACCTTGAGCCCAGTTGAAGGGCTTGAGGACCCAGCACGGGGACTCCCGCTGGTCCGCAATCCCCCGAACACTCTCGGGGAATCAGATGCTTTCTCCGCGTTCCATATGCGGAGCCATTTCAAATAATATACTGCGAAGTCGAGGCCTCGGCCAGGGAACGGCGGTGTTTAAACAAGGCCAGTTGCCGAGCAAAACTTGGCAATCCGGGAGGGTGACTTTTGACCCTTGGGTTGTTCAACGCCGCTGGCTGTATCCACGCTCATCGCACCGGAAACCTTGATCGCCTCAGCGACGTTTTCTGGCGTCAATCCGCCCGCTAGTGTCCACGGAACGTTCGGATAGGCCTTCTGCCATCGTTGGATCGATGGCCAATCCAGTGCCTTGCCGCTACCTCCATGCTGTTTGCCAGCATCAGCATCTAGCAAAACGTGGCAAGCTGCGTCGACCCACGGCTCCAAGCGGCTTTGGATTTCATCCGGTTCAAGCGACCCATGCGACAATTTGATCGCTCGGATAACCGGAAGATCAACCTCTCTTCGAATCGCACCGAGCTGCTCGATTCCCTCGTCCCCATGGAGTTGAATCGCGTCTACTCCGACCGCGCTAGCGATCGATTGAATCGCCTTGGACGATTCATCAACCACCACAGCGATACGCAATAAACCGAGCGAGGCCGCCGCTTGCGACAATTGCCTCGTCTCTGAATGACTCGGATCGAGATAACGAACACTTTTGGGAAAGAAGTTCAGTCCGATTGCATCACCACCGGACGACGCAACTGCTTCGATATCCGTCCGATTCCTAACGCCGCAGATTTTGACGTGAAACATGAAAAGCAGGGTCCGGCTGAATGGACTGGTGGGGCGGTACCAGAATAACCGATAAAGCTTAACGCGCGAGTTGGCCCGATCGTTCTTCTCGCCATCGACCGCTGGAAGTCCCGAAACATGATTGCCAAACGCCGATCCCTTGCGACGAACGACTTCTTGCTAGCCGTCATCGCTGGCGCGGTCATCGCGCTTCATTTCCTTCCCCCGGCTGCTAGCCGCCAGCAGATCTTCATGCAGGATGCGCGGGGACGGATGCAAGCCTATTCGGTACCGCTCGATGCTCCAATCCTGACGCGGTTAAGGACAAAAACGTCGACCGAGCAATCCAGCATGCCGTCGGCTGCCTACGCTGTCGCGCAGTGGCAAGCCGAAGTCGCAGGTATCTATGCCGAGCAATTGAAGCCGTCAGAAATTCAGCAAGTCGCCTACGTGGACTCACCAACCGTTTCATCGGCGAAGCGATCTCAACACGAAACTTGGGTCGCGATTCAGCAAGAAGCAGAATCCTTGCAACACCAAATACGACAACTGGACCAAAACGCGCTGGCTTCACAGCCTGAACCAGCTATTCAATTAGGTGGTCGGATTCCGCCCCGACATCGCCCTTTCGATTTCGCCATGAGTTTGTTTGGCGGCTTGCTGACTGGCTGCATCTTTGCGGCCTGGGCATTTGTCGCGCCCGAGAATTACCTGCCAGTAGCGAAGGCCACGTCCGAAGTGTGCCCGTCGTCGAATCCGGATCGGCGGTTTGATTTTGCCTTTTCCATTCCCAGTGCCTGGGTTCGCATCCGACAAAAACCATCCGCGTGGCTGCGAGGATCTGTCCATCTTTTGCTGATCGCCGTTGCAGCCGGACTTTTGGTCGCAAAAGCCCTTGGCGTCTAAATCAGCTGTGAAATCAACGGTCGACGAACAGGCGAGCGGCTAAGTCCTAAGCCGCCTCGTCCAAGAGACCGCCACCTGGCCCCGGCTTTGATACTTCGCCGTCGGCGGTGTATGTCTCCGTCGTCTGTTCACCGGCGACCAGGCGAATGAGCTGTTTGCCGAACTCCGCTAAGTGAAACTGGCAGACAAATAGAGACACAGCGCGATGGTTTACGTCAGCAACCAAATGCGAGACCTGCTGACAACGCTTCGCGAGCGGATCGTGATGACCACTCGCTGCTTGCAGTTTTTCTGCGAGCGTGTGCCCGTGCCCCGGTGCGTCGTCGGCATCCAGCAAGCCTTCCCGCTCGGCCACGAGTTGCTCCAGCTCTGACAGCTGCTGAGTGAGCAACTGCATCGTTGCTTGAACTTTGGGTGTGTTCACCGTTTCGGTATCAACGCGACAGCTTTCGAGCAATTCGCTGATCCCGTTCGCGGCGAGTTCCAGACGATCAATGTAAGTCTGCACACGCTCTGGCCAGGAAACTGTCACTATGCTCTCCGTTGGATTTGGAACAAGTCAAACATCGGCTGAGCGATTTCTTCGGCCGAAGCTTCCGTCAACTGATCGACCATGATCTGATCAAGCTGCTTTTGAAAGACTTCTTCGGTCCTTCCGCCATGCATGTAGGCTGGCTTGCCAACAGTCTTGCGCATCGATGCCAACATGCTTCCGAAAAGCGTGTTTCCGACGAAGTCAGTAAAAGACTCCTTCAGCTTGTCGGGCTCTGGACTCTGCTCGCTGTCTTCCGTGCCGATCTGCCGATCCGTCGTAGCGACTCGTCGTTCGGACGCGGCGACGCTAGAAAGCTCGCGTGGCGGAGGCGTTATGGGAGGCTGTATCGGAACCGAGTTATTGATTTCCATATCAAGTTTTCTTTGAGTTCGGATGGTCAACTCAAGCGATACACTGTGACTACTGAAAGACGACCTCGCCGTACAGATCGCCTTTTCGTTTCAGTGTTTTGATGATCACGATCAAGTCCTCGGTTGGCACATCGAGCGCGTTCAACGCATCCGCGAGACTCTTGAGCTTCGCGTTGGCCGGCAGATCGTTGGCGTCATTCACCTGCACGAATCCCCGCGTCGGTCCGGCTTCAATCCTCAGATTTCGGTGAGTGACCAATACGGGAGCGACCTCGACGTCTTTGCCAATCACGACAACTCCTTCGCGTTCGTTGATCACCACCCGATTCGAGCGGTTCGCGATCTGAATCGGAATCGATAGCAGCAACGAGATGAACTTGATGGGATTATTGCGATAGACATTCGGGATCGTGACTTCGATGTGGAGTTGGTCGATGGCTCGAGCATTGGGGCGACCATCAATTCCCGAGGTCGCCGATCCGACCGTGAGGGTTTGCAGATTGTTGATTTCGTCTTCGATGCGCTGCGCGGTGTCGAAGCTTGCGAAGTCTCGGTCCAACACTAACGTGACTTTGCCACTTTGGTGGTAACCGGCTTGCACGGCGGTCTCCATTTTTCCGCCGCCCTGAATCGTTGCCGAAGTAACCGGTCCGTCGAGCGAAAGCGTCAGTGCACCTTGTGCCATCGCGTAAACCGTCGGATCATTTGCCCTTGGACCGAGCAGGGGCGTCAACATCAGCGTTCCACCCTCAAGGCTCTTCGCACTGATCGCATTGACTGATACGTCCAATAGATCACCGGGCTGAGCCCCCACGGCCGGAATCGTGACCGAGACAAAAACGAGCGCGACGTTTTTGGAGTCTGCCACATCCCGAAGATCCAACTGGCCTTGCGGATCCAATCGCATCGACCCGCCCATCATTTGCATCATGCGAGCGAGTGAACGAGAGGTCGGTGCAGCATCCGCGTCACCAGTACCACGTAACCCAACGACCAGGCCCAGTCCTTGCAGGGTATTCGTTTCCTGACCCTTCAATCGGCACATATCGCCAAGCGTGAGCCTGCCGGCAAACACCGGACCTGTGCCAAGCAGCGACAAAGCAGCGACGGCTAGCCACCTTTGAATCGACCCAGGAGCCATGAAGAACGAGCGGCGGTTGGAAGTTAGATCCATATCGTTTCCCGAAAACTCTGCAATTAGTAAGCGGAGCACGTTTACCTGTGACCTCGACTACCTGTAGCGAAACAAAGTCGTCCGTTTCAATGGCGTCTTCATGCAAACGCAGTCGGAAATACGAAAACGCGTGAGCTTTAAAACGGGCCGACGCGATCGATTGCCCGTTGGATCCAACCACGCTTGTAGCCGTCTCTCAAATGCCCCCGATCAAGTTTCTTAATTTCCAAATCGATCAGGTCTTTGCTTAACACAACGTTGTCAGGACCGACATCTTGGGCGCGACACAAACCAGAGATGGCCGTCTCCCAAAGGTTGTCATTGACGCGAATCGATTTGGTGCCTTCGATGACGAGCATCCCGTTTGGCCGAATGTCCACAACGGTGGCCGCAATATTGAATGCCAGTGATTCGCGTGATTCCACGGTCGATTCAGCTCGGTACTGAGCGTTTGATTCGGCACCGATCGCTGGATCACCATCAATCTGTGGAGCCGGACGCAGTTTGAAACCGGTGAGCCGAATCCAGTCAGTGAGAATGGCTTCGTAGAGCGTTCGCTTTCGATTCTCAGCGGTTCCTTCCGCCATCACCCGCGTGATTTCATCGACACGAATGGTCAGCAGGTCGTTCTTTCGAAAAACACGCAGGGGCGGCGGAGGTTGATAAGTCCAGCTTGCATCTGCGATCGTAACCCTTGGGCGATTCATCCTATCGGATGGCATCGCATTGGACGGCATCAGCGGCCCCTGGCCCGGATAGGGTGGCTGGCCCGGATAGGGTTGTTGCGTATCCATACCATTGGGAGGCTGCAGCTGAACCATGGGTTGAGCCGTTCGCTGCATCACGGGCATCGAGGGATTGCGTTGAGTTGCTGGGAAACCGCTTGCCGTTACGCCTTGCCCTGGCGTGACACCCTGAACGGGCGGAGCTTGTGGCTGCGTAATTGACAGCTGGCCAGGTGCAGACTGCCGTATCAATGGAGCATGCAACAACGAGCTGTTCTGGGCGGATGATTCGCTCTCTTGCAAAATCACCACGGCGGCAATCGCGATCATGAGGGAGCGTTTTCGAATCATGAGATCTTCCCTGTTTCTCTGTGAGAGCGTTCCCGCTCCCGAAAGTTTGTTTGCGGCAAAACGCGTTGCCGACGACTTTCCATCCGTATCCGTGCGGCTATGACCGGCCCAAAAACTAACGTGTTGTCGGTGCTCGCGTCACAATCTCGACCAAACCCGACTGCACGACTCGTCCTACCAAGCGTTTGCGTGGATTTTGTGTTTCGATCTCAATCAACTCGGATGCAGAACCGTCGCGTAGCGCCTTGCCATTGGTGGTAACCGTGATGCCACCGCCGACCACTTGCACCTCGATCAAGTCACCCCGGCGAATCAGAAGCGGTGCCCCAAGTCGATCGACGAAAATAGGTCGATTCGCAGACAACGATGAACGAGCTTCTTTGCCAACGACTTGCGACATGTCGGTGGCGTATTCCGGTCGCATACGATCCGTTGGAATCACTTGCCAATCTAAGTCTCTCTCTTGAATCACCTGGCCTCGCGCGATGCTGCTGCGGGCTACAACAACGCTTGGATGAGCAGTGAGGGTCAACTCTACACGGGCCGTTAACGGTTCTGATATCCCCTGCGCTGAAACCTTGAATGGCACGGTCCCCTCTTGCAGGGCAGCGAGTGGTTGGACATTCGTGACCGCCGCAAGCGTCTTGAGTTTCGCGAGCTCTGGTTGAGTGCGATCTATTTCGATCGTGTAGTCGTCCTTGATGCCAGGCATAAACAAACTCACGCCGCGCAGCACCCATTGCTCGACACGCCGCGCTTCGACATCGGTCAACGCATCGCGTGGTTGCATGGCTGCAACGGATGGCACAGACGCGGACGGCAACGCCGGGACGGAGCGCTGGGATGGCTGAGAAACTTGCGGCGATTGCAAGATGGTGGAAACAGGATCTCGTTGCGGTGAGTACGCTGCCGTCGCGACGCTTTGCCCAGGCTTAGAAGACCGCTTGTATTCGACGACGATCTTTTCCGGCCCCAACCACTCGATGGTGTTTGCCGTTGCTTCTGCGTTTCGCAGGATCTCTGCCAACCTTCGTCGCTCGATCCGCATCGGATGTCCATCCAGTGGAACGAGCCCGATTGATAACCGACTCAAACGCTGCCAGCCGGCCATGTTTGGATCCAACGGAATCGCGACGTCACCGAGTCGCACGATCGGAGAACTCACCGTCGCACTGGCCACGACGCGAAAGCCCCAACGTGTCTTGCTGCTGACAGAAGCGACTTCAATACCGTTCTTCTCTGCGTACTGACCGAAACTGGGAATCACCATCAGGATGAACGTACCGATGCAGATCACTGCACGTCGAAGGAACGGTACGTATGACATGATTCCTCTCGGAATGGGTTGGAGAAGTAATTAGCAGTTTGGTGCTGGGTCCGACCGCTACTCTGCTACTGGTCGACTAGCTACCGGCTAACTAGCTGAACTCTAGAATCGTCTTAGGTTTGAAATGTTCTGCATGATCTGATCGCCCGCCTGAATTGCTTGACTGTTCAGCTCGAAGGCTCGCTGCGTCGTAATCAGGTCAATCAGTTCGGCGACTGGTTCCACGTTGCTGGCCTCCAGCTGTCCCTGGCGAATTTGCCCGAGGCCCTGATCGTTCGGAACACCCGCCTGCTCCTGACCCGAGGCATCGGTCGGCAAGTACATGTTTTCACCGATCTTCAATAGACCGTCCGGGTTAATGAATTGCGCTAATTGAAGCTGTCCCTGTTGGCTGAGCTCTGTTTGCCCCGGCAGCCGCACCAAAACTTCACCACTTCCGTTGATCGTAATTCCCGTTGCTTCCTGAGGAATTTGAATCGGTGGATCTAGCAGACGCCCGGTTTGCGCCGAACCAATAACGAGTTGGCCATTCGCGTTGATGTCCAAATTGCCAGCACGGGTGAACATCAAATCCTGCGTCGCCGGATCGAGCACCCGCAAGTAGCCTCTTCCCTCTATCGCAATATCCAGTTCGCGACCGGTATTGTTGAGCGTACCTTGTCGCTGATCGGTTTGCGTACTGGTCACGCGGACGCCCAGACCGACCTGGGTACCTACCGCCGTCGGCGTTTGGCTTGCATCCTGCATGCCGGGATAGACTTCGGTGCGATACAGCAGGTCTTCGAAATTGGCACGGTCTTTTTTGAACCCGGTCGTGTTGATATTGGCGAGGTTGTTGGCAATCACATCCAACTTCGTCTGCATCGCGTCCATGCCGGTGGCAGCGGTATACAGCGTTTGAACACTCATGACATTCCCTCAAATCGAGACTGTTAACTTGTGCGATTCAGTGGCTTAGCGAACACTATCTCGACAGCACACGGCTGATGAGCGTTCCCATGACAGAATCTTGATTTTGGATCATTCGAACGTTGGCCTCATAAACGCGAGATGTTTCGATCAACTCCATCATCGCGGCAGTCGGTTTGACGCCTGACTGCTCCAACATTCCCGCTACTACCTTTCGCTCGCCTTTAGGAACAAGGTCAAACTGAGCGAGCGGGCGAAATTCGTTGCCACCCAGGTGTGAAAGGTCGCCCAGACTCTTTGGCTTCCCCAACATCAGCTCGAACAGATTGCCACCCTGGCTGATCCTTCCATCGGCTGCGACCTCGAACGGTCTACCGGGCTCAAGTTGAATCGCGCGTCCATCACTTCCAACGACTTCTGCGTTGCTGGCGGAGATCAACCGGCCCGTGTTGTCGATGGTAAAATTCCCGGCTCGGGTGAGCAGTTGCTCACCGCCTCGTTGCACAACAAAAAACGCTTCCGGGTCGTGTATCGCAAAGTCCGTTTTTCCACCCGTGGATTTCATCGGACCGACAACGAACTCGGTTTCCGCTTCGTTGATCGTGACGCCGCCGCCAATATCGTCCGCGCCTCCGAGCCCAGCCGGTACCTGCCCCTCATCGATCAACTCTGCGAATCGAGACTGCAGGATGGTGTCCTTTGGTTTGAATCCCGGTGTGTCTACATTGGCGAGATTGTGACTCAGCACCTGCATACGATGGCTTTGGGCATGAGCGCCAGACGCAGATAAATACAGTCCGTACATGAAATCACCTCGCAGGTTCGTTGTGACAGACTTGCCGGTATCACGTTCGGTCATGCCGGCACAAGAGCAGGTGCAAGCAACAGACTCCAACGTCCTTGTAACAACGAGACAGCCAGCACGAAATCAGCTGAAAAGAGACTCGGCTGCCTCCCTTTCTATTTCCACCGACACGCGTAGACTGGCTCCTAAGTCCAATTCAAGAAACAACTTTCTGCGATGAATGACGATCAAGAATCTTACGACGAGCGTGTCCTCGATCACTACGAAGATCCGTTCCATCGAGGAACGCTGGATGGCGCAACCCATTCGCACGAAGCGGACAATCCACTGACGGGCGATAGAATCCGAATCGAATTGGTCATTGACTCTGATGGCACGATCGCGGAGGCATGGTTCGAAGGCGACGGCTCGGTGATCAGCCAGGCATCGACGTCGATGCTGCTTGAAGAGATTGAGGGAAAGACGATCGACGAAGTCAAAGCGTTCCGTACAGACGACATGCTCCGTCTATTCGCATCAGAACTTCCCACCAACCGACAGAAATGCTGCCTATTAGGATGGCGAGTCCTGCAATCTGCCATCCATTCACCAACGGAGGAAAATGAAGAGGATGGAGAGGATGGAGACTACAGTGAACCTGGGGGACCGAATTTTGGCGGACCAAGCCTGAGGGAAGAATCATGAGGGAGATAAAGGGTTTAGGTGCCAGGTGTTTAGGCCACAGCGATTTAGCGGAAGAGCCTGCATCATTCATTCCCAAACACCTAATTCCTCTCTTATTGCTGCTGGTATCAACCTCCGTCGCTCATGCCACGTTGAAGCCCGAGCATGTCGTCGTCGTTGTCAACGAATCCTCCGTGGCTTCCCGCACCGTTGCGAAGGCGTATGTTCGTGCCCGCGGGATCCCGCCCGAAAATACTATCTCACTGAACGATGTACCGGCGGGATTGAAAGTCTCTCTCGAGGATTTCCAAGCCAAGATTCTAATGCCGGTCCTGAAGGAGATAGAGTCAAAAGGGCTGGCGAGTCGAACGCGCGTGATTGCGTATTCGGCGGGATTTCCGACCTCCGTCAACGTCAGCAAGCATCATCAGAGACTCGATGACGACCAACTGAAGAAGTATCAAAAGCCAACCGCTTCGATCACTGGCCTGACCTACTTGTATCAGTTCTTGCTCGCCGATAGCGCGAACTACTTGGGGTTTGGCTCTAATCTTTATGCACGCGGTTCGTTTGAGCGTCATTTCGTCAGTCCATTCATGCGCGGACCCGAAAAAGACGCGTTTGATGCCGCGATGAGTTCGCTCAACGACGGTGATGATCAACAGGCTGCTGAATCGTTTGAAGAGCTATTGAGACAGCACCCGCGTATGTCACCGATCGCAGTAAGAGCGGCGGAGTGCCGGTCACGACTCGGGGAAACCGCAGCGGCTGAGCGACTGGTTCGCCAGGCGATTCTTTCTGGTTGGAGTTCTGCGAGATACCTACGAGAATCAGATTCACTCGAATCGATTTCGCGTTCCGATCGACTCAAATCGCTCGTCGATAGACTGGACGACTACCCGACCAGTATGCAGGGACCGATCGAGTTCTCGTCCCGTTTTGGTTGGGCAAATAACGGGCATCCGCACGCTCGTTCCGACCGCGGTGTTCGCTACATGATGTCCTGCATGCTCGCTGTCGTGCACGAACGTGGAAGTAACATCGAAGAAGCGATCGATGTATTGGATCGTTCATCCAAGTCCGATGAATCGAATCCGAAAGGCAAGTTTTGGTTTGCCGTCACAAAGGATATTCGGACGAAAACTCGCTTCCCGGCCGTAGGAAATGCAATTGAATGGTTGCGACATCTTCAGCATGATGCTGACCTGGTTCACGCGGTCATGCCCAGCCAGGAGAGCGATTGCGTTGGACTGATGCTCGGCACTCCGTCGATGCCATTGGGTTCCCGATCATGGACGTTTGTGCCCGGCGCGATCAGTGAGAACTTGACGAGCCTGAGCGCCGCGTTCGGTACAAAATCGCAATCGAAGATCACCGAGCTGTTGCATGCTGGAGCGGCGTTGAGTGGAGGCGCCGTTGCTGAGCCTTATTCGATTCCAAACAAGTTCCCCTCACCGATGCTCTACGGATACTACGCGACCGGGCTGAGCGGGATAGAAGCTTTCTATCTTTCGATTACGAGCCCGTATCAATACCTGATCGTTGGTGATCCGTTAGTCCGCCCTTTTTCCAAACGATAGAAACTTTGCGATTCACACTTATTAATTGCGTCTGACGAAGGAACGCATCCCCGTCTCTAAAACTTCAATCGTGCGCGTGCTCGTGCTTAGCGGAGCGGTGCTCGTGCGTAGCGAGGGATGGCCCTCGATCACGGCATGAAACGAAAAATGCCCCACCTGAAAGGTTTCAGGCGGGGCATCTTATCCATCCGGTCTGGGTGCGAAATCAGACTCTTCTAATCACGCTTGGAATTGGGCTTACCAGTTGTATTCCAATCCCACGTATCCGCCGTGCAGCAAGTAGCTGTCGTCGGCGTGAACCGCAGCTGCATCGGCCAGCGTCGCATAGCCGGTCGGCAGCGAGTCAAATGCCGTGGCAACACCGGTGATACCCATCAGGCGGTAACCACCGCGGACGGTCCAAGCACATCCGATGCGGTAACCCAAACCGAGGTCAAGCTCACCAAGCGTCGACAGGACAGTATCGGAATCGCTGCTGCTGATCACGTTCAGCGGAGCACCGTTTTGGTAGGCAAGGCTTGTCAGCGATCCAACGCGGTGACGCTTTTCAGCGTGGTTACCGTAGATGCCGAACTTACCACCGATGTTCAGGTTCAGGCGGCTGCTCAAGCAGTAAGTCAACACGCCGCCGAACTGATAACCGTACAGGTTATTTTCGATGTCAACGTTCTCGTAGATGTCGCCCGCTTGGTAACCGACGGTTCCGTCGATGTTGTAAGCCAACTCCAACTCATCTTCGATCTGCATCCAGCGGAAACCGTGGCTGGTCATGACGCGAACGCGACCGTTGCAGGCTCGTGCCAGAGGCCCAGCTGCACCACCGTACCCGCGGCAACCGTTGTGACCGAGTCCGCACAGCGAACCGATGCCCAGTTTGTTCGGGCAGCAGCCGGCGTAGGAAGCTCGACGAGCACCCATCAAACCGAAGGAGAACAAGTTCACTTCGATCCCTTGGAAGCTGACGTCGCGACTCGCACGCATCGCAGCGGCACCCGCGTAACCGGCGTCGGTTCCGTCGATGATCTCGTAAACGATACCAGCGGTACCGGCTCCTGCACCATCGGGATCAATCGTGATTTGGTTGTAGGCAGGCATCGAAGCGCGAATCGTACCGGGCGTACCGGTCATCGTTCGGGTCTCACGATCCGGATTCCAAAGCATGTAGGTCATGCCGATGCCGTACTGGCCACAGCACAGATACTTGCCTGCTGAGATGTCAAAACCAACGGACGTTTCAGGCTCAACCGAAGCTGATGTCAGGTTCACGCCGGTTGCCAACGATCGACGGGAGTTTTCCTCGAGATCGAAAAACAGCAGATTGAAGCTGCCGAAGTAAGGCGCCAGCGGGAGTCGCGGTTGGACACAAGATCCATCGCCATCCCAATTGCCAGACATCGCTTCGTTGTAAGCGCCCCCAACTTGCATATCTGCTTCTGGCATCGCTGCCGGAGCAGGTGGAGCTGGTACGGCTGGCGGAGTGACTTCCTCTTGGGCTGCAACAGGAGCCACGCCCGAGTTGAAGTTGCTCCAGTGAGCAGGAGCGACATAGCTGGTTTGAGCTTGCACGACACCGCACACGCTGAAACCGAGCGCCAATGCGACAGAGCGCATAACGTTGATTTTCATAGAATCGAATCCTTTTCAATTTCATATCGCGATCCTTCGCGTCGAAAAACGGATCCCTACCCGGCCAGTCCCCCGTGATGAAGGATGGCAATCAAACGTCAAATAATGAAGAGTTTGGGGTTCTGTAAGGGAGGGTCGCTACGTTTCTCGTCTAGAAGTCCTGCGAACAAACCGGAGGGAGGCGGGCGGTCCTTTGCCCATGAAGTGATTCCATTCACAGAATCGATGACGACATCGTTTTCGCATCGATTCCGGTGTTTGAAATCGGCCAACGGCTCACTCGTCTAATAAAGAAAGCGAGAAACCTAATCAGTTCCTCAAGGGGGTGAGCCTACAACTCGGTCATTGAAACTGACCGATCCCTCCGTGATTCAAATCGCAAACGTTACCGACCGATTAATCGGAACACGTCATGGACGAAGCAACGAACCACCTAACACTCAAACTGCTTCGCCTATTCCTCGCCCGCGATACAAACGAGTTGCTCTTTGCGGTCGCGTCCAGATCCGATCCCAATCCGAAGGAACATTTGTCCATCGGAAACGGCCGGACTGGCGTAGCAATCGCTTCCGAGTCGATTCTTGGCAACCTGTTCGTACTTTTCGCCGGCACGAAAGACAAACGTCTCACCCTTCAGATTCGACACGTAGACGAGTCCATTCACGACGATGGGTGAAGCGCTGAAGTTTCCACCCAAACGTTTCTTCCATTCGACATCACCCGTTTCGATCGACCAACAGTAAGCGATCCCATCGTCCCGGACTCCGACCAGACGTGAACCGGCAACCACCAACGATGGCTCATATATATTGGTGTCATCCGACCACACTCGATTGCCCTCGGCATCCAAGCAAACCGTTTCGTCTTGCGGATAGCCGCCACTGGCGATGATTCGATCACTCGTGGTCACAACGGTACCGCAGGTTGAAGTTGCAATGGCCGGCGTCTGCCAATTCACGTTCCCCGTTGACGGGTCGTAACTGGTCAGCGTTTCCCCGCCGGTGATAAGCAACTGATCGGTACCGCCAACGTTGGCGATCATTGGACTGGAATAACTATCAGCATCACCACGAAGGATTCGCCAAACGATCGAACCGGATTTACCGTCAAACGCCGTGATATAACCACCGCCTCGATTATCTGCGGGGAAGATCACCAGTGATTTGTATAGAGCCGGAGAAGGAGCGTAACCGAATTTCGAAACGAACTTACCCGCTTCTTTCTGCCAGAGGATCTCACCGTCTAGATCCAGCGCGGTCGCGATAATTGCTTCGGAATTCAGCATCCCGATATACAATCGCTCGCCATCGCAAGCGATCGTACCATTCGCATTGGTCGCTTTCTTGTGAACGTCGCGAGGTGATGGAAAATTGCCATCGTGAATCATCGTCCGCCAACGCTCGGATCCGGTTTCGCGATCAAGTGCGAGCACCCATTGCTCCTTTTGATCGTCGAGAGCGGTTGCGACGTACACGTTCTCGCCAACCACGATCGGCGAACTGTGACCGCGACCCGGGATATCGGCACGCCAGCGAATGTTGGTCGTTTCATCCCACTCGGTGACGATCGTCTGATCCATCGCGACGCCGCTGCCATCGGGGCCACGCCACTGATTCCAGTCGCTACCCGGTTGATAGTTCAAGTCCGTGATCTCGATACCGCTCTCGATCGACGTGACTTCCGCAACCGGGTTCTTTTTGCCACAACCAATCATCATCAACGTAGCGGTGGCAAATAACCAAACGATCCGATTCATGGTAGCTTCCTTAAGTTTGAAATTGCTTTGGCGTCGACGACTTGGTTGTCGAGCAATAAATCTCGCAGAGTTTCGACGAGTGACAAGTGGTTGGTGAGAATCTCGACCGCTCGTTCACGTTGTTGCTCAAGAATGTTATTGACCTGACGATCGATCGCATCCAATTGGGCGGCAGACAGTTGTTGGATGGGTCGATGTGGATGGCTTTGAGTTGGGAAGTGACCGATACCAACCTGCTGGCCGCCTCCCCCAAATTCCTCAACGAGGGCCCGCGCGATCTCGGTTGCGCGAACCAAATCGCCGGCCGATCCAATCGAAAGGTCTCGCAACAACAATTGCTCAGCCTCCCTTCCACCCATCAATACACAGATATCATCCAACAGTCGCGCCTGAGTCATCACGTATTTGTGCGCGGGTTCTTGGTGTCGAACAAAACCGAGTGAACCGGCCATGTCGCCGCGAATCGAAATCCGATCGATGGGAGGAGAGTGGGAACAGAACAGCGAGCAGATCGCATGCCCAGCTTCGTGAGTTGCCACCACCCGCTGTTCCGCGGGCGTCATTTTCGGACGGTCGACCCACTCGCTCAATGCTCGGTCAACATCTGCGAGTTCCGTTGAACCCGTCCCATTCTTTCTCAATCGATTCCGCGCGATCGCGCGGCAGAGTGCGTTGATATGGTCGCCGGAGAATCGTGTTCCGGGAGCCGCTCCCTCGACAAATTCACCCGTGCGTCGAACGGCAAACTCAAGAGCTTCTTCCGTCAGTTCCAGCGACATGCGTTGGTCATAGATAGACAGGATCTCGCGCCGATCCTCCGCGTCGGGATGCGGAATGTGTAAATGAAACTCAAAGCGGCCTGGTCGCAATAGCGCTGGATCCAAGATATCGACGAAGTTCGTCGTTCCGACGACAAACACCAACTCGTCGCTGTGGAATCCATCCATTTCCGTCAGCAGTTGATTGACCATCGAGTGTTCCACGCCGCTACCGCCGTACGTGCCACGCGCCGAAGCAAACGAATCGAGTTCGTCAAAGACGATGATCGATGGAGCTGATTGCCGTGCCTGTAGAAAAACTTGACGCAACCGCTGTTCACTTTCGCCCACCCAGCGACTCTTCAGCTCCGGCCCGGAAACCACCGTAATCGCCGCACCGATCGACGTCGCAATCGCTTTTGCGAACATCGTCTTGCCGGTTCCCGGAGGTCCCCAAAAGATCATGCCACGCGGAATCAGCTCTTCCAACCGGTGAATTTCATCCGCGTCGTCGCGAGCGTCTTTTTCCGTCAGCACATCCAAGACTTCTGTTTGAAGTCGCTGCTTAACTCGGATGTAGCCTCCAATATCTGAATGCAAATCAACTTTCGGGATCTCTAGCTTTCCCCCGGAAGTCGCTTGACGAATCTGCGCGTAAGCGTGTTGGCCATCCGACGGATAGTCCTCGCCACTGACCGTTTCCATGAGCTTCCGCAAACGCACTGCGTTCATTCCCGAGACGTACTTATAAAGATTCCAGGGATGGAACGACTGACCGAATTTCCGTGACTCTTTCTGCGTGACGAGATGACTCAAACGCGATCTTGGGATACCCAGCAAACTGTATTGGTGCGGAAACAACCGTTCGATCACCACCGGAATCGAAAACGACGGATCCTTGAAGCCGAGCCAAACCAACTCTGGGTTTTCATAGAGAAGTGGAATGACTTCACGCGCTTCCGAGGTCAGCCCGCCTTCGTTCGTGGTCAGCAAATCCAGATGAGGCAAAACGACCACCCGTTTTTCAACAACTCCACGAACGGCGTCCCGCAATTGAGCGATCATGGTCCCCAACAAACCTGCATTCAGCAGATCGCTCGGACGATCTGGCGAAGGTCGACCATCCAAGTACAAGCAGCGAAGATTAGACGGCTTTAACCGATCGCGCAGATTTGCGTAGACATATGGTGCGAGATCCTTTTCGCACTCGATCAGGACCGGAAGCCCACGGACCAAATCCATTGTCGTATCCGCAAGGTATTCCGCATACGCCGCTTCGACCGCCTGTGGAGCAGAAACGGAAACAGGCAATTCCGATTCTGGAATAATGACTGACATCAATCAGAGTTCCACGACGATCGTTAACGAACCCGACTGACTGTCCTCGGTCATTTCTTTGATCTGTCCCAGTTGGGCTGCTTTCTGTTTGAGCGCCGCCGCGGTCGCTCGATTGCACGCTTGATCGAGCTCCAATCGAAGGTCCGCAAGTTGCGATTCGAGTTGATCGGTCAACTCCGTTTGAAGTTCAGACTGCTTCTCCTGAGTCTCCTCGTTCACGTCCGCCTGGATCTGCTTCGACAGCAAATCACGCACCTGCTCTTCAGATTTGCCGCTTTCCTCGAAGACGCGGACAGACCGCTTACCTTCGATCTCTAAGTCTTCCCTGCTAGCGGATTCGACGACGACGGTGCCGTCCTCCAAACGGATCACGACGCGAGCGTTCCCATCGGTGCGAGACAAAGCCGTTCCATCACGCTCAAATCCGAGAGAGACCAACTCCTTTGATAACAGCTCCATCATTTGATCACACGGCAAGACCTCAAGCATCTCAAGCTGAGTGCGAACATGATCCTCCGCGTGAATCACCCGACGCACAGTCTCCTTGACGGTGACGCGAAAAGCACGACTCATGACATCGAATCCGAACAATGAAAAGACGGGAACAAGACCTTCAGATTCTATCCGCTAGAACTCCAGCTCAGCCAGCATGCGTTCCGCTTGCTGATTCAGGCGATCTCCATCCATGGATTCCCAAATCGATTTCAGCAACTGCGACGCTTGGTAGTCATCATCGAGGAAATGGACGGTAGCCGAATTTCGATGCCATTGCGCCATTTGATTCACGGCTCGCGGCAACGTCGCAGCGGCACGATAGAATTCCATGCGGTCCGCTGCTTTCAAATGGTTGAGATTGACCGACTGCAACCAGTCCCGAACCGAAAGCGATTCGTGAAGCACATGCCTCGCTGCCATCAAAACGAATCGACAGAGGTCCGGTCGCATACAGGCATCCGCTGCACGCAGATAATGCTGCAGAACGCCATCCTCGATTCGGCTCATCGCGAGCACCCGGTCGGCGTCAATCAGACGATTCTTAACGTTCCAAGCTCGAACAAGCCAACGCTCAAAGTCATTCTGCAGCACCTCGAGCAGCCAGGATGTTTCGTTTAGTATCCAGCGTTCAAAATCCAGTGCAGGCGTTGAGTCAACTTCCGCAAATCGATCTGGCAGCGCAATCGAGATCAGTTCGTTGCTGATGAACGGCTCATGTCGATACCATTTCGTCAGCAAGGAAGTCTCCGCAGCCGCCTTCGCAATCCAGTATTGAATGAGCCGGTCTCCGTCGGTGACATCCTGCTTGGATACGAATGGGTTTGGTTTCCAAGCTGGAATGCCTTCAGATCCACTCGAGGATGTCAGCCAAAGCAACAGATCGATGGATTGCGGAGAAAACGTGAGCCCCAATTGATCGGGGGAGGTTCGCTGCCAAAGACTGCCGTCGACCGGCTCACCATCACGAAGAAATCTGCGACGACACCAACCGTCGTCTCTCGCGATCCGACCAACAATGCCCTTCGCGAGCATCTGTTCGATTAAGCGCACTGTCTGTTGATGAAGGCCTCGCGGTTTCGCCTGCGGCTGCTTCCATTTGGGAAGGACTTGCTCGACTGGCACGCGCCCAAGCACCGACTGCAAAATGCTCAGCAAGTCAAATTCAAATCGGTTAACCGCTTGCATCCGCGGATCCCATGACGTTTGTGTCGTTCCGTAGCCATCCTAACAGGCCAACGATCCAAGCAGGGACACTCACAACGGATCAGGTCGTGCTTGTAATCAAAAAGGGTCACAGATAGTCTGTGTTGCTCGCCCGATTTCCGGATGATCTTGAGAAGACAGTCTTCCGCTGTTTTTCGCCGGTCCAGAGGTCCAACCGAACACCTGCATTCGCGAATGGCGATCCCAGCCGTTGCTGTATCACATTTGCTGAATCACCGTCGTCCAAGCGAACACGACGCCGGCCCGCTTGAACTCCGAGTTGCTCGAAACCCCACCCGCCCTAAAACCCGCCTTCATGAATCACTCCGATCCCCCTGCGTCGACCGAACTCTCCGGCGACGATGTGCGCCAGATTGAACGGCTGCAGGATTGTCATCGACGGCTCAAAGAGGAATTGGCGAAGGTGATCGTAGGTCAGGCAGAAGTGGTTGAACAACTTACGACCGTTCTTTTCGCTCGCGGGCATGGCCTGCTGATGGGTGTTCCCGGTTTGGCCAAAACGCTTCTGGTCAGCAAGCTCGCAGAAACGTTGTCCCTCGGATTTAGTCGCATACAGTTCACACCAGATCTGATGCCGATGGACATCACCGGCACCGATATTCTTCAAGACACCGCTGAAGGTCGTCGGGAATTCCAGTTTGTGCACGGTCCCGTCTTTTCCAATATCGTGTTAGCGGATGAGATCAATCGAGCGCCACCCAAAACACAAGCCGCGTTATTGGAAGCGATGCAGGAACGGCGCGTGACCGTGTTGGGAAAACCGTATCGACTCGATGAGCCGTTTCTTGTTCTGGCGACGCAGAATCCAGTTGAACAGGAAGGGACGTATCCATTGCCCGAAGCGCAATTGGATCGGTTCATGTTTTTGATCGAACTGACGTATCCTAGCGAGGAAGAAGAGATCCGGATTGCCCGGACGACCACCGGAGACGAATTGCCGACGCTCGAACCACTGATGCACGCCGACGAAATCGCTTCGTTTCAGCATCTCGTTCGTCGGATCCCCGTTCCCGAACACATTTATCAATTTGCTGTTCGACTGGTACGCAAAACCCGACCTCAAGAAGAAGTTGCACCTGATTGGTTAAAGCCACTCGTTTCATGGGGAGCCGGGCCTCGTGCCGTTCAATATCTCATTATCGGCGGAAAGACACGCGCCGCATTGAACGGCCAATTCATGGTGCGGCTCGAGGATATTCAAGCGGTTGCTGAACCCGTCTTGACCCATCGCATGATCACAACGTTTGCCGCCCAGAGTGAAGGCGTCGATGCTCGACAGATCGTACGCCGGTTGGTCGAGGAAACCATGCAGAGTGGCATCCCATCCAAAAGCGGCACGGCAACTTGAGGATGACATGAACTCGGTCTTTGCAGGGCGGCTCACGACATCCTTTTGCCTCGCCTTCTTTTTGGTCACCGTCTATCTGGTCGGAACCTGTGCGGCAGACGATCCTTTTATCGCGATCTGGACTCAAGCTGTCGAGGCGATGGATGAATCGTACGACAATTGGAAGTTTCGATCCGAAGAAACGGTCGACAGCACGACTTTCACCATCAACTACTCTGCCTCGATTTCTCCCAACGGACAGCGTCGGCTCGATCGCGTTCTGATCTTGCACGCAGATCCGAACCGAGACCGTCAAGTGACCCGTGACGAAGCGATGCGGTTTCTAGAAATCCAGCTTGGCATGCGTTGGACCACGGATGATGCGTTGCGGCTGGACGACGGTCGAGTGATCGATTTTGCCGAGTTCATTCGCACCGATGCGGATCAAGACGATCAAATTTCGCGAGCGGAGTTCATTGACAATGGGTGGAACGCAGCCACAGCTGACGAAGACTTCGACGATCTCGACTTGGATCAGAATGGCCAGATTAGCTTGGCCGAATTTGCTGATCCAGACGGACCTTACTTACGCGATCCCAATGCGATGTTCAGCCAAGCAGATCGCAATCAAGACGATCGACTCGATCATGCTGAGTTGACCCAATCAACCCCAAGAAACAGAACGTACCTCGTCCGGTCCAACTTAGTCGCCTTTGACGTCGATGGTGACGGCTGTTTGTCCTTCGACGAATTCCGTGTTTCGATGCTCGGCACCTTTAATGTTGCGTGGGAGAATATGCCACGCGACGAAAACCGGGATCAGAAGCTTTCGTTTGACGAATTTCGATTCGATAACCGCAACCTTTTTGGCCTACAACGCCGGTATTACTTTCATCGACTCGACGTTGATGGTGACTCTCATTTGTCAGTCGATGAGTTTGAATTCCAAAAATACAAACTCCACGCGCTGTATCGCGTTTCAATGGACGGAGAGGAATCTTCGGAAATCTATCGACATGAAGATTTTCCTTTCGTGGGTTCACCAGATATATCCGCCGATGGTCGATGGGTGCTGTTCGACGGCACTCCGCCCGAGGGCCCGAATCGATCTCAAATCTTGCTCATGCGTTCCGATGGCGTCGACGTTCGAGATGTTTGTACGGGATTAATGCCAAGTTGGTCGCCGGACGGTTCGAGATTCGTCTGCTGTCGCTACGAAGGCGGGAGTGGGATCTGGATCATGAATCTCGACGGGACGGAGGAACGTCGAATTGACGATGGCTGGGCTGCCACCTGGTCCCCGGATGGTCAGTCGATTGCCTACACCAACGACAACAGCATCCGCATCTACGACGTGCAAAGCCGAACGTCGCGAACTCTTATGGCAAAAGGCACGCATCCCTACCTGTACATCTTTTGGAATATGGCTTGGTCGCCAGATAGCCGACAGTTGGCGTTCAAAGGCAAGCTCGCCAATCAACATGAGCTTGCGATCCTGCAAGTGGGTGAGACGCCACACTTAAAACGTCGGTATGCAACCAAGGAAGAGATGGCCTCCGATCTGTCCTGGTCACCCAGCGGGCGGCAACTCTACTTCAGCATGCATTCGCGAGGGCATTTAAAGAACCTGATCTATCAGCTCGATCTAGACAGCAACAGTCCGCCAAAAATCGTGCCTGAAGCCAACACTTCAATGGAGTGGCTGCACGTGGACGTGAGCCCGGACCAAGAATTCATGATCCTTTCGTCGAGCGGTAATTAGTCGCCGATCAACTCCGTCACGCGTGACATCTGTCGATAGACGCACGACTATCAATTCGTCTATTGATAGATGGGCTGACCGTTCATCGGCACAGGACGTTGGGCGTGCTGGCGTGGACGATGGTTGCGACGAATCTGATCCATTTCATCAATATTTTCGATAAACGCATCCACGATCATTGGATCCCAATACCTTCCTGAACCTCCGTTGAGAATCTCTATCGCTCGCTCAATGGGCATCCCTTCTCGATAAGGCCGATCGCTTGTCATGGCGTCATAGGCGTCACAGACAGCCAAAATCCTTCCGTCGAGAGGAATGTTCTGCCCGACGAGCCCGTCGGGGTATCCGTTGCCATCGAAGTGTTCGTGATGGTAGAGAACGCCAGGCAACACATCGCGTAGTGCCTCAAGCTCATGCAGGATTCTCCAACCAGCCTCCGTGTGCGTCTCGATAATCGCTCGTTCGGATCGATCCAAATCTCCGGGTTTGCGAAGCACTCCATCGGGAACAGCGATCTTTCCGATATCATGAAGCAGGCCGGTCAAGTAGATCCGATCACAACCCACTTCGTCTTCACCGATCACCTTTCCCAAGCATTTTGCAAACTGGGCGACACGCTCACTGTGGCCGCACGTGTACGGATCGCGTGCCTCCACCGCATTGACCAGCGCTCGTACAACATCCGTGTATAACGCTTCTTTCTGACGCAAAAGCCGCATGTTGTGAATCTGCGCGGCCAGTTGGTGCGTAGCTGTTTCCAATAAAGATGCTTGGACCGTTGTAAAACCTCGCTGGGCCCAAGGAACATCGTCGGCTTCGTTCCCGACACGATTACAGGCGATCAACCATCCGTGCAGCCGACCCTCGCTACGACATGCCATCAGAACGAATTCGTTGATGGAGTTGGCGTGCAGTTGCAGTTGGGTTCCTTCCTCTGGATTTTGAATCAGTGGTCGATCATTTGCCGAGTCACCGTGCGAATCGATCAGCGATTCAATGATGTCATCGGAGACAATCGGTTCCCCCGACCAATTCACCGTGGCACTTGCCTCCCCGTCAGCTTGATAGAGCACAGCATCTTGATAGATCACCGCCGCGACCGATTCGGCTCCTAAACCATGAGCCAACGGTCCGAGGCAATTGCGGACCATTTCCGTGACGCCAACACCTGTTTCGGGAAGTTCCATTTTCGCGGCGAGCGAACGCAACAAGGATAATTCCTCAAAGTCATTGACGACCTGAGTGGCCAGAGCATCCGCTTCTGAGAGAAGTTGATTTCGTTCATCGTCTGTATTCACGAGCAACAAAACCGTTTGAGCGTGCTTTATCGTTGCTTCGGAAAGCGTTTCGCTGGTTTCCCAAATCGCCCAGGCACCGCTCGGCATGGCAGCCGCTACGCGCGTTGTTTGGCCCGCAGTCGTTGCATATCGCATCGCGGTTTCTCCCTTGTGCGACGGAGTCGGAGTCATTGATCCGATCACGGCATCAAACTCGGGATCGCCTTCGAGCATTAAGCGTACCGGCAGCTCCAAGTGTTGCTGCAGAGCCTCGACGAGCACTTCATCAGGGGTCAACGCGAGATTCCTTCTTGTTTAAATGATTCGTTTGTTCTTGCGATCGCTCGGAGATCGTCGTCCAACGCGTGCGGAAGGCGTTGGTAACGTGTTGCGTAAACGAGTCGATCAGGCCGATCCACTCGCAGACACATCGGGGTGCGATACGGATGACTTCCCAGCAGAAGACTCGTCGATCGCTTCCTGTACAGCCCTGACGACTTCGGCTGGACTAAAGGGTTTGCCGAATATCTGCCGAATGTTCAGCTCTGATTCCAGTCCTCGATTCGCCAATTCCAGCTGACGACCTGTCACAAGAAAGAACGGCACGTCCGAATCGACGGAACGCACCTTTCGGCAAAACTCGATGCCCGACATCCTCGGCATTTCTTGATCGCTCAAAATCGCCGCGATGTTCCCCTCTTGGAAAGCGTCCCACGCATACTGCCCATCGCGGCAGATCAACGGCCGAAATCCGCTCGCCTGAAACTTAAACGACAGAACACGGGCCAAGCCCGGGTTGTCCTCTGCAATGATGATGGTGTGAGTGGGCATGGATCACATCGCTTTTCACGCGTTTGAAAGGCGCAGAGGATCCACGGGAATTGATAACGTGTCCCGGTCGCGCTCATCCGATGCGAATGGCTGCCAACGGAACAACCCGAACAGAGACGTGCGGGACGTGTCGATGAATCCGACACGCGTGGCTCTGTCGACCTCGGCTCCAAGTCTGTAGGTGGGGCATGAAGCGAGATCACTTCATGCCTCAAACTCTACGATGCTTGGAAGAAAGGGTGAGCGAGTGCCAAACGGTGACAACGATTCCTTCAGTTACACCGTGGATGGTTCGGGTTATGAACACACAATGAACCAGACGGACGAGAACGATCATGACGATCGTTCCGGTCAGCCAATTGGCGAGAGAATCGCCAGCTGTTCAACAGTGCAAGCTTCTAAGTCTTACTTCTTTGGCAGCACCGACTCCGTCGGAGGCTTTGCCGGGTCAACCGTCGGTTTTGGTGATGGAGCATCCGTTTTCAACGGAACGGGTATAAAAACGAGTCGCACGGGCGTTCCACGATCCGGAATGCGATCGGTGAACGGGATAAAAAGCAAATCGTCTGCATCCGCACTACTAGCGATGGGAATGTCCAGCATTGCAGTGCTGAAGTTAGACACGCAAATCATGTCACCGCTGTCGGCACGATAATATTCACGTCCATCGGCTGGATCTTTCCAAAACCCACTGCCCGCGAATACCCAATCAGACTCCATATGTTCTTTGGGCTTGCCATTGCGTTGGATCCAGCGGCGAGCATCGATGACTTGAAACTTTTCTTTTTTATCCCGGTAACACACCCAGACGCGAATGCGTTGCCCAGTGGCTGGAACAAACTTCGGGACGTAGGAAACCGGCGTGCCTTTTTGGGCGCCGATCGCCAATAACGCCGCATGCACATCACTCGATTTCGCCAGAGTTGCAACGATTGACTCGTGCTCTTTTGTTCCAATCGGGCAGGCAAACATCTCTAACGGCCCTTCCCGCATCGCCACGTAACCATCCACGTATACGCGTTGGTTCTTTCGATCGATCCAAACCCGCTCCTTGCTCAATTGAGTCGCGGACGGAGGCGCCTCAAATGCTTCACGTACAATTTTTCCGGGTGGTACATACGAATCGGTCGAGATCGCCTTTTCGTCGTCCGTCAATGGATCGGACAACGACTTTGGCGGATCCGTTTTGGGTGGATCCGGTAACGATTGCGCGTTGCAATTACCGAAAAACGTCGAAACAAAAACGGATGCGAGGAACGCAGTGAAACCCATCCGGAGCATAGTGACCACCTGTCATCAGAAAACGTTGGCGGGACGTTCAATTCCCTTCTCATCGTCAGCCTAAACGAAAAGACTGTATCGCGATAAGGGTCCCGTCTGCATATCATATGCCTATGTTTGCGGGTAATGGACGGAATCCGCAAAATCGCCTTGGTGCGTGGTTTACGCCGCCGCCGCTCCCTGGTTCACGCCCCCACCGCGAAGAAACAGAGAACGTCGCACGACGCTTTCTTCATCGCTGTTGGTGATTCCTCCAGCACCGATTGTCTCATCTCCCCATGTCGATCGACACACCACCTAACCTCTCGAACCCGGAATCCGTTCCGCAGAACCATCTGCTGTGGGATGAAAAAACAGTGCTCATTCGCCAATCTCGTGAGGCATTGGCTGTTCGCGACATATTCGGACCGGCGACAAAAAAAGGGGGTGTTTATTGCTGGGGCGTCGCCGCCGCGATCGGTCAGTCCATTGACCCGACTTGGCGAGCGCTCTCTCGACTGTCATGCGGCCTGAGGCCTGGAAAAACAGATTCGGCACTCGATTGGGAATCGCCCTGCCGAGAATTCATCGATCATTTCGATATTGAGCAGGCAGAATCGCCCTTAAACGCGTCTTTGGCCGTCCTTTGGGCATCTGCGTTACCGCGGCTAAATGATCACGTGGAGCCTGTGACGTGGTCAACACTGTTCGCAACGCTGCAGCAACTTCATGAGCTCTTTCTGCAACGTGACGAGCAAGATCGTGTTAGCCATTTAATGCTCGCCGGTGAACTCGGTTTAACGCTGGCATCTTGTCTTTCCAAGATGCCGGACTGTAAGCGGATGCGAAAACCTGCAGCGAGGGCGATCCATCAGTGGTGTCGTCAAGACGTTCACTCGGTCGCTGACGTGCTCGGTTCACATGAAGAGTCTCGGCTGGTCGTCGCTTCGTTGATTCGAAGTTGGGCATGGATTCGTCGGTTGAAATTGGATCGATCCGAGAAGTCCATTGCTTCTGCTGGATCCTGCCTGGTCACTTGGATGACCGCGCTGACGCGTCCAGATGGAACATCCGCATTCAGCTCGGCGTCGCGAGACGATCTTGCCGACGATTTGGCGCCCAACGGTCTGTTTCAACATTCCAAGGTGTTCGATGAAGAGCGGCTCACTCCTGCGATTGATGCAGCACTCGGTAAAACCGAATCGAGACGGCGACTCGCTTGGTTGGTTTCCCTTCCCGAGGCAATGCACCACGAGCCCGATGCAAAGCTCGCGACCATGACCTGTGAATGGGATATCCGACCCGGCAAAACGATCGTGGATTATTCAAGCGAGGATATGCTTCTAGAAATCCTTGCGGGCAAACAGGCTGCCATTTCAGGCCGATGGCAATCGCAAATCGAATACGATTCGGAACAACAACACCCGGTCAGTAGCTGGACCGATGTTTGCCAATTTTCAGACGACGACGTTCACTACCTGGAACTCGAGCAAGAGTGGACATCGGGGATCACTTTACAGCGGCAAATCCTCATGTTTCGGGATGACCGATGCCTTCTGCTTGCCGATGCTGTCCGAGCACCCACACTCAACAACTCGACGCATCGAGTACATTACGCCAGTCGCATCCCTGTCACCGATGCGTTCACGATCGAAAGCGAGGATGAAACGAGGGAACTATTTCTTACGCGCAAACGACCAAAAGCCTTGATCATCCCACTGGCTGCCAATGAATGGCGGGTCGGACCGAGTGACGCGGCACTAAGAATCACCGAAGATCGGCACCTCGTCGCTTCCGTGACGGGATTGGAAAGAATTTACAGCCCGCTGTGGCTCGACTTTTCACCTCACCGGTTTAAGCGAAAGCGAACTTGGAGACAATTGACGGTCGCCGATCAATTGCGGATCGTCAATGCGAACGAAGCGGTTGCCTACCGTTTCCAGCAAGGATCCGAACATTGGACGGTGTATTGCAGCCTGCACGGTAAAGCATGCCGGACGTTTCTTGGTAAACACTTGATCGCAGATTTTTATTGCTCGCGGTTCGACCCGGGAGATGGATTGCACGAAGAATTGGTCACCGTCGACGATTCATCAGAAGAGACATGAGTGAATCTGAACACGACACACGGATTGCGGAAAACTGGGCGGCTGTCCAAGAAGGTGTCGAGCAAGCGCTCAAAGCATCCGGTCGGACGAACGATGATTTAAAGATCGTCGGTGTCTCAAAGTACGTTGAACTTCCCGAAACCAAAATGTTGGTAAACGCTGGTTGCCACACTTTGGGTGAGAGCCGTCCGCAAGTCCTGTGGAGCAAACGGGAGTCGGGCGAAATCCCAAGCGAAGTGCAATGGCACCTGATCGGACATCTCCAGCGAAACAAGATTCGCCGACTGCTTCGACAAGCGGTCATCATCGAATCCATCGACAGCGCTCGCGTTCTTCAGGCAGTTGCGGAAGAATCGGTTGAGTTAGAACGCACGACGGATGTCCTTCTGGAAGTCAACATCAGCGGTGACGAGAAGAAAACCGGATTCCAACCGAATGAACTCGCTCGCTTACTCGAGGATCGCCCCAACTCCGGTGTCAACGTTGTCGGACTTATGGCGATGGCGGGATGGGGAACCGAGCCCGATGAGGCTCGCAGACAATTCGAGCGAACGCGCGAACTACGTGACCGCCTGCAATGCGACTCAGGTTTGTCGCTGCCCGAACTTTCGATGGGCATGAGCAGTGACTTTCCCTCCGCGATCGCGGAGGGAGCCACGATCGTACGCATCGGATCGCGTTTATTCGAGGGCTGTCGCTGAAGTTGCAACGCAACGTTCGCGAAGGCACCGAGTGATTCACGAAATCGAGCCAACACACAACTCAGACGAACGTGTTTCAAATGAGTGTATTCTTGATGCGCTCGACAGCTCTTTGGATGTTCTCGACTGAATTGGCGAAGCAGATTCTCAAGTAGCCCTCACCGTTGCATCCAAACGCGGTTCCCGGCAGAACCGCGACACCAGCTTCTTCCAATAATTGGTTGGCCAACGACTCACTCGTTCGTCCGAATGACCGGATATTGGGGAAAGCGTAAAACGTCCCGGCCGGACTGCGGCAGTCAATTCCATCGATTGAATTCAGGCCGTTGACGAGTGTGTCTCTTCGCAGCCGATACTCGGACATCGCTTGCTGGACATGATCTTGCGATCCGGTGATCGCTTCCAATCCGGCGAACTGAGTGAACTGAGCCGTACATCCAAACGCATGAACGGCCAACAAGCTGACTTTCTCCGCGAGCCGCGACGGCATCACACCAAATCCCAAACGCCAACCAGTCATCGCGTGTGTTTTAGAAAAGCCGTCAACGATCACCGTTCGCTCTGCCATTCCGTCGAGCGCGGCGATCGTCGGAGCATAAGACGCATCAAAACACATTCTGGAGTAGATCTCATCAGAGATGATCCAACAATTGAATCGCCTTGCAAGTTCGGCGATCTGTTCCAAGTCCGAGCGAGATAAAACGCCACCCGTTGGATTGCTTGGTGAGTTCAAAACGATCAGTTTCGTCCGCTCATTGATGCGGTCACGGAGCTGATCGAGATCAAAGGCGAATCCGTCTCGTTCCATCAAACGAATGGGGACACCTTTTCCTTTCGCGATCCCGACCATCGATTGATAGGTCGGGAATCCCGGATCCGGGTAGATCACTTCGTCTCCCGGTTCAATCACTGCCAAGCTTGCCAAGAAAAGAATGGGTTTCGCCCCGGGCCCGACGACGACTTCCGATGGCAGGACCTCTCGCTGACATCGAATGCTGATGTCCGATGCGATTGCCTGACAAAGCGGTTTGATGCCGGGTGTTGGCGTGTATCGCGTTTTGCCCGTTTCGATAGCCTCGATACCCGCCCGGGCAATCCGTGTATCTGTTTGAAAATCAGGTTCGCCGATTTCCAAGTGGATAATATCGCGACCGGCGCGTTCCAGTACTTGAGCCCGGGCGAGGACGACGTATGCGTTCTCGGGCTCGATCGAATCGACGGCTGATGCGAGCGGTGGGAAACGCATCGGCAAATCCTCCATCGGCGCCCGCACGTGACGCGTTTTCCGTACGTGACGCGTTTTCCGTGCGTACGAGCCGTCTACCCGGTGGCACGGTTACACCCAAGCGTTACACGCCGAAATGAGATCAGCGTGACTCGCCGAGCTTAACCTTGATCGAACCGAGGACTCGCGTCAGCTCCTCTTCGCGGCGACTCACGAACAATACGTTGTCCAACACGATCGCTCGATTTTCCGTCTTCGGGTGCAAGATCAATCGACCGGCACCCAACAGCATGTATTCGAACACATCATTGATCTCTTTATCGACCCGCAATTCAGGTGCCGGGTACCGTTTCAGGTCGCTCAGAATGCCGTGATGATGCAAAAGTTCGTTGTTAGACAATTCCCAATAGTTGAATCGAACTTTGACAAAAATAGCCGCATACATCAACGACATGGCGGCGGAGATAAACACAAAGAAACTCGTGTTGGCAGCTGGCCGCACGAGCGTCACGGTATCTTTCACCGAAGGCACAACATCTGGCTTGGCCGACATCAACAACCAACCGCCCAATGCCAACGTCGAAATGATGAACACCAAAGTGAGCGACGTGGCTCTCGGGAAATCAAAGACAATGATGAATGTGTTGAGAATGAACACGACCAGAAACAGCACCGTCATGACAACGGGTGTGGTTTGTGTGCTCGGATCCACCGCGCTGTAACCGCCAATCGACAGGACAATCGCGGCCACGATCGACACAATCAGTGTCGGGTACATAAAGATGAATTTTGGATACGGGATCAACAAAATCCGATTGCGAGCCGGTTTAGACGGCTCCGACTTACTCGGTTGCGATTCGGTCTCCAGCGAACTGGCAGAATTGTCTTGCTCTTCAGGCTTCGATTCGGTGCTCATCTCAATATTCCTTATGCATCTCCCGTAGCAACGCCACAGATTCTATCCATTACGGCTCAGGACGTTACCACCTCGGGCGCAGAATTTGGGCAATCGAGCGAGAAGCATGCTCGAGCGAAAAATATCGCGCGGCGTTGACGTCAGCTATTTCTGAATGATCGCGAGCCAATCCAAGTCACGATCGCTTGGAGGCTGCCCAATCGAAACGCTTTGACCGGCGTCTACCGAAGCCACCGATCCAGACTCCAATGCTCCACCGGTTCGAGGATTGAACCATGTCACATTGAACGTTCCAGTCGCGCCGCCCAAATCGATGTTCGTTGTGCCACCTTTTGGCAGGTAGACCAAATACGTTTCATTTGGCTTGGCAAAACAAAACTTCTCAATGCTGTGCTTAGGATTCCCGATCAGCTCATCCGCGTTGGCCATTTCCCAAAACGGAATCTGGTGATCGTGAAAAAACTGAATCGCAATTCGACAATAGTCCCAACTTCGGTCGCGACTCCTCCAATCCTCGCAAACGATGTCGTTCTCGACGTACTGATAGCCGAAGTAATACTCGTTGCCGCCGCCGCCACCCATGAGCGTGCCCCAGAGAGTTCGTTGCCGCACTTCATTTTCCGTGTGCGTCATCTTGCCTTTGCGATCGCGTCCATCGAATCCCTTGTAACCCAGATCGGGGCACTGCGCGTGCGCGGCCGATCCCGATTCGTCAAACGCTACCACCCATGCCTTGCCGGCTTCTTTTGACGCGTTGACCCATTTGACGGTTTGGGCATGTGTCGTATCCAGGCTG
The DNA here is from genome assembly GCA_039179795.1 of Planctomycetota bacterium. Lineage (GTDB taxonomy): Bacteria > Planctomycetota > Planctomycetia > Pirellulales > Pirellulaceae > Rubripirellula. Next base: position 174,732 of record JBCDEM010000006.1, on the reverse strand, counting down.
CTATTTTGCAACGAGACTCCGGTCAGATTTGAGCGTTCACCGAGAAGCGCTCGATACACTTTGTCCTGCTGGTCCGGAAAAGTGTGGACGACAATCGGGTGCTTGTAGGGATCGGTCGATGCGATGTAATTGATCATCGCATTTTGCTGCGCGGTCGTCTGTGTATTCTCTTCGCCCAAATTCCAATTCAAGGCCAGGTTGTGCCCGAACCTCGCAATCAACTCTCGACAATAGAGTTTACGTTGTGAGCCCAGATTTCCTCCATCCAACGATTCGGGGACATAACACTGGCCCTTGCCTCGGCGGTGATCGTCGTTTTCGGTTTCCTGCATTTTGAAGTGCAGGTACATGCCACGTTGGTTTCCGTGATCAAATACGATTCCCCACTGGTCCAACTTGCTGCAGTCATAATGCAACTTGTCATCCCGCTGAATAAAGGGCCAAACGTTGTCTCCGTCTCCACCCGCGTTGTAGGTCAAAAACGAAAACGCATTGCACCCTTTTCCGGAAAGATAGTTGATGGCGCCGATCAATCCTTTTCCCTTACCGTCTTTCCACGTTGGATCACCTTGGTTCCAGTCACCGACGTGCGGCTGCCAAGTCTTCAACGGGGCTTTCTTGGGGTTACCGGCAACGGTGTTGTCAAAGTCCGCAAAAGCGAGCAGCGTTTCGGGCGCGTCCGCTCCGGCTTTCAGGAAATACTGTCCCGTTTCAGCGAACTGCAGGTAGCGTTTTTCGACGTATTGCAAACGACCGCGAGCCCGCAAATCTCGCCCCGACTTATCGCTCGCAGCAATCTTGAAGGATCCCGTTTTCCCATGAATCCCGGAAATCGGTTCGGCTTTCGCCTCCGAGCTTAACGCAGCGAGTTTGCCGCGCACCATCTCAAGCTCGTATTGCCATGCCCCTGAATGATTGGGAGAAAAGTGAATGCGCCACTGATTCCCAGATTCGGCGGATGTGTTACCGGCATCACCGTCGCCTGCAAAGTAACCGGGAACAACAAACGTATCGCCGCTGCTATGCCGAAACGTTGCTTGAAGTCGATAATCGGTGAAGGGGTTCGGTTCGTTGTCCTGTTCGTGAGCAAATGGTCCGTCGATGGCGAGCGTGACCTTGTGCCACTTCATCAACTCACCTTCGGTGGTAACCGATCCATCACCATCATCACCGCGCGGTTTGATCAGCGCCGTCGAGCTGACAGGAACGGTCGGGCTGGTCGTTCGATCTCGCTGATCGGTGGGCGTTTCTTCGTCTTGCTGCGGGGGTGCCGGTTTCGCAGCGACATAAGGAAACGACTCAGGAAGATTACCCTGGTAGGCGATCGGCTTGGGTCCAATTTCGCTGGGGCGTTCGAATTCACGCTCGCGTGTCATCAGCCATTTATCGAACTCGAACCCATCCTCACGCATTGAAAAATGAACCGTGTGAACGCCTGGTTCTTCAATGTCGAGAAATATCTTGTATGGTTCGCCGCAATGTTCGTCATTGGTTCGCTGTTTACTTTCCCAGCGCCACGTATTTTTGCCTTTGCACCACTGAAGTCGCTGGCCACTCGCTGGCCATTCGCCGTTCAACCCGACATGCAGCCCATTGTCTTCGGATCCGGTCGAGTAAGCACGCACCCAGACGTAATAGCGACCAGGATTCTTGATATGAACTTTGTAGTGCAAGATCGCCTGCTTCCCAGGCTTGGGAGCAAAGTTTTCGCCTTGAATGAGCTTATCCGCGTGCGTGCGTCGAGTATCCGGCAGAATCTCGAGGTAGCCGCCTCCGCTGGCTCCAGCGACGTGTGGCGGATCGCCATCGGGCGCCTTCGACGGCTTTGTGTTGGATGTCGTCAGATAGAAGGCTCGCTTGTCCGTTTCTGTCTGCAGATAAAAGTGCTCCGCTTCTACGGCAACGATTCCATTCCTTTCCGCAAAAACGGTCGTCTCGTCGACGATCGGATCGGAAGCGATGGCAATGAATGGCACGAGACACAACAGCGTCAGGAGCAAGATTCTCATGTGGACTTTTGCGATACGGATCAAGTGGAGAGGGAGAGGTCGTCTGGCTTCCGCAGCGGATGCAAGGACCCAAACCAGCGGATGCGTAGACCCGCGTCAGCGGATGCGTAGACGCGTGCCAGCGGTTATCTTAAACCAACCGCGTCGCGAGGACAGATGCAAGCCGACCGCGTGAGGCGATGATCCGCAATTCTTTTGTCCGATAAACAAGACAATGGACCTAGCCAAGCTGTCATCACCGGAAGTCGATGCATTGAGCCGGGAGACGCCAATCGTCATACCGATTGCCGCCTTAGAGCAGCATGGACGACACCTTCCCGTATTCACCGACAGCATGTTGGTGACCGAAGTTGTGCGTCGAGCTCATGAATCGATGCAGTCGAAAATTCTTGTCTTACCAGTGATGTGGTACGGCAACTCACACCATCACATGGATTTCGCGGGCACGACCTCCGCTGAACCTGGCGTGTATCTGCAAATGCTCGACAGCCTGGCTCAGAATTGGATCGATCACGGCTTTCGTCGCATCGTGTTCGTCAATGGACACGGCGGCAACGATGTGCCCGGACGACAAGCGATCTTTGAATTACGGCAGCGACACCGGCAGCAAATGGACCTTCTACTGATCCTTGCAACCTATTGGACGCTAGCGAATCCCCAACAAGAACCGCATCTGTTCGAACCTACACCCTTGAAACAAGAACAAATGGCGCATGCGGGTGAATGGGAAACCTCGATGATGCTGAGACTCGCGCCCGAATTGGTCAAGGGACACCGGCGAGTTGACCCTGTCGAGCCGGATGACCCATTCGCGCCGGCTGCGCGTGCTTGGACCATGCTGGATCGATCACGGGAAGGTCACGTCGGTCACCCAGCCGAAGCAACCGCAGACAAAGGCGAAGCATTGCTACAATGCTTTTCCGATGGACTAGCGAGCTTCCTGTGGCGCGTTCTTAATTGGGAATCGCCACAATCTATGCCAACTCGTCCTTAACGCTGCCTTCGTTGTGAGCACGAGGCTTCCCATTGAACACCGCACGAGTTGTTCGCCAATTGTGATGAGTACCGCTGATGAATGCATCGAATCGTCGCCACTTTCTCACAACCATCGGCGCCTCCGTCGTTGCGGCTCCGAGTTTACTGGCAGCGGGAAAAACATCTCGTCCACGGGTCGCGTTTCTAGGCACGGTTGACCGACGCCACTCGCATGCTCAGCATTTCCTCGACCGACACATCTATGGCTACACATGGGGAACAGGCTGGCAGCACCCGCGGATTGAATTGGCTTCAGTCTATATTGACCAGATCCCAGACGGTGATCTTTCACAATCTAGAATCGCACGGCACAAACTCAACCAGTTCCCATCCATCGAAGAAGCCTTGACGCTTGGAGGTGACAAACTTGCCGTCGATGGAGTCATCATCATTGGTGAACATGGCGACTACCCGGTCAACGACAAAGGACAAAAGCGGTACCCGCGTTACGATTGGTTCAAGCGTGTCGTTAAAGTCTTTGAGGACAGCGGACGAAGTGTCCCGGTTTTCAACGACAAACATCTTTCCACACGCTGGGATGAGTGTGAGGAAATGGTGGCCGATTCCAAACGGCTCGGATTTCCGTTCTTGGCGGGTTCTTCCTTACCCGTAACGCGCCGCATGCCGGATCTCGACTTGCCCTACGGATCCGAGTTATCTGAAAGCGTCTGCGTCGCGTATGGAGGAGTCGACAGCTATGACATCCATGCATTGGAAACTTCCCAATGCATGTCTGAACGAAGAGCGGGTGGCGAAACGGGCGTTCGAAGCATCCAAGCACTTCGCGATCAGAACTTTTACGAACGCATTCAAGCGGACGATTGCGAGGCAACGCGAAAACTGATCGTCTCGGCACTTTGCCGAAGCCACAATCTGCCCGTCGAAAATGGGTTCCCAACGAATGTCGTTTCGATCGAGTGGATGCAGCAACAACTGCCGAAGGTGACTGCCTACATCATTGAGCATCGTGACGGACTTCGAACGACGATGCTTCTGACCGGTATCCGAGATTTCAACTTCGCAGGCATGCTCAAGAACGGATCGGTGATTTCCTGTCAGATGTATTTGCCCATGCCTGGTCACGGTTCGACAACAGCCGATTTTTTCAATCCTCTGGTCCGACATGTCGAAACGATGATGCTGGAGGGCAAGGCGCCATACCCCGTTGAACGCACACTTCTGACCTCAGGGATGGTCATCGGCGGCGTAGATAGCCTCGCAGCAGATGAGGCAACATTGCAAACACCTCACCTTGACGTTGCGTACACCGCGCCGCAGGATTCGCTCTATTGGCGAGGCTGACGCGTCAAAGGGCCGTTGCACACGCTCACCGCCATTGATGATCCAAACACCTTGAATCTGAATAGCCAACGACAACTGATGAAATTGCCTTGGTTCATTTTTGCATTGTTGCTGGCGATGTGCGGGGCCGTTGGTGGAGTGTTACTAACCAAAGAACCGAGCCAGGGCCCAATCAACGCTGGCCATGGGTTACCGCATCCAACCATTAAGTCCATGCAGATTGGTGGTGACAGCGCAGTGCGTTATGCACCGATCCGAATCTCCGTTTGGGTATTCGCCGTGGGAATGGTCTTTTTCTTTACTGCGTTGTTGAGGCTAGCGAGTCAAAAAGGGGAAACAGTCAATCGTCTCCGATGGCCGCTCGCGATCGGCTGCGTCGCGTATCTCACGACGGTTATCGGAATGTTAATCAGCTACGAACATTACATCACGGATCCGGATCCACGGCTGCGGTGGGGCTTTCCCATTCCATCCGCTTGGATGCTGTTTGCGGTTTGGCCAACACCCCTGCTGTTTGTGATTCTTTACGTCGCAACATTCAGTCGATGGACATTCCGTCCCGAAGACGAACGGGCCTTTGAGAGGATCCTCGCTGAACGGGCGTCTGCCGTGAATGAAACCGCCAATCAAGCCGAAGGAGCAAATTGATGGACGGGCGGCAAGCGGTCATCCTTAGTTGCGTTGCGGCTTACATGGTGATGTGCATCGCTGTCGGATTATGGGCGATGCGACGCACCAAAAGCTCGAAGGATTTTTTCGTCGCCGGCCGTAGCCTCGGCGTCATGGTCGCGGGACTGGCAGTGTTTTCGAGCCAGCTGAGTGGGTTTGGTTTCGTCGGAGGTCCGGGGCTGGTGTATCGAATGGGAATGTCCTCGTTCTGGTTGATCGTTTGCGCCAGCATCGGACATTGCTTGACGTTTTACCTCGTTGCAAAGCGACTGCGACTGATTTCTGAGCTTCGCGAGACGGTTTCGTTACCGGATGCGGTCGCAGCTCGATACAAAAGTGAAACGAGTCGGTTCCTCACTTCGATCGCCATCTTGATGGGCGTGCTGGGTTACTTGGCGACGCAGATCCTTGCGATGGCAACGGTCTTACGTGACATCGTCCCAAGAATTGCTTGGGTCGATGGTATCAACGACCACTTGTTCACAATGGCCAAATGGGGTGCCGATACGTTTCACCTTCCGATCGTCGTCGAAGAGAGCGGCTTGGAAATTTACGTCGTGATCGCTTGCGCCGTCCTTGTCTTTTACTGCGTAACGGGCGGCATCATCGCTTCGGTCTACACCGATTTGGTGCAGGGTGCTGTGATGGTCGTTGCGGCTGTGCTGGTATTTGCAGCCGCGATTTACGCCGCAACGGACAACTTGCCCGGACGGGGTTTCTCGGCGATGTCGACGGTGATGCTCGCAGATGATCGTGAAGCAATCAGTCCCTGGGGAACACTCGGCGCGATGGGCTGTCTTTCGTGGCTGTTTGTCTTTGCGATGGGAGCGATGGGACAACCGCACGTGATCTCGAAGATGATGATGTACAAGAACGTACGCGACGCAAGATCCATTCTTGTCGTCTCGTTAACAGGATTCACTCTCGCAGCCTTGCTCTGGATTGGAATCGGCTTGGTGATGCGCGCGTTGGTGCTCGGGGGCGCTCATCCCGAACTGGATTCAGCCGATTCAGCGGCTGCGAGTTTCCTTCAAAACTACACACATCCGTTGCTTGCCGGAATCGTATTTGCTGGATTGTTCGCTGCGATCATGTCGACCGCTGATGGCTTTCTCAACATCGGTGCAGCCGCCGTCGTGCACGACATTCCCAAAGCCCTTAGCGGGAAATCACTGAAGCGAGAATTATTCTGGGCGCGCACAGCGACCGTGGTGATCGCCGTCGCGGCGGCGCTGATTGCACTCTATTCCGGAGAAAAACTCGTCGCGCTCTTGGGTGCGTTCGGTTGGGGAACATTCGCTGCCGCGTTAGTTCCTGCGATCGCCATCGGACTCAATTGGAAACGTGCAACAGCAAGAGCGGTGAATGTGACGATCTTGGTCAGTCTTTCGATCTCGATCGGGTTGAAATTCGCTCCTAACTTCTGGCCAGGCTTTGCCATTCCGTGGGGAATCGATGGAGGAGCGATCGCGCTACTGGTATCACTCACGCTCTTCTTCGGGATCTCACTTTGCTCCAAGCCTCCCAAGATTGATCCCGACATCGAAGCCGTAATGGATCTGTGAGGAATCACTGCAGGAGAATCCGAAAGGCTACATCGTCGCCGATCGTTCCGCCGATCGTAGCGCTCCGTTCTGTCGTCATGCGGAGCATGACCTACGTGCTTTGTCGTTGAACCGCTTCGCGGTAGTGCATAGTCGCCGATCGCTCCGCCGATCGTAGCGTTCCGTCCTGTCGTCATGCGGAGCATGACCTACGTGCTTTGTCGTTGAACCGCTTCGCGGTAGTGCATAGTCGCCGATCGCTCCGCCGATCGTAGCGTTCCGCTCTGTCGTCATGCGGAGCATGACCTACGATTGCTCGTAATCGCCACGGAAAGACGCAAAACAATCGATGACATTTACGGCTAGACTTACTACTAGCTGCCAGACGCCGATTCACCAGACGTCGATTCACCACTCGCCTGAATTTCCCCGCCTGCTTGCGTCTCTTCTTTCGCATCACTCGATTCTGAGACCTCGGGTTTTCTTTCCCAGAATTCTCGAATCGCTGACGTTTCCAGAGCGTACTTCGTCAACGCCTTGATGTCGTTCAGCTGCGGCAGTTCCTTTTGGTTGAGTTTCATTTTCTTCACACGTGGTTTGTCACCGGACGTGCTGATCAGAAACATCATTCCTTGGATCTTCTCATACTTCTTTTCGCCGATCGATACTTTGGCCGTCGCGCCGTCGGTCGTGACGACGTTGATGGAAATCTGTTTTCCATTTCGGCCGGTAACCGCACCTTGGTAGGTGGCCGTTCCCGATTGTCCTGTCCCGGACCCGCTCAGACCGTTTCCAGAGTCAGTCCAGAAACCAACGGTGACTCCCGGCGGCGTCCCATTCGTCAGCTTGAAAACGGTGATCGCTCCCTGTGCGATGCCGGCGGTTTGCGTTTCGCCGTCCAAACGAGTCGTCCAGCTGCTTGAACGATCCTCGATGCCAAAGCTCCGATCCCCCAACGCATCGCTGCACGTCAGCAAAGACAGCGGAATTAGAATGAGACAAAACAGGATGACCATTGCGAAACGTCTCATCATTGAATTCTTCTATAGGGTCTCTTTGTTCAAAATCGTGAAGTCCACTCGCACCAGGATAATGGATCGAGGGGTGCCCCCTATACCGCAAAAAGAGCCGACGCTGATAGCGGTCGTTTGGAGCCGCTAGGCAGCCTTCGGGAGTCTTAAAGGCTCGTCGTCAGTCGCAACTTGTTTCACGGTCTTGATAAAACGCTTCGTGAATTTGCGACCGCTTGCCGTTCGAAACCGGATGTAAAACACCGGCTGCTCTGGTTCAACGAAATCGGACGGCACTTCAAAGAAGCAAGCTGGGCTGAAGGCGAGTGCGGTTTCCGGGCCCACGTTCCAGGGCGGCGAATCATCACCTCCGTAGCCCCACTCACCTCGAATTATTCCTTCTTCCGTCATTAGAAAGCAGTCAAAAGTGACAATCGAATTCTGACGCAGGCTGTGATTGACGATCAAGACTCCGCCGGGCCCAAGTTGCTGCAGGCAATAGCTGCGAGCGTCGTCGCGGTTGGGAATTCTTCGACACGATGACCGAAAATCACTCAGTTGAATGAATTCCAAATTTGGCCGTTCCCGTCGAACACGGACGAGCCAGAAATACGCGGTAATCAATAGCGACAGCAGGCTGATCACGAGTTGTGCGTCAAATCGAATGTCCATTTCGTGGCTCTACCGCTCTGTTGGAAAACGCTACATCTGCCAAACGCTGCTTTGGATCCACGTGCAGCGGCTCGCTTGTACCAATCCGTCCAAGGGCAAGCCAACGCCAACTGAGAGCGCTCAAGATCGCAATTCATTGACGATTCGGCTATAATTTCGAGTCCCACCTGCACCCTTCCTCCCGTGCCAGCCGATGCATTGCCTGCTCCGCAAAGCTGCGATCGTCCTATTGCTGTCCGTTTCTTGTTGGCCAGCAGCCGCGGAAACACCGGTCAGTTTTGAGCTGGATGTCTTACCGATCCTGACGGCTCACGGCTGCAACATGGGGGCGTGCCACGGAAAACAGCGCGGACAAAATGGATTCCAGCTGTCTCTTCTGGCGTTTGACCCGGACTTCGATTTTCACTCGCTCGTTAGGGAATCGCGAGGCCGTCGTTTATTCCCGGCTTCCCCGGAAGAGAGTCTTCTGCTGTTGAAAGCGACTGCAAGAGTTCCTCATGGCGGCGGTCGGAAACTGGAAGTCAACTCTGAGGACTATCGAACCCTGCTTAACTGGATCGCGCAGTCAGCTCCCCGAAACGTCAAGAACGAAGCCAAGCTTGTCTCCGTTTCCCTCGCTAAAGATGAATTCACGCTCGCGCCTAATGAAACAGCACAGCTGCGGGTAACAGCGAATTACGACGACGGCACATCGCGGGATGTGTCTCGACTGACCACGTATCTTTCCAACGAAGCGAGTGTGGCATCCGTCGACGCACAAGGCGAAGTTACAGCAAGTTTCTTGCCGGGCGAAACGGCAATCATGGCTCGATACATGAATCAGATCCGAGTCGCGTCCATTTCGATTCCGCAACCAAATCGATTGCCTGCCGAACGTTACGCGACGCTCACTCGAGCTAACTTCATCGACAATTACGTCTACGAGAAACTCAAGAAACTGTCGATCATGCCGTCGGAGTCCGTAGATGATTCGACGTTTATGCGTCGCGCTTACACCGATGTGATCGGACGCTTGCCGAGCCCGAATGAAGCTCGACAGTTTTTGAATAGCGGCCACGATGACAAACGCACTCAACTGATCGATCGCTTACTCGAGCGACCTGAGTACGCGGACCACTGGGCCGGATACTGGGCGGATCTTCTTCGCCCGAATCCGTACCGTGTCGGGATCAAGGCAGTGCTCAACTACGACCATTGGATTCGGGAGCAGTTTCGAAACAACGTTCCCTACGACGAAATGGTTCGAAAGCTGATTACAGCGAAGGGGAGCACTTGGCACAACGGTGCCGCGACGTTGTATCGAGACCGCCGGAGTCCTGATGAAGTCGCCACGATGGTCAGTCAGTTATTTCTTGGCGTACGACTTGAATGTGCAAAGTGCCATCATCATCCTTTCGAGCGGTGGAGCCAAAAGGACTTCTATCAGTTCGCAGCCCATTTCGCGAAAGTCGGTCGAAAAGGAACGGGCCTATCGCCACCGATCTCCGGCGGTGAAGAAATTGTCTTTGCCAGTTCACGCGGGTCGGTCGCGCATCCATTGACAGGCGAAACCCTCGATCCGAAACCACTCTTCGGTGAACACCACGACACAGCGGTTGACCCACGCGAAGCGTTGGCAGAATGGATGACGTCCGATGAGAACGACTATTTCGCGCAAGTCCAAGTCAATCGGGTTTGGGGGATCTTGATGAGACGTGGAGTGGTGGAGCCCGTCGACGATCTACGAAGCACCAACCCGCCGACCAACCCGGATCTTCTCCAAGCGTTGGCAACGGATTTTCGTGAGTCAGGTTACGATCTCAAACACCTGATTCGCACGATCACGCTGTCGAAGACATACAGTCATTCCTCCATTCCCAATGCGACCAATGGCGCGGACCGAGTGAACTACTCGCGGCACTATCGTCATCGGTTGCGAGCCGAAGTCTTGATGGACGCCGTGGCGGACGTGACGGAAGTCCCCGCTCGAATGCAGGGGATGCCCGCCGAATCGCGTGCCAGTCAAGTCTGGACTCATCGCGTCGATTCGATGTTCTTAGACACATTTGGCCGCCCGAATGAAAACCAAGATCCTCCGTGTGAAAGAACACCCGATGCCACCGTCACCCAGTCGCTGCATCTGATGAACTCTCCCGAAATCGATCGTCGCATCCGCAGCGATCGCGGGCGTGCCGCGCGTCTTGCAGGGAGTGATTTGTCTGCGTCGGCAGTGTTGGAAGAGATCTACCTGGCGATCTATTCACGTTTCCCAAATCAGAATGAACGCGACTACGGCGTTGCCTTGATTGATCAATCGGAAAGCCGCCGCAGCATCGTGGAAGATCTGATGTGGGCAATGCTCAACTCGCCAGAATTCACCATACAGAACTGAGGAAGTCGAAGTCATGTTCGCGAATCACTTTTTACCTTTGAACTCGACAGCCTCACGCTGCCTGCTGGAAGGATAGAGGAGACCAGACAATGGCTCGAAATTGTGAAGGTGTAACACGTCGTGACAGCTTGGTCCTGGGACTCGGCGGGCTGATGGCGGGTGGATTAACCGGAACCCTCAGAGCGACGGCCGCGGACGATGTCTCGCCACGGCGTAAGCAAGCCGACGCCTGTATCTTGATCTGGATGGACGGCGGCCCGAGTCATTACGAGACGTTTGATCCGAAGCCGGAAGCACCAGCCGAAATTCGTGGCCAATTCGGCCCGATCGCTACGCAGACGCCCGGCGTTTACTTCAGCCAGTGTCTTCCACGACTGGCAGCGATCTCGAATGAACTTGCCGTCGTTCGATCGATTCGGCACAACCAAGGCAACCATGGAGCAGGCAATCACTACATGATGACCGGTGCTCCGCCTCGTATTCCGGTCGGTTGCGGCGCGTTTGTGAGCTTTCACCCGTCACTCGGAAGCGTCATCTCTCGTGAAGTTGGTGCGCCGGAGGGTATTCCCGCGTACTTTTCCATTCCCAGCATGTCGCGAAGCGGTGGCCCGAATTTCCTGGGAGCTCGTCACGCCCCGTTTGTGGTTCCAGACGACCCGAATCGCAGCAGCTTCCGCGTCCGTGATGTAACGATCCCCAACGGTTTAAGCGAAGGTCGATTCGATTCACGCCAGTCGATACGCGCACAAGTCGATCGGATGTTACGGATCACGGATGCCGCGGCAGGCGATCCCGTTGCGGCCGGCGACGAGTTTTACGCTCAGGGTTTGCAACTGATCAGCAGTCCTTCGGCACAAGCTGCCTTTGATATTCATCGCGAACCGGGCCCCGTTCGCACCGCCTACGGTCGACACCCATTCGGTCAAAGAGCGCTTTTAGCCCGACGATTGGTCAGTGCCGGTGTTCCCTTCGTGACGCTGTATCACGGCGGCTGGGATCATCACCGTGATCTGTTTAACGCGTTTGAAAAGAAAGTGCCTCCTTTCGAAGCGACTATTGCTGCACTCATCGAAGATCTCAGGGATCGAGGCATGCTTGAACGCACGCTGGTGGTCGCCTTGGGGGAATTCGGACGAACGCCAAAGATCAATAAAGATGTCGGCCGTGATCACTGGTCCAATGCGATGAGCGTGATGATGGCCGGAGGTGGAACGCCCGGCGGACAAGTCATTGGAGCGACGGATCGACAAGGCTACGCGGCCGTTGAACGTGTTCTGGCACCGGAGAATTTTGTGTCGACGATCTACCGCAAACTGGGTATCGATCCAGGGAAAATCCTGCACACTCCCGAAGGTCGTCCGATCCACTTGGTGAGTGACGCAAACGCAATTGATGAGTTGATGGGTTGAGCATGGCTTGTCGAAGGAACCGCATTTTGGGTTCACTGCCGTGGATGATCGCGGTCTTGCTTACGACTGCGGTGGCAACTCCTGTCAACGCGCAGATTCAACTTGATCGCTTCTTTCCATCTGCCGTTTCGGTTGGCGCGACGGGAACCGTAAAAGCCGAAGGAAAGTTTCCTTCTTGGCCCGTTGAAATTGTCTGCGATCGTGACGACGTTCAACTGTCCGCAGGAACGGAATCTGGCATGATTGAATTTCACGTCACCGAACGTGCACTGCCCGGCATCGCCTGGGTGCGGTTGCACGATACTGCATCCGCAACAACGGTCCTGCCACTCTTGATCGAACGGGAACCGATTCAAATTGAGTCCGAACCAAATAATCAGCCGGCCGATCTGAAGAGTCATATCGAAACACCGTGCTGGATTGCAGGTCGATTGGAAAAAAGCGGTGACGTTGATCTGTTTCCTTTAAAACTGAGCGCTGGCCAAACGTTGCTCGCCACGGTCAGGGCAAACGAATTCCTAAGATCGCCGATGGACGCCGTCCTGCAATTGGCCGACGAACGCGGCAACGTCCTTGCCCAAGCGGATGACGTTCGAGGTCTGGATCCACAGTTCGTTTATCGCTGCCCAGCTGACGGTGCGTATGTGATACGGCTCTTTGCCTTTCCCGAAACACCGAACAGCACGATCGGATTTGCTGGCGCTTCGACGTTCGTTTACTTGTTGCGAATGACGACGGATCCAACGCTCGATCACTCCCTACCACTCATCGTCGCGGAATCCGGGGATCGTCAAGCCGTTGGTTTTGGTGAGGACTTACCGGAGGAGCAAGCCAATCTGTCGTGGACCAAAAACCGCCCACCGGTTTCTTCGTTGCCAGGTATTGGCGGATGGCAATGGCATGACACGATCCCATCGGAAGCCACATTCGTTTTTGAATCAGCGACCGACGAAACCGCTTTTAGCCGAGCGTTACCAGCTGTTTTTTCTGGACACTTTCAACAGCCAGGGGAAGTTGATCGAGTTCAATTCCCGGTGAAATCGGGACAACGGTACCGTGCCACCGTACATTCGCGGAAATTCGGATTTGAAGTTGATTCCGTTCTGCGAGTCATTGATCCCGAAACCGGAAACGAATTGGCAAGCAATGACGATGCATCCCGCAAAGCCTATGATGCCCGTACGGAATTCAAGGCAGAACGAGATCAAACGATCGAAATTCAAGTCAGTGACGTGGTCGACAATCACGGCGCACGTGCCGCGTACTCCGTCGCTATCGAACGATTGGCACCCGGAATCGAACTGCTGCTTCCGGCAGATCGTTTCGTGATCGACTCCGATCAGCCATTGGAATTGAAAGTCGCTGTTAATCGAAAAGACGGCGATGACTCAACCGTTCGAATCTGGGCGGAGGGTTTGCCGGATGGAGTCGTGTGCGAGCCGCAAACATCTAAAGCCGGAGATGACTCAGGCAAACTGGTAACGCTGAAAATGGAGGCCAAGCAAACCCTATCCGTCCAGGCCAGTTTTCGCGTGGTCGGCCAACGCGTGGATTCCAAAGCCCAACCGAGTGGCTCGAAGATGACCGCAACGTTCTTCGCTGCAAAGACATTTCGCCTGAGTGATTGTTGGTTGTCGGTGACAAAGTAGGTCTCGATGACGCATGGAAAGTGTTGTCAGCGAATGCGTGTTCTGCCGCGGACAAGTCGGAGTACCGCCTTCAAACCGATGGCTAGCCGTTACTCCAAAATGCTTTCGCTTCCGGGCTCGGCTCCGCTTTGATGGGTGGGGCCAACAGCAGGCAGGCCAACAGCGCGGCTCTTTCTGGCATACGATCTTCGATGACATGCTCGTTCGTTGCGTGAGCTCCGTCGCCAACAGCTCCCAACCCATCCAACGTCGGCGTGTAAAGGCTTGTCCAGTTGCCATCGGATCCTCCGCCGGCATCACCCTCGGATATCTCCAACTCGAGAGCAGTTGAAGCTTCGACGGCGCGGTCCCACAGCATTCGATTACCCGGAGTGCGCTCTAACGGTGGTCTTCCGATGTTGCCAGTGATGGTTAATTCCGTGCCCGGTACGGTTGGCTCTAAGCCCAGGATAACTCGCTCTACTTCATCCGCATCTTGTTGGGTGCGAACCCGCACATCGACTTCCGCATGACTCGCTGGAGCAATCACATTAGGTCGCATACCACCATGGATCGTTCCCACGTTGACCGAGACGCCACGTTCTTTGTCGTTCAAAGCAAACAGTGCTTGAATGACATGCGACAATTCCAAGATGGCACTGATGCCCTTGTCCGGATCCAATCCAGCGTGCGCCGCTCGACCGGTCACTTTGACAAGAAATCGCCCGACACCCTTCCGCGCCGTCTTCAGTTGTCCGGTCGGCCCCAACGAAGGTTCCATCACCATCACCCGATCGACAGCCGGGGCGAGCTTGCGGATCGTATCAACCGATTCAAAGCTACCGATCTCCTCATCCGAGTTGAGAAAAAAGACGGGCGAGACAGACGGCTTCATTCCCAACTCTCGGATCGCTGACAGCGCAAAAAGCGCTTGCACAAGTCCGCCTTTCATGTCGTAGACACCCGGCCCGTACAGACAGCCACCTCGCGATTGGACTGGCATCGTCTCCAGCGTCCCCAGCGGCCAAACGGTGTCACAATGGCCAAGCAACATTTGCCGTGGGGAATCTTTGTCCACATCGGACTTAACCGCCAAAAGTTCACCACCCGTTTTTTGCCCGGCGGTATGCACGCACTCAAATCCCAAGCCTTCGAGCTCTGACTGGAACAACTCAAACTGCGGGGCAAGTGTCTCCGGGACGGCAGAGGGCGTTTCAATTTCGGCGCATTGCGTCAGCAAAGCGACAATCTCGGTTTGACGCGAACGCAAATGCTGCAGGATCGCCTGGGCAGCTTCATTGGATACCGATTCTTTGGATACCGATTCTTTGGTCATTGATCACTTGTCAGTGCTAGGAAGGGGGGCAGCATTGTACGAATTTCGTCGCAGGCAGACGATGCTGTCGAGGTGTGCAACTGAATGAAGAAAAGCGGCGGTTCGCACCACAGCGCTCAAACGATGCTGTGCGACAAGTAGCCACATCGACGCTGCCATTCAGCCGACGTTCTCGGAGCTGTCGCATCTGATATATCATGTCATAGGTCAAAGCCCCCTCCGACTCTCTGATTTTGTTCTATGACAAGACTCATCACGCACAGCTTGTGTCTGTTGTTCGTTGGCTGCCTGCATTCGAACAGCGTTTTTGCCCAACTCTCCGCAACACTCACCGAAACCGGCGATCAAGTACAAATACGACGGGTTGGCTCCGACTCCCCCGTCGTCACACAAGTTGCTCGACCTGACTTTCGACCGTATCTCCATCCGATCGTTTCACCGGATGGAAAGGGTGTTTTGACGGAGTACAGTCCCGGTCATCACAAGCATCAGACGGGCCTGTATTGGGGATTCACACGTCTCAACGATCGCGATTACTTTCATCATCCCGAAGCAACGCATTGGCGAAGAGTTTCTGTCAACGTCGTCACTGCTGAATCCAGCGCTTCGGGCACGGTGCAGTGGCAAACCGTTTACGACTTGCTTGACGAAGAAGGCGAACCGGTCCTTCAAGAATCACAGCTATGGACGATGCGTGACCTGGGTGATCGCTTCGATCTGGATCTTCGTTGGTCGGGCCGAGCGCTAACAAACGTTACCATTGGTGAGTACGACTACGGCGGCTTATTTCTGCGAATGCCCTACCGTCGAGGCATCAATGGCAAGGTCGTTAATAGTGCACGCCAAGAGAACAAACGTGGCGAAGGTCAACGTGCTGTCTGGTTGGACGTCGGCATGCAAGTTGAGGGTCGCGATGATCTGGCACATATCGCCATCTTCGACCATCCAGCCAACAAGGGATTTCCTCAGCCGTGGCGCGTTGACGGTCAAATGGGTGTCGGACCCGTTCGCGCTCGAATGGGCGATTGGCAAATCAAGAAGGGTGAAACGGAAACCATTCAGCATCGCTTGGTCGTGTACACCGGTGAATTGAACACCGTCGACCTGTCCGAACAATGGTCCACATTTACCGGCCAACGAATGGCCTGGGCACAATGGAAACTTGCACAACAAGAAGGTCGCCGCGCTGAATTCTTAACACCTGAGAAAGCCGTCGAGGGAATGACTTTGCAAGATGGATTCGAAGCGAATGTCTATGCATCCGAACCGATGATCACCCAGCCGATGGCGTTCTGCTGGGATTCGAAAGGTCGCATGTGGGTCGCGGAGAATCGTGATTACGAATCACGCGGAGGCGGCTTTGCGGGTGACGGTGGTAGTCGCATTTTGATCTTGGAAGACACCGATCGAGATGGGACGGCAGACACCCGAAAAGTCTTTGCCGAAGGCATCCCGTTCCCCGCGGCCATCGCCACTGGGATGGGAGGGCTCTGGTTGGGAGCACCACCGAACCTGCTGTTCATTCCGGACGCGGATGGAGACGACCGAGGCGACATGGATGATATCGAAGTTCGGTTGACTGGCTGGGGAATCCGCGACCGACATGAGACGCTCAACAGTCTGCTATGGGGCCCAGATGGCTGGCTTTACGGATGTCAGGGATACGCGACACCATCACGAGTCGGAAAGCCGGCGGGAAAAGGCAAGATCTATCAACATAACGATCCATTTCCCAACTCATTTGATTACGCCGACGAACCCGTTGATATCAACGGCGGTGTGTGGAGATACCATCCGATCAAGGAGCGTTTTGAAGTCGTCGCGCATGGTTTCAGTAATCCATGGGGAATCGACTATGACGCGAAAGGTCAGCTGTTCATCACCGCTTGCGTCATCCCTCACCTCTGGCATGTCATTCCCGGCGGGATTTACCACCGCCAAGGAGGTCGTCACTTCAACCCCAATGTTTATAGCGACATCAAGACGATCGCCAATCATCGACACCGATCGGCGCACGGAGGAGCTCGTGTCTACCTATCCGACGCGTTTCCAAAACGGTATCAGGGTCAGATCTTCATGGCAAACATCCATGAACACGCAGTCTTAACGGACATTCTTGAACCTGCGGGCAGCGGTTACTCAGGTCAGCACGGCGAGGATTTTGCGTTGGCGAATAATGCCCAGTGGGTCGGGTTTGGCATCGAGATTGGGCCCGACGGAATGGTGTACGCACTCGATTGGCATGACGCGGACATCTGCGGGAAAGAGGTGCTGAACAAAGAAACGGGTCGTGTGTTTCGTTTCGCACCCAAGGAGTCTTCAGCAAAGTCATTCCCTCATCGCTATGAAGATTTGGATCAACTGACCGACCTTCAGCTAACCGAAATGCAAACGGTTGAATCGGCTTGGCACGCTCGCCGTGCCCGGGTCGTTTTGCAGCATCGGGCGAACCTCGGCAAGATCGCATCCGAGGCAATCTCTCAACTCAAGACTCAGTTTTCCGAGGCAGCGACAACAGACCTACGATTACGTGGCATGTGGGCCCTCCACTTAGTGAACGAACTAACGCCAGACATGCTTCAGAATTCACTCGTTGACGACGATGCCCACATTCGTGCATGGAGTGTCCAGCTGTTGTGTGAAGATCTTGTTCCTCCAAAGCTTGCCGTGCAAGAAATGATCTCGATGGCGATCAATGATCCTTCGCCCGTCGTGCGATTGTTCCTCGCCTCCGCGATGCAACGAATGGAGAAAACGAACGCCTGGCAGATTGCTGAAGCACTCTGCCAACACGAAGAGGACATCGACGATCACAACTTGCCCAAGATGATTTGGTACGGTCTCGAACCCTTGGTGATGACGGATCTTGACCGCTCGATCCAGTTGGCAAAATCATCTCGTATTCCGATGCTCAGCCGATTCATCGCGCGGCGTGTGGCGACCGGGAACAAGATCCAAGAGCTAGTCGCCGGAATGGAGGGCTCAGCGAAAGATCGTGAATTACTACTCGGGCTTCGTGATGCGTTGGAAGGTCAGTTTGACATTCAGTCGCCCGCCGGTTGGTCAACGCTTTACGCCAAACTGCAAGCTACTGGTGGAGATACGGCACGGATCGCGTTGCAGCTTTCACAGCAGTTTGGTGACTCGGTTGCCGCCGAGACGATGTTGGCGACCCTAAAGGACAAGACGGCCAACTTGCGTGACCGCCAGCAAGCGCTGCAAGGTTTGGCCGGTCGAAAGCGTCCAGAGTTGGAACGCGAACTCACTTCACTCATCGACGACGCGGATTTAAGACGTGAAGCGATTCGTGCAATCGGTTCATTCGACAACCGTCAGTTAGCCGATGCCATTTTGAAGCGTTACGATCAGTTTTCTGAAGAAGAAAAACTGGATGTCGTCCACACACTTGCTTCGCGCGGTGGTTACGGTCGCGCCCTGACCGATGCGATTGAACGCGGCGACGTACCCAAACGAGATGTCCCCGCATATGTGGCCCGCTTGATGCGTCGTGTGGTCGGTAACCGATTCGTGGATGTCTGGGGGCAAATTGAAGAATTGGACGCGAGCAAGGATGCACAGTTCGCAAAGTATCGCGAGCTGTTGACGTCGAAAACCATTGGAGACGCCGATGCATCGGCTGGACGTTTGATCTTCAATCGCACGTGTGCCGCCTGTCATAAACTGTATGGCCATGGGGGCGTCGTTGGTCCGGACATCACCGGCGCCAATCGAACGAACATGGAGTATTTGCTTGGCAATATCCTGACGCCGAGCGCGATCATCCAAGACGACTACAAGATGCACATCGTTCTGACCGATGATGGTCGAATCTTTTCCGGAATCCCCACCGAAGAGAACGAGCGACGGTTAAAGTTGCGTGTTGCCGACCGACCCGAGCCAATCACGATCGCAAAGTCACAGATTGAGTCTCGTGAAGTTGCATCGATCTCGATGATGCCCGAGGGAACCCTCGACAACCTCAAGGACGAAGAAGTCGCTCAACTGTTCGCGTATCTGCAACGACTCAAACAGGTCCCCCTGCCCGAACAAGACGCAACCGAATAGCGAGGCCCCTTCAGGACTCAGCGGTCAGGACTCAGCAGTCCCACCGTGTCACGACTGGGTTTCGACCAGATACTCCACTCGCACGTCCGTAAAGAATGCAACGGGCGTTTGCGGTGTCCATCCGTCCGATGGATGGACGACGAGTCGAATCGCGGAACCGTCGCCGATGGCATCGATGGGGATCGTTCCCAGCAAACGCTCTTCCAAAAACACGTACCAATCGGTTGCTTGCCGCTCCAAGTAGACAACATGGAACCGTTCGAACATTTTGTCCGGTGAATCCAGACGAGAGATTTCATTCACCAGGCCGAAGTCTTCGGTTTTCTGTCCCAACAGAACCGAATCTGGTGTGAATCGGACACTGCCTCGCACATCGTCTGATTCTTTCGAATCAAACGCGAAATCAATATCCACTTTGTCGAACCCATCACGTGGGAGCACTAGCAACGTGATTCTCGGGTTTTCGCGGTCATTCAATCTTCGCGTGATCGCTCCTTGTGGAGTCGTGCAAGCGATCGCGGTCGCCGAATCGGGCGCAACGACCGTGTTCCACGCTCCGACCATCGAACCACCGACATCCCAACCACTCAGCGTCTCGCCATCGAAAAGATTGTCTCCGTCTGTCGGTTGTGTATAGAGACGCGGGCCTCTTTCGATCTTCTGGTTTTGGCTGACGAACCAACCAATCGATCCTGCTGCGATCACGAGGAAGGCAGCCAGTACCACGATCACCTTTCGCCGGTTCGCATGACCCGGTTCGTTCTCCGGTTGTTCGAATTCAAGAGTCTGCGAAAGAGACCGTGAATCGGATTTCGATCCCGAAGCGGGTGTGGGAAAGTTTGGCCGTACAGCTTCCATCGTTGGCTGCTGACTGACCAAGTTCATTTCGCCAGAATTCGATGTCGGTGCGACGTCTTCCGTCAAATCAAGTTTCAGCTCATCGACGGCGGCAATCAGAGACTCGTACGTGTGCGGCCGATTCTCTTCATTTGGGTCAAGCATTCCTAGCAGCAAGTCCCACTGGTCCTGGGGCAGCTGCACGGGCATCGACAAGCGATCGGCTTGAACCGGCAATGTCTTTTGACTCAACAAAGACGGTAGGTTCTTTCCTTGAAACGGAGGCGCCCCGAAGATCAAGTGCCAAGCGGTTGCACCGAGAGAGTAAACATCGGCGCGAAAATCAACGCTGTCACCCCCAAACTGTTCGGGCGACATGTAGGCAGGACTGCCCATGATCTTGTCTGCGGTCGTCAGTCTCAAATGATCGGGACCTGTGTCGGCAAACATCGCCAATCCAAAATCGGTGATTTTGACGACTTCCTTCGTCACCGACTTGGAACTTCCTTCGGGCGCGGGCAACAAGAGCAAATTGGCAGGTTTAATGTCCCGATGAATCACGTTCTGTCGCAACGCGTGCATTAACCCGGATGCAACTTGCCGCACCATGGACCAAACGGCCACGGGAGCCAAGCGTCCTTGCTGTTGCAATGCCTGCTCGCAACTGCGACCCATGACGTATTCCATGGCGAAGTAATAGCGGCCTTGGTGTTGACCGAAATTCAACGCTTGCACGATGTTGGGATGCTGAAGACGAGCCAGTGTTTTCGCTTCGCGCTCGAACCGTGCCGCCGCGTTAGGACTGCTGACGTTGCTAATCAATACGGTTTTCAGTGCGACGATGCGATCCAAGTCCAGTTGCTTGGCGCGGTATACGACTCCCATGCCACCGCGGCCGACCAAACCGATGATTTCATAACCGGGAACGACGTCCGCGGGATGGCGAAGGCAATGGACGATATCGACATCCGATGCCGTCAGCAGCCCACGTTTGAGTGATTCCTGCGATGCGAAGGCTTCATCACGCGTCACGGCCGCGCGCAGCGTTTCCGCGTCCTCATCATTGAGCAGTTTCAGTTCGACACAAATGTCAATGAACTTCAACTCGTTTTCGATGCGGCGCTCGGTCGACATAAAAAATGGAGAAGCGGCTAGCCGTTTAGTTGTGCGAGTTGGTCCAGAATCGAATCGACAGTCGGTCGGTCGGCGACGGACTCTCCCACGTACGCGAAACGGACGCGTCCATTTCGATCGATGATGTAGGTCGACGGTTTTGCCAATACCGCTCGGATCCCGAGTTGATCGACTCCCTTTAAATTGACGTCCAACAAGACTGGAAAAGGAACATCTTCGTTCGGAATTTTACCGTTGATGATCTTCTTGTCTAAGTCTTCAATATGCACGTTGTCATCGGCGTTCTCCGTTGGGAAGATAACCACCAGCTGGGCATTGTAGGGTTCCAGTTCATCGAACCGTCGAGCCCACCTAGAAGTTTGTGACGCACAATAAATACAGATGCCACCGTACCAACCACGTGTGACCACCAAGACCAAATAGTCCCGCGTCATCACGTCCGCCAACTTCACTTCGTTGCCATCCTGGTCGGTAAAAGTGAGTGTTGAGAAATCGTCAATGGTGATTTCTTGCGACTCCGTCACCTCAGAAAACTTATAGCCGTCGTCCGGCATCCCGTTGCAGCCGACCGACGCAACGATGAGCCAGAGACAGATCCATTTCACGGCAGGTTTCACTGATATCTCCTTTTGCATCCCCTGATTGTAATACGTAATGCCTCGCAAACGCTATCTCCTGTACGGATGCCCGTCCTTGGAACGGCTTCCTCCTCTGGAATAGCCACCCCGTGATATTCCTCCGCGAACTGCCGTTTTCGGCCTCGAACCGCTCGCCGAACCCGGTTTCCAGACGGTGCATCGTCTTGGGCATCCCGGTGAGTCCACCCACTGGCCCCATCTCAAATGTCCGGTAAAGCTTGCTCAGATTTCCTTGCGTCTACCCGTCAAACGGGCGGTTCATTCGCATCGGCAATTGGAATTGACGCACTCGTAAACTCCGAAGATTAGCAAGAGAATCGCCAAACAACTGCCCAGCAAGATCTGCGTTGCTTGCGGTCGCCCCTTTTCTTGGCGAAAGAAGTGGGAACGCTGCTGGGAAGAGGTCCGATTCTGCAGCGAACGTTGCAGGCGAGATCGCAACAGCAAACGGGATGAACGGACCTCCTGATGTCCGAAACAGGCCAAGCAAGCCCCTCCGAGAATACGGCAGCTTGACGATTCAGCGTTTCCGGACACACAATCCTGCGACACTTTGACCAAGACTCAACTCTTACTTTTAATCCTTTCCAGGAGACTTCCATGACCGCGATGATCGGCCAACCTGCCCCCGACTTCACCTGCGAGTATTACGACCGCACAAAAGACGGAAGCGACGATCAGTTTGGAAGCATGTCGCTGGGTGACCTGAAAGGTAAATGGGCGTGTCTGTTCTTTTACCCTCGTGACTTCACGTTCGTCTGTCCAACCGAACTGGTCGCTTTCAATGAGAAACTGGAAGAGTTCGAAGACCGCGATTGCGTGGTTTTGACGGCAAGCACCGACAGCGGTTTCTCGCACAAAGGCTGGTGTGATTCGCACGAAGATTTGGCCAAATTGAAGTACTTGATGCTGGCCGATTCGACGCATCAACTCTCCCGTGCTTACGGTGTTTACAAGGAAGATGATGGTCTGGCGTACCGCGGGATTTTCTTGATCGATCCAAATGGCGTGATTCGCTGGCTGGCCATCCACGATCTTTCCGTTGGTCGAAGCGTCGAGGAAACACTGCGTGTTCTGGATGCGTTGCAGACCGACAAACTATGTCCATGCAACTGGTCACCCGGCGAAGAGACGCTGAATTAGAACTCGTTGGTGATCCAACCCTCAACGATCGGACGGGGCAGTGCAAGCCCGTTCGATCGAGATGCGAAACCTTCGGTCGCGGACCATTCGCCGAGTGCAGCAATGGACGCGATCGCCCCTCGAAATTGGCCTGGCAAGCCAGCTCTTGAATTCTCAACAGGTAACTTTCATGTCGGATGACGCAGCTCGATCATTGGAACGGATGGGCGAAGCTCTGCAGGCGGAGGCACTACCGGAAGCTTTCTCCGCCTACGCGGAACATCCGACATTCACCAAAGACCTGATGATGAACGTCAAAAAGTACGTCGCGGGCGAAGGGGGGTTAGATGCCAAGACGCGAGTGTTGATTGCACTCGCCACGGCGATCCATGCGAAGTCGGAACCATGGGTCGAATTGCTGAAGGCCTATGCCGAGCGTTTGGACGTCGATCGTAAGACCTTGCTGGACGCGATCGCGATCGCGAGCACCAATTATCTTTACAACACCTTCTTCAAATTCCGTCATCTCAGCGGGACCGATCGCTTTGACGGTCTGCCCGTTAGCCTGCGAGCACACACCTTCAACGGCACATCTCTGGATGACAAAACGGTTGAGTTAATCAATATCGCCATCAGCGATTTGAATGCATGCCAGCCATGCGTTAGTGGGCACGTTGCCAAGGCCAAGCAGTTGGGTCTTGGGGATTCGGAGATCCTTGAATCGATCCAGTGCGCCGCAACGGTCTACGCCGGCGCCCAGTTTTTGACGGCTGAAAAGCTGATCCGATAGCAAGCATTGGCGACCGACCCGAACGTTGGCAACCGTCAAAAACAACCCGGTCACTCCAAAATAGGCGGCGCTGAGCGGTTTTCGACCGGGTAGAATCGAGTCAGCCAAAATCCTTGGGGGTTTGAACGTGTGCCGCTTCTTATTGCTAATTGTTGCGACGTGGATGGTTCCAACGATCACCGTTGGGGCGGCGGAGACACGCATCGTTCGCACGCTGACGGGGCGAAGCGAAGCCGTGCGGATGCGTTTCCTGGAGTCGATTGATCCCAAGCGCAACCCCAACTCACTCGTTGATTTGATCGAAGCGGCCAAGCAGAACGCGTCCAAAACGCCAGCCGACACCTTGGTTCCTAGCAGCATGGTAAAGCTGATCTATCTGATTGGCCGATTCGAGCATGTGTCAGCCGAAGAAGCACTGACCGAATTGCTTGACGCAGAGAATTCCGGCATCGCGATGATTTCTGCAGATGCCTTGGGCAAGAACAAAAAATACAACTCAATCGATGCATTGAAGGAACAGGTCTCTCGCCCAGCATTCATCGACAGCTACGGATTTCGATTCAATCTCGTCCGTTCTTTGGCCCAAATGGAACATCCCGATGCGATCGAATACATTTCGGAGCTAAGCAACCAACTTGATGGGCAATTGCGATTCCAACTCGACCGTGTCCTCGACGAAGTCACCGTCGACCATTTCTTTGGGGACGAAGAGCGGTTCGCAAAATGGAAACAGCGAGACGAGGAAGAAGCGGAGCCGGCCGCCGAAGACACAACCAAAGCGAAACCCGCTGAATTCTTCACGACGGACGAACCATCCGAGTCCATGAATCGAATTGGCTTTGAACAACCGCAGTACTACGGGATCGATATTCATGCAAAGCGTTTGATGTTTATCATCGACCATTCCGGCAGTATGAAAGAGTACTGGGGAAACTACACTCGATTAGATCGAGCCAAAACGGAGCTCATTCGCGCTATTCGAGAGCTTCCGGAAGAAACCGAATTCGCCATCGTGTTTTATGAATCTGGCGTTCGGATGTGGCGTGAGGAACTCGTTTGGGCGACCAGCGACAACAAGCGAGAAGCGATCCAGTTCGTCCAACGCCTTAAATACGGTGACCGGACGAATACCTACGGCGCACTTCGACAATCCCTCGAATTTGATGAGAGTTTGGAAACGGTTTTCCTGTTGACGGACGGACGGCCCACAACAGGAACCATCGTTGCTCCCACACAGATTGTCACTGACATCATCCACCGAAATCGATTCCGACATTTGAACTTCAACACGATCGGTGTCGCTGTTCGTGGAACGACGGAGACCTTCCTTCGCAATCTTGCCGAGCAGACCAACGGCGAATACCGATCAGCCGATTGGTCGGATTGACCCATCAAGTGGGTTAAGTGCTATCGGTGAGCATCTTTTTTGATCGCTTTCGGATACCGACGTTGAAGCATCTTGAGAGTTTTTGGCTCCAACTCAGCATCACCGATGTTGAGATGACGAATGGACTTTAACGTTGTGGATTCGATGAGTGCCTGGGCTCCGGTTTCGCCGAACTGAGTTCTTGCAAAGTTAAGATGAGTCAGGTTCGCCAAGGACTCGCTCGCGGCAATGGCCACCGCAGCCGCATCGTCCAACGCCGAATTATGGCCAATATTGAGTTGTCGCAGGTTCGAAAGCTTTCGGCTGTTGGCCAGTGCCTGCCCACTTGCGCCGGTGATCGCGACATGACTCAAATCGAGCGATCGAATCGATTCGATCGGCCATTCCAGCAATGCGATCACTCCGTCGTCTCCGAACGGATTGCTCGAGAAATCGAGGTGCATCAAGCGATCGATCTTGCATGGATCGGCTGCTGTTTGCAAATGCTGCGCCGTGAGTCGATTGCCCCATAAAGACAGAAACGAAAGTTGCTTTAACGTCGGCTCACTCATGAGTCTCGAGAGTTTGCCATTTTCGTCCCCGAGACCGTTCAATCCAAAATTCAGACCTCGAAGCTGTTTCATTGCAGGCCATTTGCAGAGCGTATCGATTGAGTCATCCAGGTCATTGAAATGCAGATCGAGCATTCTCAAGCTTGGCAAATCCAACGACGTGAAAATCTCCGCTTCCTTTTTGTCCAATCGGCACTCGACCATCGCGAGCGAACTCAACCGTTCTCGGCTGGTCATTGTCGCGATCTGATCGAAGTCAATTCCACTGAACTGCTGATAGAACCCGAGTCCGCGCACGTACGGCTCGTCGTAGAGCATTCGGTAGCAACGGTGATCGCAACTGACAATTTCTGGGTAGCAGGCCAGTCCGTAGTCTCGGAGGGCATCGACGTGCTTCTTATGCGACTTGTAGTCTTTGATGGCGACCAATTCGATGAAACCACGACGGAAGAAACGCCGCCCTCCATCCCAAGTCGCTTCATGAAAGGCAACGTTGAAGTTTCCCCATGTAATGCCAGGCAGCTTGGGGAGCTGCTTGACCCACTTCGCACGATGTTTTGAAATCAGTTGTTCGACAACTTTCTCGAGCTCGTCAAAGCGTGGGTCCAACCAATCAAGATGCTCCAATTCGCACTGAGCACGAATGAGCTCACCCCGCGGATCCGCTTGCTCGTCATACCAGTCGGCCATTACCAGACGTGGCGTATCATCATCCGGATCTGCAACGATCTGCTGCATCAATTCGGCAGCAATCCTGTCTCTTGTCATTTCGCTGCTAATCGATCTCTATCGCTACTCGTTAATCGACTTGTAGAAATGGCTCATTGTCATATGGCGTCACGCTTATCCGGCGATCCGCGTTCGACCAAAGCTACGTAGAAAGCGCAGATCATTCCACTGAGCTGAACGATGAAAAGCTGCTGTGCAACTAACCAACTGACACTTCGCGTGTTGTAAAAGTTGAAAAACGCCATCCCGCCCATGTGCCCCATGACCATCGCGACCGTGAAACCGATGGCATATCCGCGAATCACGCCACCATGCATCACCGCCGCCGTCACCAGCAAAGCAGTGATCACCGTCAACGCGCCGTTGTAAGCCATCGCGCCGGCTTCCATCGAAAAGGTGAAACGAAAGAACTGCATCACGGACTGAACGGCTGGAAACGCCGCAATGTTGATAATTAAAAGCAGTCCCATGCCGCGAAACGCAGCCATCTTTTTCGCCGCTTGCTTGGTTCCATCCAGATTCCAGGTCTTCACTCGAAGGCCAACCAAGATCAAGATTCCACCTGCCAAAATCATGACCATCGAGAACCGATGAACGTAGCTACCGGCCGTCTCGATCACACCCGATCCGCGAAAAATGCCAAGCACTGCGGCGGTGATTAGCAGCGAAACGAACCCAATCGTAAAGATGATCAAACCGGCACGGTGTAACTGCCCATCGGGCAACCCCGGCATGCGTTTGGGTTTCGGCTCCGGTTCCGAATAATCACGATCGAGAGGGTGCACGTCGTAGTCGGGATCGTTCATGGCCAATCCTCCAGACTCGACCGTTCATTGTCAGAGGGAACCCTTGGCCGAAATGGAGGCGTTCGCTTTTTTTTCTTGTTAGCGGCATCATCGGCTTTCACTCTCATCCCCGCCAAAATCAACACGCCGCCGCCAAGAATCATGAGCATCCCGATCCGATGCGCGATACTGCCAATCTGCTCGACTGCTCCGGAGCCGGTAAAGTTGCCCAACACCATCGCCGTCACAATGAGCGAACCGAGGCCCAATAGAAAAACGACGATACCCGCGCGAAGGAAGGGTTCCTCTGGCAAAGAGGGCAACCGTTTTCGGGGTGGATCCGGTTGTGAATAGTCGCGATCAAGCGGATGCACTTCGTACTCCGGATCATTCATGATCGTCTCCTCATACGCGGCATGTGCCGCTTCCCCGCGATGAATCGCTGATTCGATCGTTCGTACGATCCCACATCAGTGTTGCACCTGTTCGCAGCGCTGAATTCGCCCGACATCGGACAACACTCAATGATATCCTGGATGGACTGACCAAGGATTATCTAACGCCCCCGAGCCGCGGACGATCAGTCAGAGAAGCCGCGGACGATCAGTAAGGTTAAGCGACATTGACCGACAAGTCTCTCCCAGATGATGACACCGCGCAAACACTGCAGCGAATGCACGGACAGCAGGCGGATCAGCGACGAGAAGCGAGTCGAGCATTCTCGGCCGAGCAGTCACGTGGACTCACGACTCGGGATCTCCAGACCGATCAAGTGCGACAGGACCGGCAACTCAGCAGGATGGAGGAAGAGCTGACGCGGCTGCGACGAGGTGTTAGATCGGCTCAGTTATTCAGCGGGCTGCTGTTGCTTTTGCTCGTGGCCGGAAGCGCCGTCGTGTGGTATCGGCCGGATTGGCTTCCACTGCGGACGCCGGATCAACAATCTAGCGAGGCAAATCAGAACGCACGTCGATCGTACGTGCCGCCGACACAGGAACTTGTGTTTGAAGAAGATCTCGAGTTCAAAATCCGTACCGATGTCGACCGAAAATACCAGCGACTCGTCCGTGACTTGAATGCTCGGGTCGAGGTCATTCGTTTTCCCGACGAAGAGATCGAAGACCGGATGATGGCGACTGACTATTACCTGGACGTCACGATTACCGCTCTCAGCCTGCTAGAACAGGCCTCCACGGAAGGCGTCTCACCAGAACTGACGACTGCGATCATCAACATTTTGGAAATCTCCAAAGCCAAAAGACGCGTCCGACGCTCTCTGGAATTGGATCCATCGATTCGTGACCGGATGGATCAAGTCCAGAGGGTCATTCAAGCGACCGACGCGCGACGCAGTTTCGAGCCCTCGTTGCCGTGATTTCTTTCAGCAGGTTGCCAAGAAGTCGTGGTGACGTGCGAACCGGGTAACAGAATCTCGCGTAATCGAGGGTGTCAATGGATGCACCCTGCCTGTTGCGGTTTTCCTTGCGAGTGGGCGAAGGGTTGCGATGACGCCACAAGACGAAAGTCGGTGAATTGTTTCGTCACCGGCCTTTCGCCAACGCTTGACTTGGTTTAACAATCCGCTGCCTACCTTATGCCGCTGCTTGCGGTCCTACCTTTGTTCTCGGCCCACGAAAATGTTCTCTCCACTGTCTGACACTCTGCAATTTGCTCCCACTCGCGACAGCGGGATTTTGATGGCGCGGAGAATGACAGAACGCTATCGAAAGCTCGCCCAGCGGGCGGCTCGAAACGAACCTGTCGCCAAGGTTCCGACTCCGCCCAAGCCGGCTGCCCCGATCCGTACGGCCCAAAACACCTCGGTTTCAACGCCGGCCGCTTAACTTGGCTTCCACCGTGACCGCTGCGTCTCGGCCTGCCTAGCGTTTCAATCGTTTCCACCGATCTTCGGATGCGTTTGCTGCTAAAATCTGCCACCTAATGCGTGGCACCCGCAAACCCTCCCCTTGAGAAAGATCAAATCGATGTCGGATTCAGAATCGGGGCATCCGCAGGAATCCGAAGAGCCAAGTCCGCCCGTCACGGAAGTCACACCGGAGAACGCTGCTAGCATTTTGGCGACCCTCCCAAGAAAGGTGGAGGCGATCCAAGCGGAAGTGGCTGAGTGCGTCGTCGGCCAACAGGAAAACACGTCCGCGATCCTGTACGCGTTGTTTTCCTATGGCCACTGTTTGATCGAAGGTGTCCCGGGGCTGGCCAAGACGCTGCTCGTCAGATCACTCGCTCGGGTGCTTGATTTGGAATTCAAGCGAATCCAGTTCACACCTGACCTCATGCCCCCGGACATTACCGGAACCGACATCCTTCAAGAGGAAGAATCTGGTCATCGGGAATTCGAATTCATCAAAGGGCCCATTTTCACTCAGATGCTGCTGGCTGATGAGATCAACCGAACTCCGCCCAAAACTCAAGCGGCGCTTCTGGAAGCGATGCAGGAACGGACCGTAACCGTTTCCGGTAGGACGGATGAGTTGCCCGAGCCGTTTCTCGTCCTGGCAACTCAAAACCCGATTGAACAGGAAGGAACGTACCCGCTGCCCGAGGCGCAGCTCGACCGATTCCTGTTCCAACTGCAAGTTACCTACCCAACGCTTGAGCAGGAAAAGCAAATCGTTGCTGGCCATTCCTTTAAACCACTCGAAGGATTGGAGCCACAACTATCTCGTCGTGAGATCATGCTGTATCGCGACGCCGTTGAGCACATTCCAGCTTCGGCCAACGTAATCGACTACGCAGCCCGACTCGTCCGAGCGACGCGTCCAGGCACGGAGGGAGTCTCTGAGAACATTTCACGTTGGATCCGCTGGGGAGCCAGTCCTCGAGCGAGCCAGAACCTGATCCTGGCCGGGCGTGCGCGTGCTGCGATGCAAGGTCGATTCAACGTTGCCTGCGAGGACGTCAAGGCAATCGCGCCGATGGTCTTGCGACATCGAATCATCCGCAGCTTCCACGCCGACGCTGAAGGTCGCTCGGCGGACGACATCGTCAACCATCTGCTAAAAGAGATTCCGCAAGATGCTTAATGCGCCTGCTGCAAACAGGTCGCGCGGAATAGCATCTCCGGCCGCCAGTTTGTTTCTGTTTCCAACAGTCTATTGCGTGATGGGATCGTCCTCGAATGGTCGTTCGTGAACACGATCGATTGATTGATCGGTTTGACCCGAAAGTCATGTCGCTGCTGCTCAGCCTTGACTTGAAAGCGAGATACTTGGTCGAAGGATTCCTTCACGGGCTGCATAAAAGTCCATTTCACGGTATTAGCGTCGAATTCAGTGAGTACCGTGACTACCAACCGGGCGACGATCTACGCCACCTGGACTGGCAGTTGTACGCACGAAGCAATCGCTTGTGTGTCAAGAAATACACGCAGGAAACCAACGTTCGCATCTACTTGGTGATCGATTCGAGTGGATCGATGAAGTACCGAGGATCGGACGCTTGGGGCTCCAAATTGGACGTCGCGGTCACAGTCGCCGCGGCGTTGACATCGATGACGCTGAAGCAGAACGACGCAGTAGGCCTGTTAACGCTCGATGAAGGTGCGACCGGGTCAGAGTTTATTCGGCCCTCGCAAAAGCCGAGTCAATTCGGTTTGATGCTCGGCCACCTTCAGGAAATTCGACCCGCGGGTGGTCCACGCTTGGCCGAGCTTCTCAAGCACATGCTTCGACTGATCCATCGGCGTAGCATTGTACTGTTCTTCTCAGATCTGCTCGAAGACGCTGAGGGGATTCGAGACACGTTCCAGCAGCTAAAATTCATGGGACATGAATGCCTGATCTTTCAAGTGTTAGACCGGGATGAAATCGAATTTCCATTTGATCGTTCATCCGTGTTCAGTGACCTGGAAACCGGTGATCGGCGCAACGTTGATCCCAAAGCGGCGCGCGAGAACTACCTGGAACGTTTCCATGCATTTTTGGCTGAATACAAAGAGTTGTTTCAATCCTTAGAAATGCCACACTGTGTGATTCGGACGGATCAAGAGCCATGGGAGGCGCTTTCATTGTTCCTTCATGAACGCCAGCGGATGATGTAGCCATGAGCCTGTTATTTCCGCTGATGGCGTTTGGTGCTGTCGCGATCGGCATTCCAATCTGGTTGCACTTAAGACGGCGCGATGAAAAGGACTTGGTCGAGTTTTCGACGTTGCGATTTCTCGATGATCAGCCCGTCGCCAAAGCACGCCCACTCTGGCCTCACCATTGGCCCTTGCTGCTGCTTCGGATCGCAGCCCTCCTATTGTTGGTCGCGGCTTTCGCTTGGCCCTACATCGAAGACGATGAACCAGTCATCGTGGAAGAGAGCCGCGTTTATCTACTCGACAACACCCTGAGTCACCAACGTGAATCAGGCTTCGAAAATGCACGGGACGAGATCGCGGATGAACTGGCCAAGCAAGACCTCTCAAAGCAGATCAGCGTGATCGAACTCTCGACGACGGCTCAAACACTTGTGCGTTTTGGTGACGATCCCAATCAGGCAGCCGATACGATTCGCGAACTAGAGCCATCTGCTGAGAGCGGAAATTTTGTCGATGCATTCCGTGCAGCCTCGGAACTGCTAAACACATCGCTTGGCTCCGAGCGCAGCATCATCCTTCGTAGCGACAGCCAATCCAATCAATGGACCGTGAGTCAAAATGCACCTCCTTTTTTGGATGCGGATATTCGAGTTGAACTGCCAGAAGTCTCCGTTGAGAAACTCCCGGGCGTGAGTCTTTCCGACGCGCGGTCCGGTCGATTCACGCGAAACGGAAAATCGTGGATTCAAGCCTCCGTCACGATCACTCGGCAAGGTGATCCTGGTGAAACAGAAATCGCGTTCTTTGATGGAGAAAAAGAAGTGTTCCGCCAAGTCGTTGCTTGGAACGAACAACAACAGGTGGACGGTTATGCGGGAACGGTTCTGACCGAATGGGAGTCCGATCCCGAACGATGGATGCTTGGGAAGGTCGTTGTCCAAGCGGAACGTGACGCGCTTGAGTCTGACAATCGAACCTATTTTTCATTGCCACCCGTGCGTCCCGGCAAGGTCGAACTGATCTCCAATTCCCTGTTTCTTAAGCGTGCACTCGATCCCACTGTGATGATGGATCGCTGGGACATTCGAATCGCAAACATCGAAGAGACGGTAAGGGATAAATCGGATTTGCCAGACGTTTTGTGCGTCGACGCTCGAATGCTGTTAACCGATCGCGTTCGAAAGAAAGTACGGGATGATCTAAGTCGCGGTTGCGGCGTGATGCTGATGGTCGACGAATCGAATCCGTTGATTGCCGGATTCCTTCGCGACCTTGGCATCGATTGGCAAACAGGTGAACGTCAACAAACCGAACCAAAGACGTTTCGATATGTCTTTGGTGAACACCCGATTTTCGCGCCGTTTCGCTCCTCCGAACTGGGAAATCTGGCTGAGATCGAGTTTTCCGGTTACCGCAAGTTGCAAGTTCGAGATGCTGTGCCCTTAGCGTTTTCAGCGTCAGGTGACCCGCTGATTTTTGAAGTCGCTGCCGGTGCCGGCAGGATGCTGGTGTTTGCGTTTTCCATGGATCGCAAAGATTCCAACTGGCCAATCCATCCAACCTTCATCCCATTTCTCGACAAGACATTGACGTACCTGCGAGGTCAACCGACTAGCGTTGCCAGTTTCGAACCGGGAGAAGCCGTGACGTGGGAGTTACCGCCGGGCGTGGATGCAGAACAGATTTCTGTCGAATCATTGAATCCCGATGGAAGCGTTGATTCAGCCGCAAAACCACAGCTGGTCGACATCAACGATCGGGAAGCACGATTTCGAGCTCCCGGCAAACCGGGAAATTACGGGATTCGATACGGAACGGAACCCCGGTTCGACGCGGTCTTGGACGTAAATCCGTCACCGCTAGAATCCGAATTGCGATTCGAACCGCAGCCAGCAGCCGTCGCCGCGTGGACACTGCCGGAACCGGAAAACACATCCGAAATCACGGAAGAAGACTCCGCCATCGCACTGACTGACGCAGAAGCTCTCCAACAGCCATACTGGTGGTATCTCCTCATCGCTGCTGTTGCCGCCTTCGTCGCCGAATCCGTTATCGGTGCCGCGATCGGCCGGAACCAATGAGCGGCTGGTTGAGATAAAAACGAGCTCTGATTTTTTCAAATGACTGGAATGGAACGTGGTTCATCATTCACTTGAACAGCGACTGACTCAAGCAGCGGGCGCGTGGCGCTGGCAGCGTTTGCTCAGAACGACAGCCAAAGTTATCTCGTACAGTTTGCTCGCCATCCTTGTCATCGGTGCGATGGTCTACGTTGGCTGGATCAACAGTCAACCTTTGGCGCTCGTGCTGATGGCCGTTGCGGTCCTAGCCGCCGCCGTCGTCTGGCTGGCGATTCTGATCAACACGCTCGATCGCCGACTCGATCGTGGATGGTTAGCGGGCGCCGTTGAGAACAAACAGCCCGATCTCATGGATCGTTTAAATGTTGCAATTGAATTAGAACGAAAGCCTTCTGAAACGTCGTCGGCGATGTATCGCGAGTCGATTGAGCGACAAGCATCCGGAGTGCTTCGCCGACTTCCCGAACAAAGCCCCTTCCCGTGGGCGACTTCAGCCACGAGTCTTCTTCTGATGCTGATACTGTTGATCGGGACCGTCTCGTTCTACCGTCGCTACGAACCGTTCGAAGCGTTGGCGGAACGGAAAGCTCAAGCGATCGCTGAGGAAGAAGCGCCCGATGATTCATCACTTGATATTCCTGAGCTGGTTGAAGACGACAACCCTAACGAGGAAAACCAACAGGACGGACCATGGGGTGAGATCAGAATCAGCCAGCCGGGACGCAATTTACGCCTCACCCAACATGAAGACGTTGGATTACTCATCGAGGCCGCAGCCGATCGTCCGTTGGATTCGATCTACTGGGTTTCGTCGATCAACCAAGGCGAAGATGTCAAACACGACTTGCCGCCGCTCGACGATCCACGTTACGGCGTCTTTCAGCCCACCCTCAGCCCTCACAAACTGGGTCTCAACGATTGGGACGTTGCCGTTTATCGAGCTGTCGCGCAAGCGGAAGACACGACGCAATTCGATTCGGAATCGTACTTTGTCGAAATCATTCCTTCACGTGATGAATTGGATGAGCTTTCGGCCGAGGCATACGATCAATTGGAGAGCATCAGTCAGCTCATTCAACAACAGCAACAAGTGATCTCGGAAACCGATCGCTTAATTCAAACGCCTGATAGCCCCAACGCAGGCAAGCGATCCGAAGCACTTGCGGAACAGGAAGATCGCATCGCGTTGTCGTCTAACACCATCGGGCAAGCAATCCGACAACGACTGACCGACGTCAACACGAATTCGTTCGATGGAGCCATTCGGGCCGCGCGATCGGCACTACAGGAAGCAGAAACCGCGCTCGAAGAACAGCGTTTTGAAGCGGCCGGTATATCGGAGCAAAACGCGCTGATGAGACTTGTCGATGCGCGTCGCGAAATGGCTCAAGCGATTCAAGATCATCCGCACTCGTTTGAGCCAACCGCCCGTGATGCCATCGAAGCACAGCTCGCCGACGGCACGCCCTCAACGGATCCGAGCGTCAATCGATTGATGCAGCAATTGGATCGCCAAACACGACAGGCTCGCGGCGCCACCGAAGGATTGGCCGCTCTTTCATCACAGCAGCAACGCATCGTCGAAAGGACGACGGAACTCCCCGCGGACCGATTCGACTCGATTCACGCCGATCAAGAAAGTATCCGCGAACAGTTTCAGTCTTTGCAACGCGCTTTCCCCGATGCGTTTGATTCACTCGCATCCGACGCCGAAGCAGTCGATCGATCGCTGGAAACAGCCGCGAACGATTTGCGTGACCAATCGCCCGATTCGCCTGACTCTGCGCGTCAGGCCGCCCAGCAACTAAGACAACTTGCCGGTGACATGAGCCTTCAACAGATGGCGAACGAACTCACCCAGGGTAAATCACTCCTCCAGCGACTGAATGCGAATCGGGAGGTCTATCAAAAGATCCAGAAAGATCCACGAAACGTCGATGCAGATGAACTGTCCGCAGCGACGAACGAAACCGATCGTCTGATGGAAGAACTTCAAAAGAGAGTCGCCGAGCAAAGGCTCAATGCAGACGAATCGTCACTGGCCAAGCAGCTGTCAGCGCAAAACGTCAAGAAGATCCAGAGTCAATGCGACGCGATTCAAAGCACGGCGGACGCGATCGAGCGCTCAGCCGCGGCCGAGAAAATTGACGCATCGCTTGGCGAGATCGTCGAGTCCTTACATGAGGAATCCCGCAAACGACGATCGGAAATCGACCAGCAGCAACTCGCCAGCGACCTTCAGCAAATGCAGCAGCGAGACGAGTCACTCGATCGTGCCCGTGAAGCGGTGCAAGCCGCGCTCGAGCAACAACAGTCGATCCAACAAAAAGCTTACGAAGATCGCGAGGAGATGAATGGTTACTCCGATCTGGCGCGACAACAATTGGCCAGTCAGCAGGATTTGCAAACGGCTATTCAAGAGAACCCAGACCCATTTGAATCAACGGGCAACCTGCCGCAAAAGGCTCAAACCGCGATGCGTCGCTCGGCTCAATCACTCGACGCCAAGAGCCCTGAGACGTTTAACACAACGGAAGACGCAGTCGAACAGATTCAAAATCTCGACGATGCATTGAATGAGCAGCAACAGTCAGCGAGCACTTTAGACCAACAGAGTTTGCAACAGATGTTGGAACAGCTGCAACAACGCTTGGGCGAAATGGCTGCGTCGCCGCAAGATGTTACGGACCCAATGAAGCAAATGACCGCGGGCCAATGTCAAAGCGTGGCGGAAAAAGCTTGTGAGTTAGCTTCAGAGATAAGTGAAGAACCAGAATCGCCTGCTGCCGCCAATCCCGACGGTTCAGCAGCTGACGGTTCAGCAGCTGACGGTGCGGCGCCACCGACGGGTTCCATGCAATCTCCGGGTTCCATGCCATCTCCGGGTTCCAAGCCATCTCCGGGTTCCATGCCATCTCCGGGTTCCATGCCATCTCCGGGTTCCATGCCATCTACGGGTTCCATGCCATCTACGGGCTCCATGCCATCTACGGGCTCCATGCCATCTCCGGGTTTACCCGAACAGAAACAACAGATCGATGCGGCGAGTGAGCGATTGGCGAATGCAAGAGACGAAACATCGACGGCGTCGGCGGCCAACGAACTGCAACAACAGCTCCAGCGTCTTGCATCGACACTCAGCCAACTCTCAGGTGGATCCGAACAGGGTGGATCCGAACAGGGTGGATCCGAACAGGGTGGATCCGAACAGGGTGGAGCTGGTCCGGGTGAAAAGAACCCGGGCACAAAACCTCAACCGGGTTCGCCCAATCGCACCGGCAACCCATCTTTGGCTTCACAACCAACGGGTGGCATGCCAGGAGGTCAACAACCTTCAACCGGAGATGCACTGCGGCCCGGCGGAAGCGAAGCCATCCAACGAGGACTGTCTCAGCTAGAGTCCGCCGCCCGACGCGCTCATGACGGTTCGTTAACGCCACAAGCTAGTGAATCGTTACAACGTGGCGGCGTTGCCAACCTGATCGCTGGAATCGAATCGCAGTACGGCTACAACGACAATTCGCGAGCCGTGGCCGTTCGCCTCCGTGATCAGTTGAAAGATCCAACGCAGTCGGTTGACATGACAACACTGCAGCAATTGCGTGAGGACATTCAATCGTTGCAGCAGGAACTCGCACTGAACGGCACAAAATCGGAGGAGAACGAATCGACGTCCCGCATCGATCCAAACCGCTTTCCTCCTGCGTACCGCGAGTCGATTCAAAAATACTTCGAAACTCTTTCTGAGCAGTGATTGATCTCGATTACGAATGAGAGAGTTTGCTTTTCAAATACCGTGGGCACTCGCGGCCGGTTCCCTGATCGTGGCGGTTGTGATGGTGTGGAACACGTCACGACTGAGAAAGAGTGATCTAACGCCAACGCGGTTTTGGACGCTCGCCGGTTTACGCACCGCCCTGTTGCTCAGCCTAGTCGCTCTGTTGGCGCGCCCCGTTTGGACCTCTCCCGAGCAAGAAGACGATGATCGAAATGCGGTTGCTCTGCTGATTGATCGAAGCGAAAGCATGTCCGTCCGTGAAGGTGAGCGAACACGCTACCAGCTTGCCGTCGATTTCGCTCGCGATGTTCTGTTGCCGCAGATCGATCAGTCCAACTTAGAGATTGAACCGGTTCTGTTTTCCGGAAATGTGGTTGCGGCAGATGGAGATGAGATTGCAAGCGCAGAGCCAGATGGCTCCTCGACCAATCTTGGCAAGGCAATCGTCGAATCGGTCGTTACGCGAAGCCCGCCTCCGCTCGTCGCCATCGCTTTGACAGACGGCGTCGTGACACACACCAACGATCACGCTCGCGCGGTTGCATCGCTGGTAACCAACGCGGTCCCGATGATCGGAATCGGTTTCGGCAGTCAAACTGGCGGCCGCGTCGTCACGCTTGAGGATCTTGCAGCGCCATCACTCGTAGAACCAATGCAGTCGTTCCGCATGACGGCTCGGCTGAGCGCCACCGGCCAAGAGATCCCCAGCATGCAAATACTGCTGCTGCGTGATGGACAGTTACTTGAGCAACGTCGCATCGAAAGTTTCGACGGACCGCGTGTCTGGACCGAATCCTTTGAAGTTTCCGTGGAAGAAGAAGCGATCCATTCCTACGAAGTGCGGTTGATGCCACCGGCCGATGAATCGGTCACGATTGCCAAAGCCGAGGCAACGACCTTGGTTCGCGTCGTGGAATCGAAGCAGATTCGCATCCTTTACGTTCAAGGCGGACTCACCTGGGATTACAAGTTTGCGAACATTGCGATCAGTCAAGATCCAACCCTCCAGCTGTCTGGTCTGAGCCGCACAGCCAGTACTTCCAAGTTCTTCGAAAACGTCCAGAACGATGTCGATTTGGTGGGTGGCTTCCCTAACACGTTGGACAAACTCAGCGACTTTCGCGTCGTTGTTCTCTCCAATCTGCGACCGGGTGACCTGACACCCTTCCAGCAACAACTGCTTGCTGATTTTTGCGGAAAGCTGGGCGGTGGGCTCCTGATGATCGGTGGACCGCAGACGTTTAATGCTTCGTGGCGCGAGAGTCGCCTGGAACAGTTGTTACCGGTTCGGTTTGGCGTCTTTCCCGATCGAGGATTGGAGACCGTCTTTCGTATACAGCCGACAGAAGTCGCTCTGCGTCACCCCGTCTTTCAAATCAGCGAACAAATGACGACCGAATTGGCATGGCGTGATCTGCCGCAATTCCAAAATCGTGCGATCGTAGAGGACGTCAAACCGGGAGCAGAAGTTTGGCTTGAGGATCGTTCGGGTTCCGTCGTGATGGCGTCCCAGCGATACGGGAATGGATTTGCATCGGTGATCTGTATGCAGAATCTTTGGCGTTGGCGATTATCGCGCGAAGGGAACCCCGATCACTTTGACCGCTTCTGGTTACAGCTCGTTCGTTACCTTGCTGAAGCGGGACGCGAAGTCTACTCGATCACGACGTCCAATCTTTCACCCACGCCCGGTGAACGCGTCAAACTGAATATCGATCATCGAACTGCCGCCGGAGAAGATGAGAACGATCGCCGACGCGTCCGATTGGTCGTGCAAGATGCGGACCGAAAGAACGTTTTCGAAAAATCGCTCGAGATTCAGATTGGCAAACAAGCGACGGTTTCGTTTGCAGCCGATTCAGTTGGCATGTTGACGGCGACGTTGTTCGGTCCCGGTGAACAGGTCCTGGCGACTCGGGAAATCGAAGTGCGTGACGCCGTTGTTGAACTTGCAAAAACCGCACGAGACATGGAAGTTCTCCGTCAATTCGCCGGTGTTAGCGGAGGGATAGCGATCAAAGCGGAGTCCGTCGACGATCCATCGGAGTGGCTGAGTGCATTTCTGGAGCCGGAAGAACCGCCGAAGCTGGAGAGGCGATACGCACAACCGGCTGGTGTAAACGGCTGGGTCCTGGCGTTCCTCTTGGCCTGCGTTTCAATCGAGTGGATTTGCAGGAAGCGATGGAACTTGATCTGATAAGCTGTAGATGCCTTCGAAGCAGATGTTTGTAAAAGAGATCGACATGGCAAAGATCATTCGTCCGTACCTGTTGATTGCGTTGATCGCCGTCATATTGTTGCCCGCCAAGGCACAATCGCCTTCCGAACCGATCACCGACTCAACGGCCTCCTTCTTCATGGGCCGGATCAAATACAGTCGCAACAACGGGAACGACTGCAGCGGTGTCGGTCGAAATCTCGCCAAACTCGTCTCCGAGGTATCGACGATTCGAATCGGTGACGAAGAACGCATTGCTTTCACAGACCCACAATTGTTCGAAACTCCTTTCCTGTTCATGAACGGCCACAACGACTTTGTGCTTGCCGATGCAGAACTGGAAAGCTTGAAGGTGTACCTGGAACATGGTGGCTTTCTGTTCGTCTCCGGTTGCTGCACGAATCCCGAGTTTCCAAGAGCGTGGCGACGTGAAATGGCGCGTCTCTTCCCAGGGACGGAAACAAAAGTGCTGCCCTATGATCATCCGATCTATCGCTCGTTCTATCGCATCGAACGTGTGCGAAGTTTGCACCGCAATGTCGATGTGCACTTCGAAGGGTTGTACTACGGCGATCGACTCGTCAGCGTCATGTGTGAAGACGGATTGTGTTGTGCCTTTAGCATGGACAACCGCTGCAATGTCGGCCGAGGGGTCTCGCCAGAAGACGGACGGCAGATGGCACTCAACCTAGCCGTTTACGCCATGACCCATTAGTCAACTGGACCAGTAGGTCATGCTCTGCATGAAACAGACGAGAACACTCGTAGTAGTGCGTCTAGCAGAAAATGCCATCGATTGGTTTGCGTCTTTTCCTGGCGATTACGAGAACGAGTACCGCAGGGCTGAGTGCGAGTACGATCGAGACGCATGAGCGATCCGCGACGATAGCTACGTGCCCGCGATCGCTTTTTGCTCCAATTCCCCGATCTCTTTGATCAATTCGTGATAGCGATCGGAATTCCACTCTGCGTAGTTCAGGTTCTTGTACAGACCGGTCAACTTCGTGAAATACTCGCGTATCTGCTGGTTGTTGGTAAAGGCATATTCGCGACCGATCAACCGGCGGATCAACTTGAAACTTTCAACTTGTCGCTCAATCGGTACGGTGACGTCGACCGAATCGAAGGCGTCCTGCTGCAAGAAAGCCATATCGACAAGCGTGGCGTTTTGGTACTCGAGATAATCCTCCACCGTCACTCCCTCTTCGCCGGTCACCTGCATCATTTGATGAACCGCTTCACCACGATGGAGTAATTGGATGATCTGCTTGACCCAACTCGTCCAGTTTGGATCGAGCTCATTATTGAGCTGCGGTGCAATCTGATCGAGATAGCGAGACCAGGACAACAAGGGATCGATCGCCGGATAGAACCGTTTGTAAGCACGATCCGAAGACAACCCCAAGAAACACTTCACCGCTCCGAGTGTTGACTGCGTGACCGGTTCCTCAAAATTTCCGCCGGCCGGCGAAACGGTTCCGATCATGGTGAGGCTTCCCTTGCTGCCGTCATTCGTACGAACGACACCCGCTCGCTCGTACACACTTTTGATGGCGGAGTCCAAGTAGGCCGGGAAAGCTTCTTCGCCGGGAATCTCTTCCAGACGACCGGACGTTTCACGCATGGCTTGTGCCCAACGTGACGTTGAGTCAGCGATCAACAAAACATTCAGCCCCATCTGCCGGTAGTACTCGCCGATCGTAATACCCATGTAGATCGAAGCTTCTCTCGCTGCGACCGGCATCGAAGACGTGTTGCAAATGATCACCGTACGGTCGATCAACCTTCCGCCATCGCGGTTCGGATCCTCCATGGTGGAGAACTCGGTCACCGTTTCAACGACTTCACCTGCCCGCTCACCGCAGGCAACGACGATCACGATGTCGACCGCCGAGTATCGCGCGATCAATCCCTGCAAAACTGTTTTCCCCGCCCCGAAAGGCCCCGGAACACACGCCGTGCCTCCGCGTGCAATCGGAAAGAACGTATCGATCAAACGCAACGTCGTCGTCAAACGCTCGGATGGGAATAGCCGCGTCGACAATCGCTGGCGGAACAGATGGCTGGGTAACGTTCGCCGAACCGGCCAATTCTGTTTCATCGTCAATTCAATCTCGCGGCCTCGCTGATCTCGAACGCGAGCGACACATTGGTCGACGGTGTACTTCCCCTGCGCTACCCAGACGACTTCTCCTTCACCGGCGAATCGGAAGGGAAGCATGATTTTGTGCTGCACGTTTCGTTCGGGCACGTGCCCAAGTGTATCGCCGGCACGAACGCGGTCTCCCGGTTTGCACAACGGATGAAAATCCCACAAAGGTTCAGAGGAAAGCGGTGCAACATCCGATCCGCGCTGCAGGAAATAACCATGCTGTTTCGCGAGTTCGTGAAGAGGATTCTGCAGTCCGTCAAACACTGTCCCCAACAGCCCCGGCCCAAGCACGGCAGAGAGCATTTGCTTCGTCAATTGAACCTGGTCACCGACCTCCACACCATTGGTCTCTTCAAAGACCTGCATGTCGGCGCACTTTCCGTAGACACGCAGCACTTCGGACTTCAGTTTGATCGTTTGGCCATCTACCGAATGCTTTCGAGCCGACCCCGTACCCATGTGGATGTAGGCGACTTCGTTCCGCATCAGCGCAACTTCGGATTCAATCGAAACGATGTTTCCAGAAACACCAATCACGCGCGCAGGGTACGTCTCTGATTCCACCTCCAATTCAGCCGACTCTGTCGGTGACGGATCCGAATCGTTTAACTGAGGGGCCGTTGGATCGGGTTGCGATGAATCAGAAGGTGAGCGATGCATAATCTCCCAACGCATTTCGAGTCAGTTGTTGGAATCGTAGGAGACCGGCGTCTTCATCCCGGCTTGTCCATCGATCGATGATCTCCCATCGGGCGACGTACAGCGGAATTGCCTCGAACGAAAAGTTATACCGTGCCGCCAAGCGTGACCAAGTCTGCCACGTGAATTCGAACAGCACGCGATCCGCCTCGACAGCTTCACCCTGTACC
Organism: Planctomycetota bacterium; assembly: GCA_039179795.1. Classification (GTDB taxonomy): domain Bacteria; phylum Planctomycetota; class Planctomycetia; order Pirellulales; family Pirellulaceae; genus Rubripirellula. The sequence goes on along the minus strand of JBCDEM010000006.1, from coordinate 132,566 downwards.
ATTCGATCGGCGAAGCGTTCGATCCAGGGAAAACGTCTTCCAAGTCCAAACGTTGGATCCTGCCAACGACGGCTTATCTGATCGACCAATTCGCCTGCGGCTTCCGGAGGTCCCAGTCCGTCGCGCCGTCGGCGCAAACCGGCGACCACCGTGCGGACGTTGATACGATGATTAACAATCTCACGAATCACCGATTGCTTGTTCTGCATCAACGCTTCGTACCGTTTCTGAATCTCCTCATCGCTGGCATCGATTACCTGACGATCCCAAGCAAAGAAATGGTGAAGCTGGTGAAGAGTTTCATGGTCTTCGTCAGTAAGTTGGCGAAGCAGTTGTCGTAGTCTCGGTGCCGAAATCGGCGCTCGCGCCACTTCAAAATGCGCGGGTAAGGTCGGAAGGCTCGCGATCAACGTGTAGTAGGCCATCTCATTTCCGCTGCAACAACGCTTTATCTAAAAAATTACTGTCCGACAATCGCGCGAACTCGCGGCGATAAGTGCTTGAGCAACAAATGAGTCAACGTATCGGTCGTTAGGTCAATTTCGAGTTTTTGATCGACTACCTGGACACGCACGCCCGGCACGTCGCTATCGACAACCTCAAACGTTAATCCATCGCGAAGGGACTGCCCGGCAAGTGAGCGTGCCAGAGCATTGAGCGAATCGGATGATTGAGATGATTCCGCACTCGGGTCATCGTTGACTTGACCCAACAACACCACCGTTAGATCGCTGTCAGTGTTTTCCGACGCGGCTGCACGGCTTTCAGGAAGGGCCGCACCGGCAATCTGAAGAATGAGCTGACGCAGGAATTCCGGATCCTGCATCGCGTCGTCCACAAACCTCTCCAACGTGCGCTCAAAACTCGCACGCAACTCTTCGGTCAAACTCAAGATTGCGTCACGACCAGCCGTCCGCACCGCCGCCTCACCTTTCGCCTTCATCTGTTCAGCGTCAGCCTGCGCGGCGTTTCTGATCTCCGCTGCTTGGGCATTCGCTTTTTCAAGGATCGCCGCAGCTTCTTTCCGTGCTTCCGAGACCAGCGAATCAGCGTCCTCGCGCCCCTTATCGACTCCTTCTTGATGAAGTCGATCGATCAGCTGCTGCACACCGGATACGTCGTTTGTTTGCTTATCGTCCACGACTGGTTCTTATTAACTGGCGGAAGTTGGAACGCCACCCGCAATCACGAGCGCGAAGATAAACGCGAACACCGCGAACCCCTCAACGATCGCCGCAGGTGCCGCTGAAAGACCGAACACTTCTGGCTTTGTTTTGGTGGCGATGATGGCTGAAGCGCAACAGAGACCTTGATATGCAGCACTCGCTAGTAGCGCAAGGCCACACAGGATACCGATGCCGAATAGCCCAGGGGCGGTCTCGGTGGTGACCTCCCGGTTCAACGAAAACGTCACGACGATCCCGTAGATGATCTGGGATGAAGGAAGCGCGGACAACGCAATGAAACGTCCATAGCCGCTCTCGACGTCAAGCATCGCTCCGCACGCTGCCTGACCGGCGCGAGCGCAACCCATGATACTGCCGATGGCTCCCAACGCGGTCGGACCGTAAATGCCGGCCCAACCAAGCATCAAGGCATAAGTGTCCATTATCGATTCGCCTTCTTGGTAAACGGCTGGAACGCGTAGCCCTCTTGGCTAAGCCCCCAGTTAAAAAACTCGATGCAGTTCAAACGAAGGCCGTGCACCACGCCTCCCATCAATCCAAGGACCAGATTGATCGCATGTCCTCCGAGCAAGATCAACAGGGCCAACAGCACGCCGATGCCGCCCTGATCATAAACGCTTGACGCGAGCCCATTGAACGTGATCGCCAGCTGCGCACTAGCCAGACCCAACGCAAACAGACGCAAGTAACTGAGGATATCACCGAACGCTTTGGAAAGGTTGGTTGTTTGGATGACTCCATCCAGCAGTCGCATCCCACGTGTCTTCAAAGTCGCTCCACGCCAAGGCCGATCGCTGCTGAAGAACAAGATCCCGATTCCACCAATGATTGCCGCAGCGGCACCAAGACTTGTTAGAACGCTGACGTCAAGAAACTTACCAGCCCCGAACAAGAATCCGCCAATCATCAGCATGGCCCATCCAACATGCCCCAAGGCTCGAAGCTGATTTCGCTTGCGATAGGCAGTAATGAAGTTTGCTAGGGCCAAATGCGCAACGCCGATCGCGACCGTGATCGCCATCATCGCTTCTTGATTCTCCATCATCGGTTGGCCATCGATTCGGATACGAATCATATCCAGAAATGAACCCGGGCTCGGTCCAACACCAAAGTAGCTACCGACCAAAACGCCATACACGACAGTCGCCGAAATGATTCCAACGATCAGATTTCGAATTCGTTTGCCCCCTTTGATCGCATCAAATTTCCGCCAACCAATTCCGAGTACAGCGGCAAACAGCAACCCGTAACCAGCATCCGCGATAATCATCGCGAAAAACAGACTGAACGAGAAAAAGACGATCGTCGTTGGATCCCAAGTGTGATAGCCGGGCGTGATGTAGAACGTGACACATGGCTCCGCACCCGCGACGCGTTCAGGATTTTCGAGCAACGTCGGTGGCGATTCCGTCTCGCCGGGATCCGATACGATGAGAGCGAGACGGTTTTCGCGCGCAAGCTGTTCGATATCCGCTCGCGCGACGGCTGGCATCCATCCTCGCAACGCAAAGACTTCTTCATCTGACTGGAGTCCATTGGCAGCGATCTCTTTGGCCGACTGATCATCGGCTGCATCAAGATCAAGTTCCAATAGGGAACGCCATCGTGTCAGTGACGTTCGTCGCCAATGCAGCTCCTCGAGTTCCTCTTCTATTTCTTCCAAACGCTGCAGTAGCTCGGAAAGCGGCCCCAAATCCAGTTCAACTCGATCGCCGACAAACGACTCCGGTGGCTCTTCCGCGATCACAATCACATACGCAAAACGGCCATCCTGATTGACAACTTCGTAAACGACGTCGGCTGGGATCTCTTTTAGGTCCCGCAGCGGCACTTGATAGAAATGCAACCGAAACGGCCGAATCAAATCGCTGGGCGGCATTTGGAATTCACCCCACGGCAGCAGCGTCTCAACCGCCTGCGTGAGGTTGTCTTGCTCCTCCGAGAGTGCTGCACGGCGATCACGAATCTGCAGCAATTCGTCGATCAACTGGTCACGATCAAACTTGGAACGATCGGTTGTTGGCCGTCGCTTAATCGGCGACCGCATCAAATAACGATACGCATCTTTGGCTCTCCGCTGTACGATCGGCCGTGTTAGTTCCTCAGGAGCTTGAAACGGCACCAAGTGAACGCAACCGAGCTGCTGCAATTGCTCCAGCACGCTTGGCTGTTGGCCGCGCGTTCCGCAGAGGATCAGCTTTTGAAGTTCAACAATGGCCATCGATTGAAGCCGTTAGTATTCCGATTGTTTTTGCTTTTTCTTCGCCAACTTTGATCGCACAACGGACGCCCGTTCTTGATCAGACAAAGCAATCCCGATGCGACGAATATTCGCGTGCGCTTGCGGTATCAACACTTTCTCAAACAAATTGACGCGCTGCGTGATTTTGCGAGCCGCGGCCGCGAGGACGCGAACCCGTTCGTGACTGATCTGCAATTCAACGTTCAAACGAATCGTCTGTTCGAGGCTGACCATCAATTGGTCCACCCAAAACGGAAGGGTCAACCGTGAATAGGACGCTTGATCGATTTCCATCGAATGCAATCGAGGAACGTAGGCGCCGACGATGTTCTCGGTTTCGATGGAGACGTCGCGAACCTTGACGAGCTGTTTAAGCTGTTCGAGATCGACGGTCGAGCTACCCAATAGAGGCAAGACGCGTTCCAAAGACTGTTGCTGCTGGTCGGCTCGGGACTCCAGCTCTGCGTGAGCCTGCTGAGCAGCTTTGTGAGCCGTGAGGAGTTGCTGCCGCTTAAGATCGAGTGACGGCAAGAAACGCTGATACATCGTCAGATGATCGCGTTCGCGTTTCAAAGAATTCTTGTTGAGGGAAAGCCGCATCTGGATGGCTAATCACGTGAGTAATACTTTTCGATCAGCTCTTCTTTCATTAGCAATTCGTCAGGCTCGAAGCACTCGGCCAATGTTCTCCAACCCATGTCGAGAGCTTCTGAGAATGGCATCGAAACATTGACGTCCATGAACCGGTCACGAAAAAATCCCCCAAACCGCAAGAGCTTGTGGTCGAATTCGGAAAGGTCAAACGCCATCGCCTGTTTTTGCTGAGCGTCTTTGGCACCCGAATAGAGTCGAATCATGGTGTTCATCAATTGACCATGATCTTCACGTGTCGTTTTACCGACGACTTGCTGCTTGAGTCGTGAGAGTGAACCAAACGGATCCAAAACTCCATCGTGCAGATAAAACTGGCCTTCGGTGATGTAACCCGTATTGTCAGGGACGGGATGCGTGACATCGTCGCCGGGCATCGTGGTGACGGTCAGGATCGTCACGCTGCCAGCCCCGTCAAAGTCGCAAGCGCGTTCATATCGAACGGCCAACTGACTGTAGAGGTCACCCATATAACCACGCGTGGCCGGAACACGTTCCATGGAGACGCCCACTTCTTTTAAGGCGTCCGCGTAGGCAGTCATATCAGTCAACAACACGAGTACGCGCTTGTTTTCCTCGACAGCAAACCGTTCGGCTACTTTCAACGCCAAATCGGGTACGAGCATCCGTTCGACAATCGGATCAGACGCTTGATTGACAAACATCACCGTACGCGGAAAGACACCTTCTTCTTCAAACGTGGTTCGGAAGAAATGGTAGTCGTCAAAGATCAACCCCATGCCACCGAAGACAACGATCTCGGCATCCGCTTGGATCCCGATCCGCGCGAGCAAGGGGTTGTAAAGCTCGCCAGCGACGGAAAAGATCGGAATCTTCTGACTTTCAACCAGACTGTTAAAGACATCGATCATCGGGATCCCGGTCTCGATCATTCGCTTGGGAACGATGCGTCGAACGGGATTCACCGACGGGCCGCCTATTTCGACGACCGGATCTTGCTTGAGAGCCGGACCGCCATCGATGGGAGTTCCACTGCCATCAAAGACGCGACCGAGAATATTGTCCGAACAAGTGACTTGTGACCCGTGCCCAAGAAAACGCACACGAGCGTCGCTGGAGATTCCTTTTCCTCCGGTAAAGACTTGCAGGGAAACCTCATCCCGCCGAATCTCAACAACCTGTGCCAGCGAACGCTCACCGTCAAAGTTCTCAATGATCGCCAAATCGCCCAACCCAACATCCGACGCACTCACGCGAAGCACATCGCCGATGATCGAGAGGACATCGGTGTAATAGGTCAATTCGTTAATCATGCCGTTCAGTATAGAGGAGTTTGACCTGCCGACGGGCGCGCCGCACAACGCGTGGCCGCCGATCGTAGCGCGAGCCCATCATTCCGAGGCAGAGTCGCCGATCGCTCCGCCGATCGTAGCGCGAGCCCATCATTACGAGGCATAGTCGCCGATCGCTCCGCCGATCGTAGCGCGAGCCCATCATTCCGAAGCAGAGTCGCCGATCGCTCCGCCGATCGTAGCGCGAGCGACAAAATCCGACACGGGTCGGCCTATCTACAACCCGAAAGTGCCGGGAAACAGACTTTGCCCTTTTCAGGCTGACGGCGGATTTGCTAACGACACACTCGTCTTGAGTTCTCGCAAAGGAATGCGACCCATGAAATCGTTCGGGAAATCGTTAGGCGTTCGTCTTGCCATTGGTGGCGCCACCATTTTGTCGGGTGTTTATGCCGCGGCTTTGGCACAGAAAGACCGTCAGGATCAATCGGAATCCTGGTCCAGCGACCTGCCATCCCTCGGCCAACCGGTTACACCCATCGAAGGGCAAGTGCCCGTATCCGAGCTGCAAGATGCTCCGCCATCGCTGGCCTCGATGGCTGCCGATGCCTTTCAAAGCTCACGTCAGCCTGAATCCGATGGTGCATTTTCCAATGCGACACTCGGTGATTCCGACGGATCTGTGCAGCTTGTCCAGCACACCGAACCCGTCGACACGGGTATGGAGTTGCCGGCTTCGCTTGGGGAACCTGCGGCAGACCCGCCAAGCGTTGAAACTCCCGATTGGACTTTGCCTAACAACACGGACGGCTCAGCTCCGGCGACCGACAGTTCGGCTCCCTCAATGACCTTTCCCGGCTCAGATGTCTCACCGACACCGGCGGCTACCACGATGGGAGCTCCCGTGGCCGTCGGTGGAGAGTCACCGGCGATGGACCTGCCCGTTGACTTAGGTCCTTCGGTCGACGCAGGTCCCGCTGTTCAAACGGGACCCGGTCTGGGAGCACCGAGTTTCAACGCCGGTCCATCTGCAAACTTGGGACCAGCGACCGATCTGGCTGGCGACCAAGGTGCTGGTTCGGGTTTGCCAAACGCACAACTTCAAACGTCACCTGACATGCAGTTCTACGCCGAAGACGACGTTCAATATTTATCGACGGGTCCCGAGTTCGAACAACCGAACGCCGGAACGAATAACGCATCGATTGGCGCGGCAGCGATAACGGGTGCAGCAGCGGGTGCTTTCGCGGGTGCGGTTGCCGAAGATGTTCTTGACGCTGGAAGTGCTGTTGTCGGCGCCGGCGAGCCAGCAAACTCTCTTCGTTCTGACCAGGCCGGAGTTAACGCTTTGCGTTCAGGCGTGACAACGGAAGCACCGGCCATGCCTGGTCTTGCTCAGCAGGATCCATCCTTTGGTCAATCCGTTCAAACATTTGATCAAACGAACGCGGCCACGCCATCGGCGACACCGAACCCGCCCAACTTTCCTGAGGCTGGTCAATCCGTCATGGGCAATGTCACGTTCAGTGACCCCACCCCAGCACCGACGACCAACGCAGCAGTCGGTTCCCAGGGTGACTATCAAGCCGGTGACTATCGAGCAACGGGCACACCTAACGCACCGCAAGCACGAATCGCCAGTTTGCCGAGTCATTCAGACCCCGGCTATGCAGCGGACCCGAGCATGCAGAACATCCAAGGAAACCAAGGATATCCGCAGACACAAGATATCCAATCAAATCCTGGATACGCTCAATCGAGCCCTGGCTATCCGCAACCTATGCAACAGCCCTCTGGTGCTCTTCCCATCCAACCAGATGCAACGTTTGACGCTCCTGGCGAACGTCGTCTCGAAGGGGCACAAACCCCAAGCGTGATTATCCAGAAGCGAGCTCCCGCAGAGGTGAAGGTGGGTAAGCCCGCAGCGTTCGTGATCCAAGTGCAAAACGTCGGATCCGTCGAAGCACTGAACGTTCAAGTCCACGATCGAATTCCTGCCGGCATGCGACTTGTCGACGCTTCGCCTAATCCCGTGCAACAAGGCGGACTGCTCGTTTGGCAGCTCGGTGCGATGCCCGCTGGCGACGAACGAACACTGACAATGCAGTTGGTTCCGGAGCAAGAAGGCGAATTGGGAAGTGTTGCCCGGGTCAGCTTTGAAGCGGCCGCCTCGGTTCGCACCGTTGCGACTCGACCCGAATTGCGAGTCTCGCAGCGAGCCCCCGAAACGGTCTTGATCGGCCAACAACTCGAAATTGAATTGGAAGTTTCCAACCCGGGAAGCGGCGAAGCGACTGGTGTTGTGCTTCAAGAAGATGTTCCAGAAGGATTGGATCATCCCAAAGGTCGCAAACTCGATAATGCTCTCGGAAATCTCGCTCCAGGTGAGATTCGAAAGCAAGTATTGAGGCTTCGAGCTGTCGCACCGGGAGTCATTCAGAATACGATTCGCTTGAGCGGCGACGATGGTCTGGCAGCTGAACATACGGTGTCGGTACAAGTGGTCGCACCGGACCTTCGCGTTGAATTGAAAGGTCCGAACAAGCGTTACCTCGAACGTCAAACAACCTATCAGCTTGATGTTGCAAACGCCGGAACTGCGGACGCAACGAATGTCGAATTGTCGGTGCAGTTGGCACGCGGATTTACCTTTGTGAGCACGGACTTCGAAGGACAATACGATCCGTCCCGTCACGCCGTCTTCTGGTCCCTAGCTCAGCTGCCCGCAGGCCAATCCGGTTCCGTGCCGTTGACCCTCTTGCCAGTTGAAGAAGGTGAGCAAGCGATCGTCATCGATGCACGAGCTGACTTGGGCGTCACTGCTCACAGTGAACGCAAAATGTCGGTAGAAGGATTTGCCGAGCTGAATTTTGAAATCACCAATCCGGGTGGACCCATCGAAGTCGGTGCGGAAACGGTCTATCAAGTACGTGTGACGAACAAAGGATCCAAACCGGATACAAACATCCGCGTCCAATTGCAGCTCCCTCAAGGTCTGGAGTTGATCTCGGCTGACAGTGAAGCGGGAACGGACGGTCGTGGATTGATCGCGTTCCAACCGCGAGCAAGTCTCGCCCCAGGCGAAGAGCTCAGTTACAAGCTTCGCCTTCGCGGAACGGGTCCAGGAACGCACTTGGTCAAAGCCGTCGTGGTCAGCGATCAAAACACGGTTCCTGTGACCAAAGAAGAGAGCAGCAAGGTCTACACCGACCAGTAAGGGATGAAGTAATACGGGCAACGGCGACGCCCAGCTTCTGGTAATCCGACGTTTCAGCGAGTGACCGTTCGCACGCTCACGTTTCGGGTTACCTTCCCAGCCACGAGTTCGTCTTTCCATGGCACCTCACCGAACCGTTGCCCTTCTCTCTTTGGAAGAAGGGTGAATTGTGCGTTCCGCTGCTTGACTCTCACACGAAATAGTGTACACACATACACTATTCGGCCGCGGAATTGGATTGGGGCATCCGTTGGCCGGCTGCCCGGCGGTCGTGTTCTCGAAATCAGGGAGTCAGTGTCATGACATCTACGTACGCCCGCGTTTCCTTTGCTTTGCTCTTAGCCGCGGTCTGCATCGTCGGTGGTGCCGCGGAGAAGAAGTCCGCCAGCGGCAAGTCGAGCAAGTCCGAAACGGAGAAACAGGAATCCGTTGGAGGTCGCTTACCGCGATACTTCGCTTCACTCGTCGATGATGAACAGCGAGAAGAGATCTACCAGATCCAGGCCAAGTACCGAAAACAGATCACGGAACTCGAAGAAGAACTCGCTGAGCTAGAAATGGAACAACTCGAAGCGATGGAGAAGGTTTTGAGTACGACTCAACGTAAAGAACTCGCCGCGATGCGAGACGCGGCCACCAAAAAGAAATCGAGTGCTCGTAAAAAGTAGCTCGCAATCAAATAAACGCAGAGCTCGCCGAGTCGCAAAGAGTTTCTTTGCGACTTGCGTGCTCTGCGTTTCATTCCTGAGAAAATGAGGTTATGCCTCAACAGATTGGGCACGCTATTTCAGATTGCACTTTACGGCTGCGATCTCAATCACCGATTCGGCAACGATCGCGCCGGCTCGCGTCAGTAATGCTGCGCCGGCAGGGCTCGCCTCTAAACCGAAATCGATGATCACCGGTTCTTCCACTTCTTCATTGAAATTCCAGCGACGAACGAGTGCATTGGTCCATTGTTCCACAAGTTGTTCTTGTCGTTTTGAGACTCTTGCGATGGTCCGTCCAGTGTTATTCGGTGTGATCGTCGACAGCTTTGTTTGATGATCCATGACAAAACACTCGGCCGTCCATACCCAGGATGCGAGTAGGCAATCAGCGGAAATGTCGTACCCCGTAAACTCCTCCATCGATACATCGGCAGCTTTCGCAACTTGCACCCTCTGCTGCTGTGCCATCATCGGAACCGTTTTTTCCAATCGCTCATCGAAGGCACTCCACATTGCGACCGGATCCCAGGAGTCGGATTCTGCGCGAATGCAAAATGGATGCGTTGAAGCCGGCAAGACACTCCACAGCTTCAAATTTCGTGGAGATAACTCGTAGGAATCGCTAACCTCTTCGATTGTTACGATGATCGGAGAACTTCCCACAAGCCGATTCAGTGGCAGTACTTCGATACCTGTTTCCCCCGGCGGAATGCGCTGTTCGGTGATGGGGTAGTCATCCACGATAACGCTGTGACCATAGCCATCGATATCGACGGGCTCGTCATAGGCGATCCGCGCTAGCTGCTCTTCCAGCAAGATGGCGTCCAATGCCGTCTCGATCCCCGCTTGTCGCTCACGTTCGGCATCCTTCATCACGTCGGTGATCCATCGCTGGTAATCACGCAGGTTACTGAGTGAGTTGTCCAGATAGGGTGTTGCTAAGGCGAGCGGTTCGAGCAACTGTTCCACAGAAATCCCAACAGAAGCGAGTGCAATCGCTGCCCCCTGCATAATTGGCGAATCGCCCGCGGTATCCGATGCCGAAACCGGCTCATCGTCGTGACGAGCGGCCGACAGTGTTGTTGGCGTAACTTCTTCTAGAACGGTAAGGCAAGCAATCGAATCGTGAGCGGACGTACCAACCCAACCACAAAGTTCGTCGGTCGATGGGTCAAAAGAGTCTGCTGTGCAAGGGTCCGGCTCAAAAGAATCGGAAGCCGTCTCTCCAAGATCGTATCGCAACAAGCAGCACCCCTCGGTGAGGAAGCAATGCTGATCGGCCGAGACGACCGACGAAACGCAGGAAGGAGAGAGGACGACAACGATCAACAAGCAGACACGACGCAACGGGATCAAGAAAGCGTTCATGGGTCGGAATTACTCCTGGTGCCGACGGAGACGCATCGCTGTGAGGGCAACTCTTTCCGGTTGCGCCGACCTTGGCGAGCGATGGAGGTGAGGCGGGGTTTCCGGTCAGCCGATCCGTGTTCCAATCCGTTGGGCTGTGTGCTGGAAAAGATGGATCGATCGGGGAAACAGCAAAGGTATCGGCGAGATTGACGACGAGGCTTGCTAACTCAATCAGGAAAGTCTGGCGGATTCTCAGCGACCGGTCAGGTTGTGTGGACAGCGCCTGACGCCCGGATTAACAGGCAGCTTCACAATCTTCTGTGAGCGAAGGTCATACTCCGCACAACGATCGCCCTCCGTAGGTCATGCTCTGCATGACGATTGGTAGCCGATCGCTCCGCCGAGCGAACACAGCACACGGCATGCAAAGCATGCCCTACTTGGTGAATGCTTTTAACAGATACTCAAACGCTCGGTCGTAGATTCCTGGATACGTGCTTTCCCTGGGGCCCGCGATATTGAGGATTTCGGGCTGCTGTTCGATGAACCATTGCTTAACGCCCGAGATTGACTCCGGGTTGATTTCCGCCACCCGATGCGTCTTTTCTAACTCACGGCAGAATCGTTTGGTCAGACGTGTTCCGCCTTTCAATTCCTGTTCAAAGAGGATCAAGGTGGCATCGCTATCAATCACGTTTTGTTTGGTTCGAGCTGGATAGTCGCTCGATTCTGTTTCACGCAACTCGTAACGACTTGGGACGCTTCCATCCTCCGCTAACCGACCCGCTGGACACCATCCACCGTGGTCGAGACCGAGTGCAATGGCGACATCTAATCCCGCACGATCGACACCGGTTTGGCCTCCAGAAACGATGCGTTTCGGAAGAAATGAGATCTCGAATGGATCATCGGAAGCTGATTTGTCAGTTCGTTTCAAGAGACTCGTCGTCAAATTGAAAGTCTTTTAGGAGACGCTGTCGATACGGATCAATCTTCGGAAGCGACGCGTGTTGCCAAGACGGTGGTGGATCAACATGAAATCGCATCGGGACACGTTTGGTCGGGTGATGGATGACGAGCTGCCAGCTGTGCAAGGCAATCCCCTCTGGAAACGGAACGCGGCTGCCATATTTCCGATCACCCAAAATGGCATGGCCACGGTCCGAAGACTGCACGCGAATCTGATGTTTCCGACCAGTAATCAACTCGATCGCCAGCAGTGTACCGGATTCCGATTCCGCCACCGTTTGGTAACGCAGTTGTGCCTCACGCGCTCCTTCGGTCGACGCTTCTGTCAGTCGCATGCGGTGTGCCGCATCGTCTTTGTAAACCCAATCCAACCATTCCCCACGAGCCGGACGAATCGAACCTTTGACAGCCGCCAGATACATTTTTCGTGTCTTCCACTGGCCTCGCCCAGCGAATTGGTCCGACAGACGCGACGCTGCTTTGCTGGTTCGCGCTAGCACCAACACGCCGCTTGTCATCGTGTCGAGTCGACTGACCACACCCACGAAGACGTTTCCGGGCTTGTTGTACTTTCGCTTTAAGTACTCGCAAGCCATCGAATGGATCGTTTCCAGCCCAGGTTCTGCTCCCATCGTCGCTACCCCCGCTGACTTATTCACCACCAGCAGATGATTGTCTTCGTAGAGAACGTTGATCGAAGGCATAAATTCAGAAGGGATGAAACGGAAAACGCTTTTGGAATTCTTAAGGGTTTCAAGCGTTAAGCATCGTGGACCGAAGCGTCACCGGTTGCACTCGATTGACTTCGAAGCAAGCGGTTCATGATGGGTGGGCAGAGTCGGTCTGCCCAAACAAACAACTTGCCGGGCAACGAACAGATGATTTCATCCTTGCGTTTTTCGATGGCAGAGAGGGCCGCGGCGGCGACACGATCAGCCGGCCAACTGCCGACAGTTTTTGACTTCTGACCGGGCTTCGTATCGATCAGCGAGTCAAAAAAGTCGCTGCGTGTTGTGCTTGGACTAACCAAAGTGACTTGAATGCCACGTTCGGCCAATTCCGCTCGCAATGAATCGCTCCAGCCATGCATGGCAAACTTGCTGGCGCAGTATTCACTCTTGTCTGGGACGGATCGGTGTCCCAGCACGCTGCTTATGTTGCAGACAACCGGTGCACGACCAAGCTCAAGCGCGGAGATCAAACGGCGCGTCAACTCGACCGGCGCAAAGAAGTTGACTTCCATGATCATTCGCATGCGTTCGGGCGATGCATCGATGAAAGGGCCGATCGCTCCGATCCCTGCGTTGTTAACCAAGAGATCAACGGCGCCCTCTCGGATACTTGTCGCTGCACGAACGATCCGTTCTTGAGTCTCGGCCTCCGTGACATCGCCGACGACTTTGATCAACCGATCGGGATGTTGTGTCGCGATTTGATCCAGCCGATCTCCACGGCGTGCGACGGCAACGACGTGAGCTCGTCGGTCGAGCAGTTTTTTGGCCAGTGCACACCCAATTCCACTGCTTGCCCCGGTCACAATACAGACCGCATCCGTGGGATCGAAACGCATCAACGACTACCCAATCCGATTACGCGACTTCACTATTGGATTCGCTAGGCTCGAGCGGACTGTCTGCTGGTCGGATGGCAACCGCCGACCGTTCGACTTGCCCCATTGCGCCGACAGGCATTCGAACATGTACCGTGATCACAGTCTCACCGTAGTCTTGGGACAGTACCTCACCTTTCGCCGACAAGTAAGCCAGCAATCGGCCGTCCGATGGATCGACATCCACTTCAATGTCCAGAAACTCACGCCCGAGTGCGTCGCCGACGCCTTCGACCAAAGCAGTCAAACCCTTGCGGCTTCGTGCACTGACGGGGATCGCATTGGGATAGCGATCAAGAACACGATTCAGCACGAGTGGGTTTTGGATGTTGTCGATCTTATTGAGCACTAACAGCGAGTCTTTTTCCTCGATCCCGAGTTCGGTGAGCACGTTGTAGACCGCGCTGATTTGATCAAACACGGTAGGGCTGCTGGCATCGGCGACGTGCAGCAGCAAGTCCGCCTGTCGTGTTTCTTCAAGCGTCGATTTGAAACTGGCAACCAACGAGTGCGGTAAGTCCCGGATGAAGCCGACCGTATCGCTGAGCAGCACGGTTCCCCATCCAGACAACTGCCAACGACGCGTGCGAGTATCCAGCGTGGCAAACAGCTTGTCTTCCGCCATCACGTCCGCTTCTGTCAGAGCATTCATCAACGTGCTCTTTCCAGCATTGGTGTATCCAACAAGCGAAACGGTGGGCGCGTTCTTACGAGCCGTGACTTGACGCTCGCGACGCTTCTCCACTTTTGACAACTCTTGCTTCAGATCGTGAATGCGTTTTTGCGCTAAGCGACGATCAACTTCGAGTTGCTTTTCACCTGGACCACGCATGCCGACTCCCATGGCTTGCCGAGACAAGTGAGTCCACATTCGTTTTAAGCGGGGAAGAGAATACTCAAGCTGAGCCAATTCGACCGCTAACCGCGCTTCATGCGTTCGCGCGCCCGCGGCAAAGATATCGAGGATCAACTCGGTGCGATCAAGCACTTTTGCCTTGGTGGCTTTTTCAAGATTCCGCACCTGGGCCGGCGACAGATCATTGTCGAAGATAACAACGTCCGCTTCGTGACGATTGACCATCACGCGGAGCTCTTCGACTTTTCCCTTCCCGAGATAAGTGGAATGGTCTGGCGTGCTTCTTCGCTGGACCAGCTCGTCAACCACTTCGGTTCCTGCCGTGGTCGCCAATCCATGCAATTCTTCCAGTGGATCCGCCGGGACATGATTCTCCGGCAAGATTAGGCGTGCCAGGACGCTTCGCTCAGGCGAATCATCCTGGACTTGATATGGTTCACGCACGATCGAGAAGGGGTCTCCTTAAGAGTGAGTGCCGGTCGGGCACCGTAGCATCTCTCTCCATTATAGGTTGGATAGCACCGTCAAAGACACCCGCAGGCGGGGTGGGTTCAGATGGGGAGATTGGGAGGGCTGTTGAAGGGGGAATTTCGAAGGGTGAGGTGGAATCTTCCGAGGGAGAGTGATTTGGGTTCGCGAACCGTTTTTTCTGGCTTTTCGGTCCCGGGCTTCCAATTGGAATCACGGATTGAAATCACGGATTGAATTCACGGATTGAAATTGCTGGGGAAGTTTTCTCTGGGTGCTGACCAGACGTGTCATGGCGTCAGAAAAGAATCCGTGCATCAGTCACTCGGTTCTTTGAAGGAGACGACCCATGACTCAAATGATGCTTTTCGATGCACCGGCCGCCCCGCTGTTCTCGGCCCCTGTGGTCACTGCCTCAGCTTCCCCGGCTGTGTTGGATTCGACCTCCGTCATGGACTCTGCGGTGGATTCCATCGAAGAGGCTCAAATCGAATCGTCTGCCAAGCAAACCGAGGATGGGCTGCATCGCATGGGGGATTTGGCTCGTTTGGTGCTACTGCGATACGAGTTGATGGCGAAACGCCGAGCTCGACGGGCACAACGAGCCTAATTCCCTGTGCTTCTTCACCCATTTCCGTTTTTCCGGTGAAAGCGGGACAGGACCAGAACACGAAGGACCAGAGCAAGAACGGCAAAGGGCAGCAGCCTAGGTGCCGCTTTCCTTGGCGATTTTGTCTGGTTTAGAGGCCTTTTTTTCGCCTCCACGCCGAAGCAGCATCAAAGCCGTCGTCAGGGCACCGGCCAGGAATCCGATCGCGGTCGTGCAGGCGAGCAGGATGGAGAGCGACATGCTCAGATCGATCCAAAGCAATCGCACCGACACCGCCGTGGTGTTCTGAAGTGTCACCGTCAACGCAGCCAGGATGGCGAGGATCAGCAGGATCCAGCGAATTTTCTGCATGTCGCCTCCGACAGTTGCCGACTCAAAATGATGTACAAGCGTTCATTGCCTTGCTAGCATAGGAGATGCTCGTGAAAAACCTTCCTACACACCGAGAGAGATGATGACAAGAGTGTCGTCGAGAGAACAAGATTCCAAGGAAGGCGTGATTCAGCAAACCTTTGGGTTTCTCGATCCCCCGCAACTGACCGCAAAGCCACCGATTGCGTCCCGATTGAGCCAACGTGCGGCACCACTTTCCGGGACGGCAACTCTGCCGCCGAGTGTTCCCGATGTGCCGGTTTCCAACTCGCGAACTGAAAAGACGCGAGCCAAAAAGACACGCACTGATAAAACACGCACTGATAAAACACGCACTGATAAAACACGCACTGATAAAACACGCACTGATAAAACACGCACTGATAAAACACGGATTGGCAAACAATCAGTCATGTCACGACGCGTCGCCCTGCCGCCTGCGTCGCCAGAACAAGTCGCTCTCAAAACCGATTCCAAAGTGGAAACACTCAAACGCCTGCGGGCTCAATTGGAATCGGCAGGAAGTCATCGCAACGATTCTAGCGATACTCTCTCAACCGGTTGCCAGTCAATCGACCAATGGCTGCCACGGGGTGGTTTACGTACCGATGCGATTACAGAGTGGGTGGCGAGCGGTGATAGTTGTGGCGCCGCCAGTTTAGCGTTGATCACGGCAAAGATCCGATTGCTTCAGAATGAAAGTGGACCGCTCGTCGTAGTCAGTAACACCGTCAACGGAAACCGCGCCAACTTTTACCCACCGGCGGCCAAGGCGTTAGGCATCTCGATGAGACGCTTGATTTGGGTTCGCCCCAAGGGGCAGGCTGATTTGGTTTGGGCGGTCGACCAAGCATTGCGTTGCCCTGCCGTTGCGGCGGTGTGGGCTGAAGTGGGATCGGGCCTGGATGATCGAGATGCTCGTCGGTTTCAGTTGGCCGCGGAAATGGGTCAAACACCCGGCCTGTTTGTCCGTCCTGCTGCAGTGCGTGGACGCCCCAGCTTTGCCGAAGTTCGCTTCCACGTTGCCAGCGGATCACGGGAACAGATGTCGGCAGTCAGTGAAACCTTTCCCGCACAGAGTGACCGACTGATGCAAGTCACTTTGGATCGTTGCCGCGGTGGCCAATTGGGGCAACAGACTCTGGTCAGCATGGACGATCAAGCACGCCTGCGTTCGATTCCGATGCCTGCCTTGCCAACCCCAGATCTAACAGTAACTCCAGACGCACCAGCAACTCCCGATGAAACGCCTGTTTTGCCTTTGGCTGCCGAACTGGCCCATCCAAAGAGTTCACGCCGAACAACTCGCCGGCGAGCCTGACGCGACCGAGCGACCGATTGTTCTGTGGCATGAAGACCCGCGGCGGGGCCGATTGGTTGCTGCGTGCTGTCGTCGCGCGCGCGCTGCAGGTGTCAACGTTTCCATGCCGATCGCACAAGCCGCCGAGATGGGGCTCGGCTCCGACGCCCAACCTCGGCTGATTCGACATGATTGCGACCGCGATGATGAAGCGCTTCGAAAAATTGCCTGGGAGGTCCAACAACAGATCACGCCTCTCGTAGAAACCGAGACGATCGACGAGAAACCCTGGGCCGGTTTTCCAAGACATCAACGCGAATCGTTGATCGGTGACGTGAGCGGTGTCACACATCTGTTTGAAAACGAACAAGGACTATTGGCCGCAACTCACCGCTTGCTCAAACGGATGGGTTTTTACGCGCGTATCGCCACCGCGGATTCCGTTGGATCAGCTTGGGCAATGGCGCACTTCGGGACCAAAGATCATGCCTCTGTCGCGCCGAACCAATGGTGCATTCCACCAGGTTCCGCGAAATCAGTTCTCAACGATCTACCCATTGAGTCATTGCGAATCGATGTTCCCACCGCCCAAACGCTCACACGACTTGGCATCGAACGAGCAGGCGAACTGTTTCAATTGCCGAGAGACGGCTTAGCTGCACGTTTGGGTCGTCATCTCGTTCAACGAATGGAACAAGCGTCGGGTGAACGAGAAGAACCTTTGTCAGTCGAATCTGCACCAGTCAATGATCAGGCAGTATTGGATTTGGAATACCCAACCAGTGACCAAGCGATCTTGGCCGATCGAATTCGTCGCCTTGTTGAAAAGATCAGGACGGGGTTGGCAGCACGTCAGCGTGGGGCAATACGGGTGACATGCCGCCTGGACCTTTCGGACCCCCCGCCACTGTTTCTAGAAATCGGTTTGTTTGCGCCGACAGTCGATGAGGATCATATCAGTAGTCTACTCATCCATCGCCTAGAAAACATCCGCTTAGCATCCGATGCAACCCGGTTAGCGATTTCTGTACCACTCTCTGGTCCGTTACGAACCGCCCAAAAAGCACTCTTCAGTCATGACCCATCCACCCATCAACTCAGTGGATCATCGATCAGTCGCTTGGTCGATTCACTTAGTGGACGCTTAGGATGCGAATCAGTTGTGCGTGTGAAGTTGCTTGAAGATCCGTTGCCGGAAAACGCCTATCGAATCGAACCACTCGCTGGCGCCAAACAATCGCTACTGACCACGAAACGGATCAACGACAAGCGTTCCGCAAAAGGGAAACGTTCGTCCTATCAACCATCGCCCAGTGATTCCACGTTGCGTTTACCATCAACAGACGATGCCATGCGTCGCCCTCTTTCCTTACTCCCAGACCCGATACCACTTTCTGTCGCTTTCCCAATGAACGGTTTTCAAAAAACCGTGACAACCCGTCAATTGCCGCAACGAATCCGACTGGCGGGAGTCGTTCACACGATCACTCGTCACTGGGGGCCCGAACGAATCGAAACCGGCTGGTGGAAAGGCCCATCAATCGGTCGCGATTACTATCGAATCGAGACCGACCGTGGATGCTGGTGGTGGATCTTTCGAAACCTAGCCAAATCGCAGAGTCAACAAGCGTATCGCTGGATGCTGCACGGAAAATTCGAGTAATCAACGAGCGACGATCGTCATGCGGAGCCTGCTACCTAGTCGCCAATCGTAGCGTTCTGTTCTATCGTCATGCGGAGCATGACCTACCTAGTCGCCGATCGCTCCGCCGATCGCTCCGCCGATCGTAGCGTTCTGTTCTGTCGTCATGCGGAGCATGACCTACCTAGTCGCCGATCGCTCCGCCGATCGTAGCGTTCCATTCTGTCGTCATGCGGAGCATGACCTACGAGCCGCCCCCGAGCTTTGCTGTTGAAGCGCTTCGCGGTAGTACAAGAACCGGGGGAAAGACGCATTACTCCTCTTCACCACCGAACGTATACGTCAAATATTCACTCCCGATCTGAGCGATGACGCGCGAGAGTCCGGATTGGACGGTCTGCCTGGTTTCCAGTTGATTGTTGTTTGGCTGGATCGAACGACCTTCCTCTCGGATCATCTCTTCGCCGCTGACAACATTGAGCGCAAGAACATCTAACGTCTTCCGACGACTCGCGGTCGAAAACGTGTACGGGCTTCGAGCCAGAATCAACATCGGCGAATCCGCTGGTTGCGTTAGCGTACATCCCCAGGTCTTTTCAAAGTCCTTACTCCACAGCAATTCGCCGTCTTTTAAGGAAACAGAAAACAGACCGTCCAAACCCTTGTGAAACGAACCGATGGTCGTCTGCACCCGTTCACCTGATTGACTTGAAATCTTTTGTCGACGCTTTGGCAAAACGAGTAACTGTCCTCCCATACGCATCAAGTGAAGCTCCTGTAGATCCGAATAAGCCGTCAGCTTTGGCCGTCCGATTTCACGTCCTTCCATGATGTCCCAGATGATTGCTTGACCATCATTGCCCAGGTGCACCATGTACCGTCCCGCAGAAATCCGGCCGTAACCGCATGGAACCTCTTCGTCTTTGTTGGATCGATTGGAACCATATACCTGATGGTTCAAAACGACTTCTTCCGTGAATGGATTCACGAGTTTGAGATCAAAAAACCTCGCTTCCTCGAGTTCTTGATACGCCAAGACATGTTGCCCGATTCCCGCCCAGATCGTTCCATGCTCCCAAGGTGCGGTACCAAGTTTGCGACCATCCAACAGGTCAAAGAACTGAACTTCGTTAGTAGCATCGGAAACCACGGCGACGCGTTCTCCATCGCAGAGAACCGATCCACTCTTGGGAGCCGTTGAGTTTCGCCAGATCGTTTCGGCGGTCATCGCATCGATCGCCAATAGATCCCCGCCTTGTAGATACAAGACTCGATCACCCATGATCGGTCCCAACCGAAATTCAGGGATCGCCGATCCTGCCGATGCATTCTTGATGGAATATCGAACGACCTGATCATTGAATGGCGTGATCGAACTGCGCCGTTCCGCGATCGGCTCGCCATCACCACTCAAACTTCGGCGCCACAAACGAGCCTCGCCGTCACCTCGTAGAACCGAATGCAAATTCAATCCGATTAGGGCTCGCGGAGTCACAACGACCATGATTCCGCCGCTCACCTGCGCTTCTTTATCCGTATCGTTGGAACCAATCTCCATCGGGATGCGACGAAGTAAACCGTTAGGGTCACGCAGCGACATCGGATTGTTCGAACCTTCGCTGATCAAACGCCATCCATCGAACTGCGTTCCAGCAAGCATCGCCGTATCGGTGACACGTTGCGTGATCGTGAACGACCGAATCCGCGCGTTGCGAGAATCCCATTTTAAGGAGACTTTTTCCGGCCACTCAACGGTTGTTGCTTGTGCCTTCGCGCCCGTTTCCAACTTGCTAATGGCATCCGCCAACGCCTCGGGCGATCGATTCTTCAGTTCCTTGATCACTCGTAGCGCATCTTTGGGGATCTTGCCGTCGACGTATGCACCAGCGAGCAGCATCAGGGCGTCGGTTTCGAGTGATTGCAACCCTTCATCGGTGGAGATTTGTTTTCCTAGGGCAAGTCGCTCAAGTTGCAGATAGTCTTCTGCTTCCCGTAGTCGCGCTGCCATCTCGTCACGTGCCACCTCGCTTCCATCGAGAGCAGCGAAGTGCCGCAAGAAGCGACGCAGTGCACTGGTCGATCCTTGATTGCGAGGATCGTTCCGCAGCATCTCACTGATTTTCTTCAGTTGCTCCTCATTCGCCATCGCAGCGATTGCCGCCGACCGCGCAGAAATCCATGCATCAAGTGAACACTGACGCGCGGAGTCGTTAATCACACGATCAGCGGAAGGATCTAACATGGATTCTGACAATATCAGTGAAGACAGTTCCAAGAGGCGATTGGTGCCTTCGATGATCTCGCCAGCCTCCAGCGCCGTGCGAATCTGTAGTGACAACAACTCAACCCGTTCGGTGGGGCGATCGATCAAGTCATCGAGGACCTTTGTCAACTCAGGATCAATCGTCTCGCTTTCGCGGAGTTTGCCCAACATCGCCGTCACGCTGAGCATGCGCACTTCATCGTTGTCCGGCTGCAATTGTCGAGCTCGATCAAGCAAGCCGAGTGCCTTGTCGCGGTCGCCTTCTTGAATTAGAAGCTCGGACTTGCGAACCAACGCATCGAAGTTGTCTGGATCTTCTTCCAGCATTCGATTAACGAGCGGTCCCAAGGTGGATTCGCCAAAAGCGACTGAAAGCGAAGTTGCTGATTGACTGATGATCTCACCATCCACGGCAACCAAATTGCCGAGTGGGTAATCCGTTGTTCGACGATCAATCACCGAACCATCTTCGAGCGAAATTCGAATGATCTGATTCGCCGTCGTTGGCAGCATGTATTCCGATGGACCGAACATGCCCAATCCAGAAACCTGTTGCCCTGCGGCGAGCATGTCGCGATCGGTCGTCCAGATCATTTCGCCCGACATGTCGTAAGCGCGCATCTGGGTGGATCCAACCACGAAGAACCGACCATCACGAAGTCCTGCCAGGTACCGCATGTACCCACGACTTTTCCGCGAGAACAACGCTTTACCGCTCAACACATCGAAGCCGTACAGTCGATCCGATTCGATCGGCGTCACCAAAACGTTTCGCCCGTCGGCAACGGCGGTACCGACCGACCAACGCTGCATCAATTGATTCGGATCGAGATTGCGCGAACGACTCGATGAGAAATTCCGAGCCATCTCTGTACTTCGGTCGTAGTTGACGCCCCAGCGGAGCATTCGATCCGCCAAATCTATCGCGACGGTGGCGCCGGCCCCCGTTGGACAGATCAATAACCCTTCGTGATAAGTCGGCATCGCTCCGGAAACGCGACGAACCGGATCGGTATCGATACCACCGGTCTCCACGGCAACCAATTGTTGCCTCCAAAGCTCATCGCCAGTGGTCGGATCGAGACAGCAGAGACTGATATCACCAGCGATCTCGGCCATCACGTAAAGGCGACCATCCAGCGGAAGCGGTGGACCGAGGAAGAACGCATTGGCCAGCTTTCCGCCTTCTTCAGAACCGGCACCGAGCGTCCAACGCAGTTTTCCTTCCGTTTCTAACTCCAACGCAAGCAACGAATTGCTTCCCGTGTCGGCCGGGCGTGTGCCACGCATGTTCAACGGGCTGAAGAAAGCGAATTCAACTTCACGCAAGTCTTCCAACATGTAAACGTATTTACCGTCGGTTGAAACTTGACCGTACGGTACGTCATTCCAAACACGCTGCGTCAACAGTTCATTCGAATCGGATTCGTCTGTGATATCCAACTCTGACTCGTCGTCATCGAATGCGGCGCTCGTCGATTGCCATGGATAAGTCCAAATACGTTTTCCCGTGCTGTTTTCTACACCGACCAATCGCTCAGTCGTTCGCATCAGCACCATGTCTCCAATGCGAAGTGGCATCCATGACGGTGGAGGCAGTTTTCCACTCGTCGTCAATTCCTCCATGACGTTGCGAACGGTGCGTTTTTGTTTGGTGCTTGCCGTCGTGTCCAATTTCCAACGCGGATTCGATAGCGGCATTTGACCGGACGACGAGCCATTCCGGTTCCTTTCACCGCCGTACCAGGGATACTCCTTCACCTGATTGGCCAAACCAGAATCCAAACGCTTTCGATCCCACCGAGTTACCCATGCGGCGATTCCGTCTTCGGTGAGCGGAATGGACTCCCCACGAACGGACACTTCACCCGTTGCGCTTACTTCCGGCAATTCGCGTCCCCCGACGTAGCAGGCAGCCGCGTGCATCAGGATGACCGAGTTACCGAGGTGCGCGACAGCACGACTCGAGGCAACGATATCGTCCAGTAACAACGATGCGGACAAAGCATGACCGTCGTAGAGTTCTTTTTGTGCAAGCAGGAAACTGGCGTCGAAACCAGCGAGAGTGTGAAAGTACTTGCGTCGCACGTCCCGTACTGCTTGCCAGTCTCGCGTCGCCGCGGCTTCTTCCAATGACTTTCGTGCAATGGGACCGTAGCGCAATTCGTACGTTTGCAACGCTGCCGGAGATAGGCCACCGATCATCTCGCGAGCTTTGCGAAGCAGACTTCCGGTAACGGGCTTGCCT
Organism: Planctomycetota bacterium; assembly: GCA_039179795.1. Lineage (GTDB taxonomy): Bacteria > Planctomycetota > Planctomycetia > Pirellulales > Pirellulaceae > Rubripirellula. The sequence continues at coordinate 109,619 of JBCDEM010000006.1, read as the reverse complement.
TTGGGTCGAGAGTCATCGATTTCCAAAAAGAAATCCTGACCGATCAGATCTTCATCGACTTGGTCTTCGGAATCACCGGCTAACAGGTCGCCTAGACGAACGACCGCATCACTCTCACGTTCGTCATCCAGCGCTCGCTCCGCTTCGCGGATCTGTTGTTGGATACTTCGAGGCGCCTCAATAAAGCGCCCCGATTGGGATCCGGGCGGATTTCGAATTAATCCGATCTGTCCACTCGCGTGCGGTCCCAACAACACGCTTCCAAGCGATACCGCGACGACGATCGCGACGACAATCGACCTTTTCATGCTCACGTTCGATCCTATCGATCAGCAAAAGAATGGGTTCCCGCCTCATTGTATCGCAGAGGCGGTGGAAAGCGGCTAGCGGTCTTGAACGACCCAGAACGGCGGAATTAGCCGATTTTCCGCCCCTGGGATCGGTTCCGGTCGCTGGCGGTTTTCACCTGATTCCCAGGTCCCGAAAATCCCCGTCAGAAAAAATGTCGACAATTTCGACGTATCTGTAACCGAGACCCCCTGAATCTCGAATTGAAAGGTGTCGGAGCAAAATAGCCCACAAGATGGAATCAAAAGAGATCACTCATGCTCGCCACTGAATCATCGCGCCTCTGTTCAACTTGCGGCCACCCTCTCGAACCGAACGGAAGCTGCAACATCTGTTTGCTTCAATTGGGAATGTCACAGCACGAAGATGCCGGCGAATCCAACGCTGATTCCATGCCCACGTTGGACGAACTCAACGCTCAATTCCCGAATCTAGAAATCACTCGGCTGGTAGGTCGCGGTGGGATGGGTGCGATTTATCACGCTCGGCAAACGTCCCTCGACCGTGATGTCGCCATCAAATTGATCGCCAAAGAAGTTTCGGCGGACCCTGCCTTTGTTGAACGCTTTGAACGCGAAGCCAAAACGCTTGCCAAACTTTCCCATCCTAACATTGTCACGATTTACGATTACGGGCATACCGCCGATGGAATGGCCTATCTCATTCTCGAGTACGTCGATGGAATCAATCTACGCGAAGCGATCTCAAGCGGAAGCGTGGAATCCGACGAGGCTCTGGAAATCGTCTCCACCATTTGTGGCGCACTCGAATTCGCCCATTCCAAAGGAGTGGTTCACCGGGACATCAAGCCAGAGAATATCTTGCTTGGCGAGGATGGAAATCTGAAAGTTGCTGATTTTGGAATCGCTAAGATTCTAGATGATTCGGTACCGACGCCAACACTCACTGCAACACGACAAGTGCTTGGTTCGCTTCACTACTTGGCACCCGAGCACTTGGAGGCTCCCGAACAAGTCGACCACCGTGTCGATCTCTATGCGGTCGGTGTCATCTTTTACGAACTGTTGACCGGCCAATTACCGCTTGGGCGATATGAAGCTCCAAGTCAGATCAGTGGGCGACTCGACAAGCGGCTCGATGGCATCGTCATGAAAACACTGAATCGACGTCCGCAGCAGCGATACCAAACTGCCGCCGAATTGGACTCCGACATTGAACAGATCGCGACTTCGACCGACGTCGCTTCGGAACCGCCGGAGATCAATCGCGATGCTTCGGAGACTCCCTTGGAGGAATCGAATGCAGGTCAACAAACGATTTCGGTTCCGTTTACCAGTGAAACGATGGAAGGCTTGGCCGAAGTCGTCGGTGTCATCGGTGTGCGTGATGGCAATTTATACGCTGAATTTCGGGTGCGCGATGCGATCTTCGGTCACGTGAAATCAAAAACGCACATCATTGAAATTCCTCGCCGCAATCTGACACGCGTAGAACTAACGCGAGGCATTCTCGGTTCCAAGCTCGTCATCACCGCCGACACGATTTCGGCATTCGGTGAACTTCCTAATGCCGAAACGGGTCGAACGTCAGTGAAGATCAAGCGACGTGATGAGAGCGCGGCCCGAGAGATTCCTCATGCCCTCGGCTTTGATTCTGTTCAAACGGTTGCTCGTCAATCAACGTCCGGGCCTCTTCGTTGGCCCGATGAACCCGCTGAATCTGAGCGACGGCTGTTTGGCACGTTGATGGTTGTATCAGGGGTCCTGAACTGGGTCACGATCGCCGTCGGTGTCATGCTGATGGCGGGCGTCTTTAATGATCGAGCTTTGGTGTTTGGAATTGGCTGGATCATTTTGATGGCGTTGCTGTCCGTCCTTCAATTCGTCACTGGCATCATCAGTCTGGTCGGCCCCGCGCGTTTGCTTGGGCTGCTGACTTCATTTGCTTCGATGGTGCCCATAACTCCGATCTGGTTAATCAGCTGCCCGGCGGGAATCTGGATGGTCAAGCGAACCAAGAACGCTTCCAAGGTTGCGCTCGCTGTTGAATCGAAACGAGGTGTGGGGGCGACCACGATCATGTTGCTGCGAGAATCACGAATGGCGCGGATATCAAGTATCGCTGGAACCATCGGTGCCGCACTTGTTTTCGCTGCTTTGGTCGCAGTGCGTGGTGGCTATTACGAGACCGAAGTGGAGTATCGAATCATCAATCAGAGTGTTGACCGCGAAACGATCGGCAGAGCAATCCAAGGACGACTCTCGAGTGTCGAAGGGCTCAAGGGCATCGAGTACATTCCCGACCTTGAGCCGACGCGAGTCGTCATTTCATCATGGCAACGCGACTTGCAATCGATCCATGAACGGATGCTTGTTCGAGACGTGCCCCAGTTGGTCTGGCTCAAGACGAATGACGCATCCACGGAAGCCTCCAAAACAGAAGACGGCAATAAACAACTCGCCGTCGTTGAAGGTATGGAAACAGACGGTTTTTGCGAAATTGAATCAACGCTCGGAAAATCGCTCGTCTACGTAAACGAACCATTCGAGCTTGCCCCCAATGCTGTGGCGGGCGTCAGTCTCTTCAATAGCTATGAAGATCCGAAGCTCACCATCGAATTGACGAAAGAAGGAAGAGAGCAGCTTTCCCAACTAACAGAAGGAACGATTGTCGGCATCGGCATGGTGGTTGATGGTTTGATTGAAGGGATCGCGAGCGAGGCAACGATTTCACAGAGACGGATTACCTTTCAGCTTTCTCCAAAATCAGAATTATCAGGTGAAGCGATCGAAGCGAGCATTCGAGGCCCGAACCTGCCAACGGCTTTAGAACGCTTGCCTTAGCCCCAAGACAATCAGGTCACAAAGACCCCGGTTTTACTGCCTTTAACAGATCCCCAACGCCTCCACGCTAGCGATCGTTGTGCAGTCTGCTGCGTGGAATCGGGCAACGTTTGCGGTTATGCTCACACTTGGCATCACGCATCGCAAGGATGTTTTTGCCACACTCTCCAGGGCACACAATCACAACGGTTTAGGGATTTGTTATGTCGACCGAAAAACCATCTACCCGGACGACCCAGGGTCAGATTGCAAGACGCGGTTTCTTAAAAGCAGCGACAGTCTCCAGTGCGGCGGCCATCGCGCCCACCATCATTCCAAGTTCCGCTCTCGGACTTGACGGCGCGGTTCCGCCGAGCGAGCGGATTGTCGTCGGCGGTATCGGCATCGGCCGTCGCGGCGGGTATGACTTGAGTTGTTTCCTGCCACAAAAGGACGTCCAGTTTGTTGCCGTATGCGACATCAAAGAAAAGCGACGCCGTGAAGTCAAAGCGATTGTCGACAAACACTATGGCAATCAGAAGTGCGAGACGCATCGAGACTTTCGAGACCTGCTCGATCGTAGCGACATCGACGCCGTTCTGATCGCGACTGGCCCCAACTGGCACGCAACCGCGGCCATGACAGCAGCTCGCGCCGGTAAGGACATGTATTGTGAAAAACCGGTCACCAAGAATATTGCTCAAAGCTTGATCTTGGCAGACACGATGAAACGCACCGGACGCGTTTTCCAGGCGGGAACCCAACGCCGCAACCTGCCACACTTTGCATTCGCGTGTGAATTGGCTCGAACTGGCAAACTCGGAAAGCTGAAACGCGTTTACGCGCACCCGATGGGGATGCGAGCCTTGATGAGCGGATGGTTAGAGCCCGAACCGGTCCCTGCAAAAGAAGATGTTGATTGGGACATGTACCTCGGACCGGCTGCATGGCGGCCGTACAACAAACGATTGTTGGACGGATTCAACTTTGAAAAAGGTGGTGGATTCGTCGGCGCGTTTTCTGGCGGCGGTGTCTTGGAATGGGGATCGCACTGCGTCGACTTGTGCCAATGGGCAGTCGATGACTGTGCACCTCCGATCGAATACGATCCGCCAAAGGATGGTGAAATCGTCGCTCGCTATGAGAACGGAACGGAATTGGTTTTCCGCGAGAAAGGCTGGATTCCGTTGGGATCCTGCCCGGTACGCTTTGAAGGCGAAAACGGTTGGGTTGAAGCAGGCGATAGCGGCAAGATCGTATTGAGTTCTCCAGAACTGTTGGCCGGTCGCAAAGTCGCTGAAATCGGTGGCTACCCGGCGACATTCCATGTCCGCGATTTTCTCGACTGCGTCAAAACACGGCGCCAAACCAAAGGGAATGCTCAAGCCGCATGCAACGCCCACATTGCATGCCATGCAGCCAACATCGCGTTGTATCTCGATCGGACGGTCAAATACGACAATGCGACCAACACGTTCATTGATGACGATCAAGCCAATCGAATGCGATCGGAGGCGTTACGCGAACCCTGGCGGGTTTAGACGCTAGACGCTTTCTTGCTTTCCAATCCATTCCTTGATCTGAAATACATACCAATGTCTCTAAGAAATATTTGTCTTTGCTTTCCCCTTCTATTTGTACCCATCTCTGCTTTGTCTACGGAGCCAGCGTCGGCGGCGCGGCCGGCTGATCCCGCCGAAGTAGAGGCCGCGCAGCTCGCCGTGCTTCAGTCGGATGCCCCGACGTCTGAAAAAGCGATCGCCTGCAAGAAGCTCGCGATCTTTGGATCCGATTCGGCCGTTCCCGAGCTGGCCAAACTTTTGACCGACGAACAGCTCGCTTCCTGGTCTCGCATTGCTTTGGAAGCGATTCCTGGTGAGGCGGCCAGCAAAGCACTACGCGACGCAACCAAAACTCTGAAGGGTCGCTTACTCGTTGGGACGATTAACTCCATCGGCGTTCGACGGGATGCCGAGTCTGTGGACGGCCTTTCGGGCTACTTTCAGAACGAGGACGCCGAGGTTGCTGCCGCCGCCGCGATCGCTCTCGGCCAAATCGGTAATGAACCCGCAAGCTCAGCTCTGAAAAGCGCATTTGCCTCTTCAAACGGGCCAGCTCTCAATGCCCTTGCAGAAGCGCTCGTTCTGGTCGCCGAAAGACGGCATGCGGATGGACAGTCCTTTGACGCCGTCAAGATTTACGATTCCATTCGGGAGGCAGACGTCCCCAAACAGCGCATCGTGGAATCCACTCGCGGAGCAATCCTGGCTCGCAATGAAGCCGGTATCGCGCTGCTGTTGGAAACGCTTCGATCCGACGACAAGCAGCTTTTCCAATTGGCATTGGGAACGGCAATGGAATTCCCAGGGTCTAAAGTCGATTCCGCCTTGGCCACCGAACTGAAACAGGCTCCGACGGCGCGGGCTGCCCTGCTGGTTCAAGCAATGGCTGATCGCACTGACACCGTGATCCTTTCGGCCGTACTCGAAGCGGCGGAAAACGGCGAGAAAGTTGTACGACTTTCCGCTATCGATGCATTACAACGTGTCGGAAATGTTTCGTGCCTCAATGCGTTGGTTGCTATTGCGGGTGGTACGGACTCGGATCTTTCAACAGCGGCCAACGAGACACTGGCAGTGTTGCCTGGAGAAGATGTCGATGCACAGGTAATCGCTTTACTTCCGGAAGCCAAGGGTGACACGTACCGTCAGCTGATCGAGCTGATCGGACGTCGCCGGATTGACGCGATTCCAGATTTGCTGAAAGCACTCAATGATACGCAAGCACCCGTTCGCGCCGCCGCTTTGGTTTCACTTGGTGAAACCGTACCACTGGATCGCTTGTCGTTATTGATCTCGCAAGTGGTTTCGCCGAAGTTTGCGGAAGACCGTCCTGTTGCGGTCAAAGCGTTAAAAGTAGCTGCCGTCCGAATGCCAGAGCGCGACGCGTGTGCGACGGAATTGTCGGTCGCGCTTGCGGACGCTTCCGGTGCAACGCAGACATCGCTCTTGGAAATCCTCAGTGAAGTCGGTGGAAGCAAAGCACTCGAGACACTCGCGATTGCGGCGAAAAGCAGTGACGATGGTTTGCAGGATACGAGCAGCCGGTTGCTTGGCAAATGGAATGGTGTCGACGCGGCTCCCGTCTTGCTTGACCTTGCGAAGACATCGCCTTCATCGAAATACCGTATCCGGGCGTTGCGAGGTTACCTCGGCTTGGCTCGAAAGTTTTCGATGCCGCCGAAACAACGCGTTGAGATGTGTGAAAACGCGATGGCGGCTGCGAGTCGAACGGATGAGAAACGACTGGCACTGGATGTCTTGAAAATCCATCCGAGTGTTCCTGGCCTTCGCCTGGCCGTCGCGTCAAAAAAGGATTCAAGCGTCGCGAAGGAAGCCAACGAAGCGACCGATGCGATCGCGCAGGCCCTTCGCAAGAAACGCGTTGACGTCAGCAAGATTCTGCAAGGCCAGTAAAACGCCGATTTCGAACGCTCGCCAGCGTACCGTCTGGCGAGCATGAGGCTCGAAAGCAGATCGCCGGATAGGGATTTTTGTTTAAACGAAAGTCCCTACCAGCCAACGCTCGCCCTGCAGACGAACCTCGATCGTATCACCCGCCGTCAATGTGGGTATCGAGTCATGGCTCTCTCCGCGAATCACGTGCTGCAAGTCAGCCCGAACGATCAACCATTTGCAAATGACGGTGTCCTTCAATACGACGGAAACGACTTTGTCGGCGCTGACATCAACATTTTGGAAATCGATGGATAGCTCGATGCGTCCGTCCTCGCTGCGACTAAATTGGATGTCTCCGAAATCCGTCTCTTGCGATGCATCACGATGTTCGTAAAGAATCGCCTCAAAGTCTTCTGCGACCCAGTCGTGTGATAGAGACTCGACTGCTTCATCGAGCGAACCGCCTGCTTGATTCGCCTTTACGTCAACGTCCGCTGCGCGTGTTGAAGTAAGCTTCTCGAATCGTTCATCCACAATTTCTTGAGAGATGCGGAGTTGTTTCGCAAGTCTCTCAATCGCCTCACGTTCGCGCACATCGATTCGACGGTCAACGGCCGACGCTAACAACGCCAGGTGAAACATCAGTATCCGCGCGTCGCTAGACTTTGGCTTCTTGATTTTTAATCGCCGCCGCCGCGCCTTGTGAGCCATCCTGACCACATCGTCGGAGGAAATCCCCATCTCTTTCGCGACGGCTTGCGCGAACTCGACCTCGCGACGCAGCACGGATCGATCGGTGAATACAAGATGACAACAGAACGCAACAATCGACTTCCGTTCGTTCGGAGTGCAGCGTCGGCAGTATTCAATGATCGTGGGAGTCAGCATCGCGTATACGTGATCGTTGCGAGGAATTCTCTACAGCGGATCAACCTTAGGACCCCTAGCAGAAACAATGGCGGCGGGAGTGAATAGGTCCCATGAAACTTGGGGCGTTTCGGGGGAAAGCTCCCGGACGACGATTAACTATTTTCGCCCTGTTTTTCGTCTCACGGTACGCTTTCGACTGCCATGTTTCTTGACGACTCGCTGAGCTTCAGATTTGGCGTCATCCCGTCTTCTCACTGCGTAGATGCGATCTCGAGCTGCTTTATAGGCAACGCTGTGCTCCACGATCGGTTCGGGATAGTCTTTGCCAATGACACACCCCGACTTGGATTGCTCGTCCAAACTCATTTTGTGTGGCTCAGCGATGTGTTTGGATGGAACGCCTGCTAGTTCCGGTACGAATTCCTTAATGAATGTTCCATCAGGATCTTGATCTTTAACCTGCTTGATGGGCGAATAAATCCGGACATTATTGATACCCGTTGTTCCCGATTGCATTTGAAATTGAGAGAAGTGAATGCCCGGTTCAAAGTCGAGGAAGTGTCTCGAGAGGTAGACGGCGGTCGGTCTCCAGTGCAGCCAAAGATGATACGAAGCAAAGGATACCAGCATCGCTCGCATTCGGAAGTTAATCCAACTGTATTGGTGCAAAGCCCGCATGCAGGCATCAACCATCGGGTAGCCAGTCTGACCTTCGCACCAAGCATCAAATCGACTCTGCGAAAACTCGTCTTCTCTCATCCCGTCGTAAACACGGCTCATATTCTCAAACTCGATCGACGGTTCATCCTCTAGCTTTTGCATGAAATGGCAGTGCCAACTCAATCGTGACTCAAATGACCGCAACGATTTAAGCCAATTGCCAATCGGCTCATCGATCTTTTGCAACTCTCGCAAGTGAGTTTGCCGTTCGCGTAACTCATGAACGACATGTTTCATGGAGATGCAGCCCCACGCCAGATAGGTGCTCAAGCGACTGCACGAATCAATGGCCGTCACCGGACTGGACATTTCGCTGCTGTACTCTTGACCTCGATGCATCAAGAACGAATGGAGTGTTTCTTCCGCGGCTTTCGCGCCACCGATCTGCAGCCCTGTTTTGTTGGTGTTCGACAAACCCAACTGCTCAGCCGTTTGTCGCGTCCCTGAATCAACGCCCGATGGTTGCACGATCGCAGTGGGGCATTCCGTTAACGGTTTCCTCATAAATAAATCGCGTTGTTTTGACCATCCATCACGCGATGTGAGTCGCCGAACGACGCCATTTTGCGGAATCTCTTTCCAAGGAACCTCGTTGCGGTCAGACCATGCGGCAACGCGTAAATCACGGTCGTACGTGATTTTGTTGCCTGATTCTTCATGACTCCAGAGCGTGTCGATGCCGTGCTGGGAATGCAATTCATCCAAAACGTCTGGGACCGTTCCGACACGAATCGTTAAACGACCGCCAAGCTCTCGCAACCGCTGATCAAGCTCTTCCAAAGATTCATTGATGAATTGCAAGTGCGAAGGATCAAACTCATCCGACTGGATGATCTCTGGTTCGTAGACGTAGAGGCACAAGCAGTGCCCCTGTTGGGCAGCCAACGTCAGCGGCGCATGATCATTGATTCGCAGGTCGCGTTTGAACCAAACGAGTTGCACGGTAGAAATTCTCAAGGTACCCGAGGCTATGTCCGATCCCCAAACACTTCCATTCTTAACGTCTGGCAATCTGTTCAGACGAACGCACGCCGCGGGGCGTTAGTCTGCCAACATCTCTACCGGAGGGAACCGAAAAATGGGTATCGCTCAAACAGATTCTTAATACTGATCGGACAGCCTGCCCAACTCGGGGGACCGCAGGATATACTTGGCGGTAAGGCACCGACGTATCCGAGACGGAGCGATTATGCGGCTTGAATATCGAAACCCCCAAACTGTTCTGACTGTTCACGGGGAATCACAGCCCGTTCAAGGCCTGGTGCCCATTCCACCGCCACAGCCGAGCGCTGCGCGATGGTTTCGGAGATTCGTCGGGCTTTCTTTACTGGGTGGTTTGATTGGCGCCGGGATTGCGGCCATCGCCTTTTTCCTGCAACCACCGATTTACCGCAGCAAGGTCCGAGTTCAGCTTGTTGACGTTGCCCAACTTCGCGGAATCGGAAATGCGCGGGTCGGCGCGGACTACGGCACACCGTTGAGCGACGAGGTGTTGGTCGCGCGTAGCGAGCAGGTGCTTCGCGAAGCGGCGTCCACGGGTCGTCTCGCCATCGCGGAGCCCTTTCTAGGTCTCAGTTCGGACGAGATTGCTGCGAGACTCGGGAACGATCGTTCGCTTGTCATCGAACCAGCATTCGACGATCAAGCGACAAATGTGATCCGGATCCAATACGACCACGGAGATCCGTCCACGACGGAACTCGTTGTCGGCGCAATCGCGGATGCGTACCAAGTCCACACGGCGAAAAAATTTGAGCAGAAAGACACACAAGTCATGGACCAAGTGTTGAAAGCTCGTGACGATACGCTCGCAGAACTGCAGCGTCTGGAAGCCGAACATGACGACTTTAAGATGGAAACGGATCTTGTCTTCGTTGACGGCAGACCTCAAAGCATCCACCGCCAGACCGCGGATCGCTACCAGACTCAAAAACAAGAGCTACTGGTGACCAAAGCCGAAATCGAAGCTCAGCTAAACGCAGCCGAACGCTCGCTTGAACGCGGCGACTCCGCTAGCACCGTCATGTTGGCTCTTCGAGGTGAAAACGAAACCGCTTCCGACGTGATCGAGCAGAACATGTCGCGTCAGTTGCAACAGCTTCAAAACGAGCTCCGTGATCGAACATCAGTTCGAGTGCAGGAAACCGAATTACTTCCCTTGCAACTTGAACGAGAAGACTTGCTGGAAAAATATGGTGCGAGTCATCCGTCCGTTCGTGCTATTGATCAACAAATACGTGTTGTTGAGAACCAGATAACTCGCTTGGAAGCTCAAGAAGAAGAAAAAGAAGCTCTGATCAAACAGGTCATGTCAATCAGTGGCCAGGGAACGGGAGACGGTGAACTGGATCCCGAAGCGGAGGTACGCAAACGCGTTGACCTCGCGATCGACGCTCTCAAACAGAGGCTCGATTCTATTCGTCAGCAAATCGACTCCGTCTCGGAAGCTTACGAGTTTGAGCTTGTTCTTGCAAAAGAAGAAGTTGCCGCGATACGAGAATCGAACCGTTTCGAACGTGACATTGCGCGGCAAGAAGAACTGTACGCAAAAATCATCGAACGACTGGACGACGTGAAGCTGTCCAAAGGAAACGAAAGCCTCAATGTGACACCGCTCGATCAAGCACAGCCTGGCCGGCGAGTCACTCAACCAGTTCTCTACTGGCTAGGCGGCGGGGGAATGATTGGAGTGTTGATTGGTTCGCTGATGGCGATCCTCATCACACCTCGACAGCAAGCACCAGAGATTGGACAGCTGACGACGCTCCAAGCCTCGCAGATCGTTGGCCAAGTAGCGTTGGTGCCGAGTGTAGAAGTCGTCGAACCCACAGAGCCCACAGAGCCCACCAAACTCGAGTAGCGGGTGAGGCAACAAGTCCCTCAAACTCTGGGTCCGATCCTCTTCCCTCTCCAAAGCACGCAGACACTCAGCATCTCGAATCTGCGATCAGTTACGATATCCCGCCAGCTCATCAATACGGCGATCGATTTCCACGAGCAGTTTCGTGTATTCCGGCCCTCCCACGCCTCCAAACTCTTCTTGGAAGACTTCGTCGGCTAAACCCTCGGGCAGATCATCACCCGCAGGCATGACATCGGATTCGTCCAGACCAGCAACGATCCGCTTTTGCATTGCGATCGCTTGACCTTCTGATTCGGTGGCTTTGTAGGCGAGCATGGTTCCAGCTCTATCGGCAAGTAGGTCACCGAATGAAAAACCGCTTCCACCATCAGCATCCAGTTCTTCTTTCAAGATTCCGACATCTAAGCTGGCACTTCGATTCCCAAAGACTTGTAAAGCAGCGGAAATCGTAAAGTGCTGTGTCCAGTCACGGCGGTTTCGCAGTTTGACACCGTTGAACTTTTGACGTAATTCGGCAGGCGGTTGATCCAATTCTCCGACCAAGGGCCGAACCTTCGGATGACCAAGCAGATAGGCGAGAGCGAGAATGGCCGATCGATTCTGAAGGACCGCATCGCCTTCTTCGGATTGATCTTGGGCGAATTGAAATGCCGTCTGCACACATTGGGCAAAGTCAATCGCTGGCGTCTGCTCGGCAAAGGCGATCAAATTCTTGACTTGAGCGTTGACGGGCTCTTCCAAATCCTCAAGCACACCCATGTCGATCAACGTGTTCCGCACTTCAGCCTTGTCGACTTCCAACCGACCATACGAAACTTTGGCAACCTGATCACCAATCTCAATCGATTCGAATGACTGAAAGAATGGCTCGACTGGACCACGCTGCCACTCCTCGTCGAGAACCAAGGGACCGGATAATTGAAACAAGGACGACGGCACGCTGAGGCTTCCCAGTCGAAGTTCAACCGGCCGGTAAACCAACTCGCCTTCACGCGTCTTAAGCGATCCGGTACTAACAACGTTCACATATCGATCAAGGACGGGGATCCGACCGGTTGCGCGGACGGCAACCTGCTGATCCAGCAACTCGACCTCCGCACGGTTCTCGCCCGGAACGAGCGAAAGGCCCCAAGCAGCGAGCTTGTTGACGTCCTCCTGGGTGATCGTCATTTCTGTTATTTCATCTTCCTCGAGCTTGCGCGGATCATGCTCGCGGAACAGATTCACGAGTCGCCGACGGTCTTCGGTCGATACGGTCTCGGAAGCAATATCCAGAGGTTCTTTTGACAACGATTTCCAAGCGAGCGTGCCCGCGGCGCCGAGCAATACGACAATCGTCAACGCCATCTGTCGAAACGCCCAACCAAAGGTTCCACCACTGTTCATCCAGGTTGCGCCGAGCCAATTGCCCCACAGACACCCGACCAAAATCACAACGACAGACAACGGACTGGGCGGACTGATCGGTGGCCCATGAATTAGGCCATTTGCCGTGACGGCGACAATGACGGCAAGCACAAACCCCATGATGACGCTTGCGATCACGCGAAAGATCGAGACGCCCCATTGCGAGGAACCGCAAGCTGCGCCGCAGAGAAAACCGAGCAGCAGAAATCGACCAAAGTCCCATAGTGCCGCGCGTCCAACGGACACAACGGATTGAACAATCCAAGGCGTTTCCTCAACCGCTTCTTCAGCGAGAGGTGGATTGCCGGATTGAACGAACTGGTAACCGGCGTAACCCAGCAGCCCGATGACATAAAGAAACAATCCGACGCGGGCCAACTTCCGCCATCCAGTGACGGAAGTCATGTCTTCTAACGGAAGATAGGATGGCTGTGCCTCACTCATGCGTCACATTGTAACCACACAACGCCATCCTCGGGATTTCCCCTCAATGAAGAAAATCACTCGTCATCGCTTTCCGTGTCGTCCTTTTCTTCATCAGCGTCTTCCTCTTCCTCGGAATCTTCTTTTTCATCTGCTTCCGTTGGTCTCGTCCGGCTCGACCGACTCGATCTTGCTCGCTGGCTGCTACTCGAATTGCGGAACATGCTCTCCCGCGTCGGTGGCCAATTCGCTTCCGCCCAAGCCTTGTACTCTTTTGCCGTGATGGGGGCTTTCGCATCCGGGGCGCGCCATTGAAGCGATGACAGTTCAGATTCCGATATCACGCCGTTACCATCACTATCAGCTCGTTTGAACAAGCCGTCCGAGATCCGCGTTTTCATCTCTTCTTGAGAAAATCGACTGGAGGTTGGGCGAGACGCACCCGGCCTCGGTCCGCTGGGACGGAAGGCTGGGGCTGACCGCCGAGGATCGGCTGATGCACGAGCGCTTTCTGGTCGGCTTTCACTGGATGATCGACGAGCCGCTGAAGAGGGAAAGCTTCGAAAACGCGTCGCTTGCTTGGTTTCGGTGCCATGCAAGATCTCTGCCATCAAAACGACGTGCACACCCTTCATTTCGTCACCAGAACCGCGAGCAACCATGCTCCCAATCAACTGGGCATTCCCATCTCTGATTTGGACGGTGGATTGATTCGTCAGCTGCGAAACACCTTGGGGAATTCCAGCTTCTTCATCACCGCCGGTCAGGAAAGACTTGCTCAAATCAAAATCCATCAGGACCACAGCGCCATCTTCAACCTTGGACCGAATGCTGATGATCGTTCCGACTTCCACATCTTCGATATTTCGTATCTCTCGGCCGCCAGTCACACGCACTGTCCCGTTGACTCGAGCAACCGTTTCACCGATTTGCAGCACAGATTCTGATTGTTCAATGACTGTCATATCAGCATGATTGATCAGTACAGCTTCGCCTTTGGACACCAGTTCTCTTACAGCTGTACCGACTGCGTCTGACGGACCGGAAAGCGCTGCACGTGTTTTGGCGTCTACCGTCCCCGAGGTCTCCAAAAGCATCACTTGAACGCGAATTGACTTCAGCTCAGCTTCTTCCTGAGCAAGCAGTCTTGGCGCAATCAGCACCATCAAAGGAAGGCAGAAAATTGCGAGGCGGGCTTTCATCGGATGACTCCTAGGAGAGGTGGTCGGTTGCTTTGAACCTACCAGAATTAACCAGGTGAAACATGTTATTTGGGAACCGGCCCAGCAGCAGGTTGTCCGTGGAAACCCCGCTAGCGAGGTGAGGTTTCGCCCTTGAGAACTTGGCTTGAGAATGGAATGCCCACTCAACGCGACCCGCTTGGCGGTCTGAATCTTCGCAAATCACGAGCCGTCGCCAACATGACGCCGCGCCATACCCCCCAATCTAACGATCCCGACTCTTCGCGGATTCGGATTATCGGATCGGCTTTTTTGGAAAACCCGGTGATGCCGCTCCATTGGCGGCAATGTGTTTCCCTGTCATGGCCATGGAGCTGCCCCCACACCGGAAATTGCCAACTGATTCAGAGTTGCCAAAAGACCGGGAGTCTTCACCTGACCGGAAGTCGCCCTCGATGAACCCCACCGCCGTTTTACTGGACAACCGTCGATGGTTGTGGGTCGTGATCTATTCACGACTCGGCAACGCAGCGGAAACAGAAGATGTGCTGCAAGAAGTCTCGATGGCTGCGGTGCGCACCAGTGTCACGTTTGAGAAACCGGAAGTGGCGAAGGGGTGGCTGTACCGAGTCGCCGTTCGCCAAGTGATGCTGTTCCGGCGGCGTCATTATCGAGACCGAGCGAAACTCGAGAACTACGGTCAAGAAGCACCCGTCCTGGATGACCAATCACATCTGAATTGGCTCTGCACGAATGAGTCAGCGGAACAGGTTCAACTGGCGCTGAGAAAACTCAACCCGAGCGATCAACAGATACTCGGATTGAAGTACTCCGAAGACTTCAGCTGCAAACAAATCGCTGAAGTGCTCGGGGTTCGAGAAACCACCATTCAATCACGACTGCTACGCGCAAGACGGCGATTAAAAAACTTACTCATCTATGAGTTCCAATTTGGGGAGTCCGTTTGATGTCAGGATTTGATTTTTCAGACCGATTGGAATTGCTGGTCGAAGGTGAGCTTTCCGATGAGCAACGACGTGATGTCTTAGTGGAGTGTGAACAGGATCCACTTCGTTGGAAAGCATTAGCGGTCGCTTTTCTCGAACAGCAGAAGATCCGGGATGGGATGAAGTTGGTTCATCAAGACGTCGCGATCCACGAAACAATGGTCGAACCGACACGGAGTTTTCGTTCCGTCCCATGGCGGTCAACCATAGCACTGGCTGCGTGCGTGATGATTGCGTTCACGGTCGGATTTCGCTCTGGACAACCAGCATCCAGCGACACGACTGTCGCAAACAACGTTTCGGAAACAGACGGCTTGGTCGTCAGAGCAGAGTCGTTCGAACAGAACAATCAATCGATCGAGCAAATCGACCCCAACGACGATGGGATCGTCGGATATGTGCAATGGCAAGGGAACGGCGGAAGGGTGCGTCTGTCGCCCGTGTTCGTCGGCCAAGTAGATGATCAATGGTTGAAAGACCATCCACCTCAGATCGACCGCAAGGTCCAACAGGTCATGTCTCGTGCCGGCTGGCAAGTCGAGCCTGCAAGAAAATTCGTATCAGTCAATTTGACGAGCGGCGATCAATTCACCATCCCGATGGATGATGTGGAGTATCGCTACGTCGGTCGCCAGGTCTACTAAGAATCACAAGTTAGAGGAGAATGAAATGATTCGCTTTTTTGTTTCAGCAATATTGCTCGGCTCAATGTCGATACCCACGTTGGCTCAGGTTGTTGACGATCACTACGCAGAGCAAGAGATTGTCTTCAATCAATTCAATCACGCCGCTGTGGTTCGCGCGATGACAGGCGATAACGGTGCATCGTGTCAATCCTGCCATACTCCCGTATCCGCGATAAGCTACGTATCTGACCTTCATGAATTGCCTCGGTACGTGTATGGCCTTCGAAATGACGGGAGCTTTCGCGTTGGCTCTTATTTCGTCGCACCGCTCATCGACCAGCTCTTTCGTTCGCATCTACCAATCGATGACGAACCCGCATTTGTCGTCACCGAATCATCCGGTCCGTCCGAAGACGGTACAGGGCTCATGAAAGGGGATGTTCTGCTGTCATTCAATGACACACAAGTCGACAATGTGGCGAAAATGAAGGAAGTCATCGAAGCCAGTCGGGACAAGATGATCGACATTGAGCTTGTGCGAAAAGGCAAAAAACAGTCAGTGGAAATGGAGGCCAACTCGCTGACCGCACCTCTGCCACCATTCCGCATCGGCGTTCAAATAGAATCTCCCAGTGAAGCGTTACGAGCCCAGTTGAATCTCTACAACAACGAAGGTCTGCTCGTTGTTGCACTTGTCGACGATTCACCGGCGATTGAAGCAGGCGTGAAAGTACATGATGTTTTATTGCGTGCGGATGGACAAAGACTGTCAGACAACAAAGGCCTATCTGGTATCGTCAACTCAACGCAAGGCAAAGCGCTTACCCTCACGGTGATGCGATCAGGAAAAGAAGTCGAGCTCGAAGTCACTCCCGTTCGTGCTCCAGAATCCGAGGTCGTCCGGCTTGACTATTGTCCGAGTTTTCAACTGCACAATCCGCACCGAGTTGAAGAACAGCGGAGATAAAGCACGCGTTTAACGTTTCGTCGGCATCGCTCATTAGACACGCCAGGAACCAGATGATTGGTTCCTGGCGTTTTTTTGTCCCGCTTCACCAGCGCCCGAGATCTCGTCCATTGCATGAGCGTCTATCCCACGGACCAACAGGATGCACTCTTGTACAGCTTTCTTGACGGCTGATGACAAGTAAACCCAGTTGTACTCCCGGCCCCCGTGCGGCTTTTTTGGCGCCCCTCATCTGTCGTTGTTAAGCCTTGTCTCTGGGCGGATCGGTGTTATGCCACGATGGTGTTAACAACCGATGCATTCTTCACCGCGTTAAGAGAGGCAACTTATGGAAGCAAGTCATTTGACGTTGACACCTGATGATTCAGAAGAGCCTTTTGCGAGATCAGCAGGAGTTATTGCAAGTTCAAGCCAATCGGATCCATCTCCTCAAAACCGAATCTCTTTTCAAAGACTTGCTTCTCTCTTTCCAAAACCAAGTACTCATCAAGTTGCGATTCTCGCGACTTTCTGCACATTGCTTGGTATCCATTCCGCACCACTTCATTCGGCGGAAATCAAGATCGCCCGTCCCAACGATCGACAGTTTGTTCTTGATCTTGCAAACATCCTAACGGAGGAAGAAGAGAAGCGAATCCAAAATCAGTGTGATAAATTGCTGACCGACAAAGCGACACCCATCATCGTTGTCACGATTGATTCAATGACTCGTTATGGCGGTTTCGGGATGAACATCGAAACGTTCGCGAGAAAACTGTTCGACCAATGGGGAATCGGGCTAAGCAGCATCAACAAAGATGAGTGGAACACCGGGATCCTGCTTATCGTCTCCACGCTTGATCGAAAAGCAAGAATCGAACTCGGTGCCGGATGGGGAGTACGCAAAGACAGCACCTGTGATTCGATTATGAACGATCGCATGGTCCCACAATTCAAAAAAGGCAACTATGCGCAGGGCATCATCAGCGGCGTCGACAGCTTGGACTACATGGCACGCGAATTGGAACTGCCACCGATCCCACGTCCTTTTTGGCACTACGCAGCCTTCGCGACGTTGATTGGACTGGGGCTCTTCACGGCCGTTTCGATGGCGCGTCAGGGCTCGAGCGGTTGGGCGTGGATCTTCTGGGCATTCGTTTTCTCGACGACCGGAACCATTCTCTACCACCTGGTGACTGATACGGGCGGAAGTTCCTCTTCCGGTGGCTATTCAGGCGGATCGTTTGGTGGCGGCTATTCGGGTGGCGGCGGTTCGACAGGATCTTGGTAGAAGGAGAACAGCAATGAAGCGAGCTTCAAGACTATTTTCGGACGAACAGCGGCAGCGAATCGATGCTGCCGTTGCATCAGCAGAAAGCAAAACGTCCGCCGAATTGGTACCCGTCGTCGCGACGATGTCCGGCCGCTACGACCGCGCTGAAGATATCATCGGGTTTTGGTGTTCCATTGCCGCGGTCGTCATCACATTGCCGTTCCTCTGGACGCCAGAGTCAACGACAGTTGGAGATTGGGGTGCACCGACAATTGCACTGAGAATCTGTGTGCTCGTGATCGCAATGGTGCTCGCATTCGTGTTCGGTGTGTACCTCGGAAGTCGAACCGGATGGCTCAGGCGACTGTTCACACCGACAAAGGAGATGCGTGATGATGTTGATGCAAGTGCACGCAAAGTCTTCTTCGACCAACGCATCCATCACACGAATGAGGGCGTTGGAATGCTCTTTTATATCTCACTTTATGAACGTGTGGCCACGATCATCGCGGACCAACGGGTCATGGAACGACTAGGGCAACCCGTGCTGGATCAACTCTGCACTCAATTAACCACCGGTCTACGCAACGGTGACTATACCGACACCCTGTGCAGTGTTCTGGATCAAGCTGGTGGGCACCTGCAAGACGTACTTCCTCGGGACTGCAACGATCGCAATGAGCTTTCCGATTCACTCGTGACCATCGATTAAGGAAATCAACTATGAGCGACAGCAAACATAGCGTGCGTCAGACGATTTATATCTGCGTGGCGATCGTGATCGCGATCATCCTGGCACTTGTGTCACCGACAACCGCCATGAAGTTTCATATTGGCGGCGAGGTCTTCCTCAACGTTCTCAAGATGATGGTCGTTCCACTGGTCATGACCAGTGTGATGTGCGGCATCCTTGGAATGGGTGACGTCCGCAAGCTTGGGAAACCGGGCCTGTACACCATCCTCTATTACTTCTGTACCACGTTTCTTGCTGTCATCATCGGCTTGGTCGCGGTCAACCTGATTCGTCCGGGCGTTGGAACGATCGCCGAGGATAAACTCGCGGAGATCGAACAGGGTCCGAGTGAGGCGAAGGATAAGATCTTCAATTTCCTTTCCGAAAAAGCGGATGTCACCATTGAAGAGGTGGGCAAATTCTTTGGTGAAGTGGAAAAAGAAGAACCCACGATCACGATGATCGTCGAGAACCTATTGAAATCACTCTTTACGGACAACTTGTTTACCGCGGCTGCTGAGACCAATCTCCTCCCGCTCATTGTCTTCAGCATCATCTTTGCGGGAATGTTAACAACACTTGGCGAGAACGTTGACATTTTGAAGAAAGGCATTGAGCAAGCAAACCACGCACTCATGGCCTTTATCATGCTGTTGATGCGAGTCGCTCCCTTTGGCATTTTCTGCCTGGTGACCGCAAGATTCGGCGAGGCACAGGCAAAAGGAGAACTCGTCGAGGTCTTTCAGCAAACAGGCTGGTACATGCTGACCGTTTTGGTTGGTCTGGGATTTCATGCATTCGTGACGCTACCGCTCCTGCTCTGGTTCTTTACACGTCGAAATCCCTACAAGTTCTTGATGCAGATGTCGCGTGCTTTGCTGACCGCCTTCAGTACGGCGAGCTCTTCTGCCACGTTGCCGATCACCATGGAGTGTGCCGAGAAAGAAGCTGGAGTGTCCGAACGGAGCGCCAACTTTGTCTTGCCCTTGGGTGCAACGATCAACATGGACGGGACAGCACTCTATGAGGCTGCAGCAGCAATCTTCATTGCTCAGGTAATTGGTGCCGAGATGGGAATCATGTACCAAGTCACGATCGCGCTGACCGCGACGCTCGCAGCAGTAGGCGCCGCCGGTATCCCGGAAGCGGGACTCGTGACGATGATCATTGTATTGAATGCGGTCCGGTTGCCAGTCGAATACGTTGCATTAATCCTGAGCATCGACTGGTTGTTGGATCGATTCCGAACCGCCGTCAACGCCTTCGGTGACGCTTGCGGCGCAGCCATCATCGACACGACGATGTCAAAAACGTGACTTAAAGGAGAAGGAGTAGGTCATGCTCCGCATGACGACTGGTAGCCGATCGCTTCGACGATCGTGCTCAACGCAGTGGTGCTGGTACTCGCCAGGGACAATCGATGACATTTACTGCTAAACGTACTACTACAGATTGAGCCATTCTCGGGTTAGTTGTCTCAACGCCAGGTCTTCGATGATCGTCTCGCTTGATGATTCCTCCGGTATCGATACTAGATCCTTAACGAACCGTTGTGCAGCGTCGGTCGCGTAATCTAACCATCTGGCTCTGACGAAGGATTCGAACGCGGCGAAAACTTCTGCATGCCGTTGCGTCTGAACGTCGTCTAATCCCATGGAATCGCGAAACATCGAACGTCGGGCATTCGCAAAGCCAGATTCGTTCATGCCACTGATGGGCGGCAAGACAATCGAGTCTACTTGACTGATCAAACCCATTCGGCCCTGCCCATACAAACTACCAGTCATGGGTCGATTTTGTCCGATCATAACTTCTGTCATCTCGAAAGGAACGAAGGGATTCGTAAACGCATTGGCACCGCCAATTCCGATGGAAGAAGCCGATGCGATTCCGGCAAAGTCTAATGCTCCAAGATCATCACTCGTCAGATTGAGAAAGACATTCGCGTCAAACGTTTCGCTGGTTGTATTGAAGACGAAAACGTCGTCGTCAGTTCCCACGATCCCTGGAACGCTGAAGTCCCCAACGCTCGTCAGATAGAGTTCACCGTCACGTACGGCAACGCCGTCAACATCCTCACCCCCGTCGTTATTCAGTTGAATACTGGTTTCGCTGCCATCGAAGAACGTTGCGAATGTGCCGCTTGTCTGACTGCCCAACGAGGAGGGTATAAATCGAAAAACGTCCTCGTCCGCAGCGTTCAGGCCAGGCACCCGGGCGGTACCTCGCGTCGAAAACAATAACGATCCATCCTCCAATAGTGTGATCGCGTCAATGTCTTCAGCACCGCTCGTCAGCGAGACGTCGCTTCCATCGACGTACCAAAAGAAACTACCCGATGTGGTTTCTCCAAGACTCGTCGCTTGGAAATAGAGTATGTCCGAGTCATCCACTGAGCCGATCGATGTCGTGAACGAAAGCAAAATTTCCGTCTCACTGATTACGTCGAAAGCGTCAATCTCCACTCCGGCCAATCCAACATCGGAACCATCGAAGACCGTCCGAAGCGAAGTACCGTCCCAAGCGACGATGTCCTCGTCACTCACCGACAATCCCTCCAAGACACCGCCGCCCTTCAGTGAGAAGAAAAACTCTTCCCCCACAGGTGTCGCGTCATTGTCTGAAATCGCGACTTGAATGCCTGCGATCTCGATACCGTTGTAATCAAAACCGGACTCAGCGATCGAGTGGCGAATCACGTCGCTGTGATCACCTTCATTTGTATCATCATCGTTGGCAGTGACCGTCACCGTTTGAGCAACGTTCCAGTTCGTTGAATTGAACACCAAAAAACTCGTGTCGAGTGTCACTTGATTCGATGTGGACTGAATCGCGATGGTTACGTCATTGATTGGTGCGGCATTCAAGACGACAGAGTAGCTATCCGAACTGCCACCCTCGATCACTTCCGTTGATCCGCTCGACTCGAAAATCGTCACACCGGGAGTCGAAACGGGTTCGGCTACCCCAAGTTCCAGTCGATACATTTGCGCCGCATTATCCGCACCGCGAACGGCGATGAAGTACTCGCCGGCACCAGACAGTTGAATTTCGCTAAGCAGTTCGCTCGCACCTAAACCACCCACGTTGGATTCACCAATCAGTGTCGTTCCATCGCGATCGTAAACCTCCAACCGCAAGTCGCTTTGCTCACTGGCCACAAAAACCGACTGACTGCCATTTTGTGCGCCTTGGTTGTACGTGGGTCCGATCGGATCGACCATGACGTCCAATGTCGAAATACCCGAAACGGTAAAGCTGAAAAAATCAACGTCCGAGTCGTCATCGATGCTGACGAAACTTGTGTCCGTCGCACTGACAAACGTGTCGAACGCATCCGCTCCGATCACCATCGAATCACCGTCGGAAAACGCGCCTAAGTCGGTTGCGGTCGCGAACGAATCATTGCCTTCAAGTGCATCTCCATAACCGCGATGCGTCGCCAGGATGTCATCGAATTGTGGTCCATCGAAACCGAGGTTGATAAACGGTTCCATCAGGAAGGACGCGTTGTTCGATTCAACGTGCGAAATCCCCATCCCGTGCCCCGCTTCGTGAGCGATCACGTTCCTCAACCGCAGCGAATCGTTACTCGTGTCGTTGAAAAACGCATCAGACGTATCGATCACCATGTCGGACGTGTTGGGAAAAAAGTTGTACGCGAGTGTTCCCGAATTCCCATCGATGTTGTGTCCACCGACTCGAATGTCGCCGCGAACTCCGTCGACGCCGTTGAAGAAGCCAAAGTTTGCACCGTCATCGTTGGATTCGTAGACGTACTCCAATCCCGAAACTTCGCTCCACCGATCAAAGGCTGAAACGATGGCTTCGAACCATGCCTCCCCCACGTAGTTCGTGTCAGTTGGATCATCGAAGATCCCGTAAATACCACGAAACGTTGAAACCAAGTTGCTCGGTGAGGCAGCTTCGCCAACGAAGCCATTGATGTTGGTCCCATCGGGAACAATGCTCCAAGTGACAACCGTTGGGTCACCCTGTCCTAATCCACCACCGCTCTGTGACGTCCCACCCCAACGATTCCCATCGTTGAATTGGAACTGGGCAATCGACGAAACTGCCGAGCAATCGGGGCAGCAACATCCGTCTCCATGCGCATGGCCTGACGTGTCGTCCGACGAGTACTCCTGCGCAATTTGATGCGCTAGTTGGTGAACCTCATCCGCGTATTCGATTGACGTACCCGGCGCGAATAACGCATGTGCTTCAAAGAGCCCGGCCGCGTGAAGGAGAAGACGCGACTCGAGTTGTTCAACTCGAAGGTTTTTGGCTGGAAGAATGGACTGATTAAGACGAGACCGTCTGCGCAAGTAAAACCGCATATTGATCCTCCAATGATAAACACCAGTTGTTGCAAATCTTTGAACGGTTCAAGTCCATTGATTTGAAACAGTAATAAGACTTTCCTAAGCCTGCTTTGACATCCGGCAAAGCGACTGATGCGGCGAGGTCGGTTTTAACAGTTGCGATATGTGGGTTGCACGAAATTTCTTGATGAAACAGCAAGTAAATTTCTGAGCGGGGGTCCCCACGTATCACGTCAGGGGGACGCTGTGCTTGATGCATTCACGCGTCACGTCACTAAGTTCACTGCAGATCGATCCGCAGTTTGAGAAAAAGAGAATCGCTTCGATCGGCGAGGCGATCGGGGACGATTGGCGATGATTTGTGTGCCAAAGACGCCCTACTTAGCGGCCTTCGGATTTGGCAGCATTGGCTCGGCTCGCACCGACGTCTTCCATGCTTGCAACTCTTCCAATAACTGGTCTCTCCGAGCCGGCATCGACTCGGCCAGATTTTGCGTTTCGCTCAAGTCGTCTTGGAGGTTGTACATCTCCACACTCGGTGGATCGTACGACTCGATCAACTTCCATTCCTCCTTCCGGATCACGCTGCAAGGAAAGCTGGACGGATGTTTGTTGTAATGAGGGAAATGCCAGAACAAGGATTTTCTCGGCAGAGACTCTTCACCTTTCAAGAGTGGCTTTAGGTTCAAACCATCGGCGTGTTGATGATCTCTCATAGGAAGGTTCGCGGCTGCCAAGCAAGTTGGATAAAGGTCATTCGTGATCACCGGTTCACGGACGACTCGACCTGACGAATCGAATCCGGGCCAGCGAATAATCAATGGAACTCGAATGCCGCCTTCGTAGTAGGAACCCTTGTTCGCACGAAGCGGTGCATTATTCGTGGCCTTCGCAAAGCCTCCATTGTCCGAAGTGAAAATCACAACGGTCGTGTCGAGAACACCTTTGTGTTCGAGTGCATCCAAAACTCGTCCCACACTCGTGTCGATCGTCTCGACCATTGCTGCATAGACTGGCTTTCCTTGCTGCTTCTCCTTGGGAACCTGCTCGTATTTCGCGACGATCTCCTTTGGAGCTTGTAGCGGCGTGTGAACTCCATAATGCGAAAAGTATAGAAAGAAAGGCGCGTCATTCGTCTCACGGATCAACTTGATCGCTTCTTCCGTTAATCGATCGGTCAGGTATTCTCCGGGTTTACCGTCGGGAAGCACGTTCCATCGAGCACGGAGCGGAGTCGTGGGAATCGACCAATTACCTTGATAGGGGAAGAAATACTGACCCGGCGCACCATGGGCGTTCCCGCCTACGTTCACATCAAATCCATGGTGTTGCGGTAAGCAAAACGGCTCGCCTCCAAGATGCCATTTTCCTACGTGCATCGTTCGATAGCCCGTCTCACGCAGCGATTCCGCGAGTGTCTCTTCTTCAACCGGAAGGCCACGGATCTTTCTACCTTCTATTAGCTTCGCTTGCGGATCCCAACGTCCCGAGGGCAGCCAATCGGTCAGCAATAATCGAGCGGGATACTTTCCTGTCATGATCGATGCGCGAGTCGGTGAACACACCGCACATGCCGCGTATGCTTCCGTGAAACGCACTCCCTGGGTAGCCAATCGATCGATGTTGGGTGTCTGGTAGTATTCGCTTCCTTGACAACCCAGATCACGCCATCCCAGATCGTCGATCAAGAACAACACGATGTTCAGTCGTCCGGGCTCTGCTGCCTGCACGATCACCGAATGCGAAACAACCAAAAGAGTGAATAGCGAGATAATTCGGGTCTGGTCATTCATGATTGCTAATCGTCTCGTGCTTTATGTAGATTCCCACATCTCAAACTATGCGTGCGGCTCATGATAGTCTCTTGAGCAAGGTACTCGCGAATGATGACGTTTCCGGGATCGCAAATGGCTTGTGCAAAGCGAAAACGCCAACGCATAGTTGCGATTGCCATCGGTCTCGCGATACTACTGTGACCTTGGCAACGGCCCCGAAGAATCGGAGAACACGATGAGCACGGAATCCAAACGTTGGCTGCGATTGGTTGTGAATGGAAAAGCGGCCGGTGATCCTATGTTGCGACCGGCCGTTAAAGAGA
Source organism: Planctomycetota bacterium (assembly GCA_039179795.1). Classification (GTDB taxonomy): domain Bacteria; phylum Planctomycetota; class Planctomycetia; order Pirellulales; family Pirellulaceae; genus Rubripirellula. Next base: position 84,558 of record JBCDEM010000006.1, on the reverse strand, counting down.
TTCGCGATGCAGGTCACCGTTTGGACGTACGCGTGACATGGGAAGCCGGTGACGCGGCGCGTATGGCGGGCGAAGCCGTATCGGAGGGAGTCGATGTTGTGGTTGCCGGCGGCGGTGATGGGACCATCAATGAAGTCGCAACGGGGATGTTAGCGAACGGAAACACGGGGCAATCCGCCATGGCTGTCCTCCCGTACGGCACCGCAAACGACTTCGCCACGTCCACTGGTGTATTAAAAGGGGATCCGCTGTCGGCGCTGAAACTTGCCGCCTCCGGCCCAGCGACAGCAATCGATGTCGGACAAGTGAACGATCGCCTCTTCGTCAACGTCACCAGTGGTGGGTTCGGAGCGGAAGTCACTGCCAACACACCGCCGCAGATGAAAAAAGCACTCGGCGGCGCAGCCTATTCGTTGATGGGAATCGTGACCGCCGCGAAGATGAACCCATATGAATGCAAATTCACCGGGCCAGATAATTCCATCAAGGAAGCCAAGCTGTTGGTGTTAGCCGTCGGCAACGGAATCCAGTGCGGAGGTGGTTACCGGGTAACACCGGATGCTCTCTTGAATGACGGCATGTTAGACGTCACCGTCATCCACGACGCGGAATTATCACAGCTAGGTCTCGTCCTGAGCGAACTTTCAAACTTGTCGGAACCGTCCAATCGGTTTGTCACGTCGAGACGGGTCAGTTCATTCAAACTCGAATCTCAGCAGCCACTCCAATTGAATCTTGATGGCGAACCGTACCGAGACACTCATTTCGAATTCAAGGTCTTACCGGCTGCCTTGCGATTTGTGCTTGGACCGGACGCGCCGTTGCAGGTGTGATTCTCCACGTGCAATTCCCCTCAGAGAGGAAAGAGAATGGGCGTGACAATCAGGTTGATCAAGTAAGTCAAAAACATTAGGGGTAGACCGATCTTCACGAAATCAATGAAACGGTAGCCTCCCGGTTCAACGACGAGTGTCACCACGGGTGACGCTACCGGACTTGCAAATGCCGCTGAAGAAGCAATCAAGACGGTGATCGCATAGGGATACGCGGATACGTCCATGGCTAACGCGGATTGAATCGCGACGGGTGCAATCAATACGGCTGTTGCCGTATTGGAAAGGAACAGACTCAGTCCAGCCGTTAAAAAAAACAGGACGGTCATCATCACATAGGGTCCGGACGAAGAAAGCGTCCCGACGATGTTCTCGACCAGAAATTCCGTTCCGCCCGTTTCCTGCAACGCTGTAGCGAGTGGTAACATTCCGGCAAGTAACACCAGGCTGCTCCAAGAGATGCAACGGTAGGCATCTTCCATCGTCAAACAACGTGTCAACACGGCGAACAGTGCTGCCATCAAGACGGCCGTCACGACGGGCAAAATCCCCGAAGCACTCAACACGACCATCGCAGCCAAGATTGCGATTGCGACAGGAGCTTTCCGGTGCGAGGGTCTCGCTTCCATGTACTCGCTCGGTAATTCCAACAAGACGAAGTCGTGCGTCTCCTTCCGCAGATGCGAGATTCGCTTCCATGGCCCGGCAACCAAAAGCGTATCGGCAACGGCTAAACGCTCATTGGCGAAATCCGCAAGCGGTTCTTTTCCTCGTCGAATCCCGATCACCTGCACGCCGTATTTGGATCGAAAGTCCGCTTCACGAAGCGTCTTTCCGACAAACCGACAATTGGGATGAATCAAAATCACTCCGATACCATGTTCATGCAGAGCCCGTCGCCGATCCCGCTCGCTCTCGCCAGCTTTCTCCAGTCGTTCGGATTGTTGAAAGCGATCGATATCGATTGACGCCCCATGGACCAACAAGACACTGCCGATCGGCATCTCAACGTCCGAGCGCACCGTGCGGATCATCGGTGGTCCACCGGACCTGCTGAACACGTTCATCGCTAGTACTCGAACGCGATATTGGTTTTCAATATCGACGCTTCCGATCGTCCGTCCACCCAAGGGAGACTGCGAAGTGACACGAAGATGATCCACTCGCTCGTCCAGGCGGAATTCTTCCCAAAGGTCTTCGATCGATCGTCTCTTCACACGCGTTCCGTCATCGGACTGATGATTGAGCATGCGTCGGCCAACCAACAGGATGTAGCCGACACCCACAAAAAGAACAACGACGCCAATCGGTAGAAAGCTGAAGAAGCTGAGCCCCTCGTACCCTTGAGTGGACGCCAGTTCTGAACTGACGACCAAATTAGGTGGCGTTGCGATCAGCGTGAGCATTCCGCTGATCATCGCGGCAAAAGACATCGGCATCAGCAGTCGGGCCGCATTGATACCGGTATTGCTTGCGACCTTGAATACGACCGGAATGAAGATCGCGACGACCGCCGTTGAACTCATCACGCTGCTTAACAGTGCTGAGGCAAACATGATCAATACGATCAATCGTGTCTCGCTCTGCCCCCCAGCCTGAATGATCCAAACACCGATCGACTGTGCAACCCCCGTGCGGTCGAGCATCTCGCCGACGACCAATAAACCCGCAACCAAAAGAACAACCGTATCACCGAAACCTGCAAGCGTTTGAGCGGGCGTCAAAATCCCACTGAGCATCATCGCCAGAACCACTGACAATGCGACGACGTCAAGACGAACTCGATTACTCGCAAACAGGACAGCGGCAACCAAAACGGTTGCAAACACAAACAACATGTCGGCAGACATCTTGTGATCACTTGGAAGGAGGAGGAATTTCCGAACGTGCAACGGCCTACCAAAACCGGCCCCGTTCGTCGACCAGATGATGATCGCGCCGCCCCCAAATCGTTGTGGCAGAGGCGGCTATCGCTCCCTTGCCCAAAAGAGGAGAGAGTTTTTTCACCCTGTTTCACCACAGAGAGATATGTATTCAGCCGGGTAATCCGCACACTCTGTCCCAATCCAACTGATCGCAATCACCGGCTCAAGCGGAACCACCGGAACAATAGAACGACTCTTCCCGTCCAATGGGCTCGGTGTTGTTCCGATTCGTTTCACTACAATCCGCACCGCCAGCACAGACGATCAGTGTACGTTTGTTTGTGACGGTTTCCGCTTTGCAAGGACGGAATCATTTGACGCACTAAGACCAACCATTCCGATGTTTGCGGCAACGCGTTTCAGATAGATAACACTGAACGAACGTTTGGAACGGATCGTTCTGGCGGAATGCGTTGGGGCGCAGAATCCGATCGGTCGGGCGAAGGAATGTCTGACATCACCGCCACGTTTTTAATGCCAGGAAAGCCATCATGTCGAGTGTGTACCGTGCCGTTGCCATCCTCATCACCGCGGTTCTCGCGCTCCTGACGAATCAGATGGCCAGCGCGCAATCAGGACTTGCAACAACCGTCGACTCCGGCTGGGTTGGTTCCTTTGATTCGTTGTTTTGGAGTATGCGTTCATCGGGCGTGGAATATGGCGTGACAGATATTGGGGGCGTCCAGGATCGTGGTCCCGTCGGCGAGATTCTGTCACTTAGCGGCGAATACGAAGCGGGATTTCGTTTTTCAGTCGGCCGTCAAATGGCCAACGGACCCGAACTGCTGTTTGAGTACACCGATTTTCGCCCGTCCTATTCCGAGCGATACGTTGGACCGCTCCGTGCAACGTTTGTTTCGGCAGACAACAGCGAAAACGATGACTCCGACAACATCAATACGCTCGGTGTTGAAACAGTCACGCCTGACGATCGAGCGACATCAGCGCTCGCTGAAATGTCGTTTGACTACCAAGTTTATGACTTCGCTCTAGCACAGTCGTTGAGGCTAACAGAGTCTCTTTCGCTACGACTTAGTGGTGCCGGACGGGCAGCTTCGATTGACTCGGAATTTGGTGCTACCTACACCGGCGGCGATTTCCAAACCGCCTTCAACGCATTCAAGAACGGATCCTATCGCGGAGGCGGCGTCGTCGTTGGCGGCGACTTGATTTGGTACCTCACCCAATCCTTGCAGCTCAACATCGGAACCGGACTTGGGCTCATGATGGGTTCGGTTGAAACACGCGTGTTCATTCCTGACGACGAGCCGGGTGTTCCAACGGATGTCACGTTCGACGAAATGCGAATGACACCGCTGATGGATATGTCTGTAGGCTTGGACTTTCAACGCAAATTTGGATCGTACCTTGTGTCCATCGCGAGCGGTTACGAGATGACCCATTGGTTCAACCTGTCTGACACTCGAGTCTTTACCGACGCGTACATCGAAGCTCAGAACGCTCATTTGATCGACGACGTCAGTCTTGACGGAGCCTACATTCGAATCGCGCTCGCACGATAGAAACGGTCATCGCGCATCGTCGCCGATCGCTCCGCCGATCGTAGCGCCTCTTGTCTTCACCAACCTACCATCGCACAGCAAGTCTCAGCCCATAGTGGATTAGCCCAAGAATTCCTCTGCGACACGAATACACCCAATCAAGAGCGAAGAATGCGACGATCGCGCATCGTCGCCGATCGTAGCGCCTCTTGTCTTCACCGACCTACCACCGCCCAACATCCTCAGCCCATAGTGGATTAGCACAAGAATCCCTCTGCGACCCTCACGATTACACCCAATCAAGAGCGAAGAACGCGACGATCGCTATAGTCGCCGATCGCTCCGCCGATCGTAGCGCCTCTTGTCTTCACCAACCTACCATCGCCCAACAACCTCAGCCCATAGTGGATTAGCCAAGAATTCTTCTGCGACACTCACGAATACGCCCAATTTAGAGAGAAGAACGCTACGATCGGCGGAGCGATCGGCGACTATAGCGATCGGCGACTATTGGTCCTCGCGCATCGTCGCCGATCGCTCCGCCTCCAACGAACGGTATGTTTAGGGGATGAGTTTGTTTCTGTCTTGCGTGAGCCGACCCGATGAACGGTTTGAAGTGGTCCTGCCGATTATTCAGTATTGATCTGAGGTCGCTCGCCGTCTTTCGCATCGGGCTGGCCTCGATCTTCTTCTGCGATATCGCCTTTCTGCGATTTCCGGAGATTGATGCATTCTACGCCGACGGCGGAATGTTCTCTTTGCAGCATGCCGAAAACTGGCTCAGCGGAACCGCATGCTGGTCGCTTTGCCTGTTGAGTGGTTCTTGGCAGTTTCAAGCCAGCATGTTGGGTCTTGCTGCCGGGCTTTCGATTCTCATGCTGTTTGGCTGGCAGACTCGAATCGTGACCATCGGATGTTGGGTCATGGCCGTATCGATTGCAAACCGAAATCCATTGGTTTGCAATTATGGTGACACGATGCTGCAAGTGTTCTTGTTCTGGGGCATGTTCTTGCCGCTGGGTGCAAAGTGGTCCTTGGATGCTCGAGGTCTGCGTGGAAAACGAAAAAGCCCGATTTGCGGTTCCAGCGTTTGCTCGGCAGCTTCTGCTGCTGCACTCCTTCAGCTTTCATTCGTTTACGTCTTTGCCGCGTTTTGGAAATGGAATGCTGATTGGCTAAGTGGCAGTGCCGCTGAAGTTGCTTTGCAGCTTGAATACACTCGGCGAACGTCTGCGCTTGACGGGTTGATCTACGCACCGCTGCTCAAACCGCTCACGATCGCCACGCTGTTCCTGGAACTTCTGGGACCGGTCATCATTTGGATTCCGTGGCGTACCCAGATCTTCCGTTACGCGATGTTCATCGCGTTTTTCCTGTTGCACCTTTGTATCGAACTGCTCTTCACACCCGCGCTGCTCTCTTACATTTGCGTGGTCGCATGGGCCCTGTTCTTGCCATCGAGTTTCTGGAACAGCGTTCGAATCAAAAGGATGTTTCAGATCGAAACAGAGGATCCAGCGAGAGCTCTGGAGACTCCGGCGACTCAGATGACAAGATTCTCACTCATCCGGCGTCGATCGGTCGACGTCATCTGCCTCACACTTTTGCTATACGCCTTATTGTGGAACGTCGCGACGCTACGATCACAGCAGTTCGGCTCGATCATTCCTGAGAATCTCCGATGGATCGGGCAGGCCACCATGTTGGGTCAAACGTGGGACATGTTCTCGCGTCCCTCGAAAGACAACGGATGGCACAAGGCTCGGGCACGCCTAGCAGATGGAAGTGTTATCGATGTCCTGCGAGGCGGAGAACCTTTTGAAGCGGATCTCCTCGAAAGCAACTGGTCATATTTCCCGAGTAGCCGGAGCAAGTATTTCTTTCGGCGCCTCGGCATCATGGAATCTCTCGAACCGCTCGGAGATCCTATTGCTGAGTACCTGAGAGATGACTGGAATTCCCAACATTCCGAGTCGCAACGCGTCGTCGAACTCACCCTGCTGTATTACGAGCTGCCAACGAGTGTGGAACCAGGACGTTTCACCGTTCGTCAGACCGGTTTCTCCATGACAGAGAGCGAATCCGATTGGGAATCTCTTCTCGCCCCACTCGATGCGTTAAATTTCTGATGTGACTGATCACTGAGGAAAACAGTTGAGTCCTTTCTGTATCGATCAGTCCAAGTTGATTCGTGTCATGCTCACATGCTGACATCGTTTATCTTGCTGAGCACCATTCGTTCACCTCCCTATTGCACGTCAAATTAATGACCCCTGATTGTTCCCCTGTCGCAAATCCGTGGTTACGCCGCAGCGCAACCAGAGCGACGTACATCACGCTCCTTCTTTTCACTTCGCTCACACAAGCCCAGGAGGTAACGCATCCAGCCGAGATCGTGTTTCGTCGTCAGGCTGTGCAGCGATTGATCTTCGACTCCGATCAGGCAATCCCACTCTCCGTTTGTTCACCGAGCAAAGTGATCGATCTCGACTTGATGCATCCTGACTTTGCACCCGAATCCGAACAGGCCAAGTGCGACATCGAACGGGATACTCTCGTCGTCACGTCCCGTGAAAAGAGGTCGCAGACGATTCGTTGGATGGGCGGTTTCAATCCATTCGCCACCTATGAAACGGACATTGCATCCGTATCTGGAAGAGGAACGGTCGGTTTCATGTTCCGTGATTCTGATCGTGACGATCGAATGATCGCCGAACTTGTTTTTGAGGATGGGAGCGCACAACAGATTCGCTGGAAAACGATCCTCGATGGAAATACGGTCGCCGAACAAAGCTGGTCGTTAGGAGCGTTTGCAAATGATCATGCGTTTCGATTCAGAGTTCAGATGGTCGCTGTTGGAGCCAATCTCTTTATTGAATCGAAAGGCAGAACATCTATGATTGGCCATGTCGATTTTTCAGAAAACATCGAAGTACGCGAAAAGAGACGCATAGCAAGATACCAATACGCGTTGATTTCATCATTGGATACAAATTCATCGGTGCGAATCCGAGAGATTAAGTCAGCGATTACGCCAGGCACCGGACAAGCTGACATTCGGGCGATGACCGATGAGCATGGGCATCCACTCCTTGACGACGAACGGCTTTGGTTCACGGTCACGATGCGTGGCCGAGCGTTACCGCATCCGATGCAAGGCGTCGTCTCTCTCAATCCTTCCGTATTTGATTTGCGGTTTGAGGGATTAATTGTTTTCGATTCCGGCGATGGATTGTTGCGAAACGAATTGGCTTCACACATCTTCCGTGATACGAAGTCAGGCCAGTGGCGTGGCTGGACGACTGGCTTTAGCGCATTTGGTAACGAGAAACGGGGCGAATCGAAAGCGATCTTGGCCGTCTCATCCGATCGAGACCCGCGTCGCGGTTACTCCATCATGAAAAGTCGATCGATTGGAATCGAAGGAGCGCACGAAGACCCGCATTGCGTGTATGACCAAGAAGCCCAGAAATGGCGAATGCTTCTTTGTGAGCGTGCCGGTAAGTACCGCGCTGCGATGTGGGAAAGTGACGACTGGGATCGCGATTTTCGGCGAATCGCGGGCCCCGTTGAAATGGATAGCACAGGAACGATGCTTCAATCATTCGATGGCAAACGGTATGCATTGTTTGGAAGTGCTGACCGGAAAGTCTACATCCGCAATTATCCGGATCTCTCCGCGGCCGGTGAACTCAAGATGGTGCTCCCACCATGGACAGATGATCATGGCACGCGAATCTGGCCGAATGTGATTCCGCTTCCGAGTGGGTATCCAGCGCCCTACATCGCATTGATGATGGATCGAGCAAACTTTCCTGGCATGCCAAAGCCCAATTGGACCTACGGCGCCCTCTATTTATTCCATGGAAACACTGAGTAACAGTTTGGAAACGCCTGGTTTCCGTACGTCCAAACGGCTCACTACGCATATTCGAGTTCACGCATTACGACCAACGGACTTGATTGACAACCGTCGACACTCAAGCCTCACGTCGCTTCACTCCAGCAGGACGAAGATTCTCGCCGGCAAGTATCCCGAAACAGTAAAAGAGCTCAGCCGGGCGTCCGATCGATGGATCGAAACGATGCCCTTACCGATCAAGGGCGGACCAGAAGGAGTGGATCGGCCGCAATTTAAGGGAGCCCCATCCTCAGATGCCCGTCTGCAGATGCCCCGTCTGCAGATGTTCCGTCTTTTCGATGCGCTGCGGGCGGAAGGAAAACCGTTGATGCCACGTGAAATCGAGCAACAGCGCCGACGCGAAGAAAGATGAGCGGACAGGAAACGCAAGAAATAAAAAGATACGCCGCCAGGGAATCCCTTGGCGACTTAGCACGCACCATCCGCCAACGACTTACCAGCTCGCTTTCCGCAGACCGGGAATCACGCCCTGATCGGCGAGTTTACGGATCACCATTCGCGATACGCCAAACTTTCGATAAACCCCCCGACTACGGCCGGTCATCTTGCAAAGCCGCCGAAGTCGCGTGCGACTTGAATTGCGAGGCAGTTTGCAGAGTTCGCCATAAGCTCCTTCAGCTTTCAGTTGCTTGCGGCGCTCCTCGTACTTTTCGACGAGTCGTTCAATCTTCTGCATCTTCGTTACGGTTGACTTGCTTGCCATGTCGGATCCTTAGTGTTTCAGTTTAAGTCGGGAAAGAAGCCAGCTCGGATATACGGTTGGCCTGATCCACGGTTTTCAGTGTTTGAAGTAACTGGCGGCCGTTCATCAGGAAGGCGGCGATTGCTGACTCAACGGAGGCCTATAAATCCTCATCGCGGAACGAAAACGGCTTGTTGACGATGCGTTTTTGCACGTAACCAGATCGGATCGCACTGGCGCTGACCCAGATGCGTTGCACCTTTCCGTCGACGACAGCTCGGACCTTTTGAAGATTGGGCTTAAACTTACGGCGAGTAATCCCGGTCACTTTCGTACCGACGCCGCCGAGGCGTTTCGCTTTACCGCGAGTCTGAACGCGGTTGCCCTTCCCAGCTTTCTTGCCGGTATAGAAACACTTCTTCCCCATCACCCTGCCTTTAGGTTGGAAGCCTCGATGCCGCAATCGCAGGCGAGGCCGTGGAGTTCTACCCATGGGAGCCGACACTCCGTCGACAACCATTCCTCAAGCTCCGCATTTTATGCAAATGCATATATTTTGCAACAAGGGCAATCACGACGATCCATCACGGAAATTGCGATTCAGAACGCTCGAGATTTAGAACGCTTGAGGATCTGGGTCAGCGCAAACGCCAGGAATGGCAGTGCCGTCAATGAACCATAGAGAATGATCATCTGAACGCGGTCTGTCCCATTAGAAGTGTCACCTTCGAGCAAGCAAAAAACAACGCCAAATATGACGTACGCAGCACTTATCGAAAGTGCTGACAACGGTCTCCGCCAGAGACGAGTGATCAGGAAAATCGACGCCGTCACCGAAAGGAATAGCGTTCCCGACCAGATGAACATCGCATTCGCAGCATTCAACATGTTCACGAGCGCACTGGCAAACCCGAGCCAAAACGCCAGCGTACAGCCAACCATCAAGATCGGAGGGATGATCAGGTTGATCGCGCGAGGACTACCAGAACTTCCGAAAGATGGGTCTTCCTCGACGGCATCTGGCGTTTGGTAGGGATTATCTACTTTGTCGCTCATCGTTCACTCGGCTTCGCGGGCGGTTTCCATTTTACTGGAGTAGCGTGAAGCATGATGGTCTTAACTGGCTATTACCCGTTTAAGCAATCAGCTTATTCGCGACACCTGCGCACCACGCCGCAGCGATCGCAAGCGCGGTGACCGTCGTCCACCAGTTGATCTCACCCTTGCTCGCGGAACGGATCGCTGCCGCAGCCATTTGGAAAATCGGAAGACCAATCGCTGCTTCGAAATACCAATTCGCAAAGAAGGCGGTAACGTAACCCGTCAATCCAAAGTGAACTTGTCCAATGATCAAAAGTGCGAATACCAAGAACGCAATCCAAGTCGTCCGCCAAAGCAAAGGCTGCTCACGCGTCTTGTAGATCACCCAAAGAAGAATCGGCAGACAAACAACGTATCCAACATCGACCGCAAGACTTCGATACCAGATCCCCCAGATGTAACCACGATTGTCAGCCACGCCAGTTGCTTGCGTCGTCGTTGTCAGTCGAAAGTGCGTGACCGTCGCAGCGAACAGCTCGAGTCCCCAATTGAGAATGCACATTGACGCAAAGAGCAACGCGAGCGTTTTTCCGGGATTCACCCAGAAGTCTTTTGATCCCACCGCGAACACGAGAAGAGTAACCGACAGACCGTAGATCGAGGCCACGAGCACGCCGAATAAATCAAGCTCAACGACACGCTCGAGATTGTAGTAGTGCGCATCGGCTGTAAATCGCACGTGCTCAATACAACGGGCAACAACAAGAGCGATACTGATACCCGCCGTCAGCAGCATTAAGTGCAAGATACTCAGTCGATCGGACGTAACAGCAGGTGATTTCATTTAGACGAACGCATGATAGAAATGCGGGCAAGTCTTCCATTCTTCCGTCGAAAGATTCCTGTGACGGGTCGCTAACGAGAGAGCGCCTTCGTGACGACCTGTTCCAGCCTGGCTTTTAAATGCAGCATTTGATCCTCACTCAACTTTTGACCGATCAAGCTGGCAGTATGCAGTCCGACGATCATCAAAACTCCAACAGGAATGAAAGCCAGTGCCCACGGAGTCGACTTCATCGCCCATTGCACGTAGCCATAGATTGCCGCGCAGCAAATAAAGAACGTCGCAACAAAGTAAACCGCCATAACGGCCGTCCAAATCTCGGGACGCGGCGAAAAGCGACAGTAAACTTCGGTGCCCACTGGGTGATCTGAGACGTGCGCGTTCAAGTGGGGCGACCAGAATCGCTGTTGCTCGCGCGGAACTTTTACATCAATGCATTGCCCTGCAGACGCGATCTCAGAGACGTCATCTTCGAGCGAATCTTCACGAAGCACTGCACGAACACGTGACATCACATCTTCCGGTGATTGTGCCAACTCCATGGTGAATGTTGGCTGTAACTTCAGCGACTTCATGATCCAACTCCGTGTCGCACGAACGGAAAACGGCGAAACGTTTCAGATCACATTTTACAGCGATTGCCGGGCTAGAATGGCTTGTTCGCGCACCTGCTGACGGTCATTTCCGGTAACGGTCAGGTGCCCCATTTTTCGTCCTGGTTTGGCAATCCGCTTTCCATACAGATGCAGGCAGACGCCGGGGACATCCAGCAGTCGATCCCAGGCTGGCCCATTCTTCTCGTCGTTCCAGCAATCGCCAAGCAGATTCGCCATTGTCGCTGCGGGGCAACGCATCGCGGTGCTGCCGAGTGGCAGATTGCAGATCGCGCGAACATGCTGTTGGAACTGACTCGTCTCACACGCTTCGATCGTCACGTGCCCAGAGTTATGTGGCCGCGGAGCCACTTCATTGATCATGACTTGGCCGTCGCTGACGAAAAACTCAACACACAGCAGACCGACAACGTTCAACGTTTCAGCCGCGGTCGTTGCGACGCGAACGGCTTGATCTGCGACTGAGTCATCCACTGAAGCCGGCAACGTGGTTAGATCCAAAATATGATTCGCGTGCTCATTTTCAAAAACGGGAAAGCACTTTGTCTCGCCGCCCGGCGTGCGAGCCACCACGACAGAAATCTCTTGTTGAAAGGGAATGAACTGTTCGGCAACCCAGTGAGTGCAGTCACTCCAGGGAACGGAATCGGCATCTTCTAGAGTATCTAGCTTGTGCTGTCCCTTACCGTCGTAACCACCGCTTGCCGTTTTCAACACGATCGGCCATCCGAGCGTTTCGCTCGCCTGAACGAGCGAAATCCGATCGGTCACGTGAGCAAACGGGGTGACCGGAAGTCCTGCCGATTGAAGCGTAGTCTTTTCATCCAGACGATCTTGCGCCGTGGCGAGAACAGACGCGGCAGGATACGTTGGCGCGAACTGGCCACATCGAGCGATCGTCTCCGCGGGAATGTTCTCAAACTCCAACGAAATGACTTCGCACTGTTGGGCAAATCGATCAATGCAACCAGGATCATCCAGAGCGCCGGTAACGCATCGATGTGCGACCTGAGCGGCGGGATCAACGGCGTCATCACAGAAGACAACCACGTCATAACCCATCGTTGCAGCTGCCATCGCAAACATGCGCCCGAGCTGTCCGCCGCCGACCATGCCGATCGTCGCCCCCGGAAGCACGGTCTTCACTTCAGCGATTGGTTTCGTCGCCGAGTCCGGCTCGCATGTCGCGTCTCGGTCGGTGGTTGAGTGTGGTTCCATGGTGGGTCAAAACCGTCTTTCGAAAACGGGTCCAATGTTTCCAAGTCTCGCAACTACAAATCAGCCGACTCGAGGACGGCATCCGTCTGACTTTGAACAAAAGCATCCAGTCGCTGCTTCAATTCGACGTCTTGCAGGGCAAGAATTCGCGCCGCCAAAATACCCGCGTTCTTCGCTCCCGCTTTTCCAATCGCCATGGTTGCGACGGGAATTCCCCCGGGCATTTGCACGATCGAAAGCAGAGAATCGAGTCCTTGTAATGCTCGGCTCTGCACCGGGACTCCAATCACAGGTAGGTTTGTCTCGGACGCAACCATGCCCGGAAGGTGAGCCGCACCACCGGCACCGGCGATAATCACTTGCAACCCTCTGTTCGCCGCCGAGCTGGCATATGCAACCATCCGCGCGGGCGTTCGATGTGCGGACACGACCGTCGCCTCACAGGGAATCTCAAGCTGCTTCATGACATCCGCAGCCGCCTGCATCGTCTCCCAGTCGTTTCGGCTGCCCATAATGACGCCAACTTTTGCATTCGTTTCACCGAATGAGTTTCCTGTCATGACTGGTTCGATGTTCGCGAGTCGGATCGGATCGGTCTCGTCCGAATGACCGCAGTCCTCCGGTAGAGCCGTGTGAGCTTGAAAGGCACAGTTTTACGACAGAGACTCTCCGTCGGGTAGCGGCTAGCTAATCACTTCCAAATCTTCTGCCGCGAATGCGAGTCGAAAGCTGTGTTCTTCTTCGTCAAAACGCACGCGAGCGACACGCTTCGGACCTCGACCGCTGACCGAGATAATTGTGCCCTCACCAAACTCCGTGTGTCGCACTAGTGTCCCCTCTCGATAAGCCGTCAAAGGCGTGGCTTTTTTCGCCATCAAATCCGCGGCCGTCTGCAAGCCACTCTGAATCGAGGTACCACGCTCTGTCTTGCTACTGGATTCGGTCGAAAGAAGATCACCGGAGTCTTTTCCGTCTTGGTCGAGTGCACGTCCATCCTCAGGGACGGCCTGACACATCTCTGAATCGTCCGAACTCGTTTGGCTCGACGCAGAACTCTCTTCCGGAAAGTCCCATGAATCCGGATAACTCTGGTCGATATCGTCATCGAACCAATCGCGTTGCACTCGCGTTTCAATCCGGTTCATTTCTTCCAGTGGCAGCTCATTGAGGAACGGGCTTGGGATCACCGGACGCGTATCTCCGCGAATCACTCTCCGTTTGCAGCAGCTCAGCTGGAGCTGTTCTTTCGCTCTCGTGATTCCGACGAACAGGAGACGCCGTTCTTCCTCGACTTCACGTTGGCTGCTCTTCGAGCGGCTATGTGGCAACATGTCATCTTCAACACCGATGATGAACACGCGAGGAAACTCCAAGCCTTTCGCCGCGTGCAGCGTCATCAACGTAATTCGATCGTTTGCATCTTCGAAAGCATCTGTATCCGACACCAACGCGACTTGCTCCAAAAAAGCTTCTAGCGAACCATCCTCTGGATGCTGCCGATCGAATTCGACCGCCGCCGTGATCAATTCATCAACGTTGGCCATCGGTGAAGTATCCTGTCCCTCGACAGCCGTCTTTTCCAAGTAGTCTTGGTATTCGGTTTCCTCGACCAGGAATCGCAATAGATCTTCCAGCGGTGCGGTCGCCTTAATCTGCAGGTGATCATAGAGTCGAACAAACTTGGCAACCATCGACGCGGATCGCTTTGCCAGTCCCGTGATTTCGTCCGCACGTCGAGCTGCTTGTAACATCGGAATGTTGTGCCGATCAGCAAAAGCTCGAAGGTGGGCGATTGTTTTGACGCCAATTCCCCGTGTTGGAACGTTGATGATCCGTGTCAGCGCGACGTCATGTGAAGGGTTGTTAATCAAATGCAGATACGCCAACAGATCTTTGATCTCGCGACGTTGATAGAACTCAAGTCCGTTGACGATCTGGTACGGCAATGAATGACTTCGTAAAGCGTGCTCCAACGACCGGGTCATTGCATTCATGCGATAGAAGACCGCAAAATCTCTCGGACGCATGCCTTTCCCGATCATCGCCGCAGCAATCTCGCTAGCGATCTCATCGGCTTCCTGGTAACCGTCGTCGTAGAAACGCAGGACGACGGGATCGCCTTCGTTGTTTTCCGTAAAAAGCTCTTTCTGCTTGCGACGCGTGTTATGACGAATCAGTTGATCGGCAACGCGTAGAATGTTGGGCGTGCTGCGATAATTCTGTTCCAAACGGACGGTCGTGACCGACGGATAGTCTTTTTCAAAGTCCAAAATGTTGTTCAGGTCAGCACCACGCCAACCGTAAATTGACTGATCAGGATCCCCGGTAACGGCCAAGTTTGGGTAGTCGATCGAAAGTGCGCGGACGATCGCGTACTGTGCCAGGTTCGTATCCTGATACTCGTCCACCAGGATGTATTTGTAACGAGCATCCAGATCGGCTCGGACTTCGGGATTCTCGCGCAACAGATGTGCGATGTGCAGCAGCAAGTCATCAAAATCGACAGCGTTGGCCGTCAACAACTGCTGTTGATAAATCGGATAAACGCGAGCCGCGATCGCTTCTTTGGGACGCATCGCGTGACCCACCATCATCTCGGGCGTTGTCAGTCGGTTTTTTGCATGACTGATCGTCGCAGCAATCTGTTCTGGTGATGAATGGGACGTGGAAACATCAGCCGCCTCGATTGCCCGCTTCATCGCTTGCTTGGAGTCCGCGGTGTCGTAAATGGAATAGTTCTCCGAGAGCCCAACCATCGGAGCTAATCGACGAAGATGCTGCGCGCAAAATCGATGGAACGTTCCCATCCATACGGGTTGATCCGGTGCGAGTGCAGCAACTCGCATCCGCATTTCGTCAGCTGCTTTATTGGTGAACGTGAGAGCCGCGATCTGCCACGCTGGAATGCCGTGAGCCAACATGTTGGCAATGCGATGGGTGACGACGCGCGTTTTCCCGGATCCCGGTCCCGCCAAGATCAGCAACGGTCCATCCAAATGACGTACCGCAGCGGTTTGTGCTTCTGTTAGGCCGTTATAGATGGCATCCATCGCAGCGTCGTTTTCGTCCGTGCATCGTTCGCAAAAAAAGAATCAGAATTCCGATCACGTAATATAGCGTTGCCGACCATTCGCCGACCAGAACCTGCATTTGCGCTAGGACGTGACGGGCCGAAGGTTCAACGGGCCTCGAACCCGGCACATTCGTGTACGATACAAACGGTCGGTGATCCTGATAAAAACGGTCCGCCTTCAATGTTGAGTGGCGTCGGGATCAGCGGGAGAAGTGATGCCAAACTCGATTGATTGGAATCTATTTTCATGGCAGGCAAAAACGTCCTTGGTGGTGAGCTGGCCGTCTGCGGGACCGACCCGATGACGGGTTTTTACCGCGATGGGTGCTGCAACACTGGGGCTCAGGACGCGGGGCTACACGTCGTTTGCGTGGAAGTGACGGCAGAGTTTTTGGAATTCAGTAAATCGCGTGGCAATGATCTCACCACGCCCAATCCAATGTACCGCTTTCCTGGTCTGGTCCCAGGAGACCGTTGGTGCCTGTGTGCGTCTCGATGGAAGGAAGCCTACGACGCGGGTCTGGCTCCACCGGTCGACCTTGAAGCGTGTCATATTTCTACGCTGGAATTCGCGTCGCTCGATGAGTTGAAAGAGCATGCGTTGTAACGATGAACAAAACGCTGGGGCGTCCGCGCAGACCCGCGAAGCTCAACCCAGGCCGCGAAGCTCAACCCAGGCCGCGACGCTCAACCCAGGCCGCGACGCTCAACCCAGGCCGCGACGCTCAATCCTTGTGTTGTTCTGTTCCAACATTCACCACGTCATGGAACCGTGATCGCTTCATCAGTATTGATGAGCGCGCGAGCCACGAGCATCCACGCTTCAGTGTGATTCGATTGGCGATCGTAAAACGACAAGATCGCGCCAAGCTCTGAGTCCGTCGGCTTGCGAATCAGAACTCGACGGAAGATCCTCTCAGCAACTCGCTTGGGATCCACATCATCGGGGAGCTCCCGTAACGTCGCTTCAGCCAATCCCCTGGCCATCTCAACGTACATCTCATCGTTGAGCAGTGTTAACGCTTGCAGTGGTGTCGTACTTCGTTCACGACGCGCGGCACAGGTTTCACCTGTCGGTGCATCGAAAGTGACGTACGCTGCGAAAGGCGCTGTCCGCCGACTGAAAGTGTAAAGTGAACGCCGAAAACGATCCGCTCCTTTTGATACCGGCCACGCAGGACTTCCATAGGCAAGAGCCGTCACACTGCGCGGCTGAGGCGGATACACACTTGGACCACCAATCGTTCTGGCCAGTAGCCCCGAAGCGGACAACAGAGAATCGCGTATTTGTTCCGCGTTCAAACGACGATGTGGGAACGTCGAAAGATATCGATTCTTTGGATCACTCGCCGGGGCTCGCCCGACGCTCTGTTGGTAAACGGCCGAGAGAACGATTTGTCGATGCAGTCGTTTCATCGACCATCCCGTCTCTTGCAAATCGATCGCCAACCAATCCAGCAAATCGGGGTGCGTCGGCGGTTCGCTCTGGGTTCCAAAGTCTCCTGCCGTATGAACGATGCCGACACCAAAAAACTCTCGCCAAGCTCGATTCACCGTCACGCGTGCCGCCAAAGGATTCTTGTCGCTCATCAACCAGCGAGCCAAACCGAGTCGGTCCCTTGGCTCTCCTTCGCTGATCGACGGGAAAGCGGACGGAACGGCGGGCGTGACCGGTTCCTTCGCCTGCAAATACTCTCCCCGATGATGCCGATACGTCGTGCGGTAGTCTTCGGTTGCACGTTGCCGCATTCCCAGTGTTCGAGTCTTTGCGGGAATCGTGCGTTCGAGTTTCTCGATCGGTTGACGCTCTTCCGCAAGTCGTGATGTCGAACGCAAAAAGTCTCGCTGCAGCGCGGCAAAGTCCGTTGAGGTTAAACCGCTCCAGTCCGATTGCACGCGCCAGTCATACAAATCGGGGGACAGCTTTGAAGCCACCGCCGGCGCATCACCGGCGGAAAGTGAAAAACGGAATCGCCCCAATCCGGCAGCGAAGTGTCGCTCGAACAACATCTCGATTTCTAACCGACCGGTCGTCGCGATTGGCTCATCAAAATTGGCGACCCATTGATTCGCTTTTCCATCTGCATTTGCGGTGGACCAACCCGTCGAGCCTTCACCATCAAGCACATTGGATGCGTCTGCACTACCGGATCCGACGGCGATCTTGCCATAGCTGTGGGAAGCGTTCTGCATACCAACCGGCGCGCCGTTCAAAGTGATAGTCAACTCACTGAGGAAAAAATCACCCCGTCTTCCTTCGTAAAACGCTAATCCCGGTCCACCAGCTGGCAATGACGCATGCGGTAACACTTCCAATCGAATCGCTGTTGCACCAATCTGCGAATCCTCTAAGGGGAAACTCAATCGATAAACTTCGCGTTTCGTAACATCACCACTGGCCAAAATGGAATCGTCATCCATGACGGAGAGTTTCGGCAAGGTGGATTCCCAATCGTCTGGTCGAATCCTTTTCCAATGACGAGACGCATCCGCTTGACGTTTCAACCAAGCCATAAAGTCATCGGCGATAGATCCAGGTGGAAAAGCAACGCCCGATTTCCATTGATCGAATGAAGGTAAATACTCATCGATGAGAATCCGTTCCATCGCTTGAATCTGGTCACGAATGTCATCTTGCTGCTGATCCCGCTCCGAATTGGCAACGATGACGTCCGGCTCGTCCGCTTGATTCAATAGAGCGAGAAGTGAGTAGTAATCCGTGTGCGTGATCGGATCGTACTTGTGCGTGTGACACTGAGCGCAACCGATGGTGAGCCCCATCCAAACCGTACCCGTCGTCGCGACGCGATCCACCAGGGCATAGTACCGGTACTCTTGCGGATCGATACCGCCTTCTTCGTTTAACATCGTGTTGCGATGAAAACCGGTTGCGATCCGCTGGGCATTCGTCGCTTTGGGAAGCATGTCGCCAGCCAACTGTTCGATCGTGAATTGATCAAACGGCATGTCATCGGAGATCGCTTGGATCACCCAGTCTCGGAAGGGCCAGATCGATCTCGGTCGATCTTTCTCGTAGCCGTTCGTATCGCTGTAACGAGCGAGATCGAGCCATGGCCGAGCGAATCGCTCGGCATATTCAGGTGTGCCCAAAAGTTCATCGACGAGTCTTCGATACGCGTTCGGATCGGGATCGGCAACAAACCGTTCAACTTGCTCCGGCGTTGGACTGACACCACACAAATCCAAGTAGAGCCGCCGGATCAATGTCGTGCGCGTACTCCTTGGACTGGGTGAGAGTCCGCGAGACCGCATTTGGCTTAAGATAAATCGGTCGATGGGTGTTTGACACCAATTGATATCCTCGACGATTGGGACGTTTGGCTTGCTCGGAGGTAGAAACGCCCAATGCGTTTCATAGTCCCCGCCGGCGGCGATCCACTTCCGAAGCGTTTCGATTTCGCTTGGCGAAAGGGGCTCCGACGGCGGCATCTGTAAATCGGGATCGTCACTTGTGATCCGAACCAGCACTTCGCTCGCGTCCGGATCTCCCGGAACCACGGCTGAGTAACCGCCGCGATCCGCAACCGCATCATCCACAACATCCAATCGTAGATCGGCCTCGCGCGTGTTCGGATCCGGACCATGACACTTGTAACAGTGCTTCGCGAGAATAGGACGAACTTCTCGTCCAAAATCGGGCGTTGTCGAATACCCGAGATCGCAGCTAACCGCTGCACCCACCATGGAAACGAAATAAACGGCCAGCCGAAGAACGTTGCTCATAACACGCCTAGTTTAACCACGCGCACGGCAAAGCGTCACCAAAGCGGTAAATCACGACAGCAACAAACGGTGGGCGCGAAACATTGATCATTTGCCCAGCGTGTTGGGATCCAACGGGCTGGACGAATCGAATCAATGGACGTTCGGCCCAATCCAGCTTCACATTACCCATCTTGACTGCTGAATTGTTCCCAGATTTCAGAGAGTGTGTCGAATCGCTTCAGGAACTCGGTAGAGCGTTGCGCGAGCGTCTTGGTGTACTTCGATTCCTCCGAACCGTCACGCAAGAAGCTGAGAGTTTCGTCAACCAGACCATAACCCGCGCAGTCCATTTCGCGAACATAGCCATACCGGCCGCGGAAATCCCTTGGAACTTCCTGTCCAAGCTCGTCCTCTAGCCAAAGCTCTCGCGCGATCGTGCGGAGTGACAACCATCGGTAATCATCAAAGAGCTTCTGTGTCCCAGAGTTCTCCCAGTGCTCGGTTTGAAGGACGCTTGACGACGTGTAAATCAGGCCCTGAATGTTATCCCGCTTGACACCCTCATCGCCAAACGCAAACACGCCATCGATCAACCTGGGAACAGCAAGCAAAATCAGGTCTTTGTACGTCGTAGACGCAAAGACATTGACACAATGCACATCGGTCCCCCCCGTCCAATGGATCGTGATGATGTCACCTGGCTTAGACGTTTGCCGAAATCGTCTCGTCAATCGGATACCCTCCCAAAAATAATCCTGAACTCAATCGTGTCGACCGTAAATTGAATCAAGTCGAGATCGGGCTGATGCTCCTGTAGGATAACGCGCCACTCGTTACAACGCCTCGGTCATTGCCGATCGTTAGCTCACAACACAACAGTTCACAACACAACAAAGGAAATCAAATCATGGGAGCATGGGCCGAAAATACGTTCGGAAACGACTCGGCATGTGACTGGGTCAGCACGTTTCTTGATGATCCTGGGTTGGCGGCGGTCAAGAATGCGATCCAAATAGTGCTAGAAACAGACGGCTACCTCGACAGCGACGAGGCATGTGACTGTTTGGCGGCCTGCGAAGTAGTCGCCCGCCTTCAAGGGAAGTGGGGATTGCGCGATTCTTACAGCGAAGAACTCGACCAATGGGTCGAATCCAATCCGACTGAGGTCCCCGCTAATCTGAAGGTAGAAGCAGATTCGGCGATCAAGCGGATCCTGGGACCCGAATCGGAGTTGCCCGAATTATGGGACGAAGGAGGACGCAATGAAGAATGGCACAAAGAAATTGACGATCTTCGCGTCCGGATTCGAGGCTAACACGGTAAAGCATCCACAGCCAAATCACGGAACCGAAGAAGTTTGGCCAATCTCCTGGGTATTGAACCGTTTCAAGGACCTGCATTTAGCTATGACGATTCTTCGCTTACTTGTTCACGCGCTGATCGTGCTTACGACTGTCAACGCGCCGACGTGGTCGCAAGACGTACCCGAACCGGGGTCGCCCGAACCTGTCCTCAGTATCCCGGTGCGTGGCAAGTCATTTCCGCGTGGACTTCAGTTTTCTGACGATGGATCAACGCTTTGGATCAACAGCCTCGAGGGTTGGAGTGTTGATACAGGAAAGAAGGTTCTCAATGCGACACTTGCGAAGAAGAATATCTCTTCCCCAATCATTGATATTGCAAATCAAACGATGCTTATCGCGAGTCGGAAGTCAGGGAACGTCTTGCTATGGCGCGAGAATGGGCAACCAGTAGAACGTGAATTAAGTCAAACGGGCGAAATCAGCACCGCACGACTGATTGATCAGGGCGAGCGTTTCGCTTTGGTCTTTATCGACCCGCCGTCCGTCTATTTTGGCTCTGCCGATACGGACAAAGACGATTCGATCACACCCTTGCCGTTCCAAGCCTATCGATGCGAGGTCGCTCCCGACGGAAATCTGCTGGCGGTTCGAGAAGGACGCGAGGTCAAGATCTGGGATTTAGAGCGTCAGGAAGAGAGGGCAGTGTTGAAGCACAAACACAAACCGTTTTCCCACGTGTTCAGCGATGACAGCTGCTTGCTCGCAACCGGCACATCCAATGACAACATCGTTCGAATCTTTGACACCAAAGACGGCAAACTACTAGCCGAATTGTCCGGACATGGTCGAGGCACCATTTTTCTTACCAGCGCAATTTACTCTCTAGCGTTTTCACCCGATGGAAAACAACTTGTATCGGGAGGTCACGATGGTCGCGTGATCGTATGGGACGTTATTACTCACCAGCCGATTTTGAAGTTGAAGGTTCCAGGTCCGCCGATCGTTAGCGCGGTCGCTTTTTCACCTGACTCCAAATCGGTCGCCTGCTGTTTCGAAAATGCGGGAGCCAAACGCGGCATTCGCGTCTGGAAAATACGCGAATAGACGCAGAATCGAATCACGACTGACCTGGCATTGACGGCGGCCTGGAAAATTCGAGCACAAGCTTCATGAATCCCGCACCGAAACCAACGACACACAAAGAGTCTGCGGCGCCCGTCCATCGTCGGGGGCAACACACGCCCTACGTCTGTGCAACGATTGCACTGGCCGTGACTTACGTTGGAACTTTGATCGTGACCGAACAGCAAATGCTGGCGGGCATTCTTGCGGTTATCGCCGCGCTTACCGGGTTCATGACGAATCGCCTGATTCAATTGCGGGGTAAGCTGACGCTACCGATCGTTGTCGTTGCACTGCCAACGCTGGCTGCTCTCCTATTCACAGCGGCCGTTCAATTGCACCCTTTTGTCCGACAGCAACGATCGATTAGCCTTCTTCGTAACGGCAGCTTCCAAATCCGCACGAGATCGTCCGATCAATTTGGAGAATGGAAGCGGAGTCGGTCGGGCAACATGTTGCCAACGTGGCTTGCCAATCGCATCGGACCGGACTGTCTTTCCGAACTAGCGTCCATCAGTGGGAACTTGACCGAATTTCAATCGATGCGATTCGAGAATATCGATCGATCAAGTCTTGAGACGATTGAACTCTTACGCTTCAGTGACTCGCCGGTGGTATCACCTCGACTGGTCGATTGGCTCAATGATATCGAATCACCCGATATTCGATTCGTTTTGTCAAACTACACCGATGCGGACGGAAAAGCACTCGCATCGTTGAAGAAGAAGTATCGATTGACGATTGACGTTGATGCTTACACGGGTGATCTTTCGAAACTCACAAATTGCGTCTTTTTAAATCTTCGTGGCAGCGTTCTCACCCAACGACAAGCCGGGCAAATTCCGGATCGATCGACAAACCTTTGCTTGGATGGTTTTCGTCTTTCGCCCGATACTATTTCGACGCTGCAACCATCGCCCAATGAACAGAGTTCGTTGACGCTGACCGTCAAAAACTCAACGCTGGATCGAGCCACCTTAGAAGCCCTCGCTCGTCTGTCAGATCGCATTGTTAATTTCGAGAACGTGACACTTCCGACCGAAAGCCTCACAACTGGAGGACCGCAATCGACTACGACGCGTCCACGAATGTGGGTGGGCGGAAGCGATGTATCCATCGCCGACGCTTATAGCTGTGTTCGCCTTTTTCGGTGCGAAGTGCTCTCGGTTCATCTGGTCGCCACACACGATGAAATCGAGACTCTATGGGAGTTCCCCTTTTTAGAGCGCGTTCGCATCTGGAACCAAAAGGAAATAAGTTGGCAGGAGTATTTGCGTCCAGGATCGGAAGTAACCGAAATCCGAAAAGATGCTCAGGCGCCGTGACGCCGTCCGCGAAACCTGGCGAAGCAGTCAACTCCAACCACAAACGCTCCAAATGATGAAGCAGCCGTCCTCCGTACGCCGAGGATTCGTGAGGCCACCGGTATTCATGGTGCTTTCGTTCATCGTTGCGACGCTGATGAACTCCGAGTCGCTCCCGGTTGCTTCCGCGGACACGCCCCCACAAGAAGCAGCGAAGCGAGTGACCCAAACCATCGCGCATCGTGGAGCGAGTTCAGAACGACCCGAATGCACGCTTTCCGCGATTCGGAGAGCCATGGAAATCGGCGCAACGGCGGTCGAGGTCGATGTCCGTACGAGTCGCGATGGTCAGCTGTTTCTCTTGCACGATGAAACACTAGACCGCACGACCAACGGAATGGGACAGGCCAGTGCGCTAACGCTTAACGAGTTGCAAGAGCTCGACGCCGGTTCTTGGTTCGACCCAGCCTATCGTTCCGAGCGGATTCCCTCTCTTAAGCAAGCAGCGCAAGAATGTCGCGGCCGCATCGACTTACTACTGGATCTCAAGGAACAGGGAGACGACTACGACCGCAAAGTCGTTCAGGTGATCCAAAAGCACGGTGACCCTGCCAAGACTATCATCGGCGTACGTAGCATCGCTCAAGCTCAGCGGTTTCGACGTCTTTTGCCAAAGGCTAGGCAGCTCGGACTGATCCCCACGCTGGAGTCGCTTGAGAGTTTTGCCGAGGTTGGCGTTGATACGATCCGTTTGTGGCCGCGCTGGTTGCAGGATAGCGATGAACCTGTTCAACGCGTGAAAGCATCGGGAAAGCAATTGCACCTCAATGGAACAACAGGCGAATTGGACGAGACCATCAAACTTCTAGCGTACTCACCCGATTCACTGTCCTCCGATGATCCAGCGCAATTGAAAAGGGCGCTTGCGAAAATCGCGCAGGCTGCAACCGAGACCCTTGATGAATTGCCTCCGGCACCAATCGGCTCATTCTCCATCGTCGTTCTTCCGGATACGCAGCAGTACCGAGGCGCTGGCACGAAAGCAACGCCCGACAGTGCGGACGCGATCAGCAATCGTGTTTTCGAAGGCTGGACCGATTGGATCGCCAGCAACCTCGAACGACAACGAATTGTTTTCGTCAGCCATGTCGGTGACATCGTAGATAAGAATGATCGATCGCAATGGGCTTTCGCAAAACGATGTATGGATAAGCTGCATGGACGGGTTCCTTATGGCATCTCGGTTGGCAATCATGACATGACACCATCCGGGGATTCCTCACTGTTTCAGGAGGTGTTCCCCGAGTCACGATTCCGACCCTTCGCGTGGTACGGAGGATGTTTCGACCGGCCCGTTGTCGCGACAACCGCGCACTCTCGCAACAATGCCAACAGCTTTCAACTATTCGACGCAAACGGAATGAAATTCATCGCGCTTCATCTCGAGTGCAACGCTCCCGATGATGTCCTGGAGTGGGCCAATACGATGCTACGACGTCACCGCGACCGGCGTGCCGTCATCACGACTCATATGGGATTGGGTCCGAAAGAAAAACCGAAAACGGCACAAGACTATTTTGATGCACCCAAAGGGCGAATGAATTGGGCCAAATGTCACGGCGCGCTTGGGAACTCTCCGCAACAAATGTGGGACAAGTGTTTCAAAATGCATGAAAACCTGTTTTTGGTTTGTTCCGGCGATCAGAGTCGTACGCAAGCGATGCGTCAATCGTCGGAGGGCGAACACGGGAATCGCGTTTACGAGCTGTTGTCGGATTATGGATCTCATGGCCTGAGAGTGATGAGATTTGTCTCCGCCGATAATCTTATTGAAGTGCGAACATGGGATCCACTGAAGCGCGAACTATGCGAGTCCACGCGGATCGTCGGTGATCGCAATCAGCATCAGTTCTCGTTGACCTATGACATGAAGACAGTTTCGCGTTAATCGCATTCATGGGGCGAAACGCTTCACTCGCTGACCAACTTGTTGAATGGAACGAAGTCAGATGTTGCGATGGAACTGGTAAAGGATGGCCCTTCGACTCGGAGCAACCCAATCCGCTGCAAATGACTGCCGATCGCTCGACACAACCGAAGACTCCTCACCATGTTTTCATTCGGAGCGACGCGCTTTCGATAGACACCACTTGGGAAGTAATCACACTGCTTGACGCTTTGACGACAGGAAAGGACCAAGAGATTGTCGAGAGCGTCCGCTTCCTCAATCGTGAGCAGGTCGTTGGTACGACGAACGCGTTTTGCGGTGCGTGCTTGCAGCCAATCTCTCTCGAGCACTTTTCCGACGATAGTGCCGGAGACATTGTGTTCGTTCGCAATAGCAAATGGCGAAACACGCCGAGCGAACTAGTTTTAGCGCGATCCGCTAATCATCCTTCGAATCAGCGTCACTCATTCGAATCAGTTTGCTCGGATCAACAAAAACGCCAAGCTGATTGCGATAGAAGTCGGCACTGACGCCAGAACAGATGGCGTCAAAATTTTTGAAAAGACTTCGCGCCGGCACTTCCAAATGAAACAGTCCCTCTGCCTTGAGTCGTTTCGCAGCTTTGATCCGTTTCTCTGTGGGGGGATGCGTGGAAAACAAACCGCCCGCGCCAGCCTCGCTAGCCGCCTCAATCCGTTTGCGCTCTTTCGATGTCGTTTTCTCAGCATGCGCGACGGCAATACCAGGCAGGTCATCCAACAACACACTGCGACTCATCGCCGCCACAACGGTGTCGTACATTGCATTCTGACCGGCTGCCAAGTCGATCAGCCGCTTGGATGTGTTTTCAAAGTAATCGCTGCCAGAGATATAGGCTTCGTACCGATCAGCGTCGTACTCCATCTGCTGCGACATCACGCAGCTGATCATGTGTGCAACCATCATGAAGCACCACAGAATCGCGCGGGCAAGCAGCACAAACAGCTTTGCAAACATGAGTAGCAGCGAGATTCGGTAGTCACCATCGGCGATGCCTCTCTCGAGCGACTCATCGAGTTGATCGCGCTGATAAACGACACGTGCGAACCAAAGGTTCACCGTGTGAATCACGTACGAAGACTTCATCCCGGCACCCTGCGAGAAGTGTCCGAACTCGTGGCCAAGCACACCCGCCAATTGCCGCGTGTTCATTCCCGCAACCAAGGGAGCACCGATCGTCAGAACGAGATCCTTTCCAAACAGACTGAGAAAACCACGTCGTAGCGACGCTGACGCGTTTACATCGTTATTGATGTCGATCCGCTTCGGTCGCGGGCTTCGTGTGGCATCACAGATTCGGTCCACCAACTCGAACAGCGCGGGCTCAGATGCTCGCTTCAACGAACGTTGACGAATATCGCGTGGCAAAACCAACGAAAAGAAGACGGGCTTGATCATGAACACAATCATGATGCTTCCGGCTACGAGCGGTGCCGAATACACCAACACGGCAAAAATCGCTGCACGTCCCCGGGGAAGATTCTCCATCGCCCCTGGTAATACCTCTGTCCAGTACCAATACATGCCGTAACACGACAGGCCGATCAGGCAGCAATAAAGCAATGGCATCAGCACCATGAAAAACGCGACCAGCAGCAAACAGAGCTGATACGCAATGTTGAGCCGATTGCGTGGAACTTTGCCGTCAAGTTCTTCTGCGATCTTTTTCAGAATCGCCTGTTGCGGATTAGCAGCTTGTGGTGAGCGGACTGCTTTTGACGGGTTGTTTTTCGTCGCTTGCCTAGGCGTTGATTGTTTAGCTGTTTTTTGCTTCTGCTGGGGCTGGTCGGAAGCCGTCGTAGGATCGGGGACACGAATCTTTGCATCGCATTTACGACACGTCGCCGTCCTGCCGGCAGCGGCCCGCGGCGCACGAAGACGATGCTTACACGTCGGACACTCGAATTGAATCACAGACACGCGTTTCACCCCGCAACGACCCTGCGTCAGCCACTCAGCAGCAACATCATAGTCCGTTGGACGAATGACGTGATCCCGAGGTTTCGCGTCTGCCCAAGTGCTAACCTGTCTGCCAGCATTCCGTTGATCCGAACTACCGCTGGCGTGCTCGCACTTCTCTCGCCTGGACCGCTCCTCCGTAAATCTCGTGCGCCACGAGCGTTAGCATGCCGAACAGCAACGGCAAAAAGTAATAGAGCGTTCGAAAGATCAGCACGGATGCCAACACGGATTCACCGACGGTGTCTTTGAGCAAAAAGACCAAGATCACGTCCAGGACGCCCAATCCGCCTGGCACTTGAGTCACCATCGATACCGCGATTCCGACCAAATAAGCGGCCAATACGACCGCAAACGGTACCGCCGAACCCGATGGCAAAACCAAGTACAACGCGGTCGCTGAAATCAGCAAGTCAACGGCGGCGACCGATGCCTGGACAGACATCAACCCCGGCTCTGGAGGACGCAAATGCAGCTCACCAATCGGCCAAGGTTTGCGCCACAGGATACAAACCAACAGATAACTGATCGCCAGCGAAAGCAGGATCACTCCGATGGTTTGCGTACCAAAGGGAAGCTGCACTTTTGGCGGCAGTTCGATCGGGACGAAGATCAAGACCGTTCCACCGAGGAACCAAAGCCCACTCCAGAAAGTGAGTCCCAAGATCGAAATGAGGACCAAGATCTGACTCGGTGACAGCCCGTACCGGGAGTAGAAGCGAAAACGGATCGGCACGGCAGCCAAAATCGCTCCGAGGTTGTTGCCCAGCGAGTAACCAAGAAACGAAACCAAAGCGACACGCCGAAGCGGGATCGAGCGGCACAAATAGCGAAGTGCCAGCAGGTCGTAACAAATCAGCAACCCGTAGTTCAACGCGATCAATAGTGCCGCAAAAGCGAGATAGACCGGCGGCACTCCGGTTAGCCCCGCCATAAAATCCTCGCGGGTGATGCTCTTTGCCTCACCGATCAACAGGCGGATCGCCAGCAGGAATAGAACGGCTGCGAAGGCTGGCCCGGCGATCTTTCGCAGTTTTCGCATGCATCACCGAACCGAGGGAAAGGTCGATCGTTGCCGACAGATGCGCGAACGACCGTCAAAATGATGACCGGCGCTGACCGTTGACACAACCACGTCACTTGACCTCAAACGCGAAACTTCACGATGCCACTCAAGCGTCTTGCGAACGACAGAACTCTTGAGATTTGCTCGATTCGCTCGCCACTAGTTCCTTTCCCGGCAACGCGGTAATCTGACAACACAAAAGGGTTTTCGCTTGATTTGTTCCGAGTACTCACCCTTGGCGTAGGATGTGCTGGCGTTGGCAAGAACAGCCCCGACTCCCTGCCAGAATCACCACGTTCGCACATCTGCTCCGTTGCCTCTTTACACCTTTGACACCTATCTGATTGAGTTGAAATGAAAACTGTACAGCATGATCTTGTCGTCGTTGGCGGTGGTCCGGCTGGTTACGTAGCAGCAATCCGAGCAGCTCAACTCGGCATCGATACCGCATGCATCGATGAGAATCCTCAATTCGGAGGCACGTGCCTGCGAGTGGGCTGTATTCCCAGCAAAGCGTTGCTGGAATCAAGCCACTTGTACGAAGAAGCTTCGCATAGCATGAACGATCATGGTATTCAGGTGGGCGAAGTCAAACTGGATCTTGATGCCATGATGGCTCGAAAAGACAAGATCGTTGATACGCTGACGGGCGGAATCGACATGCTCTTCAAAAAGCGTGGGGTGACGGGATATCGCGGGAGAGGTCGCTTCCGTGACATCCAAACCATCCAAGTCGATGGGGAAGAACCCGTCCAGATCACCGCAAAGCGTGTCCTCATATGCACCGGAAGCATCCCCGCCAAACTTCGTAGTGTTGAAGAAGACGGTGATCGAATCGGCAACAGCACGACCGCTTTGTCGTTTCCCGACATTCCTAGTCGCCTTGTCGTCATCGGCGGTGGCTATATCGGAATGGAACTCGGTAGCGTCTGGAACCGACTCGGAAGCGAAGTGATCGTTCTCGAAGCACTTGACCATATCCTGCCCGGCATTGACCGCGAGATCGCCACACTGGCACATCGAACGTTCAAGAAGCAAGGCATCGAGATTCGCACTTCGACGTTCGTTGAATCAGCTCAACGAAAAGGAGACAAGTGCATCGTGAAAATCAAGGATGGTGATCCGATCGAATGCGATCGCGTCTTGCTGTCGACCGGTCGATGGCCTGCCACGGATAACTTGGGATTGGAATCCATCGGATTGGAAACCGATGCAAAAGGCTTCGTTCCCGTGAACGATCACTATGAAACCTCCGTCGAAAACGTCTACGCCGTGGGTGACTGCATTGGTGGAGCAATGTTAGCCCACAAAGCGATGGAAGAAGCGATCGTTTGTGTGGAACAAATGGCGGGTGTCAAAAGCCACATGAACTACGACGTGATCCCCGCGATCGTCTACACACACCCTGAGCTCGCTTCGGTTGGCAAAACCGAAGAACAGCTGAAAGAGGATGGAGTGGAGTATTTGAAAGGGATCTGCCCATTCGGCGCCAACGGCCGTGCCCGAACGCTCGGAGATATCGATGGGCGTGTGAAAATCCTCGCAGACGCCAAGACAGATCGTGTTCTCGGTGTTCATATCATCGGATCTCGTGCGGGTGACCTGATCGCCGAAGCTGCTACGGCGATGGAATTCGGAGCCAGCAGCGAAGATATCGCTCGTACGTGCCACGCACACCCAACACTTTCGGAAGCTGTGCATGAAGCGGCATTGGGAGTCGAAGGACGCGCGATTCACACCGTCTAAATACGGTCTAATGTGGGGCAATCGCTAATCGCTGGTTGAGTCTTTGCAGGCGCCGAAACGGTAAAGGCTCAACCTCAAGTGGATCAGCTTGAAAGTGCTATTCAACTTGAGAAGCCATTCAGCCCGTTTTCGCGAAAGCCATAGTTATGTCCTCCCCCGACGATTTACCCGAGCCCAACTCAGATTCGAAGACGGTGGACCGTCCGCTGGGCGTCACGATCTTTGCGATCCTGAATGTCTTGTTTGGGCTAGCAGGCGTTGGCGGTTTCTTAGTTACCTCCTTGGTGTCGCTGCTGAGTGATCCGGCCCAAGGAACCCCGAACCCGATCGAGGAAATCTTAAGCGTTTCCAATCCTATCCTGACGGTATTGGAGTGGGTCAACGTTGTTTTTTCGGCGGCGCTAATTGCTTCGGGGATCGCGCTATTCAAGATGCGACCCGTAGGCAGAACGCTTTCTTTGGTCTACGCGTTCTACTCGATTGGATACGTCGCATTATCCAACGCGCTTCGATTTCCACTCTTTTACAAAGTAATGTTAAGCGCCACCGGCGGTGGTGAAGACGCAGAGGCGATCGCCCAAATAGCAGCGATCATTTTCACGGTCGTTATCGGATTTATCGGCCTGCTGTTGCCGACGGCGCTTCTCATCTACTTTCTCCGCGCAGCGGTCAAAGCAAAGTTTTAGCGATAGTAGACGATTAACGTTAAACGTTGCCTTTCAAAGCTCTCAACGTTTCTCGCTTGCCGCCCGGCGGTCCCGGCACGGCTTCCGGTTTGAATCCAGCGGATGACAGCGCTTCGCGAACGCGACGGTTGACGCAATAACTGACCAAGCATCCATTCGGTTTGAGGACGCGATTCAAGCGACTAAAAAACTCGACCGTCCATAACTCGGGATTTTCATTCGGCGCGAATGGATCCAGATAGATCGCATCGAATGATCCCTCCGATGCCCTATCCCAGGTAAGGGCGTCGCAGTGGTCAACAAGAAGCGTTTCCGTGTCGCTGAATTGGTATTCATGCTCGCCCGTTTCGACCACGCGACCGAGCGACTCGCGCCAACTCAGAAATTCGCTCACCAGAGACGGGTGCTCCAAAAGTTCTTCGAATTTTAATTCTCGCAGAACCTCGACCGGCAGCCATGCGTTTTCAATGGCCGTGTAAGTGATCGGACAGTCGTGGGTTCGCGCGGCATCGAGCGTAACGAGGCAACCCATCCCAAGCCCCAACCCGATCTCCAGAACGGCCGTCGGCGCACCCCTTCTCAAACGTGACCCCACGCCGCTGTTCTCGAAATAGACGTGCTTCGTTTCCGCCAACCCCCCAGAAGCGCTGTGAAACGCTACCGAAGTCGATGGATCGATCAGCGTTCGACTGCCATCGTCGGTTAACTGCACTGACCACCGGTCGTGAGAGATTGAGAAAACTGGGCGGGCTCGTTTGTTCATCGGCAATTGCTGAGGAAGGTCAGAGAATGGGCGACTCGACCGGATCTTACAATGAAACCTCGAACATCGCCCCGAATCCTGGGTTTGAGATTTGAATCGTCAACTTGATTTGAATCGACACCTGGATGGCAATTGTCGTTTCTACATCTATGATTGCTCTTCTTGTCGACCAGCTATGACACTCGCACTTGGATGCTGATTTGATCATTCCGACTGACAACCAAGATGGTGATGCTGTATCTGAATCGCCGCAGCTTTCGGATCTGGGAGACGAAAACACTCGAAAGGACCTGCTGGATGGAATCGACAAAGTTCGCTCCGATCTCAACCGGGTAATCCGCGGTAAGGGCGACGTCATCGACTCGGTGCTGATCGCCATGTTGGCGGAGGGTTCCGTCCTGCTCGAGGATGTTCCAGGCGTTGGCAAAACGACCTTAGCAAAGTCAATCGCCGGTCTTATCGACTTGCAGTTTCAGCGAGTTCAATGCACGCCGGACTTGTTGCCCGCGGACATACTAGGCAGTTCCATTTTTCAGCCAGGTGCGGGAACCTTTGAGTTTCGGCCGGGACCGATTTTCTGCGATCTTCTGATTGCCGACGAAATCAACCGCGCTTCGCCTCGAACTCAGAGCGCATTACTGGAAGCGATGGCGGAAGGACAGGTCACGATCGACGGACAACGATATGACTTACAGCAGCCCTTTCTCGTCGTCGCAACACAAAACCCAAGTGGATTCGAAGGGACGTTTCCATTGCCCGAATCGCAACTGGACCGATTCTTGTTGCGTCTATCGATGAATTATCCCGATCAAGAAAGCGAGATCGAACTTCTACTGGATCAACCCACCGACGATCCCAACTTTCAATTAGAACCCGCCATGCACCGAGATGATCTGATCCGGTTGCAGTTTCTGGTGCGAAACGCAAAAGTCGATCGCAAAGTCGCGGAGTATGTTGTCGAACTTTCCAATGCAACGCGACGTGACTCTCGATTGCGTGTCGGTTGCAGTCCGCGAGGTTCAAAGATGCTGCTTCGAGCGGCGCAGGCTCGTGCGGTTTTGTTAGGTCGTGAATTCGTTGTACCGGATGACGTGCAAGCACTAGCCGTTCCCGTGATGGGGCATCGGGTTGCCTTGCGAAGCGTATCGAGTAGCGCAGACGAATCCACCCATGTCATTTCGGAAATCGTTGAGCAGACGGAGGTTCCCGTTTGACACATCGTGTTTTCCACGAAGCGGTGCCGCGCTCCATCTGGCAACGCGGCAATGGCCAGCACGGCTTCGGCTGGTGGATGAAGCAGATCGCCCTGCTTCCGCTACGCGTGTTGCTTGCACCGTTTCAGTTCTATAAGAATCTGCGGAATTCGATGACCGCAGCCTCGGTGAGCGTGCTTTTGATCAGCATTTTCTCGCTGAACATTATTTGGGGTTATCCATGGAGCGGCATGTTCTCCGCGAGCATTGCCCTGCTTGTCGTGGGCTTCATTATCAATCGCATGACGCGCCCGCGTTTAGAACTCGGTTTTTCACTGCCTCGCTCCACGCCGGCAGGTCAGCCATTCGTGGTCGTTACGCATGCGAGGAATATTGGCTGGCTCCCAACGATGGATCTCAGCATCGGTTTCGAACAACTGAAGAAGCGCCGCAGAAAGAAAAACGCCGACGGTTTCTCAGGCAGTAAACACGAAACCGTTTCGCTGATCCAAACCGGGCAGAGAATTCACCGCAGCGCCTCGGTCAGTTTCGATCGTCGTGGGATCCGCACGCTTCCCGATCTGGTCGTGACCAGCATGTACCCGTTCCACTTATTCCGTTGGACACAAAAATACGCGAGCGGAACGAGTATCGCAGTCACCCCGAAACCACTCGACGGTAACGAAGATGGATTGGCTCGGAGTCTGCTCGATTCACTCGGAAAATGGTCCCATCGGTTGTTAGCCGGTGACGCACTGGATTACACGGGCAGTCGCGAATACGAAGTTGGCATGGCCGTCCGGCGTTGGGACTTTGCTTCTTGGGCACGATTGGGAAAGCCAATCGTTCGCGAGTTTCAGTCGCCCACGATTCAAATGGTCACATTGATCATCGACACATCGGTCAACGAGGGGCAGGATTCAGAAAAGATCGAACGCGTGCTTTCGTTGGCCGCAAACGCCATCAACGACTTGGCACTCAAGTCCGTCCGTGTCGGGCTGCACGTGACGCAGCCGCAAACGACCGAGTTGGCCATTGCTGACCCCAGTCTGTCATCGACGGATGCAGAGTCCTTGCTGATTCGGCTAGCCGAAGCGGAATCCGTCACGACGGAAGAGTCCGATCAGCAAATCAATGAGATCGTGGACCAAATGCGACATACACCGTTGCTCGTCATCACGTCACGCTCGGATGTGTTACTTGACGTCAACACGTCCTCGCTCAGTGTGTTGCGAATCGATTCCGCCGATCCGCTTCCGGCTCCCAAGCTGATTCGCAAAGACAACACAACGCGATCGAATGGAGCGAGTGCGAACATTACTGCGACCGTACCAAAAACCGTATCGGGAGAAACGAAGGAAGGTGTCGCATGACGCCCCGCGGAAAACAGATCATCACTGCCTTGGTTATTGTGCTGTCGCTATTTGTAGGCAACACCTTTCAAACGACACAGATCGTCGTACCGATGTCAGTCATTGCGTGCTGCCTAGCGTATTTGCGTAAAGAACAAGCCACCGAGTCGAAGACGCGATCTTGGTGGCAGCGTCTTTTCTTCTTGGTCATGACGATCTTGTCGATCGCCGCCGTGTTCGGTCTCACATCGGTTTGGAGAATCGGCAACCAGTTTGGCGACAGCTTCAACTTTATCTTGGTCGCGATTGAGATCCTCTCGCACAGTTTCTTATTCTTGATCCTGTTCGCCTGGATTCTGCGTCCACATCGCGGACATATCTCGATGCTTCCGCTCGGGTTGCTGGTCGTGCTGTTGTGTGCTGCTGCGGGTGGCACCAGTTTCAGTTTGACGGCGCAAACAAGTGTTGCATTGGCGGCGGTCGTCGGTTTCACTCTGGCCTCACAGATTCTGCTCGGCGTGCGACGCGGGACGCGTGGGGAAGTATTCGCGCAGTTGGAACCAACCGGAAGTCACAGCATGGCGCCCGAAACGCGTTCTTGGGTTGGCCCCGTATTCTCGTTGATGACGCTCTCCGTCTTGACGATCGCCACGACAACGATTGCGAATGCGACAAACAAAGTTCTGCCGTCCATTCAGAGTTCGCTTCAAAGCAGAATCCAAAGGACGTTTGATCCATCCGAAGAAGAGAAACTGATCGGAGGAACTCGGTACGTCAGTGGCTCGAGTCTTGGGTCTGTCCGAAGGCACATGCTTGGCTCTCCGCAAGAAATAGCGCTCCGAGTGCATTGCGAGGTGACACCGGGCTATCTCCGCGGAACCGTTTTCGATTTTTACGATCGTCGGCGGTGGCGATCCGCAGCGCATGGCATCCACGATGGCCGCGTCAGTCACCCATCCTTCCAAGATCGGCTTGTACGCCCTACCGGCCCCGCAACGACGAGTCTCGTTGAGCCCTCCTCGGCCGACTTGAGTCGTTTTCCTATTGCGGGATCGCAGTCGGATCGTGTCGTAACCGTTGAGGTTCACAACACACCGATGAAGGGATCGATCGTCTTCTTACCGATGAACGCGAGATGGTTGGAAGCGGTCAGCCGCCAAGTGGAAGTCTCGTCCCACAACGTCATTCGGGCTGGGACCATCGAAGTGGAGCATCCATATATCGGCGGCATTGGATTGACTCCCGTACGAGAACCGCTCGCACCGTTCCGTCGCGAGCAATTGCTCAGAGTCCCATCAAGAGTGCAAGACATCGCATCGCAAATTGTCTCCGAAGTCTGCCGGGATATGACGTCGCCGAGAGCAAAAGCGACTGCGATTCGCAATTACTTTCGGAAGAACTATTCCTACTCCTTGGATGTCGAAGCGGTTGAAGGTGGCATTGATCCCATCGACTATTTCCTTCGTGAAAAACCCGACGCGCACTGCGAGTACTTCGCATCCGCAACCGTCATGCTGCTTCGTCAAGCCGGTGTCCCCGCGCGATATGTCACGGGATACTCGTGCACGGAGTACGACGACGACGCGCTATTTTGGGTGGCTCGAAATCGGGATGCCCATGCGTGGGCCGAAGCTTACGACTCCCAAACTCAACAGTGGTTTCCGGTCGAGTCGACTCCCAATCGAACCTACCAAACGGTTGAACTGGATGAAGAAGACGAGGAAGACGCCAGTCTGTTTGACGTTTTTGGAAACGACGACGATTCCGGTGATGAGTCACTAATCGGACGGATTGCCGGGTGGATTCTTTCTTTCCGCCTCACCGACCCGCTGTTCCTTGTCTTTCGTTTCGCACAATGGCCGCTGCTGTTCGGTCTAATGTTTTACCTTTGGACTCGCCGTCGTCAGAGCGTGCAGACGGGCGAAGCGGCAGTCGACTACCAAAGTCACAAGATGCTAAAGAAAGTTGATCGAAGACTCCGTCGTTATTCGATGGTGCGCCGCTCTAGCGAAACGTTATTCCAGTTTTCCGATCGCATCGAATCACAGCTTGGGGACACGCGTGTACCACTGAGAGACGTGGCGAGACAACAGCTTCAAGAAGCAGCGGACTGGTACCGAAACTACGCCAACGCGCGGTACCAAGGCGAAATGCCAGAGCCACTGCTGTAATCGCCTTCGCACGATTCAGCTGAGATTCGACTGATCAATGCATGGTGTCTCGGTGGGACAGATCCGAAAGACTGGTCCCTTTGGAAGGCAATCGTAAGCGAAAACAGGTACCGCCAGACTCTCCGGCGTCCATCACTTCGATCTCGCCACCATGTTCCCGCATGATTTTGGCACTGACGGGCAGCCCCAATCCCGTGCCACGCATTCCTTTTCGAGATTCGAAGAGCGAAAAGATCTTTTCGCGATCTTCGGGCGCAATTCCCGGTCCGTTGTCAATAACATCCACGGTCCAGCCGGAGGCCGGTTCAAAAGCCGTTCGCACCAAAACCTCGCCTGCAACCGGCGGTTCCCCATCCATGCCTTCCGATTCAAAGTCGCTTTCACGTGCTTGATCCGCGCACGCGTCGACAGCATTCGTCACGAGATTCAAGACCGCACGATGGATGGCATCCGGGTCGAACCGCCCTGAAGGAATCGACTGATCGAGTTTTCCGGTAAGTTGAATCTTCAGATCATTCGCCCGCGTGGTCATCAATTCCAGCACATCGCGAACGGTTTCATTTAAATCCGCTTCGACTTTCTCTGGTGTCCGCTCTTTGGAAAACGTCAACATGTCCATGACCAGATTCGAAATTCGATCCTGGTTACGATCCACAATGGCCCAGCCGCGACGCACCGCATCGGTGTCATCACGATCAAGTCCCGCTTCAATTAGATAGCTGCCACCGCGAATGCCTTGCAGAATATTTTTGACATGGTGGGAAAGCGTGGCAATCGTTTGGCCCATCGCAGCCAATCGTTCACTTTGAACAAGCGCTGAATAATACGTCGTATCTTCAATCGCGAGTGCGGCTTGGTGTCCGATCGCGGTGATCAAACGAAGATGATCATCATTGAATCGTTGTTTGTTTCCACTGGCAACCAATTGCCCGGGCGGCGTGTAGGTATCGACGTACAATGCACCGACAATGTCGTATCTACCTTGCAAAGGAACACACAACGCTTCGCGGACGCCGCCCTGTACGATTGAAGCGGTCGCATCGAATCGCGAATCGTCGCTCGCATCACTCGTGCGAACACCTTCCTTGTGTTCCATCACGTAGTCGAGAATCGTGTGGCTGATGCTAATGCGTCGATCACCCGATGCGTGCGCACCGGCACGATCACAACGCGCCGCTGGTTGCAGATTGCCCGATTCGGGATCCCGCAACATAACGCAACCCCGATCTGCTTCGACCCAGTCAAACACCAACTGCAACACACGGTCTAAGACTTCATCCAGATCGTCGGTGCGTCCAACCGCGATCGCCGTCAGATACATCACCTCCAGGGATCGATCACTGTCACTTTTTTCGCGGGGCCCTTTGAGAATCTTTGAGTCGGAACCGGAATGTGAGAGCGAAGAGACGATCCGGCTACCGTCAATTTCTTGGCTCTTCAAGACGATGTCGATACCGTGTGCCGCATCCATGGCACTCGGCTGACCCGTTCCGGTGTAGATCATCATCGTTGAACCGATTTCGATCCGATCACCACTGTGCAAGACTTTTCGCTGAACTTTCTCGCCGTTGATCTGCGTGCCGTTACTACTTCCCAAGTCAAACAGTTCGCATTTGCCATCTTGGGCAACACGAATTTCGGCGTGAGAGCGGGACGCCTCAGAATCGATCAATTGAATGTCGCTGCTCGTTTCACGACCGATTCGCTGACCGGGAGAAGAAAGCTGGAAGTGCTTTCCCTGATCTCGACCGCGAACGACAAACAACGAGGGCATACAGTTACCGAGCGAAAATACGATGGGGCCGCCGATGAAGTCATCAGCATAAAGCACCGCCAACGACCGAGACAGGTGGCGGAGCGTCACGGAGGGAGCATAATGGAGAAGATGTCGGACGGCTCGGATGCGAACGGAAACGGAATGCGTTTGAAACAAAACGATCAGAGTCCAATCCGTTCAACCGACAAACTCACCCAAACCTATGACTCGCTACAGGGACCATCCCTTTGGTTGAACCACCCCCGATTGAATCTGAGGACGATATGGCCGCCGCCAAGCAACTGGTGGAGGCATGTCAGAAAATACGTGACCAGGTCGGTCGAATCGTCGTGGGGCAAGACTCGGTCATCGAACAGTTATTGATCGCCATCCTCGCGCGCGGCCATTGTCTGCTCGAAGGCGTTCCAGGTCTCGCGAAGACGCTTATGGTCCATTCGCTCGCGGAATCGATGGACTTAACATTCCGGCGGATCCAGTTCACACCCGACCTGATGCCAGGCGACATTACCGGTACGGAGATCATCCAGGAAGATCCGCAGACCGGTCATCGTCAATTCAAATTCGAAAAGGGCCCGGTCTTCACGCAGATGCTGTTGGCCGATGAAATCAACCGTACGCCCCCCAAGACTCAAGCCGCGTTGCTTGAAGCAATGCAAGAACACGCCGTCACCGCGGCCGGCAAAACGTACCGGTTGGATGAACCTTTCTTTGTGCTTGCGACGCAAAATCCCATTGAACAAGAAGGAACGTATCCACTGCCCGAAGCACAACGCGACCGTTTCCTGTTCCACGTGTTAGTCGACTACCCGACCCGCGATCAGGAAGGCGAAATCGTTGATCGCACGACTTCGACGTTCAATACGGCCATTGAGCCAGTGGTATCGGGATCGGAGATTTTGCAATTCCAACGCACCGTCCGACGCGTGCCGCTTCCCGCCCACGTGAAGGATTGGGTGCTTGATGCTGTCCGAGCTGTGCGTCCCGCTGATGAAAACGCAAAACCATGGGCGAAAGAGCTCGTTGAATGGGGCCCGGGCCCAAGGGCAAGCCAACAACTTGTCTTGGCATCGAAAGCACGAGCACTCCTTTACGGACGAACTCACGTAACGATCGATGACGTGCAAGCACTCGCGTATCCGGTTCTGAGACACCGAATCGTACCCACCTTCGCCGCTGAGGCCGATGGAGTGACAGTCGAGGACATCATCAGCCGATTGATCAAGGAACAATCAGCAACACCCGCAAGAGTTGTGTAGGTCATGCTCCGCATGACGCAGTAGTACGTCTATCTATCGATCTCACCATCAACGTTATAACCCGGGGGTGCGCCGCGCGACCCGGAGCTTTGTTGCTGAACGGCTTCGCGGTAGTTCTCTCGTCCTTATCAACGGCAATGGTAAAAACGCCTCCGTCCGTACTTGATGAGGCAAAGAAATACTCTGCGATGGAATGCATCATGCAGAGCATGATCTACGGTATACGTCATGCGGAACATGACCTACAGATCGAATCTTGCGATGCGGCCTTCGGCGCCGGCTAGAAACCCGGTTCCCGATTCAGAATCAAATCCGAACACGTAAAAACTCTCGGCGGAAATCTCTCGCCATGATTTCCCTGCATCGTACGAGAGTGCGACACCAGTTCGGCCGCACGTTAGTAAACGTCCGTCGCCGAGGAATTGAACACACGCCTTGTGAGGCATTCGGACGGAATTCAACTGCTCCCACGTTCTCCCGCCGTCCATTGATCGGGAAACGTTGCTCTTGTCTTTTTCGGGTTGTTTGTAATCGCCACCGATGATGACCAATGATTGACTGCTGAGTGCGGCGAGCGAAAAGATTCCTGACGACTCATTCCCGCTTCGAAGGGGCGTTTTCGCAACGGACCATTCTTCACCGCCATCGGTTGACCGAAACACGCGAGCAACGGACCCGCCGGTTGCAATCCAAATGTTGTCATCTTGAAAACGGACACTCGATCCACTCGCTGCGAAGCCGTACTCGCCGTCGGCCAATCTTGGGCGTTGCTTCGTCGGAAGTGCTACCCAACTCTCGCCTCCGTCCGCCGTTCGAAAAATCGATAGACGTCCATCGACGGGGTCACCGAACAGAACACCACGTTGCCCCTGACTGTCGAATGCCATCCCGTCAAAGAAGCCCGTTGGATCGCTGTTGAGCAAAACAACCTGCCATGATTCTCCGTTATCGGTCGAGCGCAAGATGCGTGATGCTTTCCCGTCACCCACACTCATGATCAAAACCGTGCGATTGGGCAACAAAGCGATGTCACGGAAGTCCAAAGCGTCTGAATCGGGAAGACGGATACGCGTCCAGGTTTCTCCCCCGTTCGTGGTGCGAACGACCGTTCCCTGCGTGCCGGTCGCCCAAGCTTCCTTTCGATTTCGAACAGCGAGTCCACGAAACGAAGCGTTCACGCCACTATCTTGCAGCTTGATTTGAAAACTGGTTTCAGGCGTCTGTCCAAACATCGGACTGCAAATCGTCAATAGATAGAGCGGCACCAACCAACGCATAGGTTTCCCTTATCTTTCAAACATTATCTCTGCGCATGACTCAGCGACTTCGCGAACTCTGCGTTTAACACAACCGCTTGATCATCGCGCTACGGACGCACAAATGTCTTAGCCGCACCGCTTGCCCACTGAGAGTCTCCGGCGACATGGGCCCGCAGGACGAGCGGACCTTGAAATTCATCCGGCAACTTGACCTCAACCCTGGCATCCGTTTTGGCACTTACCGACTGACGCACGCTGGCAATCGTCGTTGCATTGGCGTCACCCTCGGTGATAGAGCCGAGCGGACGATCAACCGTCAGTGTCAATTCACCATCAATGGGGCTCTTCACCAGCAACGGAATCGGCTGTCCGGCTGGAACCCCTGTGGGTGATTCGAGCGAAAGAACTTGCGGATGATTGAGCCGCAAAGTTGGATCACCGATCAAGTTGTACAACAACATGTGCTCGCGACGCTCATCGGTGAGTACCGTTCCGGTCGGACTGAAGACGGTCGCCAACGCGTCAATCATCATTTCTGTACCTGATTTCTCAGACGGTTGATCGCTTTGCATCTGCTTGAGTGCGTTTAACCACGCGTCTCCAAGCCTGGGCAACCGCTGATCGTAAACACCGTTGATTAGTCCAACGGCAGCCGTCGTGTTTCCGTACGGCATCGTCACCCGGCTTCCAGCCAGTACGGCGATCGGTCCGCCATCGCACAAAATCATCTCTTCGGCGATTGAGTCTTCCGGTGCGTCCATGGCCCCGGTGTAGCACGCCAACATCACCGCAATGGGTGATTCACCCGCCGGTCGATTGAGTTTCTTGACACTGCGTTGATCCAACACGGGCCGACCAAGAACACTATTCGGAACACGATCCAATTCGGTGATACGACCGTGGCCGGCGTAGACCCAAAAGCGTGAACCAGTTTCGTAACGATTCAACACGGCATCTGTAAAATTCGACCCACTCGGGTAGAAAGCATGTCCTGGACTCGCATAGGCAACCGATGTGCGAGTTTCCGTTGGCAGGACGCTGGTGACGATCGATCGTGTCACCGACTCGATCGCTCGATCCGCAACGAATCCGAACCCGCCAACACCGCCGACCAATTGCACTCTTCCCCGCCAAGGCCCGAAATCCTGACTCGATTCCCGTGCAATGATCCGACCGATTAGCTTGGAGAGTTGTCCGGGTTCATCGACGGGCAATCGACCGACGACAGCTTCGGGCACATCGTCGCGGTCAAAGTCACCGAATAGCAAATCACTCGACAGAACAGCCGTCGATCCCCACTTACTGGTGACGGTTGTTGGTCGATAAAGGATAGGGGTCTGTTTGAGTTTATTGCACGGTGCGCCAACGACAGGGGCATCACCGATCAGCATCACGTAACGCGTTGTTTCGCTTGCCGCGTCAATGATTCTGCCACGAAGCGTTTCCGCATCCGTGTCCGAGTCGAGCACTTTAATGGCGAGCCCCTCGGCCTGACGTCGTTCCAGCCACGGACTGAGGGCAGTCTGAAAGTTTGCCGGGCAAACGACGACGACGTCGTTCGCATTCGACGACGAAATGTCCAAGCTCAACGTAGCAAGGACGACCGCGAGGATGGAGAACAAACGTGTCATTCAAAACCAATTCGATTTTGCGTTAAGATTCTAGAGGTGGGCATCAACTTCCCTGTCCTGGCTCTCCAAAACCGCCGCCATCGCGACAGCTTGGCTCGCCAATCGAGATCTCCAATTGGAATCTCCAATTGAGATCTCCAATGGGTCGGGGACGGATACCCGCGGAATCCGTTATCCGCGAATACAGTGATTTTGACCAGTCCAATTGCGTCCGACTCACATGTATCCCCATGATCTCCGCCGCGAGAAGTGACACCCCGACGACCTGTGATTCCGAGCCGCGGACGTTTCCCACCAGCCGCTCCAAACAGCTATCGATACTGACTTGAACTCCACGCCTAAAAAAATGCCGATCGCCATCACGGTGGGGGATGTTGCGGGTGTCGGTCCGGAACTCGCCATCCGCTGCGCCAACGATCCGAACGTCTCCGATCGTTGCACCCCCATTTTATACGGCCCGAAGTCAGTCCTGATGCGAATCGCTGACTTTTGCGGCTACGACCATCAGTCGTTGGCCATCCGCGATATCGGTGGCGTCGAGGCTGAGAATGTCCAGCCGGGCCAATTTGATGCAGCCACAGGACTCGCTTCTTTTTCCGCTGTCGAGCAAGCCATTCAGGATGCATCGTCCGGGCAGGTCGCCGCGATCGTGACCGGCCCCATCCAAAAGGAAGCCTGGAATCAGGCGGGCATCTCCTTTCCTGGTCATACCGAATTGCTCGGCCAACGCACGGGTGTGGATGACTTCTGCATGATGCTGACGAGCCCGCAAATCTCCTGCGTACTTGCGACCGTACACATTCCGCTGGCCGATGTTCCCAAAGCACTGACCACCGAGTCCATCATCCGTGCAATCCGTCTCGGTGCCGCGGCTTTAGCGAAGCGTAAGCGAAGCACTCCCCGCGTTACCGTTTGCGGACTGAATCCACATGCAGGCGAGAACGGGTTGATCGGTCACGGTGAAGAAGACGCGATCATTCAACCGGCGATCGCAGCCGCTCGGCAAGACGGCATTCAAGTGGTTGGACCGCTGCCACCCGATACGGCATTCACGCCTTCGATGCGAGCGGCCACCGACGTCTACGTCTGCATGTATCACGACCAAGGATTGATCCCACTCAAAGCCTTGGCGTTTGATGATGCCGTCAATGTAACGTTGGGCTTGCCAATCGTCCGGACGAGCGTGGATCATGGGACGGCAATGGACTTAGCGTGGCGAGGCAAAGCAAGTGCGGCCAGTATGATGGCAGCGATCGAGATGGCGATTGAATTAGCCGATGAGTGATAAGCCAATCGACCCGATCCCAAACTCATCCGAATCCGAGGCTGCTCGTCGCTCGCGTCTGATCGCTTGCAGCGAGTTTCTGATTCTCCTGTTGCTAATGTTCGTTTACGCCGGCGATGCTCCGCCGATGGTAAATGAAGCCCACTATCTTGCAAAAGCGAAGAGTTTTTGGGATCCAAGTTGGTGTAGCAACGACCTATTCGTTTCTTCAACGAAAGCGCACACAACGTTTTACGCGTTATTCGGTTGGCCAACGCAATTCGTTTCGCTGACCGCGTCGGCTTGGATCGGTCGCCTTGTGGGTTGGTCGCTACTCGCCATTGGCTTGCAGCGTTTGTGCTGGAGTGTCTTTCAACGCTCTTGGATTTGCCTGGCCGTCACCATCATCTGGATCGCCGGTATTGAAAATGGCAATCTGGCGGGCGAGTGGGTCGTCGGAGGGATCGAAGCAAAAGTTCCTGCGTACGGCATGATCTTGCTCGCACTTGCCGAGATGAGTCAAAGACGCTGGAACCGCGTATGGCTGTGGCTGGGCGGTGCCTCAGCGTTCCACGTTCTTAGCGGTGGCTGGTCAGTCGTCGCCGCGATGGTGGCGTGGTGGTTCACGGAAAAAAAGAGAATAGATCGAACTCCATTCTTTAGGGTGTCTTTGTTCGTCGGAGGCGCGATCGCATTGCTCGGGCTCGTTCCGGCACTCGCACTGACGATGGGAACTTCATCCGAAATGTCGACAGCTGCGGCAAGAATCTACACGTACTATCGGATTCGTCATCATCTCCTACCGGCCGACTTTCAGTTTGAATGGTACCTACGGCACACTGCACTCATTTGCTTAACAGGCTGGCTGGCCAGGAAGTACTTACCCGACCATTCCCGTTTACGGCCGCTGGCGGGATTCACGGCAGGAGCCGTCGGCATTGCGATCGTCGGGTTGTTCGTCGGACTTCTCCCGTCGATCGCACCTGACGTCGCCGCAAAACTGCTGCGCTACTATTGGTTTCGCCTTACGGATGCGGCCGTTCCGCTGATGTTCGCCATGTTGGTTGCCGCGATGCTGATGGATCGTTCACGGGATCGAGTGTTCGTTGGTGTGGCGGCGTTGGTGGGTGCTGGTCTATTGGTCGGTAGCTCCAGCCTCCATCGAGCACGTCGAGGCGTTCCACCATCGGTCAGCAATGAGCTGCTCGGATTCGACGCGAATGCCTCTTCGGAAACGCAACAACAAGTCATGCGGGACTGGTTAGCGGTTTGTCGTTGGGCAACGCTTTCTTCGGATCCCGAAGCCGTTTTCTTAACGCCGCGTCATCAACAGACCTTCAAGTGGTATGCCGAACGCGCTGAAGTCGTGAATTGGAAGGACGTTCCCCAAGACGCGAACGCACTGGCCGAATGGCATCGGCGATTCTCCGAAATCTATCCAGAAAGATTAGGCAAAGTGCGCGTCACGATCCGCTATGCCGATTTACGTTCATATCGTCGCCAGTACGGTGTCGAGTTCATGATCGTCGATCGACGTGTCACCGGCGAAAGCTTGCCGTTGGTGCAAGTGTATCCAACGGAGAGCGAATCAAACGCAACCTACGCCGTCTATGAACTCCCGCGCGATTGACGTATCTGCCA
Organism: Planctomycetota bacterium; assembly: GCA_039179795.1. Lineage (GTDB taxonomy): Bacteria > Planctomycetota > Planctomycetia > Pirellulales > Pirellulaceae > Rubripirellula. The sequence goes on along the minus strand of JBCDEM010000006.1, from coordinate 39,697 downwards.
ATCAGCCCACCTCGCGAATTTGCCGGATCGGCATTTCAAAGGCGTGCATTCAGAGCACAACTGTGTCAGCCTTGCACAGATGGAAAGCCTGAAATCGCCTACATTCCCGCAAGGAGCGTTTCGGCACTGCAGTTGCTAATCCAGTTACCGCTCGGAGTGCCGACGAAGCCCTTCTGTCCGTGAAGATGACCGTTTGGAGATTGAGGTGATCAGATGCACCAGGACATCACAACCAGATACCTCGGACTGAACCTGCGATCTCCGATGGTGATCGGTGCCTGCCCCCTAAACCTTCAACCGGAAACCGTTCGGGCGTTGGCGATCTCTGGTGCCGGCGGCGTTGTGCTTCCTTCACTAATGGAAGAGCAAGTTGAGCAGTGGCTCTCGGATCGCCCGACCCTCAACCAAGAGGGATGTCATGAACAAACGCCACTGCTAGAAAACGCCGACCTGTGTCGAAAAGAGAATGAATACAACGGCGGTGTCGACGCATACCTGCGGACCATTCCGCTACTGAAAGAGCAGAGTGGCATCCCACTGATTGCCAGCCTGAACGGCTACCGTGATGGAGAATGGTTGGGCGTGGCAAAAGAACTCGAGCATGCTGGAGCGGATGCCATTGAAGTCGCGATCAATGCCAGTCACTGCGACCCGGCTGCAACAGCGGATCAAGTGGAGCGGCCTCTGCTGGATGCCATCGAGCGAGTGACCGACAACGTCACCATCCCAGTCGCCGTCAAGCTGCTGCCGTTCTACACAACGCTGCCAAACTTAGCGTGGCGTTTAGCAGAAGTCGGAGCGGAGGGCGTCGTGCTGTTTGGTCGAGAGCCCGTTTGGGAATTCTGCGAAGGAGAGTTAGTGCCAACCTCTCACTGGCAACTCAGCAGCCCCGGGTTGCTGCAAACGACCCTTTCGGGTTTGTTGCGAGTTCGCAGCGGCGGACCCAATCTATCGGTCGCGGCCAGCGGTGGAATCGCGACAACCGTCGACGTCATTCACGCGATCACCGCAGGCGCGGATATCGCTATGATCACATCGGAAATTTATCGGACCGGCCCCGATTCCGTCGCACACCTCATCGAGGGCATTAGCGCCTACCTAACACGTCACGGATTCCATTCCTTCACTGAACTTGTTGATAACCGCCGTCAACAAGCATTGCACCGAGATCGACGGACACAAGTTGAACCGATGCTTCGACCCGTCGAAAAACAAAAATCAACTCAAACAACACCGCAGCAAGGAGATCGCTGGGGCCACCCTGTGAAGTAGGACATGCCCAATAGTCGCCGATCGCTTCGCCGATCGGCGCGTGTAGGTTGCGCTTCGCGTGACGATAACGCACAACCGACCTGCGAATTGGCTATGACAAAAATATCGCCGAGCGTGACCGACTAGTCGCGATTCGGGTTCAGCGGGAGAAACGACTTGCGCACCCATTCGGACGTGTCTAACCACGCTTGCTTTTGATCGCCATTCAAAACGTCCGCGACCTCCTGTTCGAGCAGATCGAATTCCGAGTGGATATCAGGGGCTGACGACTGGCGAATCTCTTCTATCCGTCCATGTCGAAGCGTTACGACTTTCAAGATCGCTTCGGATTGCTCACCGGTTAACGACAGACGATGTGCAAGGCTGTTGGTGATTTCGCCCGGCAGAACTTCAGGATGCGCTCGGTATCGCTGCATCCGCGCGAGCATGTACCGAGACGCCGATACGGCACCAACCCCTATTCCGCTAACAAAGACCACCAGTAACACGATCCCGTGGACCCAGACCGGCAGGGCCTTTCGCCATCGAGTGAATTGTCGCGTTGGAGTCGTCGGTTTGGTATTCATTGAAGGAATCATATGAGCCAAAAGCTAATCCACGGTTCAGTCAAAATCGAAAGACTCGGAAGCAACATGAAGACGATCGACGCCGCTACCGCGAACAGCGCCCCACCGAGCAGTAGAGGCGTCTTATCGACGGTCACGAAATCCGGTTGATACTGCCGCAGCGTCGCCATCACTCGATCGGACACATCAACAGCCGGTTCATCGATCTGGTCAGAAAGGTCCGCTCGTTCGCGGATCCAATCTTCAAGGCGAGGCTCTTGTTTCATTGGATTCCTCAAAGAGATTTCTTAGTCGCTTGCGAGCTCGATGAGCTTGAACTTTTACCATTGCCTGCGTCCACCCAGACAGCCGAGCGGCTTCCGCGACGCTGTGGCCGTCCCAGTACAGCAGGGTCAACACGAGCCGATCACGGGGGGACAACTTACCCAACATGCGATGCAACTGCTCTCGCGCCTCGATTGCGCTAGATGGATGATGATGGGTCGCTTCGAAGTCTTCTTCACTGCCGATGGGCTGCACGCGACTTTTTTCACGTGCCTCACGTTTCCAATGACGATACCCGACGCGAACGGCAATCTTGCGTACCCAGTGCTCAAACGGGCTGTTCCCTCTGAACCGATCGAGACTCAGAAACACCTCAACAAAAACGTCATGCACGAGAACACCAACCACGTTTGCGTCTCGACTAAATCGGCGCATCTGAGAAACCAACGCGGGCTGGTATTCGGCCACAATCATCCGAAAAGCGTCTTCATCACCTTTTCGAGCAGCATCGATCCAGTGTGTTTCCAACTTGGGCTTCACCGGTTCACTCTCGTCCGATCGAACAGCGAACACCACCAACTGATTCAACCATGCTGAAACGCCATAGCTAAATCGGGTCGTCGGCAAACCAAAATCGAATAAAGCAAGTTGCATACGTTCGCTAGTTCTTTCGCTGGTAAAGGCTACTCTTTGCCCGAACCCGATTCGTCCAACACGGCAGGACGCTTCGGTCGGCTGGCAGCATTTTTTCGCCCAACAATTTCGCCAGGCTTACCCTTCATTTCTGACTGCATCAGCTCTCGTTCTTCGGCATCGATGTATCCATCTTTGTTCTTGTCACCATTCGTCATCATCATGAGTTGCACGAATTTCGGCATGGGAGATTCTGCCATTTCCTCCGCGGTGATTTTATCATCGTTGTTCACGTCAAACGTCATCAGCAGTTGAGCGGGGCCAACACTATTGCGACTCCTTCCCTGGAATGATGGGCCGCTACGATGGATGATCGAGGCGAATGCGTCAGCGATGCTCGATGGATTTGTATCAGTCGTTGTGTCGGCAAGCTTTGCTTCGCCACCCTCGGCGATGCAGTACAAGAACTGATCGGAGCGAACAAACAGTTCACCATCAGCCGCGGCAAACGAACACTTGAATGGTGTTGTATCGCCCGAAAGACGGTTGACGGCCACTTGTTCAAAGGTTGGGTCCAAGCGAAACGCGATCGTCCCAACCTGTTGAGTCATGGAAAGCCAAACGTTGTTGGCCTTGGTCAGTGACGCATACGTGATGTTGCGACTGCCAGCACCCATCCGCTCGCGCCAGACCGTCTTGCCAGTCGTTGCATCCGCGCACGTCAAGATCCCGTTCGTTCCAACCCAAAAGAGCATGCCATCGCTCAGGACAGGTGATGGGACGCCAGGGCCCGCATTGCGCGACCAAACGACGTGACTTGCAGAGACATCTCCGTGTCCTCCAAGTCGAACAGCGATGACCTTGCTGCTGGCTGCCACATAGGCGATCCCATCACCCACGACGGGCGTTGTGCAGATGTACTTCCCCAACGATTCCTTGACCCACCATTTCAGTTTTCCGGTCGCAGGATCGATTCCCCAAATCTCATCAGATAGCGGAATGATGATCTCGTCGCTTCCGTTTGCAGACTTGCCGACAACTGGAGTGGAATAGCTTCCTTCGTAAAGCTGTGCCTCCACTCGCCAGACTTCTTCACCGCTTATCCGATCAAAGGCGATGAGTGCTTGTGTTTCGTCACAAGCATTGACCAACAGCAGATCTTGATAGATGACAGGACTTGCCGCCGATCCCCACTCCGTTGGCCCCGACTCGTTGCCGACGTTTTTTTGCCACAGTGGCGTACCGTTTAGATCGAACGCATAAACGCCAGACTTCCCGAAGAACGCGAACACCCGCTCACCGTCCGAGACCGGTGTACAACTTGCGTAGCCGTGATCGGTGATGAATCCTTGGAATGGATCTTCGGGAAATCGCGTGGGTGGACGACGTTGCCATAGGATCTTGCCGTCGTTTCGGTCGATGCAGACAAGATGGCGTTGCAAGTTGGCGAGATCGCCTGGGTTGTCGACATCCTTAGCAAACCCGGAAAACGCGGTCACGAAGACTCGGTCACCAACGACAATCGGACTGCTTACTCCTTTTCCCATCAGTGGGACGACCCACTTCAGGTTCTTTGCATCGCTCCACTGTTCTGGAACGTCACCGTCATAGACGCCAGCCGCATTGCGGCCTCGAAACTGCGTCCAGTCCTCGCCAACGACGAGCCTGGACTGAGACAACAGAACGACGACTGCGAAGACGGTGACGGACGATATCCGCTTCCTAAGATCCGTTTGCGACATGGACTTCCCCTGGTGAGTGTGAACAGGGGACTAGTGCAACCGAGGAAGCAAATGGTTACAGGTTGCGCCGCGTTTCCAGATAAAAATCTCGTCTCGACTGCCAGGCCGGTTCGAAATCCGGGATCCAGGCATCTATTACGGGTCTAGAACGCAAACAGGTTTTTTAGAGCTGTTGTGACCGGACGGTTTCTATTGGGCGCTCGATTCACGTTGATATCGATCCTTTCGAGGTCTCGATTCCGAAGCTCGTCTTCTTTCTCATTCGGAATATCGTCCAATTGACGCTGCCGAAGATCATCCAGTGATGGTGGTGGATCATCGGGGCGAGGCTGATCGGATTCGGATCGAGGCTCATAGGATTCCGGTCCAAACAGATTGGCCCTTCCTTCTTGTCGCTTCCGTTCCAGTTCGTCTGGGTCCGGTGGTGAATCACGCTCGGAGAGACTGCCCGCTTTTCCTCCCGCAGGATCAAACAGACTGCCAACACGCCCTTCGTAGCGTCGTGTTCGTTGCCAATCGCCGCCATAGGCTGGATAGGCGAGGTCTTCACAATCTCCGCAGATGCGACATCCACCCATGGGAATGCAACCGGCAAGCAGCAGCAATGCAGCCATAACGGACAGTTTCGAGCTTACGAGGTTCTTATGCATCGGAATGCCAGCGCGTTGGGAGGCGACTTGCGTATGGCTTTCGAAGCGTCGAGAAGGCGCAACAAAAAACCGATGACCCGGCGGGTCATCGGTTTGTATCGGTTAGGAAAGCTGGCTGCTTGAGCGAAGCTTTAACGATTATGCGTTCCGAGTTGCCATCGACTCCCGTAGGCTGTTATTCGCGATGACCAATTGTGTCAGTGCTTGCCACGGCGAATCCGTATCGGCGACAGTTTCACACAACAATTCAGCGTCATCCCAATCATTCTCGTCGGAGACAGCGAAACGCAGATCACAACGATCCAGTTCCGCAGGGACCGGGATGTATTTCAAGTGATAAGCGCCGGGTGCATGCTCTAGCCACGACGCAAAACTTGCTCCTGAATCAGCAGGTAGGCGATCAGCATTTCGACGAAGACGACGAAGCGTGTCACAGTGGCAAACTTCGCCCGCCAAACCCAGATCGTCCATACGCTGCCAATTGCCGTCGGCAGAGCCATAGCCGATGTAATCGCATTCGCCCGCATTGCTTGCTCGAGCGAGCAGTTGGTCAATCAACGCGGCGTCAACAAACGGACGATTGCCGGGAACGTAGACCACCCAGTCCGCCTCGCATTCATCGGCCGCAGCGGCGAGCCGCTGGGACACGTGGCACGTCGGCAAATTCAACACGCGAACGCCGGCCAATCCACTGGTCATGAACGAGCCCGGCAGATTTGACCCGGTCAGAAAAACCTGATCCACAAGAGCACATTCACTCAGTCGCCGAGCCATGCGAACGAACAAGGGTTGGCCGCTAAGCTTTCGCTTAGCAAAGCGGGACATCGATGGCTGATCGATCGGTGCCTCAAAATCGCCGAGATCGATCACGGCAATGGCGTGAGTTCTCGAAGGCATCGCTTTTTCCTCCTAAGCTGGAAGCGTCTGCTGCTGGAGAGTCCACCTCAAGCTCCTTCAGACGCGTTATCCACAGTATGGCCGATCGGATGCCGAACGGTCCAGCGGAATGATGCCTTGCAATTCACACTTTTTTTCAACTTTCGCTCAAGTCGATCTTTTACTGAACGAAGCAAAGATGGCACAAACCGCTTCGACAGGCGAAAGGATTCGCGGTCAAAACTGAACGACACGGATGTTGTGAGATACTCAAAAAGTGCTAGACCTATCCCAGACCACCCAGCTTATCGACGCTATCATTCTCCCCTTACTTGGCTGTGTTACCTTGTTCTTTGCCAAGTTTCGGCATGGTGAATCAGCTAGGTGGGCCGAACGTCAGTTTTATGGCGTGCTGGTCGTCATGACTCTCGTCACCATCCGAACGGTTATCGAGTGTCACGACATTTGGTTGATCCACACAGCAGCACTGGGAACATTAGTGATCGCAGCCATGATGATCCCAGGACAAGAATCACCGGAAATGCACGAAGGCCCCGAGATGGCTTCGTAGAGCGTGCCGAAAACCGTACGGCACGCCCCGCATACGAAGAAACACAGGCCATCCTCTGCGTGCCGGCAGAAACCGATATGAAGCGCGCCGTCACGCGGTGCGTGACCGACCGAGGCTTTTACGACGAGATGAGTGTTGGGAGATGAGTGTTGGCATTGTCGAATTGGTTCCGGGGGAACCCGTGCGTGGGTCGATTCGGCCACCCGGCAGTAAGAGCCTGACGAATCGAGCATTGCTCTGTGCCGCATTCGCCAAGGGACCGTCAACGCTCCTCGGCGCGCTAAACAGCGAAGACACAACCGTGATGGTTGATTCGCTGCGAAAGATCGGTGTCAACGTTGAGACTCAGGACGGTGGTCGCACGTTGCGTGTCGATGGTTCATTGACTTCGCGTGAGACATCACCGATCGAACTGTTCATAGGAAACAGCGGCACGACGGTTCGATTTTTGACGGCAGCGTTGTCGGCTCTGGGAGGCAACTACCGTCTAAGCGGAGTTCCCCGGATGCACCAACGCCCCATCGGTGATCTGGTCGATGCCATTGCAGGAGTGATTGAAGGCAGCATCGAAACGGAGTCTTCCGAAGCTTGTCCACCGGTGCGAATTGACAGTCATGGATGGAACGGAAATGAGATTCGCGTCGCCGGATCGGTTAGCAGTCAATATTTAAGCGGCCTGATGATGGCGGCGCCAATCGCTCTTCAGACGACCAACCGTTCATCGGAAGCATTAAAGATAATAAACATCCACGTTCTCGGCGAATTGGTCTCGAGACCCTATGTCGAAATGACGGGCAGCGTGATGAAGTCCTTTGGGGCGAACGTCTCTGTGAACGACCGACGGGATGCGAACGATCAAGAATCGGTAACGGTTCAAATTCAGTCATCGGGATACCAAGGGCTGTCGTATGACATCGAACCCGATGCTTCTGCGGCGAGTTACTTTTGGGCTGCCGCTGCCATCACGGGAGGCCAAGTCACTGTCGAAGGGCTTACACCTGATGCGATGCAAGGCGACGTCGGGTTTTGCGAAGTGCTCGAACAGATGGGATGCAAGCGGGTCATTGAGAATCACGGGATAACGATCATCGGAGGTGAATTGAAAGGGATCGATGTCGACATGAATGCGATCAGTGACACCGTTCAGACACTTTCCGTTGTCGCGTTATTTGCATCGGGGCCAACACGAGTACGCGGAGTGGCTCACAATCGTTTCAAGGAAACCGATCGCATCGGCGACTTGGCCCACGAACTGAGAAAGTTAGGGGCTGAGGTCGAAGAGCACGACGATGGCATGACGATCCATCCGCCGACCATCACTGATTCATTCAGCGGAGCGACAATTGAGACCTACGACGATCACCGAATGGCGATGAGCCTATCGCTGGCTGGCCTAAGGATACCTGGCGTTCGCATCACGAACCCCGCATGCACTGGCAAAACGTACCCTCAGTTCTTTGCAGATCTTGAACGCTTGATCTCACGCTCACACCTTTGGTCAAATCAAAGCTAGAGCCTTGATGTCCGTCGACCGAAAAGCCCGAATCGCTAACGGACTGCTGTTCGCTTAGCAACTGGCCTGACGATCAACTGAAGTTCGGCGTCGGTGGTCGGTAATCGCCCAGATTGATGCTCTTGAACCAAGCGATCGTATCCTTCAGTCCATCCTCGAGTGGAATCCCGGGCTCCCAATCCAATTTTTCTTTCGCAAGCGAAATATCGGGTCGCCGCCGAGTCGGATCATCCGCGGGAAGAGGCTGATGGACGAGCTTGCTTTTGCTTCCCGACAGTTCAATCACCTTCTCCGCCAATTCGCGGATCGTGAATTCGACCGGATTGCCGATGTTCACCGGTCCGATGAACCCATCTTCGTTATTCATCATGCGGATGATGGCTTCCACGAGGTCATCGCGAAAGCAAAACGAACGGGTCTGACTTCCATCGCCAAACAGCGTGATGTCCTCATTTGCCAACGCTTGTCGAATGAAGTTCGAAACGACCCTTCCGTCGTAAGGATGCATTCGCGGGCCGTACGTGTTGAAGATTCGCACGATCCGGACGTCGACGCGATTACTCCGGTGGTAATCCATAAACAGCGTTTCGGCGACTCGCTTGCCCTCGTCATAACATGCGCGAATCCCAATCGGGTTCACACTGCCGCGATACGATTCCACTTGTGGATGAACTTCCGGGTCACCATACACTTCGCTCGTGCTTGCCTGCAGAATCCGTGCGCCGCAACGTTTCGCAGCGCCCAACATATTGATCGAACCCATCACACTGGTTTTGATGGTCTTGATCGGGTTGTACTGGTAGTGCCCCGGAGCCGCAGGACAAGCCATGTTGTAGATCTGATCCACTTCTAAAAAAATCGGAAGTGTGACATCGTGCCGAATCAACTCGAAGTTTGGTTTCCCGAGTAGATGCGAGACGTTGGTTTTCTGACTCGTGAAAAAGTTGTCCAGGCAGATCACGTCATGTCCCATGCCAACGAGCCGCTCACAAAGATGGGAACCCAGAAAGCCGGCCCCACCGGTGACCAAAATGCGCTGAATCATGTGTCTATCCTGGTAGTTAGCTGTTTAGCGTATAGCAAATAGCTAGAAATGGTTCGTGCATTGATGAAACGAAGAATCTAATCGACTTCGATTGGCTAACGGCTAAACAGCGAGTGGCTAATCAGCTCGCTTCCAACCCAACTCTCGGTTATCGATCAATCGGGTTTTCCCCACGCGCGCGGCGATCAAAGCGACCACGGGTCGATCAATCTGCGTAATCGGAACAAGCGTTTCGGCACTTACAAGGACGGCGTAATCAATGTGGTCGACGGACGGTTCGTTCACCAGCGTGCGTCGCATCTCATCTTGCAAGATAGCCGCATCGTGTTGCCCTTTGCCAACCAGATCTTCCACGCGATCGAGCGCACGAGAAAGGTTGAGTGCACTTCGCCGCTCGCTTGGGCTTAAGTATCTGTTTCGACTACTCAGTGCCAACCCATCGGCCTCCCGAATGATCTCACCCGCGATCACTTCAATCCCAACATCGAGATCCCGCGCCATCGCATCGATCACCTTCCATTGCTGGTAGTCTTTTTTTCCAAAAAACGCGCAGTCGGCGGGAATCGATTGAAACAGTTTCATCACCACTGTCGTTACGCCGCGAAAGTGATCCGGACGAGACGCACCTTCCAGCGATCGTGCGATCTCTGGAGGCTGCACGTACGTGCTAAATCCAGGCGGATACATCGCGTCGTTGCTTGGGACGAACACGGCCGCAACGTTTGCTTGCTGTAAAAGTTCGCGATCCTGGTCCAACGTTCGCGGATATCGAGCGAGATCTTCCGTTGGTGCGAACTGTGCTGGGTTGACGAAGATCGTCGCGATCGTCGCGTCGCATTGCTGCTGACTCATCTCGACGAGCGACATGTGCCCCTCATGCAACGCGCCCATCGTCGGGACGACACCAACACGTTTTCCGTCACGCTGCAAATCCAGCGTGAACCGGCGAACTTCCGTCGGCGTTGAAAGGGTGATCATGTCGGAATGCGTCAGATCGTCGGCGAAGCTTCTTCCAGCACACTCTCACTGACATAAATCGGCAATGGAGGCGAGAAGGTCACGGCGACGGCGATGGCATCGCTCGGACGCGAATCAATTTCGATGACGTCACCATCATCCTTACGAAGCATCAGCTTTGCGAAGTAAGTACTTTGCTTCAGCTCACTGATGATCACACTCTCAACTTTCGCATTCAAACTCTTCGCGACACTCACGACCAGATCGTGCGTTAATGGCCGCTGAGGCTTGTAATCGTCTTTCACGCGACGATCGATGTTGGTCGCCTCAAAAATGCCAATCAGGATCGGAAACTCCCGATCACCTTCTTCTTCCTGCAAGTAGATGACTTGGTTTTCCGTTAACTCGGAGATAATGATCCGAGCCAGTTGCATCTTAACGGGCATGTTCGACAACGCGATGAGCAGTGTTTTGAAAAGCGAATTTGTAAGTTGAAAGTATACCCCGCTACTCTCAACCAAACATCCGTCGACCCCAAAAGATCCGCGATCCATCGCTTGGCGGATGGGCTAATTTTCGAACCCCAACCAACGGCCTAGGTTTCCGACCAACGGCTCGGGTTCCATTGTTCACGATGCAAGATCGCATCGGCATCCTTTTTGCAACGTGACAGAATCGCTTCACGGAGAAGCGGACAATCTCGTGCTACTGCTCCAGTCGCAGGATGACCGTTGCCAAAGGTGGCATCGTGATTTCGATGCTGTCCGGTCGACCATGGTGACCCTCGCCCAGGCTGTCGGCACCTGGATAGTTGCCTACGTTGCTGCCGCCGTAGGTTTCGCTGTCGCTGTTGAAAATCTCTCTCCAGAAACCGCCTTGCGGGACACCCACACGATAGTGGTGACGCACAACGGGTGTGAAATTACAACAGATCAAAACAGGCGCCGTTCCATCGAGACCCTTACGCAGGTAGACCAGAGTGCTGTCTTGCCAATTCATGCAGTCGACCCACTCAAATCCTTCACCGGTAAAATCGAGTTGGTGCATCGCGGGATTTTCGATCACGACTCGATTGAGGTCTGCGACGAGTTGCTGGACACCCCGATGGGTTTCAAAGTCCAGCAGTTCCCACTGGGGTCCATCTTCGTGATTCCACTCATTCCATTGCCCGAGCTCTCCCCCCATGAACAACAGCTTCTTGCCTGGGTGAGTCCACATGTAGGAGTAGAGCAATCGCAAGTTGGCAAACTTTTGCCACATATCGCCGGGCATCTGGCTCAATAGAGCGCCCTTACCGTGAACGACTTCATCATGCGAAAGCGGCAGCATGAAGTTTTCGGTGAAAGCATAGATCATGCTGAACGTCAGATCGTTCTGGTGATGGCTTCGATGGATTGGTTCCTTTTGGAAGTACTCCAACGTGTCATTCATCCATCCCATGTTCCACTTGTAAGTGAAACCGAGTCCACCGTCGTACGTGGGCCTCGATACACCTGGCCACGCGGTTGACTCTTCCGCTGCCGTGACGGCACCCGGGAATTTTTCGTGAACCGCAACGTTGAACTCACGAAGGAAGTCAATCGCTTCCAGGTTCTCACGACCGCCATACTGATTCGGAATCCAGTCATCACCTTCGCGGCTGTAATCGAGGTACAGCATCGAAGCGACAGCATCAACTCGTAGGCCATCGATGTGGTACTTATCCAACCAGAACAGAGCGTTGGCAATCAGGAAGTTGCGAACTTCGTTGCGTCCATAGTTAAAGATCAACGTTCCCCAATCCGGATGCTCGCCCTGACGTCGATCCGCGTGCTCGTATAGAGCCGAACCGTCAAAACGTGCCAACCCATGACCGTCTTTGGGGAAGTGTGCCGGCACCCAATCGATAATGACGCCGATACCTTGTTGGTGCATGTAATCGACAAAGTACATGAAATCGGCAGGCGATCCGTGTCGACTGGTTGGTGCGAAATAGCCAACCGTTTGGTATCCCCAAGATCCCGTGAAGGGATGCTCGCTTACCGGCATCAATTCAACATGAGTGAAGTTCATTCGGTGGCAATAATCCGCTAGTCGCTTAGCCAAGTCGCGGTAGTCGAGCCAGCCATGTGTCCGACCCGGTGCTTTCTGCCAACTGCCCAAGTGAACTTCATAAACGTTCATCGGAGCATGCATCGGATTCCAGTCACGACGAGCTGTCATCCAATCGCTGTCGTCCCAGGAGTGCTGGTTGAGGTCAGCGACGATCGAAGCGGTCAGCGGTGGTAGCTCAGCCGCAAAACCAACCGGGTCACATTTGTCGACCCACTCACCGGCTTGGCTCAGAATTCTGAACTTGTATTTGTCCCCTGCTTTTGCTCCCGGGACAAACAACTCCCAGATCCCGAGGTGTTCCATCACTCGCGCCGTATGGGCGCGTCCATCCCAGCCATTGAAATCTCCAACGACCTGCACACTCCGTGCATTGGGCGCCCAGACAGCAAAGTTCACACCGGCAATTCCATCGACGGTCCGAAGCTGCGCCCCCATCCGCTCGTAAAGCTCGTGATGGCGACCTTCACCGAGCAAGTAGCGATCAAGATCTGTCAAATAGGAGGGCACGGCATAGGGGTCCTGCATCTCCACCACTTCGCCTGATTTCTTTGTCATCTGAATGCGATATCTAGGTTGCGCGTTAATTAGGTCCCTAGCATCTTCTTCCGCACGCCCCTTCTCGTCGACCGCCCCGTCGCAGATCGCTTCGAAAAATCCTCCCGGATGCAGCTGACGCATGGGCCGCTTGATCCCCGATGGCAAATCAACCAACCACGCAGAGGTGGCGTCCGGCAAGAAACTGCGGACGGCCGTGGCAGACTGCCCGCAATATTGAACCGGATGCGGACCGAGAACGCTGGAGGGGTTTTCGTGGGTGCCTTCCAGAAGTTGGCTAATCGTCGAAAGGGTGACTTCGGTCTGCATTTCGAGTTCGCTTTGACAAATAGGAAAGTCAGTTGTTCGGGAATTGGGTGCTGGTCGGTTTTTGACCAACTTCCGTGCGGTCTTTTTCGTGCGTTCGTGTCTCTGCGGTATTTACGCCGATTGCAAGACGGACTCTCGCGATTCCGTTCGCCAAGTATTGGGGACGCGTCGATTGCGGATGATGACTCGTGGTTCCGATTCCACGCTCGAAGTCCGCGTCTGTCGAGGTGGCTTCCCGACGCTCGTCGATGTTGCCTCAGGTGCCGCAACATCGCTCATCAGCCAGCGGCGTAAAGGGTCCGAGGATTCGTTTGCTCGCTGGCTCCCGCGGACTCGTGGCGGCGAAACATGTGCTTCCGGAACGCCTGCATGCGGACCATCGACTCGCAGTTGCTGCTGGCCTGACCCAACGCTCACCTGCCGCGAACTCACCAAGCAGGCGTGAACTTGGTGAATCGAAATGGCGCGGTCGATCCGTCTCCACAAGTCCGCGTGTTGAACATCGATTCGTCGGCCAAAGTGTTCCCACATGAATCCGCCGGCGCGCCATCTCGGCAGAGAATCAGCAAGCGAACGAATCAAGTAACGACTGCTACTGACCAAGGTCACCGACGAAGGTCCGTCGATCGCTTCCAAACCCCGAACCGCGGCTAACAGGGTCAACCGGTTCAAATCTCCGGCTTCTTGATCACTTGCCGAAAACACTGGCGTGCCATCAGCCGTCTCCAACGCGAAGTGCCACGTACCTTCTGTCAAGCGCAACGCCCGCGCTCGGCACACCAGCAAGAGTTCGCAGAGTGGATCGCTTTCCCCACCGTCACGAACGGTCGGCAATGATTCAGTCGGTTCAGTCAAAAACACAGGAGGGTTCCACTGTTGAATGGAAGCGGGCGATCGAATGGTCCCTCAGTCGACGCCGCATCGTTTGGGAGGTGGTCCATCAACGGTTGATGCAATCGATTCGCTAGCATTTCGAGCGATCGGGTGCATGGAATACCCATTCGGCAAACTCAACGGGTCCCCTAAACCCTCTCCGGCAAAAAAAGACTGCCTGATCGGTAACGATCAAACGATGACCGTTAAAGCCCGATTTATCGTCGCTTGATGCGTAGCCAACGGCCAGAGAGCAAACCGTCAGGCACAACGTAGGTGCGACGGATAGAAAGCAATAAGCAACAACCGATTTGCGTATCTAACGCAGGTTTAAAACACGTCGAATCCGAGCCGCGACCGTTGGATCACGCTCTTCCGTCACTCGAAGCTGAAGTTGTTGCTTGATACCGGGATCTTTCATCGTCGCAAGCACAGAGACGGCACGCAGTTTCACGTCACGACTTTCGTCCTTGAGGAACATGAGCAACCAAGGCCTCGGATCCAACTCATTTGAGCGAGCGATCGCATCGATCAGTGCGAGCCGAGTTTGCAGATCACCGGAGACGATTTGCGTTGCGATCGTGATCTCGTGTTCTTTGAATCCACGACTGACCAATTCGTTCCGCGCTTTCTCTCGCAGCTCCCGGTGCTGGCTTCCTAGCCAATGCATCACACTTCGGTCATCAAACGATCCCATCGGGGAATCGACGACGTTTGACGCTTGCTGAATCGTCATTACCGATCGACCAGCGTCCGCAGCAACTTGAGTCTGCGTGTCGGCAATCGGTGGCGCGTTGATGTCGTGAAGGATGACTGGCTGGTTGGGATCGACCGGTCGAAGTCGTGCGGACGATGATCGATAGACGGATGGTGACTCAGCGATTTCGCTAGTGGCTGGCTTAGCCGAAGTCGTTTCATCGCTGTTCGAAGTCTGCCCCGGCCGATTGGACGTGACAGCATCTCCACCTGCAGTGGGCGGTGGCCAATCCGTCCAGCGTCCCGATTGCGTTTCGTTTACCGGTAGCGGATCGCTTTGAACGACTAGCAATCGGCTGTCGGACTCATCCAACGGTTCGTCGCTCAAGATGCTCGGCCCCGCGCGATCCGAGATCGCGAGCATTTCCAACGCGTGATTGGCTTCGTCGTATAAGAGACGAGAAGGCTCGTCGCGACGGCTGACTGAATATTGAATCGTTTGTTGCAACAGAGAACTTGCCCATCCCGTGCGATCGTCGGGCAAGTAGACCGCGATATCTTGGATCGATCGCGCCAGCGTGGAATGGCACTGCCTAAGCTTGTCCTCGGGCAAAACCGTCCAACTATTTTGATTTTCAGATAGCAGATCATGCGCTGTCCGCGCGACTTCGGGATCGGAATCCGCCAAAGCATTGACCAGCGATGGGATGGCGAGTTGGCCCAAGTCCGCCAACTGCAGCAGACGCGAGCGTTTCTCCTCACTCGGCAGGCTGTCAAAATCGCGGCTGTAGTACTGAACCAACCAGCGAGGCGTGAATTGCGTGACCGCGAGCGTGATGGAGAATCCGACAGCGACGATCACCAGCAGTTTCACCGCCGATTTCACGGCATGACGCTTACCTCGGCCTGACTGCACCAGGTCGATGGAGAAGGGATTATCAGAGAGATCACCAACGTCCATTTTGGCTCACAATTTTCAACTCGCGAACGGCCAGATTGTGCCGACCAACGTGGGTTAAGAGCAAGATCAGTTCGCGCGTTGACGGTTTTCGCTTCGGTCAGACGACACCGGCTGCTGCGCTTCCGTGATGTTTTTTTGGTACGCGTCCACTTGCGATTGCCATTGGGACTTCATCCGTGCTGCGACATCGACGCCGGCGATCAAGTCAGACAAAACGGCTCCGAGCGTGATCAATGGCTCACTGCTCGGTGCCGACCATCCCGGTTGAACCCAAGAGACAACGCCTTCGCGATTCATCAGCGCAAGTCCGCCGGAAGAAATCTCCAACTGACTCGATAGTAACCGCGATCGATCCGAAAGCACGGTGATGGTCGTTTCACGAAGAATCCGTGTGTGGTCGGACGGATCCGCAAGGACAGCCAAACGCATTCGACGACGAAGTTCCGCTGGCATGTTCGATTGCCAATGATCGATCGTCCGCAACATGGCATATGACGTTGCATCGCCATCGAACGCCATCAGTAGCGTCACGTCGCGATCGCTTCCGTTTTGGGTAAGCCTCCACTGGCCCGATGATTCGCTGATTTGGAATGCTTCCACTCTTGCCCCAATGATCTTCGGCGGTGGAGGCGGTGGCAGAGGAATAAATTGTTTCACCAGTTTCGGCTCAGTCGGCAAAGAACTGATAGCCAGTGAGTCCCGAACGGATGAAAAACTAGCTCCTTCTAAATCAACCATTAGCGCCATGTCTTGGACGGGTTCTCCGGGCGCGACCGGTGCGCGCAACGAGGGCAAGCGCACGCGTCGAATGGTGCTGCTTCGCCGATCAATCCAAAACACGAACTCATCGTCAACGATCACTCTTTGACAGGTAACGCCATCGATTTCTTGCGATTCTCCGAACCGAAACTGATGCTCGCCCTCGAAGAGCGGTTGCATCGGCTTGGGCGAAAACAACCATTCCAATTGCGGAGGTGGCCCCGCCAATCCAGCCGTCATTCGACTCGTGAGGATCCGATCGGAAAGTAGCTGCTGCAATTGCGGTCGTCCGGAATCCGTCAGAACACGCACAACTTGTGAATCAAAGTTTTGTGTTTCCGGATCCAGGATCCAACAGGTCAACATCTGATCGTCCCGCCAGATCCGCACGTCATAAGCGGCGACATACAACTGGTCATGGTCCAAGCAGACTTGGATCGGAGCGGACTTGACCGCCCACTCGTTTCCATCGCGATAGGTCAATTGAACGAGCCCACGATCATGATAGGAGCCAGCGTTTTGATAACGGGAAACCACGGCCTGCAGGTACTCTTTTGCCGACCGTTCTCGGAACGCGGCTGGACGCGTATCCGCCGACAATTCGTTAGCCCCGCCCATCGCTGGATCACGGTTCGCCTGTTCACGGTTTGTCTGTTCACGGTTTGTCTGTTCACCGCTTCCGCATCCGACCGATGCGAACAAAACACTGAATGCGACAAAATAGACCGTGTCTTTGGTACTCGTGCACGATCGGCTAATCCAACGCATGGGAGTCCTTTCCTAGCTGGAAGACGCCTCGCACACTTGGCCCGCATCTTCTGTTTGTGCCCCGAGAGTACTAAAACAAAGATGACGACGACAATCGGAAACAGCCATGCGTGCGTTTTAAGTGCGTTTCGCGATCCCGTCCCCACCTGAAAGTGAAAGGGGTGAACAACCATGTCTGCCTCCAACCAACCGGCCCTCGATTTTTCCGCTTCCCTTGCGGCAATACGCAGCGAGCAGGTCCTGCAATACGAACGTTCCGGCCGTGAAACTGTGACGGACCTCGCTCACGCCACGTATTTGGCACTGCAAAAGCCACTCGACTTTCCTCCAATGGACGCCGCGATCGTTCCAGACGATCGGGTAGGACTCGCGATCGACCCAAACGCGCCGGGACTAGCCGAGATCGTCCGCGGTATTTTACGCGCCGTCAGCGAAACGGCGGCCCACGACACAGCGGTCGTCTTGTGGGACGAGGCGAGTGATCAGACGATGGCCGACGTGCAACATGAAGTCGGTGAGCAAACGCGGGTCGTCAGGCATGAATCTTCGGACCGTGCGTCGCTTCGGTACATGGGCGCTGATCAAGATGCGGATCCGGTTTACCTGAATCGCCGTTTGGTCGATGCGGATTTTGTTCTACCCGTAGCCGTCGGTCGGCCACAGGACACGCGCGTCGCGCATGACTTGACCGGAATTTTTCCCTTCTTTGCCGATTCCGCGTCTCGTGATCGCCACCGTCGAGGGAGTTTTGGCGAAAAGCACTCGATCGAGGAATCACAGAAACACGCCAATGAACCGAGCTGGTGGCTTGGTGTTCAGATGATGCTGTGCGTGATCATGAACGATCACGGACACGTCTGTGACGTAGTCGCGGGAACACCTGAAGCGATCGGTAAACGGATTGCTCCGGGTCGCACGGACGATTCGGAATTCCCACCGTCCGCGTCAATGGTCGTCGCATCGCTCGATGGTGGCGCACAGCAGCAAACGTGGACGAATGCGGCGCGAGCTCTCGCTGCGGCGACCCGGTACACGCAGCCTGGTGGGACGATTGTGTTGTGGACAGACATCCAAGAAACGCCTGGTGGCTTCTTGTTGGCTCTAGGCGACGACCAGCCCGTCGATTTTGACGCAATGCCGATCGTTCGCACTGACGAGGAGAACGAGTTTCCAGATTGGGATGCGACAAATGGAATCGCAAAAGTGATTCAGCGAGTCGCGGCCGATCACCGAGTGTTGATCCACAGCGGGTTGAGTGACGAAGCGATCGAATCGATCGGTCTAGCGGCAATTGGTAGCGAAGAAGAGTTGAGTCGTTTAACCGCCGACTTCCCAGCCTGCGGAATCCTAAGAGCGGCACAATTCGCTGGCCGAACGATCGAAGTGTGAGAGGCTCCCCCATGTCTCGATAGCAAAACAGACGCCAAACCGCGAGTCATCAAACGGGGACTCAAACGGGGACAGGCACAGTTTTCACGGGCACAGTTTTCACGTTTGCTATCAACCAACCATACCCAACACAATCCCCAAACGGGGACAGGCACGGATCTCCAATTTGCTACAACCCCAAACGGGGACAGGCACGGATCTCCAATTTGCTACCAATACTGGGCCCCCAGATCATTGCCTGTCCCCTTTTTGCTGATTACCGGGTGGAACTCTTGCGGGATTGTCATCAAGGAGCGGCTACAAATATTCCAACAATATCCATAACGCCCCAAGCAACCCCAACGAGCACGCACGCCAGAACCACTGCAAGGATGAAATAGAACGCGTGCGTAATTCGAGGAGAAGTAAAAGCGGACTTCTGCGCGACCGTAATATTCGTCGGAGTCCTATATGGATTTGAATCGGCCATCTTCCTTGGTGATTTCAGGATGCTTGGAACACCTCAGCCTAGCTCAAATATCGAAAGCGGCAAACCAAGTCAGCTTCTGAAAAACGCTGCTGCCCTATGTTGCTACCATAGTCGACGCTAGCAACGAACACGGGATGCGGGGGCTATCCTCCGCGTCTCTGCGAGCTCTGCGTTTAACTTCTTTCGCATCCCAACATTGAGATCCGGAAGGACTCATCGGCCCGGAATTGGGCGGAATTGGGGACATGCACAATCCTTCATTTTGCTATCAATCAACCTGGCCCCAGAACTTTGCCTGTCCCCTTTTTGTTTGCAAACCTTCATTTTGCTACCAATCAACCTGGCCCCAGAACTTTGCCTGTCCCCTTTTTGTATTAGAACTTTGCCTGTCCCCTTTTTGAGAAATGACGGAGAATTTGATGCCCCTTGAGACTGAACGTGAAATTGCTGTCGATGCTGTCATCAAGGCTTGCCGACTTTGCCAAACGGTTCAGAGCAATCTTGTTTCGGAAGATTCACTCGCGAAGAAAGACAAGTCGCCCGTAACGGTCGCGGACTTTGGTGCCCAAGCTGTCGTCAGCGACGCGCTGGCGACCGCTTTCCCCAACGACCCAATGGTCGGCGAGGAAGACGCAGCCTCGCTTCGTGAACCCGATGGCTCCGAACTAAAAGAAAAAGTCGTTCAGAGCGTCCAAGCAATTTCTGCCCAATTGACTGAAAACCTCATTCTCGATGCGATCGACCGCGGCACGTACGAAGGTGGCCCGGCCGGTCGTCATTGGACGCTCGACCCCATCGACGGAACAAAGGGCTTTCTGCGCGGCGATCAATATGCTGTTGCCCTCGCACTGATCGAAGATGGCCAGCCAATCCTTGGAATCCTTGGGTGCCCAAACCTCCCCATCAACTCGGCCGAACCAATCGACCAAAAGGGCTGCCTGTTTATCGCGGTCAAAGACCAAGGCGCGACCATGCGAACCATCGACGAACCGAGCGAATCTCCGATCGCGACCACCGATGTTGTCGATGCCACAAAAGCATGCTTCTGCGAATCGGTCGAGTCTGGCCATTCATCGCATGGCGACTCAGAGAAGATTGCTGAACTTCTTGGCGTGACCGAGCCACCGTTCCGAATCGACAGCCAGTGCAAGTATGCAGCCGTCGCAAGAGGCGATGCGTCAATCTACTTGCGTTTGCCAACCCGAGCAGACTACGAAGAAAAAATCTGGGACCACGCAGCCGGCTGGATGGTCGTCAAAGAAGCAGGCGGACAGGTTTCTGATGTGCGAGGCGAACCACTCGACTTTTCATTGGGTCGAACGCTGAAGAACAACAAAGGCGTTGTCGCAACCAATGGTCACTTGCATGACCAGGTCATCAAAGCGGTTCGCGAAGTGCTCGGCCTCTAGCCTAAACTCTCCCTCCTAACCAACGACCTCGTAACGCACGAGGATCTCTTTCCGGCCATTGCTACGCGAGAAGTTAGTCCAATGGGTTGGATCCGACTGAAAACCCTGCCAAATCAGGAACATCGCAACCCGAACAGCGACCGTATCGTCTACTGGAAAATCCAAGATGGATTCGTGTGGCACCAAGGACGTAAGCTGCGAAACTCCGACGTTGATTCGTTCGAGATTAGGCCGGCGGATCATCGATTCATCGGACGCGATCATCGAGCGATCTACCATACGTGGAAAGAAGTCACTCAGGCGGACCGCCACTCATTCGAAGTGCTCGGTGACAACTACTTTCGAGACAAGACGACTGGATTCTTCGAGTTCGAAACATCGTTGCGACCTCTCAAAGGAGGATCCGCGGGACAATTTATAAACTTAGGAGGTGGGTACGCGCGCGACAGGTCGTTCGGATACTACGCGGGGAGACCACTTCGGAATTGCGTAGCGCCAATGACACTCATATCCGTCGAAGCCGACCCGGTTTATGCACGCGATAACGAGCACGTCTATTTTGATGGAGTTGCTCTCAAGCCAGTCGACGTTTCTCAGTGGTCTCTATTCGCACACCCTGGTTTCTCTGGCGATCAAGAACGTGTTTATTTCGGCGCAAAGAAACTTCCACGCGTCGATGTACAAAGCTGGAGGCATCTCTCGGAAAGCTATTCGCGCGACGATCCGCGGATTTACCACTGGCATCATCCGTTGAAAGGATGTGATCTGGATTCATGGGAACCGATAGATCACCACTACTCGAAAGACTCGAATCAGGTCTATTACTTCGGCAGTATCGTTGAAGGAGCCGACGCGGCTTCGTTTACCGTCGACGCAGATGGGCGAGCAGGAGACAAAGACGGAATGATTGAATACGGTCGCCGAACAAATGATGAGACAATCTAGTCGGCGATTCGGTTCGCACGAGGTCCCCAGCACCATTGGACAGAAGGCTACAAAATCAGCTGTTCCTCCAATGACGCCGCTCCCCAGCGAATGTCGATGAACACCATCGCATCGGATGTTAGAACTCTTTTTCCGAGAGTCCAAAATTCTGCACAATCCACTTTGACGACTCCACGCATCGAAACTCGAGCGTCTGCAAATTCTTCGTCAGCCATGGGGTCCACTCCGTCGGCTTCAACTCAAGAACGTGTCCAGCGAGTGCGGCGATTGGGCCGCTGTGAGATATAGCGATCACGTTATTACCGTGGTTCTTTTGTTCATCAAACCAGTCAACCGCGCGCCGCTGCATCTCAGTGGTCGTTTCACCTTCCGGCGGACGATACGTGTCTGGCTCTTCGATGAGTCCGTGAAAGTTGTCAGGGTCGCTGTTGTAGGCTTCATCCCACGACAGCCCTTGCCAACTTCCATAATTCCGTTCCCGCAAACGCATGTCTTCACGAATCTCAACACCGCGTTCGCTCAACTCCACGATTCGCTCCGCCAGAAACCGCGTACGACTCAACCCGCTGTGATAAACCAAGCCTGACTGAAACGCTTGGCAAACCTCCATGGCCGTTTCACTCGACGTCACTTTACCGTTTGGGCTTAGCAACACATCCATCGCACCGTAACAGACCCCTTTCCATTTTGATTCCACTTCGCCATGACGAATCAGCAAGATGCTCTGTTGAGAATTCATGTGATGGTCGCTCCCGACAGTACAACGAGCTGTGCCAAGAAGCCGCTTGCGCCCAACGTATCACCTGTCGTTCCATTGATCCGTCGAAGCACTAATCGTCGAAACCAACTGAGAACGATAAGACACGCCAACAGCGAAAACGCAGCAACCCATTGAAACGCAACCGCCCAAGCCACGCCAAATGGGGATGCAAGGAGTATCGCAAGCAATACACGTTTGCCTGATTGGGTGCCCGAGACATCACGCGCCTGCGAATGACGGCTCGCGATCGGTTCAGTCGTCACCATAAACAACACGATTGCGAGTCGACCGATCATCGCGGCGGCGACGATCGTTGCAAACGCGCAGAACAAATCGCTCGAAGCGATCGATGCCATTGCCACGGCTCGAGCGCCTACGCCAACGACCAATCCGATGGTGCCATATGTCCCCAGGCGACTGTCTTTCATGATTTCGAGAACTTGCTCGCGAGTCCATCCACCTCCCAATGCATCGCAAACATCGGCAAAAGCATCTTCATGGAACGCTCCAGTGAAATAAGCCTCAACGCCAATCGCTAAAAGAGCAGCGAGTAACCCGGGCACGCCCAGAGAACAAAGACCGACGAGAACACCGCCCGTAAAAATACCGATCAATCCGCCAACAAAGGGAAAGAACACGACGGCACGGTTGAGAGCCATTGCATGGTCAACGTCGACGCACGCCGCGAGCCGTTTCGAGATCGTGACGCGTGTCAAAAAATGGACTGCGGTCGCGAAACACTCCCAAAGTGTCGGCTTTCGAAGCTCCGGCGTATCGCTCTCGCTTGCACTCATCCTTCGAGCTCATTTAGGCTCGCCATATCATTGATCATCGCGGCCGCAAGATCGATGATAGGAAGCGCTGCGAGGGCACCTGACGCTTCCCCCAAACGCATCTGCAAGTCAAGGATAGGATCTAGCGACAGGTGCTGATGAGCAATTTGCTGGGCCGGTTCCGTTGATCGATGACCCGCAATCATTCGCATTCGAATGTCAGGCTGAATCGCTTCCGCCAAGAGTGCCGCGGCAGACGCAATGACTCCGTCGACGACGACCGAGCATCCTCCCGTCGCCCCCGCAGCGTAGTAGCCAGCCAGAGCAACGATTTCTAAGCCGCCAACCTGACAACCGACCTGAATAGGAGCGAGATCACCTAAAGAGCGTACGCGTTCGATCGATCTCAAAACAACTTCGCGTTTCCTTTCCAACTGTTCGTCACTGGCGCCCGCTCCAGGACCAACCATCGATTTGATTTCGGTTTCAGATTCCAATCCGCACAACAGTGCAATGAGGCAGGTTGCGGACGTCGTATTGCCAATCCCCATTTCTCCACCGATCAATACTCGCATCCCGCGATTGCAATCAGCCTTTGCTATATCCGAACCAACCTTCCAAGCGTGTTGAAAATCGGCTTCAGACATCGCCGCTTCGCGTCGAAGGTTTCCTGACCCACGACGATCTGCACAATCGAGCATTCGTGCTTCACGATGCTCGATTGGTTCAAGCAACCCGACATCTACAATCCCGAAATCACAATCAAGTTGCTGTGCGAACACTCCGCTGGCGGTTCGAGCCAGTTGCATCTGCTTCACAACAGCGGCAGTGATCGAACTCGGCCAGGCCGACACACCTTCGCTCACGACTCCATGATCCGCCGCAAAGATCGTCGCGCTGCGTGGGCGCGTTTTCGGATGAAGCGTTCCCTGAGTCAGGCAAAGTTGCTCGGCCACACGTTCAATCACACCAAGGCTACCCGGAGGCTTGCAGAGATTTGCAATCCGCTCTTGGATCTGTAAGCGATCAATATCTGCAGACACCGTTTGGCTCACCTGTATCAACCTCTGTTGGATGCAGATCGCAAAATCTGAACGAGAGCCCCGCCTAGAATGAGCGTCAACATTCCGACCACTGCAAATGTCTTCACGCGACGGGACGCATCAACCAGCTCGGGTTCATCTTCCACTGCTTGCAATTCAATACCATCCACATTTTGCGTGTCTATGGATGTGCTATCTTCCGCCACTGATGGCTCAGCATCATCGGATGACGTTGCCGAAGTTGATTCCGCTGCAATCGATTTTGGATCGGGTTTTGTTAACGCAGGCTTTGGAAAGTTCTCCTCAACGAATTCGCTCACTCGCTGATTCTTCTCCAGGAGACCACTCGCTTCACTTGCTTCACGATAAACGCGAGCCAACAGCTGTTGGTTTTCAACTGTCGGTGTCCAGTATTTCAGACGAACGGCCTCCAACATTCTTTCTGTCATTTGCGCGAGCGCTTGGTGATTTGATTCTTCGAACCACTGACGGGTGCCGAGCTCGTATTGGTCCTTAATGTAGACGTCCATCATCGATTGCCATTGGTCCTCGCGGACGGATTCGGGCTGCATCGCCTGCCAACCCCAAAGAAACTGCGTTGCCTTCAAGACCTGCAATGTACCGCTGTAACCTTCCTTCTGCTGCCCGCGTATCCACTGGGGATGCAGATATCTTGTCTGCATTTCCTTTGCGATCGCCGTGTCAATCGAATCGATGATCACTTCTTCTGGATCTCGAAGATTCTGAACGATCAGTTCCGGTGTTTTTCCACTCATCGTGCGTGCAGCAAGTGCGAATCCTCCAAGATAGGCGAACGGGTCATCGCTGGTGAGTACTCCGTAAGTGTTCGATGATCGCGGCAAGAACACAGCATCGACGTTCTTAATCTGCTCGGCAAACAATTCGGACGCTGCAACGCCGTCCAAGCCTTCACCGTAAGCATGCCCCATCCGATTGAGGAACAACTCAGACATTTCTTGGTCACCGCCGCCACGATCTTGCGTGTCCCAAAGATCACTGTGATAGACGGCGTTGTTCAATCCCGTCCCATAAGTTCCCGATTCATTCGAAAAGACTCTCGCCGTCGCGTTACGGCTCGCCCGCTCTTCGGAAACTCCCTGCGCGATGAGTTGTTCACGAATTCGTTCCGCATGTTGCGCGACATAGTTTCGTTGAGTATCTTCCGTGGCTTCGTTCTCCGTAGATGCACCCAGCTCCGTGACGGCTACGACAGCCTGATCAATCCACTTCATGAGGTGCGGAAATTGATCGCGATAGGATCCGGTTACATTCGCAAGAACATCGATCCTTGGTCGTCCGAGAGATTCTGCGGGAATGACTTCGATGCCCTTCATCCTCCCTGATGCATCCCACTTGGGTTGAACACCGAGTGCATACAGAACTTGCGATTCCATCACACCATGGTGGCGCATCGTTTCACCTGCCCACAAAGTGAATGCAAGCTGCGTCGGATACACACCATCATGAGTTGACCGGTAAGTCTCCAGCCATTTTTCCAACACACCAACACCGATCTTCCAGCTTTGCTGCGTTGGCACACGTACAGGATCAAACCCATAGAGATTGCGTCCGGTCGGAAGGCTGTCTGGATTCCTGACCGGATCGCCTCCGTACCCTGACGGAACATGCTTACCGTCCAAAGCATTTAGCAGTGAGTCGATTTCGGGGTTGGAGGCCAACGCTCGTTCCAACTGTTGTGCCTCTTTTGCAAGTGCCAGTAGTTCCTGCTGATCCAGCTGCTTACCCTCGGCTCGATTCGGTACGGAGTTTTGGCTGCTCGTATCCAGTCGATCAATCTCTCTCAGATCGAGTCGACTCGCCGCTTCCGGGTCCGTCAAAGCGAGCCGCAACCAGCGCGCAGGTCGAGAATTTTTCACCTGGTCGGAATCAATCAGAAAAACTTCATCGATGTCTTCACCAAGAGAATCGATCAAACGTCGACGCAACATCTGCATGACCATCCCGAACCGTCGATCTTGATCGGGAATCTCACCGAATACGGCCAGTCCCTGCGGCTGGGCGGACTGAGCGATGTCATCAAGAAACGGATGCAACACCTCCATGAAACCATGAAAATCATTGGCAATTCGTTCCGGTGACCAGCCAAGATCTTTGTCGAGCTTGTGCTTAACGAACTCCTGAATCAACTGGCGTTCGGTTTCGGTTTTCACCGGTCCTGGATCAACCGTTTCCCAATCGTGCATCACGACATGCATGTCATGAAGTCCCGGACGAAAACCAGATGGCGTGAACATCGGCGTCAAATGTCCGATCATGGTCGCACGTCCTCGTCGTTTGGCCGTTGTCGCTTCGCCGAGGTTATCCATGATGTACGGATAAACGTTGGGAAGGTTGCCGATTACGAGCATCGCTTCATCATTCAACGCCAAGGCCCGTTGTTTTCCAGGCGCCCATTCTTGAGTCCCATGCGTTCCGAAATGAATCACGGCATGTGCATCAAAAGTGGTTTTAACGAACAGGTAGCTCGCCAAATACTTGTGACTTAAAGGAACGACGGATTTATGATTGATGCGGTTCTTTCGAAGGTCCGTATCGGTTTCGTTTGTGAGTTCGTGTCGGAGTGGTTGTGGCATCACCAAGACATTTCCCAGCTATACACCGGGTATCAAGAAACCACGCTTATCTTCGGTCCCGCCTAGATCAACCGCCATCGACTCTGGACTTCCCCAGTAATCGACAATCCTTTGGCGAGTCTCCTTTGGAAGTGTTTGAAACCACACCTGGTAATCGTTCAACGAAACGAAACCTGAGTCGGCGTCATCCGCAAGTTTCTGCAGTTCGCTTTCGTTGTAAAGACCACGCATGCAATTCTGCAGTCGCGCAGTCAGTGTTTCCGCATCTGTACTCTCGACGGTGTAACCCGCTTGGTTCATCGCATCGAACGTGCTCTCAAGGCTTCTAGGTACATTTAAGAACGACGCCCCAAAGTTGTTCTCGCCCGGCGGATAGTTGTAGACAAATACTGCAATCCGCCGCTCACCGCGCGAACTCTGTTGCAGCCGAGAAATCGCCGCCGCTCGATCGGATATCCCATTAATCTGCATGTCGATGGGAACCAACGACTGGGAGGTTGAATCGCGTGCCGTAATCAGCAAAGGGTCCACCATGCCAGCCAGTTCACTGGAAGCGTAGTAGTAGGAGATGTCCGCAAGCGGGAGCCCGTCACTGCTGTCCTGCCACTGCTTGATGCTTCGCTTTCTGGCCGGAAGCGTTTGCAACACCGGGATCCCAATCTTCTCCATCTCTTGCTTACGATCCTGTGGCCGAAACACGAGCACGGAATTGATGATCAAATCAGCAATCGGCTCAATCCCTGAATCCGTTACTTGGCAAGTCATTCGAGTGAATCGATCCGGATTTTGTCTTGGTCCGAAAAACGCGTAGCTCGAAAGACCGCGTTGACCGAGCGCTTCGACCAGAGCATCAAGCCAGACGGTATCGCATGCCGCAACCGTTGCCCGGTTGATCGCGATCGCAACAACCGGTTGATCATTCTCGGATAGCTTTTCTTGAACCTCCGACAACTCCGACTCGATGTTCGGCCAACTTGGATGATAAAACCCGCTTTCGGGGATCAAGACTGCCTCTGGCAATTCCGATGCATCAGCCACACTCGGATGCTTGGCGAGAGATTCCACGAAGTATTCAAGATTATCTGCTCCACCGAATCGGTAGTATGATCTGACTCTCTCCGCCCATAGATCTGAGACACCCGACTGACCGGCTTCGGAATCAATGGAAACCTCTGTTCTATTTCGGACGGAATCGAGATCGCCAATCAGTAGGTAGGGAGTCCCGCCGTCCTTAATGGCCCCAATCGTCTTCTTTGCAACGCTTTCCAAGACGCTCTCATGAGCCACGTCGAGAATGACAACGTCAGCCTCTTCGATTCGTCCCTTGATCGCAGACAGTTCGAGCGAATCCGCTGGAACAAAGTCAACCTCGAGTGAACGCTGTTCCGCAACATCTCGAATCTGTTGAGCCCATGACGGCATCAGCAAGTAGCTATGCAGCACAACGGCACGTCGCTCCTCGGTGTTGTCCTGCGCAGAACAGAACAGACCGATGGATGGAAAAAAGACGAGGCAGAACAACAAAAACTGTCTCACAGTTCCTCTACTCATTGCTTCTTTGCTCAATGTTCTTTTGGTCAATGTTCGTTTACTCACGGATTTGACTCCGCCGCTTCATCCTCAGGCGAACCGAACCGATCGGATGGCACGTAGACCATCGTTCCATCCTGCAGCTGATAAGCGGTGCCAGCTTCCACTCCATTCCCCTGTGACGAGCGGCCGGTTGCACGGAATCGCGTTAGACGCTGTCCCTCTTTGACGGTAATTTCCATCGTCGGCTCACCCGGGTTGTGGATGATGGTGTAGTCATCTTGCTGCATGCGAAAAACGGGGTTTCCAAGCAACGAGATCGCCATCACCACCATCGCAACCATGAACACGTCAACCAAATTGACTGATGACAACATGGGATCGCTATCTTCATCACCGAGAACGTTGAAGCGCCGATTACGCATCTCGCACCTCCACGTCTGCAATCGTTTCAAGCCATTGATTCAATTCGGTGAGCAGCCACCGGCGCCGAACGGTATAGATCGAGAAGGTAATGGAAGCCGAAACCAGTGCGATGATCACAACGGCAAACGAATGGCCGAGCGTTTCTGTTTGCGTCGCAGCTGTGTTCGTCGACAGTGACGCAAGTGCCGGCCCCAATGGAATCATGGTCGCAACGAGTCCTAACATCGGCGCGACGCGACTGCAGAGCCGAAGCGGCTCCAATCGTCGTAGAATTTCAAGCTCGACCGATTCGAGCGTGCTTTCTTGTTCGATTTTGAGTGATCGAGATCGGACTTGACTGAATACTCTCTGGATTGCTTCAACGAGGACACTGCCAAGGCTGACAAGAGCGAATCCGAACATCAGCAAGACGCAGATGACAACCGGCCAAAAAAACAGCTGCGACAACGCATCTAACGCACCTTCAAGACCTTCGATGATGGGCAGACGATTTGCTGCCTCTGCCCTGCTCACTAAACCGTTGTCCATACTTGTCCCCGTTTGCTTCGTCGCTCCCATCCCTCCTTTTCAAGGCTTGGCGTATCACTCACCGATTCCACGGGATAGCCAATGCACAAATAGGCAATCAGTTGCCAGTCATCCGGCACAGCCAAGATTTCGTTGACGCGCTCGCTCCTGAGAATCGACACCCAGCCGATCCCAACACCTTCCGCTCGTGCCGCAAGCCAAAAATTCTGGATGGCCGCGACAACAGAGTATTCAACCGTCTCCGGCATGGTGCGGCGGCCGAGTCCCTTGCCTTGTTCGGGTGTCGGAACAACGAAAACAGCCAGCTGCTCTGGAGCTTCGCGGATTCCGGCGAGCTTCAAACGGATGTAATGATCTTTTTCCGCATCTCGGTAGTCACCCGCGGCGAGAGCATTCTGTTTTTCAAACTCGGACGAAATCTCCGATCGAAAACTTGCATCTTTGACTGAAACAAAACGCCAGGGTTCCGACAAACCAACGGAAGGAGCCAAGCATGCCGAATCAATCCATCGTTCCACGAATCCCGTTGGTATCGAATCAGTGCGAAACTTTCTCACATCACGACGCAAGCGAAATAAATCGTTCAACTGACGACGGAATTCGGACCCCCATTCTTTCGACGTTCCAACACTCGACACACCATCACGCGACACTCCATCACTCAACGCTCCATCACGCGATTGCCGCGGACCCTCTGAAACAGTCGAGCAGGTCTCTTCGTCAAGTACCGCCAACAACCGATCGATTGAATCATGGTTGCCCACGGAGATCCGGACGTAACCTTTCAACCCAAATGACTCACAAGCTCGCACAAGAATATCGTTATCGATTAGGCGTTCGCAAAATCCTTCAGCGTTAGCAACGGGCAATAGCAGAAAATTGGTGTCGCTTTCCAGCGGACTCAGTCCACGTCGCTCCAATGCCTCTCTTAACCTACGTCGACACGTTCTCATTTCTTCGATGGCCTGGTCGTAATGTGGTTGTGCATCCAGAACAGCGACGCCAAGCGTTTGCGCCACGGAACTCACAGACCAAGGAACCCGTCGAGATTTCAACAGCTGAACGATTTTTTCCGGCCCGATCAGATAACCCAAACGAACACCTGCTAAGGCATGCGACTTCGTCAAGGATCGCAAACAAATCAGATTGTCGAGGTTGGAATCGGAAACGCTCTGCGTGGCATTCGCAAACTCGATATACGATTCATCAATGGCAAAAATTGTCTCGCGGTTGCGACGCACCAACCTCTCGAGTTCTTCACGATTGAGCGACGTGCCCGTGGGATTGTTGGGATTACAAACCCAGACGAAATCAATCCTTCGACGCTCCAAACACTTCGACAACTCGGACGACCAACCAGACTCCATATCACTCGGCGATACGAAACACGATTCGATTTCGGCACAGGCGATCTCCGAGGCCCGTCGATACTCGGAAAACGTTGGCTCAAGAATCAAAACACGTCGGCCTCTGTCCAAAATGGAACTTGCCAATAGATGGATCAACTCGCAACAGCCGTTGCCTACCAGTATGCGTTCGGATCCGACTGAATGTCGTTCAGCAAGTCGCTGTATCAATTCATTAGAATCACGGTCGGGATAGGACGAAAAACCTGCGTTCACGATCGCATTGCCAACCGATTTCGGATGCTCAACCGCCAGGACATTGGAACTGAGATCCAATATTTGCTCTGGCCGCTTACCGGATTTTTCCAGCTGACGGTAGTCCATGCCTCCATGGACTTGTTCGTGGATGTCACCGTTCAAAAGTACAGCCTCCCAGTGACTAGGCATGCAACAGCAGCCACAGCAACGGCCGCAAACACGGTGCGTCGAAACAGTGAATTCATCGCAGCGATGTCATCGACCGAAGGTTCCGCGAGGTCGCTTCCCAAGACGTACTGCCCTTCCTTCTCCAACCGCACACCCAACAATCCAGCCGCTGCGCTCATCGGATGCCCGGCGTTGGGACTAGATGTCCTACCAGAATCTGTCCACCAAATACGAATTGCCTCAGCAACTCGCCCTGGACTCAACAGACTTGATAACATCATCAAAGCAACCGTAAACCGAGCGGGCACGAGATTGAGAACGTCATCCGTTCGTGCGGAGAATTTCCCCAACCACTGTAGCCGGTCCGTTCGATAGCCCAACATCGCATCGCACGTGTTGACGTAACGATAAATCAATGCACCGGGTAATCCGGCCAAGAAATAAAAGAACAGCGGTGCAACGACGGAATCAGAAGTGTTTTCAGCCACTGACTCAATGGTTGCCGCAGAAACTTGCGTTGCATCGAGTTGCTGAACATCGCGACTTACAAGGTGATAGGAAAGGCATCGTTTTGCTTCACCGAGATCACCGGCTTTTAACGCTTGATAGACAGTATTGGCGGCTTTCTCGAGCGAACGAATGCCAAAGCAGCACTTCAAAAGGCAAGCGTTAACCGCCAGACTCCCGAAGAATGCAAACGTATTCGCTTTACCACCAAACGCTTGCGGCATGGTACTAGGCTGCGATATTGACTCAATCACGTACCCAAGAAACCCCAAGCCGACCACGCCAATCGCCACGATCCCGAAGCCCCATAACAGGCACGGAAACCAGCTTTCCACCGGACACTTCCGCTTTAACAATCCAATCAGCAATCCCATCCAAGCAACGGGATGCAACCGATTGGGAGGTTCACCAAATAACAGATCGATCGCGACGGCAATCAGGACAACGAGTACATTCCATTCGAGCGGGGTCATTGATCCAGCATCCCTCCAGCTGGAACAACAAACGACTTCCCTGGTACAAGATCCTTCACGATTGAAACCTCGATTCCAAACGCTTCTTCGATCGATTGCTCTGTTAAGACACTTGATGGGTCGCCGACCGACAACAGTCGCTGATTCGCAACGATCGCGATCTGATCGGCAAACATCGCCGCGTGATTCAAATCATGAAGGGTCATAACGGCAATAAACTGATTTTGACTGACGAGATCACGAATCTGCTGCAAGCATTCGTACTGGTGTCTCAAATCCAAGCCACTGGTAGGTTCATCCAGCAGCAGAATGGGAGCGTCTTGTGCCAAGGAACGCGCGAGCACGGCGCGTCGCCATTGGCCACCTGACAAACTGCTAACCGATCGTTCACTGAGATCTTTAATACCAGTCATCTCAAGCGCGCGATCGACTGCGCTGTCGTCCTCTTTCGTGAATGGCATGTACCACCCCCGATGCACACTTCGCCCGAGCTGAACCATTTCCCGAACGGAAAAGTGCGTTTCACCGCGTTCAAACTGAGGCATCAACGTCAATCGCTTCGCGATTTCCGAACGCGACCATGACTCGATCGGTCGACCGTCTAACAGAACGCTCCCGCTGCGAGCACGCAACTGCCCAGCCAACAGCCGCAACAGCGTTGTCTTTCCAGCTCCATTGCCGCCTAGCAGAACAAGAAGCTTTCCCTGATCGAGAGTTAACGACAAACCATCAATGACTAAATCATTGCCTTGGTAGCCGAAGGACACGTTGTTCGCGACCAAGCTCGTCATCACGCAAACCCCGCCTGACGTGTTCTTGGCCCATTGAACAGGATCCAAAGAAAGAACGGGCAACCAAGCACTGCCGTCACAATGCCAACCGGCAATTCTGCTGGTGCAATGACAACTCTCGCAAACGTATCCGCGACGAGCATCAACATCGCACCAATGCAAACACTCATTGGTATTAGGTTCGAATGACGTGAACCCACGAAACCACGAGCGATGTGCGGGCCGACCAGACCGACGAATCCCACGATCCCTGATGCTGCCACTGCGCCAGCCGTACACAGACTCGCGGCGACGAT
Organism: Planctomycetota bacterium; assembly: GCA_039179795.1. Lineage (GTDB taxonomy): Bacteria > Planctomycetota > Planctomycetia > Pirellulales > Pirellulaceae > Rubripirellula. The sequence goes on along the minus strand of JBCDEM010000006.1, from coordinate 6,867 downwards.
GACGACCCAACGAAACTGCCGGAGATTCAAACCGAGTGATTCCGATGCCGTATCCCCAAGCGAGTACGCATCGAGAGCTCGCGCCGACAGCATCACCATCAGTGAACCGATTCCGCCAAGAACAATCACGAGTGCAGCCGTGCCCCAATGACTACTCGCAAGCGATCCCATCAACCAAGTCAATATGACAACCGCTCTCTGATCACTTAGAAACATCAACAGAGAAACGATCGCGTTGACCATGCTGCTGATCACAACGCCTGAGAGTAAGAGCGTTGTGCTAGACGAATTCGATGTTAAGCCGGCAATCGCCATCACAAAAAACACGACACTAAAAGATCCTGCGACCGCTAAAATCGCCGTTGGACCGATCGAGTAAAAGGCGAATTGCATCCCGCTGATAACAACAATTGCCACGCCGAGCCCCGCGCCGCTCGAAGCGCCAATGATGTAAGGCTCGGCGAGAGGATTTCGAAACAGGCCTTGGAACGCGCAGCCCGCGGCAGCCAAGGAGCCACCCACAAACGTTGCTGTCACGATCCTCGGCAACCGTAGTTGCAGAAGAATTGTTCGACTGGTCTCGTCACTGGCCGGTGAACCAATCAATGCACCCCACAAGTCGGCCGGTGCAATTGAAGACGCACCGATCAAGCTTGAAAGTAGACCGAGTAGCACGGTCGCAAAAAGTGCAACGATCGTCCAACGGTGTCGACTCAACGTGACACCTCGGGCTTCGTCGACGTCGCGGAAATTTCCTCGGCGGCGTCTGGATAAGCGGCCAAAATGATCTCTGCCCAAGCATCGAGCAGTCGTGGACCACACCGAGAAACTTCGTCGCCCGAGATCAGATAAATTCGCTCATTGACGACAGCCGGAACGGAAGACCAGCCAGGACGCGAAACGAATGCATCAATCTCGACGTTCTCGAAATGACTGGTAGGAGCAAGAATCAAATCCGGCTTTCCTTCAACAACGGTTTCGGAGCTGATTCTTGGATATCGAACAGACGTATCCGAAAGAATGTTCTCGAGGCCCGCCATGCTCAACATTTCACCAATGAAAGAATTCGGCGCGGCCGTCATTAGCGGCTCATCCCATACCTCATAGAAAACTCGAAGCGGCGGATCCTGCTCGTGCTTGGCAACGATCTTAGCGAGTTGCTCGTGTCGTGATTTCATTTCGGAAACCAATCCGCTCGCTTCCTCATCTCGATCTGTGAGCAGACCGATCCAAAGCGACTCTTCGTAAAGCTCCTCTAGGCTTTGTGCACCAATCGCACAAACGGGGATTTTCAATCGGTCCAAAGTCTCTAGCAGCGGTTGATGCGTATCCCATTTACACAATACAAGGTCGGGCTTCAGGCTTACAATCGTTTCGGAACTGATGCTCTCGATCGTTCCACCACCAACCCGCGGAATGTCAAGTGCTTGTTGCGGATAGTTGCAGTTCTTCGTTGCGCCGACAACTTGATCTCCAAGGTTCAACGCGAACAACAATTCGGTCGTCGCAGGCGAGAGACTAACGATTCTCTTTACGGGCGGTCCGACCGGAACTTCACGATCGAGTCGATCGATAATGACGAGCGGTTGCGTCTCATCACCCGAATCGAAACTTTCGACAAGCGTCGATGATTGATTGCAGCCTAAGACGAGTAGGCCGACCACGAGATTCGCCAAAGAATGCAATTTGTTCGACATCTTGACACCTATGCTGTGTGAAGGGCGTTCGTGCTGGCGTCTGCAACACTTGTCGCCAGACGTTTCACATCAATCGCCAAACCAGCGACCATCAAATACGTTGCTTGCGACGCTGCTGCGAATCGCTGATTGGCGAACCCGAGCAGATCACGAAATTGTCGTCCCATCGCGGATTCCGGCACGACCCCCATTCCAACTTCGCCAGAGACAATCAGCACGTGAGTGGAACGTTCTTTAGCGACCTGAATAATGGCATCAACCTCATCTAAAACGAGACGCTCGATGTCGGTATCTGCGTCTTCATGTTCGAACATCACATTGCTGACGAGCAACGTTAAGCAATCAATCAAAACGACGTTTGGCAGTTCGCCCGTCGAGAGAAGATGATCACCGACATTGAGCGAACATTCCAGAGTTTCCCAAGCCGAAGGACGCGATCGGCGATGCCGCTTAATACGATCTGACATTTCGCCGTCACCTGCCTCCGCGGTGGCGACGAACAACACGTCACCATTTCCAAGTGAACTCGCCAAATCCTGAGCAAACCGGCTCTTACCACTTCTCACACCGCCCATAACAAGTGTTAAAGACGACGTAGTGGATCGCTGTTGTTCCTCTATGTCCATTCAAAACTCCACACCGGGTTGAGGCTTGATTCCCTTGGAGTACGGATGCTTGATTACCTTCATCTCTGACGCGAGATCGGCTAACTCAAGGATTTCTTCCTTGGCGTTTCGACCGGTAATCACAACATGAAGCATATGGCGTTTGCTCAAAATCTCATCAATGACCAGTTGAACAGGAATGTAGTCGTACTTGAGCGCAATGTTTAGTTCGTCAAGTATCACTAGGTCGAATGAAGGATCACGAATCAGTTGCGTCGCTTTCTCCCAACCGCTCATTGCCGTTTGGATATCACGCTCACGATCTTGCGTTTTCCATGTGAATCCTTCACCCATTGTGTGCATTTCAATCGGGAACCCGCGCTCGGCGAGCTTTTTGACGAACGCCGCTTCACCCGTTTCGATCGCTCCTTTGATGAATTGAACGATCCCAACCTTAAGACCTTGTCCCAACGAGCGGACCGCCATTCCAAACGCGGCAGTGGACTTCCCTTTTCCGCCGCCAGTGTGAACGATCACGAGGCCTTTCTCCTCGGTGGCACTCGCTAACTGCTGGTCTTTTACCTCGTTAATGCGGACCATACGCTTTCGATGTTCTTCATTGACATTTTCAGACATGCGATGCTCCTTCACGTTTTGCACGTTCCGCCATGACATTGATGAGGTTCGTGACGTCGACTGATGCCTCAAACGCATCAGCGAGTCGATCGAGCGATTCGTGCAACTGGATTTGAGCGGACGATTGAGCGTCCGATGATTGGCGGACGTTGAGTTTGACTAAGAATGCCCGTCGGAATTCGTCGTTTGCGAACAAGCCGTGTAAATAGCAACCCCAGACTTGCCCATTGCGTGCATACGCCCCATCGACGTGCATTTCCGGATGCGAAGACTCTCGCAACCAGGGTCGACTTGTTTCGGATTGACCCACGTGTATTTCGTAACCTGAAACCGTTTGTCCAGAAGCCCCTGGTGAAACGATGTCATCAATAACCACGAATGAAGCTTGGCGAGTTCGCTTGGTTGGGCGATAACACGTCGTTACCTCCAGTAAACCCAACCCTTGGATCTGCTGAACATCACTCTCTAACTGATCCGGGTTTTCAATTGACTTACCCAGAATCTGATACCCGCCACAAATACCGACAATCTGCACGCCTTGATCCGCTAGTTCGGCGATGTGAGCTGCGATACCACATTCGCTCAACCATTGAAGATCACCAATCGTATTCTTAGTACCAGGAAGAATCAGTACATCAGGCTGTCCGATCTCTTCGACCGTGCGTGCATACCGAAGACGCACGCCCTCTTCAGTGGCGAGCGGATCGAAATCATCAAAATTGGCAATTCGCGGCAAGTGAATCACGACAATATCGAGACACGAGTCCGTCATTGATGAGGAACGAAGTGGTGTTTCATTCAACGCGACGGCGTCTTCCTCAGGTAGATTCAAGCCTGCGAGCCAAGGCAAGACACCAAGTACAGGAATCGAACTGCGCTCTTCAAGGATTTCAACTCCGCTGTCAAACAACGAACGATCCCCTCGAAACTTGTTGACAAGCATTCCGCAGAAAAGACTCCTGTCAACTTCAGGGATCAGCCAAAGAGTCCCAAGCAACTGTGCAAACACACCACCGCGTTCGATGTCACCGACCAAGATCGTCGGTGCTTTGCAATATCGCGCGATCGACAGATTCACCATCTCTACCGAAGCAAGATTGAGTTCGGCGGGGCTGCCCGCTCCTTCGATAACGACATAGTCAAACTTGGATCTCAAGCGATCCATTGCATCCGTGATTACCGGCCAAAGCTTATGTCGCTGTCGAAAGTACTCGCGTGCCTCGAGCGCAGGTGTGGCTTTTCCGTTGACGACCACTTGTGATCGAGATTCTCCCTCTGGCTTCAAAAGCACGGGGTTCATGTCGGTCTCGGGTTCGACTCCGGCAGCAATCGCTTGCAGCGCCTGCGAGCGACCAATCTCGCCCCCATCTGGGCAGACGGCGGCGTTGTTGGACATGTTTTGCGACTTGAACGGAGCAACTCGTAGGCCGCGTCGTGAAAGGCATCGGCACAATGCAGTAGTGACAAGACTTTTGCCCGCTGACGAGCAAGTTCCCATCACCATCAACACGCGTGCCTGATGCGAATCAGTCAAGGGACACGACCTCTCTGCCATTGCGACTAACGAGCGCGACCAGCTCTTCGATCGGAATGGACTCCGTGATGAATCGTACGGAACCATCCGTCAACAAGATGTTGGCACCGCCGGGATGGAACGAGTAGACCTCGTTGTCGTTGCTTGAATTGACGCCTCGCGTACCCGGTCGAATCGCAGTATTACCGTCAGGTTGCGCACCATCCACCAAGAATCCCTTGTTATGGCTGGCCCATACTCCGCCTGTGGGAAATGGCCGGGTCACGCTGGAAAACCCGCTCCAAGTCTTGGGGGTTGTTCCATCGGCCACCAAACGTCCGTTCTGATACAGCTCGGGGCGGCCGGCACACTCGACGAGCAAAATAGTGTTTGAAAGACCATCAAAGATATCGGCGAACTTCGTCCCTTTTGGAGTAAGAACACCACAGTTTCGTGGATCAACCAACTGTCTGTTCGCTGGCAAGGAAGCATTCAACTGCGTTCCAACACCACCGACGTTCGAATAGTCCGTCGCAGCTCCGTCATAGAAATCACGCGGCGTCAGTGAGAACGTTGACGAACCGTTCGGGTAGTCGACCAGAACGGTCCATTCAAAACCGCGACGGTCTGGAACAGAAGGACATCGAAGGATCGGAACTTCTGTGGACACCGCATCAAGATTCTCGGGGTCATGCCAGTGGAAGTCGGTATCGAATGACTTAAATAAGCCGTCCTGTTCAACGTATGGCAAGACAGCGGTAAACCAGCTGCCTCGCCTCGTCGTCCAAGCTTTGCCAGGACCGGGTGCCGTCGACTGTCGTGGAAGACGCTTGAACGCGGAGTGGTAGTTTTGGATCGCGAGGCCGACTTGCCGCATGTTGTTGGTGCATGACATTCGCCGGGAGGCTTCGCGGGCGGCCTGGACTGCTGGCAGAAGCAAACCAACCAGAATTCCGATGATCCCGATGACGACTAAGAGCTCAATGAGCGTAAAGGCCGAGCGTTGTGATCGGAGTGTCTGTGAGAGACTTTTGATTAGGGGGCGATGAATGGACAGGCGCATTGGACTTTGACCGCGCACGCAATTCCTTCGTTGGGATCGCATGCCTGATGAGAATGATCAATCAATAACCAATCGACGAGATTCGATTGCGATAACCGCCCCAATCCGAGAGGGCACAGAGTCATCTAGTTCAAGGTAGGTCTTCTGACTCGCTATCTTCCAACCGTTCAAGCCTTCTCACCCTAAGGCAATGGCATAGTGAATGAACGATTGACGCTCCTTTTTAGGGAGCAGATAGCACACAGCGGCCGGACCGTCCCGGAATTGCACCGGAGTTCCCTGTTTACGAGCATGGAGCACCAAGACTCGTCACCACGAACTTGCAATAACGTACCGAGTCGAAACGGAGCGTCAATCCGTCCCACGGCCAGCGTTAAAACAAACACAAAAACCTCCCATCCAAACCCTCTTCTCCCAAAAACGGGGACACCAAAAACGGGGACAGGCACACTCACCCAAAAAGACCAAAAACGGGGACAGGCACACGTTGACAAAAAAACGGCCAACCTAAGAACGGGGACAGGCAAAAAGTTCGTGGGCAAAAATTTCGTGCAAAGGCCAAAAACAGGCCAAAAACAGGGAGAGGCAAAGGGTCAAGGCAAAAACGGGGACCAAATGCGGCACCCAAGAACGGGGACAAGAACGGGGGGACAAGAACGGGGACAGGCACACTTTGCGGCGGGGACGGCGGGAACGGGGACGGCGGGAACAAAAAGAGGACAGGCGAACAGAAAACGGGGAGAGGCAAAGAGTCAATAACAGCTCAGAATTACGACCATCACCAGGTTGCGTACTCAATCAGATCGTGGGAACGCGAGTCAGGAAAAGCGTTTGCCGTCGAAGTGAGCAATATTCAACAATTCGCGACGGGCACCGAGTTTCAGATTCATTCTGAATTGCACAGCATCGTAGTGCCGGGGCATTGACGTTGGGCCATAGCGTCGTGCCGCGTGGTAAATCACTCCCACGGAAACAGACAGACTCTTCGGCAAGTTGTTGTTTTGCGTCAATTGGTAGATCGCATATCGCATCATGCGGTTTATGACCAGCAGCAATGACGAGTGGTCTAACCGCTCGACAGATCGATCTTGCCGGGTGATTGCAACCATTTCTGGCCGCGACGTGCGGCTTCTTGGGCGAGGTGTTGTTTGTTGCCCACTGCCCGTTTGAATTTACTGTCGAAGTGTTGAATCAACCCGCACCAATTGACCGAGTTGATCCCGAGACGTTTCAGGATCGGTTCTAGGTGCGTTGGTATCGATCCTGACCGGTCACGACGAAACTGTCGCCCCGTCCAGTCGACCAGTTGCAGGTAAGCACTCAACGAGATCGATAGGAAGCCTTTCCAGCTGG
>JBCDEM010000055.1:0-30647 GCA_039179795.1 Planctomycetota bacterium | reverse complement strand
GTCAGTGACCGTGCCAACATCGAATTCGTCCACGTCATTAAGAGCGATCGTTATCGTTGCTGTATTGAACGATCCATCACTGGATGTCGCACGCACGGTGATGTCGTGACTGGCCGCAGCTTCTCGATCGAGCAGTGTGCCATCGGCAACGGTCACGACTCCGGTACTGGAGTTGATCGTAAACCGACCACCGTCGTCATCATCCAGCGTGTACATGATCGTATTGTTCGTCGCATCCGCGTCGGAAGCGAGTGCCGTGACACCAACCACTGTTCCATTGGCTGCATTCTCGTCGACTGCGTTCGTTGTTGCATCGCTGTCAGTGACCGTGCCAACATCAAATTCGTCGACGTCATTAAGAGCGATCGTCATCGTTGCTGTGCTGAACGATCCATCACTGGATGTCGCACGCACGGTGATGTCGTGACTGGCCGCAGCTTCTCGATCGAGCAGTGTGCCATCGGCAACCGTCACGACTCCGGTACCAGAGTTGATCGTAAACCGACCACCTGCGTCATTATCCAGCGTGTACGTGATCGTATCGTTTGTCGCATCCGCGTCGGAAGCGAGTGCCGTGACACCAACCACTGTGCCATTGGCTGCGTTTTCATCGACTGCGTTCGTTGCAGCATCGCTATCAGTAACGGCTCCGACATCGAATTCGTCGACATCCGTGACCGAGACGGCGATCGATTGTGAGTCAACACGAGATCCATCGCTCACTTGGACAATTACGTCATAAACGTTATTCATTCCGACGTCTGCCGGAGATTCTGCATTCGGGGCGCTGACGAAACTCAGGACGCCTGAGCTGGAATTGATCGTAAAGCTCGCCGCGTCGGCTCCCCCAATGATTGAAAAAGTGAGCGTTTCCGCGGGCAGGTCATCGTCCGTCGCTGTCACAGTTGTGACGAACGTGGAATTCTCTGCCGTGTTGATGCTGGCCGTTGGCCCACCAGCGTTGGAAGTGATCTCCGGGTCGTTGTCGTTGACGGGCGTGACCGTGATGTTAAAAGTTCCCGTCACAGGGCTGACTCCGTTCTCTCCGCCGTCCGCAAGGGAAAAACTGAATGCGTCGGAGCTCGTTTCGCTACCGTCATGGTCGTACGTAATATCTCCAGCGTCGATGTCTGCTTGAGTGAACGTATCGTTTAAGCCGAGCGCTCCAGTGCCGGATAGATAGATCGTCCCGTTGTCCGTCACGTTGGTAATCGTGTACGTCAGACCGGCGCCAGAATCGTCGACGTCGCCTTCGTTCAGCATTGCTGTCGTAATAACGTTGCTTGCTGAGCCCTCCGCGACCGTTGCTCCCGTGTTGGTCGATACGACGGGAGTATCATTAACGGCGTTGACGGTGACGGTTACTGTCGTGATGGCGGAATCGACTGTTCCATCATTCGCACGATAGGTAAACGTGTCGGTGCCGTTAAAGTTAGCGACGGCTTGGTAGTTAAATGTTCCGTCACTGAATAGCTGAAACGAAAGTGCGTTGGATGGTCCGCTTACGAGAGTGGCGGTCAAGGGGTCACTGTCACCGTCGGTGTCATTGGCGAGCACGCCACTGCTTGCGGGAGAAACTGACAGCGCAGTGTCTTCGTTGACAGCGTAAGAGTCGTTGTTGCCGACCGGCGCTACATTTCCGGCAGCGATCGACAAGTTGGCTGCAAATTCAGATGTGGATCCGTAAGCGAGTTTATCGTCAACGCCCACCTGTCCAGTGTCATCAACGCGGGTCGCCGTTGCTGTGACGAAGTCTCCGGCATTCAAGGTAACACCCGACAATACGACGCCGGTAAACGAACCGTCTCCCGAACCATTCGTGGTGACGGTCGTGGCTCCAAGGTAGACGCCACCTTCGCCATGGGTGCTGTCTTGTGTTCCGGAGGTGTTACCGAAAAACTCGATTCGATACTGCGTGCTCGCACTGTCCGTGTCGATGGATCCGCTGACCGTTAGATCGGTCCCGTTGAGTTCGGCAAACGAAAGCACGGGAAAGTTCTGAAGGTCATTGGGACCTGTGTCGGCATCATTGGTGTCGTTCGCCGTCACCGAATTGGAGTCTTCCGTGCCACCTTCCAGGTCGATCCCCAGGCCCGTGTTGTTGTAGATCGTGTTTCCCAAGATCGAATTGCCGGAACCCGCAGTGCTACTGACGCTGATTCCATCCAGTGTGCTGTAGGCGATCGTATTTCCTTCCGAAGCACCGGTTCCACCGATCACATTGTTCGCGGCTGACGTGCCGACTGTGATACCGTGCGAAGCATTGGCAGCGGCCGTCGAACCGTCTGGCAAGATCCCGATTACGTTTCCGATGACGACATTCTCTTCGGTTCCAGCGTCGCGAAGGAAGACCGCGGAGAGTCCGTTGCCAGCGATATAGTTGCCTTCGTTCGTGCCACTACCACCGATCGTGTTGTTGGATGCTGCGAACGCTAAAATGATGCCGTGCTCTGCGTTGGCGTCAACATTGCCTTCTGCGTCGATACCGATCCAATTGCCTTGGATGATGTTGTTTTGACCCTTGCCCGAAAAACCGACGATCTCGATTCCCTCGTCGGATGAGCTGTGGATCGAAAAACCACGAATGGTTGAGTTGTTTGCGTCGATCCCTAGGACGGTCGTTGCGCCGGCGGCTGCGGAACCATCTAACTCAATGACGGGCCGTCCCGTGCCCGGGTCGTATCCCAATTGAGTCGTGGCATCGACGATGACGGAGTCCGTAATCCAACCGATGAAAGACGTCAGCCCAATCGTCCAGTATTCGTCTCCACTGTTGGCAATAGAATCGGGATCCACGTAACCCGAGTCAGCGGTTGAAATGTTGAATTCGATCGTGTCTTGACCGGAGTTGGCATTGGCATTGAGGATCGCTTGCCGCAACGAACCGGAGCCGCTGTCGTTCGTATTGGTGACCGTGTACGTGGCCAGTGCGCCGTGCCACGCTTGCTGGGCGCCCGAATGGAAGGCGACGCCGGCCTCAATGTCCCCACGTACAAATTCCAATTCCCAGTCACCGCCCAATGATGAGTGACCGGTTACATCATCACTGGCTGCGATGTCGCAATCGCAAAGCGCAGCGAGCGTTTCCAATAAGTCCTGCCCGGCCTCGGTTCTTGCAAGATCACAACCGTAGACTAACAGGTCTCCGTGGGAATCGAGCGCGTTACCCCAGTTGGCGATCTGGCCTGCGTATGCATTGGCCGTTTGAAGGTCGAGATGCGTTTGTCCAAGCTGAATGCCTTGTCCGTCACCGTGACTGACCAAGTGAATTGCATCGACACCTGATAGTTGATTGAGGGTGCGGCTGATTTGTTCGATGCCGTTTTGATCACCGCTGAGTTCAACGATCAGCCATTGCGTCTCGCTGTCGCCTTGGGAACGAACTCCATCGATCAGCGTTTGGGCATCATCGACATTCGCATCGATGAAAACGACTTCGAGCGGTTTTAGTGGATCGATCAAACTCAACGGCTCTGACGGATCGATCAAAAGCGCATCCGCATGCTCGTTCGGGACATTCGAGCTCCCGGGAGTTTGTTGGTTCAGATCCAACGCTTCGCCATCCGGTGCGAAGTCGGCGAGCAGTGCCTCGGTGAGCGCAGGGTCAGGCGCCGGGCCAATATCGACCCCGTCGATTCCCTCACCGCTCAAGAGGATGCGATCCTCGAGCGGGTAGAAGTCAAACACGTGCGGCGGTTCGGTTCGCAAGAGCCGGGCCATGAGGTTTTCAAAAGTGTGGTCAGCGCGCAGCGACCGAACACTGCACCACCTGAAAACTATGCCACGCTCGGACCTCGCCCCGACGATTCGAGTGCCATGGATCAACATACCCCCGAACGGGTTAGACCATCCGATCGAATCAAACCGATTGGAACGGTTTGAACGATCACCGGTTTTTCGAACGGCAGAGTGTCGATCGCCGCGATCAACAAAATCGGCCAGCTGATTGCATCAGCTGGCCGATCGTCTTTCTGATTAAGAAGGTTGCGTCGCGGGTTTTACCGCTCGGCTGGCATTTGGGCACTGGCCGGAAGAATGGTTGGTTGCCGTGGTCGCTTGGACATTTTTAGGTCGAGCGATGGCGTTTGGCCAGCCGTTGCGATTTGCGAAGGCTGTTGCTGCCCAGGCAACTTGATTCCCGGCAGTTGCTCATCGCCTGTGATGATTTGACGCCGTTGAATCGTCGTCGTCGTCAAGCCGCTTCTGCTGGGGTTGCCCGACTTGGCTGCTTCGAGATGCGCCAAGTACTGGTCGGCAAACTTCGCAGCCGTCTTTTCTTCTTCGGTCTCTTCGCTGACACCTGGCAATACCATCGTGGCAGGAATGCCTTGGACGAACTTGCCCTCTTCCGTTTTAAACGAGGTCACCAGTGAGATTCGCTTTTGCGGACCGCCGATCGCATCCCAAGGAATCCAAATGCTGTAAGACGCACCCAGATCGGTTTGGCTGAAGTGTCGGGTAAACTGATCGGGTGTGAACTCGAATCGTTTTACCGCGTGCTTTTCTTCGGTGGCCGTGTCGTCAAATCCGTGAACAACCAAGGTTCCATCCACTGGCACGGGACGAGACTTTTCGTCGTAGAAGAAAATTCGACCGCCGAAACCACGCGTCGGAGTGCGACCGGTTTGCACCAGCGTATCTGCTGTCCACGTGCTCGCGACTTTGACAGGATTTGGATACGGCTGAACTTTTTCTTCCTCGTTATTGGACCAAGGCAATTTATCCAAGAACGAGCTGTTTTCGGGTTTGGCCGGCTTGGTCAGTGACTGACTCTTCAGCTGTTCCGGGGAAAGCGTGGAGCATCCGGTAGGAAGTAGAGCGACCAGGGTCACCGCGGCCGCAGTGAATTTCCGTCTTGAGATTCGCATGATTGGGTCCATCCAGTGCGAGAGTATTCGTTGAAAGAAAAAGCGGCGTCTGCTGCGGGACAGACGCCGCGTCTGGTTCATTCGTGACTACTGACCCGAACCGAGTCGAGCCGGTCGCAGGTCGTATCCACGAGGTGTTACGGGCACCTCACGATTTGGCTGCGTCGTCGTTGGAGCGGTCGGCTGTTCTGTGACCGCATCGATCCAATTCACTTGGGCCGTCGAGGGAGTCGTTGCCGTGTTAGGCATCGTGAATCCAGATTGAGCCATCGATGGATTTCCTAAGCCACCAGGTGCTAGGTGCGGTTGAGGCACCGCCCGTGACGCGGGCGAGGTTCCACTTGTCGTCGGGTTCGGTGTCGAATAACTCGGAGGAACCGGAGCATTGATGACGGGTGCCGCGCCGGTGCCCGTGGGCATCATCGGCAAGACGTCCGTGTTGATCATCGCTCCATCCGCTGGCACGGGTGCCAAATTCTGCGGTGGAATCGGTGACGACACGGGCGGTGCCATTTGACCCGGTGCAACCGGTGCCATTTGGCCCGGCAACATTTGACCCGGAGCCATTTGACCCGGAGCCATTTGACCCGGAGCCATTTGACCCGGAGCCATTTGACCCGGAGCCATTTGAGCACCCGTGCCCGCTGGAGTTGCCAGCGTGTCGCGAATGATGACTTCCTCAACGGTTGGGTTCAGGTCGGGGTAAATCGTGTTGCCCACTGCAGGTCCCCACAGTCCATAGCCACCGCTCAATCCAACATCACCGTGGGCTTCAACAACATCTGCCAGGCACCAGCTCATGCGGCTTGATTCAACCTGTTTGACGTAGTCGAGGTCTTGTTCGTTGGAGATCAACTTCGGCGTGAGCACGACCAACAACTCCGACCGAGCCTCTACTTCTTGGTCGTACTTAAAGAAGTGTCCGAGAAGTGGAATGTCGGCGACGATTGGAACGCGACGGCTAAAGTTTGCACGTGTCTTTTGGATCAGACCACCGAAGACGACGGTTTGACCACTGTAAGCTGCAACAACCGATTGAGCCGTTGTCTGCAGAATGTCGTTGATCAAAACGACCTCACCGTTGCCCGCTGGCACAAGTGTACCGTTGGAATCGTCTCGGTCACTTCGTGTGGCGTCGATGTCCATCACGATCAGTCCGTCGGCACCGACTCGCGGTCGAACTCGTACGATCAAACCAACTTCCAAGTCTTCCGTGACGACCTGCGAACCGGCAACACCGTTGTTGATCACGTCCGTGACCCGGGCGATGATCGAACCGACTTGGATGAAGCCTTCCGTGTTGTCCAGGGTCATGATTTCTGGACGACTGAGAACTTGCAGTCGACTTGCGTCTTGCAACGTTCGAAGCAGCAAGCTGATCGATTCGCTGGCGGCACTCAGCACAAAACCACCGTAGCCGAAGTTGGCATTCGACGTTCCAACACCGAAGGTTGACACTCCGCTGGCGGCCAGTGCGTCACGACCGACCGAGTTCAAGTTGGGTGTGCCAGCATCGTTGAAGTTGAAACCGGGTAGGCTCTGTGGGTTGGTTGCGGCGGCAGCGGCAACACCACGGTCGAACAGCAACGAGTCTTGCAGACCGACTTCACCGCCGATCTCAAACGCGTCATCCAAGCGAACTTCCGCGATCAGCACTTTGATCAAGACCATCGGTGGGCGACGGTCCAGTCGGTCCACCAATCGGCGAACATCTTCGTACAGTCGCGGCGATACGCTAAGCAAAATACTGTTGCTAACTGGTTCGGCGACAACGATCAGGTCACGGTCAGGAAGATCAAACGGGCCCAGAGCTTGCTGGAACTGCTGAATCTGGTTGACGGTGGTGGTTCGCTGCTGAACGTATGTTTGCAGTGCCAATGCGACGTCGGCAGCGGTCTGGTGACGCAGCCAGATCACTTCCGTGATTCGCTCCGCAAAACCTTCGCTGTCCAATCGCAGCAAGATGCTTTCGACAACTTCCAAGTCTTCTGCAGAACCGCTGGCGATGATGCTGTTGGTTCGTTGGTCGGTGCTGAAACGCAGTGGCACGAGCGAGCTATCGCTGGCGGTCGCAGGCGGCAAGTTGGCCGCACCCACTTGAGTGCCGGTGGTACCGGCGTCTTCACCGAACAGGTTTTGCAAGGCGGTTGTCAATTGCAACGCATCACCGTTCGTGATTGCGAACACCTTGACGAGCGAATCGATGCCCGGTGCGCGATCCAACTGCCGGATCAACTCACCAATCAGTGGCATTGCATTCGCTGGGGCTCGCACAACCAAAGCGTTACCGTTCACGTCAGCACTGACTTGAGCACCTGCCAAGATGCCGGATTCTAGCAGGCTGTTAGTTTCGGAGTTCAGCTCAACCATCGTCAAGCTTGTCGCCGGTGTCGTCACGTTGTCGTTTTCTGCAGCATCTTCACCACTGATGGCCGACTGGATGACGGGGGCCAAGTCTTCTGCAACGGCATTGTTCAGACGGAAAACCTTCAGTTGGTTTTGTGACGAGATCTTCTCGACGTCCAAATCGTTGATCAAGCGAGTGACTTCGATCATGTCACGCGGAGCCGCACTGACGATCAGTGAGTTGGTTCGGAAATCGGCCAACACACGAACGCGTGGACCCACACCCGGTCGCACTTCATCACCGAATCCAGGTCGATCGGTAAAGTAGTCTCGAATGGTTTGCTCGGCGTCTAACGCGGAAGCATTGCGGAGACGGAAGACCCGCAGGCGACTTGATTCATCGACTGGCAAATCGATCTTCCCAATCAGATCTTTCAAACCGACGATCGCTTCCTTACGACCAATCAACAGCAATGCGTTGGGTGAATCGAGTGACGTGATACTGACTTCACCTTGTCGGGCTGACAGAACATCGTCGTACAGCTGTGCCAGGAGCGTCGATACAGCATTTGCGTCGGTGTGCTCCAATTTGACGACTTCAACTTCAGGTTTCGTGATATCGCTCTGCGCTTCAATTTGACGAATGACTTCCATCACTCGTTCCACGTCGCGTTTGGCACCGCGGATGATGATCGTTCCCAGTTCAGGAACGAATTGGATCTGTGTGTCACCGATCACGCCGGCACCACCTTCGTCGCCGATCTCGGCTGGGTCACCGATCGCGGGCGGTTGGTTTGCTGCGTTTTCTTGGAAGACCGCGTTGCGGAACGCGTTTCCGGCTGGCATCGGCACAACGGCTTGAGTTGCGTTGGGTTGCGCTTCCAATTGCTTGAGCAGGCGAAGCGCTTTTTGAATCGGTGCTGGCTCAGACTTCTCCAAACGCATCATCTCGGTGATTGAATCGCGAGAGGGTGCGCGGTCGAGCATGGAGATTAGCTTTTGCCAACCCGGTAGCGTTGGTTCCGGTGCAACGACCGTGATGGTGTTGTTGCGACGGTCAACTTCTACGGTCGTGTTTTGCATCGGCGCGGCCGTCAACTGAAACGCGGCACGTTCACCGTTGCGACTCGTTGTCACGGGGACACCACCGCCGGAGAGTTTCTGAAGGTCATCTTCAAACTCTCGCCAAGTGATGTATGTCAGGCCGACGGCCAAGGGCCCCGCCGGACGCGTGGGTTGCGATGCGAGCATAGCGGCCACATCGCGTGCGATTGATTGTTGGGCCTTTTGTGGGGCCATGACCACTAATTCGCCACGTTGCGGGTCGGACGAAATGGTGACTCCCTGAACATCGCGGTACTGCAGACTCAACTTCGTCGCAAGCGACTGTGCTTGAGTGCTTGGGACGGGGAGTTTTTGAAGCTGAAGTCCACCCGATTGCTGAGCAATCGCGTTGCTGGTCATCAGCGTCACTGCGGCCAATGCCAAATAGGCAAAAGTCAAGCGGCGCATCTGCAACCACCTCTGTGTTGAGTCATAAAGCTTGCGGGAAAGCGAATGGGCCCACGGGGCGCTCGCCCATTCAACTCGATTCATCGTCGATACCAGTAGCAACGCTACAGGCAAAATAGGCGGACTAACCCCTCCAGGCAGCCTCAAATGGAATGCAAGCATTAATCTGAGACGATTGCGGATACTGATCTTTCTTTTTTTTTGCGGCTTTTGTTAAAGCTCGATTCGCCAAGGGGCCGCCGCGCCTCGATTCCAATTCCGCATCCAGGTAGTGGACATGCGCTTTTCGATCGCGACCTTTCTGTTAATGACGTTGTGCCTGACGGGCTGTCGACAAACCACGGGATTGAATTCCGGAGGACCGCTGACTCCGATCGGTCCTGTGTCGGCGACTTCGTCGACCGGCGCGCTCACGCCGCTCGGATCCGGACAATCCCCTTCACTTGGACCCTTCGGTGGACCCGTTCGTGTGACACCACCCACAACAGGTTCCTATGTCGCGCCCAACAACTACATGGGCGGAGGGCAAGTGAGTTATCCGCAGCAATTCGGTAGCGGAGTCGTGCAGAGCAATCCGAATGGAAACGGTTGGAATGGAGGCTGGAACCCACCGACGGTTGGTTCGGGTGTTCAGCAGACGGGCGGTTTTGGCAACGGCTTTAACCAGCCGTCAAACGGCGTCGGTAGCAACTCAAGTTTTGCACCCAATACGAGTGGGATTGCACCTCCGCCGACAGCCAATGGCATTCGAAGTGGTGGGATGCAAGCCATTGATCTGACCGGTGCTCCCCAACCACCCGGATATCAGCCTCCCGCGTATCAGCCACCCGCGTATCAACCACCACTTGGGAACTACGCACCACAAAATCAACCTGCTCTGGCGCCGGCGCCTGTGCCTCAATACAACCAGCCACCGGTTTCCAATCAAGCACCCCAGTGGCGACCACCGCAAGTGATTTCTGCGCCGAGTCAAGCAAACATCGCAACCGCTCCAAGCACAGAGCCGATCAACGGTGGCGGCCAAAACCTGCAATGGCGTCGTCCTCAGTAGTCGGACGTCCGTCTATAGGTGTCATCGATTGGTTATCGTCTTTCCCTGACGATTGCGAGCACGAGTTCCGCTTCACTGAGTACGAGTACCGCATCGCTGAGTACGAGTTGTGATCTGACGATTGATACGTGTAGGTCATGCTCCGCATGACGAAGGACGAATCAAACCACGAAGGACGAATCAAACCACGAAGGACGAATCAAACCACGAAGGACGAATCAAACCACGAAGGACGAATCAAACCACGAAGGACGAATCAAACCACGAAGCACCCCGTTCGCCGAGTCACCGAGCATTGCGCAGCCAGACTTCAGGCAAATAAAAAAACCGGGATCACGTTGAGCGTGATTCCGGTTTTTTCTTTTTCAATTTCGACCGACCCTAGGCCGCTTTTAGTTCGCGGGTGTGTTGGGCGAAGGAGATCCAATCGGTGACCTCGGCCAAGTCGGGTTGTTTTCCACCTCGGAGGATTCGCTTGCCTTGCGAGCTTTGGCTAATCGGATCAACGAGAGCAAACAGGTCTTCCGCATTGCATTCGGTCAGTTCTTCCGGCGAGGTCACTTCTGCCGCAACCAATAGCTGGGCATCGTGGCCTCTTAACATCGGAACGCAGCAGACCAGCGTCGCCTGTTGTTGCCATTGAACGACGGTATCCGTGTCGACCCTTTTGAGTTCCAACGCTTCGGCGACGGAGCCAGGATCCGATTCCAACAGATCGTTCACGGTGACAATACCGACTTCCGCGAGTCGCTCGGCCATTCGCGAACCGATCGAGGGTGCGTCTTCAACGGGGCTCTGGCGTTCCAAGTAAAAACGCCACGTCGTTTCAACAGTCGCTTCTTCGTACTGGACGACGTCGCGAGCTGGTTGGATTTCCGGTTCGACAGTTGTGAATCGGTGCTCGGAACCACGATCCAAGCTTTGGCGACGACGCGAACCGGTATGACGGGTACGCGCGGATGAACTTCGTCGGCTTCGCCGCTTTGATGAGCGTTCGCTGTTGGACGGCACCGATTGTCCGTCACGTCTGCGGCTATCCCGACGCGTCCGTTGGCGACGGCCGGTCGATGAATCGGTTTCACGTCGATGTTCCCCGCTGCTCGATCCGTCTCGATAAGTGCGGTGAGACGCGGAAGCCGTCGACGTTGACTGGTGCGATCGACGAACGACCTCACCGTTGAGAGTGATGTCCGCATCGGAACCACTATTCGCTGTGGCGATCCAGGTCGTGATCCTGGACAGTTCTTGGCTGGATCCACTACGTAGGATCCGTTGGCCTTGCTCGGTCGTCAAAAACGCTTCAACTTCGTGGAGCAGATCCGTTGGATGGATCGAAGCCAGTTGTGCAGGTGTTGTGATGCCGCAACCGACCAGGATTCGAGCGTCAAAGTTGCGAAGTTGCGGAACGCGGCAGCAAAGTCGTGATTCCGCTTGCCACTGTCGCACGGTCGCGGCGCTGACGGTTGCCATGCCCAAAGCGTCAGCCAATCGATTCGCATCTTGCTGCATCAGGTGAGTGACGTGGGTGACTTTGAGTCCACGCAGTCTTGCTGCTGCTACCGCATCAATCGAAGGAGCTTGATCGATCGGACTGTCTACGGAAAGCAAAAAAGGTGATTGAGGCTTTGCGATCGTTGACCGGCGGTCGTTCTGTTTGCAGCAACACGTTTCCCGACTCGTTGATTCGTTGGAACCTGACGCGTTTGCGATCGTCGTGTAGGTGTCTGCGTAAAAGTAACCATCCCGATGCGTCACATCATCCGCTGCCCAATCCGTTACGACGTGATTGTGACGACCGGTGGGAGGGTTGGATGCAGTTGGAAAGTCATTGCGAGGATCGGCGGGAGCTTCAAAGTGTGAAGCCAAGTCAAAACTGTGGTTGATGTCATCGATGGTTCCGCCAACAGGCTCACGTCGTGGCGCTGAGTAACGGACGGGTTCGACATCGTGATCACCATATAGATGCGGATGGGGTCCCACATACGCTTCTGGGTAAGCGTGTGAACGCCATACGGGTCGGTGTTCGTGAACGATCCGCTGGTGCTGTACGTCAAAGGACCTTGCTCCACTGCGAGCCAATTCGTCGACGAGCGGCTGGTCACTCGTCAACACAATCACCTGACGACCGCCAGCAGCGTAATCGTGCAAAGCCGCAACAAGTGGATGGTTGAAGCGATGAGACTGACTGGATTGGAAATAGGCGGCTGAGCGAGGATCGCTGTCCGACAACTTGGGTTGCGTCTGCCACATTTCACGTTGCGTTTCGACGACTAACGGCACGTGCCGCCCGGTGCGAGCAAGCAATTCACCGGCTGCCAATCGAATCGCCATCGCCGTGACTGCTCGGTCCGACGGGGAATAATCCGATTCCGGACGACCATTCATGCGAACGGACACGCGTTGTCGCTGTTGCTTGCCAGTTCCAACCGCTTGTGAAGTCCAGTCGACGCGGTCTAAGCGTCCACCCGAAACTCGGACAAGCCATTGGCTCGCCAACGTCGCTAATGGTGATGCGGAGAGTTGATCTGTGTGAGAGTTCGCATAACCAAGTTGTTGGCGGAGCCGATGTTGGCGTGACAACAACCAATCCCGGCGGGACCATGCTGCCAGTCGATCATCCACTCGACGCAATTCCGCGACGACTGCGTCTCGATCCATCCAAACGGGTCGTCCGTCTGTCCAACGCATCGACCGACGGACATCCGCTGCATCCGCGAGACAGGTGTTTAGCTCCGTCGTCAATCGTTCCAGATTAGAGCGTGAGCGATCCAGTTGTTCTTCAATGTCTCGTAACGATCGGTGAGATGTCTTTGGCGAACGACTTCGATGCTCCAATTCTGTAATCCAAGTGCGAAGTTCACTCTGCCGACTACGCAGTTGACGGACTCTCGAATGAAGTTCCCGGCTGCGACGTTCCACTTGCTCGTAGGTCTGAGCCGCACGATAGGGGGCGTAACGCGAATCCGTCGCGTATCGATATCCCCGTGGATCGCGGTAGTCGACGAACTCTCGGTCGTGTGGCGCGTACCATCCGGCCAACTGCGCACTGAGTCTCTGACGTCGCGCAACAAGTGCGGAATGATCCCAGTCAACGTTTCCCAGCCGAGCGAGTTCGGCATCGATGCTCGCAAGTTCTGCTCGCACTTGATGATGTTCTTCGGCGTCAATGGAGTCGATCGCTCGTTCGATCATCGGAAGACTGCGGTATGTGTCCGCCGAGTCGATTCCGTGACGCAAACAACTTGCGACGATCTTTGCGACGTTCGTAACTGCGGTATCGGTGATCACACCGTCAACAATGGATTCGGGCAATTCGATCGTGTCCATGCTTCGATGAATGGCACGACTGGAAGCTACCGAGTCGAGCCATGCCGATTGAACGCCATCGAACTGGGGCTCAACCATCCCACGTGGCTCGAACTGAACGCGTTTACGACCCTGACGCGTCCCATCGTGTTCTCGATGGCAATGCACTAAACCGCTGCGGGTTGCCCAAACGACTCGTCCGCTCGATGAGCTGAGCATTCCCGTCGGGTATTGGCGGTCGACCAGCGTGTCTCGAATGAATCGAGCGATCGCCGTTTTTCCGGATCCTAAAGGTGCGAACACAACATTTAATTGTTCACCAAGTGGACCCAGCTCGACGCGATTTAGGGGTCCGTGTTCATCGATGTCGATACGATCCAACAGCATGATCTGGCTCCTCCGTGGCCAAGTGACGGCATCTTCTCCGTCCGGTTTCCTTTCCGGGCCGACGCACGTGCGGGTGTGCGGGCATCGTGGAATCTAACGAAAGGGGGTGTTTCACGGAAAGGTCGAATTTCTCTCGGCCGTTTGCAAACGCAATCACGTGAAAGTTCGAGTTGCTTTCAAATCTGCTTGAAGTGGTCTTTTCTGCGGTGGATCGGCTTTGTTACATCCCAACCAACTTCACGCCCTTATGAATCACCCCTGGAGTTGGGATGTCGCGTCAGCCGTTAAGCCGCCACTGGTGCAAGATTCGTTCACGCATTTTCCTGATCTTGTTGGCAACCTTCTGCATTGCCGAGACCGGATGCCAGGATGGTCCGCTCTATGCATTGAAAGTTGCCAATCCCTATTTTTCCTGGTCCCAATGGGGAGCAGATGAAAAAATTGGCGTCACCGACCATCAGCGGCGAAAGCAGTTGACGGTGCTGGCCGAGACAGCGGGCGAACTGCCACCAGAGAAACAGGCGTTCTGGGCCGAGCAGATGGAGAAACTGATCGAAACTGATCAGAGCCCGGAAATGAGACGTCTTGCCGTTCGCGCTGCCAGCCGCATGGATGTTCCCACAGCTTTAGAGATGATCGAGAAAGGCTTGGACGATGCCAGTTTGAAAGTGCGGATGGAAGCATGTCAAGCACTTGGTCGCCGTGAAGGTGAAGACGCATCGCGCTTGCTCGTCGCGACGATTGGCACCGATACCGATGTCGATGTCAAACACGCTGCACTGGAAGCTTTGGCAAAACAAGACAACGCCATTGCTCGAGACGCGTTGAGGGTAGCGCTTGCCGATCGTAATCCGGCGACGCGTCACTTAGCAATCGAATCACTGCGAGAAGTGACGGGATTGGATTACGGCGAAGATCCGAAAGTTTGGATCGCCGCACTCGACGGCCTTGACGTGGAAGAAGCCTCGCCCGGATTTACCGAGCGTTTGCGCGGTCTTTTTTAATCCAATGTGAGGAAGAGTGAGATCGTCGCCGATCGCTCTGCGATCGCAGCGTTTCTTCGCCCAATCGCCCCTGCTTCGATGAGAGATCTGTTTTCATCATGCGGAGCATGACCTACTACTGCGAAGCGTTTCAACAACAAGGCTCGGTCGCGCAGCGCACCCCGAGATAAGAGCTTCTTATCGCTGAACGAGCTTGGGAACTCCAACGGGAACACCCGTGCGGAATCGATTCCAAGCGTTACGTAAAGCGGTCGTGATGGGTTGCTCGACTCGCGTTGTAATCAAAACCGATAACGCAAACGCAAACACGAGTCCGATCACGAGACAGATCTGCGGTGGTACACCCGCTTGATCGAATCGATGCATCAGAGCACATCCCAAGTTGTTGTGGCAAAGATACAACGCGTAGCTGATCGTGCTGACATAGAGAAGCGGTTTGAATCGCAGCAGCGGAACTTTTCCATACGCACTCGCGGCAACGAGTCCGATGATCAACGCGGTGGCCAGTGGATTATGTTTACCGTGATCGATGCTGTGAAAAACGGCAGCTGCGATCAAGATACCGACCATGTTTTGCCACTTTCGACCGGTTCCGGTCGTGATCATGTACAGCAGGAATCCAATCGCGAATAATGGAATGAAATCCAACAGCATGATGCGGCGTACCGCGGTAGCGGTCGCAAACCATGTCGCATGCTCATGCGTCGTTTGCATCGCATCGAGAGTTGGGCAAACGCAAAGGGACAAGGCAAGAAGTGTTCCCCATCCAATGAAGTACCGCTTCAACGCACCGATTCGAAAGAGGATGACCAGCGTAACGTAGAACATCATCTCTATTTGCAAGGTCCACATCACGGGATCGACGCACTCGTAGCCGAGCACGCGTGGCATCAGTGTCATGTTGGCCATCAACTGCGAAACACCGACGCTCTCATGCATTGGGGCCAAAGACAGAATCCAAACATTGGCGAGGATCGCCATCAAGAAGATCGGGATGATCCGGATCATCCGAGCGGCCACGAAGTCGACCGGTTTCCCGCGCCGCATCAATGACATGCTGTTCACGTAACCGCTGAGAATGAAGAACATCTCCACGCCGTAAGCCCCGTAGGGCCATTCGAATCCGAGCGGCGACGAGAATCCAAACTTCACGGAGTAAACATGCGTGAAGTGGAAGAGGACCAAATTGATCGCCGCGAGTGCGCGAAGAGCATCAAGCTCGAGAATTCGGCGATGTGGCTTGAGCACTGGTTGCTCGACCTCGTCGCTCATCAGTCTCCCCCGGTTATGAAACTCAGCAATAAGGCTCTGCAATACAAATCAGCGAAAAAGGCGCTTGAGACGACAGACTGCCGGTGACAGGATTCTGGGCGCAGATCGCTGT
The DNA here is from genome assembly GCA_039179795.1 of Planctomycetota bacterium. Classification (GTDB taxonomy): domain Bacteria; phylum Planctomycetota; class Planctomycetia; order Pirellulales; family Pirellulaceae; genus Rubripirellula. Next base: position 14,789 of record JBCDEM010000055.1, on the reverse strand, counting down.
CAGAAAGCGAGTTAGTCCAGATAGGGGTTTGCTTGAACACCCGATGTCACGGCTTCTTTGGGTTTGTATTCCGTTTGCTGGTTGAATGAGTCATCGGAAGACCAGCCACTAAAGGGATTTCCACCGCCGCCGTAGGATTGATCGAGTGTGCCGTAGTGAACGCCCTGATTGCCATGAATTTCTTCGTGAATGGCTCGATAATGAGTGCGTGCCCACGCTCCGACGCCAATCATCACAAGTGTTCCGAAAAAGCTGACGACTTTCACAGCTGGTTGCTCCCCAAACCTCGGTATCGGTAGTGCACCTGAACACTATGTCGGGATCTCGGGACGAGTGTCACGTGTCGGTGAATTGCTCCCTGGCGGTTGGGATGATTGTTGGTTGGGATTGGTTTTGACGGTCTTGCTGAGCTGACGGCCCCTTTCGTCCGCGTGCCACGTCCCGCAAACTACTTCGTGAGTGAAGCAGATTGTTCGATAATGGGACCTGGCGTGGGAGCCGCCAATATGAAGCATGTGATCGTGATTCCCGACGGTTGTGCGGATGAGCCAATCGCCGAATTGGATGGAAAAACGCCGCTACAGTGTGCGAAATTACCGGCATGCGATGCGTTGGCTCAGCGAGGTTCCCTGGCTCTGTCAAACAATACGCCCGCGCATTTGCCGGCCGGCAGCGAGGTCGCCAATCTGTGTCTGTTGGGATATGACCCGGACGTTTACTTCACCGGACGGGCGCCGTTAGAAGCCGCTGCGCAGGGGATTGAATTGGGGCCCGATGATTGGGCCGTTCGTTGCAACCTGGTCACCATCGAAGATCAGGTGATGGTCGACTTTACGGCCGACCACATTTCAACCGAGGAAGCAACGCAATTGCTCGAGTCGGCGCAGCAGGAATTGCTTGGTAGCGGTCCCTTCGATGAGCGTTTGCAGTTTGTTCCGGGAGTCAGTTACCGCAATCTTTTGCTGTTCCGCGGTGAAAAATCGGGTCCCCCACCGTTTTCAAAAGAGACTCGAACGAGAGCACCGCACGATTTAACGGATCTTCCCGTAACGGATGATTTTCCGCGCGGTCCGGGTAGCGATACGTTGGTTGGGCTCATGAATGGATCGGCTGAGTTGTTTGCGGAACACCCGGTGAACCAAGCTCGTGTTGCAGCGGGAAAGCGACCAGCGACAAATGTTTGGCTGTGGGGTCTCGGCGGCGCTCCAAACCTTCCTTCGTTCGAACAACGCTTTGGTGTTCGCGGCGTCATGATCACTGCCGTGGATTTGTTGCGCGGAATTGCAGCTTTGGCGGGCTGGCCAAGGATCGAAGTTAAAGGCGCCACCGGCTACTTAGATACTGACTACGCCGCCAAGGGACGCGCAGCGGTCGACGCGCTTCAGCAATACGATGTCGTCTGCGTTCACATCGAAGCTCCGGATGAAGCGTCTCATGAAGGACGCCACGATGCAAAGATTGAAGCGTTGGAACAGATCGATGAACAGATCGTTGCACCGCTCGCCGAAGCTCTGCAACAGCACGGCGATCATCGCATGCTTGTTATGCCCGACCATCCCACCCCCTGCAGTACCAAGAAGCATAGCCACGGAATGGTTCCGTTGGTGATGGCTGGTACCGGAATCGAGGCTGACGAGCAGACAACCTACGACGAAGTCGCGGCCACCAGCAGTGGAAGACGCTTCGATCAAGGTTGGGATCTGATGAACGCTTTCATCCATCAAGACAACGCTTCTTGAAGGACTGATGTTTCCCTTTGATTGAATTGAATCCGTTCGGACCAGCAGTGAACCGAATCGATCGCTGCACGAACGAGTTGACGAGCCCGCCCGCACTGTTTGCATTTGAATCCTGAATACAACCATGACCCAAAATCAACCATGTCATTGATCGTTCAAAAATTTGGCGGGACCAGTGTTGCTGATGTCGAAAAGATTCGAGCCGCCGCGCGAAAGGCCATCCGAGCGCAGCGTCAAGGGCAGCAAGTGGTCATGGTGGTCAGCGCGATGGGGAAGAACACGGACGGACTGCTGGACTTGGCGGGGCAGATATCGCGCAATCCACCGGCTCGCGAAATGGACATGCTGCTGAGCACGGGAGAGCAAGTCAGTGTAGCGCTCGTCGCGATGGCCATTCACGATTTGGGCGCGCAAGCGGTCAGCTTGACGGGTGGTCAAATCGGCATGAAAACCGACAACAGTTTTAGCAAAGCGAGAATCCAGTCCATCTCAACCGATCGCATTCGTCGATTGCTCGATGATGGCAACATTGTCGTCGCAGCAGGATTTCAAGGGATCGACGACGACTGGAATATCACAACACTCGGTCGTGGTGGTAGCGATACGACAGCGGTCGCATTGGCAGCGGTATTGGGAGCCGATGCGTGCGAAATCTACACGGATGTGGACGGCGTCTATACCACTGACCCACGATTGCTACCGGAAGCACGACGCGTTGACGTGATCAGCTACGACGAAATGCTGGAGTTGGCGAGTCTGGGCGCAGGTGTAATGCACAGTCGATCGATCGAATTCGCAAAAAAGTTTCGCGTTCCGATTCATGTGCGTAGCAGCTTTTCTGACATCGAAGGAACCATGATCGTCACCGAAGCCGAATCGTCTTCTCAGCCAGTCAGTGGTTGTGCGATGACGCCCGACGAAGCCCGTGTGACCGTGCTTGGCGTGCCGGATGTTCCGGGTAAGAGTCGACAGATCTTTACCGCCATTGCTGATTGCAAAATTGCGGTCGATATGGTGGTTCAGAACGTCGGAACCCAAGGTCGTGCCGATGTCTCGTTTACCGTCGCCAATTGCGAATTGTCCAAAACACTCGAAGCCGTACGTGGAGTGATGGATCAAGTTGGTGCCGAAGACGTCACGCATGATGACCAAGTTTCAAAGATCTCCGTCGTCGGACTTAACATGGCGACGCAGACCAATGTTGCGTCCCAGATGTTTCGTGCTCTGGCGGATGCAAGCGTCAACATTCAGATGATCACGACGAGTGAAATCAAGATCTCGACGCTGGTTCCGCGTGATCAAGCCGACATTGCACTTCGGGCAGTTCACGATGCATTCTTGCTTCACCAACAACCAGATGACGCAAAGTCTTGGGGGCAAATCAAAGCCGAACGACGTGATAGCGCTGATGTCGATACGCTCGTTAGTCGTTTGCAAGACGACGCGTTGGAAGCCCTCACCTTGACGGGAATCTCGGTCACGGAAAGCCAGGCCCGCGTGACTCTGTATGGAGTACCCGACCATCCCGGGATTGCAGCGGACATGTTCGAAACGATCGGTGAGGCCGGAATTTTCGTCGACATGATCGTGCAGGGATTCGATGGCGAAGATGGTTCCACCAGCGTCAGCTTTACGGTGCACCGCGACGACCTGAAACACTCGCTAGAGGTCGCCAGCGAGATTCAACGAAAGCACGGGATGCGCGATGCGCAGGGTGCCGGCGAAATCGCAAAAGTGACCGTCAGCGGTATCGGTTTGCGAAGTCACACGCACGTTGGAACGATTCTTTTCCAACAACTCGCCGAAGCCAACATCAACGTGGATATGATCGGAACGAGCGAATTGCAAGTCAACGCGGTCATCGATGAAACAAAAGTGGCGGTCGCTGCGGAGCGACTGAAAGACGCATTTGCGGACGCTCTGCTGTAATCACCATTGAGTGATTTGGCCGTTTGAATACGCTAGCCGTTGAACATGCTCTAGCTGTCACACACTCGGCAGCCTGAAATCAACGGAAGCAACCAAGCCCCTCTGCCCTCCCCTGTCCAAATCATGCGAACACTATCCCTTCTTTTCGTTCTGACTTTTATCGGAAACGCTTCGGCAGAGGACAAAAAATGGAACGTGCTTTTCATTATCTCGGATGATTTGACGTACACCGCTTTGTCTTGCTACGGAAATGATGTTTGCCAGACGCCAAACATTGATTCGCTTGCAGCGCGCGGGACACGATTCACTCGCGCTTATTGCCAGGGGACGTATTGCGGGCCTTCGCGAGCCTCGTTCATGTCGGGCTATTATCCGCACGCGACCGGTGCGCTCGGTTACAAAAACCCCAGACCTCAGATTGGTGATCGAGCGATGTGGTCGCAGCATTTCAAGAATGCCGGCTACTACTCGGCACGCGTCAGCAAGATTTTTCACATGGGTGTTCCGGGAGGCATCGAGTATGCCAACGATCCGTCTCGCAAAAAAAACTTCAATGGCGCTGATGATGAATTGTCTTGGACAGAACGATTCAATAGTCCAGGACCCGAATGGAAAACTAAAGGTGATGGCGAAACACTGGAAGGTAATCCGGATGGAAACCGGCCCGTTGTCGGTGGAAACACATTCGTCGTCGTGGAAGCCGATGGCGACGATCTGGTTCACTCTGATGGAAAGACCGCCCAAAAAGCCTCTGAGTTGATTCGGCAATCACGGGACGAGCCCTTTTGGATTGGGGTCGGATTCGTGCGACCTCATGTTCCCTTTGTCTCTCCGAGGACTTACTACTCGCCGTTCAAACCCTACCGTTCGATGGTGCTTCCCGAAAAACGGGAGGGCGATTGGAATGATATTCCCAAAGCCGGCATCAACTACAAAACAAGTTCAAACATGAAGATGGACGTCCGCCGGCAAAAGAAAGCCATGGGCGGCTACTACGCTTCGGTCGCTTACATGGATGCGCAGGTCGGCAAAGTGCTGCAAGCATTGGAGGATTCGGGCAAGTCGGATTCCACGATCGTGATCTTCACAAGCGATCATGGGTATCACTTGGGCGAACATGATTTTTGGGCCAAGGTTTCCCTGAGAGATGAATCGGCGGGCGTTCCCTTGATCATTTGTGTGCCCGGTAAAAAGCCGGCCGTGTGTGACAGCTTGGTCGAGCTCATTGATCTCTATCCAACCACCGCTTCGCTGTGTGGCTTGCCCGTTCCGGATCGACTGCAAGGACAAGATCTTTCAGCGTTACTGGATGATCCCAAACTCGAAGTACGTGATGCTGCGTTCAGTGTCGCCCCGATGCGGAAGGGCTTTTTGCTTCGCGATCATCAGTGGGCGTTCATTCAGTACGGTGAAAACGCTCAGCAAGGAATCGAGTTGTTTGATGTTAAGAACGATCCTGAGCAATTCAACAACTTGGCCAAGTCACCCGAACACCAAGAGATCGTGAATGACATGCGAGTGAAGCTCACGGCAAAATTGAAACAGGTTCGTGCGAACGATTTGTAGTTCGTTATATTGACTCGACTTTCCCCCACCGTTGAACTTTCATCCGATCTTCATGTCCGAATCGCCGACCATCGATGACACCTTCGCAGAAGCCTTCCCGATGCGCGGGACTCGGTTGATCATCACGGCAATCGACGAAGCCCTAGCTGAAACCGCGGCGACGGAGTTTTGTGGTAACGCTTCAAGCGTGATCGGTTGCGATGCGGAGGCTGGCATCGAGCGTGTCGTCGCGAGTTCGGATACGGTTGATGGACGACCGGGCGTGTCCGTTCTCGCGTTTGCGTTTGACAAAAAGTCGCTCGAGAAAGCGATCACGGCTCGTGTGGGTCAGAACATTCTGACTTGCCCCACGACGGCGTGCTATTCGGGACTCGATTCCGACGTTCGTAAGGACCGCATCAAGGTCGGCGCACAGCTTCGATTTTTTGGCGATGGGTTTCAGTTTTCCAAGAAGTTCGACAACCGACGGTATTGGCGAATCCCGGTGATGGATGGAGAGTTCGTTTGTGAAGATGTTGTTGGGACGGTCAAAGGAATTGGCGGCGGTAATCTGCTGATCTGTGGAGGCAATCAAGCCGACGCATTGGCAGCCTCACGAGCGGCAACTGCTGCGATCCAAATGATTCCAGACACAATCATGCCCTTTCCGTCCGGGATCGTTCGTGCCGGTTCAAAAGTCGGATCCAAGTACGAAGCACTTAAAGCGAGTACGAATGACAAGTGGTGCCCAACGTTGCGCGGGCAGACGACCACCAAACTGCAAGAAGGTGAGCAAGCGGTTTACGAAATCGTGATTGACGGTCTGTCGGAACAAGCCGTCGCCGCAGCGATGAAAGCAGGGCGTGACGCGGCCGCTGCGACCCCTGGCGTCCTACGGATCTCCGCTGGTAATTATGGCGGTAAGCTCGGCCCCCATCATTTCTACCTACATCAGCTTTAAGCAGTGCGGTCGTACCAGAGCCATCAAGACTCTCAATCGTGCTCAGAGCAGCGGTACGAAGACATCGATCGACGGATGTACGACGACAGTCACCGATTGATCAAAGATGGTCGCCGAATGCTCCGCGATCGAAGCGTTTCTGCTCTATCGACCTCGCCATGATCCTATGTCCGTTGTTATGCGGAGCGAGACCGACTCGATCGTATCGTTGCGAGCAAATCACGGCCCATTTACAATCGAGTGCAAGAACAAACCCCACTCTGGCCAACTCGAGCCCCTTGGCTTTGCTCCCATGCCATCTGTTCAATTGATGCTTAACCCGATGCGGACCTCCAAGCAGGGCGTCCACATCAATGTGGGAAAAGACGGTGATGAATACAAAGAAATCGTCACCACTTTGTCGATTCATCCTAATGACATGGAGGCGATCGGAGTCGAAAACGGAGACACCGTTCGGATCAGCACCGAATTCGGCGAAGCTGATTTTCAATGCAAAAAGGCGAAAGTGCCTGAAGGGATGATATTTGTTCCCTACGGACCACCAACCTGTCTGTTGATGGGAGGCGAAACCGATGGAACGGGGATGCCGACCAGCAAGGGTTGGATCGTCGATGTCGAACCGGTCGCCAAATAAACCGGTCGCCAAAAAAGCGTGAAGCCAAGTAGACTGTCGAGTGGCGCAGACGTGCCAAATCGTTGATCACCCGGAATAGAGACACCACCGTGAAGTCTGATCCTCTCAACGGACCCAATTCACCGCACTTTTCGTTGCCTGACACCGAAGCGGAACCTCAAGCCTGGGAAGAAGTCGCCGAAGGGCGATTCATGCCGATGCGGGTTCGAGGCAGCTGCAAGGGTCGGGCGCTTGGCTGAACGTTTGTTGTACCGTCGTCCGGTTCGGACGATCCCGACCCCCAAGCTGAATTGCCATCCAAGAATCAGCATGAAACTGATTCAGACGCATCGAGCGAATGATCGATTGAACGTCGTTTGCCGCGTTGCGTTATCCGCCAATCGATAAGACACCATGGACCTTAAAGTCATTGATAACGCGACATGCACTTTTTGTGGGTGCGTGTGTGACGACATTCAGCTGCATGCTGATGATGTAAAGATTCACGCAGCGAAAAAAGCTTGTGTTTTGGGCAAAGCCTGGTTTCTAAACCACACGGCTGAGCATAAGTATCCGGATGCTTTGATCGACGGAAAAGAAGCATCCCTGGAGGATGCGATTCAAGTCGCAGCCGACGCGCTGTACGAGGCGGACATGCCGCTGGTCTACGGGATGAGCAACACATCCTGCGAGGCCCAGCGGGAGTGCATTGCGATGGCCGATCTGATGGGTGGCTTCTTAGATAGCCACACGTCCTTGTGACATGGTCCCACTGAAATAGCTGCCCAGTTGGGCGGTAAGGTCACCTGCACGTTAGGCGAAGTTAAGAATCGAGCGGACTTCATTGTTTACTGGGGAGGGAATCCCGCTGAGTGTCATCCGCGGCACTTCACAAAGTACACGCTGATGCAGAAGAGTAAGTTTCTGCCGCGCGGTCGCAAGGATCGCACGATGATCTTGGTCGATATTCGTGAGACTAAGAGCGCGAAGGCGGCGGACATCTTTTTGCAGATTCGCCCCGGCAAAGACTTTGAGTTGATTACGATCCTGCGGGCAATGATCAAGGATCGCCCCGTCACGGACGAACAGATTGCTGAAACAGGCCTGACACGTGAATCGGTTGAAGACTTCATTGCTCGGATGAAGGGTTGTAAGTTCGGCGTGATGTTCTTCGGCATGGGGCTGTCGATGACCCGTGGTAAGCACATGAATTCGGCTGCCCTACTGACGCTTGCGGCAGAGATGAACGCGTTTACCAAGTTCGTTGCGATGCCGATGCGGGGTCATGGCAACGTGACAGGCGCCGATGTGCTGATGCGTTCTCAAACCGGTTATCCGTTTGGAATCTCCTATAACCGTGGTTACCCTCGCTACAACCCCGGCGAGTTTTCGACAGTCGACATTCTCGTCCGCGGAGATACGGACTGTGCATTTATCATCGGTGCCGATCCCGGTGCAACCATGCCGAGACCCGCGATCGAGCATTTAAGTCGTGTTCCAACGATCGTGTTGGATCCGCATGTCACGCACACCAGCAAGTTGTCAAAGGTCCACATTACGACGGCACCAGCAGGTATCGCGGCAGCAGGAACGGGCTATCGCATGGATGAGATCCCGATGCCATTGAAGCCCGCGTTGGATTCGCCGTATCCTTCGGACGAAGAAGTTGTTCGTCGAATCAAGGAAGCGATCGCCGCTAAGCCTGACTGGATGGGCGACGCCCCGCAAATGCTAACAGCCGAACAGCAGATTTAACGCGCACAGCTTTTAACGCGACCAGCAGATTGAACGCGACGTGAACGTATCTGATCGCGTTCCCGCTAACGCGCTGCATGCGGCGACCGGCGGCAATTCCCAGCCTCAATTCCCAGCGTGCTTCGCATTGTTACAATGCCTCGACGTTGTTTGTGATCCCCACCTATCGCACGTAACCGGCACGCCCGAGACGGCGTGCCTGAGAAACGGTTAACCGTCAATGATAACGCTAAGACTGATTCGGCAGCCGACCGTGCCGCTGGAAGCAGAATGCTTGTCGCCGGATCGTTTGGCTGAGCAATCAAATGCGGAAATCTGCGAAGCGAGAGTCTATCACGGCAAGCGTCAGTTACGCGTCGACGAGTTTTTTGAAGTCGAAGGCGAACGAAGCGATATCGTAGAAGTGCATGGTGACCTTCAGCGAGTCCGGCATCTCGGTAGGCAGATGAGTCGCGGTTCGATGACCATTCACGGTGATGTGGGGATGCATCTGGGCGCCCACATGTCCGGCGGATCTATCGAAGTTCACGGCAACGTCAGCGATTGGTTGGGCGGTGAAATGAAAGGCGGCCGTATCCATGTGCACGGTCGTGGCGGGCAACAATTGGGAGCCGCTTATCGTGGTAGCCCGATGGGCATGCGAGGTGGAACGATCGTTGTTGAGCAGGGAGCAGGCATCGAAATCGGGATGCGCATGCGTCGCGGCTTGATCATCGTGGGAGGACGCGCCGGCGACTTTGTGGGTCTGCAAATGAAGGGTGGAACCATCGTTCTCTGCGAAGGTGCGGAAATTCGGACCGGCGCCTGGATGCAACGCGGAACGATCATTTCACTGACCGAGATCCCGTTGATGCCGACGTTTACCTACAGCGGATCATACAACCCAACCTTCGCCAATATCCTGGCCGGTCGCCTGGCTCAATGGGGAAAGACGTTACCGTTCGATGCAACCGAAGGCGTATACAACCGCTACTGCGGCGACAACGCCATCCCCGGCAAAGGTGAAGTGCTTGTGTGGCAACCGCACACGAGCGACTGAAAGAAACCTAAAAAACAAAGAGCCCTACAGGGTATCGAGCCCTACAGGGTTATCGAGCCCTACAGGATATCGAGCAACTCAACTCGGAACATCAGCGTTGCGTTCGGCGGGATAATTGGCGGACTGCCTTCTTCGCCGTACGCCAGATCGGGTGGGATTTGCAATTCAATCATGCCGCCTTCGCGAACGAGCTGCATTCCTTCGGTCCAGCCGGGGACGACCGAACGCAATCCAAACGTTGCCGGTTCGGAGTGATTATAAGACGTATCGAAAGTCGTTCCGTCTTCTAGCGTGCCCGCATAATCAACAACCACTTGGCTACTGGCCGTCGGGTAATCTCCTTTGCCCTTGCGAAGAATTCTGTACTTCAAGCCCGATTCGGTGGTTGTGAATTCGGTCGGCGCATCCGGATCGACGACTCCTGGCCCCGTCGTGAGTTTGGGACCGCACGAAACGGCGGAAAAGGATAGAGCAGCCAATATCGCCGCGAGCATTCGGGTGGATCGGTGCTGTCTCGAGAGCATTCCGCGCCTTTCGATCGGATCAGTGTTGGGAGTTTCTGTAGTGGGTTGATATTTTTGCACGATTGCCAGGTATTCCGCGACGGCACGCGAGATTTCCTACCGGCTCGCTCAATACGCACTAGGGCACTTGGTTGTTCGTGCCCTGCAGTTCGTTGATCGCCCGGTTGGCCACCCGAACGATGTATTTGTTGGGCTGATCGACAAGCGCTGCTTTCAATGCCGAGAGCGCCGGCCGCGCTTCACCGTCCATTTCATCCAAAACGATCGCCGCCGCCAACCGGCCCCATTGGTGTTCGCTGACAAGTTCTTTTTCCAGAACTTCGATCGCGGACTCGGAATCACCAAGACGGGCCATCGCGCGTGCCGCAGCAATTCGCACGCTCGGAGAGGTATCCGAAAGTGCTTTGGCGATCGCCGTTTTCGCTCGCATCGCAGGTTCACCAATATTCCCGATTCCGGTGGCACTCCAGTATCGGACCGACGCATTCTCATCGGTTAGTCCACCCAGCAAATCGTCGAGTGAGTCGATCCCGGCGGAGGCCTTCGTCGCGATCTCGACGAGTCTCGAAAGCATCGCGGTCGAATCCGGGCGATCGTGAAGAATGTCAAATCGCGAGCCAGCCGATTGCTCCTGGATTTCGATTTCCGCTTCAGGAATCAGGCCGACGTCGCCAATCTCATTTTGCCATGCTGACAATGCGGACCGCAGTTCTTTTAGCTTGTTCGCGAAACGCGGGTCGTCGGCAAGATTGCGGATCTCATGAGGATCGTCGTCCAGATCGTACAGCTCTTCAGCTGGCTTGGTCGCGGCACTAAACAACGCCATCGGATCGGTTAATTTCCCTGTCTGTTCTGCGCGACGAATCTCTTTCATTGTCGCACCTTTTTCAGGCGTATTCATGTACTGGTAATACGGCTTTAGCGGCTCAAAGTTTCGCACGTACCGAAACCGTTGATCGCGTACCGTCCGGATAATGTCGTAACGTTCATCCATTCGATCACGCGCCCCATAAACATAGTCACGTGCTTTGGGAAGCTTCTCGCCTAGAAATGGCTGACCCTGCACGTAGGACGGAACTTCAACGCCGGCAACGCTCAGGACGGTCGGGCCAAAGTCGACCGAGCAGACCAGGCGATCGTCGACCGCACCCGCTTTCGAAGGACTGATCGATTCGTACGAAGTTGGGAAGCGAACGATTAGCGGCACGTGCGTTCCCGAGTCATAGAGCCAACGCTTGGCTCTGGGTAATCCAACACCATGATCGGACCAGAAGAAGATGATCGTGTTTTCGTATTCGCCCGCCTGCTTGAGTTCATTGATCAGGTCGCCAGCCCAAGCATCCATGGCCGTGATCAATTCGTAGTTGCGTTTCCAATCCTCTCGCGTCACCGGTGTGTCGGGATAATAAGGAGGAAGCGTCGTCAGCTGCTTTGCGTCTTGTCGTTGATCGGACGTCAGGTCTTTGGTGACCGTCTGGTATTTCGAACTGCTGGCGATGCCACTCTCATGACAGCCGGTGAAGTTAAACACGGCAAAGAAAGGCTGGTCACGATCTCGATTCTTCCAATGAGCTTTTCGTCCAGACTCATCCCAGATGTCGCGCGCAGACGGTTGCTTGAATTGGTAATCCGTCTTGCTGTTGTTCGTGCAGTAATAACCGGCTTGCTTCATCAACATCGGAAAGGGCTTCAGCCAATTCGGTAGCTTTGCGTTGCACCGCATGTGGTGGGTCCCGATGCTGTTCTGAAACATTCCCGTGATGATGGAGGATCGATTGGGTGCACAGACTCCTGCGGCTGTGAATGCGTGCGAGTACCGGACGCCTTCACGTGCCAGAGAATCCAAGTTGGGAGTGATCGCGTGTGGATCCCCGTAACATCCCAAGTGCGCGCTGATATCCTCGCACGAGATCCACAACACATTTGGATGGGCATTTGATGCCCAGACGGGGATCGTCAACAAGAAACAACAAGCAAGGAAATGACACCATCGTTGGCACATAGTTCCGTCCGATCGCTAGACTATCAGGCTCAAAAAGAATCTGCTTCGAATTCAAGCGGCCATCTTACACCATCTCATTTTCCGTTGAGCGAATGATTGATTCTGCGTTTCGTGCCATCGTATTGATGACCCTCCTTCTGTTTCTCCAGTCCTCTGCCCAAAGCCAAATGATCGTCGCTCATCGAGGTGCGTCTTACGATGCACCAGAAAACACGCTAGCCGCATTTCGCTTGGCGTGGCAGCAGAAAAGTGATGGCATCGAAGGTGACTTCTATCTCACGTCCGACCAGAAAATCGTCTGTATCCACGATAAGACCACCAAGAAAACGGCTGGTCAAACGTTGGTTGTTGAGGATTCGACGTTCGCTCAATTGAGGGAGCTGGAGTACGGTTCTTGGAAAGACGCAAAATTTCGTGGCGAACCCATTCCAACACTGGAGGAAGTGATTGAAACCGTTCCTCGAGGAAAAAAACTCGTTATCGAACTCAAATCAAAACAATCGATCGTTCCCGTACTCGTCAAGCAATTGACCGAGCACGCTGAAAAAGAGATCGAGTTTCTGATCATTGCATTTGATGAAGCGACCGCGGCGGCATGCAAGAGCCGCCTGCCAAACGTCCAGGTTCATTGGCTGACTAGTTTTGACGACAAGGTATCGCCTCCCACACCGACGGCGGCTCAAATTGCAGCAACCGTTAAACGCATCGGTGTCGATGGTGTTGGCATGCAGGCTAACACGAGCATCATTGACGAGACGTTCGTCGAAACGCTGCGCAAGGGCGGCTGCAATGAGTTCCATGTCTGGACCGTCGATTCAACGGAAGACGCGAAGCGGTTTCAGCAGCTCGGTGCCATGGGAATAACGACCAATATTCCCGCCGTGATTCGTGATGCCATTGAAGATGATGCTCAGTGAGTCATCGCGTAGAAGAGAATGTTGATCGTGATGGCGTAAGATCGAATGGAAAACCGTTCAAAGAAATCCAGCGACTCACCTTCTCTCTCCCAACCATCGGCGATGTCCGTGTTGTGAGTTGCCACGGCGAGCAACCGATCATTGCGGTCGAACAAACCCATGAAGTGAACATCGCGAACGCCTTCGTATCCACCACTCGGATAGCGATGCACGCCTGGTGGATCAAATTCTAACCCGGATTGGGCATAGAAGATTCTTGCTGGTACCTGTGGGCACTCTTCGAGCGGATACACGATCGTAAAGATCGGATGACCTTTCGGGATCGGTTGCCACTTCCAATCGGAACGCAGTTTACCCACATTTCGGTAAAAGTTGTTCCATTCGCCAACGCCCCAAAAGTCATCGACCCAAAGAAAGCCACCCGTTTCCAAATAACGAGTCAGCGCGTTCGTCTCGGCATTACTGAGGTATTGCCAACCGACGTCACTCATAAAGAGGAACGGATGGTCATATATTCGGGGGTCGGTTAAACGCAGAACGATCGGATCCGGATCGACGCGCATCGACGTCAATTCCTTCAGTCGCAGGATCAAGTTCTTTTCGGCTTGCGGAAAATCCGTCTCCCAGCGTTGCCAGTCGCGACCTTCGTGTGTGTACCAAGATTCTCCAAAGCCACCCGTGCTGTCATATCGGACGCGGACAAACTTGAACGCGTCATTCTTTTCATCTGGTTGGTTCACAACGGATCGCGGCGAGTCGCCGTGCGACCACCAATTCAAGCCGACAACAGCGATCAAAGTCAGCACGATTCGTCCTAATCGCCTGGTCACTCTGAATTACCTCGTGTTTCCCAATTGCCTTGCATGACGCACGCTATGACCACATTTTAGCGGAGCTGGGATCGATTTTAGGGGGCTTCGCTCAAAACCGTCCATTCATAGCTTCTTGACGCGTCAACAGACTGAAGAGGCGTAATCGGGAAAAGCACCGATTTGACTCCTTGGTGACGCCCTAGCGGAGAGACTATGGTGTAGGGGCACTACTTCCTTTGGAGCGAACTGATGAATCCTGTGAAAGCGTTGTTGACCGTCTTTGTTCTTGGCTGCCTGACGACTGGATTGACATCCAAAGCTCAAGCCCAGTATTCCGTGGCGGTTGTTCCCGTCGCTCCCGTTTCACCTGTCGTCGTTGGTTACTCGGCCGAACGTCGTGGTCTATTCGGTCGTCGCATCGTGTACCGTCCCGTCGTCGCTCCTGCAGCTGCGCTGCCCGTTGCCCCTGCAACTCCCGTATCAGCTGTCGCTCCTGTATCGGCAGTGGCGCCCGTCGCAGCTGTTACGCCCGTCGCGCCGATCGCGCCAGTAACGGTCGCTCGCCCCGTGCTCGTCGCCCCCGCACCGTTAGCAGTACCAGTCACCACCTATCGCGTGCCGACCGTACCTGTCTTGCCCGTTCAAACCTACCGAGTGCCGATCGCACCTTTGTATGTTTGGTAAGTGATCCTCGGGCATTCTCAACGGAGCCACGCAATGTTCCTCTGCGGCTTTGCGATTAATGGTCGACTGACAAGAGTGAAACGCAGAGCACGCAGAGTCGCAAAGGCTCATGCTCAGATGGGCTATAGGGTGTCCGACACGAATGGCACTGTCGAGTGTAAGTCATTTCATGTGCAGTGTTTGCGAAGCTCGCGTTTTAAGATGTGTCTTGGCTTGCGCATGAGTTTGTAGGGCTTGGGGCGTCGCTTGACCACTCTCGGTTCAAGCCG
>JBCDEM010000043.1:0-55317 GCA_039179795.1 Planctomycetota bacterium | reverse complement strand
GTTCGTACGTTGCGGCAACGGCCTCCTCGATCTTGTACTCCGATGCAACATAGAAAATCGCAGCACCAAGGAGCACACAAACCGGAATTATCCATGTTCGTGTTGAGTGGCTCATCGGCATCTCACAGTGCACCGGATAACTTGTTTCTCACCCCTTGTTACAGGTGAGAATTGGTGGTTTTGACTTGTTCTTACCCTCGCGGGGCAACTTGTTCTTACCGATTTATGCCTTCGGCAGTCTGGGTGATCAGACTTGTTCTCACCCGGAATCTCAAGCCTGATTCTCAATCGACCAACTCTCTCGGTCAAGCGCTTTGCCATCAACCCTTCCCGACGCATGGCAGTTTGAATCGCGCATCGATGCCCGGCGTTACTACGCCTGCCCCGTTGCCAACGTTTCCCGCCCCCACGCGCCTCTTATCCAATTGGGTTGCAATACGCCTGCGGCGTCTGCATCGCCGCTTTCCCGTGACTTGACATATGGTGTACATTTGAACATACATGACTGAGAGAGACCCCGGTCACAGATAAATCGGCGAAACGTCCGGGAAAGATGGTTTCGCGTCGCAACTCGCAATTTCGTTGAGGGGGCATTGGCGATGGCGTCAGAGTTGTTCATTAAAGCTGGGCAAGCCGAGCAAGATCTCAAATGGGCCAAGATCTGGTTTCGCAAACTGGCTGATTTTACGTTCCGTCAGCAGCAGGCAATCGGCCAGGATTCTCAGTCGGATCCTCAACGTTTCGCCGTGCCATTGCAGGAGTGGGAGTTCACCGCCGATGACGCAATCGCGTTCTTAAGGTCGAAACGCGACGCGGGCATTCCGGCCTGGAAGCGAATGAAGATCATACGTGGACTAATAATCTACCGACGAATCATTACTCAAAAGCCCGTCGATGACTTGGTACCCCTTATGAAGAAGATGGAGGAGATCATTCGACTGGAGCGGGCACGGGATGAAGGCTATCACTCGATTGAGGAATCCGTCGGCAAGATTAACCCCAACGAATCTGACGCTGTGCAGGCCTTTCGCCGCGCGCTTCGCAAGGACGGCAAGGCACTAAGAACCGAGCGTTCGTACGTTGGCAAACTGAAGGCGTTCATGGTCACCCGAGCATTGACTCACTTGGCCGACTTCGATCGGATCACCGGTGCCGATGTGGAAGCGCATTTGACCGACCTAGCGGTAGACGGCAACGTGGCTGCCTCGACTCAAAACGCCTCCTTTCATGCGTTGCTGTCGTTCTTCACGTTGGTGCTAAAGCGTGACATGGGACGTATCGAGGCGATCCGAGCCAACAAGGGCAAGCAGATCCCGACAGTCATGAGCAGTCGCGAAGTCTATGAGGTGCTCAAGGGGCTCGAAGGTGTGCATCTGGTGATTGCCAAGTTGTTGTACGGATGTGGGATGCGAATCAGCGAGGCTATTCGATTGCGAGTCAAAGACATCGACTTTGACAACCGACGGATTGAGATTCATCAATCCAAGGGCAACAAGAGTCGCGTTGTGCCGATGCCCGAGGAACTGGTCGAAGTGCTTCAGCGCTATATGGCATCGCGGTATGCGCTTCACGAGCATGACGTCGCCGCGGGAAGAGCTTCCGTTTGGTTACCACACGCTCTCGACAAAAAGTATCCATCAGCACACCGAGAATTGCGATGGCAGTACTTGTTCGCATCCTCTCGGCTTTCGCGTGATCCTCGAACCGGTCGCCTGCATCGCCATCATTTGCACGAGGATGGATTCCCGACTCACCTGCGAAGAGCGGTGGACGCTGCGGGGATTACCAAGCACGTCACCAGCCACACGTTTCGCCATTGCTTCGCGACACATCTTTTGTGGTCCGGCACTGACCTTCGTAAGATCCAGCAACTGCTTGGGCACAGTGATTTAAAGACGACAGAGATTTATACACACGTCGACAACCGTGTCGGGCCCGTTGTGACCAGCCCATTGGATCGGTTGAGGGAAGAGGCAGCGTTGGAATCTGCACGCTCGGGGACACCATCAGCGAAACTTGCTGCGTCACCCAGAGTCTGTTCTATGATCCCATGACGTTCAGGATTGGCCGAAGCTACGATCGGCGGAGCGATCGGCGACTAGACAATCATCGCCGATACTTTGGATGATCGGTCCTCGTCATGCGGAGCATGACCTACCTATGATCTCATGACATTCAGGATTGGCCGAAAGAGGGAAGATCCAATCTGCGGATCCAGATCGGCGCACCGCATCGCGGCTTAACGCGAGCTCGAAAAATCGACTCCACTGCGCTGAGCATACCTTGATTTCTTGCTGAGGATCGATAGGAGTCATCTGTCGACGGATGGACTCGTAGGTCATGCTCCGCAGGACGACAGAACGGAACGCTACGATCGGCGGAGCGATCGGCGACAATCTTCCGCTACGATCGGCGACTATTCACACGCTTGATGTTGCTTGAACGCAACAAGGTTGTTGAGAAACGACATCTTTTGGGATCTCGACTCTATGGCAACGATCTTCGTAAATGCCTAGAGAGCCTCGGTTTATGCTCTTCGAGGTTTCCTCTTCTCGATGACCGGCACAACGCATGCAGAAACCCCGTCCCGTGTTCTCACTTTCTCGACGGACGGCCTCAACATGCATTGTGTCTATTCCGCTGACTTGGCAGCTCTGATTTCCCATCACGGTCCTGCCATGATTAAGCGGCAGCCGGAAATCCCATCTCATGCCCTGACCGATTACTGGTCGACCTCGCGGAGTCGATTCGAGTTGTGGCATCAACTACTCGGGCGATATCGCGAGTACGAAAAATCCGGCAATTCCGATCGCTTGAAACGTTGGTGGAAAGAACATTCAGTCGTGCTGGAAGAAGTCCTCGTCACCGAAATGCTAACGCGAGTCGTTGCGGCGATCGCGTGCGGACTGGAATCAGAGAGCACGAGTAAAGAGGTCAGTCCGGTCACGCAAGCGGTGCAAACGTCTCACTTGGAAGTCCGCAATCGAGTCCAGCAGGTAATGCTGTTCGGTCGCGGAAATTCCGTGCACGACGTCGTCCGTCTGAATCGACTGCGACAAGGCGTGGAACGCTGGACCGATGCGATGGTTGGGCGGATGTCGAGTGAGCATCCCGCCATGATGCAATATGCGATCGATCCAAATCGCGCCGCCGAATACGCTGATGAGATGCGCGCGTACGGTGAAGGTGCTGCAAAGAACACGGCTGCTTGGTTGATGAATGCGGCGATGCACGATGTGATTCGTCGGCGGACGTCGAATTTGGCCGCTCTGCCGAAATCCAATCGTCAGGTCGCGCAGAGTGTGATGAAGTTACTGCGTCCCGAACTATTTGATGACACCGGCGTGATGAAGTCTTTGTGGTTGCAGCGGTTTGAGCTCGGAAATGAACTGACGGATCAATTCATGAAAACGGAGCAACCACACGAGAAAAGCGAAGCGCTTCCGGTCGGAGAGAATGCCGTTCAAGGAGAACGTTGGTACATCTGATGCCTCGTGACGGACGCGTAGGACATCCACGCGCTCAGATAATACGGTGCCCGCTTCCCGGGATCGGTACCGGATAGTCGCCCGTTTCATTGGGCTTCACAGGTGCCTCGTCTTTGAGTGAATGCATCGAATCGGTATCCGCCAACTGAATTTCACTCTCAAACGCTTCGTTCCATCGCACACGTTTGCCGCTGTAGCTTGCCAAGCGTCCCAAAATCGCGGTCATCGTGCTGTAAGCACCGTAGTCACCTTCGTTGAGAATCTGACCGGCTCGCAGTGATGCAAAGAAATCGTTGTGCTCTTGTTGCCAGCCGCGGCCACGCACTTCCTGTGAGTCACTTTGCCAGAGCTTTTTACCGGCAGTGTCTCGAATAATCGCTTCACTGATCGTCGCGGTCCCGGAGGTTCCGTGCACATGTTCGCTGATGTTGTTCCAGCATCCTTTGATGTGTCTGCATTGGCTCAGCAGTTTGAATCCGCCGGCGTACGTGAACTCGATCATGTGGTGATCAAAGATCTCTCCATGATTCTCACCGTGACGAACAGCACGACCGCCTTGGCCTTGGGCCTCAATCGGATGTGATTGCAACAACCAATTGATCACGTCCAGGTTGTGGATGTGCTGTTCAACCAAGTGATCACCGCAAAGCCAGTTGAAGTAATACCAATTGCGAAGTTGGTACTCGAGTTCGCTTTGTTTAGCGAGTCGTGGACGAACCCAAACTCCACCACCGGTCCAATAGGCTCGAGCGAACATCAATTGACCGATCATGCCATCTTGCAATCGTTCGATGCACTGTCGGTATCGAGACTCGTGATGACGTTGCAATCCAACTTGAACGCCGAGTCCTTTTTCCTTCGCGATGGCGTTCGCAGCTAGTACGCGTCGCACTCCCGGTGCATCAGTGGCAACTGGTTTCTCCATAAAGACATGCTTGCCGGCTTGAACCGCCGCTTCAAAATGCTGTGGGCGAAAACCGGGCGGCGTCGCGAGCAGAACGACATCCGCATCACTCGCCATCACTTGCCGAAAGCCATCCAAACCTTCGAAGCGACTGTCATCGACGTGAACCTGATCGCGATGTTTCCCGCGGATCGCTCGGTAGGACGACTGGAGATTGTTTGCGAAGACGTCCGCCATCGCGACGAGCTGCACACTACCGTCGGTATTGAGTGCTTGAATCGTTGCGGCCGTTCCGCGACTTCCGCAACCGACCAAACCGATCTTGATCGTGTCGCTACCGTAGGCATGCGCACCGCGGGCGACGCTCAGATTGTTCCCCGGAATCGCTCCTCCGGCCAACATCAGACCGCCACCCATCAAGAATTTGCGGCGAGAGGCCGAACTGGTGGCTTCCGATTCAACTCTTTTCGAATCGTCTTTCATGAGCGGGTGGGGAGCGCCTGGCGGAACGGAATAACAGACGGGAGACCGCTTCGCAGCGATTCACCCCCGTACTCTATTCTAACGCGATAGCTGCTGCATCGGATCCATGAATTTCGGCTCCGGCAGCACTTCTGGTCGTCGGATAACGGTCGCCTTAGTGATTCGATCGGGCGGCAGGATGACTTCGCCCTTTTCCTTTTCTTTGTGCGGATCGACTTTCCGAAGGTAGGAGATATTTTCCATCCCTTCTATCACCCGGCCAAAAATTGTCTGCTCTTCGCTCACGGACATGATGGGCAAGTACAGAATCGCGAACTGGCTGCTGGCGGAATGAGGGACGAATTTTCCTGTTTCTCCGATGGGAAGTTTCGCCATCACAAGCGAACCCCGCAATCCTTTTCGTGCGTCGGGCCGATCATGTTCGTCCATCAGGAACTTGCCGCTGTTGCCACCTCCGGTGCCGGTTGGATCCCCGGTCAACGCGAAGAGGTCTGCGATCACCTGACTGAAATCGTTGCCGTCGTAGTAACCTTTCTCCACCAAAGAAATGAAATGGCTCACTGCCGACGGAGCTTGATCGATAAAGAGCTCGACAATGACATCGCCTTGCGTGGTTTCCAGCTTGACTCTCGGCAGACGGTCCTCTGCCTCTTCTTTTTCACGGATGACGATCTCTTTTTCGAATGCGTCTTTATATCCCGGCAGGTGAAACATCAGCGTCTTATCTAGCTGATCCCGTTTCTCTTCGGGGATCGCTTCCAAAAGCCTCCCGGCAACCTCAAAATCACCCACACAGATTGCCGATCGGGCAGCGACTTGATAGACGTACAGAAGCGGCGACAGTCCGCGATCGAGCAAACGAGCAGCACCTTCCAGCGTTGGCGCGTCGTAGTAGCTGTGCTTTATGCGGTTTTGCAGCAACGTGACGACGTAGGTGGCCGAGTCTTTCTCCGCTCCGAGTCTTAATACTTCCAGTGCGGTTAAGTACACCTCGTCGAGCAGCTTTCGGACTTCCAAACGCTTTTCGTAAAAGGCCTCGCGGTCTTTCGGTGTCCGTTGTTCTCTGTTGAGGTAGCGGATCTGAATAATGCGCTGATCACCGACCGCCTTTTCGAGCTTGAGTCGACTCGTCTTAAACACCTTCATTCGACGTTCGAGTTCCTCGAAATACTCGGGTGGCAACTCAGACGGTTTGTCCGTGTCGATTCCTTTCTCACCATCGCCTGCTGACTCGCCGTCAGTCTTATCTTCCGTTTCAGTCGGCACACCATCTTGCCGGTTCACGACATTTGGGGCTTCCGGATCGGAGTCAGTTGCTTCCTGAGCGATGCCGGGTTGAACCGTCAGTGCGATGAATGACAGAAGGAGGCCGAGGCCGATCCGCGTGCGAAATTCCATGGAACGAATGACTCAGTAGGTTGAATTGGCGGGCAGGAGTGATTCGGGGCTGCGACTTACATTACCGTCGATTGCGGTAATACGAAGCGTCGAGTCATTCGGTTTGGGTCATTCGGTTTGGGCCGACAGGGCTTGACCGGCGATTGCCGCGACCGGTCCGATCAACCGCTGCGGCTTCAAACGACTGGATGACCCAGAATGCGATCCATGTATATTGTCGGGCATGAGCCCAAGATCTGCCAAGCCGCGAACCCGACGTAACTCCGCTTCGACAAACGCCAAGTCAAAAGCGGCAAAAGTTAAGCCTGCCAAGCTGCGGATCATCGGGGGTGACATGCGTGGTCGAACGGTCCTCTATCACGGGGCCGAATTCACGCGGCCCATGAAAGACAATATTCGCGAGAATTTGTTCAATATTCTTGGGATGTCGGTCCGTGGCAGCCTCTGTTTTGATCTTTTTGCAGGTACTGGAGCGTTGGCGTTCGAAGCCCTCAGTCGCGGTGCGAGTTCGGCGATTCTGATCGAGCAGAACAGGAAAGCAGCCGATTGCATTCGACAAACGGCCGAGTCATTGGATATTACCGCCAAGATCGATCTGCGAGTGGGGGATACGTTTCGAATCACCCGAGATCTGTTGTCGACTCCGGCGCAAGACACCCCCTGGGTCGTGATGCTCTGTCCGCCCTACGCGCTCTGGACGGAGCGTGGTGACGAGTTAAATCAGATCATCCGGAAGGTGGTTGATCATGCGCCGCCGGGCAGCATCTTGGTCGCGGAAACAGAGAAAGACTTCGATACGAGTAGCTTTCCCGGTTACGGCTGGGAGCATCGAGTTTATGGCGGCACGAAACTGGCGATTACCCGGCCCGCTTCGGCATGCGGAATGTAACTGCGGAGTTTGAACAAACTCCATTAAAAAAGCCGACCGGCACGTAACCGATCGGCTGAAATTCGTTGCCGCGAGAAGGTCTCGACTAGAACGGACTGAACACGTCGATGTCTTCAACGGCAGCGTCAAGCTCCAGTTGCGTGTTATCACTTGTGAGCACGTAATGGGATTCCACGCTGCGATCGACGGATTGCCGAATCGACTCGGCCGGGGCTCGCAAGGACGCAAGGAACGTGATGATTTTTTCACGTGCATCCGGCGGCAGCGTACGGTACTTCGTTGCTGCGTGCGAAGCTTCTCCAGCGTGCCAACGAATGGCAGCGTCCAACGTTGCGGCTCGACCATCATGCAGGTACGGAGCGGAATCGGCGACGCCCCACAGTGGTGGCGTTCGCCATTCACGCTGAAGCAAATCCCAGGTGGCTTCGTTCGCATTCGTTGTTTCATAAACGCTCGAGGGCACTTTTCCGCGTGGGAACTGTGGCTCAGCAGGTCGACCGATTCGATACGGGATCGGTGTCGCCGACGATGGAGAACCATAGTAACCGCCGGTGGAAAAAGGTATTCCGTTCGGAGATAGCGGATTGTCTCTCGAGAATCTCGGAATGGCCAATCGTGACGCGGATGCGAGTGACCGCCCCAACGGCGCCGGCGCGGGAGCCTGCAGTAGCGAGCCCATGTCGTGCAGCAAGAGGTCGCTATAGATTCCGCGAGCCGGTAAAACGTTTTCAACGTGGCAAGCGGCACAACCAACTTTGGCAAAGAGTGCTTTGCCCTCACGAATCTCGGCTCGGTCCGTCGGCAAATGTGTTTCCATGCGAGGCGAAGGCAGGTCACGGATGTAACTGACCAACATGCCAACTTGTTTCTCATTCAAGTCCAGCCCGAAACTTGCGTAAGTCTCGTCGGCCGCATCGCTTGGTTGCGGCGTGCGCGTCACTTGAAGGCCGAGTTCACCGGCGCAAGCGCCACGAACAAACGCGTCCAACGAAGTCGTCTGACCACGCCAGCCAAACTTTCCAACGCCGACGCGCCCGGAAATCTGGCCGTTGGATCGCCGTGCTTGGGCGCGAGCAATCTGGTTCAGTTGTGAGTCTTCGATCAGGTCGATTAATCCAAGGCCAAACAAAGGCGGTGAATTACGTTGGCTGAGATAGAAATCGATAGAACCCTTTCTTCCTGCCAACACAGGTTGCTGCGCGACGGATTCGACCGTTCGACGATTCGAGTCATACCATCCATCGGGAATGGATCCGGGAATCGACTGCAAGATGCCTTCACGAATCGGCTGGTAGAACGGACGAGCCGACTTTTCATGGATCACGACGTCCATGCTAAGAACGCCGGCGGACGAAATCAGACCTGGGTAGAGTTCCAGCAGAGCATCGCGGACCTCGTCGCTGCCGCGAAAACGGCCATTCAAAAAAGCATTGCGTGGATCGAGCGTTAACAGAGTGACGTTGCGCTCAATACCCGACGCGCCCCCGTGCGCATGACACGACTCACAGGAAGTCGCGTTATGCATTGGCCCCAATCCGTCTCCGGGGCCCTGAGACAATTGACTGATGATTTGCCGAATCTGCACCGGTTGCTTGCCGATTTGCGTCGGCTGCTCCGCCGATTGGTGTTTCCAGGTGTGCCGGAATATCTGCTCTCCGTCGGCAAAATTAGGAGAGTCACCGTAAGCTCCCGAATCACCGGGGCTGACAATCAAGAAAGCGAGAACACAAAGAGAAGCGACCGACAGATGAGTCTGTTTCCAGCGCATGGATCCACCCTCTACGTAGTGATGGTCGAGAAAAGACGAGAACTTCGTTATGACAGATTTCTTGATGCCGTGCAAACATTTACCCAGCTTCACATGACCAATGGCTTGAATCAGTGGCAAAACCGTCACGTTTGATTCGCAGCGTAACATCGATGCTTCAGGTCCGACCGCTGTATCAGCTTTGATGGGGCGCTGACCCGAACCGCTTCAGAATTGGGCGGTCTCGAGTCGATGCCTGTTGCTACGCGGCCAACGTGTCGCGACGTGGCAGACGGAAATTGCCGAGCGCCACGCTGGCTTTCCCGGCCAAATGACTTCTCCCGATTTGTCTTGAACCGTTTCGTCTCCACCCGAAGGAAATTCGACCATGTCGATGTATCGAAATCGCTACTTCCTGCTGGGCATCTTGATTCTGCTATTGGGAATCCAATTCCGGATGGTGGAGTCCGTTGTGCTGAATGAAAAAGCGACGCGTGCTCTAGCTCGCATCTCAAAGCAAACGACGGTCGCAGATAACTCGGGGATGGGAGCGATGCTGATGCAGGTCTATCCCAATCCCACCAAACGCGTTGCACCGCCGCGTTGGTTGGGCTTGTCGATGATCGCCATCGGCGCTGTGATCAGCTGTCATGCCCTGTCGATCCCCGGTCCCAACCGCGGATAGCGACGGCAGCGAGGAATCAGTCCGCCTGCCGATTCCTTCTGTTGATCACTTTGTGCCAACTCACTCGCTCCCTTTGCATGACCGGTCGCGTGCGGACAACCACCCTCCCTCGCTGCACGCGACCGGTCGTTTCGTAAGACCGAACACGCACACATTTTCGTCTGGTTCGCGGAGCGATCCATCTCGAAACGAACCAAGTTGCCTTCAGGAAGAAGCGACTTGCGACACGCCCAGACGGAAAACTTCAACGATGCTGTTGCTCGTCATCATGGTGCTCGTACGAATCGCACCAACCGACGCGATCACGCGCTTTCTGCTCTCTGATCGGTTCATCGCGACGGTAGCGCTTTCCGGTGTGATGTTTGTTGCCAGCGGCGTGAGCGGCTACGCGCAGGATCCAGTGGATTCGATCAATGGAGGGATCGAAGCGTCGCGAGCAAAAGTACAAAGCCAGAAAGAGCTGTTGCGAGAAGGAACGTACATCCCGCCGATTGCTGGCAAGATCGTCCCGATTGGACGTCGTTGGGGATTTGCCCCCATCAACCCGAAAGCACTCGCAGCAAACCAAATCGGCTTGATGCAATCAAAGCCGAGCAACTTAAGCAGTCAAATGACGGCCAAGCCAAGACCGACCCGTCTAGGAGTCGCCGAAACCGGCCCAACTCAAAAAGGGGACAGGCACAGTTCCGCGGTAGATGCTGGCATGAACAGTGATAGCATGGCATCCGGGAGTGTTCATCAGGTCTCAAGGCAGCAAATGATCATCCTTTCAGAAAACCTGATGCTGCAACGAATTGTCGAATCCGTCTTGAAAGATCCGGCCGACGACCGCTGGACGATATCCGGAGAGATCACCGAGTTTCGAAATCAAAACCGCCTAAGAATCCAAACCGCCCAACGAACCAACCGACGCTGAACCCATCAAAAGCATCAATAGGGGACAGCATCAAAAGGAGCATCAAAAGAGCATCAAAAGGGGACAGGCAAAATTTACGGTGCATCGTTTTGCTGTCATTGGTATGCCAGTCGCTCTAACGAAACTCAAGAAAGGGACAGACAAAGCTCCCGCGGAGCTCTGTATCGCTGAAGAACTCAAGAAGGGGAGAACTCAAGAAGGGGACAGACAAAGTTCCCGCGGAGCTCTGTATTGCTTGCATCGAAAAGGGGACCATCGAAAAGGGGACAGCCACAGTTACTTCGACAGACAAAGTTCCCGCGGAGCTCTGTATTGCTTGCATCGAAAAGGGGACCATCGAAAAGGACATCGAAAAGGGGACAGCCACAGTTACTTCGGAGTTCCGTAATGCTTGCATCAACAGAGCCTATGCCTGTCCCCTTTTGCTGATTTGCTTGCATCGACGGGAACGATGCCTGTCCCCTTTTGGTGATGGTTGTTTTAAGGGGAGATTCTGCTTCTTAATTGCCCTGATTGTGGGCTTCAGGTGTGCGTTGGGTTGAGGGCTATTATTTGCGGCGGGTCTTTGGAGCCGTTAGGCTGGGTTCATGCAAGCAAATGGTCGACAGAAGACGGCTCAGCCCGAGCAGGTGGATCTACATCCTCCCGCTCTCAGAGATTCCTTGGTGACGGTCACTTCCGAGGAACTTTCGACGTTTCGAAAGTCACGCGGATTCGCCGATCGCATCGATCGGGCCATCGGAAGAGCCCAAAAAGAAGGGCGGGCAAAACTCAACCTGGACTTCAGGCAGGTCAACCGTGTCGGAAGCGAAGGACTGAATGAGTTGATCGCCATCAACAGTCACGCTCGATGCGACGGTGTGCAAGTTGTGCTCGTCAACGTCCAAGAAAATGTCCGCGAAGTCTTTTCCATGACGCGACTCGAACGCTTATTCGAATTCGCGTAAGCCCCAGCCACCGTTTCTTCGGCTCGTCGAAAAGCTGCCGTTGAATGGGCGATCGCATCGGTCGTTACCGATACCGAACTCTCCCTGCACCCCATTTTCCCAGCACCCAGCTCGACTAGAACTGGCTCAAGAATCTCAGGTCGCCGCTGTAGAGATCGCGGATGTCCGTGACGCCGTGCCTTCTCATGCACAACCGTTCCACGCCCAGTCCGAACGCAAATCCGCTCACCTCTTCTGGGTCGTAACCCACCGCTTCAAAAACGGCCGGGTCGACCATTCCGGCTCCACCGAATTCGATCCATGCGTCATTCCAGAAAAAATCCACTTCGACGCTGGGTTCGGTAAACGGAAAGAAAGACGGACGGAATCGAATCGGGACGTCACCGCCCAAGTAATTCGTTGCAAAGACTCGCAACACCGTCTTCAAATTCGCCATCGTTACATGACGATCGACCAGCAGACCTTCCATTTGATGAAACATCGGGAAGTGCGTCGCATCAGGGTCATCCGGCCGGTAGACACGCCCCAAAGAAATGATCCTGATGGGCGGCTTCTGCTTCTCCATCACTCGAATCTGAACCGTGCTCGTTTGGCTTCGCAACAGTTGACTGCCTTCAGCCGAACGATCATCCGAAGAAGCTGCAGCGGTCGCGAGATAAAAGTTATCGAGCGGATCGCGAGCGGGATGGTCCTCTGGAATATTCAGCGCGACGAAGTTGTGCCACGGGTCTTCAACCTCAGGGCCTTCTGCCGCTTCAAAGCCCATTCGCCCCATGATCTCCGTCAAGTGCGAGATCGTCTGTGTGATCGGATGGACGTGACCGATGGCTGGACGAATGCCTGGCAGCGTGGGGTCGAACGTCGGGTCAAATGAGGACGTCTCTCCTTCCCCCATTCGCTCCTTGGCGTCGTCGAAAGCAGCTTGCAGTTTTCCCTTGAACTCGTTGAGCCGTTTGCCTGCCGCTGGCCGATCGGATTTATCGATCGACCCCATCATCTTCTGGACGTCTTTGAGGGCCCCGCTTTTCTGGCCCAAGTATTTCACCCGAGCAGCTTCGAGCGCGTCCGAATCTTGAGCCGAATCGAACGCACCGATCGCTTCGCCCTCTAGGGCATCGAGCGTTGTCAAAAATTGCTGCAGGGACATCGTTGGTGCAGGCTATCGATTACGAGGCGTTGGCGAGTGTTTCTTTCACTTTGTCGCAAACGTCTTTAAAGCCGGCTTCGTCATGAATCGCCATTTCCGACAGCGTCTTGCGGTCCAATTCAATACCAGCCACTTTCAACCCATGAATGAACTCGCTGTAACGCAGACCATGTTGACGCGTCGCGGCGTTCAAACGGGTGATCCAGAGTTTGCGGAACTCACGTTTCTTGGTGCGGCGATCGCGGAAAGCGTATTGGCCGCTTCGGATCAGCGTTTCCTTGACCGTGCGTGTCAGATTCCCACGTCCTCCGCGGTAACCTTTTGCGCGTTTAAACAGGCGCTTCTTTGACTTATTTCTTGCCGAACCGGTCGTGGTACGCATCGGTGACGTTCCTCTCGTGAACCTGTGACGATGAAGTATTGATGTTTTCCGACTCAGGTCCCGCGGCCCGCGTGATGCGTCCGCGACGTTTTACCCAGCCGAATGGAAATGACATTCCAAGAAGTGATGAAGAAACCGAGTATCGAGCACTCGGCATTCAAAAAAGAACTTTCGATCTAGTTGCTGTAACCGTTCAAGGCAGCCCGGATCGTCGGCTCCATGCATGGATCCACCGAAGTGGTGCCACGCAGGTTGCGACGTCGCTTGGATGACAGAGCTTGAGCCAAGTGGCTCGTGCCGCTGCTGCGGTGCATCGCTTTGCCTTTCGCGGTCAGGCGGAAACGCTTCTTGGTTCCCTTGTGAGTTTTAACTTTACTTTTACCTTTACTCATCTGACCGATCCGCTTCGTACATCCAATGGGAGGGAGTTTGCAAAGGCATCCGAGACTGGGCTATCCAAAACCCGGAAATCCCGGCCAACCATGCACCAGGAACGCCATCTCGGGGCTCGCAACGTTTCAATCGAATTCGGAAGAATAGCGAAGGATTCTCCAGTTGGGAAGGCCTGTCCTTTGTCGAGAGCCTGGAGTGTGTCTTCCTACCGCGAGCGACGAACCGAGGTCACGTCGAATCATCAGCAGCGCGATTTACTTGCATGCGGAGCATGCCGTACTGGGTGTCGACAAACGCTACAACCGGAATCCGCCGCTCGCTTGGGGCAGTTGGACGCGGATTGAGCCGATAAGGACCGAATGGAGGGCCATGGGGGCCCGCCATTTTTGGTCTTTCCACCCGATTCAGTAAAGCGGCATGTCGGTGATTAAAGGATTCGACGAAATCGGCCTCAAAAAAGCGGCCGTTCTGCTGATGAGCCTGCCGACCAAGACGGCGGCGGACATCATGGGGCGATTGCCGCCTCGCTACATCGAGGCGATCAGCATTCACATCGCCCAGACCGACTCGGTGGGTGGTGATGACCAGGAAATCGTGATCGCCGAATTCCTGACCAGCAAAGCAAGTTCGCTTCTCGCCAGCCCCGGCGGACTGGAACGTGCCAAAGAGCTGATCAAGGAGGCGATGGGCCGGGATGCCAGCGAGATGATTGGCAACCTGCAGCAGACCATCGAAGCCATGCCGTTTGGCTTCGTCAAAAAGGTTGATGCCCAAACATTGTTGCAGTTCATTGGTGATGAACATCCCCAAACGATCGCGTTGTTGCTCAGCCATGTGCCCGGACATTACGCAGCGGAAGTGATGTCGGGGCTCGAGCCAGACAAACAGTTGGAAGTGATTCGTCGCGTCGCAACGATCGGTCGAACGAGCCCGGAAGCCGTCGCCGAGTTGGAGTACGGCTTGGAGATGCGTCTGAGCAGCATGGTCAATCAACAGCACAGCGCGACCGGCGGTGTCGAGTCTGTCGCCGAAATCTTGAACGTTTGCGAGCGATCGATCGAGCGAACCATCATGGAGTCGCTTGGACGTGAGGATCCAGAGTTATCAGACGAAATTCGACGATTGATGTTCGTGTTCGAAGACATCAGCAAACTGAACGATCGAGACATTCAGTCGCTACTGAAAAACGTCGAGACGGCTCAGTGGGCGATGTCGCTCAAGGGTGCCAGCCAAGCATTGCAAGAAAAAGTAATGCGGAACATGAGTTCACGAGCGGCGGACAATCTAAGAGAAGAGATGGAATATCTTGGCAGTGTTCGTGTCAGCGAGGTCGAGGGTGTTCAACAGAAGATCGTCGACATCGTCCGTCATCTCGAAGATTCTGGAGAGATCTCTCGTCCAACGGGCGAAGAAGAGGAAGAGTTCGTCAGCTGATCGTTGTTAACGAGTTGCCAACTAACAAAAACGACCAAGAGCGAGAACCTACTCGCTCGGTTCGCCTTGACTCGTCCGTCGTTTTTGAAAGAACGCGAGCCCCAGAGTTAGTATCGTCGCGGGGATCACAACGAATTTCATGGCGCTGCCAAACGTGTCCCCCCATTCCGGTCGCGTGGAAGCCAAAACGAGAAAGGCCGTGTACAGCACGTAGTACAGAAGGAACAAGCATCCCTCATAACGCTGGATCACGCCGTCCAACCAGAACACGGGCAGGCAGATCACTGCAACCGCAACCATCACGGGAATGTCAAACGCAATCGCTTCGTTCGAGACGGCAACACCGCCATCCGAAACGATGCTCGTTAGCCCGAGCACGCAGAGAATATTGAACAGATTGCTGCCGACGACATTGCCAACGGCGATGTCTCGTTCACCGCGACAACTGGCTACCACCGATGTGACGACTTCGGGCAGCGACGTGCCGATCGCTACGACGGTCAATCCGATGACCAATTCACCAACGTTCAACCACTCCGCGACGGTGACAGCGCCCTTAACGAGCCAGTCGGCCCCGAATTTAAGAAGCACAAATCCGGCGAGAATAAAAAGCGCATCCAGCCAGAGCTTGCCCTCCTTGGGGTCTCCATATTCGGCCGCAAATTCATCGATGACGTTCTTGTTCTCGCTGCGACTCTTCCAAAAACTAAAGGCGATGTAGACGAGCAGGGTTCCAAACAATGCAATCCCCTCACCGCGACTGACCGTCCCATCGGCTCCCATGATCCAGACTGCAAGGGATGCGGCAATCATCAGCGGCACGTCTAAGCGAATCAACTGACTCGAGACAACGAGGGGAGTCACCACGGCGGAAGCGCCCAAGACCAGCAGCACGTTGATGATATTGCTGCCGATCACATTCCCCATCGCGACATCTGGCTTGTCGGTTAATGCAGCCTGCAGGCTAACACCAAGCTCAGGAGCACTTGTTCCAAACGCGACCACGGTCAGTCCAATGACCAGCGGTGAGATTTTGAAGGCTGCGGCGAGTCGTGCCGCACCACGGACGAGAAATTCCCCACCACCAACGAGCAAAACGAGGCCAATGGCGATCTGCAGAGCTGGCCACATCGTTGAGGGAAGTCGCTTGGGTCGAAGGAAAAAATCAGCTTCAGCTTCGCTGAGTCAATCTCTCGACGAAGCTTGAGAAAGGATAACCCAACGTAAAGCCATCGCTACCCATTTCGACAAGCATTAGATCGCTTGCAGCAACCGTGTCCAGCGGAGCAATGTCGTGCCATCGAGCTGGCCGCCCAGAACAATCGGGTAACCCGCTTTTTCAACCGCCGATGCCCATGTGGGGATCTCATCGACGGACTCGACAGGAACCATTAGCTGTAAGGAAGCCGCGGGATCATTCTCGCTCAAACGCATCGCGGGAGGGCGAGACTCAGAAGAAACGGCGACTCCAAAGAACGTGCTGCTCTGCGAGATTGCGACTGCCAACGCCATCGAGTCCGCAGCGCCGACTTTTCCACCCGTCAATGATCCGGCGGTTGCAATGGCGACCGCTGCCGGATCAATCGGCGCCTTTTTCATGACCGCTGCTGCGTACTTCGCAACGATCTCCATTTCTTTTGGCTGCCAACGCTGTGCGTTTTCCGGAGCGATCGCGCACACAACCACTCCTGTTTGACGCGCCATTTCGGGCCAATTCTTCAGAATCTCTTCGGGCGAATCCTGGCCGGGATTGAGCAGCAGAACGAGTAAGCCCAATCCAGCAAGCGGTTCGCCGTCGTCGCGAGCTGGAGCAAGGAAGGCCGCGGCGTTTGCTGAATCGGGAATCTGAATCTTCTCGGTCACCCATGGTTCGGTCGATTCCGTAAGATCCCATGAATCGGGAACGTTGGATGCAACCGGGCCGCCGATTGATGTTGGCGTGACGCTCAATTCGACGTCCTCGCCCTCTCGCAAAACCGTCACCGTAATCTCTGCTTCGGGAGCCGCTGAAATCAGTAATCGACGAAGCGACGCTAAATCGGCAACACTTGCCGGTCCCAGTTTCGTAATGATGTCTCCATCAACGAGTTGGCCATCGGCGGGTGAATCACTCAGCACGGCGTCGACGACGACCTGAGACGAGGCGTCATCTCCTGCGACAACCTGCTCTCGCACCACGACACCGAGGCGTTGTGGCTCTAGCGGCGGAATCGATTCGGCCAACGTGACGTCGACATCGATGGACTCACCCTCTCGACGAAGCTTCAACCGGACGACTTCGCCAGCGTCAAAGCTTCCAAGCGCTTGTCGAATATCCAGATGGCGACGAACGCTTTGTCCGTCGACTTCCAACACTTCATCGCCAGCTTTGATACCCGCCGACTCGGCGGGCGATCGAACTCGCACTGCTGCGATCTCGGTGCCATCCTGGTACGGGTCGCGCGATTTTGAAACGATGCCAATCAAACCTTTGCGGATATCCTCACCCGCTTTCAGCCGATTGAGCTTGGCTGCGATCACGTCGGCTGGAATGGCAAATGCGATTCCCGAATCGTACCAGTCTGTTTCATCTTGAGCGCCACCTTGCGCGACGGCAGGGATCAGCACACCCAGCACATTGCCATAAAGATCAATCAGCGGACCACCATAAAATGAAGGTGCAACACGTGCGTCGGTTTGTATCGCGATCCCATCCAAACGACCGATCGCGCTCAGCACTCCACGGCTCACCATTGGTGCTGCGTTGCCGCCGTAGCGACCGACCGCGACCGTTGTTTGGCCCACGGTAAGCGATAATTCGTCGGCCAAAACGATCGGTACGAGCTCTGTTTTGGCGTCGATTTTCAGCAGCACCAAGTCACGATGTTGGTCTCGGGAAACGACTTTTGCCGCATGCCGTGTCCCATCGGGAAGCACGACCAACAGGCTGGCCGATGGTCGCTTGACCACGATACTGGAAGCGAGGATCAAGCCCTCACGGTCGACGATCACACCTGAAGTTGGAGCGTCTTGTTCAAGTTCGCCAGTTCGCTCACCGCCGGTTCCGATGATCTCGATGGTCACAATCGAAGGAAGCACTTTTTGCGCGGCGTTGCGAACGGCCTTCGCCATGGCAGCCTGGTACGCAAGCGATGGGCTATCGCCGCCGGGCTGTGCGATCGCGCAATTCGTCACCGACAAGCAACAACTCAAGCAGACCGCAAACACCACTGCTTGGTAGCTGAATTGCCGGGAGCCAAAGTACCTGACAGGGATCAAAGGGAGGTTCACGGTCGCAGTACCACAGGTAGGATTTCGGAATCACGTTGAATCGTCACATCAACATCGTCGCGACGATCGATCGTGCGCAAGATTTGTCTTAGTGTCCGTTGGCCGTCTACACGTTGGCCTTCGATCATCAGGATCAGATCATCCGGGCGAAGGTCGGCGCGAGTGGCTGCCGAATCGGGTAACACTTCGTCGATGTACGCCGGCGTTGTTTCCAACACATCGGGAACCATCACGATGCCGAGCTCGTTTGGATTGTGAGACTGATCGCGTGGCAACATGGCATCGGCCGCCGGTGGTGCCGAAGTCTTGCGTCCCGCGATGATGTCGCCAATAGTCGTACGCAGAACGCTGGCAGGGATAGAGTAGTTCAGCCAAACGCCGGTCGCCGAATCACGAAGCTCTTTGCCGAGCATTCCAATCAATCGACCCTCCGCGTCAATGACGGCTCCCCCGGCCGCGCCCGGGTTGTTGGCGATCAGATCCAGGATCATCACCTTACCGCGATAGGGCGTTTTGAACGTCCCACGACGCGCATCCAGGTCACTGATCGCGGCAATGGTTCCCTGCATCACACTGGCCGGTTCTCTGCCGGTCGCAATATTGAACAGGTTGCTGATCGCCAAGATTGGGTCGCCCCATTGCAACTCAAGGCCTTCTTCGATTTTGAAGAATGGCAAGTCCGTCGCGTCGATCTTAAGCACGGCCAGTTCGAGTGACGGTTCAAAACCAACGATCTTGGATTCGAAGCGACGCCCATCATCGAGCAGGACAATCGGTTCGACATCGAGCACGTAGCTCCACGCTGTTGCAACGTGACCGTCTGGAGAAACCAAGATGCCACTCTGATAGGCTTCCAGTCCCGCCAAACCACCGGCACCATAAATCTTGACAACACGCTGTTGGCCATTACGCGCCCACTGATCCAAGGGCGGTTCTGCATGGCATGCAAACAAGGATACGAAAGCAAACAGCAACGTCAGCAATGGCCTCATTCGTCTGTCTCCTCTGCGTCCGTCGTTTCGGATACTTCTGCGTCCGACGCAATGCTTTCCCAGGACTTGATTTTCAGTTTCAAAACGCTGTCCACGCCGTACCTCAAATCCAAGCCCGTGGGCGTCTCATCGCCCTCATTCTCACGCATCACCCAAAGCTCGGCCGGGTCTTCGTCACGATCGGCAAACACTTCGACAGCTTCGACCAAGCGACTCTCGGGATGTGTGAGCCAACGGATTTCTAATTCACCATCAATCCCGATCATGCAATCCCGCAGCGGCCGTTGGCCACCCAAGGGCATGGAGCCCAGGTAGTAAGACTCGCCGAACTTCTTCGTGCCGCGTTCGATCATGCGTCTCCAGGCATCCAAGGCCGGTAGGATTCCGGCGGGTGAGCCATCGGTTACTTCGTCGTACAGCTTGCCTCGCGCATCGGCCTCGAACGTTTCATTGCCCAACACCATGACCGTTTGTTCGGCATCGACTCGAATCTGCACGTTTCGCTTTGGCTCCCCTTCCGTTTCGGCTTCGATCACCCAGCCGACTTTCTCGTCAGCCTTTCCTCCCGGTGATTGTTCACGCAGCGCGTTGATGAACCGTTCCTGTTGGACATTGTTGAAGTGGTAATTGGCGTAGCCTTCACGTTCGATCAACTGAGCTTGAACTGATTTTGGGTATTTCGGTTTCGCGAGTCCTGGAAGCATCTTGTGCGGATCTTCGCCCAGCTTTGGCTTCTCCCCGCCTTCTTCGCTCTTCTTTTCTTCGTCGCCTTCATCAGGCTTTGGTTGCGGACGTGGTGGGGGCGGCGGCAATGCTCCCGACATTTTCTTTAGCAGTTCGTCGGGCAAGTGCACGCTTCGCAAACGCACCAACGTGTTGGTCGTTTTTCCATCCTGTCGAAAGGACATGGGGACTCGCCAATCGTTAGGGAACGTCGCGAGAATGTTCTGAACATCGTTGGCGGTTTGGACGATGCGGCCGTCGATTTCCAAAATCTCAGAGCCGTAGCGAAGACCACGTCGATATGCGTCGCTGTTGTCCAAGATGTTTGAAACAACAACGCCGCCATCCGGATCGGTGACGACCGTTGCGCCCAATGTTGCATGATCAACAATTCGGCCGCTTCGCAGATAACCAAGGAAATTCTTCGCTTGGTTAATCGAAATCGCGTAGCCGACGCCAACATTCACACGGCCGCGTTTTTCGAAAGAGGCTCGACCGACGATCCCGATGACGCGTCCTTTGGCGTCATAGATCGGACCGCCTGAGTTACCCGGATTGATCGATGCATCGGTCTGCAAGCAGTCGCCATATTCAAGCAGCGTGCCAGATGGGTACTGGTAACGACCGACACCGCTGAGAATGCCCCATGTGACCGTTGGTTGCAGATTGGAGGCGAGCAGGAACGGGTTGCCGATGACCATGCACCAATCACCCGGTTTGGCCGCACGACTACTTCCCATTTCAGCGTAAGGAAAATCATCGCGTCCGAGCAATCGAATCATCGCCAAGTCGCCCACCGGATCGATGCCCACGATGACCGCGTCGTAAATGCGTCCATCACTGAGACCGCATCGCATGAAGGAACCGGCTGGGCTGGTCACGTGAAAGTTGGTCAGGGCATAACCATCGGGCGAAATCAGAACACCGCTGCCACCGCCCGCACCGCCGGGAACGAAGACGGCGACGGCCGACGGCTTCGCCGTGGCGATCGCCGCGATCCGGTCTTTTTCACCCTGCTCTAGAATTGGATCCAGATCGGTAGGCTCTGTTGCGAACAACGACGAGAGCATCAAACCGCCGCAAGCGACGGCCAAATAGATCGGTTTCAAAACGAACTCCTTGAAGTCAGGCGAATGACCAACGCCTCATTTACGTTGCCCCGGAGTCAACCAGAAAAGTGGGCGACGGAGCTGCGACGGAAACGTCACTTTCGATCCTGGTGCCCATGTCGTGAGTGTCCGATGACGTTTACCAATCAATTCTCGGACCTCTCGACGATTCCGGTTTCAGCCTTCACAGGTCTATTTTAGCAAGCGTGGGCGAATCAGCTTGACGCGGTCTCCCAGATCGCCGTCTTTGCTGCTGTCTACCTCGATGGACAAGCGGCGAGCCTCTTTCAGCGGCAATTCGAACCCCCTTGGCTGGGAAGGAGCGATCGATTCTTCCCAAACGACTTTTCCATCGAGTTTCAGTCGGACCGTCACTTCCCCGCCGCCATTTTCCGAATCGTGTTCCACGGCTCCGGCTGCCAGACGGTATCCCGGTTCGATCCGGTATTCAGCGTCCGATCCTCCAAACATAGTCAGATTCTGCTCATCGGTCGGGCGAATTCCGAAGAAGCTGTCTAGAAGCTTGCTGTCGACGTTGGTCTCGAAATAGGTCTGCAGTTTTTCCGACGCCGGCTCCATCTCGGCCAGGAAGGAAACACCGCCGCTCCAACGCACCGAGGCGACTTGGTAGAGCGGGATTTCGTGCTTCAAGGATTCGGTCAACATGACTTGAAGCGGTTGCTCGCCTTCACTTGGTGCGATCGCCAAAGCAGTCCATTGTGACCCATAAACGTCCATCACTTGGATGTCAGCCGAATCCACGGCCGAATTGCTTCCGCCAAAGATTAAGCCTTCCAAGCGATCGATCGGAGCGTTCACCACGGTCCCCTCAATGTCGAACTTCACGGCATCGCTATCGATGGAAACGACAACGCCTTGTTGCGAATCGAGTACATCGCCGGGACGACGGATAACGAGCGAATCGCCACGGCTCTCTTTTTCCAAATTGCCAAACCAAGCGGCGTCCGTGTTATTTGAAGGCGGACGAAAGCGAATCGCTTTGACCTGTCGAAGCGGAATCCGCACGGGGTTTTGGCGACGTGGTTCGACGACTAGGTCGCTATCCGTGACTCGCACTGCTTGTGCTTGGATCTTGGAACCACCGATCAAGGTAACGCGATACTTTGGCGGTGTTTGCACCTCCGCTTCTTCGGGCGTCAGCGTGGCGATGTCGTCATACATGATTTCAACCGTGCTGCCACCTTGAGACAACACGACAGACTCATTCTTGAAACGTTGCAAATCTCCTTCGATGACTTGACCGGAGTTGGTTTGCACTTTGACCGGTAGAGCAGCCCAAACGAGCGTGATCAACCATGTACTGATGGGTGAGTAGGCGATCATGAACGGTTGCATTCCCCTGCTTTCGTCCCAGTGATTTGTCTGCCTCTAGCTTACCAGAACACTCAACAAGAGTAATGGAGGTCCACTGACGGAGCCCGCCTTTGTGAGGCATGGGTGCCTCAACGAGCGAGTTTCGATCAAAAGCGGGTTCGATCAAACGCGGCCTTCGATCAAACGCGGGATTGGGCGTCTTTGCGAGCCAAGGACAGGGATTCATCGCGACTGTCGGCGCATCGGCGCATTGGCGAATCGGCGACCGCAGGCCCGATGAGTGGTCGGGGTTATTGCGTGAGGTACGTATATTTCCCCAGGGCATTTTCGTAGAACGCGACCGTCTCTCCGGCTTGGCGGTGATCGATCACACCCTCCTGGATCGCTTGCTCGACAGCCGATTGCAGTTTTCGAACCAGTTCACGGTCTTCGTACTGAACGTACCCCAAGACTTCTCGAACGGTATCGCCTTTGACGATCGAACGAACGGTTGCAGCACCTTCTTCAACGTCGATATGCACGGCGTGTGTGTCACCGAACAAGTTGTGCAGGCCACCGAGAATCTCTTGATAAGCTCCAACCAAGAACATGCCCAACCAGTAGGGTTCTGCTTTGCGAGCTTCATGTAACAACACCGTACGCCCATGGGTCTGGCGACAAACGAACTGGTCGACCTTGCCCATACTGTCGCAAGTGATGTCGCCTAAAACTGCCGGTCGCGTCGGACGTTCGTCCAATCGATGCAGTGGCATGATCGGAAACAACTGCTCAATGGCCCAAGCATCTGGAGCCGATTGGAACAACGAAAAGTTGGTGAAGTAAATGTCCGAGAGCATGCGATCCAAGTCTTTAAAGTCCTCGGACGGGTCATCCACACTCGCGACAAGTGACCGGATCTGATGGCAAATAGCGAAGTACAAGTTTTCGGCGGCAACACGCTGTTCGAGCGTCAAGGAGCCGCCGCTGAACAGACTCATCGTCATATCGAAAGCCAGCTGTGCGTCGTGAAACGCTTCACGCATGTTTTCAATTTTCAGATACTCATAAGCCATCCAAAGATCTTGCAAGGGCTGAGGATCGTCACCTGTTGCGGGGATAGGGACTGCTTGGACGTTGCCTTGCGAAGTGATTTCAACAGACTCCACAACCAGGATGCTGTGATACGCGGCAACAGCGCGTCCACTCTCGGAAAGTAATTGCGGGTGTGGCACGCCTGCATCGTCGCAAACCGTCTGCACGTGGAAGACGACATTGTTCGCGTATTCTTGCAGTGTGTAATTCATGCTCGAATCGGAATCACTTCCACTGCCGTCATAGTCGACCGCCAGTCCACCGCCAACATCCAGGTATTCCAGTCCAGCACCGCGACGATGCAATTCGACATAAACGCGAGCTGCTTCAACGATCGCTGTTTTCAATCGTCGGATGTTCCCAATCTGGCTTCCGACATGAAAATGCAACAGTTTGAAGCAATCGCCCATGTCGAGATCTGTCAGTCGCTCGAATTGCGTCAGCATTTCGGCCACGGTCAGACCAAACTTGCTGCGGTATCCACCGCTCGCTTCCCAACGGCCTGAACCGCGAGCGGCGAGTTTTACACGCATGCCGATCGTCGGCCGAACGCCCAGTTGCTCGGACTGCTCCAGGATTCGATCCAGCTCGGAGATTTTTTCGACCACCGGAATGACGGTTCGTCCCAAGCGTTGAGCCATTAACGCCATTCGAATGAACTCATTATCTTTGAATCCGTTGCAGATGATGGGCATCTGCGGATCGGTCATCGCAACGACGGCGAGCAATTCCGGTTTACTTCCGGCTTCGACACCGAATCCGTATTCACGTCCGTATTCGATAACCTGTTGAATGACATCCCGCTGTGGATTGACTTTGATCGGATAGATGGACCGATATCGATTGGTGTAATCGTGATCCTCGATCGCGATCGAAAACGCATCGTGCATCCGTTTCAATCGGTCGCGAAGAATCCCGTTGAATCGAAGCAGGATCGGTAGCGCCAGCCCACGATGTTGTAGCTGCTCAATCAGTTTCTTGAGATCGATTGCGGACGACGGATCGCGATCGGGGGAAACCTGCAGGTCGCCATCCTCGGAAACATGAAAGTAGCCGTCGCCCCAACGTTCGATTTCGTAGAGCTTCCGTGAATCTTCGATCGACCATGGATTCTTGGTAACGACGCTCATTCAAGCTCCCTGCATGAGATCTGATTCGTACGACCGCGATTTGTATCGCGTGATTGGTTCGCGCAAAGCAGACCTGTCGGTAAACTCGGCCGTTTTCCGGTGCCGGCCGCACCAAGATCGTAACGTTCTGGTAAGCGTCTATCCAATCGCAACCTGAAGGAAGTAACAGAGTGAGTTCATTAGCAGACAAAGTGGTTGCCATTACCGGCGGCGGAACGGGTATCGGTGCCGGCATCGCAAAATCGCTCGCCGCGGCCGGGTGCAAGGTCACCGTGGGTGGACGGCGAGTCGAACCGCTCACCGAATTATCAGAGTCCGTCACGAGCCAACACTCGATCCGAACACACGCGATCGACGTCGCTGATTCCGCCAGCATCGCGGCGTTCTTCGAAGACATTCGCGGTAACGTGGGCGAGGTGGACATTCTGGTTAACAGTGCAGGAATCAACATTCAAAACCGTTCGATGGCCGAAATGTTGCCAGAGGACTGGGAACGTGTGTTGTCAATCAATGCAACCGGCGCGTACCAGTGCATGCATCAAGTGCTGCCGGCAATGCGAGCCAAAAAGGACGGACTGATTGTCAATATTTCGTCTGTCGCCGGAAAACGCGCGATTTCATTGGGCGGTGTCGTCTATTGCGCCAGTAAGTTTGCCATGACGGCTCTGGGAACCGCCGTTTCCAACGAAGTTCGTAATGAAGGCGTGAGGATTACCAACGTCTATCCCGGTGAAGTGAATACACCAATCCTGGATAAACGCCCCAATCCAGTGAGTGATGAACACCGCGCTTCGATCCTGCAACCGGAAGACATCGCGTCGGTCGTCAAGACGATCTGTGAGCTTCCACCGCGTGCCAACGTGCCTGAAGTCGTCGTGAAGCCGACCACCCAGGAATGGGTTTAGATCTTTTAAACTTCATAACATTGCTTCCGTTCTATCACCTTTGATTGCCTCGGGTTTCGCATGGACGATCACCCAAGATCTGACGAGCGTCGCAATGACGACGGCGGCGAGTCCGAGCCAGATGTGAGCGAGAGTGAACAGTCAGCGGATCAAGCACGCGTCACGGACGAAGGCGGCGGCGCCAACGAGGTCGTCTTTGCGGAAGAAGGCGCGTTCGCGGACAATCTGGAAATCGATGATGAAGCGGTTCTGGAGGAAGAGTTATCTCTCGATGACTTAGGGGCGGCGTACGCGCGAGTCGCGGCCGAACAGGATCCCGATGCTAAAGACTCAGATGTAACGACAGATGCAGCGGATCCCATCGATGCCGATGCGGTTGATGATTTGGAAACGGAAGCATCGGAAGAGACGGCCGCAGTCGTTACTCCTGAAGCGATCGTCGAAGCAGCTCTATTCGTCGGGCACCCCGAGAACAAACCGCTGTCCGAACAGCGACTCGCTTCACTGATGCGCGGCGTTACTCCGGATGAAGTCATCGAACTGATCGAACGTTTAAATGATTCGTATCAAGCTGAGGATCAAGCTTTGCGGATCATTCGCGATGAACTCGGTTTTCGCATGACCATCGCTCCCGCTGTCGAACAGACGAAACGATCTTTCCTTGGCAAGGTCCGTGAAGCGAGACTCAGTCAGATGGCGATCGAAGTTCTTTCTTTGGTCGCCTATCAACCCGGGATCACGGCGCAAAAAGTCCAAGATCAACGTGGACGTGAAAGCAACGCTTTGCTGAGTCAACTCGTTCGACGTCAGTTACTTCGCATCGAACGAAGGCAACCCGACGAGGGTGGTCGTCCCGTTCCGCACTACTACCCAACTGAACGCTTCTTGCATCTGTTTAGTCTCGAGTCACTCGAGGATTTGCCACAGGTCGAAGAAGGCTTGCGAGAATAACCGCCAATCGAGGTGAATGATTTGACCGAACGAACGATCCGAGGCGTCGCATTGGATATGGATGGCCTGCTGTTCGAAACCGAGGGCTTGTACTGGGAAGTCGGCGATACGGTTTTGAAACGCCGTGGATATCGCTACGGCAAAGAATTGCAGAGTCGCATGATGGGGCGAGTAGGTGTTGCGGCGGTTCAACAGATGATCGATCTGCACGAACTCGACGATACTGCGGAAGATCTCTTGGCAGAAAGCGATGAGATTTTCACCGAGCTGTTGAAACAGGGCGTTGAACAGATGCCCGGTGTGGAATCGATGATTCAGACATTTCGCGACCAGCGGCTTCCATTCGGATTGGCCACAAGTAGTCGTCGCAAGTTTGTCGAAGTCTTGATCGGTCCGATGCCATGGAAGGATGAGTTGAGTTTTGTGTTAACCGGTGACGATGTAACGCGAGGCAAACCGGATCCGCAGATGTATCTCATGGCAGCGGAAAAGCTCAGTATCCCGCCCGAACAAATGCTCGTGTTGGAAGACAGCGGCAACGGCTGCGCCGCAGCTGTTGCTGCAAACGCGATCGCTGTTGCTGTCCCAAGCGAACATACCAAAGACCAGTGCTTCGACGGAGCCGCTCTGATCGCCAACACGCTAAACGACCCCGAGCTGAGGAAGGTTATAGGTGTTTAGGCTGGAGGCGATTAGGTTTTTGGGATTGGGGGTGTCGATCGACAAATCCTAAACCCCTACAGCCTAAACACCTAAACCTCTATGTCCCCTACCTTCTCTTCGCAATGAACCACCCTTCGGGCGGATCGGGCAATCCGAATGCTTCGTGATAGTCTCGCTGCATGAGCTCGATCCACACGAGTGTTTTCTTGTGCAACGACGTGGGACTCAAACGAATCGAACGTCTTGCGAGTTGTTTGGCTCGGGAAAAGTCTTGTGCGGCTGCAGCGGCGAGGGCCAAGTTGTGCAGGGCGGACACGTTGGTGGGATGACGCACGCGAACGGACGTCCAGATTGACTCGGCTTCTCCCCAACGTCCTCCTCTGGCAGCGGCGATCCCGCGCCGCACATCACGACTGCCCGGCAATCCGTATGGAATCGATAGAGTGACTGTTTGACGATCGATCCAAGGAGACAACAATCGAAACGTGTCTCGAACGGCGCCGGTGACTAATTGATCGTTTGGATTGGGCACAAATCCGAGGTCAGGATAGCGATCCAAGAGGGATTCCTGATCAACGACAATCGGCATCCCTGAAGCGCTTCCTTCGCCGTGCAACGACAAGAGTCTCCAGGAGACTCGGAGTGGCATCTCCACGTCGACCTCTCCCGTTGCTCCGCGATGTGGAAGGACTTCTCCTCGCAACACGTAGTCGGCACCCGCCGAACGTGAAAGCGAGGCCGTCGCCAGATCATTCGATTCGACGTCGACGGCGGAGACAAGTTGGATCGTCTCGTTGCGTGGCAGCTTGGCCGCATCAATGATCGAAACGGCTCGTCCCGCATCCGAAGGTGCTGAAGCGATTAACTGTTCCTTGAGCGGTTGGCTGATATCGTCCGGCCCCGAGACGGCTGAAACGACCACACGTTTTCCAACGGTGGATTCCAACTGAGGTGGTTGCCATACGTGCATTTCGGCTGTCGTGCGACAGCCGACCAAGCACAGGCAAAACGATAAAAACGCAAGGACGCGGAACATACACGGCGTTTAATCCGCGTGAGTGTTGAACGTCAACCGCGATTGCAAAACGCGTGCTCAGATCTGGATGAGAACTTTATGCGGCGGTCAGTTTTGGCGCCGCGATATTGACTTGGATGCTGTCTTTTCGAATGCCATCGCTTCCATAAAAGATGACGGTCTTGTGATCAAAGTCACAGATCGCCGTCAGTTTCACGCTACGCGGACCATGAACGCAGAAGTAAACACCAACGGACTTTCCCCCGCGGACCACTTCTCGTTGCGTCATCGGGAACTGTTGGGGCTCAAGATGCCCCAATTCACACAGTCGTGTTTCGACGGTCTCACAAAGCTGATGGAAATCCATTTTGCGGGGCATCGCGCCGAACATGAGCATCCTTGTTGCTGGGGGCGGAAAGAGATTCCGGGTGAGCATGGTGGCCAAACGAGTCTTTCGTTTCGGCCCGGTGTGGATATCGGCGACGGCCTGGGTGGAGATTAGTGCTGCCGAACGGTCCTTTCCAGCTGTCTCCGCTTTCGGTTCAAAGCTTAACGGTTATACCGTTTTCGCGAAGCGGTTTGATTTTCCCAAGGTTTACTTGGAATGAAACAGCTTGCCACTGTCCGCCTGAGTGATACGACCGAAAATGTCTCGCAAGATTACCTGCTCTAACGAAGTGTCACGTCCTAGCGGAATCCAACCCAGCGTTTGGGGGCTGTCGTCGTAGTTATCGTCCGTTCGCACGACGGTTCCATCATGTCGCATCGTGGCGGTCGATTCCGTCGAATACTGACTGCGATCGGTATCCTCCAGGTCTTTCTGGACGACGACTTCCAGCGTGTAGCCCTCACCTAGTGGTCGAACGACAACGGTCGCGCGCCGCCGAATCGACTGCAACGTGCTCTGCAGCCGTTCAAAGCCTTTGGTGCTGTCTTTCCGCCACGGTTCCAGCAGCGAAGCACCCACGCGATAAGACGTTTCGATGTGCCCATCAAGCAGAATCCCGTTGGAGTTTTGAACGGGCTGCTCACGAGAGATTCGGAAATAATCGTCCACCGCGTCGACGACCTGCGACCAAACGAATGTGTCGTTTGCGGGCGGCAGTTCGATCGGATTAGGAACGAAAGTCTCTGGCACATCGTTGCGAAGTCGATATCGCAACTGTCCGCAGCCTGGACCGACGGCGGCAAAAGCGGTCGCCATGACTCCCAGCAGGAAGCGACGTCGTGTTCGAAGTTTCACCGGACGATCCGAATGCATCGCAACTCTCGCTATCGGATCTTGCCGGCTTGTCGTCGCGCGATGCTCGGCGGCAACGGCTTGGATTCGGGGAGGTCCTTCGGGAACATCGTCCAAACGGGGATTCGTTTGGCCAGGTCCTCCATCACCTTCCTCTGCGACTTACTGATTTTTTCTTGACGAATCTTGCTTCGAATCTCGTCTTGCACTTCGCTGAGCGGGATCATGCCCGCTTGTTGTCGCTCCAACACGCGAACGATGTGAAGTCCGGATGTGTCCTCGACGATCTCGCTCATCGCATTCAACGGAATCCGGAAGATTTCATCATTTAGAGCATCGCTCGCCAACGATCCCTTGGCCGTCCAGTCATGCACACCGCCCTGTTTGGCAAACGGTTCCTGGCTTTTTTCGCGAGCGACCGCTTCCATGCTGCCCCCGAAATAGGCCTCGCGTCCCATCTCCCAAATCTTCTCTTGGGCTTCTTTCTTTGAGGGGAAATTTGA
This sequence comes from Planctomycetota bacterium, assembly GCA_039179795.1. Taxonomy (GTDB): domain Bacteria; phylum Planctomycetota; class Planctomycetia; order Pirellulales; family Pirellulaceae; genus Rubripirellula. The sequence goes on along the minus strand of JBCDEM010000043.1, from coordinate 25,597 downwards.
GAACAGAACACTCAATTGTTCCCAGCGAGCTCGTTCGGGACGCTCGTAGTCTTTCGAGTTCACGTGGTAGTACTCATTGATCTCCATGATGGAGACTTCCGGATCACGCTCTACTTTGCTGCGGATATAGAGGTGGCCAAGCATCGCATCGATAAAGTCACGCTGACGTGCCGCGAGCGACGATCCTTTCGCCCGCAACAATTTGTCGAGCTCGGTAAGGTCATCGACTTTGTACTGTTTCTTTAACTCGGGCAATTCGCTTTCGAAGAACATCTGCCTGGCTCGTGTAGCCAGAGTTTCCTCTGCCTCGGCCAGCTTGTCGGCGGCTTGCGTTCCCACCTGATCCAACAGGAAGGATTCACGCATCATCTTGTTTTGCACGGCCTGAACGAGCGAACCGCGAATCAAGTTGACTCGGGCAAAATGTAGTTGGTCTTCCGGTATCGCTTGTCCGGACTTCTCAGTCACTTCTTGAATACGTGCATCGACTTTCGGGAGCACGTCGCCGAGCAGGATCGGCGTTTTGCCGACCACGGCGATGATTGCAGCAGGATCGTTCGGAAGCTCAACCGACATCGCTTCGTCCACTTGATCACGCGTGGGGACTTGAGCGATCAAATTGACGGAAGCAAGCAGCGAGACAAGCAACGCGAGCGACGCAAACCGGATTTGGGATAACAACATCTTCAAATCGTTCAAAGTTTGAGTGGTCAGGGAATCGGACGGCAATAAATTTCGCCGGTCGCTTGTAGCCACGCAGATGCAACGAACACAACCCCGAAGTGGGGAATCACGAGCGGTTCTTGGCGAGGATGCCTCAATGAATCACGGACAACAGGAATTCATGAGCGAACGTCCGTTCCAGCGGTTGGTCGAGCGTGGCTGTGAAACTCAATAGTGAATCAAACTCAATTATGATTCGAGCATGTATCGAAGAGTGATGTGTCGTGTTCGTGATCACTCAATCCGCAGCTGGTTTCTTCTCTTCCGTTGAACGATTCAGATTGCTTACGCTCCGCCCCGTCGACGGATGGTCTTTTAACGCCATCTGATCGCAATGTGTTTCATCGCATGCCTCCGCGTTCTGATAATGGTGAGCAAAGATGTCATCGACTCCCAATGACCCTGCAAAGGGCGAAGCATCAGCGATGGGGAAATCATCAGGGATGGGGCATGAACTCGCGTTGAGCACCGAATCGGAGATCCTCAATGAGTCAGCGATCCTGCGTCGAACGGTGGAGGCCGAAACATCAGCGACCGTCAATAGCAGCGTGAAGTTGGGTGAAAAACCGAGACTGAGTAAGCCAGCGATTGTCTCCTCAAAGCGGATCCAGTCGCGGAACGATCAAGCTGCCCAATTTAAAATGGCAAGCCTGCTGTGGATGGCTGGGATTTGCCTATTGATGGCTCCAATGGCAACACTCTTTGATGTGCCACTGGCGAGATGGTTTTCACACAATCAGCTTCCCAACGAGATTGCCGACGCGCTGGATATCTCGCTGATGTATGCACATGGAAGCGGCATCTTTTTGATTTTGGTCAGCGTGATTCTGCTCGCTCCGCGACAACGTTGGCATGTGCCCCGGCTTGCTGCTTTGGCTTTGGGCGCTGGTGCTGTCGCGACGTTGACAAAGACATTCGTGCTTCGACCTAGACCGACGATGGTCAATCTCGATCTGGCAAGTTACGACTTTGCCTGGATCTGGTCATTTGATTGGACACTCAGTCAAGTGGCAACGTTTGACAGCAGCACGCGATCGTTCCCCAGTGCCACGTTAGCTACGGCAACGGCCTTGACCGTCGGCCTGTGGATTGTGTTGCCACGCGGCCGTTGGATGTTCACGGTCATTTGTGTCGGGACGATGCTGCAACGCTTGCACGGAAACACGCACTTTCTGAGCGACCTCTTCGGTTCCGCCGCCGTCGGGCTTTCTTGGGCTTACGTGTGCTACCACCCAAGATTGATGGGTACCCTCTTCGACAAGATGGAGCCTGAACAGCGACCGCGCCGCCGCATCGACCGGGCGAGCAGTCGAGCGATTCAGCCACCGAAACAGGACCGTAAAGCCGCTTAGTTGATTGTCACAACAAGCCGTTTGGCACTTACCGAGCCAGGCGTTCACGAAGCGGAGCGATGATCTCTTCGGGAACGAATTTGGCCAACTGTTGATCGTCATCGCTGACGGCAGCAATCTGCTTCAATAGCGAACTGCTGACGTGGGAATATCGTTCGGAAGCCATCAGAAAGACCGTCTCGATTTCCGGATCGAGCTGACGATTCGCCATCATCATCGTGAACTCACCGGCAATGTCCGTCAAAGGGCGAATGCCTCGAACCATCACCCGGGCATCCATTTCGCGAACGAAGTCTACGGCCAATCCCGTGAAGACTTCCACCTGGATGTTTTCCAAATCTCCGGTAACAGTCTTGACCAATTCGACTCGCTCTTTGGGCTCAAACAGAGACTGTTTGTCAGCGTTGATCCCGATCCCGATGATGAATCGATCAAATAGCGGAGCTGCGCGTTGAATGATGTGTAGATGACCGAGCGTGACCGGATCAAACGAACCGGTGTAAACAGCAGTCCGATGCGTTGAATGCGCGGGTTGAGACATGCGGGCTTATCTTTTTCTAGTCGTTGGCCCTTTGGACAACGTCACATCATGAGAGGTGCGGCGATGGGTGACTTCCAAAGTCGTTCACAAGTTGGCGATCACATCGGTCAGCCGTTGAAGATCATCCGTGTCATTGTAGGCGTGAATACTCGCGCGTACTCCACCATCACGGCAGCTCACGACGACCTTTTCCGCAATCGCTCGCTTGCGGACTTCCGCAGGATCGCAATTTGGAACTTCGAAGGTCACGATCCCACTGCGACAGGCCGGATCAACGGGGAAACGAGTTCGAATCCCTAAACGACCAAGACTCTGAACCAATTGATCGGCCAGGCCAACGACTCGGTGTTCGATTGCGTTTGGGCCGTGAGTGCGTCGAACTTGACAGAACATCTCCACGCTGGCGGCCAAGCCGGTCATCCCGACCATATTTGCTGATCCAGGCTCGAATCGAGATGCGGCTTCGCGAAGATCCATTTGAGGGTTTGAGTAGTTGTGTGAGTTCTTGACGCTGCCCCACCCAACGTTGCAGCACCGTAGTGTCTCCAGGTGCCGCGCCGCGATCATCGCAACGCCGGCGCCTTCGGGGCCGAGCAACCATTTGTGGCCGTCAGCGGCCAAAAAGTCGACGGGAGTCGTAGCGAGATCGAGGGGGTACATCCCCAATCCTTGGATCGCATCCAGAAAGACAAAGACGCCTCGACGATGGGCTTCCTCGACCAGTCGTTCGATGTCGACGCGATAACCGCTGGCGTATCCGACCCAGCTGACGGCGATGATTCGCGTCGATTCATCGACACGTTCCATCAAGTCATCCACTTCAACGCGGCCGTCACGTCTTGGTACGATTCGGACGTCGACACCGCGTGAACGCTGGTTTTGCCAAGGAAATAGGTTGCTGGGGAATTCACCCTCGGGAAGGACGACACTGTCGCCGGCCTGCCAGGGAAAACCCTCCGCGACCAGGTTGATCCCGGTGGTGGTGTTAGGGACCAGGCAGATTTCCCGGTCGTTAGCATTGAGAATCTCGGCGATCAAAGACCGCAGATGTTCGCATCGAGCGGCCCACTGAGGCCAAAGCATGTCACCACTCTGCGACGCTTCGGAAGTGTATTTCTGGATCGCTTGGACCGCTGGCAGCGGCAAGGGTGCGACAGCGGCGTGATCGAAATAGGCCCACTGTTCCGTGACCGGCATTTGTTGCCGCCACCACCGCCACGGTGATGATTTGATCAGTTCTGAATCGATTTCTGGCAACGTCGTCGGAGCGGATACGGTCGAATTTCCCATGAAAATGGCCGATTAGAGCCTCGAAATTGCGGTAATGTCGGATTAATCCTTACAGACTGTCAGCCCAACGGTGCCCGGTAATTTAGCCAGCGGACATAGGCTTGGGAAACATGGCGCTTTGCAACTATACTGCGACCCACAACTTGTTTACACCTGTGACTTCTCTTCTTGCCGTGACTCTTCCACGAGGTGGTTGATGCCCAAGGCTCTCTGCCTGATCAGTCTTGTGGCGTCGATCCTGATCGTCGTCCTGTTCCTTGCCGATGCCGCGATGGGCATGTTCGGTATGGGTGATCTCGCGCCGTTACGATCGGCAAGCTTGACGATGGATATCGTGTTCGTCATTCTTGGCGGAGCACTGATTTTTATGAGCTGGACGACCTACCGCGAGCAGCGTTAGCGCGCGAATTGCGAGCGATTCTTACGTGAGGCTCGGCGGAAGTTCTGTGGCCGGGCGCTTGTTGTGATCCGGCGACGGCGTACGGTCTGAGTCGCGGACGCCGACCAGCTCATGCTCTTTGTCCCCTCTCAGGATTGCTTCGATGCCGATCAATCGACGGTGCGCACTGGCCGCATCTGCCGCTTGCCTGGGATCGCCGACCCTCGGCCGTTCGTTGTTCGCGGCCGAGACGGGACCTTTGGAGATATTTGTTCCAACCCGCGCGATCACTAGCGGTCCCAAGTTTCATTGGTTCGGTTACTACGACAAACGCGAATTCGATCCATCCAATCGACGCGTGCTCTCAAACGAGGTTTCTTTCGAGGGCCGCGCACCGACGGGCGACGATAGGATCACCGTCGGCTACGTCGATACGGCTGACGGTGACACCTGGCACCCGATCGGTACTTCCAACGCCTGGGGATGGCAACAAGGTTGCATGTTGCAATGGGTTGGAAAACGCGGTCGCACGATCCTGTGGAATGATCGACAAGGCGATGCGTTTGTTTGTCGCCTCTACGACGTAGCAACGAAACAGATTCGTACCCTTGATCGTCCGATGTACACGATCTCATCTGATGGGCGTTATGGGTTGTCGGTCGATTTTCGTCGCATCGACAACCTGCGGCCAGGATACGGGTACGACGGACTTGCCGATCCCAATGTGTCGAATCGTGCTCCGGATGATTCAGGAATCTGGAGAGTGGACCTGCAGTCGGGGAAGTCAGAACTGATTCTTTCGCTCGCACAGGTCGCCGACATCGCGTGGCCAGATGGTGACAAGCATGCGAACGCTTGGCATTACTTTAATCACTTGTTGATCAATCCTTCCGGTGACCGCTTCATCGTTCTGCATCGATATCGTCCGGAGTTTAATCCTGACACCCTGCAGTACCGTGGTGGATTTGTGACACGGATGCTAACGGCCAACTTGGACGGGTCCGATCTCTATGTGTTGGACCCAAGTGGTTACACGTCGCACTTTATCTGGAAAGACAATCGTGATGTGACGATGTGGACTCGTCCGGCCGGTAAGAAATCGGGTTTTTACCGGTTCACGGATCAAACCGGAAACGTCGTTGCGGTGGGGCAGGACAAGATGCCGACCAACGGACATAACACGTATCTTCCCGAACCGTACGGCGACTGGATATTGAATGACACCTATCCCGATAAAAAGACGTCGCGCCAAACGGTGTTCCTCTATCACGTGCCCAGCGGCCAGCGATTCGACCTGGGACACTTTCCATCGCCGACGACGTATCGAGGTGAATGGCGATGCGATACTCATCCACGAAGTAGTGATGACGGAACACTTGTAGCGATCGACAGCCCACATGAATCCGGAAGACAGGTCTATTTGCTAGACATAAAGGAGATCCTAGAAGCCGTTTGACAAGTCTCTTCCGATCACTCCCCCAGTCGCCGGTCGCAGCGCGTTACACAGTCGCCGATCGCTCCGACGATCGTAGCGCGTTACATAGTCGCCGATCGCTCCGCCGATCGTAGCGCGTTACACGGTCGCCGATCGCTCCGACGATCGTAGCGCGTTACATCGTCGCCGATACCGCTCATTCAGGACACGAACGCTACGATCGGCGGAGCGATCGGCGACTCTCTTTTTCGATTTCCGGTCATTTTCTTCAATCCGAGACGACTCTTGAATCGTCGAGCTGATGGAAACCGTTTTCTCATCAGGAGCGTCGAGGATGAAAGTTTGTCATCTGGCCCAACTTGGTTTTGTGTCCGCAGCGATTTTGATCACCGGCTGTGGTGGCGGGAATGCCGAAGTAGGGGATTCCGTGCGGTCCGCCACGTCGTCCGAGAGCGATAACGACATGGTGATGGCAGAGACAGCTCTATATGAGATGGCTGTCGACGCTGATGCGTACGAAGAGATGCTGCCGGCGGAAGTCGGGCCGGTCGAGAACGGTGATCAGTTCGACTCGATCGTCGAGAACGCATTCCAACGTGTGACGACCCAACCGCTGAGTACGTTTTCGATCGATGTCGATACGGCTTCGTACAGCAAGATTCGTCAGTATCTGCTCCAGTACAACCAATCGCCGCGTCCAGCCGCGGTTCGGATCGAAGAACTGGTCAACTATTTTTCCTACCAATACTCCGGCCCTGGTCAGGATCAGCCTGAACCCTTTGCTACCCACGCGGCGGTGAGCCAGTGCCCATGGAATCCGGACAATCGTTTGTTACGAGTTGCGTTGAAGGGACGCGAGATCGAAACAGACGTGCGTCCGGCGAGCAACCTCGTGCTGCTGATCGATACGTCTGGCTCGATGAAGGACGCCAACAAACTGCCGCTGCTCCAACGTGGCATGCGGATGTTGTTGACTCAGTTGAATGAGAATGATCGAGTCGCGATCGTCGCATATGCAAGTGCGGCGGGCTTGGTGCTCGATAGCACGTCGGCGTCAGAGAAATCCAAGATCACTGGCGCATTGGATCGACTCACTGCAGGTGGTAGCACAAATGGAGGACAGGGCTTGCAGCTTGCGTATCAAATCGCACGGGATCACTTTATTCCTGGTGGCACTAATCGTGTGTTGTTATGCACCGATGGCGACTTCAACGTCGGGATGACGAGCAACGATCAGATGCTCAGTTTCATCGAAGAAGAGTCCGCCGGTGGTATCGACCTAACCGTGCTCGGTTTCGGGATGGGGAATTTGAACGATTCGATGTTGGAGCAGATTAGCGGTCGCGGCAACGGAAACTATGCGTTTATCGACACGGAGAATGAAGCGAAGAAAGTGTTGGTCGAACAACTTTCATCGACGCTGGTGACGATTGCTAAGGACGTAAAGATTCAGATCGAATTCAATCCACTCAAGGTCGCAGCGTATCGATTGATCGGTTACGAGAATCGCACGCTGGAGTCTGAAGATTTCAACGACGACAAAAAAGATGCGGGTGAAATTGGTGCCGGCCATAGCGTGACGGCGTTTTACGAAATCATTCCGGTCGGTTCCAAAACACTGGATCAAGTGCCCGAATCGGATGCTTTGCGTTATCAGGAACCGGCCAGCGCGTCACCGGCTGCCGAAACGGGAGAGTTGTTGACGCTGAAGCTGCGCTACAAGCTGCCAGAAGAATCGGCCAGCCAGATGGTGGAACACGTCGTCTACGATAGTGGCTCGGCATTTGAACAAGCGGATTCAGAGTTCCAATTTGCAGCCGCCGTCGCCAGCTTCGGGATGTTGCTACGTGATAGTGAATACCGCGGGGACTGGACGTTTGAAGACGTCAAGAACGTTGCCACGTCCAACCTCGGATCGGATCGCCACGGTTTGCGTTCGGAATTCATTCAGATCGTCGATCGAGCACAAAGCATGCAGTAACGGACGAGGTTACGACTCAGAGACGTTGTGATCGTGGGGCGATCGGGGATTACGAGATGGTGACCTTCGGATCATCGCCAACCGACGGGCTGAGTCCACGCTTGTTGCACTTGACCTTTGAAACTTGGGTCGACGTGCGGTTCGCTGCTGTCAACGACCGCGCGAACATAGAGTTCATTGCCGGACAACTGATATTCGGCTTCGGTGCCTTCAACAACTGAAACGACTTGGCCGATCGGATCGTCGGTCGTCGTTTCCTTTTTGAGTGTAGCGATGAAGCGAATTGTGTAAGTCGCTGCTTGCTGAGGCTCAATCGTGATCCGTAAAGTCTTTTCGTCTCTGTTGTAATGAACATCGTTAAGAACAACGCCGCTACTTGCGTAAAAGTCACCCCGTTCCATTGCTCGGATTAAGTGTTCGGGGGTCAAGTAACGACAGCGAACCATCACCCATCCACGACCTGGTCTTGATCCCGGCTTACCGTGATATTCGTGACTGTCATCGGTTGCGATTCCCATCAATGGTGGGATGTTTAGATCCGTGCGGCGGATGGCATTGGCCAGGTCCCACATTCGCTCAACGCTCGGATTCAACTTGTCTCCAAGCTGATTGACTCCCGGATGGCCGTTGTAAACTTCAAAGAACTGCTCCGAGACAACCGCTGCCAAATCTTCCGCTGTGATTGCATATCCAAAGTTCGGATGATTGATGTGCGGTAACACTTCGCGGCCATGTTGTTTCTCGTGTTCCAGGATCGCTCGAAGGTTGTTTTGCATTGCCTCACGAACGGTTGCACCTCCGGCAGGCTGAATCACGTCCGCTAGGTTGGTCGCATTGATATGGACAGGTTTCCCCTCCGACCGATCGCTGATCTCTTCCGCCGGGATCAAGATGAACTGGCCACTGTTTTCTAGCAGTGCTCGATATTCGCTGAGCGGTTTGAGCCGTACTTCGAATGCGTCCCCCTCGCCCCGAGTTTCGACCCAAGAATCTCCGAAGCGAGATCGATAACGTTGCAGAATTTCTTCGTCGCTTCGTCCCACAATGCTCTTCAACTTCATCCAACGCATTCCATCCGCGAGCACGTTGTGGTCGGTGAGCGCTAGAAAGTTGTAATCGCGTGCGCGATACCAGTCGGCGATCATCTCGGGGAACTCGTCGCCGTCACTCCAGAGTGAGTGAGTATGCAAGTTGCCCTTCCACCAACGCGGTTCGGGTTCTCCGGTCTGTGCCGATTCAACCGTGATCAACTGAACGGAAAGAAAAAGTAGCAGAAATACGCTCAATCGATACATGCGCCGACTCGAAGCAATGGAAATTGACCATCAAACTCGCACCATCGTACACGGATTGAGCATACAGATGACTGATCGCACGGTTGAGGATGTGGCACCGCATTCGTTGGATCCAAAAAAGGGCTCCAACCGGGGGTCGTCCCTCGGAAAAATCGGTTCAGCCGGTCACGATCCAAATGACTTCGAACTCGGTTCGGCGGCAATCTGATCCAGATCGCACACCTGACGTAGTTTTTCTTAACAAAGACAAGCCAATTGTCTAATAGTGCGTTGGTTGAATATCGAAGAGCCTGGTTTTTATGTTTGAGATTTCTAAGGGTGACGTGCTCGTCGTCGACGACGCTGAACCGATTCGTCAATTCATGCAGCTCACACTTGAGCGATCGGGCTACGAGGTGCGACTGTGTTCCGACGCGATCGAAGCCTGCCGCGAAATCGAATCTAGGCAGCCGGAATACATCGTCAGCGACTGGCAGATGCCTCGCATGGACGGTGCGGCTTTATGCCAGTGGGTGCGAGCCAAACAGTTTGATCGTTACACCTATTTTATTCTGATGACTGCCCACGAGAATGAGTTTGGCGTGGTCGATGGACTCGATGCCGGCGCGGACGCATACCTGCAGAAGCCCATTCAATTGGACGAGTTGTTGGCGAAGTTGCGATGCGGAGAGCGGATCCTGGAATTACAAAAACGCTTAACCGCTCCAGCAGAATCAGTCACAGGCACCGACCTGGGCGAATTCTGAATCAACCGTCCTCCGAAGCAAAGCTGGTCCCGATCGATCGAGAAGCGGACGATCGAGAAGGGGAACGATCGAGGATCGAGAAGGGGACAGTCACAAATCTGAAGGCGAGAAGGGGACAGTCACAAATCTTGGCGGTCGCCTTTGCAGTCAATGTGGATTGACTCTGCAATCAACTCGAACTTGAACTTGTTGCCTGTCCCCAAATTAGCGATCGAGAAGGGGACAGTCACGGATCTTGGCGGTCGCCTCTGCCGTCATTGTGGATTGACTTTGCAATCAACCCGAGCTTGAAGTTGATGCCTGTCCCCAAATGATCGAAAAGGGGACAGTCACAAATCTTGACGGTCGCCTTTGCAGTCAATTTGGATTGACTTTGCAATCAACTCGTGCTTGAAGTTGATGCCTGTCCCCAAATTAGCGGTCCCCAAATTAACCTGAGATTGATGCCCGTCCCCAATTTTGCTGACGAGACGGTCAAGATCGAGAAGGGGACAGTCACAAATCTTGGCGGTCACAAATCTTCGCTATCGACTTTGCCGTCATTGTGGATTGACTTTGCAATCAACCCGAGCTTGGGGTTGATGCCCGTCCCCAAAGCCCAATGTCCCCAAAGCCCAATGTCCCCAAAGCCCAATTATGCCTGCCCTATTCTGTTCTCTGTGGTCTCTTAGCCTCTGTGGCTTCCGTTGCGGTTTTCTCTGGTTTCGATCAACGCTTGGGGGCTACTTCGGCTTCCCATTTGATTAGCATCTGATTCAGTCTCTTCTTGATATCCGGCTTCTCCGCCGATCGGTCGTTTTGCTCTCCCTTGTCACGCGATAGATCGTAGAGCCACGACTCGTTGTCATCGCCTTCGGTTTTTTGAACGAGTTTCCAGTCGTTCTCGCGAACGGCCTTCCAGGTCCGTTTTCCTCGCCTACCTCTCCAATAAAGTGTGCGAGGTTTTGACGGTTGCCCATTCTCTAAGTGCTCGATCACGTCGAACCCATCAAGCGAGACATCTTCTGTTTGAATACCTGCAATGCGAAGAAACGACTTTGTAAGGTCAAAGGTCACACAAACTTGATCGCTAACGACACCCGAAGGAATCTTGCCCGGCCATCTCGCGATCATCGGGACGCGGATCCCGCCTTCAAGTGTTGTCCCTTTCGCTCCTTGTAAAGGTCCCATGTGTGCGGCGCCTGCGAAGCCACCATTGTCGGATGCGAATACAACCAACGTGTTATCCGAAATACCGCGCGACTTGAGTGTCTTGAGGATCCGTCCAACCTCATCATCGAGGTCTTCCAACATCGACACGTAAGCTTGTGGATCAATCTCCATCCAGTTTTCAGCTGTGACCACTTTGGCTTCGTCGCTCGGACCTTGATAGGGAAAGTGTGGCGTCTCATGGGAGACGAAAAGAAAGAACGGACCATCTTGAGTCTCAATGAACTCAATGGCTTCGTCCGTTATCAGCTTCGTCATGTAGCCATCGCGATAGACAGGGAGATTCCCATCGAACAAGACATGCAGAGAGCTTGTTTCGCGATGATTAAAATAATGCACATTGCCGCCGAGGTAGCCAAAAAACTCATTCCACCCATGATGCAGTGGATAGAACTTTGGCTCATAGCCAAGATGCCATTTTCCAAAAATCGCGCACGCGTAACCGGATTGAATCATCGACCGAGGAATTACGGTTGAATCCGCTGGCAGTCCCAAATCACGCTGTTCAGCCAATCGAATCGCGTCGTCATAACGCCCAACATTGCCGGTACCAATCGCGCATTCGAGTCCTCCAATCCGTTGTTGGTAGCGGCCTGTCAGGAAAGCCGTGCGTGTTGGGCTGCACTCGGGGCCGTTCGAATAGTGCTGGGTCATCCGAACTCCTTCACGAGCGAGACGATCAAGATTCGGTGTCTCGGCAGAAGGGTGCCCATAGCAACCCAGATCTCCATAGCCGAGGTCATCGGCAAGGATAAAGACGATGTTGGGCTTCGATTCCGATGCATCGCAGGACTGCGCAACTACGAAGCCAACGGTAATAAGGAGGAGAGCAAACGCGGCGGCAAGTCGGGAGGATGAGTGATTCATGGACGTATTGTAGATCGCCTGAATGCCTCACGTGCGTGCCTTTCGGTAAGTCGCCGGCGGCAGGACGAATCCTATAGCGCAGGGGGATTCGTCTCTCGGGTAGCGGCTGCTGGAATGATTCTTCGGAATATTCGGCACGATTGTGACACCGTGTTGTGGCCGGGACGCAAGATTCGACTCATGACGGCTGGAAGCGACATACGTTTACCAGTGTTGGAACCGATCATCCCACCCGAGATTGAGATCCGCGATGCGTCATCGGATCGAGCACTTCTGGCAGAGCTTCCTCATACGAGCGGACGAGTGGGTCACCCGTTCTGCACGTTTATTGGCACCGAATCGCCAATCTGCAGGCAAGCAGGCCTTGCGACTTGATCAGCTTGAGCCGCGTTTGCTGTTTAGCGCCACACCGCTCGACCCGACGATGATTCCGAGTGGTGATGACATCGAAGTTGTTGAAACGATGGCACTGGAGGATTCTGGGGCGATCACTGAATCGACTCACCTACAAGTCAACTCGCTGGTTGAATCCGAGCCAAGCGAGATCGTCGTCGTCGATGCCGCGGTCGACGATCTGCAATCACTCTTGGATGACTTGCACGCGAGTGAACGCAACCTGCAAGTGTTTGTTCTCGATGGCGATCGTGATGGCATCGAACAAATCAGCGAGATCTTGGATCAACAATCCAGTGTTGGGGCGTTGCATTTGATTTCGCACGGAACGGCTGGCGGCATCCAGCTCGGTAATCTGTATTTGACCGAAGCAAATCTGGATGGCTATGCCGGGCAACTGGTAGGTTGGCAAAACTCACTCGCTGCCAACGCGGACATCCTGTTCTACGGTTGCGATCTCGCGGGTAGCCAATCGGGAATCGATTTGATCGATTCATTGAGTGCTCTGACGGGTGCCGACGTCGCTGCCAGCGATGACGTTACGGGGCACAGTCGTTTGAATGGCGACTGGCACTTGGAGTACCAAGTTGGTGTCATTGAGTCTTCAATCGTTACCAGTGGTTTGTTGCAACAGTCTTGGTGGCAAACGTTGGACATCGCGACGGGGCTGTTTAGTCACCACACGTTTGATACCGACGGATCTGATTCGAGCGGCAATGGATTCAATGGTGACTTAGAGAACGGCGCATCGATCAACACCGACAGCGGAACGAACTTGATTGGCTCAGGAAAACTGAGTTTGGACGGCGCGAATGATTACGTGGATCTGAGTGATCACGCTGCAGCCTACGATGACCTTTCAGCGGGCACCGTAGCAGCATGGATTTACTGGAACGGTAGCTCAACCCAGTCGACCATTTTTGAAATAGCGGATAGTGGTGATTCGGCTTCTCACTGGGGAGTCGGTGTTGATGATGATGGCGCTCTCAACGTCTACGCATCGAACAATTCCTCGAACCTGTTTGAAGTCGATACGGCCGACAACGCGATCGCAACAAACACCTGGACGCACGTCGCAATCACCGTGGATGGTTCCGGCAACCGGTTGTACATCGATGGTGTTCAGGCAGGCGGGCTCACGTATAAGTATGGCTCCGCGACGTCAACCGAATTCTTCGACAGCATCAGCGCTGCGGACTACGTGGCTTGGGGGCGTGATCGATACAGCACCAATTTCTATCGTCACGAATTTGATGGGTTTATCGATGAAGGACGTGTCTATGACCGCGCTTTGAGTGCGGATGATGTGGCCGAGTTAGCCATCGTTCCCAACTTTGTTCCAATCGCGGACTCGGGCACCAGTTACACGATCCAAGAGGGTGAAGATCTCGTTTTGGATGCGTCGGGTTCATCCGATGGAAACGCTGACTCGTTGACTTACACCTGGGACGTCGACGGGGACGGACTTTATGACGATGCCACCGGAGTCAATCCTACATTGACGTGGGCAGAACTGGCTGGCCTGACTTTGCCAATCGATGATGACGGCAACTACACGGTCACCGTTCGAGTCGATGATGGAAAAGGCGGCGTTGCAACCGACTCTTCATCTCTGGTTGTCACGAACGTCGTTCCTGTCATCACGGTGACTGGCGATGCAACGGTGGATGAAGACGCAGCGTACTCGATCAATCTTTCAGCGATTGACCCGGGTAACGATACGATCACACAATGGCACGTTGACTGGGGCGATGGAACCCAGGAGACGTTCAATACGCCTTTTCCCGCGACGTTTGATCATGTCTATGCCGAAGGCGGAACATACAACGTCCTGGTAGCGGCGACCGATGAAGATGGTACATGGGTCCAAAACGATTTGTACGTAGTCGGTGCTGTGAATCTCGCTGGTGGCGGCAGAGTCTTTCGATTCGATGCGAATACGGGTGAGCAACTCGATCGCTTTGGCGGATCGGCCAACATTCCTTGGCCGGTTGGGATCGTTATCAATGAAGAAGGCAACCTGTTAGTGAGCAACTATCAGGGTCAAGGAGCCATCCGAGAGTTCACTCCGGACGGCACGGACTTGGGCAACTTTGCTAGTGGACTCGATACACCGACAGGGATGGTTTTTGATCTCGATGGGACACTTTGGGTTTCGGAGTTTGATGATTCTTCACTGACGCAGTTTGACGCGGACGGCAACGTCCTACAGTCGGTGTCAGTTGGATTTGAAGGAACGGGTTTCGCGAGGCATCCCAACGGGATGTTTTATGTGGCGGCGAACGATACCGGGCAGCTTTACGAATTCGATGGTGTCACCGCGACGGCAATCGCGGGTGGCATGAACGCGCCGAAAGGGATAGCCGTCGGGCCTGACGGAAATCTATACGTTGCTGATCAAGGCAATGAGTTAATTCGTATCTTTGATACGGCAGGAAACCAACTCGATTCGTTCTCTGTTCCCGATCCTCATGGCATCGCGTTTGGTCCAGACGGATTGATGTACGTCAGCAGCTATGAGTTTGTCGGTGCAAGCAGTAGCGACGACCGAATCATACGCTACGAGAATAGTGGGGGCACGACTTGGACGTACCTGGATGATCTTACTAATGGCGGGCGATCTGGTGTAACGCTCGACGGGCCAAAACGACTGTTGTTCTTTCCGGAACATCGTGTCTCCGTAACTCCGATTGCCAATACGCCATCGATCACCGCTTCTTCAACGATCGAAGACACGCAAACGACCAGTGGTCTGGTGATCAGTCGCAATGCTCTCGATGGGGAAGAAGTCACGCACTTCAAGATCACTGGAATCACTGGAGGTTCTTTATTCTTGAATGATGGCGTGACGGAGATCAGTGACAACGAGTTCATCACTGCCGCTCAGGGCCAAGCTGGATTGAAGTTCACTCCGGATGACGATTCCAATAACACGATCGTGACGGCAACGTTCAAGGCACAGTCGTCACTTTCCGATAGCGACGCGGGACTCGGAGGGTTGGCCGCGACTGCGGATCTTTCTGTGACCGAAGTGAATGATGCTCCTGAACTTATCGCGGGAACGGTGGCCAATCTGACGGTCAATGAAGACAGTGGCTTTACCTCTTTGGACTTGGGGTTAGTTGCTTATGGACCGGGGGGAGGCACCGACGAGTTATCTCAAACGATCACGTATAGCGTGAGCGCGATCCCGACGGCAACGCTGGGAGCCGTCTATCTGGCCGATCAGGTCACCGCGGTAATGACGGGGACGTATACACTTGCAGAGATTCAGGGAATGGTATTCCGACCCGAGGATAACGCGTCCGGAATCACTTTCTTTCAGTGGTCGGTCACGGATAACGGGACGACAAACGCTCTCGCAGATCCCCAGGGTATTGCCGCTTCGATAACGATTCTGGTGAATCCTCAGTCTGACGTTCCGATCATTGGTGGAACGGTCGATTCTGTTATCAATGACACTCAAACGGCACAGCCGTTTTCTACGGTCACCATCGAGGAGAATGACGGTCAAAATGTGACAACCGTGATCACGCTCTCGTCCGGTGATGACAATGGATCATTTACATCGGCATCACTAACATCCAGTGGGTTTGCAAAGTCTGGCGTTGGTCAATACACGCTAAGCAATACGGCTGCGGCAGCCGCACAGTCCGCGATACGCCAGCTTGTTTTTGATCCGTCGGAGAATCAAGTTGCATCCGGTTCCAGTGTTACGACCTCATTTATGATCAACGTGAATGATGGTGACGTTGCGGTAAATGACGGCTCAACGGATCTAACGGTAGCCAGTCTGAACGATGCCCCGACGATCGGTGCAGGCAGTCTGGCGACATCCGGCTTCAACGACTTCACCCCGCCGGGAGCCACCATCGTCAGTTTGTTTGGTGGTTCGTTCGCCGATGTCGATGCGGATTCCGGTTTTGGAGGGATTGTCGTCGTTGGCAACACAACGAATGCTGTAACGGAGGGAGTGTGGCAGTACTCCAGCGACGTCGGCGCCAATTGGTTCGAAATCGGTTCGGTCGATGACGCGGGCAATGGACTCGCCCTTTCGGCGACATCGAAGATTCGGTTTGTTCCGGTATCCGGATTCAGTGGGGCGCCGACCTCATTGGTCGTTCGAGGTCTCGATGACTCCTACGCGGGAGCTTACTCGTCCACTTCTGCGGGCGAAGTCCGATCAACCGTGAACACATCGAGCCCGTCCGCCAATACGGCCTTCAGTAGTTCTTCGACGACGCTCGCGACGTCCGTCGACGCCAACGCTGCACCGACCATCGACGGAACGGTTGGTGGTCAAGTCGTTAACGATAACGCAACGATTACCCCGTTTACGACCGTCACGATCGCAGATGCTGAGTCAAACAATGTCTCCGTTACGGTCACTTTAAGCGG
Organism: Planctomycetota bacterium; assembly: GCA_039179795.1. Lineage (GTDB taxonomy): Bacteria > Planctomycetota > Planctomycetia > Pirellulales > Pirellulaceae > Rubripirellula. Next base: position 8,988 of record JBCDEM010000043.1, on the reverse strand, counting down.
TGGGGATGCAAGTGGCTTCTTCACAAGTGCTTCCTTAACCGCGACTGCGTTTACAAAGTCCGGGGACGGTGAATACCGTTTGGCATCTACGACGGCTGCCGCCGCTCAAGCAGCGATTCGGGGTCTGGTGTTTGATCCTACGGAAAACCTCGTCAGTGCTGGGGCTTCTGCCGACACCGTGTTGACGATCGCAGTCGATGATGGTTCAAGCGTGACCATGAATGCGGCGACGGACGTTTCATCAGTTTCCGTCAATGATGCACCGATCATCAGTAATGGTACGCTTGGCGCTTCCAATGAGGGAGATGCTAATCCGCCGGGTGCTACCGTCGCGTCGATCTTTGGGAGTGCGATTACCGATGTTGATATCAGTTCCGGACTGTCCGGTATCGTCATTACTGAAAACACCGCGAACGCTGCGTCACAAGGAGCGTGGCAGTACAGCAGCGACGGTGTCAATTGGAGTGACGTCGGAGTTGTAAACGATGCGAACGGATTAGTTGTGGGTGTCAATTCGCGAGTCCGTTTCTTATCTGCAGGAGACTTTCACGGCACCCCAGCTGATCTACGGGTGCGCGGGTTGGATGACAGCTATGCAGGTTCCGTTTCCGTTTCTGGCGGCGGCGAAATTCGCCAGACACTCAACACTTCGTCGCCAAATGCGACATCGTCGTTTAGCAATAACACCGCGACGCTGGAAACGTTTGTCAACAATACGAACGACCCTCCAACGTTGGATGATTTTTCGCGTTCGATGTTTGCTGGCGGCACCTTGCGATCTCGCGCAATTCGCTTTGACGCTTTAAGCAATGATGTCGACGGTGATGCGCTCACTGCCGTTTTAGTGACCGGTACTGCAAACGGCGTCCTAGATGTGAATGCAGATGGATCGTTCGAATACACGCCAGATACTGGATTCACTGGCATCGATACATTTCAGTGGACTGCTTTTGACGGAGTCGCGAGTAGTTCGGTCGCAACGGTGACGATAGAGGTTCAGCCCTTCCTTGTTATCGGTGTGTTGCCGGTGGATCCCGTTCCAAACACTCAGCCCGAACCACAGGTCACTCCTGATTCAGAAGCCGATTCGGGTGCCGATTCGGACGCAAACTACGAAAACGAAAGTGAATCTGAATCCGAAGACGCTTCTGATTCAGATGATTCCGCGACGACTCCCATTCCACCGTCCATGACCGACAATGATCCAGATTTCGGATCGGACACCGCTTCGGCAGGAAACACAAGCGAACGGGATGGCGAAACATCGCAGACGACCGCAGACGAATCGATCAATAACCTCGTTCGTTCTGAGGAAGCATCCAGTCAGTCGGGTTTCAAAACGTCGACCGATACGTCGTCTGACACTCGGATTGAGCAATGGGACGCGCAAGCGGGACTGTGGGATTCGTTGACTGAAACACTCAGTGCGAGCGACTCCGCTTTGATGAGAGAAGCTGGTGCGTTTTGGGAGGGTATGGATCGGCAACGTGATCGAGTGAACTCGCATGTCCAGAGTGACATCATCATGGTGGGTGCAGCGGGCGCTGCAGCGAGCAGTTTCACCGTTGGCTATGTCGCTTGGGCCGTGCGAAGCGGTTTCTTGCTCTCGGGTGTTCTCGCGCAGATTCCAGCTTGGCAAGCGATTGATCCTCTGACGATCATGCAAGGGCTTGGCTCGGGACAGAAGACGGAAACGCTTGAACAACTGATGGAACGGAAAGAGAAGTCGGTGCGCAAAGCGATCGCTTAACGCTTATAGCGGTTTTCCGTCTTGGATCAATTCAAAGAATGCGATGGGCGAAAGATCCAAATTGAAACGTGACGTAGGCTTTCTTCGCCGCCTAATTGCGTTTCATTCTTTTTTTGGCCCCAAACGTAGTGTCGATTCATGAATTGGCTTGGATTCATTCCCGCCCGACAACGGATTACGCTGGGTTTGGTCGGCCTGATGGTGGGGACACTTCTTATTGCGAGCGCAGCGGGGTTCTTTCCCAATGAGCAGCGTGAGATTCTGAACGGGCGTGCGAAGCTGGCCGAAACACTCGCGATCAGTAGCACGGCGATGGCGTCGTCGGCGCAATTCGCGAGTCTGCAAGCGACGCTGGATTCAGTGGTCAATCGCGATGACGATGTCCAGACGATCGGCTTGCGGAGATCCAATGGTGAATTGTTGGTGACCGCTGGCGAACATTCAGCCCATTGGGATAGCACAAAAGAGAACGGGGTGCATCAAATGCGTGTACCCGTGTTTCGCAAGGGTGAACATTGGGGCAACCTGGAGATCTGTTTCATCTCGACGGGCGGGTTTCTCGGTCTGAATTATTGGGCACCGGCGTGGTTGCTGGTCATCATGATTCCTGCTTGTTTTTTCCAATTCGCATTTTTTCTGCGCAAGTCGTTGAAGCACTTGGATCCGTCCGATCGTGTCCCGCAGCACGTGCAAGATGCGCTCGATACGCTGTCCGTGGGACTGGTGTTGCTAAATGGCGATCACCGCGTTCTGTTTGGCAATCGAGAATTCAGTCATTCGGTGGGGCGCTCGGCCGCGGAATTAATGGGCTCCGGATTGTCAGAGCTCAACTGGGAAATGGTTGCCGAGGGGCAGTCAGCCGATGCGGAACATGTGCTGCCCTGGATTGAAGCGACGCGAAACGGGCATACCGTTGATGACTGTATTTTGCATCTAACGGTCGATGGTGAACGTCGAACGTTCAGTGTGAATTGTTCAAAAGTCGGCCAAGGGCTGATGGCAATCTTCGATGACATCACGTTGCTCGAACAAGCGCGCGAAGCTGCGATGGCAGCGAGCGAATCGAAAAGCGCGTTTCTTGCCAACATGAGTCACGAGATCCGAACACCATTGAACGCTGTTCTCGGATTTACAGACGTTCTGCGCCGTGGCTTAGTGACCGACACGGACGAATCAGTCGATCACTTAAACATGATTCATCGAAGTGGCAAACACTTGCTCGAATTGATCAACGATATTTTGGACTTATCAAAGATCGAAGCTGGCAAAATGGAAGTGGAATCGATCGATACGCGAGTGGATCAAATTCTGCTCGACACGTCCGATGTGCTGGCGGTCAAAGCACGTGATCGAGATTTGAGTCTAAACGTCGAATTTCAAACACCCATGCCGCGCCTGATGAAGAGTGACCCAACACGCTTGAAACAGATCGTGACGAACCTCGTCGGGAATGCGATCAAGTTCACTCAAAAGGGCAGCGTCACCATCTCGGCTGGCGTTGAGGCATCGCCCGAAGGGGCGCAGGCAGTGCGAATCGATATTGTCGATACCGGCATTGGAATGACCCCTGAACAACAGCAACGAATCTTCGAGTCCTTTGCACAAGCCGACCAAACGACCACCAGGAAATTTGGAGGTACCGGGTTGGGGTTATCAATCAGTCGGAGGTTAACCGAGGCACTGGGTGGTTCGCTCACGGTCAGCAGCCGGCCTGGTCACGGCAGCACTTTTTCCGTTTTGCACCCGATCGAAGATGGAGCATTGGATGACACCATCACTCCAGATCAGATCCTCGCGGATCGCGATCAAGCAGAGGAGATGCCAACGGACATTCAACGACTACCCAGTAAACCGGTGCTTGTCGTTGACGATGGAGAAGCGAACCGGCGGTTGATCGAGTTGGTATTGGGACGCGCGGGAGCTGACGTGACGACTGCCGAGAACGGACTCCAAGCGATCGAAGCTCTTTCCCGAAATGACTATGAGTTGATCTTGATGGACATGCAGATGCCCGTCGTCGATGGTTACACCGCAACACGAAAACTGAGAGCGGCAGGAGTCAATACGCCGGTCATCGCGTTGACTGGCAATGCCATGAAGGGTGATCGCCAAAAATGTCTCGATTGCGGATGTTCAGATTTTTTGTCGAAACCCGTGGATATCGATCAGTTGTTGCAACGCACGGCTTTCTTCCTTGGCGACGCGAACAAACGAGATTCAGAGAATCGATTGATCACGGCAAAGACGGACTCGAGCGGCAGCGGTGTACCGTCAAATCTGCGCCAACGTCTTGATGCACCTAAACCGAACGTCACTGCACCGATCGTCTCGACGTTACCGATGCATGACGAAGCGTTCCGTCGAATCGTGGAAGACTTTGTAGGTAAGCTGCAGGGCCGTTTAGATGAGATAAGCGACGCGGTTGCTGACGCCAATTACGAAGAAGTCAGCGAAACGGCTCACTGGCTGAAAGGCGCCGGCGGTACGGTCGGCTTCCACGACTTCACCGCCCCTGCTTCAGCCTTAGAGCAAGCAGCAGATCAAAGTGACGGAGAATTGGCATCGCAGATCCTTCGGCAAATCCGAGACATCCAAAGTCGAATTGTCATTGTTCCCGAGGACGCAATTTCCAACACGAAAACGCTATTGGATGCGAACTCGATCTCTGAATCGCATTCGTCGGAAGAGATGGATTCGGCCGCTAAACGAAACGGTGCACCCATTCAATGTTCGCTACCTGTTCATGATCCAAAGTTCGCGAAGATCGTCAACGACTTTCTCGGTCGATTGGATAAACGATTGGAAGGGATGAAACGACTTCTGCAACAAAGAGACTTCGAAACGCTCGCCGCTGAGGCGCATTGGCTCAAGGGTTCCGGCGGCACAGTCGGATTCGATGAGTTCTCTGATCCATGCCAAAGTCTGGAGACCGCAGCCTCAAAAGGCGACCAGGAAACTGCCGCCCGGATCCTGGAGCAAATTCTCTCGATTCGACACCGAATCCAGCCTATTGCGGATTCAGCCTCCTAAACGGTTAGAATGCTGATTGAGAGCCTTCTGCTTTTTCCGGTGGGCTTCTTGACCTCCGCGATTGACCTCCGATCTTCGTTCCAGAAACGATCCGCGATTTGATCGATGAATGACACACTGCCACGCACAATTTCCCGTCCCATGCAATTTGAGAATGGCTGTGCCAACGGGATGAGTCATCGCTGGCAAGACGGACAGTATTGCTCGATCATGACTCGAGTCGGCATCGTTGGGTGCGGTATTTACGATGTGAAAACGGCCGGTGAGTTTGGCCAAGTGATCGCCATCGCGAAGGGAACCCCGCAGCAGCCGCTCGTCGAACCGGAAGATCTTTTAGATGCTACAATCGTCGATCTGACAGAGCCGGCCAAGACGCTCGGTATCGAGATTGGCATGACAGGAAAAGACGCCGTCGAAATGATGCTGGCTGCCGATTCAGAAAACTAATTCGCGGAAAAGCATCGCAGTGGAACATGGGACGATTGAGGGACAAGGAGAAAGGAAAATGGACGAGGACTTGAATGTCGTATCTGCGGCTGTGGTTGAAACAGCAATCGGTCCCATGCTCATCGCCGCCTCTACGGCTGGGGTACGCTGGATTGAATTCCACGACGATGCTTCACACTTGGAGTCATCGCTGCGCAAGCGGTTTCCCAAAACGGCTGACCGAGGTGAGTCCGACGTGAATGAGTCGCTGAGTTGTTGGATTCGATCGATCCAAGAGTCATTGGTCGATCCAAAAGCGGCGATCGACATACCTCTCGATATTCAAGGAACGCCTTTTCAGCAGCAGGTTTGGAAGGCTCTTGTGCAGATTCCGATGGGTGCGACGCTCACCTATGCTGAATTAGCTCGACAGATTGGAAGGCCAACGGCAACACGCGCTGTTGCGAGTGCCTGCGCATCGAACGACTTGGCAATCGCCATTCCATGTCATCGCGTGATTCGCAGTGACGGTGGCCTGGGAGGGTACCGTTGGGGCATTGATCGGAAAGCGACACTGTTGGAACGCGAACAGTCAGCAGCGTGAAAATGCCGTTTTTCCACGCAGTAAGACTTGATCAATCCATCGGTCGTCCCACGCGAACAACATTCGCTTCAGGGGATCGACTTCAGGCGAGAGCCAGTCAATCTCGGGACGTATCACGACTAAGTCGGCTGTTGAGCCGGGCGTCAATTGTCCGGCGTCGCTCCAGCCTAGCGCCTTAGCGTTGCCCGTGGTGATCGCATACCAAGCTTCTGCCGCCGAAGGACTGGCGCCTGTTAAGCGTGATGCCGTGAGAATCATCTCGCGAGCGACGCGTACCATCGACGTTTCGTATCCAGCTCCAATGTCGCTACCGATCGCGAGCGCGATAGATGACTCTCTTAGAGCTTGCCAGTCCATCGCCCCGCTGTTGAGAAAATCGTTTGCTGTGGGGCAATGAACGATCTTCGAATGAGCTTTGGCGAGTTGTGCGCGATCGGCGGAATCAAGGTAGATGCCATGTCCAAAAAGAGTGCGCGACGTCAGTATTCCAGCGTCACGATAAACATCGACGTAACTCTTCTCGAAAACTTCGCGAACCTGATCGCACTCCGCCTGTGTCTCCGCGAGATGGGTTTGCATCACGGCGCCCTGTTCTGACGCGAGCCGGCCGGCCCCTGAAAGGAGTTGTGCAGAACAGGAGAGCGCGAATCGAGGAGAGACCGCGGCAGCCACTCGACCGGTGGGCGGAAACAGATTCCCAAGTTGATTTGCTTCATCGAGCAATTGTTCAGCTGGTCGACACAATGAACGAGGAGCATATTGATCCATTAACACTTGCCCGATGGTCGCACGAAATCCACGCTCATCAGCGAGTTGAAGTGCCGTTTTGGCGGCGTCGTGATGAACGGTGGCGAATGCGGCAAACGCCGTCGTGCCACTAGCAACCAACCGGTCAAGAGCTAGCGAAGTTTGTGCGGCCGCACGATTTTTATCGGACCAAGCCTCTTCGGCGGGGAACGTGACTTCGTTCAACCAATTCAACAAAGGGCGACCATGGGCTCCGATGATTCCGAATTGCGGCAAGTGCAGGTGAGCATCGACGAAGCCGGGGCAGATCACACAGTGTCGACGGCTCAAATCGGCCGGCTCCACGTCGGAGAGTTCGACGCTGGCGATACGTTCTCCATCCAAACGAATGGTTCCGAAGCGTAGTTGACTGCGGCCTTCGCCATCGTCAACCATCAAGTAACCGTTCAGAATCATGGAATCCACATGCTGGGAGAAACAAAGGCGATTCCTTACACTACCATTGGTTCGGAACGGTGATCGAGCCCATTTTTCATTTCCTCGATCTGCTTAACCGTAATCCTCGCCCCCTTCGTCTAGTGGCCCAGGACGCTGGACTCTCAGTCCAGAAACGGACGTTCAAATCGTCCAGGGGGTACTAAGCGAAAACCTCGTTAACCCTGCTGTGAAACGTTCTTTACACCTAACCGACAACGCGAAGTTGGTCACCAGTTTGGTCACCAACCCAGTTCGATTCGTCGAACTCACGGGCCGCGTTAACGTCACCAAGGTAGTACCGTTCAGTCGTCGAACGGCTTGCATGACGCACCATCGACTGAATCAACTCCAAGGGCATTCCTCGCAAGCTCCAACGAGTAACAAAGCTGGAGCGAAAGTGTTTGGCGGTAGCAGTTTTACCACCTGCCTCAACTTCGACTCCGGCAGTTTTTCCGATGTCGCTGATGAAGCCGCGCACCGTACCGATGCTCGGTTGGGCAGTTAGCAGGATAAAAGTCTTGGCTACTGTGTTATCAGCATTTCAGTAATCTTAGACTTTAGCGACGGTATTATCTTTCTAGCGCCTGCTTGCAAGAGGTGATCGTCGTCGTAGTACAACACGGATCTTCCATCCAAGACAAGTGCTCCAACATCTGACGTGAATAGATTATACGTCGGCAGCATTTCAACATGGTCGTACATCTCGGATAGATCTCTAACGAGCTTTCTGCCGCCTACGTTTTCGCTTTCGTGCTGGTAGGGGACGAATTGTTTCAGTCCCTCTCGGGGAGAGACGCCCTGTGATGCAAGCCATTGCATCACATTCCTTGTTCCACACTTGAGCATTGGCGGGTCTTCGATTAGAAGAACCTTAGAGCCTTGCTCATGCAGAAACTGAAGCAGTGGCTTGGCATCATCCAAATGCCTTCTCGGCCAAAAATCAGAAATAATAACCAGCTCGGGCTGCCATCGCTCGATGTCACGTAAGCGAGCAGTGTCAAATTTGAGTTTTTCCGAGGGGGTTAAACGGTCTGGAACGCCTTGCTTTCCAGTTGGAGGGATCTTCATGAATGCACTAACACCACCATGCTGGTAAAACGAAACGCGTAAGTCCGCTTCTTGGGCGATCGAAGCTATTGCGGTGCTCCACATCACTGCGTGAGAATCGCCCAGAACTACAATTTGCGGCGGACCTGGCTTACTACCTAGTTGGATCCCTCCCGTATAGTAAGCGTCGGATCTATAACCCGGCCATTCCATTATGGTTGTGCATTGAAATTCAGGGTTAACTTCAGGGTTGGCCAAAGTGTTGTAGTTCACGTACCTGGCTTCATTGAACTCCGATGTGTCATATAGTCGGAGTGTTGTGCCCATGTTTAAAGCAGCGAGCAGTGTTGCAAATCCGCAGCACAATACACCCGGGACGATGCCTTTCCTTCCCCTCGTGGGTTTTTCGACTAGTTGGTAGGTTCCGAGCGCTAGCGGGTACATCAAGCATCCAAGAAGTACTCTTGCAGGCAGTTCCGAAATCTGGACCCCGACATGTTCAGAAAGCACAATTACCGGCCAGTGCCAGAGGTACAGCGAATAGGACAGTTTCCCGACATGGACGGGTATCGAATGCGAGAGAATGCTGTTGCAGACTCCGGTTTGCCCAAATGCGATGATCAACGATGCGCCTAAAACGCCTATCGAAACGCCGGCGTTTAGACCCTCACTAAACAGGTATGAAATTGCAATCAGAGCCAAGCCTGCCGCTGCGAAGATTCCGTTTTCCGGATTAGTCTTTGGTCGATTTCGGATTGTGAGACCAGGGGATGTCCCATTTGTTGTTGAAACTGGTGATGGTCTCACTTGTCAGAATGGTATCTTCTTTCGCCCTTGCGGCAAGCGAGCCCGAAGGACTAGCTCGCGTTAAGCCGCTGACGTGCTTACGCGTTCTCCACTTCGAAAG
>JBCDEM010000004.1:0-410980 GCA_039179795.1 Planctomycetota bacterium | reverse complement strand
GGCAGGCTTCGAAGGTTATCTGCAAGCCGATGCGTACGGTGGTTACGACGGAATCTATCTCGGGTCACAAGGCAAGATCCAAGAGGTTTCGTGCTGGGCCCACTGTCGTCGTTACTGGTACAAGGCACGCGAGCAAGATCCGGCTCGTGCTCATCATGTCCTTGGGGTGATCGCGCGTCTTTATGAGATCGAGCGCACAGCTGGGGAAGGCGATGCGGAGACTCGTCGTGAGTTACGAGAAACTCATGCGCGTCCACTGCTGGATGAACTGAAGGACTGGCTGGATGGTCAGTCGTTCTTGCCGAAGAGCTTGATCGGCAAGGCAGCCACGTACACACGCAATCAGTGGGAGGGCTTGAACCGATACCTCGATAGCGGAGAGTTGTCGATCGACAACAACCGCGCCGAGCGGGCGATGAAGCCGGTCGCGATCGGTCGTAAGAACTGGCTGTTCGTGGGTAGTCCGCTTGCAGGTCGCCGAGCTTCGGTGCTGATGTCGCTGGTAGGAAGCTGCAAAGAAAACCAGGTCGAGCCGTGGGCTTACCTGCGATCGGTCTTTACCGACCTACCACGCGGAGCCAACCACGAGGACTTGCTCCCGGATCAATGGCTGGCCAAGAATCCCACTCACCGCTGGGCCATCGCCGACCGCCGCAAAGAAGAACGGCTAGCCAAAACCTAACTGCCGTTCACCGAGCGTGTATCAGAAAACGGGAGCGGCTCATTGGGGCGTTAGACTCTCATACCATCTGGATCTGATTTTGGGGAGCACTCCAAATGCATTCCCGGGTGTACTCGTCAATCAGCGAGAGGATCTTCAGCGAACGTCCGTTGATGGTCCGATCAAAGATGAAGTCGACTGACCAAACATGGTTCACGCTTTCAGCGCGGCGACGGCGGATTCCACCTGAAACACCACCCAGCCTGCGTTTTTTCGTCTTTTTCCGCGGCACTCGATAGCATTTCACGCTCCAGCAAGCACCGCCGTCTAATAACTGAAGACTGTTTCTCCGAAAACGCTACGCAGGTCACTCTTGAAATTTGCGTCGCATTTCAATCCGGACTTAATCTCCACTCTTAAATATGACTCGGGCGTAGTCAATAAATGCATGTGCCGGTAAGAAGAGTAGTAGCTACACATAGGGAGGTTTCTCAGCCCTCGATCGACCGAATCACCTGTTTGAACTTCCGCTTCCAAAATAAAACCGTCTGGCTTTGGGCCAACAGTCGCAATTGGGTCTTCACCATAGGAACCATCTTCCTTTGCTTTGTAGATCAAGAATTCTCGCGTTCGGTAACTACAGGTGAGCTTTTCGCCAGATTGCTCTATCGAAGCATCAATCCCGTGATCGATTAGCACTTGCTCCAGTCTTGCCTTGACATCATCCAGGCCCGTCCTCCTTCCTTTGTGCCGAGTCCAGTCTATCGGGGCAATGAAAGGCTTCACTTGGGTTTTCCCGTCCATGTCGACGGCCACCTGCATGAGTGATCCATCTTCGGCAGCGAAATAAAGATTCCAAGCCCCAGACTTTCCATCACCCTCTTTATTTCCGTACAAGCTCACTTGAATGCAGTAGCGATCCTCTCCCTCTTCGCGGAGCAAGTCGTCTGCTTTATCCAAGGCTTCTCGCAATGTGATTGGAACACGTTTTTTGGGGTTCCATTTGTAAAGCGACGAAAACGCCGTTGAGGCGACCAAGGATAGAAGGATAACAGTTGCAAGTCGACGTTTCATTTTGAATCTCTATCTTGACTTAGTGTCTAGCGAATGACCGAATATTATTTTAGCTGATTGCTATCCGAAGTGAATGCTTGGATTTCTAACTCGGTTTTTTGATGTGACCTGCGCCCAAAAATCTGATTCATCGGAAGTGATAAAATTGAGTTAGAATCTGGCCGTCATTTCAGGGAGATGATGACCATGAAGAAGTCTCGATTTACGAATGAACAGATCGCCTTTGCCCTCAAGCAGGCCGAGTCCGGCACGCCGGTTGAAGAGGTCTGCCGAAAGCTCGGAGTCAGCCAGCCAACCTTCTATCGATGGAAGAAGAAGTTCGATGGGATGGGCGTTGAGGAACTTCGTCGCTTGAAGTCTTTGGAGGACGAGAACAAGCGGCTCAAAGCACTGGTTGCTGACTTGAGTTTGGAGAAGCAGATTCTTCAGGATGTGTTGTCAAAAAAGCTCTGAAGCCTGCTCGTCTTCGTGTGGCGGTTGAGGGGGCACGAAAAGCCTATTGCATCAGCCAGCGGCGTGCTTGCAAGCTGCTGGGACTTGCTCTTTCCACTTGCCGCTACAAATCGGTTAAAGATGATCAGGCGGCACTACGAATGCGATTGAAGGAGTTCGCCGCATCACGCGTCCGTTATGGCTATCGGCGCTTGCATATCCTGCTTCGACGCGAAGGTTAGAGCGTGAACGCGAAACGAGTCGACCGAATCTACCGCGAGGAAAACCTGAGTTTGCGAGAAGCTTGTCGAGCGACCAGATGTGATTTGCATCAACGATTGCTGGGCAATTCGATTTCAGGAAAACCAAAAACTCATGCTTTAGAGAAACTGACGATTGCGAGTTGCGATGCTTGATGTTTTTGAAGCTGTTCATGGTGCGTCGAACCAAGAACGTGAGTGGCCACAGATGGTCTGTCGGATTGACTCAGAGTACTCGCGGAGACAATCACAAAAAATTTTTGACAGTTTCCACCCAAGTCCTAGCTATCGGATTTGGCATCGAGTCATGAAATAGACTCAACGCACGCCGCTCATTGGCACGGTGTTTGTTGGCAGGCGGCGACGCATAGGCAAATAGAGTACCGATGCAATCTCTTTTTTTCGATGTCGAAACATGTCCCCCGTTGGCATTCACCAGCGGCAAAAAAACTGTTTGACATTTGTTGAGCGACAGCCCTAAACTTGAATCGTCTCGGGGCAAGACGGTCATCACCTTCGCGTGAGCTTGCAGCGAGACGAGGAAACTCTTTTCTTACTGCGGGGAGCGCCATGGTAGTGACGAAAACGAGCTTGTTCCGCGATGGGGCCATCGCAAGCTTCACTCGAAGCATAGCGGTACTTCTGGTGTTGACCGCTTTCTCAGTAAGCACGTTTGCTTCCGCTCAAGAAGCAACCTACGAGTCGCTGCTCGCTGAAGCGAACGCACTACCGGGCGAGACCAGTGCAGCTGGTTACGTCGTTGAGGCCAGTCGCGTCTTCGATCAAGCGAATGGCATCCTTGCTGGCGCCGAGCTTCAAACGATTGTCGGCAAGATCGGCGAAACGTCGGTGCGATGGCTCAAGGAAGAATCGGTCGCCACTTCCGCAACGCTTGCCCAGGCGAACTTTCTCGTTGAACGCGGATTTGCGAAGGTTGCCGATGCTGAGAAGGCGCAGGTGGCTGCGAACTGGATTCGCCAATCGAGCGTCATCGAGCAGCTTCCGCTCCCAGCGGTGGACCAATTGATTCGATCCGCGAAGGCAGAGCTAACGACAGACGAACGTGATGAGTTGGTGGCAAAACTTCAAGGCTCACTTGGAGACTTGGCCACGGTCTCGATTGAAGATCTCAAGGCAGGATTTGATATTCGCGTTGGCCGTTCGTTCTACCCGGAAGGTTCGGAGCAGTGGCGAGAGCCCGCACGTAAGTTTGTCGCCGCTTGGGCGGATAACCATAGTCCCGCATCGCTTGAGGAAGACGACCTCGACTGGGTGCTGCGAATGATGACGCCGATCGGGTTCTCGGTTCCGAAAGATCGAAAAATTAGCGCGACATGGTCGGCGGATCTGCTTCCTCCCGAAAGCGGTGAATACACGTTCTCACTCAGCGGCGTGCTGCCCAGCCCGAGATTTATCGCTGGCCAGCAATTGCCGGGCGATGCCGGTCTATGGGACCAGAAGGTTTCGGTCATGGTTGATGGTCAAGTCGTTCTGGAAGCGACTTCGCAGGAGTGGAAGACAGAGGCCACGCCGATCTCGCTGCAGAGCCAGCCCACATCCATCGAGGTTTCCTTGCAGTACTCGGCTGTTTCTGCTGCCGCGGAATCTGCGGCGGTGCAGTTGTTCTGGAGCGGACCCGGTATCGAGAAACAACTCATCGCGCCGAGCTTTTTTCGGCTGGAAGGAACGACAGATCCAGGCGTCGCGTTGGTCGTGGAACAGAGCGCCAGCAGCGACCTCGAAACGTGCACCACAAAGGTCGTTTCGATTGATCACGTTTTTGGAATGTCGGCCGCATGCGACTATGAAAAAACGCTTCGCACCTATCTTGAACAAAGGCTCAATCAGCTTCTCTCGGCGGACGCGATCAGCCGCGCCGTCGCTTCGGCCACCGCAGCGGATCCCGCAGCACGAGCATCACACCCACTGCTGGAGGACGAGCAATACCTGCCTATCCTCATGAAGGCGTCAGGAGGCCAGCGCAAACGAGTGGCTACCGAGCTCGCACTCAATCCTTCGCTGCTCGCGCTCATTGAACCGGAGGCAATGGCTAGCTTCTACGAGGTCGTGCGTTTCGGGGCTGAACGCGAGGCACTGGATTTGGTTGGTGCATGGATGACCACACTCGCTGATCGTACCCCGCAGCTAACAGCCGACGCACAGTCCTACTACGCAGCCAATTGTGAACCTTTCCAAAGACTTGCCGTCGCACTGGCCTATCTACACCCTGATAGCGTCACGTGGCTAGAAGACTATCTTGTCACAGAAGAGGGCAGTTGCTGTTTACCGGCAGCTCACACACTGGCGTACTGCTATCAGATGCGTGGTGAGCTACTTGACTGGATGGCTCTACTCGATACTCAGCTGAATGATTCTTCTGTCAATGGTGATAAACGCGTCAACTGGTTGATCGCGCGAGCCGTTGTGGAGGAAATCCGCAGCAGTCCGGAGGGTGATTATCGGATCCACATCGGTAGTGAGCGTCTTGGCGTCGGTTTTAGCTGGCTCAATCAAGCAACGGATACGGCCGTTTCAGCGGACGTCAACGCTCGTGTCGCTGCAGAAAATGCAGCTCGTTTAGCCGCACAACGAAAGTGGGTACAGGCCAAGTCCGCAGTAGAAGGCTACGCAGACCTGACCGGCATGATTGGGGCAATCGATGGGTTGGTTGCCGAAGTCGAAGACTGGCAGGCTGCCAGAGCCGAGCAGGCAAACGCTGCGGTTGTGTCTGAGTTTCGCAGGCGGCTTTCAGGCGCACAGCGACGCGAGGATTCCAGTGCCTCTTCACGCTACAGCTCTCTCATTGAATCACTCGAGTCCGACTCGAGTGAATGATTGATTTGGTTCGCATTTCTTTTCTTTGAGCGTGTTCCACCGGCACGCGATTGAAAACTTATTAGGGCGGGGACTTTCGATATGTATAGGCTATCATCCGTGCGCAGGCATTTGAGCCTCACGCACGCTCTGATTTGGACGCTCTGTGCCCTCACTCTGTGCCCCCCCTTTCCGTTAGCTCTGAAAGCTCTTGCTACTACAACGTCGACCTACGGGAAATCGGAGTCACCAACAGCGTGTCAGACGTGCGGCGATGGCAGCCCGAGTCAAGCTGGTTACACGACGCTCAGAGGCGGCGGATTAACAACTCTTGGTGGCGGCTTCGCGACGATGAGCGGTGGCAGCGGGTACGGTACTCCTGCGGTAAGTGACAGCTCGATCTACCTAATGCGTGCTTCGGCAGCTCAGTGCGCCACAGATATCTCCCAGCCAGGACCGATCGGTGTCTGGGAGCATACGAGAAGCAACGATAGCGGATTCCCAGAATCGACCACCGGCCGCAGCGAGCAGTGGGATCTCGGCGGTACAACTGGCTGGTACTTGGAGAGTATTGGTGGCGATGATGTTGAGCTTTTTCAATCGGCTTCCAGCAAGGTTACCTTCGAAAACTTCCAGCCCGTTCCTATCGAACTTGGCAGGGGAGGAGGAGGCTTTGGAAATTTAGAGTCTTCTGCGGTAGGCATCGACGCGACGATGACGAAGTTGCCTAACGTGACAGACGTAGACGACTTGGATAACGATGGCAATACGTTTGAGTCCTTCGACATCTATAAATATACCAAGCACGACAGCGGCATCGTATTGATCTTTCCAGGGTTCAATGCTGGCGTCAGCTCGCATTACCGAGGGCGTATGGTTGAGAAAACAACCGTTGCCTACCAGGCCGCGAGCCTGAATGGTACTTCAGTCGCGTACGACACCAATAGCAACGTTACCGTTGTGACGACTCCGGAGCCGCAGGGTTCCCGGATTGATTACAGCTATGTTTACACCGGAAGCACCAATCAAGTGGACACCATTGAAGTTCGTGATGGTCCACTGGCAACAGACACGGTGATCAAGAAGGCGGAATACACTTATTACAACGAACTGACGTCCCCGAATACGGGACTTGGCAACAACGACGACCTTGTACAGGTGAAACGATCCGAGCTTGCCTCCGATGGTGCAAGCTGGATCGAGAGTTTGACGCAGTACCGATACTATCGGGACAGTAGCAGCGACGGACGAGCCCATCAAATCAAGATGGAATTCGATGCATTTGCGATCGAGCGGGCGATCGCTGCTGAGATTTCGATCAGCAGTGCCGCGGACATGTTGGAGGCAAGTGACTCAACCGTCGAAATCTACGCCAGCAAGTCCTACACGTACTACACCGAAGATATCGCGACCGATAACTCGGGGACGACGAAATGCGTCACGCCCTGGTCAACCAGCAGCGGTGAAAACCTGCAGTCAAAATACGTTGCCAGTGGAGCTACCGTCAGTGAATTCGATGAGTTTAACACGACGGAGAACTTTGGTGCCGTCAAAACGCTGTCGATTGGACCCGGAAGCATCTCATGCTGCGGTGGCTCGTCGGTCAGTTCTGTGACGCGAACCTATCATTACATCAACCTCAATGGCGGGACAAGCACGGATCCGTCAGAAGTGGTTCGCCTGGTGATCGAGGATACCGAAGATGGTGCGGACCCCCGTAATGCGATCTACCGCAAGGTCTATGGGCTCAATGATAAGGGGATCGCGATACGTGAGGCATTCATTGAAGACCCGACCGTCTCGACACTGAGGGTTTGGTGCGAGTCCCGAGTGTTTGATAGTGATGAGTTGCTTACAGAGCTGCGGATGCCCTCGGCGCACATTGATGTGGACAGCAACACCGACCTACAAAAATTCTTTGACCCTACGATGAACACGAACGATACGGACAGCGTCAGTTCCACAGTAGGCCAAGTCTATTACTTTGAGTACAGCAGCAGTCTTAGCGATGGCAAGCACCGAACCGGAACGCTGGTTCGAGAAGGCGCGGGAACTGGAAGCCGCTACTACATTCGAGCAACCGACTGGGGCACCGGATCAGACGACGAGCCGACCAACTTTAAGCTCGCCGAGTACGTGTATCCAAGCAGGGTTACATCGCGTTCGGACGCTTCCCGGATCAAAATTGCGGGATACAGCTATGACTTCTGGGATACGGATGACACGGCGCTCAAGCAGGCAACGACCACACTTCCTGCTATTCCAACCAGTCAGAATGGTTCCGGCGTCGCGACGACCACGGAAGAATTTTTCGATGAAGAGGGGCGTCTGCGTTTTACCAAGGATGGAGAAGGGTACGTGAACTACATGAGCTACCATCCGGATCTGGGAGTGAGAGCCATAGCGATCATCGACGTAAACACGGCAAGTCTCAACAGTGACGTCACCGGCAACGGTGGTAATAAGTGGGTGGCGTGGAGCGGGGCAGCGCCTCTTACGCGAGACTCCGGGCTGCCCACTGCACTCGAACTTACCAGCAAGAGTGAAATTGACAACTTGGGAAGACCTTTTAAACGGATCGACGCTCGGGGTGGTGAACACTACCTTCGATACGAGGACAACAAGGCATACCAGTTCTCCTATTGGGCCGGTGGTACGTCGGGAACTGCAGGTCTCCCGGTGTTTGTAACGGAAACGAATGAAAGCGGCCAACCAACCTCTGCCTATACCGTCAGACCATCGAAAAGCCAATGGAACAGTGGGGATGCTCTACCGGAGCTAGCCAGTTACACGGCCGCGGATTACGTATCTCGTACGGAATACATTTACCAAGATGCTCGGCTGGCTCATGTTGATCGCTACTACGATGCGGATGCAGGCTCCGGTGGCTACTACCGAAAGAGTTATTTGTACGACGATCAAGGCAGACGCGGTGCGACCGTGCAGGAGGTCGCCGCCAGCAAGTACCAGGTCTCAGCTCAGCTCTTTGATGTTCGGGGCCGCGTGATCGAATCTCGACGCGGTGTGGCGACGGTTGCGCCCACCGACTATGACAGTCTTGACAACAGTCCGCCAGGAACGCCGACGGGTTTTGACGGCTATGCAACCATCTCGACGACGACTTTCGATAGCGGTGGTATCGGTGACGGCTACGTGACCAGCAGCAGGTCTTACTACGGTACGGGCGCCAATGACTTCACCGAATCGATTCCCCAGCTGACCTTCCGTGGTCACTCGCGCGGTGTCCTGCAGAAGAACGGCACTACGAAGTTTGGACCCTATAGCGTTCAGGACATCGACTGGATGGGCCGGACGACGGCTTCGGCTTCGTATGCGAGCGAGCCTTCCACTTGGCCGGACGATTACAGCGACTACGTGATCCACTCCTCCGGCGGCTCGGCTGATCAACCCAATACCAGCGGTCACTACAACGTCTCGGTTCGCAAATACGATGATCTTGGCCGCGTTTATCAAACGCTCAGCTACCCCGGTACCGAAGCGACCAAGCACTTTAAGTCCAATGCGTACTTCGACCGGCGCGGCAACCTTGTCGCTTCCGAGGAAGAGAACGGCATGGCCAGTGAATCGGCTTACGATGGGGCAGGCCGCCAGTACCAAAGCCGCTCGGTCACCACCCTGGAATCGACCAAGTATACGAGCGGTGAGTTCAATTACCGCGCACCCACTCCCGATCCAGGTTACGGAGTTGGAAGTGAGAGTAGTCTGACCGGTGGCGATGATAGTGTGATTACTTTGAGTCACAGTGTCTTCAGTGATACAGGTCAAGTGACCGAGTCTCACAGCCTGGAAGCCCACCACGACGATACGAACGGAATCGATCTGTCAGCCGATGATGATTACGTTCGTTCAAGCAGGTATTTCTGGTACGACGATGCCGACCGATTGGAAGTCTCAGCCACTCACGGTAGTGGTAATGGAAGCGGGTTAGGCGATGGAACCTGGACTTACGTCGCGCTTCCGGCAAGCATCACCAAACCTACGACCAGTAGCGATGCCGAACTGGTAACCTTGTACAGCTACAATACGGATCGTGGCGTCCAAGACGAGGTTGCTACTCCTTCCGGAAAAAGGTTGAAATCCTTTTTCGATGACCTCGGGAGGCGAACTTATGTGGCCGCCAACTTTGTTAACTTTGATGACGCGAATGTTGGCTCGACCATCGGCGGGGGAACCAACGACGATGAAGATCAAGTCGTCGGTTACGAGTTCGACGGACTTGGCAACACGACCAAGCTCACCGCCTACAACGCCTCATCGAGTACGGCGAACCAAGTGACCGAGTACAAGCGAGAAGATAATTTCGACCCTTCGCTGGTCACGATGGAGATCTATCCGGATGGGGATGCATCGAGCGACAATGTGCAGATGACCTATCATCTCGATGGCTCACTCAACACCAAAACCGACCAGCGCGGCGTGGTATTTACTTACACCTACGACGACGCAAGGCGAACCACACTGCAAGCGGCAACGACGATTCCGGCAGGTGTGGACGATACGGTGCAGGCAATCGGCAGGGCCTACGACACCAATGGCCGTGTTGAAACGGTGACTTCCTACGCTGGCACGACAACCGGCAGTACGGTTCGTAATCAGATCAAATACACCTACGGAACACATGGGCAGATCACTCAAAGTGAACAAGACCACAGTGGCGCCGTTGGCGGTACCGAACCGAGCGTGCAATACGCTTACGATGAAACCGCCTCATCGAACGTGTACGAGGATGGGCTGCGACGTGAGAGTGTGACGTATCCCGACGGGAGCGTCTTCTTCTACGGTTATGACAGTTCAACACAAGGCTCGATCCGTGACCGCAGGAGCCAAGTGGCCGAGATCCGCGAAACGAATGCTAGCGGTCAACAACTGGTGGCCTATGAGTACACCGGAGGAGGACGGGTCGCTGTCTCAACTTACACACAACCAGACATCCACCAGCACGCTGACCGTGACGGCGATGGGGACTATGAAATCTGGGATCGTTTTGGAAGAGTGACGCAGTCTTACTGGCGTCCCACCACCGGCAGCGGAGCCAACTATCTTGATCGCGTCGATTACGGGAATGACCGCGCGGGCAATCGCACGTACCGTAACATCCGTGTCGATCAGATCACGGGCGCCACGACCGATCAGCGTGACCAAGCGTATTCGTATGACGGCCTGGATCGTTTGACCGATACCGATGAGGGAACGGCCAACGACACGACCGGAGCGATCACCACCAAGACATTCGAGCAACAGTGGAAACTCGATCAGCTGGGTAACTGGGAAGAGTTTGATCAAGACGATGACGGCAACGGTGCCTGGGACTTGGAACAGGACCGAACGCACAATGACGCGAACGAAGTGACGGCAATCGGTCTGCAAAGTGGCGGTGCGGGAGCCAATTGGGCCGACCCCGCGTTCGATGCCGCCGGCAACATGACGACGATCCCCAAGCCAGACGCATTGACGGTCAGCCTAAGTGGCGAATTCGATGCGTGGAACCGTATGGTGAGCCTCGATAACGGCACGGCAGCTAGCTACGAGTACGATGGACTCAACCGAAGGATTAAGCGAGTCGAGGGCTCAGTGACCACCCACTTTTATTACAACGAGGCGTGGCAGTGCTTGGAAGAACGCGCTACCGAAGTTGGCTCAGCGATCAAACAGTTTCTCTGGGGGCCACAATACATCGATGAGCTTCTGTTGCGGGATCGCGACGCAGATGGCAACGCCGGAAATGGACTCGAGGAGAGGTTGTATGCGATTCACCAAAGCCAATACAGCATCTCTACCCTTATTGACTCATCAGGAACCATTCAAGAACGCTTTGCCTACCGTGCATATGGAGGAAGCACAGTGCTCAACGCCGACCTTACGACAAAAAATGGCGGCACCGGCTTCGAATGGGAGCATCGCTACACAGGTAGAAGGGTAGACAGCTATTCCGGGCTACAGCTAAATCGAAACCGTTTGTACCACTCGTCCATTGGTAGATGGTGCTCTAGGGACCCTGTTTCGTACAGCGGCAGTCCTTGGAATCTCTACGAGTATGTCAGGTCGAAACCAGTGAGGTATACGGACGCAAACGGGCAGGAGTTAACTGTTGATGATAGGTCCACCACCGAGGAGGTATATTGGGGCCGTGAGGCGTCTCTGGGACTCGAGGCCGAAGTGAGATTCTGTTACCGTTTGGTAGGAAGCTGCGAGGAATGCAGAACCACAGTTTGCGAAACCATTTATACCGAATGGGAGGGGGAGAAATTCCCCATAGCTCATGTGATGAAATTAGTAGATCGGGCTGGGGATGGCGTTGACGGGGCATTCGTGAACGATGCAACTTTTCAATTCAAGGCGTACATTTTCAGAAACAGAGAGATCGCCGTCGACGACCACAAAGGGACCATCGGACATGAGCAATACCACATACGCCGCGTCAAGAATTTGCTGAAGAAGGCAGAAACCAAAGAGGCACTGGAACGATTATTTCGAATCGGCGATTGCCTGCCCGGAATGACCGTGGAGGCATGCAACCGTAAATATGCTGAGGACCAGAAGAGTTCCGGGTTTTTGGCGCAACTCAAGAAAATCATAAAACCAGCGGGTGGACATCAAGGACAAGATCTAGAAGAGGATGACCTGGGTGAACGCCCACCCCTTAGACGTGGTGTGTTTCCACTTACGGATTGGGAAGATTTCATAGCTCCTGGCAGACATGAAAAAGGAGCAACCCGGTTCGACTGGCAAGCCGGGTGGCATTGTTTCCGCTTCGTAGAAGGTGACTTCTCTCCTCGCAAATAATGATTCGTTTGCAGTTGTAAGTTGCTGGACATGAATACAAACGTATCGATCCGCTGGCACTCGGCTTTACCGATTCGTTCGGATCAATTTCTTTCGGTCGGTTGCGTAAACCTGGTTGCTGACGTGACACGTTCAAAGTGTTGTTATATCTCTATGGCATAGTTTCGAATTCTGCACTACTGTCTCGCTCTACGACATGACGCTTGCGATATTCAGAAATATGAATATTTAAAGCTTTGAAAAAGCTAATGGTTGAAGTGGCATTGATTCAATTGAAAGACTGAGGGTTTGCAACCGAATGGCACGGCCTTAAAAGCAAATAGAGTCTCGATGCACTTGTTTCTTTTTCGATGTCGATACATATCGCCCGTTGGTATTCGCCAACGGCAAAAAAACTGTTTGACATTTTTTCAACGGCAGCGTTCACTTTGATTTTTATCGCGGAGAATATGAGCTGTGGTCGTGCGACGGGATTAGGAATCTCTTTTGCGATGGGTATCGCCATGGTAGTGACGAAAACGAGCCGGGTCCGCTTTAGCGCCGTCGGCACACGAATACTTCCGGTGTTAACCGCTTTTTCAGGAAGCGATGTTGCTTCAGTTCAAGCAGCAACTGACGAGTCGCTACTTGCTGAAGCGAATACACTTCCAATCGAAACGAGTGCCGTCAGCTATGTGATTGAGGATAGTCGCAACTTTCATCAAGCAAGTGGCATCTTCGTCGGCACTAAGTTTCAAACCATTATCGGCAGGCTCGGCGATGCTTGGGCGGATAATCATAGCCCCGCATCGCTTGAGGAAGATGATCTCGATTGGGTGCTGCGAATGATGATGCCGATCCAGTTCAAGGTTCGCAAGGATCGAGCGATTGATAGGTTGTGGGCAGCGGATCTGCTTCCATCGGAAAGCGGAGAGTACACGTTTTCGCTCCGTGGTTTGATGCCAAGCCCGAGGTTCGTGGCTGGCCAGCAATTACCGGGCGATTCAGGTCGATGGGACCAGGAGGTTGCGATCACGGTTGACGGTCAAGTGGTTCTGGAAGCGACTTCGCAGGAATGGACGGCAGAGGCGACGCCGATTTCGCTACCAACATCCATCGAGGTTTCCTTGCAGTACTCGGCTGTTTCTGCCGTAGCGGAGTCTGCTGCCGTGCAGTTGTTCTGGAGCGGACCGGGTATCGAGAAGCAGCTCATCGTGCCGAGCTTCTATCGGCTAGAAGAAACCTCAGTGGATAGTGCAGCCTACGGTTCCTCTGTCGAGTTGATCGGCTAGAACGTGAAAGCAACTTCAAACTGAAAATCCGGAGGGTCTTGTTTTGATGTGTCGAGTTCAAAGTACAGGCACTGTGCTGCCAACACCCAAACTTCTTCTGATTCTATTTCTTTGCTTTCTCGCTGTCGCAAAGGCTAGATCCGATGAGCCGGCAAGAAGTATGCGGCTCAGCACCAAGGCGATCGGTGAACTTCCCATACTGGGAAAAGTACAGCTTGAACCTGGGGACAAACCCAAGGCGCTAACTTTGGATCTCGGAGAGAGGATTCTCGGGGCTGAAATTAAAGGTGTGATAGAGCTCGAAAACGCGGGGAGCAACACCCTGCTGATCGAGAATGTCACCACCTCTTGCCGTTGTACAGCAGTGTATCCTGCTAAGAATAAAATTAGACCGGAGGAATCCATAAAGGTTCTCGTATCGGTTTCTCCCGATAAAAAAGGAAGCTTCTCGTCGAATTTGGTCGTCAGAACGAATTTATGGTCCTATAGGATTGGCTTGAAAGCAAGCGTTTCGCATGCGTTAGAGCCCGAGCCCGCAACGTTCCAGCTACCTAAGGATTCTTCTTCTTTTGACCTTGCCTTTCGGATCATTGATTCGCAGTTGCCACAGGAGAAGCTCACGTTTTCAAGCCGCTCTGCGACCAAAATCGAACGCATGGAAGTTTTCGATAGTAGCGGTAGCTCTTCCGTAAGATGCAGGTTCCTGATCGCTGAAGGCGCTTTGCAAGAATCAGATGGTAAGGTTCTGATTTATCCATCGGTTGGGAATCGTATGCTTCCGCCTGTCGAGATAAGGGTCATTCGCAAGGGAGTTGTCTCCGTCGTTCCTCGTAATATATATGGTAAGAGAAATGGATCAGATTTCGTGTTTCGGTGTTTCTTAACCGGAGATGTCCCCGAGAACGTAAAGAGTGTCCTTATAGCGGGTGAGGGGATCGAAAATGAAGTGTCCGCGAAAGTTGATATTAAACCGCTGGGTACTACGGTAGTCGCGACGGTCACATTGAATCGGCTCGCTCTGCCCGAGACTCTGGATGACAATGTTGTGCGCTTGTCAATAGGTGAGTCAGAAGTTTCCTTTACACTAAATGAAAGATAGTCATGGCCCGTGTTCTTCCGTTGTTGATCCCAATTGTCGTACTAATTCAATTCTCGTTGGCCGAAGATAAAGATGACGTCGATGAGGATGATCGCACCAAGGGGATCGTCTACGAGAAACTTGCGGACTACCTGCTCGCAATTGATGAGCTACATTCAGCTCCTTTCTGTTGCGTCGTTTCAGGTGAATCACTTAGCATCAAAAATAATGCCACTTTGCACCAAAGAGTTCACAGAATAGCCTGCCAAGACTCTACGAGGCGTCTTGACTGTTCTGGGCTTGGCACTATCGGCCGAGTTGATGGATATGACGAACTGTGGTGGATGCGGATCGTTGAGAAGGATGGTTCGATCAGGTATCGAAACGGATCGGCATCAAGGCAACTAGTGACGAAGGATTTCGGAAAAAATGCGACTGAAGAGGATCGACGAAGGATAAAAGTGAATTTGATCTCGCCGCTTGGTGATATTACTGCACCAGTTGCGTCACTGTTGGATACCAGTGCAAACTTCAAGGCTGCAGAACGAACTCTTTTGAACAAGTCCAAGCTTAGCTATGCAAACTATGACGACGACGGAAATATTGTGAGCGAGTGGGTCCAACGGAATGAAGATCTGGAGGTTCTGCGGAAGATCGTTTGGGAGAAGCAGTACGGTTACATGCCAAGCGACATCAAGCACTATCTCGTGCGAGATTCACGGGAATCCCTGTTTAGTCACGTTCGCTGTGAGTATGAACAGATCGAGAATCGCTGGTTTCCCGCTCGATATTCAGGTGTAAATTTTTCGCTGAGCGGAGGTGAGTTACACATGGACCTGAACTTCAGTTGGCGATGTGGAACTAGTCTTAAGGACGATTTTATTGATCCCTCAGTGGAGGATTGGAGAGACCCAATCAAAGGCCTTTTCGAAGACGTCCAATGGAAACACTTATCCCGGAGACCAGGCAAATGAAATTGTTTAGAACGGTGCTTGTTTTGTGTGTGCTTCTTCAATCCTTGGCCCTTAGAGCTGAGGAGGATGTGCCTCCGTTTGGTTTCGGGCTGGACGAATGCATGTACCACTATGGTGAATCCAGCTGCTGGGTACTGTTTGATCCAATGAGAGACGAGGACTGTGCTACCAAATGCAAGCGTTACGAAAACAAGTGTGATATGAGTCCTCCGTACACGTTTGAGATCGGAGGGGCGGACTACGACCCACTTGGACTCGATAGGATACAGCTTTGGTATCCCATTAGTCCTTTCGTTCCAGACGTTCCGCCACCGTTGGATGACCATGGATGGCTGCAAGACGGCATTGGCATTTACCACCATTGCACGACTTTTGGCGATTGCGATTGCGATATCGTGCTGGTAGACACGGGTGACTTTATTCGGCAGTGCAATAAAAAACGGGTTGAAATGGGAAGATGGTACGAACCAAACATAAACTGGGATGTTACTTGTACTGAAGCCGATGAGATTCCAAAGGTCGTGACCCCATAGACTTGGTTTCTATTGAGCAGCCTAGAGTTATCAAACTGGAAATTGACCGCCTGCCAGAGTGTCGAGATAGGTCGATGATTCCCATCGAAGCCTCCCCGTCCCTGGCTGAACAATGGAATGACCCACGAGCGGATTGTCGCTCCGTGCTCACGTGTGCGTTGCTCTGGGTGGTACGCGCCGTCATCATTCTTTTTCTGGACCATACGGCGTACCGAAAGCATCAATGCCGTTATAGAACGTATATCACCCGGGAGGGACTGCTGTGTCTTGATGGAGTGCTCCTCAAGAGTTGATACGCAGGTTATGGTAATCCTGCCTGCCGCTCGACACGCTCTTCCATGCTCGCGGAACCGAGAAGTCGAAGTACTCAGCTCCTGCTTTTGTCCGGCGAAGTCAGATGTTTGCCGCGATCGCGCCATATGGTATGGGCCAGTTTCCGCGTCTCGACCCTCTCATTCGCTGCTTCGTTTGTTTCTGTTGTTTGCATATTTACCTCCATGTAATAAGTCAATTTCCATAATAGTCTCACAGAACCCATCGCTACTCAAATTTCAGCAAGACGTCCATCCTCCCTTAGATCGTGATGCGTTTAATCTCATCGAGCCCATTTCGGTTGCCATTCCTTTTACCCGCGTATAAAGTGGGTTATACGCGGTTAGATCAAAGATGAGATTTGAGTATGGACGCGAAAAAGAATGAACAGAAATCGACCGTTGTGAGGTCGACCGGTTTCGCCAGCGGCGCAGCCACGGTCAAGGCATTCGCGACAATGGCGATGCCGCCAGAGGATGCCCCTGCGATTCTCCTGCAGACGCTCGTGGAGCCGCTAAGTAGTGTCTCCGACGGGCAGGTGATCCGCGATGCGGGAATACCATGGTTAGAGATTTTTAAACGCATCCAAGAGGACCCGGAATTTCTGTACGGATTTGTTGGGCATCCCAGGAAGTTCGAGGAGTTCCTTGCGGCATCGTATGACCGAGCGGGATACGACGAAGTCGTCCTCACTCCCCGATCGAATGACGGTGGTCGTGACGTGATTGCGATCAAGAAAGGATTCGCTTCGATACGTATTCTCGAACAGGCGAAAGCCTACAAGCCCGGGCATTTGGTCACGCATGATGACGTCGGTGCCACGCTATCGACTTTGCTAACAGATACGAATAGCTCCAAGGCGATCATTACGACCACGTCTGATTTCCAGCCTCGAGTCACCAAGGGAGATCGCTTCAAGCATCTGATGCCGTACCGTCTTGAGTTAAAGAACGGGAAGCAGCTGGCCACCTGGATAAGTCAAATCGCGAAAGGAGACGCTTCATGACAACGACCAACAATGATCTCATTGAACAACCATCCACCAATCTGCCGCCGGCGTTCGGCGGTGAGCTTCCTCGTAGCCTGGTGAAGCTTCGCCCTATCATTAGCAATGCTTTTGAATCCTGGCTGAATCGCACGGAGTCTGAAGCGACGCGCGAAGCGTACCGCAATGACGTCAAACAGTTCCTTTCCTTTCACGGCATCGACCCTTCCCAGATTGAGCAGATGACGCGGATGGTTCCCGATGACGTGACCAGTTGGCGAGACCACTTACTTCGGTGTGGCGGAAGGCCGACGAAGAATGGTGAACCGATGCCAGCTTCCAACGCAACGGTCGCACGCAAGATCACCGCGTTACGCTCTTTCTTTTCGTTTTTGCA
The DNA here is from genome assembly GCA_039179795.1 of Planctomycetota bacterium. Lineage (GTDB taxonomy): Bacteria > Planctomycetota > Planctomycetia > Pirellulales > Pirellulaceae > Rubripirellula. The sequence continues at coordinate 393,385 of JBCDEM010000004.1, read as the reverse complement.
GGTGGGCGGCTATCGGGGTGGCAATCCTGCCCACCCCAATTTTGTCAAAGCACCGTCGGTACCGGATGAAGGTCTAACGCCGGCGATTCACCCGAAGCTCCTTCGGCAGTTACTCGATCAGCCAGACCCCGAACTACCCGTCGGCATACGCGACCGTGCCATTCTCGCCATGTTCGCCTACATGGCATTACGTGTTGATGAACTTCATCACGTCAACGTTGGCAACATCGCTCGTGATGGTGATCACACGGTGGTACGAATCAAAGGAAAGGGCAACGAAACACGCAAAGGCGTGTTGCCGCCAGTTGCCGCCACTGCAGTGAATGCCTGGATATCGCTGGCGGAGATCGAACAGGATCGTCGCGGTCCGCTGTTTCGACCGGTCCAAAGCAATCGCGGTCAGGGGCGAGACGGATTCAAACGCGATCGCTACGCCGTGCGATCGATCCAGGAGCTAATTAAGAAGTACTGCCGACAGGTCGGGATTGATGATTCAGTAAGCGTCCACTCACTTCGCGTCACCGCTGCAACAGAAGCGGACAAAGCGGGAGTGCCACTAATCTCAATTCAGAAATGGCTCGGTCACAAGGACCCACGAACAACACTTCGCTACATTCGGGGTCATGAGAATCTCGATGAAAGCCCCGCCTATATGGTCCGCTATAGCTAACCTAGTGAATATTTTCGGATCCGAAGCAGCATAATTCGATCCATCATCGACAAGGAATGCTAGGCTTTGTCTCAAAACGTGATTTTCACATCATAGCGAAGGTACTGTCGGATGAAGGCCATCTTGATCATTCCGGCGTAGTTCTTCGCCGTTTTCTCGAATCTTGAGAACACGCGTCGGCTTTCTTTGAGCCATCCGATCAAGCATTCAACGATGCTCCGGTTGCGATATGCTTCGCGATCAAATTCGATCGCACCTAGTGTCTGTTCTTGCGCGGGCAGGAGTCTTCATGATCAGCTAGAGTCGATTGGGGATCGTAAGAAATTGAAGACTATTAAAGAACTTACCCACAGATTCTGTGGATAACCACCATTAGTCAATGCTGAAATGGTCACCCTTTTGAATCCGGTAATAGACAACGGCAATAGCAAATTTCCACGCTGAAATGGTCACCGTTTGTATGCTGAAATGGTCACCCCTTCCTTAAGGAACTACCTAAAGATCTACCTACCTTGATTGGCTGACGCCAACTGCTGATTGTTTTTGTTTGTTGTGTTTTTTGATCGATGTGAACAGGGACACCGGCGCGAAGCCGGACGATTCACGTTGTGTAGGCGTCTATTCACATCACACAACCCAAATGCCACACTTTGCCCGTTTCAGATGAGCTCGATCATTGCGGAATGGAAAATCCTTGAGCTTCGTTTTGAAGGTGTGTAACGCTTGCGGGAGATGCCGGGGCGGAGATCGGACGGAATGCCCCCGGCAATTGACGAAGACGGAGTGAAAGTGGATTCGTTCGCCATTGAGGAAACCGCATGCGATGTGATTGCGATAGGCAACCAAAAAGGCGGCGTGAGCAAGACAACCACCACGGTTCACCTAGCGGCGGCGCTTGGCGAGATTGGGCGACGGGTGTTGATCGTCGATATGGATTCGAGCACTGGCGCTACCAGCGCTCTCGGCGTCGGCGAGATCTTTGAGGGCACCTGTGAGGTTATGCTCGGTGCGGTTCCGCTAACCGAAGTGATATTACGTGGACATGAACAAGATGAAATGACGCTTCCGCGCGGCGTGGACCTGGTTTGTGGCCGGCGAAACTTGGAACACCTTGAGGGAGACATCCGTGAAAAGAATAAGTTCGCCGATCCAGCCAATACGCTCGGGCGGGAACTGCAAAAGATAGCCGACCAGTATGATTACGTGCTGCTCGATACAGCCCCAAATACGAACCTCCCCACACGAGCATGCTACGAAGTAGCACGCTGGTTCCTGATCGCATCAATGCCGCAGCAACTCGCGGTCGAGGGGATTCAGGCGGCAATTAGTGACCTTGCCTCGGTTCGAGAGCACCGCAACCCATCAATTGAGTTGCTAGGCGTGGTGATGAACTGTGTTGACGGGCGACGAACACGCGCGAGCATTCAACAGATTGAGCACGTACAGGCTGGCTTGCCAGAAGATGCTGGGCTCTTCTCGGTGATCGAACGTACGACCAAAGTATCGCAGGCGCAGCAGCTCGGACGAACCATCCTCGAAACGGACCCAGAACACAAGGTAACGGGTCAATTTCGAAGGCTCGCAGCGGAAGTGGAGGATCGCATTCAAAGGCGAGCTCCGCGACTTGGAGTGGTCTGATGGCTCGACTCGACCCGAACGGAGAACCCATCAATCCACTCCAAAAGTCTATCGCTGAAACTGTCTCTTCACCCAAGGCCACGGTGCCCAGTGAACAGCCAAGAGAGTTCCTCCGGGAAAGGCGGGTGAGTTTCAGGATGTCCGAAATGCGCCAGATAGATGATCTTGCGAAGCAGCTGGAGTATGAGCTTAATCTAACTCGCCTTGACTTCACGACTCTCAATCGAGCCTTGTGGCGCATTCTCTTGAGAGAATTGCCAAGACGGGTCGGTCAGGTGCAACCTCCCACCGGTCTCAAACGACCTTCTCCGCAAGACGAAACGGCCGTTGTTGAATTTGAGCGGACATTGGAGATCTATCTGGAATCGTTGCTCGGTAGCTGAAGAGCGGATCATATGACAATGTGCTGCGACGATCGACAGACAAATTTGCATTGGTGTCCGTGACCGAGGTGACTATCGATGTCGCCGAAGAGTGTTCGGCTTGTCCAGCTTCAGCAACTTCGTGAATCTTCAAACCCTCATCGGTGTCTGCCGGTTGAGGGCCACACGTGGGTATTCGAGAACCGTCGCGTTCATCGAACTGGCGCGGAAAGGGGTCGGCCGCTTTCGCACTTCGTTCGGGAGGTTCATTGCCTGCTCGGTACAGAATTCGACACATTTGACTATCGTCCCATGTTGAGCATCGGTCACCTGGATCAAGGGGCGCAGCTCTGCAGCTAATTCGCATGGGTGCGATTACGGACGTCTGAATTACGGAATCTGGTATGATGAGCGGTTTCAACGGGTCGCCGGTTCGCTCGCTGAACGTTTCGACTGGCCGAGTTCTTACTCGCAATGAATTCTCATTTGCTAAGAGTACTTCTATCGCTTGTCGAGAGCCCTTTCCGATGAGCAAAATTACGGCCGCAGAAACCAGACTAAGGGCATTCTTTGCCATACCTCTTTGCTGCCCTGGCATTTTTCATAGTTCGAGGTCCTTCTGATGTCACCCGAGTCGGAACAGCAAGCAAGTCCGGATCAAATCGAACGCCGGTCAGATCAAATTAGCAAATGGATCGCGTGGTTTTGGAAGAGTTGGTCAGCTCGCTCTCGGCACGAGAAATTGCTTCTCGTTCTTGTAATCTGGCTTACAGTGTTTCCTTCGGCATACGGCGTTTTCAGATTGGTCCCTACGGGCGCAGTTGACTACGTACCAGATTGGGTGATGCCACTCACCGTCGGCGTATATTTCCTAGGAATCTTCGTCTTGTTCGTCACCGCATTCATTGCATATCGGCGAGACCGAAGGGGGCGACATTCACGTCGTCCTGAACCGAGCAGTGCATTAAAATTCCTGACATCTTATGATGACACCTACGATGAGGTGGAATTGTTCAAGCAGTTGGAACGGGGGCCCATTCTTGAACAGTGCCTGCTCTTTGCGCGGAAGCAAGAACTTCGGTTGGGAGTACTTTCAGGTGAGTCGGGATCGGGCAAGACGTCGTTCCTGAAGGCTGGGCTTGCACCAGCATTGCGAGAACGTGGCCAACCGAGCATTTATGTCCGTTTTACCAGTGAGAGTCCGAACGATTCCCTCCAATGCGCTGTGCGCAAGTCCGAGCTAAGCGACGAACAGAAGGCTGGCGTGGTCAATAGGCGATTGTTCTCCAAGACTATCGAAGCACTTGTTGAGGAGCTTACTCAGATGGCAGTAGCAAAAAAGAAGGGCATCAATGCCCCTTCTTCAGGCTCCCCACTGCTACTGTTACTCGACCAATTCGAGCAGGTGCTGGATTTTGACGCTGAACGACGGCGGAAATTCTGGTCGGAGCTGGAAGACTGGTGGGCGAAAACGGATCACCCAACCAAGCTGTTGATTTCCGTTCGGGATGATAGATTTGGTCGTCTAACCGAGCTGCAAACGCATCTCGGATACGTACTCACGCCCCTTAACAATCTACTGATTTCTAAATTCACTCAACCCGAAGCGGCCAGGGTGTTCCGTGCATTGGCACTTCAGGCAAACCTTGAATTTGATGCGGCGTTTCTTGAAAATACACTGGTTCGCGACCTCGCAGACCGAGACGATGGCTTAGTATCTCCTTCCGAGCTTCAGATCCTTGCGTGGGTCATAGCACAACAATCGGACGGAGAATTGCGGCAGTTTACGCAATCCGCCTACAGACGCCTTGGTGGAGTCGCCGGGTTGCTAGAACGCTACCTTGATCAAGCGATCAAGACTCCGCCGCCGAACACGGACACGAAAACCGCGATAGATATTCTTGTAGCACTCTGCGATCTAGATGTGTCACGTCGAACTGGCTTCAAGACGGCGGTTCAGATTGCCAGCGAGATTGAAGTTGAGGTTTCCCAGGTTTCCACACTGCTGGAGTGGCTATCAGCGCCGGCTATGCGGCTTGTGACCCGCGTTGAAAATGATGATCATGATGCTTACGAGCTCGTCCATGAGAAACTTGTCCCCGCACTTAGGAGAAGAGTTTTCGACATGCAAGGCGAGGTAGCCGAAGCAAGTGATTTGCTGACCCGGAGGTCTCTGGAATGGCTTGGTTACGAATTCGACAGTAGGTGGCTGTTAAATCGGACGGAATTTGAGTTGGTTAGACAGCACCTAAACATCATTCTAGATGCTGGTCCGCATCGAGATATCAAAGAACGACTCGTTAAGGAAAGTCGCAAGCGGATTAAACAACACAATTGGTCGCTTGGAATTGTGCTTTGCGCTGTTTTAGCATTTGTTTCAATTTTGGGCTTTTGGATAACGAGCGACGTCTACGCCGTTCGACGGTGTCGAATTGAAGCAGAGACGTCCATAGATCGGATTGCCGATCCCCGAGTGCTAGGAGTCGCAGAGGCGCGCCTAGGACTAGCGGGCGAAGCCTATCTCGCGGAAAGAGCACATGCGCGATGGTCCGCGTTGGTTGATGGAACGCTAGATGACGGTGAACAGTCGAGACTGCTAGCGTCCGTCGCGTTGGGAATGACTGGGCTTGACACTTCAAGAGCCACGGAGATCGCACAGTCCATCCCAGAATCGAGCAAGCGGTCTGATGTTCTCGCTAGCATTTTTGGGCAATTGTTGGAGACTGCTCCCCGCGAGGCTGCCGAACTTGCTTCAGCTATTTCAGATCCCACCAAACAACATGAGGCATCAAAGTTGTTGGCAAGATCCGATCCAGCTCATGCGGAGCGGATCGCGCTAACCATTCCCATAAACAACTTGAAAGCACTCTCCTTAGCGGCGATCGCTTCAGCGGACAATTCACTCTCTCCGAAAAGCCGAGAGGATCTTTTTGCTAGAGCTCTGCAACACGCAAATGCTCTCACCGAAACTGGGGGAGGATACTGGGCGCTCGTCGGGATCGCCAGTGAGATGGCCAGAGTGAATCGCAGCCAAGCAGGTGAGATTCTTCACCGAGCAGAAGAACTGTTTAACACAAGTGAAAAGAATCCAGACAAAAATCTTAGAGACCTTTTCTTTCTAAGGCTATCCAGAGCGTGGGCCGTTGTCGATCCGCAACAGGCTCTGGTTGTAGCTGACACCATCCGTGATTTTCGAATGGAACAAATTGCACGACTGGCGATCGCGCGTCATACAATGGAAGAGGATCTGCAGGGTGCGGCAAGAATCGTGGAGCAACTTGACCGTGGCAATGAGCGGGCCCTCCTAGTACGCGATATCGCGTTGCGATGGTCAGAGCAGCAGCCTGAACGAGCTGCTGACTGGGCTGAATCTTATCTCGGAGAACGGCTCGATTGGCCAAGCGTGCTGGCTGAGATAGCGGAGGTATGGTCCAAGTCCGACCCGAAGGCGGCAGGAAAACTCTTCCAGCGTGCCTCCGGTGCAGCGCAATCACAAGAGGTGATTTTCCCGTTAGATCGCGTAGTCACGGTCGGAAAGACAGCAGAGGTTTGGGCAAGAGCAGTTCCAGGCGCAGGGACCGAACTCTTTCACAGTGCCCTGGAACTGAGCAAGACAATCGAAGACCCTTCTGCGCGAAGTGCTGCGTATCTGTACGTTGCTCATTTTTGGTCAAGTGTTGATGCTGAGGGTGCCGCTGCTTGGGCAAAAACTACACCAAATCCAGAGGCTCGCGCGACTGCTTTTCTTTCATACGCAATCCATCTCGCAAACGAGGGCAAGTTTTCAGAGACACAAGTCTATGCGAATGCCTTGTCAGAGGCGGCAGAGCAAGTTCCCGAAAAAGAACTGAGGTCTCGATTCAAAAAGGACGCGGGGTGCCTGCTTGCTCAAACTCGAAGCTGGAAACGAGCTCGTGAAATCGCCCTCAAGTGTGATTTTGCATCTGACCGCCTCTACATTCTGACCGAAGTACTCTACGAATGGTCAAGGCGAAACCAAAACACTGCAATCAAAGTGGTACGCCACGTGCCTCGCATCGCTCGTGTAGACTGAGAATTCAAACTGGGTGTCGCCTTCGATCGACGCGAACGAAACATTCATGAATGGTCTAGTGCTCGCGAAATATCAGCGAGAACGCTATTACCGTGCTCCCAGCCCAGCCCCAGTAAGGATGGACGTGGAGAAATCGTGACCACCGTCGTATTCCAAAGCATTTTGCACCTGCCGACGCCGGTTCGGTGATTCGACGTTTCAGTTCGTCGATTATCGCCCCGCATCGCTGATGTTGGAGCGTCTAGCGGCTTCCTGGCTAGTTCGGCTACCTGAGCGAAGTCGTTGCAATCCAACGTAGTTGTATGGGAAGCTTCCTAACCGTTCTGCGACGGGCTACGTGCACTCGGTTATCCGGGGTTCTTCAGGCGACAAGCCTATTGGACTTGGCTCCCACCGCTTCAAACGGTGGTACAGATCATTTATGGTCAGGACGAGCGCTGCAATCGCAGTTTGCCCGGGAACTAACTCTTTGGTCCTGATGTTCGGTATTCGGTTTCCCGCACACCGAAGCCAGTTTGCTTGCAGCAGAACTCGCCGAAGTTGCATCGTTCTCTAGCTCGAAGTCGTAACGCAGATCGCGAGCGGTGAGGTCCACCGATGCTGGGCCGCCAGTCGGCGTCGGTCATGGCCACCGCCAACATCTTGCGCAGTTCTTTCGACGCGTCGACTTGTCCAACTTAATCCGCTTAGGTGCGTGTCTTTGAGATGGGCGAGACATTTTTGAACCCAACATGTTCGTTCGAAATCGCTTCGAGGGAAGAAGCTAACGAAGTGTTGCCACCAAGTACAACTGGGCGAACCTGCTTGTCACCAATGTTCGTGACGCGTCTCAGTTCCTCGTTAATGCCCTCTACGGGACCCCGCCATTTGAGTTCCGAATGAGCGTATCACAAACTTGGCGTATTCCATCCAATGCTTCGCACGGTGCTAGGTCAGCATTTTGAAGATTGCCCTCGTTTTTGCGAGTAATCATGACACATCGCTTGCGTTGTATCCAAACGCAATTCGCTGTCGTCGTTCCTTACCTTGACTTTGCGTCGAGTCCCAGACGCGACATGAATTGCTCGTCGGATCCGGCCGGCGAGGGGAACAAGAGATCTGAAGACGCTACCGGCGGTCGCTGCTCGTCGGCCAAAGATCGTATGCATCTGCCGCGGAAATCTCGGGCAACCTTGGGAGGTTTGCGTTGTATACGGCCAGCAACTGAAAGAGATCGGAAGCAGCGTGAAGGTCAATTGTGAATCCGTCGTCTACATAATCTCTCGCCGCCTTTTCTGCTCCAGAGGTGAATGATGATGATGTAACGATATGTGCGTTCCTCACATCAAATCGAACAGAAGCTCCAACTAGTTGCCGAACCATTCCTACGCCGACTTTTCGCCGTGACGAGTATTTCTTGCACTCGACGATTGCGGTGCGCTCACCATTCTGAAAAAGGATCACGTCTGCCCCACCATCCTTACTGGGCAGTGTAAGCTGCGCATCCCATCCATGATGCTTAAATATGTCACACACAAGCTCCTCAAATCGACGCCACCCAATTGCACTCAGTAGTTTGTGCCGCTCCTTCAAGTATGTTCCCAGTTCTTCAAGTTCAACCGATGTGTCATTCGCATCGAATGCCCTAAGTGTTGCTTGGTACGGAGTACCCCAAACCGGTCCTGCATATTTATTCCAATCATAGTGATTCAATTCATATGCATAGTACCCACATCTTTGGCAGGATAATCGATAAGCGTATTCCCCCTCGTAACGGGAGAGCATAGCCGGAAAAACCACATATGGCCCCGATGCTTCGTCGCGACGATTTCGCCGTTCATCCAAGGACTCTAACTGCACCCAGTATTCCGGGAAATGGCGTCCACAGAATGGACAGTGCTTCTTAAGTTGTAGAGCGCTCTCTTCTTTATCTCTCCAAACAAACAATTGTTCGGTCATCTCGTGATTCCAACAATGAGTGGTACTTCTGAGAATCTTAGTCAGTTCTTTGACTATCAAATCCAATCGTAGCAGTTCAATGGTGACACTGCGACGCAAACTTGACGGTGCTGACAGTTGATGAAGACGGTGTCCTCTTGCCGCAAGCAAGTGTGTCTTGCGTCAAGGCGGAATGGGCCCTGAGTTCATTGCATGGGTTGGGATGCCGACAGAAGACACCGAATGCAATTGGACCGCAACCAAGCTCCACGCGGATGCATCGTCCGAGGCGAGTTCGACCAGGCAGGGAATTGCGGAAGTGAATCGACCGCTGTTGGTTCGTCGAAACTGCGTCGGTCGGTCAAACTCGCCCTCAACTGATTAGTTCCATGAGAACATCGTTGTTTTGGGGCGATTGCGCGTGTCAACGGAATTATGCGCCCACCACAGCGCGAGAATTCGCCTTTGCGGATACTCCACGTTGTCGACTCTGCCCGGTGTTTTGCGAGGACCCGCTATTGAAATCGCGCCAACTCTCAATCTCGATTTCAACTGCATTGCTATGGACGACGGTCATCGGATTCTCCATGGCCACATTTCGGTTTTCCAATTCCGAGACTCAGGCTGTGTTTGCCCTGGGTTGCTGTGCCGTTGGGCTGGGCCTGTTGCAGCAAGTTGCCTGGCTACAGGGACTGCCGATACCCGAACGGCATCGGACTATGGTACGGCTGGCGATCACGTGGCGACTCTTCGTCGTGGTTGCCATGGTCTGGTCATTTGCAGCGCTGGCAGCGAGTCAACATGGATACCTTCCAGAGGGGTTGCATGGGGGCGATGCCAACGCGTGGTTTGGAACCGAGCGTCTGGCGATTGCCGGGCTGGCGGTGGGTTGTCTCTGTGGAGTGATGACCGCACCGTGGTTGCGATTGAACCGAATAGCACAGTCGCCCTTGAGGGCTCGTGAGTTCCTTTATGCGACGATCGCAGGCATTCCATTGGCGCTATATACGGCCTACGAGTGCAGTGTGATTATTGGTTTGGTCGATATCGCGACGCAAGGCGTCTTGATCGGTACACTGGAACCGGTCACGGTTTCTTCTGGCTTCGAACGCACCGACATCTCGCGCGGCAACGCGTTGAATTCGCTTTTTGTAGCGCGAAGCATCCGTGCTTGGGTCGGCGCCACTCTTGCGTTGATCGTCGTGTCGATCGTCGCTCGGAACTCAGCGCGTCCTCGGGTGCACATGTACAGCTGCTTATTTGCCTTGGTATTGGCGAGCCCTGCAGTTCTCTTAGTCCACTGGCTGGCAATTGACGGCTATCAGAGGGTCGCGCCACATTTCTGGCTTGTGCACCATTGGCCGTCCTGGCACGCAGTTACTCTCGCAGTTCTTCCTTTGGGCACCGTCGCGGCGCTACTTTCAATCAAACGTCAAGGGATCGAATTGTCGTCCCAAGATAGCCATCCTGTTTTCCTATGCGACTCATATGTGACCTACGTCGCTTTTATGACGACTCCCGTACTATGGATCTGGGAGACAATCAGAACCTTCTTGAACTCCGAGTTTGGAGGGCTAATGGTTTGGGCGATGGACGGCATGCTAATGTTCGTTGTGAATGTCGTGGTCAGTGAGGCGGTAAGTCCCGCCGGAGGGATGCTGCTAAATGCCCTTGCACTCATGAGTCTGGGAGCGATGGTGAGTCGGTGGCGACACAGGGCTGCGCCGCCACCCCGGAGCCTTACGATAGTCCGAGCGCAGCAAGTGCCGCTCTTCCTGCTTGTGAGTGGCCTGGTGGTGTTGGTTGTGATGTGCACCGTTCCGTTCGGCGTATCACTTTTGCACGTGGGAATCTAGCTGGTCGCAGCGACCAGATTCTCCCGAACCGATTTGCCGTGCGCACCGGAGGAGGTCCAGCCAGATCGAAAACGGGAAAACGCATCGCGATTTGGGATGCCCTTGGCTCAAAACCGGAGAAAGACCTGCTCGCCATAGCAAGGACACCGAACGCAGTTTGGGCGACTTATTCGCCGCGGCGGTTGCATCGGTTTCAGTGAGTTCGGTCGATGCCTAGCCCACAGCTGCGGAAACACCGACGCATGCTCGCGGCTAAGCCGCATCGGTCACCAGGACCGAATTCGATCGCGTCGAGTCACACGAGTTAGCGAGTTGTCCAACCGAGAGCAGGAAGTTCAGCGGCCAAGTCGCATCGGTGTATCGACTTTGACACGGAAGCCGGAGACACGGCTACTTGCCAAATGTAGTTCGGGTCGATCTCCACTACAACATTGGTCGCGGGGGCCAGACTGTAGAGCCAGCGTTGCTCAGCGACGACGTGGAGACATTCAATAGCCGCGTTATGAATGTGAATTTTACTGACACTCGTCAATCTTGATTACGATGGTCTTCGTCATTTCCTCTGTTACACTGGCAAACGTACTATGGTGCTTTTGGCATCGCCGTCAGCTTCTTCTTTAGTTGAATCGCATTCTGGTAGGTTGGATTCCTCGCGAGGATCTGATCCAAGATCTCTAGGGCCTCGGAGTCTTCTCCACTGTAGTGCAGAAACCCTGCCTGGTAGTAAGATGATTCTTCCGACGGACTGGCCAATGCCCAGTCGTCGGCTACGATCAATGCCAATCGTGCAATCCGATTCTTAACACCAGAATCAGTTTCATCGTTATAGAGTGATTTGACTCCCTCTAATAGCATCTTGATCAGCCGATCCCGCTGGTGCCGCTCCACACAAGCTCCACTCTCCACAAGTTCATTCAAGCTACTTCTCAGATTCTGCTCAACCTCCGGGTCATTGAGACCCATCCGGAAGATCATGTCAAATTCACTTATTCTTGTAAGCCACTGGTTGAAGAACATTGCTTCTTCGATAGGGAAAAGACTCTGTTTAGTACTAGCTTCTTCTTGGACTTTCAAGAAACGTTGGTAAGCCTGTTCGCAGTCTTCAACTTCGAATTCACGATCATTCCAGGCGCTGCACATTTGCATGGCAAGTCTCATTGACGACGCGAGCAGGAAAAAGCCATCTGAATCCTCTGCCGCGATTTGGTCTAGGGCAGTCAGTTTTTCGCCTGATAGATCGGTCTCTATTGCTTCTTCTAGAAGGCCACGAAAACTTGCCCACTTGTCGGCTCGGAAACCAAGGACATGTATAGGCAATGCCATCTTGTCGTCTGCCACTGGGAGGTTGCGAATAAGAGATTCGGCTTCTCTCGTTCGTGGTATTTGATTTTGGACAGAAATGACTTCTTGCCAGAATGCATCTGACGAGAATGTAAAAATGCTTGGGGTGAAATTTAGCCTCAGAATAGTCGTATAGAATTCTCGACGGGTGTTCGCCCTTAGCCAGACATACATTGCATCCTTAGCCCGTTCCTCCAACCGCAACAGGGCTGCCGTGTGCTGAACGACCACGAGGTTGAGTTGATTTGGCTTGATTTGCAGTTGCTGTTCGCTTAACGCCTGTGCCTCACTGACTGCCCCTTGAGCAAGGAACAGTGCAGCCGAAAGAGCAGAACCGCGATCATGATTGGGTTGGATCGCCAACACTGCATCCAAGTGTTTCCGACAATCCAGAGTTGAGTTGGAAAGAATTGCTTGTGCGTAATGTTGATCGGCATCAGTGAGGTCGGCCTTTGATGCGTCCTTCAGTGCTTGCTTCCAATCTTCGTCATCCGTGACGTCATAAGTACACGATCGAAGGTCAGCCATAAGCATCTTGAGCTCTGGATAGTCCGGCTGGCTTGCATCGACTTCATTCTCCAACGCTTGAAGCTCTTGAAGCAGCACAATCGACGGTCGATATCCGATCTGAGATCGCAGATGTTTCAACTTCCAGACAAATGGAGCCTTTGACTCGAAACCATCAATAGACTGTGCGAAACTCTGTTGAGCTTGTTCGGCTAGGCCTTTCTCAAGGTAGTCCAGTCCGGTAACAAATTTGCTTTGGCGATCAGCGAAATCTACTTGTTGCCAATACCATCTTCCCAAGACAAGAGCGACCGCAAAGAGCGCAACGAAGGAAAGTACCCTAAGGTTGTTCCCGATCCAAATTCGCAGTTGTTTGATATACCAAAAAGGGTCGTCAGGGGAAGGCAAACCGTCTAAGTAGTCAACAAGCTGCTGTTCAAAGTCCGCAGCTGAATTAGTTCGACTCGAAGTCTCTCGTTTGGTTGCGGTGTCAACTATGTAACGGAGGAATCTCGGTGCGTGAGGGCAGAAGTCAGATGCGCGAAAGTCGCTTTCTGGCGGGAGAGAACGTAGGCCGCTCTCTTTCCGTAAATCATCTTTCGCGAGCCCATACTCCGATCTAGTTGCTTCCGTGAATTGTTCAGCCATTCCCGCCAACGTCGTGGAGTCGTTTAGTCTAGCATCTGACTTATCCGAGAGTCCCTGCATCTTTTTCGACGCTTTGCCCCAAGTGACGGGATGGGTTGCCCCCAAATAAATTGCGAACGCAAGACCAAAAGAAAAGACATCGCTTTGTGTGCTAGGCCTCCCTGCTAGCTGTTCGGGTGCTATGTAGTAGTGACTACCGCAAATGGGCTGGTCAACAATCTCGATATTCATGGCAAGCCCAAAGTCACTGAGGAAAAACCTTGAGGATTCACCGACAAGAATGTTCCGCAGTTTCACGTCCCGATGAATCACGCCTTCTTCATGAACGGCACGCAGTCCTTTTGCAATCGCGAGAAACTGAGTTGCGGCGCATCTGTAGAATTCCTCTAGTTCGACAAGGTCTTTCTCAGACTCTATTCTCTTGGCAACAAAGTCCCAGGCGGTGCTCGCTCGCCCCTGTTCATCGACGATCAGCTTCGTGACCATGAAGTCGCGTGAGCAAGGGCTGTGCTCCGCCTGCATTCCGTGGTAGATGGGTACCACGCTTTCGTGATGTATCCGGCCAGCAAAAGACATTTCGTTGTCAAACTGAAGATCGATACCCAGGCTCGATCCCTCAAGTACCCCATCACTAGCGACAGTGTTTTGCCGCTGAAATTTGATGGCGACAAACCTTCCAACTGCAGTCTGACGTGCACGATAAACGTCGCCTTCTCCACCATGACCGAGAGGTTCCCCTATTTCGAATCCTTCAACGTAAGGCACACGCATTGAGATAGTCTCTCCAACCTAATGCCAATCTCGTACCAGACGGTCTCGAATCTTCTTTGCGAGCAGCTGCCAACGTTTCGCAACCACTTCCTTAGACTGGTCAAGGGCATCAGCGATCTCGCCATGGGTCAACCCTTGGAAGAATCGAAGGTTTCCGATGTTCTCTGTTCTTGTGGAGTGTTCGCTGAACAGATGTTGAATGAGTGCATACTTTTCTGTTGTAGTTAGCTGCTCCTCGACCGAAACCGCATTGTCTGCAAGAGTGACGCAATCCACAAATGATTCGTTCACACTTGTTGGCTCGCTCCCTAGATCCTGGCGGCAGTTGACGGCTCTGACTCGGTCCCGAATTAAGTTCTTCGCACAACTCGCAATGAATCTTTTTAATTCATCGGGGGAGTCGATGGTCGGCGGTGCACTTTGGAGTCGTTGAAGCAGATTTAGAAAGAGTTCTTGTGCGAAATCTTCAATGGTCCAATGCAACTTGTGGGCATCCGTGTAGCGACGAAAGACACTGTGGAGCCAATCGCTACATTCCACCGCCAGATGCTCCACAAGATCATTGATTGACTGATGCTGCCCAAGAAACCCACTGTCTGACATTCTTTCTCTCCGAGAACAAGGTACTGCCCGCATACGTCTCCTCTAGCTAAACGGGTGAAAATCATCAGCCTGGAAATATATTTCCAAAAAAGCCACACTTCTTGGGAGTAAGGTTGGCGCTGGTGAAGTTTAGACGTTGTCGAAATCTCCCAACGACGACCGCTGCTGGCCCACGACACCCTAGACGCATTTTCTTCCAATGTCCCTCACGGCTTGACCACGCTCTGCCAGAGTGCAGTGTCGATTTTTTGAGTATATCCGAAAAACATCTTCCATCTATCAGGATCCGAGCCGTTTATCTCAATGAACCTCATCCGCATCGTAAGAATTCACTTGGGTGTGGATGTCTTTCTTGCATCCGTCGTCGTTGGAACTGGTTCACCCTAACGTCGAAACGAGCTGGGAGAAATCATGTCAGGAAAAGAAGAAAGCAGTCGTGAACGCCGGTCTTCGTGCACGCAATCTACATCTGACCGTTTCGTTGATAGTGTCGCTAGAGGCGCTGGCTTTGCAGCCGGAGCAACTTTGGTTGGCGCTGCAATTGGCACTGTCGTCGCTCCGGGGGCTGGGACCGTGGCGGGAGCAAAGATTGGTGCAGTAGTCGGAGGGATAACAGGAGCCGGGGGAGACGCCGGCGGAATCGGGTAGATCACTCAAAGCAACAACCACGTCCATCAAAATTTCGAGGAGAAAAAGAATGAGTCCGAATGCAATTGTGAAAGTACTTCGTTACGCGCTAATAGCTGATGCAAGTGTCAATCTTCTCAAGAAGGTAATCACTTTTGTTCACGGTGAAGATCAGCAAGACGGTGAGCATACGCTCACGGATGCTGAGATTCGCCACATCAAGAATGGCGGAACGATCGTATTCCAGGACCAGGCTGGAAACGAAGTTCACCGTCACGGCTAGCCCACTAGTCTTATTCCGTTTGCCCCTCATGCTCCGCCGAACCAGGCGGAGCTTCTTAGGAAAGGCCGAAGCAAGTGACAGCTACAATTGGGCATCTTGATGTACCCGACGCTCTCAGGCTCAGAAAAATGTGCCACCGCCGAAGTTCCAGGGATTGCCCCTGAAAATTGAGTTGATTCCAGTTGCTTCAAAAGAAGGACTTTGTCCTGCAATGACATGACAGTTGCAAACGCGAACGTGGCCTTTGTTAACAGCAGATTTTCGTACTCTCATGCCAAAAAATCCTGTGCAAAAGCCCATTTTTTAGGCTAGTAAATCACCGTTGGAGAACCAACATGCGTCTGAAAAGCAAAGCGAAACCTCTCGGGCTGGTGCATCCTGGCTTCGTGTCAAAGCACGATAGCTTCCGCATACTCGCGGTAGAAAAGTACGACATGTCGATTGTCACTAGTCGGATTCGCAATCGCGAGCTAGTGCCTTCAGAACTAGTCGAAGAGTCGGTACTCGAGTTTCGCAGGATGATGGCAATCTGTGCCCTTGGCTATAGCGGGTTCCAGGTGCCATGCCCTGAGGTAGATGAAGTATGGCACGCGTTTATTCTCTTCACGCGAGAATACGAAGAATTCTGCTCCTGTGCAGTTGGCAGGTTCATTCACCACGCACCACCTGAAACGCAATTGCCTCGAGTTGTCAAACATGACTACTCGCAACTACATAGGAAGTTCTTTGGTTCACCAGTAACCGACCTACAACGAAGTTTTGTCGAGGCGCCACCCATCTGTCAGTCTAGCATCGCTTGTTCGATCGACAACGAGCTTGCTGACCAGAGCTGCTCTGAGACTTGCAGCATGACCGAGATTTAGGGGACAACAAGTGAATAACTCAGAACACAATTTTGACAACCCACTTCAACTAACAGAAGTCGGTTTGGCCGATCAAAGAGCAGTCGATTTTTCGAGCCAGCTCCAAGCCGACCGAGAAAGCCACGCGTTTGTTCGAGAGCAATTGAGCAAGTGTAATTCACGCGAATTTGCCGAGAGGGCGGAACTAGAGTTTCTCCAGTTCGCCGTTCTCTTGCATTTGACAGACCAATCTATAAGTCCGTCAGATGTAATTGACGAATACTGGCATCAGTTCATCCTGTTTACCAAGGCATATCATGCCTGGTGTGAAAAGCACTTCGGACGCTACGTCCATCACCAACCCATGCCGAGAGTGGAACTATCGAAGCGTGGCGTCCCTGCAAGGTCAAGCTCGCTATACAGGAAATACTTCGGTGAGTGCGGCCAACTGGCGGGTTGCGGCAATGGTGCAGATTGCTTCGGCGACTGTACAGTTCACTAAAGGGCGTGTCGCAAGGAAATACGAAACCTCGTTTATTTGCATCAAATTATGTATCTTCTTCGGTGACAACTCCCGTTGTTCGCACCGTTTTCGGCCGTCTTGGAGGCCAGAATCCGCCCGGATTTGTATGAAATAAGAATGCTGAGGTGGTGGTGACCTCAGCAAATTCGCAGAAATGCAACGAGCTGGCGGAGTGACACTTCGTTCGATTGCCGGTAGTTCTTCGAGCCGGCGGCTGCATCGGCCGAGGAGACTTGGATCGATTGCGATCCCGCAGCGGTCGTCTCGAACTTGGCTCACCGAAGTCGGCAAGTCATGCTAGCTGGCGACTTGTCGAACCGAGATCAATTCCTCGTCCTACTTAGTAGCATCGATGTCAAAAGCGACTGCGACCGCGCGGAATTTGACCTGAGATTTCTAGTCAGCGTATGGATAGGCACTATGAACTCATTTTTTGGTCCATCCAGTGATTCAACTTCCTAGCGATGATTTGAGTCGACGGATGTTTCAGAATTGACGCTGGCTGCAGGTCGGATTGGATCAGAACCCCATCAATCTGAAATTCACGTTGAAGGTCTTCTATCTCCTTAATCGCATGCCCGAACCAGAAAGGCGGACCGTCTGCAACGGCCATCGTGGCAGCGTTCATCAAGTGTTCCCGGCCGCTAAGCCAATCCTGCTTGATAAACGCAATTCTTGCCCGATGAATCCGAGCGTCCACCTCAAAGAACTTAAAACGGTGTCGTTTGGCAATCTCGATCGCCTCACCTGCCAATTGAACGGCTTGATCGAAGCGCTGCTGCCTCGAATGGATTTGACTTAGTAGCAAGAGTGCGGGAATTTCTTCTTGCGTCAATCGCGCGTCGCGAGACTTATCTAAAGCCCTTTCGACCGAGTGAGCTGCATCGTCAACGTTGCAATTCCCATGCTCATTGATTTGCAACATGGCCGATGTTCGTAGGAAATGCGCCTTCCAACCCGCAAACGTCTTGGTTGATTCGGCGATGGAAACGGAGGACTGAAGGAGCTCACCCGCAAGCTCACGGTCACCGCGACGCAGTACGAGTTCTGCCAAATGTGGCCCATAGCGCGCTAGGCAGCCCCCGAATCCGGGAAGCTGTGCTTCGATGGTCAAAATGCGATCTAGGAGCCAAGACTCCCACTCCTCGTCTGCTTGTGTACTCGACGCAACGTTCAGCAGATACATCAGGGCGACAATGACACCAAGGGGATAATTCCGGTTGGAATCATCATCAATCGCCAACAGCAGTGCTTTTCCGCCTACATCGTGAGCGGATGCAAAATCACCGCGCAGCCAGTGTATCGAAGCCAGAGTGCGGTAGAGATACGACACCTCGGGGGGCAGCGAAGCACTATTGCTGAACTCAACGGCTACTGACAAGATTCGCGATGCTTGATCGAGTTCACCAAGGAACTGATATCCTTGGGCAAGCCAGTTGGTCGCCTGTATGCGATCCATATTGCCAGATAGGTGTGGTAAGTCATCGAAGCCCGACGCGAAGAGTTGTTCTAGTAGGTCGGTGTTCTCGCGGTTCGAGCTCAGATCTCTAACTAGTTGTTCCTGTAGGTGTTCGCGATATAAGTCGTACGCCTGATCAAACTGCTCCAAGTGGATCAGCGCATGATACTTTTCTATGGCAGGGAAAAGGGTTGCGAGCGACAGGACCGGTCGACGACAGTGGCCCGGATCCATACAGCTCACAATCGATTCGAATATTGACCGCATTTCGAGTTTATCAGCACGCAGCCTCGCATTCGCGCGGACTATCGGGTGCATATCAAGACGACGTGTACTCGCATCCCAGCCGATCAAACCCCAATCTTGTAGCTCTTCGATCGCCTCTACGGCAACGGAATCTTGGAAAGCTTTCTGGTAGATCAAGTTAAGTTGATCATACGAAACTTCGCCCCGAAAAGCGGCGAGCACCGATAATACATGCTTAGAGCGCTCATGAAGCTTGGTGAATGCCAACGCGAGTACATGACTCTGAGAGTCTTCCCCATCTTTTGTCAGAAACCCGGGATGCTGCTCAGAGAAACTAGTGTGCCCATCGAGTGCTTTTGGATCTTGCTTCACCATCGATGACAGCACTCGAATGGTTAGAGGGTGGAAATCGATTGACCGAAGAATTCGTTTGAGGTCATACTCCTCGTCGGAACCACCAAAGAGCTGCCATAACTCGATTGCCTCGGATTCCTTAAGAGCTTTCAACTTGTCGACAAAGACCGCAGCATTGCTGCCCAGGTAGACGTCGAATGCCGCAGGTATCAGTCGCGAAGAGATCAAGATACGACTTTTCCGGATCGTCACCAACTCTTGGAGAAACCTGTCGTATCTTACCTCTGTTGTTCTTCGCGCTTGCGTAGTGTGGTCCTTCTTTGAGGCATCTTCGTTGCGGTCCTCCATCAAATAGGCAGCATGGTACCCAGCATAGAAATTGAGCACCCTCTCAAAGCCATCAAGGACGAGGACAATCTGCTGAGAGTCAAGCAATTGAAGCACACTCCGTTCCAGATGTGCATCCTGCTGCTTCTGTCCGTCTTCAACCGTTTTCTTGGTCAGATAGCAAAATAGAGCGACGAGGAAGTCTCGAATAGACGCCCTTTCGTTGTCATAAAAACTCCACCACATTGAACCGTCGACTCCAGGACGATCGGCGATCGATTGAAACCAATTCCAAGACAACGCGGACTTCCCGGACCCGCCAACCTGCGTTATCACTCGAATGGTTGTATCAGTTGGACCATTGAGCCAATCGTCCAGTGCCGCTAACTCGGAATGCCGCCCGACAAGTCTTGGTGCTTGGAGTAAGTATCTCTGAGCAGCGTATTGCGAAGGAGGATGCACAAGAGGTGCAACAATGTCCGGAAGACCCGACTGTACCGGTTTCTGCGAAGTATGTACCAACCCACGTTCTAAGAAATCAGATTCCCACTTCTCGATAGCATCAAAACACTCACACAGATGAATCGCCAACCGAGCGACTGGGGGCGTGACAGAACCGCCTTTGCGTGTTGCAAACTTGTGAAAACCCTGCCAAGTTCCCAGTGGATCACTCGACTGCTCTTTGAGTTTCTCGACTGCTCTCTTGATGTGCTTGTTCTGAACGCTTTGTTCTACTTGCTTTGAAGCTTCCTGAAGTCGCTTAATTAGCGTTTCGCGAGGCGAATTCTGGTCAACGACTGTCTTGCTCATAGGCTTGATCAACCGCCTTCCACATCGGGTAGAGATCGAGCTGGCTACTTGTGAACCCAACGGCTGCTGCGTTCTGCAGCATTGCTCCAAGGAGTGCAATTGTATCTGCTTTTTCCGCCTGTTTCTGTTTACTCTGAATTGTGAGCTCAACGGCACTAAGGACCAATTCCGAAAATCTAGCATTGCCGGTTAGGACGAGGCCCTCTAACAGGCCCTCCAGCAGGCCCCGCAGCTCGTGTGCTACGAAATGGAGCTCGAGGTTTTCCGATGTAGATCGGCTGGCAAGTTCTTCTAATTCGGGAAGGCAATCGAACAGCTCAGCATGCTTGCTTTGAAGCGTACGTGCTTTCGCAGGCGTGATTCTGTCTTTCCAACTACGTGTGTCCATTCAGAGACAATCGCAAAGAATTTTGGTAACTGCAAGCTTTATCGTGTTACCAAAGACACGCGTGACAAACGGTTCCTCGCTTCGTTGAAGCGGTAACTCATTTCTTCATTGGTAACCATCAATTTACCAGAGTTACCAGTCTTTTCCGTCCTGTAGATGCCCCTAGGCTTGGTATGTCCCCGGCGGAGGTGTGAACCGAAGCTAACTATCGCCCCATCGGTTCAAAAAGCCAAAAGGAGGTCAACGCGCACCAAACAATCTCAAGGTCAGAAGTGGCGTGTATAGAGGAGCGGTTGCCTCAACAAATCTCGGCCACTTCTTTACCACCATATCGCCCGGACACTGGGTAGCGAAACGCACGCTTTCTTACGTGCGTTGGTCAGAAAACAACCAGCAGCTTTGGAGATCAAATAATGAGAATGAAAGTATGCAAACGTATCAAGAAGCATCGACGGAAAGGAGAGATGTGCCTCGGCTCTGCGGCAGGAATTCTCTTCATGGTTCTTTTGGTCATCCTGATCAACAGCCTATGCAAAAAGTACTTGGCGAACGTGAAGGCAGAATTCCAGCCAATCGGGTTACCGGTTGCACTCTCGATCGATGATGACGGCGCGCTTGATGCTGATCTGACAAGTTCAGTTAGCGTTGGAGTGGGGACGATTACGCTCACAGAAGACCTCACAGATTGATTGCGCGCCCGCGTTAGCATGGCACCAAATGCGGCTCCCGGCTGGGCAACCGGCCGGGGGCAAAAACTGCAACCCTCACGATAACACTTACAGCTCTCGAGAGCGACGTTGCGTTGGCGTCAAATCGAACTCTTCCGAATCAACTCTAAGGAATCTAAAGATGAATCCCGATGCAACCAACCTCGCACGTCAAGCTCTTGAGCAACAACTCGTACCGATTGAGACGCGAGCAAGGGAACTTGAATCCGAGCTTTCTTGCGTCAATGAGATCCGCAAAAAACTGCTGGCTGCAAAAGCCGCGCTCCTCGGAAAGAAAAGTCGTGGGGTCCGGAGCGTTGGAAAATCCTGTATCAAACGTGAACATGTCTTCAACGCGGTCCTCCAACTCCTTGAAGACAATAAGCCCTCACTTGAGAAGGGTGTCTTGCGCGATCTCACAAAGGAGAAGCTCTCGAAGTCGGGGCTCTCGCTCTCTGGATTCGGTCTCAGGTTTCTTGAGGTCATTAGCGACGAAGCGTTCGATACATCATCGGATGGTCAAACGATCTCCCTTAACGATGAGACCAAGTCCTAGCGTTATTCACTTTCGTATCGATTGGAGAAATCAATGTCCAAAATTCCCAGTAGTGTCCAACAAGTTGCATCTCAGGAGGGGCAGAAACTAACGTCGCAAGGTGTGCGGCAAACGCAGCAGGTGAGCGCCAGTGAGCTTGGGCGGCACACAAGCAACGCCCCACGCGACTACGAAGTGCGTGCAATGCAACAGCGTGCAGCAGCAAAGCAGCAGCCGCAGCAACAATCGCAACAGAGTCAGCGTCAGACGGACTATTCAAACCCTGAAGTGGCTCAAAAATACGGAGATATGCCTCAAAGTCGAGAGTCATCTCCGGAACCTCAACCGCAGCAAGAGCAGGAAATGACTTAGGACTTAGGGCTTTCGTACAACTCACGAAGCTGAGATCGAAGGCGGTTTAAGTCGCTTCGCAGCGTCTGAATCGCCGATGGATCGGGGTCTCGCGTATCAGACCACTTCTTGAGCGTCCCCGTATGCTCCTTGATTGCCGTCTCGAGGACTCGGATTTGATCCTCGTGGCTTAGTTGATCGCTGAAACCCCAGGTGGTCCTTAGTTCGTTCGTCGCATGCTCGAGGCCGCGAACAACCGGATAAGTGTGGTCGAGTCCAAGGTTGTACCAGGATTGCAACGCTTCAAGACGATCCATGTAAACAAGCCGCATGGCTCGACGACAGTCGTCGCTGGAAAAGAACTTCCAGCCGTGATAGATCCAACGGAAGGGACGAACGTTATTGGCGGGTAAACCGACTCGGACTAGGTGTATTGGCGTGCGGTTACCGAGTCGAATTGCTTGCCAACAGATTGAATGGTTTTGGACTTGTTCATCGCACATTGCTTTCTCCTTTGTTGCTTGATTGCTTTTTCCCCCGCCGGACCCGAAGCAATCAAACCACAAAGGACATAACAAGGAATCAAAATAAAATGGATCAAACCAATGAACGAAAAGGTGAGCTACGGCAAACAGGAACGCGGCCCTACTTTCTCGGCGCGCTCGCGTGCTTGTCCGTCGCACTACTAAGCTACAAGCTCGGGATTGGAGAAAAACGGGAAGTTAGTGTTTCGCAGCCAGAAGCTGCGCCAGCGGAGAAATCGCAACAGCAAAAATCGTCGACGGTGGTTGCAGACGAGCCGGCGACGAAGGGAGCGTCAACGCTTCTTGGACTTCGGATCAAGAGCGAAGAGGAAAGGGAGGCAGAACGTCGGGAAAGGTTAGAGAGGGACCAGAAAGCGAAAGAGCGATGGCAGCAGAAAGCAGTATCCGACTTCGCGAGCTGGAGTGTCGGACAAAGATGGATTGGGGATTCGGTCAATAGCGCGACCGGCAAGAGGTATCCGATCGCAGCGACCTTGGTTGCCAAGTCTGGGAGCGTGGAAGACAACTCGGCAGAGCTCATTCTGAAAACGGAGTCGGATGAGGCCGAATGGGTGAGAATCTTCCGAGGCAAGTTCTCTGAATACGCTGCTCGGAGCCTGAGTCTTCTGGGACCATCAAGTGGGTCGTTTGGACCCACACTTCGTTTCGTTGACGTTGCGGCTGAAGGAGTTCCCAAACGCAGCAAAGGCCCGGCGTTCTTCCTGTCACCTCTCACTTCATTTGGCTTGGATGCCGAAGGCAATTTAGTCGGGAACGTGAAGAATCGGTATCGAACCCAAGAGAATGAATCGTTCACGCTGCGACCTGCAGCAATAGTGAGCAAGGATCTCGCATCCGAGTGGAAGGACGTTCTTGCTCCTGGCCGCGTGTGGGCGGGCAATTACGACCAGTTCAAGCGAATGGGATATAACGAAGAATCGTTACAGGTTCCTGCATCGTTTGTTGTGGCAGCTGGTGAGAACGAGAACGAGCGTCTTCTCATCGTGACACGAAAAGGTCTCTCAGATTGGGATCGCGCTATCTACCATGTGACCCTGGGCGATGAAGCTACGATGGCTGGCTGGTACGTGACAGGTTCGTTGCAGCTGAAGTGCCTCGGAGAATATGACGATCGAACAAAGCCATCCCTCACCGATGGGAGTTGTAGCCGGGGAAGCGTCCGCTTCGCAGCGAGAATTACCGATTCAGGAGAACTCGCGATTCTGATCGGTGAAAACGGAAGCGGAATGTTCCAGCGAACTTCCCGGCGCTCCGGTGAGTCTGCTGCCGCGAATTTGAGTTCCCTAACGGAGCAGCTGCAGGATTGCGGTAGCCTGTACGGACAATACACGATCCCTGCGAAGCACGACACAAGCCGAAGGAAGGACAAACAGTCCTTCACTATGCCGGTGACCCTTCGAGTCGTTGAGGCCGGTCCGAGGTGGAAGATCCTTATCTTGGCGAAAGGAAAGATCCCTTTTCGCGCGACGTTTGAAGGGGAGATGGTCACCGACCGCTTCAAACAACTGCAGTTTCCGCTTCGCCTGCGACGCACAGATCTTCATACCAAAGCGATTCCAAGCCGAGTCACGTTTATTGGGTGCAATCCGAACCAGTCCTCTGAGCTCTGGTTTCGGATGGATGAAATTGAAGGAAAGAGTGTGTTGTTTGGGTTAACCCCCGGGACGCTTCAAGAGCAACTTCGGTTCACCATTCCAAGGAAAACCAAATCGTCCGCGTCCGCAGGGGACTTATCCCGTTCCGTTGTAGGACGATCTACCAGCCGCATGGAGAGCAACGGAGGCATGAACGATGACTAGACCCGAACAATCGAGGAGATCGGTCGTTGATCGGCAGGTAAATCTAGAACACGTGCTGCTCAACTTCTCCGAGCATGATCCATGGACAATACGAAACAGTTTTGAACATGTTTTCGCTGCGGGCCAGACGGGAAGCGGTAAATCCTCGGGTTCTGCTAAGACCTTGGTCAAAGCGATGATGAAAGCAGGCTACGGCGGGCTTCTCTGTACAGCTAAGCCGGGAGACGCGGAGACGTATCGTCAGTGGGCAGAAGATGTTGGCCGTGGTGATTCCGTAGTCGTCTTCGGCTTCGGCCAGCCATGGAAATTCAATCCATGTGACTATGAGTTGAGGGTTGCATCAACGTATGGTGTCTCAGCAACCAAGAATCTTGTCGATCTACTTGTCGACCTTTCCGACACTGTAGGAAGAAAGGAAGGAAAAGGAGGCGGGGATGACCAAACCTACTGGAGCGATCAGCTGCGGGCCCTATGCACCAACGGACTTGACGTCATGCAGGCGGCAGGTTGGCGAGTTAGTCTTCCGAAGCTCAAAGAAATCGTTCGGTCCGCCCCAAATCAGCGGGATCAACTGGCCGATGAAAATTGGCGCGTTCGGTCGGCGTGCTATCGATGCATTGTGGACGGTGATCGTCGACGTTCCAGTCTGTCAGAAACGCAGCAAGTGGATTTCGAAGAAGCGGCGCGATATTGGCTCGACGAATGGCCAAATCTTGCGCCCCGTACGCGTAGCGTTATCCAATCGACTTTCTCCGCGCTCGCCGACACGATCTCTCGGGGCGAACTACGCAATCTCTTCAGTGACACGACGAACATTGTTCCGGATGTGACACACCACGGCGTACTCCTGATCTTGGACATGCCTACGCTCAAATATGGGGAGATCGGGCAAGCCGGTCAGTTGATCTGGAAGATTCTCTGGGAACGCAGTGTTCAGCGTCGCAACGTTGATGAAAGAACAATCCCTTGTTTCCTTTTTATTGACGAGTGCCAACTACTACTCTCCGAAAGCGATCAAACCTTTTTAACGACGGCACGTTCATCGCACTCGTGCGCGTTGTTTCTGACGCAGACAATCTCAAATCTCTATGCAGTACTCGGCGGTGAGTCGAAGAAGCCTATCGTCGACGCTTTGCTCGCCAATATGAATCTCAAGATCTTCCATGCAAACGGGGATTCGGTCACGAATCAGTGGGCAACAGAAACACTCTCCAAGGAGTGGACACAAAAAATGACGACTTCGGAGGGAAAAAGCTCCATGCCTGCAATGCCGCTCTTCATCCCCCAAGGCGAAAACGAGTCCACCTCAATGAGCGAATCGCTGGAGAATGCCGTAGAGGCTTCTGAATTCCATACGCTACGCACTGGTGGTCCACCAAGCTGCAAGGTAGATGCCCTTCTGTTCCGTGCCGGTAAGACCTGGAAACATTCCGGCAAGACATCGCTAAAAGTGTCGTTTGATCAAAATATCTAGAGCAGCGTGATGCCACTCCACTACGTACTTCACCTGATCAATTTCGTATTTCAGTTGATTATTCGGTTCTTTTCCCGGACCGTGGAAGTCTTCCTTCGCGTTTCGTTTGGGAAGCGTTACCTGACCGGCCGTTTCGGAATCGGATCGATCTTTTTCCAGGCAACTATTGTCCTAGTTTCAGGTGTTGTACTCACTGCTCCGGTAGAGGTGTTCAACGCGATCACGCAATACGAACCCGGAAACGCCGTCATTCGGAGTTTTGTGGATCGGACGTCTCCCAGGTCAGTCGACATGCGCGAGTCGGCGCGACAAGCCCTGGAAAACATGCAAGACAGCTACGTGACCGATGAAGCGGTTAGCCAAGGCAGCGGTATCGTCTCCCGTCTTTACCGAGCCGGTTTTGAGACGATCTCTTACCCTTTTTCGGCATTCTGTCTGAGTTTCTTGGTCCTTGGATTCTTGCACGTCAGATCTTCGCACGCCAACGAACAAGTCAACGAGTTCTGTGGCCTGTCGCATATCGCCGACCTAGCGAGCGCGTTGCCCATCCGAATCGTCTATGGCATTGTTGAACCATTGTCGGTCATCGCTCTTGGTTTGATTTGTTGGGGACAGATCCCGGGTTCAAAGATTCACTTTCCACTCTCACTTGACATTGATCCGATCCTCGGACGGTACCTGCTATGTGCGGGCGTCTGCTTCCTTGTGAAAGAACAGCTGCGGCTTACCGGTTTGCGGCAGTCACAAGAAGATATTGAAAGCCGTCAAAGAGCTGCTGGGCGGAATCCGGGTGTGAATCGCGAATTGGCGGACCTACCGATCGTGAATATCAATGAGCATTCGGCTTTTGCGCTACCGTCGAAGGAGGAAGCGTTCTCGATGTTGCCACCAGAGATCAAGGCAATCCTCATATATGTCCCTGAGCTACGTGAGTGCGAAAGGCAAGATCCAATGGAAGATTCGCCAGCACCAACTCCACGACCGATCGGCACAGGTGAGGATGCAAACACCGAAGACGAAGACGAAGACAAGGAACGACCAGGTAGGACGCCAAGCAACGTATCGGGTCTCTTCGCCTGTCCGAAATGCGGGCAGAAATATCGTTTCAAGACCGGAACAAAAGAAGGAACTCGCAATATACGTTGCAGACGTTGCAGCCAAGTCTTTGCCGTTGGCAGGGAAGAAGAGCGAGCGGTTCGCTAGGAAGATAGTCCTTATGTATTCGTTGCCTTTGGGAGATGGAACATGGTGAGATTTGTAACCGGTGAAATGTTAAGCGTCAAAGAAGTTGCAGGCCTGCTTTCGGTGTCGCCAAAGACGGTGTACGCACTCATTCGAAGCGGAATTATCAAGTCGCATCGTGTAGGTGCCGGTAGAGGAGTCATTCGTGTGAGCTCTAAGCAGCTTGATACCTATCTCCAGTCAAGCGAATCAGCACCTGCAGTTGTGGAGAACCATTCCAAACCGCGTCGCCGTAAGCGACTGCGTGAAATCGATCTCGAAAACTAGCTTCGTCGCAAATTAGAACCGGCATTCGCCGCTAGCGACTATAGCCGGCCGCGTTGTTGCGTGTCATGCCCCAAAAGCGGTCGCGAATAACGGCGGTCGTCTGGACAAGTGACCAAGGAGATGAAGTTGAGATTTGCGTTGGCACCCAAAGTGCGACACGCCGGAACCGCCTACTACCTGGATGCCGGGACAGGACTTCAGGCCGTAAATACGTGGCGTCGGTCTGGCGGAAAGACGTTCCTCCGAGACATCGCTCCAACGCGATCCCGCCTGTCCGGAGAGGTAAAGGCGACCTGGTCTAAGCGAAGCTTAGAGAAGATGCCTGGAACACTCCTTACTCATTCTCGAACCTGGATTTTTATTGCCTTTATCTTCATCCCGTGCTAACCCCGCGCGAGATGATCACGTGAATCGAGAGGAATGAAAATGCTTCGAATTCATCAAAGCGAGAACTCTGCTGCTGCAAAATCCTACTACACCCAAGGGCTTAGCAAAGGAGACTACTACTCACAAGAACTTCCCGGTGTTTGGGGCGGTAAAGCAGCCGGGATGCTGGGACTACAAGGCATTGTTCAGCAAGAAGATTTCAACAGTTTGGTTGAAAACCGCAAACCGGGTACGAACGAGAACCTAACACCGCGAACACGCTCAGATCGATGTCCAGGATATGACTGAACGTTTTCGGTTCCGAAATCCGTTTCGGTGATGTATGAGCTCACTGGAGACGAGCGGATTCTTAGCGCTTTTCAAACAAGTGTGCGGAAAACGATGCAGGAAGCAGAATTGGAAATGAGAACAAGGGTTGATACGGACGGGCGCAAATCGGAGAGAGTCACCGGCAACATGGCGTGGGCGGAATTCACCCACACAACCGCCAGGCCTGTAGACGGCGTACCTGATCCACATCTTCATACACACGTTTATGTACTCAACATGACCTACGATCAAGAAGAGCAACGATTCAAAGCGGGGCAATTTCGGGACCTCAAGCGGGATGCACCGTACTGGGAGGCAGTGTGTCATTCGCATATGTCTAAATCACTCGTTGATCTTGGCTACAAGATTGAAAGGACAGGAAACGACTATGAGATCGCCGGCGTTGACAACGAGGTTATCCATACATTCTCGAGGAGAACGACAGAGATAGAGGCGAAAGCCAGCGAAATACGTAGCGAGAAGGACAAATCCGAATTGGGCGCGAGAACGCGTAGAGCCAAGGCTACGGAATTATCACGGGTCGAGCTTCTCGGGATCTGGAAAGATCGACTAAGTGCAGAGCAAAAACTCGCGATCTCGGAAGCGAGAGACGGCAAGTTCGCGGGACATCCTGGTGTAACCACCCAAGACGCGAATGAATATGCGCTTAAGCACTGCTTTGAGCGCGCGTCCGTTGCGGATCGAAAGCGAGTATTGGAACAATCCCTACGACGAGGACTTGGAAGTGTCGACGTAGAAACCGTCAAAAGAGATTTCGCACGGCGCTCTGATGTCGTTGAAGCCAACTGGCGGGGACGTTCCGTAGTGACTACGAAGGATGTGATCGCCGAAGAAAAACAAATGATTGAGTTTGCGAGAAAAGGACGCGGTCAGTGTGAACCGCTGGTCCTGCATCCCCACAAAATGAAACGCGATTTTCTGAGCGATGAACAACGGGAAGCAGTACGGCACGTACTGGAATCCCCTGACCGAGTGATCGCCGTCCGAGGAGGTGCTGGTGTGGGGAAGACCACTTCCATCATGGAGGCTGTCGAGGCGATCGAGGGTGAGGGGCGTGGAGTCTTCACTTTTGCACCCTCGGCAGATGCTTCACGCGGAACACTTCGCGAAGAGGGATTTGAAAATGCGGATACGGTTGCCCGCCTTCTAAAGGATGAAAAGTTGCAAGATTTCGTGAGTGGTAACGTCATCTGGGTAGATGAAGCAGGGCAACTTGGGACTCGAACCATGAACCAATTGTTTAGAGTTGCGAAGCAGCGGAATGCGCGGGTTGTACTCTCTGGTGATGTTCATCAACACGGTAGTGTCGATCGTGGCGACGCATTGCGGGTTCTTGAGTCTCATGCCGGTATTCGTCCTGCTGAAATTACAAAAATTCGCCGACAACGAGGCGAGTACCGCGAAGCGATTTCCAAAATTAGTAAGGGTAGAAGCACGGAGGGGTTCGACAGACTCGACTCGATGGGACGCGTGCACGAAGTAAACGATGACGAACGATACAATCGGCTGGCAGCGGACTATTTCGTAGCGGTCGAAGCAAAGCAATCGACCTTGGTAGTTTCACCCACGCATCGTGAAGGACAGGAAGTCACAGACCTGATTCGCGCTGGAAAACGTGAGCGTGGAACGCTACGAGGAGCTGAGCGCGCACTTGAGAAGCTGAGGCCGCTCTCTTTGACGGACGCGGAGAAGCAGGATTCCAAAAACTTTGAAACGGGACACGTCATCCAGTTCAATCAGAACGTCAAGGGCTTCAAGAACGGATTTCGCACATCGGTTGAGTTGGTGGACAAAGCGGGTATCTGGGTCCGCAATAGTAAGGGAGATCGACAGATGCTCGATTTAGCGAAGTCCGATCGGTTTGCGGTCTACAAGACTGAGCAAATCGCCGTGGCGGCTGGAGAGCGAATCCGCATCACACGAAACGGGAAGACTGCGGGCAAGCAGCACGCGCTCAACAATGGTTCGCTTCACACGGTCCGCGGTTTTGCTGAAAGCGGAGATTTGGTGACTTCAAAGGGATGGCTGATTCCAAAAGACTATGGATACCTGACGTATGGCTATGTCACCACATCACACGCGTCACAGGGTAAGACCGTCGATCGCGTATTCCTCGCTCAAAGCTCCAAATCATTCGGCGCCAGCTCTCGCGAGCAATTCTATGTATCAGCTAGCCGCGGGCGGCAGCAAGTAGACATCTACACCGACAACAAGGCTGAACTTCGAGCGGCAATTCGACGCACATCGGAACGGCTTAGTGCGAGCGAGCTTACACAACGCGCCGGTGGAACGCACCAACCGCAGCTAAGGCTGGATCGCCTCAAACAACACGCCGCGCGTCTTCGGCGACAGGCGAAACAGATTCAGCGGTTTGCGGCTCGGACGACGATCGCCGTTCAAGAGCGTTTTGAGAACTGGCGTGAGCGGCTGCAACGCGGTGACGCCGGTGCGTCGCGAACTTACCCAAGTGATTCGGTGGAGCCAAACACGAGATGAACGAAACTCCCAACGCCATTGAGCGATACGGCTTAGGGCTCGACGCATGCAAACGCACTGGTAGCGACAAAGACTCGCCAAGCTACCAGGCTTTTGGGCAAGCGCCCGACAATTCAGCAGGTTTTGATTTGATGCTTGAATTCCGATGGAAAGATGGAAGCCGAAGGGCGATCGGTTACTCATACCTTGTTGGAATCGAGTTTGACAACTCCTCCCAAATCAAGATCGAGTTCGTGGGTCACTCAGTAAAGCTGAGAGGGCGCCGCTTAAATGACTTGTTTCGACGCCTGATGTCTCACCGAGTCTCATTCGTTTGCGAACTAGACCCGGTGTACGCCGCTGAGCTTTCTGGTGAAGAGACAGTGGTGACAGGAATCGAAATACAGAACACGTGAGTAGAACGTAGGGAGTAGAAACTTGTTCAAGCTATTTCGAAACCCACAGCAGCTCGTCCTGACGTTGATCATTGTCATCGTGCTATGGGTTCTGTTGGCAGCACAGACCAAAACACTGCTGCTGACAACAGCTGCTACGCACTTGGGATTGGTGATACTGGTCCTCGTTCAAGCGGTTGTAGTCGCGTGGCTCATGCAGATTAAAAGGCGAATGGCCATACCGCTTCTACTCGTTTCAGCCACGGGTTGTAGCTTCCTAGCTGCACGCGGATTCCCAACCGTCTTTTTAGTCCACTCGGGGGAACTTGGTTACGCGTCGGTGCTAACCCCGATCACGGCAATGGTGCTCACAGTCATAGTGCGTCAATTTGTAACCCAGTAGTAAAGTCGCTCCCAGCGTAACGGAACGCTGGGAGCAGTCCTGTCTAGAGTTCGCTGTTATCAGCATCGGTGAGTCTTAGAGCGACGATGTGCGCGATTTCCTTGACTGCCAAGAGTTCCTGATGGGAGAACGAATTGGAATCTCCGTATGAACCATCTTCGCGTCGGTACGTTCGAGAAATCTTCGTGGTGATGAATGAGTCGCCGTCTGAGTCGTTTTCCCATACGGTCGCTTTGACGTTTCCAAAACGAACGGTCATCTTGGGCTGATTTTTGGGTTGGATTGTAGTTTTGTCTTTGTTGTTGGACATTGAGTCCTCCTTTGATTGGTTAGTTGGAACGCCTCCGTGACGTTCGGCGGTTCTTTGCCCAGTGAAGTCGGGTCAGTCCGCCCTCTACCGCAGGCACCGAACGAAAGTAGGTGGGGCTTGACGGAACCTGACGCTACTTGGCATGCCGAATACCACGACACGAAGCGAGCAAGTTGCCAATCCAAGGGCATGAAAAATGCAAGAAAGACTGTTGTCCAATCAACGGCCCAGAAGTCGATGCTTTGCGGGAATGGCCGATTGCGAGGGAAACAACCGGATGCCACCCCGTACTTGTTCATAACGAAGTCCAGGGTTCACGAGCGAGACTTTAATGAGTGCTTGTTTCGCTCGGCGCTTGAAACTCTTGTGGTCTTTGTACTCTGCTCCGATTTGTTTCGCGATCGCGCGCCAAGGAATCATCGCTGATGTACCGGTCCGTGTGACTCGGTAGCTGCGGTATGATGTCCAAGCATAGAGATCAAGCGCCAGCGATGAAGATTTGAGCGTCTTGAGTGCTCGCATGTCGAGAGGAACGGGATGTGTAATCAATGCGTTGTAGAACTCATCGCCCAATTCGATCCAGCTTCCCCATAACGCTGCCTGTTCGGGGCTTTTGCGCGACCACCAGAGTTCACCCTTTGGGGCGATTGGCATATCGACCCAAGTTTCAAGGACTCGATCGCCATGTTCACATTGGACATCGAAGCTGATTGATGCGCGAAACAGCCGTTGCATTTGGTTGCGAAG
This sequence comes from Planctomycetota bacterium, assembly GCA_039179795.1. Classification (GTDB taxonomy): domain Bacteria; phylum Planctomycetota; class Planctomycetia; order Pirellulales; family Pirellulaceae; genus Rubripirellula. The sequence goes on along the minus strand of JBCDEM010000004.1, from coordinate 361,192 downwards.
CCGCGCCGCATCACTTCGTTTTCCTCCACGATCAGGACTAAGGCCAAGCTCACGCATAAAGCCAGCCAGCGACGGTCCCAATTCTAGTCTAGGTGACTTCTTGAGAAGGGCTTCTCGTGTCATCCAATACAAGATTAGCCGTGGGATTGTCCCGTATGGATACCCGTAGGATCGTTCGTTCTGCGCATCCCAGCCAGGCCGAACCGTGAGTGTTAGATTCCCATTCTTGCGGGACCAAGCTTGCGCGTTGCCGGGATCACTGTGAGGTAGCGTCACCTGAACCAACTGGCGCGACAAAAACGCGATGTCATCGGTTGTCGGCTGAAACGTTATCTCATTTGCAGAATCAATGAGCTTCAAAAACGAGGGTGATAGTTCTTCCAGGTGTCTGTTTGCTTGCACCCAAACTGAATGACACGAATTTTGCCTTAAGTCCAGGGAGAATTTTGCAACGACAAGAGTTGCTATCGAACTTCACAAGTGTTTCGTTCCCTTCATCCGCATGGCCCTCACCGGCGGGTGAAGCGAGGATCGAGCGGAACGAATGGGGGCATCGATGAAGGGCGAAACACGATCGCTCAAAACCACACTACCCGACGGTTCAGCAGGTGTTTTGTTTAGCTGATTCCGCAAGCCCAGATTTAGACCGCGTCTCTTATCAAACCTTCTCGTTCTAGAACGCTGGTATGGGTACGGATTCGGTACAGAATGGGTACCAAACGGGTGAAAATGACGCTATTCTTTACAGAGTTAACGCCCAGCCGGGAGAAATCTGGCTTACCGAAAGTCTTATCTGATCAAGACTTAAGAAGCGACGCGGACGGGACTCGAACCCGCAACCTCCGGATCGACAGTCCGGGGCTCTAACCAATTGAGCTACCGCGCCAGGTGGCTCTGAAGGGGCAGATTATATCGCCCGGGATCCCTCTCGCAAGACCGCCGGGATGCTGGAACACCTTGGTTGACCCGTCCGCGCGCCCGATCGTTCGGATTCTGACGGTTGCGTCGTGACGGGCCTCTCAGGAACAACTCTGCTTGCCTTTCCATCGACTCGACGATGCCCTGCCTTGACCTAGCCTTTCCAAAGTCGGCTGATTGCCGTTGCTTATTTCCAATGGACACCCACGCTGTAGACGGGGTTCACTTCGATGCCTGGCCGTTTTTCACCCATGACGTATTTTTATGATGCCTGGGGCGAGTTGACTCGTTACTTCGGCATGATGGACGAAATGCACTACGGCGTGCTCGCTGGATGTGCGGTGGTCTTCGGTTTTCTTTGCCTGAAAGGCACTGGAATTAACCGCTAAGGACGGTCATTCCCCCGTAGCTCTTCGCACCGCTGTCGGCGCGAATTCTATCTCACCGCAAAACGGGCCCGTCTTCTTGTAGCACGCTTTTGCTCGTCGATCTGAGCTGCGGGACATTCTGCGACGGATCCCATCTTTTGGCGGAGTCCGCGCTGTGCAGAGTTTCACTAACTGAATTTGTCGAACCGATTTCTCGGTTCACGGTTTGGTTTGGGTTCTCAATAATTTGCACTCGTCTGGGGCACCGGTATCATGTGTGGCGCGGCTGATGGGCCGCGTGTTTCCCCTGCCCGAGACAAAAGGGAGTCGAGCGATGCCGTTATTTGAAGTTGAAACAGATTCACACATTATTATCACCTGGGCTGAAAATGAAGATTCAGCGAAAGAGGTGGTCGCCGACGCTTACCCGCACGATGAAGTTGTTCGTTTAACGAAACGCCCGAGAGACACCTGGGTGATCAGTAAGGGGGCACTCGGCCTGACTAGCAAGCGACTGGATCCGTGTGCGGTTGCACGGGATTGCTTGAGCCGTTCCGCTGGCGACAAAGTGAACGCCATTCGACTCTATCGAATGGAAACAGGCAGTGACCTCGAACATGCGCGTAAGGCGATCGAATCAAATATGGTGATGGGTTGGTAGCCACCACCCCGCTGGCGATCGGCTAAGATAGATTCCTGTCGTTCGTTCCATTCACCAACCTTGTCGACCACGAAATATGCCGCGCGTCTCTTATCTGCTCGCGCTTCTATGCGTGCCTTTCGTGGTCGGATGCGAAGGGTGTCGGCAAGACCCCGATGCTGAAGAAGAACAGCAACAGCCTCAGGCGGATTTCGCGTCCCGTAATACGCAGGCATTCCCCGGTGATGCCAACAATGCGGTTGGATCGATCAAGCCCGGGCACTGGATGACGGCCGCCCAGTCTCTAAAGAGTAACAAGCAAGATGCTCGGGGAGACTTGCTCAGTCGCGCGTCGGCGACTGGATCCAACTTTGAAACTGGCGAGAAGCGCACAACGCAAGGTTTATTGCCATCGCTTCGCCCGGTGGTTCTTCCCAAGGGTCAAATGCGACGGTTTGATTACCGCATCTTGACGCCACTTCCCATCGCCGGCGATCAGAAGCAAGCGATCTTGAGCAATCGATTCGTTTCGAAAGGTCGATCGGTTTATTTCGAAGCCGTTCCGCAGCCATTCGATGTGCTCTCGGGTGAGGAGTTCTTTTTTGTTGTCCTGACCAACCGCCCCGAGCGGTTTGCCAAGTTTCAAATCTCCGATTGGGTTCGACCCTATCGAGATAAGAACATCGAGTTCACCGGTGAGGCAGCCAACTATCGCATCGTCTTTCCGTCCACGAAAGATCTGCTTCCTCTCAGCGAAACGATGCTTGATTGGACCAGCACCGCGGTTGTCTTATGGGATGATTTACCTCCCGATGCATTGACTCCGCAACAATTGACGGCGTTGGCTGATTGGGTGCGATTCGGTGGTCAGTTGATCGTGAACGGCGCTGATGCTTCAGATGCAATTGCGAAAACGAGTTTGGCAAACTTGCTGCCACTTAAACCGACCGGCAATATCGAATTGGATCCAGACTCGGCTTCTGACTTGCTTCGAAACTGGAGTGTTGAGTCGGATGCTTCTACGGACAAACAGATTGCTGTGCTTCGAAATCAGTCGGGTCGTGTTGCTATCGATGGTAACGCCAGTGAAGATACTGAAAGTGTGTCGGGTGCCGGCAATTTGATTTTGAATCGTCGAATTGGTTTTGGTCGTGTGGTCCAACCCCGATTTGATATCAGCAGCGCGTGGCTTTCTGATTGGAAGAGTTACGACAGTTTCATTAACGCCGTGGTATTGGGGCGACCTCGCCGCCAGTTTGTGAAATCAAACGAAGCTGACACCTTGAGCATGGTTCAGCAGTCCTATCCCGATTGGCAGACCGCAATAAACGATGCGGCGATGAATTCGCGATTTCGGCTTGCATCACGAGACGCGATTCTGAGTACGAGCCTTTCCATCCCCGATCTGCCAATCACCGGAGTGCGGAGTCCATTTGACCCTTTGGTCGCAACCGATTCGATTACGGGTATCGGTGCATGGACGGACCAAAGTGACTTGATTCGTGTGGCCGAGCAAGGACTGCGAACTGCATCGGGAATCGAGATTCCCAAATCGACGTTGGTCATTAAGTCGCTCGGTTACTACTTGCTAATCCTCGTACCGATCAACTACCTGTTCTTTCGGATCATCGGACGATTGGAATACGCATGGTTGGCTGTTCCTCTGATTGCGATTGGAGGAGCGGTTTGGGTTGCTCGTGCAGCAAGGTTGGATATCGGTTTTGCACGAAGCCAAACCGAGATTGCTTTGCTCGAGTTACAACCGGACTATGAAAGGGGTCATCTGACGCGCGTCTTGGCGATCTACAACTCACTATCGAGTAGTTACGACATCGACTTCAAAACGGCGGATGCTGCGGCAGCACCGATCAGCACACTCAATGCTGACGAAGATGACACGATCTTCCGCACGGGCTTTTCCGAAGGGCCCACATTGGCCGGACTGTCGGTCGCAAGTAACACCGTGCGGATGGTCCACGCGGAGCAGATTGTAGACGTCGGCGGTTCGATCGGTCTGGATGCCAACGGCCGGTTGGTAAATCAAACGGGTTTCGATTTGTTGGACGTTTACGTGGTAGAGAAATTACCCGATGCGAGTGTTCAGATTGCCGTGGTAGGAATGTGTGAATCAGGATCCAGTGCATCAGTACGTTTTCAATCTGCTGAAGAAATCAATGTCTCCGAGGAGATACCAGGCGCTTCACGAATCATGCTGCAGCTACTTGGTTCACCGCGATCGATGCCGGAAGATTCGATGCGAGTGGTGGCGAGAATTGAGACGACCGTTCCCGGTATGACGATCACCCCGGAAGCAAGTCAACGCAGTTCCGAGACGATCGTGCTGGCGCACTTGCGGCACACACCGTTTCCAACACCTCAAAAGGACTTGAATCTGATTGGTGATCTTCGAGATGTGTTGACGGATAGAGAAATCGAAGGTTCGAGAACCGACTTTGATGAGTAGTGCAACATGATTACGTTGGAAGGTTTTGGAAAAGACTATGGCGACTTTACGGCCGTCGATAGCATCGATCTGCATATTGAAGCGGGTGAAACGTTTGGCTTCATCGGGCCGAATGGAGCTGGCAAGAGCACAAGCATCCGGTTTTTAGCGACGCTGCTTCGCGCTAGTCGCGGACGGGGTGAAGTCGCTGGTTGCGATGTGATGGGGGATCCGGTCGGCGTGCGGCAGTCCGTCGGATACATGCCGGATAACTTCGGTGTCTACGATGGCATGCGCGTGTGGGAGTTCTTGGACTTCTTCGCTGTTGCTTATCGGATTGGCCGAACGGAGCGAAAGCAGATTATCGACAACGTGTTGGAGTTGCTGGATCTAACGCACAAGAGGGATGATTTTGTTAACGGTTTGTCGCGTGGGATGAAGCAACGGCTTTGCCTGGCGAAAACCCTTGTGCACGACCCTCCAGTGTTGATTCTTGATGAGCCTGCCAGTGGTTTGGACCCGCGAGCACGTGTCGAGGTCAAGGCGTTGCTGAAAGAACTTCGAAAGATGGGTAAGACCATCCTGATTAGCAGCCATATTTTGACGGAGCTGGCGGATTGCTGTACGTCCATTGGCATTATCGAACGTGGCCAGATGTTGATGCATGGGCCGATCGAGAGTGTTTATCGCCAAATTAGACGAAATCGCATCGTCGAGATTCAATTCATCTCGGGAGAGGACGCGGGGATGTCGATCTTGCGAAGCAGTCCAGATTTGCGGTCCCTCGACGTCGAACCCAATGCGATCGTGGCCGAATTGGAAACGGATGATGAAGGCTTGGCCTTGCTGATGGAACAACTGCTGGAAGCGGGAATTCGCATGAAATCCTTCAACGACCGCGATCCGACGCTTGAAGACGTTTTCATGACCGTGACCAAAGGTCTTGTGACTTAATCAATCATTGGCATTTTTATTTGTCGTTCAGGCGAGAGAGAATTTCTTCAACGATCGCTGTCGAATTAAGAGGTTCGTCGATTGCGATCGATTGGATTTCTTGAAAGGATCGAAACCAAGTTTCTTGGCGACGAGCCAATTGTCGAGTGTGGGCGGAAACCTCTTCGATCAGCGACGTCTCATCTTCTTCGCCCTCGTCAATCCACTGGATCACTTCGCGATAGCCGACCGCTTGGGAAGCCGTTCGCGACAATGTTCCAAACTGGCTCAGCAAACCGCGCACTTCGTCGACCAACCCGGCAGCAAACATTCTTTGAACACGCTGGTCGATTCGCTGGTGAAGAACGGGTCGCGACCATTGAAGACCAAAGACGGCGCATTCCTCGGGTTTCCTCGCACGATCAAACTGTGTCTGTTGATGGCTGATCGGTCGTCCCGTCGATCGTGCGACTTCGAGTGCGCGAATCATGCGCCGGGTATCGTTCGGTCCAATCTTGTGGGCTGCTAAGGGGTCGACTTGCTGCAGCCGTTTTCGCAGCGCGTCAACTCCGTAGCGTTCAATGTCATCTTCAACGGATTGACGAAACTCCCAATCAGCCGGTGGTCCGGGATCAAAACCTCTTAAGACACCTTTGAGAAACATTGGTGTGCCGCCAACGAAAATCGCCGCTTTGCCGGCAGCCTTTAAGTTGGAAACGGTTTGATGGGCCTCACGAAGGTAACATGCGACGCTGAACTCCTCATTCGGATCGACCAAGTCGAGCAGGTGATGTTGGGTTCGTTGACGTTGTTCGAGATCCGGCTTGGCCGTGCCGACGTCCATGCCACGATAAACGGCAATTGAATCGAGAGACAGGATCTCACCGTCGATTCTCTCGGCCAATTCGACGGCCACTTCACTTTTGCCCGCCGCAGTTGGGCCCGTCAGAACGATGGACTGATCAACGAGTGATGGAAAGCATTCGACAACGTCTTCTATTGAATCGGTTTGCGGGTAATCCGACGACTGCGACACAGGAGGATGAACTTGAGCGAGAGATGAAATTCGGTGGGGCTGCTATTTGGACTGCCGGATATTTGAATTATTAACGCAAAAAATGAAAACACCGCTTGGAGAGCTTTTGGTGATCTCTACCGCGGGTCTATCTGTCCGTCGCGGCAACGGACTCCGCGTCCGCGTCAGTCGCCTGGTATGTCAACACGGTTCCGCTATCGAGGAGTTCGCCAGCCTGTTGCTTTTTCTCGCGATATCTCTGAATGGAACCGGGGATGGTGATCAAGGCGGTCCTTCCCGCCATTGCGACCAGGAGGAGCAAGCCCAGCAGGCCGAAAGCGATTGTCGGTCGGCTATTAACATGCTGATTCATGAGGCTTCGCTGACTCGTCAGCCATAGCAGTACGCCTGCCACTAATGGTGCTCCGACAACGGTGACTGCTTGAGCAGCAATGATTGTGGGCGTTCGATCGAAGTCCAACACCAATACGGCGAGAGCGACCAACATCCCGGTTATCAAGGCAACCGCTGTCAAGAATCTTGGAGCCCGATCCGTTGGTTCGCTTCCCCAGCCGAAACTGTCCGATGCGATGAAGCCCCCGATCATCGAATTGACGAGGAACGACGAATAGGCCGCTGAAAACAAACCGAGGCAAAAGATGAACCGTCCTCGCGTTCCGAATGTCGGTTCCAGAGCTTCGGCAATCGCAACAGGGTCTTTCAAAGTGACCTCTTGACCGGTGTACAACCCTGCAGCTGCCGTCGACATCAACATGATCGTGATCAGTGCCATGATGATGGAACCAACCCGTGCATCGATCATGCCACTCTTAAGTTCGTGCTCATCCCATCCTTTTTGACGTACGAGATAACTTTGATAAAAGGCGGCCGTGATTACGAACGTCGTTCCGATCAACGCCAAGACATCCAGGCTGAAAAGACGATCGCGTTGTGGAATCAAACCCGCCGCGAGGTCGACAAGACTGGGCTTAAGGGTCAAGAGATTAATCGCGAAGCAGATGAGCATTAACGCAACGAAAACCATCATCAATCGCTCAAGGACACGATAGAGATCTTTGAACGCGAATAGAAACGACAAAGCGATAGCGTTGAAACCGATCACCAATAGGACGACCCATTGCTTTGAATCAACGAAGCCTTCAAACGCGGCTGCGACACCGATGTTGTTTCCCGATTGGAACGCCGCGGAAATAAAGAAGACGCAACAACCTACGAGAATGGCGAGGGGCCGACCGGATTTTGCGCGAATGAGATCGCCGGGTGAGCCATTCGCCACCGCTCCCAGTTTCGCACCCATCGACATGTAGACGAGCATCGCAGCAACGGAGATGACGACGACCCATAACATGGTGTAGCCGGCATTTGCACCGATCTTCGAGCTAGTCAGGATGCTACCGGGTCCAATCACGACGCAAGCAGTGATCAATCCGGGGCCAATGCGGCGATACCAGGCGCGGTCGCTCGGAGTTGAATTCATCCCTTTGTTCCTGGATAGGACGTTGTTGTGGACGTGAAGTCAGCGGCGAGATATTAGTGCATCAAAAGCACGGGCTCCATCATCCTGGCACAAAGGCAGCCGGATTTGATTAAAAACGCTTTCTCCTACAATGCGACATCGAGCGAAGACGGCTTCGTTTCTCGCAGTTACAGACCTCTCCGTTCAAAAACACATCCCGCACTGACGTAGCGGCTCACGCCATGAATGAACCCTCAGCGAACGATACGGTCATCCGACTCGACGACTTTCTGAAGCACGAGGGAATCGTGGGGACCGGTGGCGAAGCGAAGTTGCGAATCCAATCCGGGGAAGTGCGTGTCAATGGCGAAGTCGAACTGCGTCGCCGCAAGCAATTGTCCAACGGTGATGTGGTGGAGGTGATGGGCCAAGTTTTGACTGTCGGAGACTGATTCAAGGCCGTCGCTGACAAGCATTGTGAATCTGTGCCGGTTCTGGAAAATGCAACACGTTCGGGGCGGTCGGACCAAGTCCATGCGGGCTCTGGCCGATCTACACGACAAGGGTGACGACCGATGTTCCATTGGTTGTCATAAAGACGTATCAGATCACGCAGACGGCAAAGTCTGCCAATGACCCAGGCGGAAGGAACTGCCGGATGAAATTCACTCGCAAGTTTGCAAGTATTGTCGTCGCGACTCTTGCCGTGTTGACGACCGCCACATCTGCGTCAGCCGATTGGAATACTTTTTGGCACAATATTCACGTCGGATTTCATCGCAATAATGCGTGGCCCGATCCGTTCAATGAAGTCGACGCGATGCAAGTCGTGACGCCATTCGAAATCATGAAGGCGAACGGTTGGAAGATGCATAACACCATCGGACATGAACTGTTCCGCCCTGGTGATGGTGCGCTGCTGGCATCCGGCCACAATCGTGTGCATTGGATTGCCACCCAAGCTCCGTTATCACGAAGAATGGTCTACGTGCTGCGTGGTTCATCAAAGGTCGAAACCGATGCCCGTGTAGGTTCGGTCAAGCAAGCTCTTGCCAACATGCACATGAACGGTCCAACGCCAACCGTGTTAATCACGGACGTCGAGCCATCGACTTCGGCCGGCGATTGGGCAACCAAGATCAACCGCGAATGGCTCGAAAACCTCGCCGCACCGCGATTGCCAGAGCAAAGCGCCAGCGGTCAGCAAGGTGCGACAACACCGACGGGTCCCTAAAAAAAGTCATGCGTACAGCGTGATAGAAAACTGAACAGCGATTCGGTACCAAATTCAAAAGGTGGTCTTCCTGCGGGAGGCCGCCTTTTTTTGTTCGATTGGGCGGAGTTCGCCATTGCAGTCAAGTTTCGGTAAGCCAGTTGCCGATCCTCACATCCAGCACCTTTGCATTATTCGACATAACCGGATCCAATGATTTGCAGTCCGATCGGCCTGCAACCACATGGAACTGGGGGGAAAAGATGACTGTGAAACCCGCAAACCACGTTCGAAGAATCCTGCTGGCCTCTCTCATCGCCGGCACTGGCACACTGTCCACCGGATGCACGACGAGCGGATTCTCAATGGCTTCGCTCAATCCGTTTTCAAAGTCGGTAGCAACGCCTGGACCAGGTGTTCAAACGACGTTCACGGATTCGATCGCAAACAAGACTCAGGGTGCCAGCAACCAAGTTAAATCGGTTGGCATGACAGCGGAAAGTGCTTGGTCCAAGACCAAGAACGCTGTGGCAGGAGTCTTCTCGCCGAAAGAATCGGCCGAAGGCGTTGCTGAAAACGATCCACTATCGCTGGCCAACATGCCAACGAATATTGGTCCCGAAGTTTACGTTGCCCAAGGTCAACTCTGGGAATCGACCGGTGACTTCACCAAGGCGATGGAGAGTTACGCGAAAGCTTTGGAGAACGAAGCGAGTAACGGTCCGGCATTGGCCAGCATCGCTCGCTTGCACTTCCGACAAGGCAATCACAAGCAAGCCGCCGAATACTTTCAACAGGCGACTCAACAAAGCCCAGAAGACGCTGGCTTGCACAACGATCTCGGTTTGACATACAGCCGAATGGGCAACCACGCGGCCGCGTCGCAATCATTGCAACGCGCATTGGAAATCAAGCCCGGCACTTCGCGATACGCGAACAACCTTGCCAGCGTGAAGTTTCAGGCTGGCGAAAAGGATTCGGCCTACAACGTGTTGGCTGCCAACAACAAGCCAGCCGTTGCACACTTCAACATGGCTTACCTTCATTTCAAGAATGGTCAAATGTTGGAAGCCAAGAATCACCTCGGCCAAGCGATGCAGTCGCAGCCGCAAGCTGCTTCCGACGCTGCCGTCCAACGTGCCGTGGATCGCTCACGTGATCTGATGGCTAAGATTGACTCGACCATGGCACCGATCGCCCAGGCTGCTCCGCAGGCAACGATCGCCGGTGGTCAAATGTTGCAGCAAGGTGCTGCTGTGAAGCAGACGAGCCAGTCTTCATCGACACCAGCACCGCCACAAGCGGCTGAGGGTCCATCACTTGGCGGAATCGGATTGGGATTCCCCACGACGCCACCAGCGATGAGTGCACCGGCAGAAGCTACCGCACCTGCTTCAATTGCACCGGCTTCAACTCCAACTAACCCTGGAAGCGGGTCGACTCCATTCTCAATGCCTGGTTTGGGTGGCAACTAGCAGCGAGCAAGAGCTTTCATTCGTTCGGTGTTGAAATGAAACCAACACCGAACGGATGAGATCCCATCTAAAGTCTGGATGTGTTTTTGGATTCGTCTAAGACACGGGCGAAGATGGTTGGTCTTCATCGGTGTCATCCGCCTGCGGGTATGGCAGCGGTTGATGGTGAAGTTCTGCTAGCGCATTGGATGCGGCTCGCTGCTCCGCATCTTTCTTGTTACTGCCCCAGGCTGCCGTGAATGGGCGATCGTCAATGACCGCGGAAATCAAAAATGATTTCCGGTGGTCGGGTCCAGCTTCTCGCACTAAACGATAGACGGGCGTGCTAGACAATTCACGCTGTGCGTATTGTTGAAGCGTGGATTTGAAGTTTCCGGCTCCCTGACTTTCGACCGCGTGTTGCACTTCGCCTTCGAGCCACTTCTTCAAACGTTCTTTGACGACTTCTACGCCACCGTCCAAGTACAACGCGGCAACAACCGATTCGAAGACGTCGCTAACCAAGGAGCGCGGAAAACTGCGATTACGCGTAACGCCTCGTCCCACGATTAAGCAACGATCGAGACCCATCTGGCGCGCGATTTTTCCACAGGAACGACGACTGACAACGGCTGACTTGATTTTTGTTAGGTCGCCTTCGTTGTATTCCGGGTAGTCTTCGAACAGCCACTGACAAACTGTCAGGCCAAGGACGGCATCGCCTAGGAACTCCAAACGCTCATTGCTTTCCAAGCGATGCGAAGCTCCAGAAGCATGCGTTAGTGCCGAGATCAAAAGCGAAGGATCTTTGAACTCATAGTCAATGATCTGTTGGCACAGTGCCAGCTTCGATTCTTGATCGGAGAATTCGCTAGAGGCAGCCGATTCGACCAGCTGTATCTCGGACGTTTCGCGATGAGGGTGTTCCGACGAGTTCACGGTGTGACAAAGCGTTGACGCGCATGATCCGTTCGCAGGCGCTCGCGCAGCCTCCGACCGACGCAGCCTGCGTCAAGATAAGAGAGATTCAACCAAAATCATGTCACACGCCGGTGACTGGGTATCAAATGACTCAGTCGCCGGGGTACGACCCTGGCTGACATGATAACGTCGACCTAAACGTAAAGCCAGCTTGTCCGTCGCTGGTACCGATCCGAACCCTTGCATTCGGCAAATCGTCGTGCGAGAGGTGAGGCCGAATCAGGTCTAAGGACCGACGCGAACGCGGATCCAGATCGGCCGACCGAGACGTCATTCCTGGCCAGCTTTCAGGATCTGTTCCTCGTCTTTGATGAGCAGATAATGCCCGTGATCGGCGGTGACGATGACAGCAGTGAAATCCCAGGCATCGTTCTCGTCGACCCAATCCATCACGACTTGAAACGCGTCGTCGCCGCTCAGGACGGCCCCAATGCTGTTGTCCAGATTGTTGTCGTGATTGGCCCAATCGACGTCACCTGCCTCGACCATCAACCAAAATCCTTCGATCGATTGTTCCAGCACGAGCAGCGCGGCTCGCGTTGCCTGGGCGAGCGTCGGGTTTTCAGCAATATCCGCTGGCGTGTACCGGTCAATTCCGGTGACACCGAACGTTGGATTGTATTTTCCGTCCGCGGTCTGGTAAGGGAGATGACCGCCGTCCACGCCAAAGAATCCAAGCAGTCGGTGATCGCCATCGATCGCTTGATTCGCCGCGTTCATCAGAACACGGCGACCCGATTGTCCGGCAGTCCGCTCGGCAACAACGTACTTTCCTCCGTTGCGAAGGTCGACGCGTGCCAAGTCATCCTCATGAAGGTAGGGGTTTCCGGGTAAGAAATTCTCGCCTTGCTTGGTGGCTGTCTTCTTGTTCTCACCCCAGCCTCCGCCGATCACCACATCCATGCCTGATAGGGGATCTCGTTTATGGGATGAGGATGGCAAGCCAATCATGTCGCGAGTGATGTCTTGGTAGTCTTGCCGCGTCACGTTGTTGGCGTACGCCGCTGCCGGAGTCGCATGCGGGATCGGCACGCTGGTAACAATGCCGACACGAAAGTTGTCTTCGGCTTGTAGTCGTCTAGCGATTGGCGTGATCTGGTTTCCATCGACATCAAAGTTGATGGCTCCATTAAACGTCTTGATTCCCGATGTCATGCTCGTTGCCGAGGCAGCAGAGTCCGTAACTCCGTGAGGTCGTTCTCGTGACAGTCCCAATAGATAATCGCTGCGTATCGGTTCGAGCCAAGGTGCTTCACCTCCAAGACGCGGGTCGTAGCCGCCCGTCGCGGGTACATTTCCACCGATCACCGTCTGTGCGTTGACATCCGTTTTGGCTCCTGTCAAACGCGGACTCGTGCAAATCAACCCAAAGTCCGTCGTCGTTCGGCGATCATCGAGCAGTTGGAGACCGGTTCCACGTCCACTTTCGTAGCGGGACTGCTTGTAGAGTGCAGCAGCTTTCGTTGTCTGCCAATCCATGCCATCGAAGACCATCAGGATGATGTTGCTGTATCCGGCATCAAGCGCTTCCATTTGAAGCTGATAGACGTCTGTTTGATCGTAGTAGAGCGCCGTTGGATTGACGGTGCCTTCCGGAACACGACCGTATAGCTTCTTGAGTCGTTCTGGATCTGAATAAACGCTGCCGGCTGAGCGAAGAGAGTCAAGTGTGATACCGAACGTGTAGACAGGCACGAGTCGATTACTGTGGTTGGTCCACGTGCTGAATTTCTTTGGTTGGTTTCCCCAAGCAGCCCAGTCCGCCTTCTGATCGACCATCGCTTGAGATTGCATCTGTCGCAACCGATCGGCTGGTACCGTCTCAACGGAGTCGGCTTCGATTGGAGGAGCTGGACCTTGTTGTGCGACCGCGCACGCATCCGCAAAGATCATCACGCCGATACACAGGGTCAGTGCGGACCTTAAGAGCCAATCTGGGGACATCGAATCAAAATCACAGATTTCAAGGGAAGGAAAAGCACGTCAAAAAGACTAATTAACACTGACGCAATTACCGCCATGTTTTTCCGGCGCGAAGTGCTTTGTGTGCGAAACAACGCTCTCACGGATCAATAACGAGTCACCATTAGTTCGGCGGAAGCGTGACTCTCCCGGTGGCGACGAGATACTCTTGTCGGTCGCTTCCTAATCCGACGCCAACACGCAGGTACAAGCGGTCATCGACGGCGACCGGGCTGGCGAAGATTGAGTCGCCCGTCTTGTTCTCAGAGAGCAAGTCGAAACGATCGGGAAGTGCCGCCACCACGTAGACGGTTCCAGCTTGGGAGGCGATGTAGAGTCGGTTGTTTGCTAATAGCGGTGATGCACTGATGCGACCACCGAATAATCGCTTGCTCCACGTTTCTGTTCCATCGACGGTTCGCCAACAAAATGCGACACCGTTGTCGCCGATTCCAAATACAAAGTTCTTGATTGCGAGTAGGGACTGCTCGTAACACATTACACGATTCTCCCAAAGCCTCGCCTCCGTTCCGTCCCCGCGTACTGCCCACGTGCCGGCACGCGGGTTGCCTCCGCTAACCATCACCCGGCGATCATCCCAAACCACTGTCCCGCAGATGGCTTCGGTGCTCGACTCGATCGTCCATAACTTCCGACCGGTTTGTGGATCGTAGGAGGCAAACATATCTGCGCCCGCGATCAACAGTTGACGTTGTCCCGCAATCGTTGCGACAACGGGTGAAGCGAAATTGAGATTGCTCGGACGAGCGATCTTCCAAACCGTGCGGCCGGTTCGTCTATCTAAGGCATAGATGCCGCTGTCGCGTCCGTCGTATTCACCAGCGACAATCACCAAATCGTCTTCAACCAACGGGCTCGCACCGTAGCCAAACTGAAACGCTGCCGGTTTAAATTCACAGACTCGCTTTTGCCAGACTTCGCGACCGGTCGGTGTCATGGCCGTCACCCAAATCGCGTCGTCGGTGTGAAATGCGACGAACAAGTTTTCTCCGTCCGACACCGGCGTCGGTGATGCATGCGAGTTATTCGGGTGGATCGTTCGGGGCAGCGTCCCGCGATGCAGGACCCAACGGTTCATCAAACGCCCGCTTTCGCGATCGAAACGCAGCAGCGACTGTGACTGGTCTTTTGATTCGGACGTCGTCAAAAAAATGTAGTCTTGGATCACGACTGGAGATGAATGGCCGCGACCGGGTAAGGGTGTTTTCCAAACAATGTTGACGCCCTTTTCCAAATCCCAACGAATCGGCGCATCGGTCCCATCCGAGGCATGGTTATTTCCTTCGGGGCCGCGCCATCCTGGCCAATCGTCTGCACGACTGATCATCGGGCCCGCGGCCGAAACGAATATCAACAAAACCAGGGTGGATCCGATTCGACTCATTCCAAGCTTTCCGTGGGGACAAATGCAGGGCGTCGGCTTTCGATCTGACCGACAATCGACGATCATAGCCCCGGTTGGTGGATAGGACACTGCCGCCACTTTTGGACAGCGTTGATTATTGGGAAAGACGCCGCGTCGATTTTGGGTGAGACGCCGCGTTCATTTTGGGAAAGATACCGGAGTTTTCAAATGCGGGCCGCGATCGTTGGCGTTGGGTTCATGGGTTGGATCCACTACTTGGCCTACCAGCGAAGCAACTCGGCCGAAATGGTCGGTTTTTGCAGCCGAGACCCAGGGAAACGGGCGGGAGACTGGCGAGGCATCAAGGGGAATTTTGGCCCTCCCGGTGAACAGATTGATGTGACCGGCATGACGGTGCACGAATCGATCGAGCCACTTCTAGAAGACCCGTCGATCGACTTAATTGACATTTGTTTGCCTCCCGCGTTGCATCCGGAAGTGATTCGAAAATGCCTGCAAGCAGGTAAACGCGTCTTGTGCGAAAAGCCGCTTGCGTTGGATGCAGCGACAGCGCGACAGTTGGCTGATGAAGCCGCGCCGGGACAGTTGATGGTCGCGCATATCTTGCCGCTGATGCCCGAGTTTTCGCTTTTGGTTGAAGCTGCCGGAGACCGTCGCTGGGGACAGCCACTTTCCGGACGGTTTCATCGAACGATTGGACCACCCGATTGGATTCCAGATTTTTATGATCGTAGCAGTGTCGGGGGACCGTTGATTGACCTTCATGTGCACGATGCGCACCTCATTCGATTGCTATTCGGCATGCCGACCGCAGCGCATACGGTGAGCCGAATCAAAGAGGGTCTGCCGATGTTCTATGAGACGGTCTTTGAATTTGGTTCAGATGCTTCAACCGATAGGCCGGGGGTAGCCGTGGCAGCGGGTGGTGGCGTCATCGATTCGCCCGCGCGTCCATTCACGCACGGCTATGAAGTCAGTTTTGAAAACGCAACGGTTCGATTCGAATTCGCCGGATACGCGGATGGTTCGACGACTTTGATTCCCGTCACGATCATGAAGAAAGACGGAACGATCGAACGTCCGGAGTTTGGTGATGGCGATCCCGTCAATGCGTTTGTTTCCGAGATCGACGCAGCCGCGCGGTGCGTGGACCAGGGTGAAGTCTCCGCGATTCTAGACGCCAACACAGCCGCTGACGCGCTCGCCATCTGCGAAATGCAAATGTGATCACGTTTCGTTCGAATTCTTATCGTCCGAACAACGAGTCTAAGCCTCGATTGATTTGCTGCTGCAAATAATTCTCTGCAGTGCTCTGCACGGCTTGCGCGCCCAATTGAGTGACGACTTGTCGGACGCCCGCGGAATCCAAACTTGGACGACTGAGTGTTCCGTCGATTGGAAGGGTCACCGGCTGCCCGGCCAATCCTTGCAAGTCACGGCCAAGCCAACGTGGATCCAATGGCACTTGCGCGACCATTTGTAATCGACCATCCAAACTGACTCGACCACTCGTCACAATCTGAGCGCGATCGATCTCCATAAACAGACGATCGTGAGTCACCAACCCATGATCAACGGTAAATCCAATCGTCTGCGTTGGCATCGTGACGAGAGTTTGGTTCGCTGGAGGCGCATTTTGTGCTGCAAGCGGGTTGCTGATCGACTTTAACTGATTGATACCCACAATGATCTGTTGGGCGATGGGGCCCGCGGTCATTTGTGCGCCACGAACGTTCAAGCGTCCCACCACGCGGCTCTGTTCCGGTTGATCAAAGACGATGACCGCTTCATCGATCTCGGCGCCGATCACTCCATCGACCCGTGCGCTTTGAGCGACCAGAGGAGCCAGGTATTTGAGCCAGCGATCGGTTACTTCCGGTGTTAGGCGTACCGAGTCGGCGATGACACCTGGTTCTACACTCATCCAAAGTGGTCCGGGACGATAGTGGACCTGACCAGCAACGCGCAGTTTGCCTCCATCAACGGGAATCGTTGCAGGTCGTACAGAGACGGTCGTTTCATCAAGCTGGACCGGGATCGAAGCCGGTCCAAATCGAACACCCGCCACTTCGCCTGATTCCCACCCGAGATTTCCGGCGACGGAAAGCCCTAAAGTTTGGTCCGCTTTGCGAGTCACGCGAATCGAAAGCGGTGTCTGTTGAATCCCGGTCGCACGAATATCGATGTCGGCCAAGGTCGACAAACGAGTGGCAACCTCGTTCATCTTCAGCCGGGCCGGACCATTCAGTTCCACACGACCAACGGTGTCATTCCAAAGCGCGTTTCCGGAAAGAGTTGTGGCGAACCAATTTCCTGCGACCTGCATCGCTTCAGAAATAATTTCACCGGTCGACGTGTCGTAGCTGAGACGACCATCGAGCGTTAGTTCTGGCTCCGACCACACAACTCTCGCACGGCCCGAGTTGGGACGTCCAGCGGAGCCTCGACGAAGTGGGCCGACCGTCTGATATTGCTCGCTTGCTTCCGGTGGTTGCACGATCGCCACGCCCGTTCCATCGGTTTGCAAATCGATGTCGATGAACTGTGCTCGTGACGATAGTCGAATCGATCCCTCGCAGTCTCCCATCATCAACCAATCGTTGGTCTTGGGCGGAACACCGGCACGATAGGCCACTTGTTGGACAGCTGCACGATCACGCGTGCTAATTCGTTCGCCGACACTTCCTTGAATTCGTTCCAGTTTCGCTCGCCATTTGACATCCAGGTCAATGTTGCCAGCGGCATAGGTTCCTTTGGCAGCGGCCGAAAAGGCATCTCCGGCGACGGTCAGTGATCGCGATTCAAAGGTTCCGCTTGGCCATAAGTACTCGCCATCGAAGAGAATCTTGACGTTGGGTTGCGTGAACTCACGGCCACCGTACGCAACGCGCGGGTGGGTTAGTTCAACCGCTGCCGCATACAGTCGAGCGAATTCTGGTGAACAATCGACCGATGCAGAAAGAGTGAAGTTGCCAACACTTTCTTGCAACTCCGTGGGCAACCAAGGACCGAACGTCTGTTGAATGGTCTCCAGTCTTCCGGATCCGCGGAGCCGAAGCGGCATCGCGATGTTTCGGCCTGGTTTGGTCACCGGTTCGACTAACTCAGCACTCAATTCCATCCCATCGCTATTGAGCGCGATGGTTGCTTGACTGAGTTCCTCGAGTGATTGATTTCCCCATCGACCAACAGCGGAAACCCGACCGCGTAGCGATGGACGCCGAAGCGTTTGACCGCTGGTGGTCGTAATCAGCAATTCGGACGCATCGGCATTACCACTCAAACGCCAGATGCCATTGATGGACGAGTTCCATGCAAGGTTGCCTTGCGCTTTTCCGGACAGCCCTTGTCCAGAGAGCGAAGTGTCCGCGAACGCAACGATCGGTTTTAACATCGCTGAAAGTCGACCGAAGTCGATGTCGAAGTTGACGTTGCCCGATTCGGCGTTCCCCTGACCAAGTGCCGTTCCAAACGCGCTGGTCCAACGAAATTCATCGGCTGTTAACACGCCTGCGCGGTTCGAAACGGTCGCCGTCAATTCGATCGGATCAATGATCACTCCCCTGCCCTGCGCTCGACCACGCAACGCTTCGCTGCGAAACGACAATTGGCTGCGTCGCTGTTGTGATTCATTCGCCGAATCAAGACGGGCGAAAACTCTACCGGAGATGATTTGCGCGTCGTTGCGAAGCGGTAGCAGACCCGGTAACGCTCGATCCATTGCGGCCAAGTCGATTTCAGCGGTGGCGATACCGTCGATGGCTTCCAACCACTGCAACGGATTATCATTCGCGCCCACCAACGAGAACGTGCGAGAGAAAGCACCGTCGATCGTCGCCGATCCAAAGTCGGTGCGAGCTTGCAGTTGTTTCCCGATCACTCGATGGTTCAGTACAACTAACTGACCGTCGACGGTCGCCAACGCATTGCTCCAAACCCGAGCGTTCTGATCGGATGCGTGTAGGTTGCGAATTTGAAGGTGTCGAATGTCTGCCTGCGTCCCGCGATCAAACGAACCGGCGATGGAAACGGATCCAGTCGCATCTCCGCTAAGTGAATAAGGAATCGCGGCGGCATCCGTTGGGAATCGCCGTCGTACCAGCGACATCACCGATAAAGGCAATGATTCGCTTTGAAGTTGCATGCTCCATGAAGATTCGTCCGGCGGTTCCGATACGTTCGGTGTTGATAACGGGAAGCGAAATTCACCTTGTAGCGAGCCTCCGCCTCCGGATGGTTCGGTTACAACACCCGCAAAAGTCGCTTGAATCTCAATGGGGGTCGTTTGGACTTCAGCGCTACTTTGGGTGATCTGCCACGTACCACCGGTAACCTCGTCGGTTACGGTGACCGTTAGATCTTGGATCTTAA
The DNA here is from genome assembly GCA_039179795.1 of Planctomycetota bacterium. GTDB lineage: Bacteria > Planctomycetota > Planctomycetia > Pirellulales > Pirellulaceae > Rubripirellula. Next base: position 342,030 of record JBCDEM010000004.1, on the reverse strand, counting down.
TGGCGGCTGTCGCGGACTCACCTTCACCGGAAGATGCCAATAGTGTTTGTAAGTCCTGCTCAAGCGAACTCGTTTCGTTTCCGACACGGCCAACCAAAGCCACCCCGCGAAGTGTCACTTCGCCAAAATGCGTTAGGTTTCGCATTAAATCGGGGACGGTGAGGTCCATGTCCAATTGATCGACAACCAACTCCGTTCCGGCGTCCCCATGGACATGCAGTCCGGTGACCCGAAGTGGTGTGATCCAGCCGATACGCATTGCATCGACGTCGGCCGTCAGACCTTGTTCTTCCAGTGTTCGAACCAACATCGAACGTCCCATCGATGAATGGCTGATTAGGCTGGGAAGGCAAAGCACCAACGCCAGAATCAAGAAGAGCCCGGTAAGGGCATAAAGTTGGCGGCGTTTAGAACGCTCACTGCGACGGCGGCGTGTTTTATCTCGCTGCGATCGCTCGACAGATTCGAGCAAAAAGTCGTCACTACTCACGGTTACTTCCTTGCCGCCGCTAAGAATAGACAATCACACCGGCAGTCTAGCCAGATTCGCGGAGCGAACCCAAGATGGATTCGCTCCGCTAGCAATCCACTAAGTCCAGCTGCTTGTTTCGATTTTCCTCCTTTCATCAACGAACATGCGAGTATTCGTAACCGGTGGCAGCGGACTGCTAGGAAACACCATCCTTCGTCAGCTGTCGGACGAGGGTGTTTCAACGCTGGCAATGGTTCGGGGAGAACCCGATCAGCGTGTTTTTGCGAAGATCGAGACGGAGTTCGTTCAAGCTGATTTGGCAGACGCAAATGCCATCGATCAAGCGATCCGTCGCTGTGACGCAGTGATTCACTCCGCAGGACTAATCCATCTCGGTTGGAGGCAACGAGAGGAATCGATGAAAGTCAATCGAGACGGGACTGCAAACGTCGTAGATGCTTGCTTGAAGCACGGAAAGAAACTCGTCCATGTCGGAACCGTTAACGCATTGGCGGTCGGTTCCGTCAACCGGATTGCTGACGAAACAACACCACCCGATCACGCGGGCGGTCAGGTTCCTTGCAGCTATGTGGAAAGCAAACGGGCGGGCGTTTTGGAAGTTCAAAAAGGTGTCAGCCAAGGATTGCAAGCAGTCATTGTTCATCCCGGGTTCATGCTTGGCCCCTGGGATTGGAAACCCAGCAGCGGCAGGATGATGGTCGAGGTCGGTCGAAGCTGGAAACCACTTGCACCCCGAGGTGGTTGCAGCCTTTGTGATTCACGTGATGTCGCCGCCGGCACCCTTCAAGCGCTGCGAAGAGATATTCAAAGTGGACGGCAATACGTCTTGGCCGGACACAATCTGACCTATCTCGAGTTATGGCGTCAGATGGCCCAGCAGATGGATGTTCGTGGGCCGGTGATGCGAGCTGGTCCTCTTCAATTAGTCATTGCCGGGGCGGCAGGTGATGCATTCGGTGCCGTGGCGTCGCGATTCGGCGGGCAAGAACCCGATCTAAATAGTGCTGCGATCCGGATGAGCCGCCAATTCCACTGGTACAACAGTTCGCGTGCTCAGGCCGACCTTGGCTATGCGATCCGGCCAGCGGAGGAAAGCCTGAAAGATGCGGCTTCCTGGCTGCGTGGGCAGCGGGAAGCGTTCTGAATCGTTCTCAATCGAGCCCCGCTCAAAAAAAATCGATGATTTTTAGGGTGACTTCCCCTCCCTACGGACGGTCACGGCCCTGCATGATTTCTCGGGTTTTACCGCCTGCATCGATATCGCACCCCCTTTCGGGGAGTCGGCTGTGTTTCATGCACCGAATTGACAACTCGTTGTTGTGCCGACCACCCTGTTCGTCCCCTTTTCGTCCGCCTGCTGCTTTAGGTGGCTCGGACGCTCATGACTCGATGAGACCTGATGCATGGCGAAAGCCTCGTTGCAAGCCATTCGCGACGCCGCTCCGGCCGTTCTACCCAGTTTGTTGCTAACCGACTTTGGTGATCTCAAGGGCGAACTTGCGCGGTTAGATCAAGCCGGCGCGAAAGTGCTACACCTGGATGTGATGGATGGGCACTTCGTCCCCAACCTGACTTATGGGATGCCGATCGTTTCCGGACTGCGACGTCACACGGATCTACCGCTGGATGTTCACCTGATGATTTCCGATCCGCTGGCATTTGCTCAGCCGATGGTCGATGCGGGTGCCGATCTGCTGACGTTTCATGTTGAAGCGGTTCAAGACCCGAAAGCGACCGCGGAAGAAATCGCCTCAATGGATGTTGGCGTCGGGATCGCACTCAACCCGGAAACACCGCTCGGATCGTTGATCGACTGTCTTCCCTTCGTTGACATGGTTTTAGTGATGAGTGTCGAGGCAGGCTTTGGCGGGCAGTCATTTAATCCAATCGCACTCGAAAAAATTCGCACACTGCGTAAGGAGTACCCCGATCTCCTCCTGCAGATCGATGGGGGCATCGACCCCGAAACAATCGGCCCAGCAAGGCAAGCTGGTTGTGATCTGTTTGTTGTGGGCTCCGCCATCTTCCGGAAAGACGATTACGGTCAAGCGTTCGATGCGTTGAACGCCGCCATCGCTGCAGCGGGAGGACAGACATCATGATTACGAAGACGGCTCGCAGTGCACGTGTCTTGCTCGTTCGTCCCGGCGCAACCGATTTCGATGATCAAGGACGTATCAAAGGCAGTCTCGACATGCCGATGAGTGAGCGCGGACAACAACAAGTTCGTTCGCTTGCGGAAGAGATCGCTGAAATTCCACTAAAGACGATTTACACATCACCCTGTGAATCCGCCCGGCAGACAGCGACTCAGCTAGCGGAATCACGAAGCGGTCGCGGACGCAGTGTGGCCGTCAAAGTCATCGATTGCTTCCGCAACATCGATCATGGGCTGTGGCATGGAAAATTGATTGACGAAGTCCGAAGAAATCACCCTCGGGTTTATCGGCAAGGTCAGGACTGCCCAACCGATTTCTGCCCACCCAACGGTGAGTCGATCCGTGAGGCGAAAGCGCGAGTTGAAAAGGCCGTACGCAAAGTCGTTCGAAAGAGTGGCGACGATTGCGTTGCGATCGTGATTCCCGATCCGATGGCTTGGGTTGTTGAGAGTTTGCTGACGGGCGAAGAACTCTCGAATCTATGGAAAGCCGAGACCGATTCGGGACGATGGGATCTGATCCAAACCGGCGCCGATCGAAACTGGTAGCCGATCGAAACTGCTAGTAGGCAACGTGACGCGTCGTGTAGGACGCAGATTCTGAAGCGCTGTTTCACACGCATTGATTGCTAGCAACTGCTGCGATTAATCACCACCCGGTTGTTGCCGTGTTTGTCCTCTCAAGGGGGTGGTGGATTCTTTTTGCCGGGATGCAATGAAGTAATCCCTCTGCGGGACTATTTACCGAGGGCCTGCGGAAACCCGCATTTCCTTCCGATTCAGCTCTGCTTTGTTAATCCGGTATTCATCGGGAGCTCATCGGGCAAATACAATAGGTTGTCTAGTCGAATTGAGTACATACGCCGGGTGTGCTCGTTCAGCATTTAGGAAACGGTGGTCTTGCCGCTCTCTCCTCTGGCCCCCTGGAAGCGTCCGAATGAATCGTTTGTCTTTTTCCGTAGCGCTGCTTGTGTTGATTCTGGCTGTTCCTGCGACAGCTGCGCCACCGGCTGTGCCTGCGCAAACCAAGCTAATCGACGACAAAATCTCCCAAGGTTGGAATGATTTTGAAATTCGTCCTGCACCCGAGGCTGACGACGCAACATGGTGTCGTCGTGTGTACTTGGATGTGATCGGGCGAATTCCGACTTTTCAAGAATTGCAGCAGTTTGTTGAAGACCGAGCATCGGACAAACGGGCGGCATTGGTCGAAAAACTTTTGTACGACGATCGCTACACGGAAGAGTACGCCGGTCACTGGGCAACCATTTGGACAAACTTACTGATTGGTCGTTCCGGTGGAAATGATCGCCGGTCGTTAACCAGTCGAGACGGGATGCAAAAGTATTTGCGTGATTCTTTTGCGATGAACAAGCCGTACGACAAATTGGTGTACGAACTGGTCACCGCAACCGGATCGAGCAAGCCTGGCTCGGAGAGCTTCAACGGTGCGGTTAATTTTCTGATCGACAAAGTCAACGAAGAAAAAGGCGTCTTAGCTGCTAGCAGCACATCACGAATTTTCCTGGGACAGCAGGTGCAGTGCACGCAGTGTCACAATCACCCGTTCAACCAGTGGAAGCAGCAGATGTTTTGGGAGTTCAACTCCTTCTTCCGTCAGACACGCGCCTTGCGTCGCTTCGCCGACGGAACGCGAAATATCGATCATGCCGAGTTGGTCAATGAGGACTTCGCTGGTGAGGCGAACGATCCCTCCGATGCGATGGTGTTTTACGAGCTGCGAAATGGGCTTACCCGAGTGGCTTACCCCGTTTTCACCGACGGTACGAAGATCGGTCAGAGCGGTTTTGTCAGCGACGTGAACCGTCGTGATGAATTGGGCCGGTTGATGCTGGCGAGTGAGAACCTGGACAAGATGGCCGTGAACCGAATTTGGGGCCACTTCATGGGGCATGGCTTTACCAAGCCGATCGATGATTTGGGTCCACACAATCCACCCTCCCATCCAGAACTTTTGAGTGAGCTTGGTCAGGAGCTTCGCCAAGCGAGTTATGACCTCAAGCAACTGATCACTTGGATCACGCTGAGCAAGCCATACCAACTGGCTTCCGTGCTCGGTTCATCCAATGAAATCGACGATCCATCGATTGGCGAGACGCCCAAGTTCTCGCGTTTTTACCTCCGGCAGATGTCGGCCGAGCAGTTGTATCAATCGATGATCACAGCGACCGATGCAGCCGGATCGGGAAGCTATGAAGAACAAGAACAGCAACGACGCCGCTGGCTAGGTCAGTTCGTCGTAGCGTTCGGCACGGACGAAGGCGATGAGGCGACAACGTTTAACGGGTCAATTCCTCAAGCCTTGATGCTTTTCAACGGTGAGTTGTCCAAGAAGGCGACCAGCACCGCGAAAGGAAGCTTTATCGATCGCATCGCTGCAAGCGGTCGATCACCTAGAGATCGTCTAACCAAGTTGTTCCTCTCGGGTCTGGCTCGACGGCCTACGCGAAAGGAAGCGACTGTTGCAAATCAGTTATTGGTTGCCCGTCAGGGTGACGAAAAAGAGATGCTACAGGACATGTGGTGGGCGATCATCAACAGTAACGAATTCATCATGCAACACTGATTGCGTTGTCTATTCCCCGTGCCACTTTGCATTACGAGTGCCACTTTCATTTTGAACTAGAGCCCTAAACGAAAGTCTTTTCTATGAACAGCACCTGGCAAACTCCTAACGGAATGACGCGACGTCACTTCATGCAACACCTGGCAGGATCGTCTGCTGCGTTTACCGCATCGGTGACGATGGGTAATGCGATTTATGCTCATGCTGATGAACTGAAAAAGAACCGCAAGAGCGCCATCCTGCTGTGGATGGGCGGCGGTCCTGCAACGATCGATATTTGGGACTTGAAGCCAGGGGCTCCAACCGGTGGTCCTTTCCGTCCAATTTCGACGTCCGGTGACATGCAGATCTGTGAGCACATGCCGATGATGGCTCAGCAGATGCACAACATGTCGATTGTGCGAAGCATGTCGACGCGGGAAGCGGATCACAATCGTGGTCGTTACTACATGCACACCGGATACGTTCCCAATCCAAACATTGAGCATCCAAGTTACGGTTCGGTGATCTCTCACGAGTTGTTCGAGCAGCGACCTGAATTGGAAATCCCACCATTCGTATCCGTGGGTGGTGCGAGTGCGGGTCCCGGTTTCCTTGGAATGGCTTGGGCTCCGTTCAACGTCTCCAGCAACGGTCGAATTCGAAACCTGGAAATGGGTATCGAAGATCGCCGCTTGTTGCAGCGAATGGTCGCCTTGAAAGAGATCGAAACCGGTTTCGCCAGTCGCACACGAGATTTGCCTGCGAGCGAGCACTCGAAGGTACTGAAGAAAACGTTCGACTTGATGACCAGCGACCAAATGGGCGCGTTCCGAGTTGAGGAAGAGCCGGAAGAGGTCAAAGAGCGTTACGGCACCGACGGTTTTGGCCAAGGTTGCCTGCTGGCTCGCCGTCTGGTCGAGGCGGGTGTGCCTTTTGTGGAGGTCGATTTGGGTGGTTGGGACAACCACAACGGCATCCATGCGACGCTGAAAGACAATAAGTTGCCACAACTGGATCGAGCGATGAGTGCTCTGGTCGAGGATTTGGAGCAGCGTGAGCTGATCAAGGACACCGTCGTGATCTGGATGGGTGAATTTGGTCGAACCCCGCGAATCAACCAAAACGCGGGCCGCGACCACTTCGCTCGAGCCTGGTCGTGCGTGGTCGGTGGTGGTGATCTCAATGGCGGAATTGCGGTTGGACAGACCAGCAGCGATGGCATGGCGGTTGAAACTCAACCGTACAGTAGCGAAGATTTGATGACGACGGTCTGTCGGGGACTCGGCATTTCGACCGAGAAAACGTTTACCAGCAAAAATGGTCGTCCGATGAAGATTGCTGGAGGTGGAAAAGTCATCTCCGAGCTTGTTTCGTAGTCGGCCAAGTGAGGCCTTATGACGTCCAATTCGCAGTCGCATGAACACGACCGTGATGCGGACGGAGCCGAAGACGCGGGTGTCGCGAATTCGGCGTCAAGGGAATCGGTCGATCACGAGTGGGGAGATAGCCCACCGGTCGACCAGGAATCAGATGAGAACGAGTCTGTCGAGCTGGGGCCGGGTGAATTGATCCGGCGGCACCAACAAGGAGTCTGGCGTTATCTGAGAATGCTGGGCTGTGATTCGGCGACAGCGGATGATTTGACTCAGGAGACATTTTTAAGGGTGCTGCGGCGAGAAGGTTTTGTCCAGCACAGCGACGCCGCGACCTCGAGCTACTTGCGGCGAACAGCGTACAACCTGCTCGTTTCACTCCATCGAAAACAAGGGAGAGTACAGACAGTCGTTGAGCCCACCGTCCTGGATGAAGTCTGGGATCGATGGGCAGGGAAAGACTTGACCGGCAATCGTGCGGTCGAAGCACTTCGAGAATGTTTCGATGCTTTGTCCGAACGAGCTCAAACTGCTTTGAAGATGCGGTTTGCGACACAATCGAGCCGGGTTGAGATTGGCGATGCACTGAACATTTCCGACCACGGGGCGCGCAATTTGATGCAAAGAGCGAAACATCAGCTTCGCGAATGTGTTGAATCGCGGTTGAATACTGATGAATAACGAACTGAATCCTATCGAAGAGCAATGCCTGGACGCGTTGCTCATTGAAACGCTCGCGGATCAGACTCCACCTGATCTCTCGCGAAAGATCTTGCGCCGTATGGCGGAAGAACCGGTCGCCGGTGCCCGTTCAGGTAAGCGATCAAAAAAGGATTCGGTTTCCACTGTCGAACCGGTTCGGTACCGACAAAAGCCGGTACTCGTCGTTGTTTCGCTCGTTGCAACGTTGGCCGCGTCAGTCATGTTCGCCGTTTGGTTGAGGTCCGGCGAAGGTGATGTAGGCATGGAAGGTCTCGTAACGCAGGACCCATCCGCGGCGACGGATCCGTCCTCCGAAACACCACAGATTACGCCGCCTCGCCAAAGCCCCAACGATGGGATGGCGCCAAGCGGTCCGCCACGAGGCATTCCGCTGGCCGTCCAGCCGAATGATGGTGAGAACGACTCTCTGTTCCCTGCTCCTGGCGAGATAGAGATTCAAGCACCCGGTCCACGTCAGCCGGTCGATGCGGTCACGCTCGTTTCCGCTGAAGTGGAATCGGAAATGGAGGCTTATTGGCGTTCAGTCGGCATTGAGCCTGTCGCCGATGCGAGTGACGAGGAGATCAGTGCTCGGCTGGCAGCTGTGTTGGGCGTCACGGTCCCGAGCGGATTGATTGAAGATCCACAGCAATTACGACAAGCATTTAGCAACCCGAGATTTTCGGCTGCTGTCGCTCGTCGTTGGCTCAATGAGATTTCCGATGGTGGCCTCCGTCGTGTTAGCCTTGAGGATCGAAATCGCCTCGTCATGGAGCTGGGTAAGACTCTCAGTCGTGGTTCAGAATTCGATCTCACTCTGACACGTTGGATTAATGGTGAGAGCAAGAACGCTCGGGCGTTTTACACCGCCACGGGATCCGGTCGGCCCGATGCGAATGATGAATCAGCGATGGTTCGTCGTCTCGCCTCGATCACGATGAATGTGGACCTTCGCTGTACTCGTTGCCACGATGCATTGATTCACGGTCGTGGGCAACAGGACGACTACTGGCAATTTACCGCCCTGGTTCGGCACGGCATTCGACGCAGCGACGGCAAACTCGAAATCGATCCCGACGGGAAAGCCCCCGACGTTTTTTACGAGACACCCGATGGTCGGCAACGAATTGCTGAACCTGAAATTCCAGCGGGTTGGCTCGGTCGGTCTGACTTACCCAAGATCGCGAACGTTGCCGACTGGTCGAAGACTTTGGTCGGCTCAGAAGTCCTAGCCAAAGGTGTTGTGAATTCACTGTGGCAGATGGTTCATGGGCAACCGTTGAGCGGACGTGTCATTGATCCGATTTCGGCACCTCATAACGACGCTCTAGATCGTCTCGAAGCCAATTTGGTCGACGACTTGATTCGTTCTCGTTTCGACGTCGCCAGAACACTTACGCTCGTGATTTGTGCTCCCGTCACAAGCCGTGGAGTTCCTAAGGCTCTGCTGCCGGAGAACGTTTTGCTGGCGAATGAAGATGAGACGGTTCGTGCGATGAACGCTGTGAACGCGTTTGCTGGTGCATTGCCACCACGACCTCGCTTGTCACAAGGCGACCGAGTCGCACAAGTTTTGCAGTCGGTTGGTGCAAGGCTCAACTCCGAAGGTCAGCCAGTCCTGGCCCAGATCGGCGAGAATGGTGATCCCAATGCCAAGCTGGAAGACGTAGAGAATTTGGCTTCCGATTTTCCGCTACGAACCGGCTCTGTTCCAGTTCAGTGGTTAAATCGAATCGATGATTTTTCCAGCCAAGTTGAACACCTCGCCTACCTTGGTGGGCTCAGCCGAGTGCCCAAATCGGTCGATCAAGCGGCCGAGGTCACGCGTGAGGTTGAAGACGAGAACACGGCTCTGCACCGAACGTGGTGGCTTGTCCGTCCATAGCTCTTGGCCTTCGCGAAGTGTTACCTCAAACGGTCTTGCGTCTAGCCGCCAATGGCGTACATCGGACGCTCTGGGGCTTTGAATCCTTCTTCTTGGATCCCGTGTGCCGCCGCCTTCGCTTGCACGCAATTTTGGATCTGCTCGAGCAGTTCATCATCACTAGCACCGTTCCGCATCCTATCTCTCAGTGGCGTTTCTATCTCTGAGAACAAGCAGTTGCGCACGCTTCCTTCAGCGGTGATTCTGAGTCGATTGCATGACTGACAGAAAGGCCGTGTGACCGAGCGTATGATGCCGAAACGCCCGCCTGCCAACGCGAATTCCTCCGCCGGTTGCGATGGATCAGATCGGTGCAGGACCTCAATCTTTCCAAATCGAAGTCGAACCAGTTCTAGAATCTCATCGCCGCTGAAGACTTGTTCCGCCTGCCATTTGCGGTCGGTGTCCAACGGCATGAACTCAATGAACCGAAGAACGACCCCACGTTCGAGTGCGAACTCAAGTAGTCGCACGATTTCAGGTTCGGAAATGCCACGAATCGCCAAGGCGTTGAGCTTGATCGATTCAAACCCGCATTCGATCGCTGCGTCGATTCCTTCAATCGTTTGCTGAAGTCCGTTCCGACGAGAAATCTTCAGAAACGTATCGGGGTCCAGCGTGTCCAGACTGATGTTCAGACGTTTTAGGCCCGCTCTGCGAAGGGCAAGTGCCTGCTCGGCCAACAACATGCCGTTGGTCGTCAGAGACAGATCTTCCAGACCGTCAATGGAGGCCAGGCGGCCAATCAAGTGATCGAGTTCACGGCGAACTAAAGGCTCACCACCGGTGATTCGGAGATCACGGATACCAGCGCGGCGCACGAGCAGATTCGCTAAACGTTCGATTTCCTCGAAGCTTAATATCTGATCTCGCGGAAAAAACTGTACGCCAGTTGCTGGCATGCAATAAAAGCATCGAATGTTGCACCGATCCGTGACGCTTAAACGCACGCTCGTGTGGACGCGTCCGAATGAGTCGACAAGGGAGACGGGTGACGGCAATGGAGACGGTGGGTCAAACATCGATCTGATTTCGAACTCGGGTGACCTCAGCTGGCGTGGCGACCCGGATCACGCCACGCTGTGTCCAATCCTTTACCTGTTTGGCATGCTCTCGGTGGTAAGACTCAAAATAGTCGATTGGACGAACGACTTTTGGCTGTTCACCCCGGATCCGTTCACGATGTTTCCGCAGGACTTCGCGAGGCTTGTCACTATTGACCGTGACACGCTGAACTTCCGAGCGTGGATTCGGAACTCGATGAGGCGAAAGTGACCAGAAAGACCCGGCTTCCCGGCGCCAGCTAATAAAACCGAAGTAGCACTCGTCTTCAATTTGCCGTTCGACTTGAGTGACGATTTGTGTCGCAAAGAAATGAACTTCTCCATCCTTGCGACTCATCCCTAACGTGGCGGTTGAGAATGGTCCTAGGGCAGCGACCGTTGCGTGAAATGACTCGACAAAGTCCATCCCCTTCAGCTCACGCGTCATTTGATCAAAGTACTTCTGAATTCTCTTCGGGATGTGTCGCGCTTGTTTGAGTCGCCCTAGCTCAAGCAGGTAGTCAGGCTCGCACGACTTTCGCAGGAGTTTGTGCCTGATCGTTGCAGAACACCAATCACCGAACGAGCCAAACATCGGACGCGATTGCATGAGCGGTATCGAAGCTACGTCGTCGATGACGTAAAGCCCGCGATTTTCGGTCGCAACTGATTTCTTTTGCCCAGACTTGGATGTACTAGGTGTCGAGTGCATACCGGCTATGACGTGGGGGAGTATCGCAAGAATGAAAGTCCGTGCGCTAACGTTCTACCAATATCGTGTTAGCCGGCCATCCAGACATCATTTGAATGTGAAGTTCATCTATGCAAGGAGATCGCGAACGATGTGCCCGTGAACATCGGTCAGTCGAAAATCTCGACCCGCGTAAGTGAACGTTAATCGTTCATGGTCGATCCCTAGCAGATGCAGGATCGTCGCTTGAATGTCGTGAACATGCACCGGCTGTTCAACCGGGTGAAAACCCAGTTCGTCGGTCGCTCCGAGACTCTGGCCCGTGCGTATGCCACCGCCCGACATCCACATCGTAAACGCTTGGGGATGATGATCACGTCCGAGCTTCCTGCCAAGCGCGGCACTCGATTCAACCATGGGTGTTCTTCCGAATTCACCACCCCAAATAATGAGTGTGTCGTCCAGCATGCCTCGCTGTTTCAAGTCGCTTAGCAACGCCGCGGATGCTTGGTCCGTTTGTTTGCATTGACCACGGACGCCACCCTCCACGTTGCTATGGTGGTCCCAGCCTGCGTGATAGACCTGAATGAATCGGACACCTCGCTCCGCCATTCGCCGCGCCAGCAGGCAATTCTTGGCAAAGGAGCCCTTGTCGCCACTTTTAATGCCGTACATGTTCAAAGTCGCGGCGTCTTCCGATGACAGATCCATCAGCTCAGGAGCGCGGGACTGCATCCGATACGCCATCTCATACGATTCAATTCTCGTGTTGATCGCCTCGGCCCCGGTTTCTTGCAACCGTTGTTGATTCAGTTCGCGGATCAGATCAATGGTCTGTCGTTGCGCGACCGAATCAACGCCCTTCGGATTGGCCACGTGCAGAATCGGATCACCGCTTGATCGAAATGGGACACCTTGGTGTTGCCCAGGCAGAAAACCAGCGCTCCACATGGCTGCGCCACCCGACAGACTGCCGCCGCTCTTCAACACCACAAAGCCAGGCAAGTCATCTGCGTCGCTACCGATTCCATAGCTCAACCAAGCACCCATGGAGGGACGACCTGGAATCGGACTTCCCGTGTTGAAAAACAACTGTGCGGGGCTGTGATTGAACTGCTCGGTATGCACACTCTTGACGAATGCAACGTCATCAGCGACCGACGCCAAGTGAGGCATCACGTCTGCAATTTCAGCAGCGGACTCACCGTGCTTTTGAAAAGCGAATCGCGGAGCGAGCACGTTTGCGTCCGGCTGAATGAACGCGTAGCGTTGCCCAGCAATCACCGATGGAGGAATCGGTTTACCCTCCAACTGACGAAGCTTAGGCTTAAAGTCAAACAGATCCAGTTGGCTCGGAGCGCCCGCCATGAAGAGATAGATGACACGCTTCGCCTTGGCGGCATGATGCAATCCATCGATGCGTTCGTCGGACGCGACAGCGGTGCGTCCACCCACGCAATCTCGGGCAAGAAGTGACGCGAGCGCGATCTTGCCCAACCCAACACCACAGGTCTGAAACAGCTGGCGACGAGTGACGTTGAGTGCGTCGTTCATGGACCATCTGGCGAGAGATTGAAGAGCGTCCGAGGCATTGGGGCAAAACGCCCCGAACGCGTGTGCAGCGATTGCCACACGTTCCCCACCATAGTAGAACGGCGTCTAACTGGCGATAGGCAAATCGGAAAAAAGCGACCGTCGCGGCGCTCAAAAGGAACGTCAATCACGTAGTGATACGCATCGTGGGTGGGTCACACGACACGATTGAAAGGGTCCCACGCGTTGGAGTTCTGCAGCAGATATTCGAGCGCAATGATGAGCTGAGAGTAGAAATGATGGCGCGACGTGAGAATCACGATCGCAGTCGATCGAATGGGATCGACATCACACCTTGATGGACTACCGAGATGGCAAAACGTAAACAGAAGCAAGCGAAAGATTCACTGACGCTTGCTGACAAGGCAGACAAGTTTTCTTGCTACGAGAAATCCGTTCAGACGCCCGACCACGAAGTTGAGTTTTTCGAGCAGGCCTTTGGTGATATTCATCGACGAAAACCGCTTACCTTGCGAGAGGATTTTTGCGGTACGTTCGCTGTCTGCTGCGAATGGGTTAAGTCGCATCCAAATCGGACGGCGCTCGGTGTCGACCTCTGCGAAGAAACATTGCAATGGGGACGAGATAACAACCTTTCCGCGTTGAGTGGCAAACAGCAAGAACGTGTCAAACTGCTGACGCAGGATGTTCGCAAACGAAACCGCCCTCAGGTGGATATCCTCGCCGCACAAAACTTTTCGTTTTGGATTTTTAAGACACGTTCGGAAGTCGTTGACTACTTCAAAATCGCGCGAGCAAATCTCAAGACCGGTGGCATCATGGTGATGGACATGATGGGCGGCGGTGAATGCTATGAAGAAGATCTCGTTGACAAGCGTACGATCGTTAAGGGTAAGCGAGGCTTTAAGTACCACTGGAAACAGGTTTCGTTTAATCCCCTGACTGCCGACGCGAAGTTCTCGATCAGTTTTAAGTTTGCCGACGGTAGCAAGCTGAAAAATGCGTTCGAATACGAATGGCGATTCTGGACCATTCCAGAAGTGCGAGAGATGTTGTCCGAGGCCGGTTTTCGTGACAGTTTTATTTACTGGGAAAGCGAATGCGAAGATGAAGAGGACGATGACTATGGAACGTGGCATCGTGCAGACAACGCATCAAGCGATCCAAGTTGGATCTGCTACATCGTCGCGATGAAGTAGTTTTCAGGAATCTCATTCGGTTTTAAATCCAAATCACACATACTCGGTCAGAGCTAGTGATGAAAATCAAGTGCGTTGGCGTTTTCTTCCTTTTGTTTGCCGTTTCGTTTGCAGAGGCGAATGATTCGTGGCCCAAGTTTCGTGGTCCGGATGGCAGCGGCGTCCTAGCAACCAGTCTTCCTGTTGAGTGGTCAACATCCGAAAACGTGAAGTGGCGGACGGAACTACCCGGTGAAGGTTGGTCATCGCCAGTGGTCGGATCGGGTAAGGCCTACCTCACCGCGGCGATCCCTGTCGAGGGCGGTGACCAACAGTTTCAGCTTTGTCTCTTGATGGTTGATGTTCAAACGGGCGAGTTGCTGAAGACGGTTGAAGTGATGCCGCAAGATCGCCGCACACGGATTCATCCGAAGAACAGTCACGCAAGCCCAACGCCCATCTTGGATGGCGATCGAATCTATGTTCACTTCGGTTATCAGGGAACGGCCTGTTTGTCTCGTGATGGCGAGTTGATTTGGAGCAATCGTGATCTCTTCTTTCGGCCGACGCACGGAAACGGGGGTAGCCCCGTTTTGGTTGATGGCCGTTTGGTCTTTACATGCGACGGTGACAAGAATCCGCGTGTCGTCGCGCTAGATGCCGACACGGGAAAGTTGGCATGGCAGACGCCGCGTCCGGTCTCAGCAAAAAAGACCTTCTCTTTTTGCACGCCAAGCGTGATTACCGTAAACGGTCGCAAGCAGATCATTGCGCCGGGCAGCGATTGTGTTCTGGCGTTGGATCCCGCCAGTGGTGAAGTGATTTGGGATGTGCGGTATACCGGGTACTCGGTCGTTCCCAAGCCCATTTTCCATCAAGGACTCGTTTACATTTCGACAAGCTTTGATCGCCCTGAAATGTTGGCGATTGATCCTACCGGCAGCGGGGTCGTCACGGATACCAACGTCGTTTGGCGAGTCGATCGCAACGCTCCGAAGACACCTTCGATGGTAGCCCATAAAGGATCGATCTATTCGGTTAGTGATGATGGCATCGTTCATTGTGTCGATGCAACGACGGGCGAGACGTTGTTTCGCAAACGTCTGGGCGGTGGATTTTCTGCATCTCCCATCCTCGCCGGCGAATACATCTATTTCACCAGTGAACAGGGTGAGACGACCGTGATTCGGGCGGGAGTCGAGTTTGAACAGGTTGCAACAAATGATCTTGGTGAACGCACGCTTGCGTCCATGGCCGTCGTGGATGGGGACATCATGTTGCGAACGGTTGATGCACTCTATCGTATCGGTCAGTAGGTTCGTCGACTCGGTGTTATCGACAACGATTTGATCGGTTTGAGTTATAGAGATGAACGTACTTAACGAATCACTGACTTTGTGGTCTAGGTGAGATGCGCGTGACCGTGCTCTCGAAAACAACTTGGAGAATCAACGTGCCAATGAGACGCATCGCCCTCTTCGTCCTTTGCTGCGCGATGCCCGTTGGGTTGTTCGCTCAGGATCAAGACAACTCGCGGAAGCCGATCATCGTTTCGGATCTCGCTCGAAAGATCCATCGCTCTGCACCGGTATTCGATGGACACAATGATTTGCCATGGGCGATTCGCGATGAAGAGAAACCTCTCAAGGATTTTGATCTGAGATCGAATATTCCCCTTTTTCACACGGACATTCCCAGACTGCGTGAGGGCGGTGTTGGCGCTCAGTTTTGGTCGGTCTACGTGCCGGCTTCGACTTCGCTTCGGGGAAATGCGTTGACGACGACGTTGGAGCAAATCGACTTGGTCAAGCAAATGGTCGCGGCGTATCCGGATGTGTTTGAGTTTGCAGGAACGACAGAAGATATCAAACGAATTCAGAGCGAGGGAAAGATTGCCTCTTTGATCGGCGTCGAAGGAGGCCACTCGATCGAAGAGTCGATCAACGTGTTGAGGCAACTCTACAAGCAGGGTGCCCGGTATATGACGTTGACGCATTCCATGTCTTTGTCTTGGGCTGATTCCTGTAGCGATGATTCGATTTCTGGCGGACTCTCACCTTTCGGGGAGGAAGTCGTTCGAGAGATGAATCGAATGGGCATGATCGTTGATCTGTCGCATGTATCACCAGATTGTATGCGTCAAGCTTTAGCAGTCACCAAAGCGCCCGTGATGTTTTCACATTCTTCATCGCGTTACGTCGCCGATCATCCACGAAACGTTCCAGATGACGTATTAAAGTTGACTCGGGACAACGGTGGGGTCGTGATGGTGAATTTCTTTCCCGACTTTGTGAACTCGGAAGATGCTCGACGATCGCTTCAACGATCCGACTTGCGAAAGCGACTGAAACAGCAGTTCGGTGAAGACCAGGAGCGTGCAAGTGGCGAACTTCGCAGATGGGAACAGGCCAATCCGCGCAAAGGAGCGTGCGACGTTTTCGATGTACTGGACCATATCGATCACATTGTGAAAGTCGCGGGAATCGATCACGTTGGATTAGGCTCTGATTATGACGGGGTTCCGGTGCTTCCCAAGCAATTGGAAGACGTCAGCACCTATCCGGTGATTACCCAGGGAATGCTTGATCGTGGTTACAGCGAACAAGATATTCGCAAGGTTTTGGGTGAAAACATCATGAGAGTTTTCCGTGACGTTGAGCAGGTATCGCGGAGCCTTTCCCGCTAATTGCTCGTGACCGAATTGTGGTGGTCCACCCTTTTCCGGCGTGATGGGCTATGATGATTTGGGAATTTCGCCGCACGACGTGAACCTACTGCCTTTTTCCTTGGAGTCACCGCACCCTCATGAGTACCACCGTTGATTCGATGCAGGCTCAGGCCGAAGAATTCCGTGATCGGTATAACGCCGTCCGCGAGATGATTGGGCGAGTGATTGTTGGTCATGACGATATCGTGCATGGTGTTCTGACGGCAATATTATGTGGCGGACACTGCCTGCTAGAGGGCGTGCCCGGGCTTGGAAAGACAATGCTCGTTCGCACACTTTCTCGCGTTCTAGATTTGGACTTCAGTCGTATCCAATTCACGCCCGACTTGATGCCTGCGGATATCCTCGGCACCAACATGATCGTCGAAGATGAGGATGGTCGACGTAAGTTTGAGTTCCAGCAGGGTCCTGTCTTCACCCAGATTCTGTTGGCCGACGAGATCAACCGTGCAACGCCGAAAACTCAATCGGCCATGTTGGAAACGATGCAGGAAGGAACGGTCACCGCTGGGGGAACACGTTTCGAACTTTCGAAACCGTTCTTCGTGTTAGCGACACAAAACCCGATTGAACAAGAAGGGACTTATCCGCTACCCGAAGCACAGCTGGACCGTTTTCTCTTTAAGTTAGTCGTCGGCTATAGCAGCCGCGAAGATCTTAATACGATCGTGGAACGCACGACACGAGGCGAACACATCGACTTGGAAAAAGTGATGGACGGTGCCGAGTTGATCAAGTGGCAAGAGATGGTGCGGCAAGTGATCCTCGCACCGCATGTTCAGGACTACCTTGTGCGGTTGAATTTGGCGACCCATCCCGACGGACCGCATTCCGTGGATGCGACCAACAACTACGTTCGTTGGGGTGCGAGTCCGCGAGGTGCTCAGACACTCGCTTTGGCCTCAAAGGTTCGAGCTCTCTTGGAAGGTCGTTATAACGTCAGCTTCGAGGATATTCGGCGGGTGTTTCTCCCGGCGATGCGTCATCGTGTGTTGCTTAATTTCGAGGCGCAGGCGGAAGGCGTTGATCCCGATCAGGTGCTACTCGATATTTTGGAAAAGGTGCCGGAGAAGAGCGAGTAACAACACAGTTGTGTTCTTTTGAGAGTACCTCTCCCGACACTCAGCGCGCAGCTTTAGAATGCCCAACGTGGCCGGCGCTGAGTGCCGGTTGCCCCAGAAGTGAAGGTTGCCCCTAATCTGCCCCGGATATGTTCGTCAGATCGGTGGTTGAGAACTCTTCACTGCAGGTGGATACCCGCAAACAAGCAACAAGCGGACGATAAAGGGTCTTCGATCCCTGCTGGCATTCTTCTCGTGTCTATTTGCGCAATTGAGAACATGCGCACAACCGGAATATCTTTCGCGTTCAGACGAGAGTCGGTTCCTCTATTCCTCTCCCATTCGGAGAGCTCGGTCGTTTAAGCGGTCGCGTGCATGATGACCGGATTTGAAACTGTCAGCACGCACAACGTGATGTATCGACAGATGAACTTCTAGGTTGCACCGTAGTGTTTCCACCAGACTTTCGCCTCGTCGATGTTCCAGGCGTATTTAACACGCAACTGGTCGACAACCCGGGATAATTCAGTGATTGATTCGAATCGAGCGTCGGCGTTTTTGGCCATGCACCGCATCACGAGGTCGTTGATCTCTGTGGGAATGGACTCGTTACGGTGAACAGAAATGCTGATGGGCTGCTCGGTAAGAATTAGCGCAAACAAGGACTCAGGATCACACTCAATAAAGGGTGCTCGCCCGCTGAGCAGAAAGTAAGCGACACATCCAACCGAGTAGATGTCTGAGCGGGGGTCCATCAAAGCCGGATCGCGGAATCTTTCCGGTGACATGTACATCGGCGTTCCCGACCACAACGATTCCGAGGTTTGATAGACACCGGAGACTGGCTGCAGCGGTTTTGCCAATCCGTAGTCAAAGACGACTGCCCAATCACCCACCGAAGCGTCTAGCGAAAGCATGACGTTTTGTGGCTTGATGTCTCGATGTAGCAGATTCATGTGATGCGCTTCGGCAAGCGCATCGCACATTTGGCTGATGATGCAGAGCGTACGGCCAATGGGTTGGCAACCGCTGCGACCGACCACGTCGTGCAATGTGAGTCCTTTTAGCAGCTCCATGACGCAGTAGGCTTCGCCACCCTCAGATTGACCGTAGTCATAAATCATGACGCTGTGTGGGTTACTGAGTGATGCCGCAAGACGAGCTTCCCGATCGAATCGCAACCGATCTTCTTTTTGGCGACGATCACCGCTTAGAACCTTGAGTGCTGCATCGCGTCCGAGCTGACGGTGTTTCGCTCGGTAAACAATCCCCATGCCACCGCTACCAAGTTCACCCATTACTTCGTAGCGGGTCAGTGGATGAATGGCTGCACGTTGGGCGGTAGATGTTTTTGCGATACGTGCAGCAGCGAAAAAACCGGTGAAGAACAACAAGCTGCCAAGGATGACAAATCCCAGCCGCACAATTCGTGCAGGAGCAAATACGACATCGGCATCACGCTCAATGATGACGCCCAGATCCCAGTCAGGGTGCCAACGCCAAGCACCTACGACATCGGTACCCGCATAGCTTTTGTAGGGTTCGATCCGTACGTTTGAGACACCATTGGTTGCTTCGGCGACAGCGATCGTCAACGGGCGAGTCGATCGTGCGAGTTCTTTTACATTGTCAGAGTCTAATTTGATTCCCGGATCGACAACTCGCAGGTTGGCAGCCACCAGAGTCTTGGGAATCCCGAGTATTTCTTCCCTCGCTAGTCTGGCTGCCTGAGGGCTTTCGGTAATCATGATTCCGTCACGGTCGACGGCATACGTATCCAGTTTTCCAGCCAATGAGACGTTCATGAACATTCGATTGAAGTCGTCGTAGACGTCGACGCCCTGGACTTGCAGCGCCGCAATCACGGTTCCTTCTGAATCGGCAATCGGAACCAGCATCGCCATCACAGGCTGATCTTGTGTATTGGCGCGTTCCGGCCCAAGGAGCACGGTTTCACCGGACATCACACGCGTCAGGTGCGATGCATGCTGAGGAGCAACGGGTTGGCCGATTCGCGCGCTTGGCACGCCCGAGAACGTGATGGTGCGATACGAATCACTCCACACGACGAACTCGACCTTGGAAGAACCCGAAAGCTGTTGCAACTGGCTGCGTATCTGCTCGGTCGGGTCCGCCGGTTCGAATGCTTCCGGTGGTTGATACGATGCTTCATTCGCGACTAACTGTTCAATCGCCGTTTTGATTCCGGGTTGGCGAGCCCATGAGCGGACGAGCTGTGCTTTATCGGATAGAAATCGTTCGGAAGCCAAGCCTACGCTGTCGGCCACACCTTGCAATTCATTCCGAACGGATTGGTGCATGATGGATTCGACTTGGGCATACGTCCACCATCCAACGAGAGCGGTTGGCAATAACGCCGCAAGCCACAACCATCCTGACGTCCGCCGTCGACTCTGTCGGGCGAGTTGTGCCCAAACGGTAGCTTGCGCTGACTGCCGCGTCGGTGCAAAAGATTCGGTCTCGCGAGGGGAGGCATGCGTTCGCTGCGCGCCGAGCTGGGTGATTTGCGAAGTCTTTTTCTTGCGCTTACTTGCTGAATCTCGAGTTTGACCAGCAGTGTCGCCGTGTGTCGTGCGTGGACCAGCCGACGTCGCTATCTCAGAGTCTTCGGGCGTGACCGTTTTGGCGGGCGAGTTTTGTGCGATCGGTGTGATCGCTTGCGCTGCTGGTGGTAGCGGAATATGACGCTCACCTTCGAGTCGCGCTGATTCGGCGTCATGTTCTCCGAGCAGTGACAGGACCTCCTGAAGCAACTCAGTATCGTCACCTGTTTGATCACGGAGAAACGTCGCTTGCTCGGCGACAGGCAGCTCTTCGGCCGCCAGAAACAGGTCACGGACACGTGCATACCGCGCTGCATCCATAAGTATTAGTTGCCTTCGCGAGCATCCGGTGATTGATCGCCTTCGGCATCGTCAGACTCAGCATCGCCTTTTCGCAACTCGCGACGCATCCAAGCTCGTGCCATCGCCCATTCCTTTTCGACGGTGCGCAATCCTAGATCCATTTCGGTGGCGATCTCACCCATCGTCATCCCACCAAAGAATCGCAGCTCAACGATCTTTGCCTGGCGAGGATTCAAGTCAGCCAACTGCGTCAGTAATTCGTCCAACGCCATGACGTCGTCGTCGCGACTGAGTTGGAAAGTGACGTCGTCGGTGAGTTGTCGGCGTTCCCATCCGCCGCCACGCTTCAGCGATCGAGTCTTGCGAGCGTGATCCACTAAGATCCGACGCATCACGGTCGCGCCGATCGCGAAGAAATGCGTCTTTCCTTGCCAGTTGATACGCGATTGATCCACCATGCGCATGTATGCCTGGTGGACGAGCGATGAGGAACTCAATCGGTGCCGCATCGGTTCGTTTTGAAGAAACCTGCCGGCCAACCGACAGAGGTCTTCATACATCAGCGAGAACAGCTTATCGGTGTCCCGACTCTGGCCGGTCGTGCTGTTCGTAAGTAGTTCCGTGATCGAAGGCATAGGAGGCGATCCGGGAGAAAAGTCTGGCCGGCGTTCCTGAAATCGCGAAGACGATTTTGCCCTCGCGGATTCCGGTACCGCAGTACTCTTAGAATAACCCAGAACTCAAAATAGGGCGATTCACCCGGAGACAAAACTTGTTTTACGGCCGTTTCGTGTGTGCCGGCTTGCCATTCGTACCGTGCTGGCGTGGATATCCACAATTTGGGCGACTTCCTCCGCATATCCGCCCGCCATGGCGATTGCGACGGGGATTCCTTGGGTTTGGCACCATTCCAAGACGGTCTGGTCACGCTTTTCGAGACCCCGTTTTGTCAGCGAAAGTCGTCCCAGTCGGTCCTCCTCAAAGGGATCCGCACCTGCCAAAAAGACGGCGAGCTGGAACGGGCCCGCTCGCCGGACAGACTCGAGTGCATCCTGCAGGGCACTCAGATAATCAGCATCCTGAGTACCGTCGGGAAGAGCTACGTCGAGATCACCCGCCGTTTTTCGAAGCGGGAAGTTTTTCACTCCGTGAATCGAAAGCGTAAAGGCAGTCGAATCACAGCCCAGAATCTCGGCCGTGCCATTTCCCTGATGAACATCTAAATCGATCACGCACGCACGCTCGATCTGGCCATCGGATTGCAATTCACGAATCGCCACAGCAGCGTCATTAAAAACGCAGTACCCTTCCCCTGCGTCAGACATCGCATGATGCGTTCCGCCCGCTAAGTTGACCGCGATGCCATCTTCCAACGCAGCTCGACAAGCCGCGATGGTGGCTCCGGTACTGCGACGAGAGCGTTCCACCATTTTGGGCGACCAAGGAAACCCGATACGACGGATCTCTGCTGGCGTCAGCGTTCCCGTCTTCACTGCTTCGACGTATCGCTCCGTATGACAACGATGCAGCTGCAAATCGGTGGCTGCCGGAGGAACCAAAAGCGTGTCGCCCAGATGGTCGTCGCTGCGAACGATTCGCTCCCTTAAATGCCGATACTTGGACATCGGAAATCGATGCTTCTCTGGCAGCGGTAATTCAAAATGATCGGTGTAGTAGATTCTCATGAGAGCCCTGTTCGCATTCAGGGTCTGTGATCGACTGTCATTGATATGGTCGCGCCACGTCGCTGCATGGGGCAGTTTCAACTGGCCGCCAATGACCGACTGGGGCACGATAGGTCACGAATCGTCGCGAAACTATTCCCATTATCTCAATCTGGCGAATCGTCGGCGGCGTTGGGAATTCATTACGAAGAGAACCAACCGCGAAGACTTTGCCAACCCTTGCCGATCATTCGACCCGACAGCAGCTCTTCCGTCCACGTTTCCCGGTCTTCTGAAAAGTTTTCCCAGACCGCTTCTAGATAGGGTGTGCAGACGTCACTGAGCGTTGCGTAAAAACCCTTGGTTTTGATCTCCACCAATGCATCGCTGTAGTGTTGGATGATATGTTCGTCAAACAAATTCCCCGCGACATCAATCGTTGATAAGGCTCCGCGTGTTGTCAGCGTTACACGATTCATCGCAAACATGGTCATCGTTGTGCTGACGTCCCAGAGTCCGACGTTCTCTCTCTTGGCGGTATTCTCCATCTCTTCCCAAATGCGTTGCACTTCACTTTTGGGTAACAGCTGAGATGGATCAGCACCGCGTAGTTCCGTACTTAATTGCGCGATCGTATCGGTGATGCCGCTGACGCTGATCGGCGGCGTGTCCATCGCATCAGCTGCTCGAGTGCTAGTCGTCTGTAATGCTTCGACCAAATCCGAAACACGATCAATGCTGGAATCTTCCGCGATGATCCCCTCTCGTTTTAATTCTGCACTGAGCAGTTTGAGGTAGTGACTCGAACCGTAGGCGAGATCACTGAATACCGCTAACACGGTCATGGGTGAAAGATGCAGGGTTGCCGTACCGGCGATGTCCAATAATCCACCAACGGCTTTTTGTGCAAGCTTTGACTCTTCTTCCGTTTCAGCTGCGGAGGCGTTCGGTACACCTCCGACATCGTGCACCATCATGTCCAATGCCTGTTGAACAAAAACGGTGTAGCTCTTCGAGGATCGGAACGCGGCAGGAATCAATCGCGCGGCCGATTCATTGACCAACCCGCCAATGACGGCGGACGTACTTCGGACCGTTCGCTCGGGCAGCGATAGTCCATACAACAGCGTGTCGACCAGAGAACCTTGAGATTCCTCATCGGGTTGATCGGATCCGCAAGAATCAATCGGATCGTTCTCCATCGAATGACACCTCTACGCGGTTCGACCCAAAGAAACGCCCTGCCCTGGTGTTTATATTGCTCCAGTGCTGGGATGCCGTGCTGGGATAGCTCCAGTGCTTGGACGACTTTAATAAGCTGCAGCCGTCTGATGTTCGATCGTTAAGAGCGATCGTTGCGGTTACTTAAGGGGTTCCGATGCGATCACTTCAATGGTCTCATCGTCGATGATCCGGCCTAGTGCTACGACCTGAGTTTGTGATGGCATTTTATAAACACCCTTCAGTACTCTGCGATTCCCATTGCTGAGCGACAGGGTGAACTGGTCATCGATTTGATCCGCTTGGCCAACGATGACGACCCCATCGAACTTTCGCTTTCCGAAACTGATCCAGTCCAGTCCTGCAGCTTCAATTTCTTTGATCACACTCGAGCCAGCAATTTTCTTTGCCAATGCTTGGATGGAAGGGCTATCTTTCGACGCTTCGCTGCAAGCTTCAACTGCCTTGAGATAAGTATCACGCAACAGGAATCGCCGATCTTTCGTCGGACCTGTAAAGCGAGTCAGCCTTCCAAGCAGCTTTTCAGCATCTTTCACGTTCTGAACGAGCGTCGCCCGTTCTGGCTGGAGGCTCGTGGGCGTTGTCCTCGTTGGATTCGAGGGTACGTCCGTGTTGGACGCAGGAAGTGTGCGTGGCTGTGTCTCGGTTCCCGTCACAGCGATTTCTGTGGACTCAGACTCAACTGGTTCAGTGGGTGAAGGCGCTTCAACGATCGTTGGAGATTCCATGGCTGGGGTCGATTCCAACGCCGGGTTCGTTTCAATGTCGGGAGGGGATTCAACCGTTGCTGGCACGCTCGATGTTGATTCGGGTAGCGCCGTTTCGGGCAATGTAATCGACTCACCAGAACCAACCGGTACGGTCACTTCACCAGCCACATCCTTGGCATTCCCTAAATCGGAAGATTCCATTTCTGGTGTTGATGGTTCAAGCGACTCGATCGGTTTGGTTATCGGTGAATCGGTCGTTGTTGCGATCGCAGGATTTTCCGTCGGCAAAGGCGTCGTTGGGAGCTCCATCTCAACGCGTTTGGTTGGTTCAGTTGGTGCTCCCGAAGTCGGAAGTACAAACTCGGCCGGGGTGACGGTTTCCGCGGGCAGTTCCAAAGCGTCGTCTGTCGGTTGCACGTCGAGTGAAGGATTGGTTGCCGGGACGGACGGCGTTTCCATCGGCTTCACGGGCGCGGGATCCAGTTGTGAATCGAGGTCGACGCGGTCGCCGATTGACGAAGCGATCGCTGAATCACTTGGCGTCGCATTCGATGCGAGGGCCGAATCCAAGTCAGCGTCTAGACCAGAAGTGTTTTCCAAGTCGGGCGAAGACTCGAGTCCGGGAACGACAAGCTCGGATGGACCAACGTCGATTGGGAGACTGTCGATCGCAGTTCCCAGGCCCGCCGGGTCCGGATCGGTTGAATCGAAGCCGGTTGAATCTAGATCCGGTGCACCAAGACTTGGTTTCGACTCGACCGGTTCACTCGATGGAGTTGAGCTGCCAGAAGTTCGATTGGTCCGCGGTGATTGACCGGGAGGTGCGAGCAGTGATGCAATGTCGACATCGGACGTACGCTCAGGTGCACGGTCGCCCGGATAGGTTTGATTTGATGATGAATCTGCGTCTGGTGTCTCGGGTGTGGATGTACCAGGTGATGGTTCAGGACTGAGAATGCTGTCGAGTGCGGACTCTCGCGGATCCGTCGTGGAAGAATCTGGTTCTAGCAGGGACTGTCCGAAGGGGCGACGCTCATAGGGACGTTCACCGATTCGTCCCGTCGGCGCAGCGATCACGCCCGGTCCCGACTCTTGTGATCCTCCATCAAACGGCCAGACGCCCCAGTCAGGCGTTCGTCCCATTAGCATCAACAAACCACCAGCGATCGGGACGGCCGCGAAGCCTCCCAGCACGACACCGATTGCCGTGCGGATTCCTGATCCCTTTTTCCGGCGACGGACCGGAACAGGCATGACACGCATTTGATCATCGCCGAACGACATGGAACCGTCGTTTGCGGTTGAGGTCAAACCCGTGCCCGCTAGATTCCAATCATCAGCAGGAGACGAGTCTTCCTCGTCGGAGCGATAGGGTTCATCGATTGGTGACGCCGAGTCCGACTCCCAAGCTGGACTCTCTTGTGCATGGCCAAGTTGGTTGGCTGTCGCTGCTGGTGCATCATCGATGCTGATCGGACTGCCATCGGACGTCTTAAACTCCAAGACGGGTGGCAGGCCATTCATCACATCCTGCAGCGGAACTTGCTCCTGACACCAGGGGCAGACGGCAATGGCATCCGCCGGAATCGGGCCGGAAGGAACTCGGAAGCTTTCAAGACAAAGCGGACAACTAGCTACTAACATCGGCGCACTCGAGCGACTGGGAGAAGTGCGGGGATTGTACCCCACTTTACCTTATTCCTGCAGACCGCTTAGCCATTCCTGTCGATTGCTCTTAGGGGGTAAGCAGGTACGTGTCGGTTGTCCGAAGCGTGGGTCCACACCCGCTTTGAATGCACGCTCCTGACATAAACGTTCCGTGCGATGCCGCCAACGGTGGGGTAAGCAGCACTCAACGCTACGTCAATTCGTAGAGTGTTGCTAGCTTTGTTGTCAGATAATCGATCAGAGGTTTCGCGGATAAAGGGCCGCCGCAAGCTTGTTCGACCAACTCCTTGCCGCTGTAGCAACGACCGTGAAAGTGAATTCGCTGGCGAAGCCAATCCAGAAGAGGGCGGAACTCACCGCGAGCCATTAGCTCCTCCAGGTCTTCCATCTGTTCGCTGGCAGTTGCGAACAACTGTGCGGCAGCAAGATTTCCGAGTGTGTACGTTGGGAAGTAGCCAAACAATCCTGCACTCCAATGGACATCTTGCAAGACACCGTCGGCATCGGAAGGCGGCCGAATCCCCAGGTCTCGTTCATAGCGCGCGTTCCAAGCATCAGGCAGATCATCGACAGACAGTTCTCCATCGATCAATTGCCGTTCCAAATCGAAACGAATCAGGATGTGCAAATTGTAGGTTGCTTCGTCCGCTTCAACTCGGATCAGACTCGGCCGAACGGCGTTGATGGCGAAATGAAATGACTCCAGTGAAACGTCGTCTAAATGTGAAGCGAACGTCTGCTGGGTTTCGCGATACAGCCACGTCCAGAACGCGAGACTGCGACCGACTTGGTTTTCCCAGAGTCTGGATTGTGATTCATGAATGCCCAGCGAAGCGTACGAACCTGGAGGCAGCCCAAACCAATCAACGCGCAAGCCTTGTTCATACATTCCATGACCGGCTTCATGCATGGTTCCGAACAGGCCCGAACTGAGCACGTGCGGATCGTATCGAGTGAGAATACGACAATCGTTGGGTCCGAGTGTTGTACAGAACGGATGGGACGTTTCATCGAGTCGACCGCGTTCAAAATCGAAACCAATACTCTCAGCGACCCGGTGACTGAAGCTGCGTTGATCATCGATCGAAAAGACGCCTTCGAGGACTTTCAGGTCGGGCTGCTTGGGTGCTTGACCGATCTTCTCGATCAATTCGACCAGAGGGCCACGCACTTCATCGAATACCTGTTGAAGTTCGGCAACATTTGCGTCTGGTTCGTATTCGTCGAGAAGCGCTTCATACGTCGATCGATCGGTTCCTTCGCTTAATCGCTGCCCAGCCTCACGTTTCAACGCCAGGATTCCCTGCAACGCATCCCGAAATAAAGCAAAGTTATCGGCGCGTCGTGCTTCATCCCAAGTCTGCTGACCGCGAACGGTTGCTTCTGCGGTGCGTTGCACAAGTTCGTTGGGGAGTTTGCGGTCACGTTGCCAATCGCGGTGCAACAGCCGAATCGTGGCATATGTGTCATCGTGAGGATCAAAGTTTTCTGATTGGTCAACGAGCCACTGGAGGTCATCTCCATAGTCGTCAGCTGTTCGAATCCGATGGACCAACGAACGAAGTGATGCGACTTGGCTGGCTCGATACTCGCCCGCGGCAAAGGGCAAGCCGGTGCGTTCGTCCCACTCCAAGGTGTCGGCGGCCGAATGCAATCGCATCGCTTCACGCGCACGATCGCATACAGATTCAAAGCGGGATTGGAAGTCGGTCATGGGAGCTCTCGTCCTTGGGATGAATGATCATCGTGAGGAATATCTTCTCACGAAATCAGATCATCGTCGCGGAAGGAGCGTGCGCAAAGATGACGGAAAAGAAAAGCGTTAGGACAGCAGCAGTCCGCTCGGTCCCGATTCACCTTCTTCCCATTCGCGACGCACTTCTCTTAGACCGTACGCACACATTTCGAACTGGTCGCTCAAAGCCTGCAGTACATCGCTGGAGGGTCGATCTTGGCCTCCTTCGATTTCCGCGGCGATCGCGTAAGCGCGTTTGCCCTGGTGGCAGTAGTCAAGGAAGCTGTCCCGAGACGCATGGGGTTGCGTACGCCGTAGACTCTCGGGGTACATGCCGGACCAGAACAGTGTGAAATCACCGATATGTCGATGAACTTCCCGGCGTGCGAGGCCAACGCGATTCTCGGCTTCGCAAAGCATTTGAAAGACTTCAGTGGCCGGTCGACCGTTCGGCCGACGGACTTTGTGCAGCGAATCGACCCGCACAAATCGGAAGAGCATGTCGCTGAGATAGTCGACAAGCTGGACATCTACCACTCCCAGTCGGGACTGAAAAATGTACTCACTCAGTCCACTGAAAAAGCGTTCGATCGTCGATCGATTTTTCGTCTCCTCCGGAGTCTTTTCAGGCTCCATATCGGCCTCCCAAGTTCTCCTTCCCATTGGACGATCCGGATAGGCTCGTCCTTCTGGAAATCCACAACTAGTAGGACATCGAAGATAGGTCAAGGGAATTTTCATTCACACCTGACACTTCCGTATGCATTCTACCTCGGATCTTTCCTCTTGGCTCGCGTGACTTCGTAAGCAATTAACTATGCTACCTACTAGGATTTCAACGGTCATGCTCGGCATGGCATTTGACGCGTCACGCCGCGCGTGACCTACATCGCTATGGAAATCACTGTGTTGAAACGTTTTGCCACTTTGTTTTTTGCTTTTTGCACTCTTTCATTGTCCCTGCCCGTTTTTGGACAGGGTCCAGTTGCAGCCGACCCCATCGTGGGGCTTCGTGATGAAAGACCGATCGGATTTGCCCTTGTTGGAGCAAACGTTGTCACGCGGCCGGGCAATGTGATTTCAGATGCGACCGTGTTGATCCAGGGAGCGTCGATCCTTGCGGTCGCAAGTGAGGTCGAAGTACCAGCCGGTTTCAAAGAAATCGATTGTGGCGGCAAGTACATTTATGCCGGTTTCATCGATGCCTATAGCGAAAGCGACGTGCCTTTAACGGATGAACGACCTGCCTACTGGAATGGCAATGTCGTCCCGCAGCGGAGTTCAGCCACGGTAGCGGCCAAGGAGCCACTGAACGAAGCAAGCGAACTTCGGTCACAAGGTATCACGGCGCGGGTGGTCGCGCCGTCTGGTGCCATTGTGCGAGGCACCAGTTGTGTGGTGTTGCTCGGATCACAAGACGGACAGCGACTGCTGTTGTCGAAAGCATGGCACCACGCTCAGTTGACGGTCCCGCGCGTTTCACCACGCCCGCGCTATCCCAATTCTCCGATGGGTGCGACGGCGCTGCTCCGTCAAGCACTGCACGATGCGCAGTGGTATCAGCGAGCATGGAGCACCTATCGCAGCCGACCGTCACTGCCTCGACCCGAATCGAATCTTGCACTCGAAGTCTTGGCTGACGCCATCGAGCATGACACCTTTGTCATCGACGCACAAAATGAACGGATGGCGATCCGCGCCGCGGCGATCGCCGACGAGTTTGCATTGAAGTGGATCCTGCGAGGTTCAGGGCGAGAATATCGTCAGTTGACCGAAATTGCTGCAAGGAAGCAGCCGGTTCTTGTCCCGGTCGACTTTCCTGAAGCGCCTGAGGTTGAATCCGCCGAAGCTTCTCGCCGAACCTCTTTGCAAGAACTCTTACACTGGGATCTTGCTCCCGAGAATCCTGCGCGGCTTCATCACGCAGGACTCAAGATTTGTTTGACAACGGATGGATTAGACGATCTTGGAGATTTTCTGTCACAAGTCCGCGTGGCCGTGGATCGTGGGCTCGATGGTGATGATGCCCTGGCGGCCCTGACAACGCAGCCAGCAACGTTGTTGGGTTTAGCATCACAAGTCGGCGCGATTGAGCCCGGTATGATGGCCAACCTGGTTGTCTGTGATGGTGATCTGTGGGAATCCGAGACAGATGTTGAACAGACTTGGATCGCAGGTGAACCCTTTGTCATTTCGGATGAACAACCATCGGACGATTGGTTGCTTGGACAATGGGAAGTCTCGTTTGGAACAGGCATCGCGAAACGATTCGTTGTGGAGTTTGATTCCGACGAAGGAAAATGGAGTGGCAAAGCGTCATCGCTTCCCATGCCTGCCGCTAAGGACGAAAAAGACGAAGAGGATTCATCCGTCACTTTCAAAAACGTCGTGCGTGGTCGTGATCGTCTGACGGCCACGGTTGATCTGAGTGAACTGTTCGAGAATGTCGATCCAGGACGTGCACAGCTCACGATCGTGACGGTTGATGATGCATCGGAATCGGGCGAGTTGTTCGCGTCGGTGGTGATGCCGGATGGCCAAACACTGCCAATGCGGATGACGAAATTCCGAGCGGAAGCAATCTCACCATCGGATGAAGTC
This sequence comes from Planctomycetota bacterium, assembly GCA_039179795.1. GTDB lineage: Bacteria > Planctomycetota > Planctomycetia > Pirellulales > Pirellulaceae > Rubripirellula. Next base: position 312,069 of record JBCDEM010000004.1, on the reverse strand, counting down.
CCCAGTGATTCCGAATCTGGCTCCGAAGAAGCGTCTGATGAAGACGCATCTGAAGAGGATAATGCAATCGCATCTGTCGTGAGTCCGACGCTGATTCCGCTGGGTGCCTATGGACTGACCGAACGCATCAGCGAACAACCAACCGTTCTGTTTCGCGGTGCCACCGTATGGACCTGTGACGAGCAGGGAAAATTGGAGGAAGCCGATATCTTGGTTCGCGATGGCCTGATCGTGGAGGTTGCGTCCTCGATCGATCCACCGGCGAATTGTCAGGTGATCGATGTGCATGGCAAACATATCACGCCTGGATTGATTGACTGCCATTCGCACATGGGAACGGACGGTGGAGTGAATGAGTCAGGACAGGCAGTGACGGCCGAAGTCCGGATCGGTGACTTCATCGACAACACGGATATCCACATCTACCGTCATCTCGCTGGTGGTTTGACGACATCCAACATCCTTCATGGCTCGGCAAATCCGATCGGTGGTCAAAACCAAGTGATCAAGCTTCGCTGGGGTGAATCGATGGATGGATTGCGAATGAAGGAGGCACCCGCAGGCATCAAGTTTGCCTTAGGTGAAAACGTCAAACGATCCACGTCACGTTACCCAAACACCAGAATGGGTGTTGAGCAGGTGATTCGTGATCAACTGCTTGCCGCACGCGAATACCAAACACATTGGCGTGATTGGAAACGGGGCGTTCGTGATCGACTGCCTCCTCGCGTCGATCTGCAGTTGGAAGCTCTTGCAGAAGTACAGCGAGGTGAACGATGGATTCACTGTCATAGTTATCGACAGGACGAAATCGTCGCCACGTTAGAAGTTCTCGAAGAGTTCGGTGTCCAGATTGGAACGTTGCAGCACATTCTCGAAGGCTACAAAGTGGCTGATCGGATGGCTCAGCACGGTGCGATGGCATCTGCTTTCTCGGATTGGTGGGCTTACAAGTTCGAAGTTTACGACGCGATTCCTTACAACGGTGCCTTGATGCATCGCCGAGGTGTCGTCGTTTCATTCAATAGCGATGATCGTGAGTTGGCGCGTCACATGAATACGGAGGCAGCCAAGGCAACGAAGTACGGCGGTGTTCCGGAACAAGAAGCATTACTTTTCGTTACATTGAATCCCGCCAAGCAGTTGCGAATCGATCAATACGTGGGCTCGATCACGCCCGGCAAACACGCCGATCTAACGGTGTGGAGCGGTCGTCCGCTGTCGACACTCACTCGTTGTGAGCAAACATGGATTGATGGTCGCAAGTACTTTGACTTGAAAATGGATCGCGAGCTTCAAGCTCGAGATGCCGACTTGAAAGCTCGTTTAATTCAGAAGGCATTGGCCGACGGTGAACCCATTCGGTCTCGCACGGATTCAAAGGAGTTGGCGGAAGAAGACCGATGGGATCGTCACGACGCGTTCTGCACTGCGAAGGGTTCGACACAATATCGACGCAATCAAGTTCAATCGGAATCAGGAGGAGCCAAGTAATGAGAAAGATCGCCTCCATGTACTGCTTGTTGATCGTCAGCACGGTTTTGGCTCATGATCAAATTCCGGGTCCTCCGCAAAAGCAACCGATTGTGATTGAAGGTGGAACGGTCCACGTCATTGACGGACCCGTGATTCAGAAGGGTTCGGTGCTGTTCGAGAATGGAAAAGTAACAGCGGTCGGCAAACGCGTGACCGTGCCAAAAGATGCGATGCGTTTGGACGCGAGCGGAAAGCACGTCTATCCCGGCTTGATTGAATCTGTCACGGATATTGGCTTAATTGAGATTTCTGCGGTGGATGTCACGGATGACCGTTCCGAATACGGGAGCTTCAATCCGAACGCAAAATCTTGGGTAGCCGTGAATCCAGACAGCGAGTTGATTCCGGTAGCCAGAGCCGGTGGAGTTCTTGCCGGAATGACGGCACCAAAAGGGCGTTACCTGCGAGGCCAGTCGGCCGTCCTTTACATGGATGGCTGGACTGTCAAAGAGATGTCCGTTCTCGCGCCAGCAGCGATGTTTGTCGATTGGTCGTATCTCCATCCACGAGATAGCGATAGCCGTGAACAAGCAAAAGAACGTGCTGAGAAATGGAAGGAGCTCGATGATTTGCTTGATGAAGTTCGACGTTATCGAGCTGCGTTAAAAGCTCGGCCCAATGCAACGCCGTCCAATGTCAAGTTGGACAGCCTGGTGCCTTTAGTCGATGGTAAGCTTCCAATGCTCGCGCAGGCGGACTCACAGACGGCGATTGAGTCTGCTGTGAGTTACGCCCAATCGCAAGGATTAAAAGTCATCATCTACGGTGGCTATGAGGCAGTGGAATGTGCCGATCTGTTGAAACGATTCGACGTTCCAGTGATTATCGGTGGGGTCTATCGATTACCGCGTTACCGCGACGATCCCTATGATGCCGCATACACACTCCCCGCACGCCTACGTAAGGCAGGCGTGACTTTCTCGATTGCAGGATCACCAGGCGGAGCATCTGAGATGCGGAATTTGCCCTACCACGCAGGCTGTGCCGTCGCTTACGGATTGCCGCACGATGAAGCGTTAAAAGCGATTACGCTGTCGGCGGCGGAGATCTTGGGCGTTGCTGAGCGTATGGGATCGATCACTGTCGGTAAGGACGCGACGTTGATTGTTGCCGATGGTGATATCTTGGAAACGGAAAGCAATGTGACGCACGCGTTTATTCAAGGTCGTACGGTCGATTTGGGAAGCCGTCACAAAATGTTGTACGAAAAATATCAGCGCAAATATCAACAGCCTTAGTCAATCGTTTCTTCAGCGAGTATCGCTTTCAACCCTTCTCGGTGCATCCACAGGATTCACCTTTGTCGTTGCTTCTGCCGTCGGACAATCGCAGTGAATGGAGTTAAACAGGCCGTTCGAAGTGTCGCCAGACCCGTGGTGCAGTTCGCGCGCAAGTGGTTGGAGCCGACACCTGAGAAAGTGGTTGTTGACTGGTATCAGATCACCGGCGGGCCGGGAAAGGGTGCGGAAATTCTGCTGCCCTTCCCATCGGGGTTTGCCGATCAGATCATCCCCGGCCGGTACGAGCTCGCGTGCACTGGCGTGATGGAAGCGTTGGTGACAGACGAATCTGTTTGCCTGGACATCGGCGCGCACTACGGCTATTTCACGCTCGTGTTGGCGAGCTTGGCATCCAACGGCCGAGTGGAGACATTCGAGCCGCTCCCTCAGCATGCAGATCGTGTTGCCAAATCCGCGTCGCGTTCACATTTTGATCATGTTACCGTTCACCCGAAAGCGGTCGCGGATATCCGTTCGACGATGACGCTTCGTTACATGGCCGAGGGTAACTACGATTCGATGAGCTATCTCGAGTCGCGCGGCGGTGTTGCTTCTGAAGCGGCGAAAGAGCAGTACCCAACATTTGAATCCCTGTCGGTTGAAACCGTTCGACTCGACGATCTGTTGGAGTTGAAGCCCGACTTCATCAAAATTGACGCGGAGGGAGCGGAAGCGTCGATTCTACGTGGAGGAAGTGAATTACTGAGTCATATCCGGCCACGATTGTTGGTCGAAGTCCACGGTATTCGAGAAGCTTTTGAATGTGCGAATGTCATTCGACAATTTGGGTACAACGCGTTCGTTATCGGCGAACCGGAAGTGAACATGCCCGTGCTTTGCCTCCACAAGCACGATACGTGGGCAACCGAACGACTCGATGCGAAACTCGAAACACCTCCCTCAATGATCTTTGAGGCGATGGATGGATGAGCCACGTGAATCGAACGAGTCTCCTCCGGTCACGGTGGTCATGCCAACGTATAACCAGGAAAAGTACGTTGAAGACGCGGTCACCAGCATCCAAGCCCAAAACTACAAAGGGCCCATCAGGATTCTCTTATGGAATGATGGGTCGACGGATCGCACCCTAGAGATCATTCAAAGGCTGCAGCAAAACGATGATCGTATTGTTGTGCACTCGGCTGAAAATCAAGGAAGGCCGTTGGCTCGTCAGAGTCTGATTGAAGCAGCTGAAACAGAGCTGATTGCGTGGCTAGATCCGGACGATTTTGCTTCACCCAACTGGTTGCGCGAGCAGGTCTGCCGGATGTTGGAAGACGATACGGTGATGGCTTGCGGTGGCCAGGGCTACGCGATGCTGCAAGATCGCGATCCAGTCGCGCCTATTCCACGGCCGTTGACGCATGACGAGATCCATGCTGAACACTTGGAAGGAGGCGTCGCGATCTTTCAAACCGGCGTCGTGGCGAAGCGATCCGCAATGCTGGATGCGGGCGGATACCGCGCTCGGTATACCGTCGGTGAGGACTTCGATCTCTGGTTACGTTTGGCGGAGCAAGGTAAGCTCGTCAACGTATCTGGTTGCCACACTTACTATCGACTTCACGAGGCATCTGCAAATTGGAGTGCGGGTACTGAAGAGCGTGCGCTGTGGTATGAAATCTTGAATCAAGCGAGAGAGCGTGAAGGCTTTCCGCCTCGAGAAGCTCCGTCACCTCTACCTGTGAAGAAGGATGATTGGAACCGGCGTATTTTCTGGATCAACCTGGCAGCACGTGAAGGCAATGCAAGGTCCTGTTTGAAGCTGGTGATCGAGGGCTTGCGACGGCATCCGGCGTCCCTGTTGTTCTGGCTGTTTGGTGTGGTCGCCATCTTGGACTCGATTCGGTTCTTGGGCAATCGAATCAAGCGATTTGAACCTGGGCAGGCGATGCAGCCGTTGGAACAGCCAACGGTTTCCTTCTATCAGCTCGCGCGTGCTTTGAACCGTCTGAGAAGAAAGATCGTAAGATGACGCATCAAGAGATCGGTCTCGACGTCCCAGATTGGTCTCGACGTCCCAGATCGGTCTTGTCCGCGGATCTCCTGAGTTTTTCTAAGTCGATTGCATGCACCGCAAAATTCGTGATCGACTGCAGCTAGATCGCCCTCTCGGCTTTGCGGTCGCCACCCGAGTTTGGCAGGGGATTTCGGGTCCGATCACGATCGTTTTACTGGTGCAAGCGCTCACGCTTTCTGAGCAGGGCGTTTACTACGCGATGATAGGGATTGTTGGAATCCAAGCCTACTTTGAGCTCGGCTTGCTCAACGTGTTGGTGAGCCAATCGGGTCATGAAATGGCCGCGATACGACAACTTGAGTCGGATCAGAACGGTGAAGATTCAAAAGACCAATTGGCCCATGCCTCGGCGCGAATGCGCGACTTGATTCGTGTTTCGGTCATTTGGTTTTCACTCACCAGTCTGCTTTTCACCGTGTTTGCGTTAGCCTTTGGTTGGTATTCCCTTGCGGACTCAACGGTGGGTTGGGAACGCCCGCTGGTCGCGCTGGTGCCAATCGCTGCCTTTGCTGTGGCCGTTGCGCCGGTGATCTCGATTCTTGAAGGTGCTGGATACCGAGACTTTGTTTATCAGTTTCGATTTGTCCAAATGTTTTTCGGATCCGTCGTTGTTTGGTTGTCGTTGCTGATGGGCTGGAAGCTATGGTCTCTGGTTGCTTCTTCGACAGTTCAGTCAGTGATGGCTGGCTATCTGTTGTTGTTCACCGCCGCACCGTTCTTTCGGCAATTTCGCGGCCTAAGTGTGAAGCGATCGAATTTCGATTGGATGCGAGAAGTTCTGCCGGTCCAGTGGCGCGTCGCGCTTATTGGTGCGATGTACCACTTTGCCACTCAGTTTTTCACCATCATCGTGGTGATGTTCCACTCTGATGCGGAGGCCGGGCCACTGGGCATGACGCTTAGCGTCACAACGGCGATTCAGATGTTGGCTTTGGCATGGGTTCAAACAAAGTACTCGGTCGTTTCTGCGCACCATGGCAGCGGTGAACGAGAACTTGCGGGAACCATTTGGCGACAAACGGCCGTTGTTTCGACGAGTCTGCTTCTGCTTGGGTTGGGGACGCTTACTGCACTTATTGCTCTATTGCCATTATTGCCATGGGACGTTGCGTCTCGATTCCTTTCGCCTTGGCAAGTGATGGTGTTGTCGATCGGATGTGTAGCGGGTCACCTGGCATCGTTGCAGGGATTCTACGTCTTATCTCGACGAGCAAAGCCTCTATTGGCAGCTTCAGCGGTCGGATTCATGAGCACCGCGATCGCCGTTTGGATGGGAGGTTATTTTTATTCCACCAATGGTGTTCTATTGGGTTACGCCCTAGCGATGGCGCTGGTGTTGGTTCCCATTCACACTGTGGCTTATCTTCAGTTCCGCCAAAAATCCGACGTCCAAGTTTCAAGCGTGACTTCATGAGCCTGTCTGAAGCGGTCCCTGATTCCAATCAAAACCCTGATTCCAATCAAAAACCTGAATCGAGTCAAAAACCCGATTCAGGCCACAACACCGCGGAGAAATTTGCGTTTGGACGCAATTGGAAGAACTTTCTTACAAAGCTAGATGATTCGCAGCTGGCGGAAGCGGAGGAGTCGATCAAGCGACTGATTGATGAATCCGACTTGACGGGGAAACGCTTCATCGATGCAGGCAGCGGCAGCGGTCTGTTTTCTCTCGCAGCGTGGCGGATGGGAGCCGAGGTGTTGTCGTTTGATGTAGATGTGGATTCCGTCGCATGCACGCAACACTTGTATCGTACAAATGGCGAACCGGAACGATGGCAGGTGACCGAAGGATCACTATTAGACCGTTCGTTTATGTCTCAGTTGCCAAAGGGGGATATCGTTTACTGTTGGGGCGTTGCTCACCACACGGGTGAAATGTGGATGGCACTTGAGCACCTGTCTGGCGTGGTTGCGGAGAATGGCAAGCTAATCGTTGCGATCTATAACGACCAAGCTCTATGGTCTAGAGTTTGGTCGGCCATTAAGAAAACGTATCAACGATTTCCTCGATGGCTTCGGCCCGTATTGGTATTTTTGATCGGGTCAGCACTCGTCCTTCGTCGACTGGCGTTCACGCTTGCCGCCTCGCTATTTCGACTGTGCACAATCAGGAATCCGTTCATTCCATGGGCAAATTGGATTTCGGAGTCGCGGATCCGTGGAATGAATCGTTGGTACGATCTGGTTGATTGGGTGGGTGGTTGGCCGTTCGAAGTTGCGCGTCCGGAACAGATCTTTCGCTGGTTTCGTGATCGTGGATTCGAGCTGCGAGAAATGACGACTTGTGACGGACATGGTTGCAACGAATTTGTGTTCGAACGCGTGTCTGTGACTTCAAAGGAAGATCAAGCAACTAATTGAGTTGTCGCCACAGCAGAGAAAACGCAAGTAACCCGATCGCGACAAAATCCGACTTTTGCAAACGATGGCTGCGGGCGTTTCTGCGCAAGTAGTCCAGCAAGTACCCGGTCGAACAACCAAACCGGCAATAAGCCATTGGAATCCGGGACGCAATCAGCAGCGTTAATAGCGCGAATACAACGGATCCCCAACCGGCAACGCGAAACAGATAGGCGTGAAATGGTTCCCATGCTGATAGATCAATGCTGGGTGTGACGACTAACGCGACGTACGCAATCGTCAACATGACTGCCGGAATATGAACCAGCCAACGGTTCATCCACTTGGGTAACCGAATGCGATGCTTAGGTTTTTGCTTCGGGATGACGAGTTGTTGGATCGCTCCGTGAGGACAAACGTGACTGCAATACGGGTTATTCTTGGTTAGCGGAGGAGCCAGCATCGCAACGACAAAGATGATTGTCAGCGCAGGCGCGAGACGCCAGGCAATTCCCTCGGCCGACCAACCTGAAATCAGAGCCAGCGATAACAGGTTTCCAGACCAAAGCCCGATGACCACGACGACGGTAACCAACCAACATTGGCGCAAAAAACCTCGACGAAAACGTTTGAAGCGACGCGTAACCAGCAGTGCTAACAGCGTCACGACCGTGCCGATGTCAGCTGCGGTAAAACGCACATTCTCAAGCAGGTTATTGGGTGCTGATTCTGATTCGGTTGGGCGAATGGTGTCTGCCTGTGCCGTCGCGACCAATGTGTCAGCAACGGCCAGGCTCGTCATCGTCGCTCCCGAAACGCCTTCCACACCTTCGTCGGCAGGTGAGAACTCGGCGAGCTGTTGGAGGGTCATCCCTCGAAACAGTGCCCAATATCCACGTTCTTGCCGCACGTAGCCAACATAAGGTTCGTTATCGAAAGACTGGCGAATTCTGACCGCAGAGACTTCATTCGTCGGATCCATCTTAATAAGCAACTCTGTTGGACCCTGATAGCCGACCACATCATCGGAAAGCGGACCCGATCGAATCACACGACCCAGTTGCGCTCCCGTTTCGTCTCGTATCGTTCCCAGGTCATCCATGTTGGAAGCCTCGGGAAACCAGTCTTTGATTTCATCTAGAGTCAAAGCGTTTGGAAAAACGAGCGAAGGTCGAGACGTTCCGATTCGAGCCAATACACCTTCCGCCAGAGCCATCGATGTCAGAGTCGCACCTGAGACGGCGTCGATCTTGGAGTTGGGAGGATTTCCCCAAGACCAACCGCGGAATTGGCTGAGAAACGGCTCGTCCAGTCGAACGGCCTCAACGTGTTCGCTGGTATCGGCGCTCGATAACACGGCAACCGATGCGATCGTGAGGTCGGGTGTCAGGACAATCGAGGCCTCGGTGGGGCCTCGATAGCCAACGGCGTCTTCGGCGGCTGGCAAGGTTCGAGCGACGAGAGCGATGGTCTCATTTCTATCGTCAACGACCGGCCACATTCCGCTGGTATTCGCTTCAGGAACGATAACGCTACCGTTCCACTCATCTTTCGTGATCGCTAATTGATCGATTGCCCAGTCATCCATCGCCAACATGTCGATGGCTGGAGCGATTGCACCGTCACCCACTCGATTTAGTGTGGGAGAAGGAATGGCCAACATGAGGGCGACAACCACGGTGACTCGCAAACTATGAACAAGCCACGCCAAGATGGGATGACGTTTCCGTGGATTCAAAACCTATTCAACCTCGATCAATCGAACCGCATCGACATGAATCGTACCGTCGGCTCCGGTCGTACCAACGGTGACCGTCACCTCTTGGTCTTGTCGAAGATTGAGTTCGACGATCGTCGCGGCATCTTCGTTGTACTTCTCTCGCTGATTGACGAAGTACTTTTTTGTAGAGCCATTGGCTGCCACGGTGACCGGTGTATTGGTGGCCCGATTGGCGTGGGGCTGCGTGAACAATTGAACGGCATAACGCGATGCTTTCTTGGCCTTGAGCGAATAGGTAATCGACGCGTTACTATTTGGTGACGTGTAGCGATAACCAAACCCAACATAGTTTTTCAGTCCTTGGCCACTCGTCCATTTGCCAACAACACTGGCCTTGTCATCGTCAACGACGATTCCTCGAAGCTTTGCTGGGTCTTTTCCTGTAGGAGGTCCATTGGGTCCGGCCAATGGGAGTGCGTCATCGGGGATGACAATCGAATCGGTCAGTGACGCACGGTAGGCTTTTCCCGGCAGTCGAAGTAATTCCAACAGCTCATCGAGATGTGCCTCGTAGACATCTCGTGGATTGCATTCATGCGTTGCGCACAGGGAAGCGGCCTTTCCAACGACTTCACCCATCATACCGCACGTTTTCATCACGCGTGTCGTTCCAAGTGCCTCGTGAGTGACGCTGATACATCGACCCGCCATGAACAGGTTATCGATGTTGCGACTGTAGAAACAGCGATAGGGAACGGGGTAGCCATACGAACGATCCACCTTGCGATTGTGGACTGCGATCGAAATAAAGGGGTTCTCGGGAAACTTTTTGGCGTACTGCTGTTTCGGGTAATGCAGATCGATCGACCAGGTGCTCGGTACGCAGCCATCAGGAAAATCGCGTTTGTTCACGATGTCGTATTCGGTCAGCACGACGTCACCGGTCAGTCGACGACTCTCGCGCGGGCCGCCTACGAACGCGACCCAGGTTAGGAAAGCTGTTCTGTGATCGACCGCACCATCTTTGTTTTTCATTGCATTAAAAGCACCAAAGACGGCTCGTAAGTTCCAGTCACGGATGCCTTCCGCGTCACCAATTGCGTCTTTGTCAAAGCCCGATTCCCAAAACCACTGTCCGTGATGATCACGTGGGTAGGGAAAGTCTTCCATCGTTAAATCAAGAGCCCAAGGAGTCTCTGGGAATTCAACGGACGTTTCACTTTCGTCCCAGGCCCACATGTTGCTCATGCCCATGCGACCTTCGGGCGTCATCTCCCAATCGGCTTTGGCCCAAGTACCGATCCACCCGTGACCGGTGCAGTCCGAGAAATAGTCGCCAACGATTCGGTACTCGGCACCGGAACGCGTGTCCAAAGCGAATACCGCTTTGAGTTTGTTGCCATCCATCTCGACGTCATGGGCGTGATGATTCAGCATCAGATCGATGTTCTGTTCAGCGCGCACGACGGCTTCTTTGTGAGCATCCCCAAACTCTTCATAGGTGCCTGGAGACTTCGTTGCTTTGTCTGCAAACTCTTCGATGATCTCGCCAATCCGCGGATACTTACCGCGTCGAATGTTGCCCTTTGCCCAAACACGAACCTCACTCGATCCATTACCACCCAAGACCGGTCGATCTTGAACAAGAGCGACGCGGCAGCCCATTCGAGCGGCTGAGATTGCCGCTCCCATTCCTGCATAGCCGCCGCCGATGACAACCAAATCGTAGGGACCGCGTGTCTGTGGTGTGTCGGGCAAGTCGAGTTGTTCGCGACGCCAGTCGGATAATACTCCGTCGGAGGCAGGTGGTTCCGCGTCCAATTGCGTTGTCATGTAGATGCAATCGCAACGTCCATTGAATCCGGTCAAGTCTTTGAGCGTCAGTTTCGTATCGCCGCTGGCGAGTTCAACGACACCGCCGTCTTGCCAATTCCATTTGGCCCCCACTGTGCCGAAGGTTGGCTCCAACGGTTTGCCGTTAAAGCACAACTGAAATCTTCCTGGTGATGGTTTGGCATTCCAGCGAGCGACCCAGTCGAGTGTTCGTACCCAGACGCGATACTTTCCAGCTTCCTTCACATTGACTGTGGTCTTGGCGTCTTCCACTGGACGACCCAAGCCGTGCGCCAGTAGATAGGGTGAGCCCATTTGCTGAATGAACTGTGTATCGAGTTTCCAGCCACCGTGGTCGCTGAAACTCTCGGCCTCAACGAAGATATCAGCAGCCTGGGCGAAAGCACTGAGCGGTAACGCGACCAATCCAGCGAGTGCGAGCCGTGCGATCCAATTCATGGGTTTTCTGTTTAAGAGGGTCTGAGAGGGGGAGGTACCAAATAGGGTAAATCATCACCCATTTTATTTCACCCGGATTCGAATGGGTGCGAGAGAGTGAGAGGACTCGGGAAGGTGAGAGCCCGCATAGATGGAACAGGATCAGGCGCAGTGAACAGAGAAAAAAGAACAGTTCAGCGTTTGATCAGGCCAATGGTCGAAGACCGTGATGTTGTCGAATTTCCTGGAGGATTCGCCAGGCAGGGGGATGCGTTCTCATCAATCGGATGATGGAACTGGATGACGTCTGCCAGTGATTGGTGATCTGACGGGGCTGACCTCCACACGCGTGCAGATCATTGAGCAACAGTGCCAAAAGAGGTGCTTTCTTAGGATTGGAATCGGCCAATCGCATTCCCCCGGCAATCAATTTCTCTCGCAGCTGATGCTCTATTTCGTTCACGACACCATCCAGAATCGAGTGAGTCCGGATGTCGACGGCCAGCTTCAACCGCAATCGCTGCAATGCGACGGCGCGGTTATCGGCTTGGCTGCGTCTCTCGGTGGCTTCCGCGACCGTTTCCGTTGGTTGGTGCGTCAGAAAAACGCCGCTGCTCGTTTTGTTACGGTGCTGGCCGCCCGGTCCGCTTCGCCGCTGAGTGCGAAGACTACATTGACGTAGGAGTTCGTCGGGTTCCAGCATGACCGGATGGAGCCCATCGAACCACTTCAGCGACAATCGCAATTCCCGGGACACGACGAACGTCTCGCTAGCGCTCGACTCGCTGTTCCCGTAATTCGCGGAAGCGGATGGATCAGGTGATGGGTCACGTTCTTCCGCGTCGCTCGTCTCATCGGCGGAGTTTCCATTGAATGGCATCGCGTGTGAACACAACGTTTTGAATTGGAAACGAAACCGATAGGCTCGGCCGTCGACCGATGCCGCACGTGAATCCGGCTATTTCAAACGTGTCTCGAAACGGCCGTTGCTGTCCGCTGCACCGCTGCTCATTCCCGGTGTGTTGTGTTGCATGACGATTTCACCGGTTCGTGAAACGGCGATCAGCCCACCCACATTTGGGCGCAGTGTCTTGGTCATAACGTTTGTGACTGCTTCATCGATCGATCGGCCGGCGTACCGCATCTGAGCCGCGATATCGAAGGCGACGCTATGACGGATGTACTCTTCACCGACGCCTGTTCCGGAAACGGCACACGTGTCGTTCGCCGCGTACGTCCCAGCTCCAATGATGGGTGAATCACCAATTCGTCCGGGCAGTTTCTTGGGCGTTCCACCGGTACTCGTTCCCGCGGCCAAATCACCGTTCTGATCCAGCACAACGCAACCGACCGTTCCGAGATAAAGACCGTCGGGATTTGCGCCGACGTGCGTGCTGCTGAGGAAATAATCTGGATCGACGCGTTCAACACCTTGGTCGACAGCAAACTCCTCTGCCCCGTCGCCGGCCAGCAGAACGTGCTTGGTCTCCGTCATGACTTTTCGAGCAAGCTGGATGGGATTCTTAACCGTGGTGACTCCGGCGATCGCGCCGCAACTACGCGTTTTTCCATCCATGATGGATGCGTCCAATTCGGCGTTTCCCTCGTTGGTAACAACGGCGCCGCGGCCTGCATTGAAGGCCGGATCGTCTTCGAGAATTCCGACGACGGTCTCGACCGTGTCGAGCGCCGTGGCGCCCTTGGCAAGCATGTCGGCACCAGCACGAAGAGCGCGGTCTAACCCCTTCAACCGTGTCTCTCGTTTGGCGTCGTCCCAATTGGTTGGATCACCGGCTCCCCCGTGGATCACAATCGCCCACCGTGGTGAGTCCTGCGCGCTTGCACTCAAAGTCGACAAAATTAAACCTCCCAAAGTTGCCACTGTCAGAAATCGGATCACGTTTCAATTCCTCACTATTGCGGTTCGCCAATCAGAGCCTGGAGTGTAGTTGCCAGCGGTTCACCTGGCGACGCGGTGACGATTTGGCTGACGAGTGTTTTTTGGCGTTTGTTGAGCACCACGGGGGCATTTTTCGGTGGAGCCAAACGACTCAATTGTGTCGCGATCAGCCGCAAAAGCTCATCGATTCCAGCTCCTGTTACCGCGCTGGTGCTGACATCCGCGTCTGAAACAGCCGGAGGAGATTCGACAAGATCGATCTTGTTGATCACGCGAATTCGGGTGGTGTCGCTTTCCCGTCGACTCGGATCTATCTGAAGGGGTTGGCCGGTAGGGTGTGTTCGGTTGGGCATTTCGGCGGCATCGAGGACTTCAATGACCAAATCAGCCTTTGCGGCAGCGCGAACAGCACGCTTCATTCCCTCCGCCTCGATCGGCTCGTTGCTGTCTCGCATACCAGCCGTATCGCTCAATCGAACGGGAAGCCCGTCTATGACGGTTTCCGCATGAAGTACGTCGCGAGTCGTGCCGGCCTGATCGAACGTGATGCTGCGGTCATACCCGACTAAAGCGTTCATAAGGCTGCTTTTTCCAACATTCGGTGGACCCACCAGCACGATCTTCCAGGGTTCCGCAAGACGCATCGTCCAGTCGGCCCAGTGGAGGATGTCTTGTGCTTGTTGATTCAATCGCTCGGATGGCTTCCCCGAGTTCTCTGCTGCGAGCGACTCTCGGGCCCAGCTATCCAACCCACCTCGTATCTGGGACAGAGCGATGGCTGCAGTTCTCTCGGTCACGCATCGTGATAGGACGGCTTCAGCTTCTGCAACGATCAACGAGGGCGGGCTATTCAGCTCGACAAGTCGTTGAGCACCACAATGCTGAAGATCGCTCAGAACACGCTCAATCGCCGCTGTGCCGCCATGACAGTGGATTTCCCAGCGACGCAGACTCACCGCTGTGATGACAACCGATTCACTCGGTGATCCGGACGTTTCGTCGGTCGAATCGTTGTTTGCGTGTAAATCGTCTTGTGCAGGACCCGTCCAATAACCGAAGCGAACCTGACCTATTCGGACTTGCTTCTCGGATGCAAACTGCACGCACCGATAGATGATCGCTTCCGCCATCGGTCCTTCGACAGCGACAACGGCGATGGCACTTCGACCTGAACCGGTCAACTTCGCGCATTGTGTCATCGAAGGTTCATGCTCATGAGAGTGATTGGTTTTGCCTTGAGCTTCGTTTTGGGGTAAAGACATGTAGCGATGTTGAATAAACTGTTCGACCAACGCTTCACAGAACTTGCACGGACTCTGATCGAACGTCTTTGATCATGGCGAAGAACAAGCCAAATCTCGACTCGATGAGCGATGATCAATTGCTCGACCTGCGGATATGCGATCTGAAGCTGTCGATCCGTGACACCTCTTTAGAGCCAAGAATTCAACAGCTTACTGGAGAACTGGAACATCGCGGACTCAAGTTCCGTCCTCATTTTTGGCTCAGCGAGGAGTGGTTTTCACCGGATGGCATTCCCGGGATCGCGATCCCCTTTTATTTGGCCCATCCACGGCTGATGCGTCTGGAACGCAAACAGCTGCTGGAAGTCGAAGGGGGTACGCAGGATTGGTGCATGAAAATCCTTCGTCACGAGGCAGGACATGCGATCGACACAGCTTTTCGACTGAGACGTAAAGCCAGTTACCGCAAGATCTTCGGGAGAGCATCGACTCCTTATCCGGATTACTACCAGCCACAGCCATCCAGCCGCGATTACGTTCACCACCTGGAAATGTGGTACGCTCAAGCCCACCCGCTGGAGGATTTCGCCGAAACCTTCGCCGTCTGGCTCCGACCGGGATCGCGATGGCGGACTCGGTATCGTGACTGGCCGGCGATTGAAAAGCTGCACACCGTCGATATGTACATGAAGTCGATTAACGGAAAAAAGCCTCCCGTTCAGTCGCGAGCCACTCCCGAGCCGCTCTCGAGAATCCGAAAAACACTGCGAACGCATTACGCTCAAAAGCGGGACGACTACGGGCTGAATTATCCGAGTATCTATGACAACGATTTGCGACGATTGTTCTCATCCGACCCGGCTCACAAACGTAATCCCACGGCAGCGGCTTTTCTCACTCGGATTCGCGGCGAGTTGCGACGCTCGGTCGCCCGCTGGACGGGCGAGTATTCGTACACGATTGACCAAGTCGTTCAGGAAATGATCGAGCGATGCCGCGAGTTGCGATTACGCGTAGGGGGTCCGCCCGAGGAACTGAAACGAGATGCGATGATCTTGGTCGCCGTTCGGACCACTAACTTCTTGCATGAAGGACGGCACCGTGTTGCGGTTTGAGGCGTCGTCATGAGCAAGCTGCGCATTCTCGTGCTCGTCCGTGAGGGGCACGTTCCGCCCCTTTCCTTGGAAGGCGTTAATCCCGAGGAGATGGAGGCCTGGAAAGCTGAATTCGACGTTTGTGAAACCCTGCGTGGGCTGGGTCACGAAGTCCTCCCAATTGGTGTTTACGACGACCTAGCGCCGATCCGCGTCGCACTGCGGGATTTTCAACCCAGCATCACCTTCATGTTACTGGAAGAGTTTCATGGCGTGGTTACCTATGACTTCGCCGTCATCAGCTATTTGGAGCTAATGCAGCAACCCTACACCGGTTGTAACCCTCGGGGATTGTTGTTGAGCAAAGACAAAGCGCTTTCTAAAAAAGTGCTGACGTTCCATCGGATACCTACACCGCGATTCACCGTCTTTCCCATCGGCCGGACGGTTCACCGACCAAAAAAACTTTCCTTTCCGTTGTTCGTGAAGTCGGTGGTGGAAGACGCGTCCTTTGGGATTTCCCAAGCATCGATCGTGCACAACGACCAAGCGTTAGCGGAGCGAGTGAAATTCGTTCACGAAAAGACCAATGATGATGCGATCGCGGAGCAGTACATCGAAGGGCGGGAACTCTACGTGGGCGTCCTCGGAAACACACGGCTGACCACCTTTCCAGCTTGGGAGATGAGTTTTGGAAATATGCCCGATGACGTTGCCCGAATCGCGACAAGCCGCGTGAAATGGAACCGCAAGTATCAGCTGAAACATGGCATCACCACACACGCCGCGCAGGATCTCGATGAGGCCACGCAGGAACGTGTCAGCCGACTGTGCAAACGGGTTTATCGTGCACTTAGCATGAGTGGCTATGGACGCATGGATCTGCGAATGACGGATTCAGGCGATATCTACGTGATCGAAGCGAACGCGAATCCAAATATCGAATACGGAGAAGACTTTTCGGAATCAGCCGAATGCGTCGGAGTGACGTACAGCGCTTTGTTACAACGAATCCTCAACCTGGGATTGAACTATAAAGCCGCATGGATGGCCGTCTAGAATTCGGCCTTCGCATAAAACGAGCGATGTCCGTGGCCAATGATGCAGCATCAAACGGCGATTCGGATCTCGCTGTTTTCCAGGAGTGTCTTTCGAGGATCACGGTATGACCCAAGCAGACGAACCAAATTCACGATCCGACATCGGAATTCAAGGGATCGTTGTACCGTTGGTCACGCCCCTTTCCGACTGGGATTCGATCGACGTTCCCGGTATGAATCGACTGCTTGATCACGTCATTGAAGGTGGTGTGAACGGTATCTTTATTCTCGGTACGACCGGTGAAGCACCGAGTCTGAGTTATCGATTGCGCCGCGAATTTATCCAACTTGTTTGTCAGTATGTCGATGATCGTGTTCCCGTGTTGGTTGGCATCACGGATACAGCATTTGTAGAGTCGATGGACTTGGCACATGTGGCTTATCAATCGGGTGCCTACGCGGCGGTGCTCTCAACGCCATACTATTTTCCTGCAGGCCAAACGGAGTTAACGCGGTATATCGGTCATGTGCTCGAGGAACTGCCGGGTGATCTTCCCCTCATGCTCTACAACATGCCGAGTCTGACGAAGGTTTGGTTTGAGATCGATACACTGCAGCAGTTAGCTTCACACCGGCGCATTGTCGGTGTGAAAGATAGCAGCGGCGACCTGAAATATTTTCGCGAGTTGCTCGAGCTAAAGTCTATTCGCCCAGACTGGCGTATTTTGATCGGGCCGGAGCATTTGACGGCGGAGGCTGTGAGGATGGGAGCCGATGGCGGTGTCAACGGTGGCGCAAACATCTATCCCGAGTTGTTTTCGCAGTTGTATCGAGCAACGGTAGCGAAGCAAAACGACAAAGTCGAAGTGTTGTCTCAGCGCGTGGATCGATTGCAGCAAATTTACACCGTCGGCAAATATGCCAGCCGATTCATCAAGGCGACGAAATGTGCGCTTTCACTGCGCGGCATATGCAGCGATGTCATGGCTGAGCCATTCAACCACTTTCTTCCCCCGGAACGACGCCGAGTCGAACAGATCCTAAACCGAATGAACGGTTAATCGATCAATGCAACGCGATGCGTCCGTCTACGAAGATTAATCTTTAGCTGCGATCAAGTTGCGTGGCTGGGATCAACGCGAAGTAGGAGTTTGAAGAGCTCCACTTCGTTGCCAACGTTCAGCTTGTCAAACAACTTCGCGCGATGCTTCGAAGCGGTCTGGACGGAAATGTTGAAGTGGGATCCGATCTCTTTGAGAGACCATCCTCTGGCAAGGACCTGCGCGACTTCTTGTTCACGCGGTGACAGCGCTTTCAAGCGAAGCTGGACACTCTGTTGTACCGAGCGTTCTTCGCTCTGACGATTGTCGTGAGCAATTGCATCACCGATTACGACCAGCAAATCGTGCGGGTTGATACTCTTTTCAACGTAATCGAATACACCATCGTGAAGTGCGAGCCGGCATGTTCCGGCATCAGCGTGGCCTGTCAGAACGATGATCGGAATGTTGGAACCTTGTCGTCTCAATTCCGTGTAAAGCTGAAGACCGGTCATCTCCGGCATCAGAAGATCGGTCACGACGCATCCCGTTTGAGCCGGGTCAAAATTGTTTAAGAACTCGCGAGGGGACTCGAAGCAAAGGACCTTTAGGCCGACGGACTCACATAACCGGTGCAAAATCCGGATGTCATTCGAGTCATCATCGATGATATGAACGGTCGATAAGGTGGGGCTCACTGTGGGCGGGTTCATGATGTTCTGGATGCGTGGTGAAGGAATCGTCTATGCAATACCACCCGTCTTCCGAATCACAAAAGAAATACTCTTGCTGCTTGCCCCACAACACTCATCAGGTCGTTCTCGTACGTCAGAAGATGCGGTGGTGCCCCAGGTGCCCCTGGTTAAACGTGAAAGGCGTTCCGAGTGCGGAACTCACACCCGGAACTATTGCTTAGAGTTTGCATCGGCTAAACCGTGAAGGAACTGGAGCGAACTGTCAGCGTGCGGATTATGACGCTGAAAACATGCCGATCACTCACGGACGACTGAGATACAGGTTCACGTTGTGTGTTGCACGACCACCCGCCAGGATGTCAATGTGACCGTCATCGTTAAAGTCAGCCATGAATAGATCTTCGCATGCCATCGGCCGATCAAGTTGCGTGCGCTCCCATGTTTGGCCGGAGTCATCGGAACATCGGTAGATGTAGATGCCAGGAGCTTCACCGTTCAACTTTTTTTCTCGATGGGCAGCAACCACTTCGTCTCGACCATCGCCGTCGAGGTCTGCGCACCAGATGGCATGCCCTTGTTGAAACGAATCATCCAATACGACTCGTTTCAAATTTGGTCCAATTCTCGGGCCGACGTAAATGACGACTTGATTCCCGTGCATCGGTTCGATCGTGGCGAGCAGATCAAGCTTGCCAAGTTTTCCCGTTTTGATTTCTCCTGCTCCACGTTCCGTTGCGGCTTCGCCAGTTGCACCCCGTGCTAACAGTTGTTTTGTGAAACGCTGATTGGATGTATTACGCGTTAGTAGCGTGATGCCCTCCTGACTGGCAACCAACGTTTGGTCGCTCGATTTATTGCCGGAAAGATGCCAATGGTTGTGGGCCCGATTGAGCGAATGATCCATCACAACGGGTTTCCACCGATCCATGGTTGGATTGGTAGGAATGGGGAAAGCCATCAGGCGAACGCCATCACCGGTCGTTGAATTGAGCGGCGTAACAACCAATTGATCCGTTCCTAAACCAAGCACGTCCGCCATCCGCATACGGTGCGTCCACCCTTCTGCTGCGATCGGAAACACTTGCCAAGGTTCCTGCAGCGTGTTGCCCCGGCGCATCCAATGGACGGAGCCGCCATTGCGGGGCCATCCAGCTGCGAATGCAAAATCGACTTTTCCGTCGCCATCGATGTCGGCAGGTGCGATGCAGACGTGATCCTTCGGCACGGCATCGGAAATCATTGTGTGCTTTTTCCAATCTGGATTCCGATACCAAAATGCTTCACGTTCGCTAATCGCGACTGCGTCCAAACGTGAGTCACCATCGACATCAGCTGCCGTTACCGCGTAACAGACTTTTCCGATTTGCGGATCGAGGATCACTTTCTCAAAATCAAAACCCTGTGACCAACTGGTACGGGTTAGCAGAACAAGCATCGCGACGACGCCCAGCCATTTCGTGATCGAGTTATTCGTTGTCGAGTCAGGGAATTTGCAAGGGAACATATCGAGCACCAAATCAACCGGAGGGGGAATCCAAAGAGTGTAACCCCAACGGGAGGCCGCTTGCTGAGCATGAAAAAACCCGCCGGTGGGATCACCCACCGGCGGGTTTCGATTCAGATAGATCCTTTAGATCTCTCAGTAAGACTGATTTTTCAGACTGCGAGCTCGAATCTTAGCGATCCGTTTCCTGGCCCAAAAGCATCAACAGTGGAGAGATACCCGCGGAAGAAGCACTGTAGGTGTACCCCGCTTCCAAGGCCCGATCGATTCGTTCCTTCGTTTCGGTCAGATGGGCGTTGGTGTACGCATCCATCTTTTTGCCGCAACGATCCAAAGCAGCTGCGATTCGGCTCGAAAGCGTTCGCAGTTCGGCACGAGCCAGATTGCTGATTGGCTTATAAGCCGCAGTGCTATCGGAAGACTCAAGGACGAGATCCAGCAAACGCTGCATGTGTTCGCGTTGCAGGTTGCGTCGCAGGGACGAAATCATCGGTTTGCGATCATTGCGATTGGGTGGGCAATCTTCGCCGAGTTCCGTCCAAACCGCTTTGTTCACTTCCGACAACAGCTCAGGCAGAGTCAAAGTGTCTTCCGACTCTGGCAACCGCAGTTCGTTGTCGTACACGCGTCGCAAGGTCGTCGGATTCATGATCATGGTCAGAGCCGAAGCCTGGACACCCAAAATGCGATCGTGGATGGGCCAAGTTGCTTCGTTTGCACTGAAGCTTCCGCCATCGAGCCACTGCTCAACCGACATCCGTTCAAGCAGCTCAGGCGTCAAGCCATAGGCTTCGTCCTTGAACGTATTTTGGATCACGAACTCGAGAGCCGCTCGTTGCTGCTCGGCGGGAACGACTTGAACGGGAGCCCGATCGCCGGGATCGCCTTTCTTGTCGCGGTTAACGAATGCACCGCCAATCCAATTCGCCATCATGCTGACCGAACGCGTTTGCAAGCTGATTGTCAGCTCGTAACCGCGTCGGGCTTTCGCCCAACTGTCACCATCTTTCACGAACTTGTCCAAGATCCGCTCTCGATACAGCTTTACAAGCTTCATCTGCTCTTGGGCATAATCGAGTGGGTCTTTGGAAAAGTCATAACGTCGAGCCAGTGGATCCGGTCCAGACGTGTCTTCATCAGTGGCGTATTGCAGTTCGGGCTCGCTGCACCGCTTAAGCAGCTTTGGCAACGAACCTTCATCGAACGTGTATCCATACTCGATCGCCCAAAAGTCATAGGGGCCGATGTCGATCATTCCGAAGTCACCCTGAACTTCACCTGCTTCCAGCCGATAGTTGATTGGCGAGTAGTCCATCACCGAAGCGGTGAACGTTTTTTTGCCCTTCATCTCTTCGCTGTTGATTTCTTCAAGCGAGTAAAGGCCAGACGCTTTGAAGTTGTGACGCAATCCGAGTGTGTGGCCAACTTCGTGAGCGACCAAGTCAGCGAGCAGCGGACCAACAAACCATTCCGGCATGCCGTCCAGTAGATCGCCTTCCTCTTTCTTCTCTTCAGCTACTTCTTCTTCCGTTTCCTCGTCGTCGTCGTCGGAGTCGTCGTCATCCGATTCGTCCTCGTCGGACTCCTCTTCATCGGATTCATCCTCGTCGTCTCCGTCCTTTTCTTCCTCGTCCTTGTCTTTCTTCTTTTTGTCTTTACCTTTTTTGGCCTCATCGTCCAGCAGAGTCAAAGCCCAGTTCATGCGGGTTAATGCAAGATCCAAGCTGCGACCGCTCGCGGCCATGCACAGACCATTCTTCTGGCTGATGCGTCCGTACAGGCCGTCAAACTCATCGTCTCCCAGCAGTGTCGGATCGGCTTGCGCCATTTTGAACCCAGCCATCGGCTGCTGAGCTTGTCGGGCGTAACGAGCTTTGAGGTAGTTCTGCTGTTCGGGACGCGCCAAACGAACTCGGGGGTCCCAGCGCGGGTGATCGCCCAACCACGCCAAGGTCTCAGGTGACATGCCTTCCATTGCCAACTTCGGCATGAGATCTTCGAAGTTGAAATTGAAGTGACGAATCCAGCCGTCCGTTAGAACGATGTCCGCATCAAGAATTTCACCGGTCGATGGGTGAACACGACTTGGACCGATCGCAGTACCGATATCGTTATTCAGCCAACGGATAAAGTTGTAACGCACATCTTCAGGATCCTTCTCCATGTGTGCGCCGCTAACTGCATCCTGGTACTCGATGACAATTGCATCGACCAAACCTACTTTTTCATAGGCTTTGTTCCAGTAGTCGACACCAGCCTTGATCCAACGACGGTAACGAACCGGTGCGGTGTGTTCGACATAAAAACGGATCGGCTCCTTCGGAGGACTGAGCTTCAGTTTTGGATCGCGTTTTTCCAAGTGCCATCGATTGATGTATCGAATCTTCGTTTCGTTGTCGGTGTACTTACTCAAGTCGGAATACGTGGTCGTGAAATAGCCAACACGTTCGTCCGCTTTACGCGGTTTGAATCCGGTCGACGTCATGGGGACTTCGCTGAATGAGTAGTGAAGCGTTTGGAAACGGTTGCCGCTTCCAACCACTTCGAACGCGACCTCGACGTTCTCCGGGAAGACCTTCGCCGACGCGACTTTCTTGATCCGGGAGTTGGTGATTCGCACTGACGGACCAAAGAACGTGCTCGCATTTCCGAGCAACAGCGAATCCAGGTCAATGATCGGTCCCCCGCTGGGTCCCATCGCAAGGATCGGAACGTCCAGCAACACCTTGTCGGTGAAGAGACGTTTTACCGAAGCACGACTTTCTGGATCGCCCGTCGCACGAACCTCCAGATTAGGTGCGATCAATGCCAAGCGATCGTCGTATCGCCGCCACTGAACGACCCAGTCACCGGATTGCAATCCGGCATAGAGGTCACCGCTGCTAAGGGTCAAAGCAATAAAGTAGCTCTTTCCTGTGAAGTTCTTTGGCAACTCGGCGAGCAGTTGCGAGTCTTTGCTGCGCTGCCAAACGCTGAATAAGCCTTTTGGATTCTTCTGGTCTGAGACCGGAAGCTTGGTGTAGCCCTCGGTCACTTTCGAATAAGGCGGGAGATCAGCTTGGACTGCTGACACCAACGTCAGGGCACCAAGCAGGGCCATACAAGAAACGTATTTCATTCCACAAACTCGATTATGAAGGAACTGGATCCTTGGAAGGTTAGGTCACGTTGGCTTACTTTTAGCCCGCGTGAGCCTGAATTCGATCCGAACGCAAGAGCGTCTGAATCGATCGCAGCTGTCCGATCTGAACAGGTCTTTTAACCCAGACACGTTCAAATTGGATTGGCCGGGATCGTTCCCAACCGTGCACGCTGCGGAGGTGCAAATCGTTCAACGGGCTGTGCGGCGAGGGGAGTTCGCCCGTCTCAACTTATGCAACCGGAAAATCCTCCCTAATTAAACGTTTCCTACTTTACCTCCCCATTCAGGAATTGTCGCTAACCCCCATATCTCCGAAGCGGTGAACCCAGCGACCAGATTGACGGTTCCTCCGATGCTGTCGACAATTAGAAGGACCCGGTCGGCGAACACCCGCCCCGTGCCCCCTTGCCCTCGCGTACACCGTGCCCCTTATGGCACCGTGCCCTCGCAGACACTCCTGATCAAAGGCGAAAGGACCGCATGAACCCTCTGCAACAGCAAGATCCCGACATCTGGGACGCGATCGAAGCCGAAGCTCGTCGCCAGCAAGATGGGCTGGAGATGATCGCAAGCGAAAACTACACGAGCTTGGCCATCATGCAGGCGGCAGGAAGCGTCCTGACGAATAAGTATGCCGAAGGCTATCCCGGACGTAGATACTACGGTGGATGTCATGAAGTTGACGTCGCCGAAAACCTGGCGATCGACCGTGCCAAGCAGCTATTCGGTGCAGAAGCGGCCAACGTTCAGCCTCACAGCGGATCTCAAGCAAATACGGCGGTTTACTTGAGTTGCTTGGAACCAGGCGATCACGTCCTCGGGCTCGATCTCGCTCAAGGCGGGCACTTGACCCATGGAATGAAACTGAACATCAGCGGCAAGCTGTACAACTTTCATAGCTATGGCGTTGATCCCGAAAACCACCGACTCGATTTCGATCAGATCGCCTCCCTGGCTCGGGAGGTCAAACCAAAGTTGATTGTCGCTGGTGCGAGTGCATACCCCCGCGAGATCCCCCACGATCGATTCGCGGAGATCGCGAACGAAGTAGGTGCCATGTTGCTCGTCGATATGGCTCACTATTCCGGGCTCGTCGCAGCTGGCGTCCACAACAGTCCAGTCCCTTACGCGGATTTTGTGACCACGACCACGCACAAGACTCTTCGTGGTCCGCGCAGTGGGTTGATCATGTGCAAGCAGGATCACCTGAAAGACGTCAATCGAAACGTCTTCCCCGGCACCCAAGGCGGTCCGCTGATGCACATCATTGCTGCAAAAGCTGTCTGCTTTGCAGAAGCAATGGGCGACGATTTCAAGACTTATGGGCAAAGGGTCATTGATAACGCACGCACGCTTGCCGATGGATTGCTAGAAGCAGGTCTCCCGCTGGTCAGCGGAGGCACAGACAACCATCTGATGCTGGTCGATGTGACGGCGGTTGGTTTGGGTGGTAAAAAGGCGGAAGCGGTTCTGGATGAGTGCGGTATCACCGTCAACATGAATATGATTCCGTTTGATACTCGCAAACCGATGGACCCATCGGGTATCCGTATTGGGACGCCTGCACTGACCACTCGCGGCATGGGTGCTGACGAGATGAAGCGGGTGGCCAACTGGATCTATCAGGCTCTATCGCAATCGGATGACGCCGAAGTGCATGGCAAAATCCGAGAGGAAGTACGCCAGCTCTGCGAGCACTTTCCCGTCCCGGCCGGCAGGGTAGCTGCTGCAGAACCGGTGTAACCGCGTTCATGCGTCTTTCAAAAGACAACAGCTCACGCCAAGAATCGATTCCACCAAAACCGCTTTCATTAACGCCACCATGCATCGAATTCTGATAGCCGACGACAACGATGCCAACCGCGAGCTGCTGGAAGCATATTTGGTCAACATCGATTGTGAGATTGAAACTTCGGTCGATGGAGACGACACGCTAGAGAAGGTTGAGTCGTTCAAGCCAGATCTGGTCTTGTTGGACGTGATGATGCCCAAACGCAGCGGTTTCGAAGTCTGCAAGCAGATCAAGGAGGACCCTGAGACGAAACGTGTCATGATTCTGATGGTCACGGCGTTGAGCGAGCTGGGCGATATCGAGCGCGCCGTCGCAGCTGGTACCGACGATTTTCTGAGCAAGCCAGTCAATAAGATTGAGCTGTTGAAACGCGTTGACACGATGCTGAAATTCAAAGGCACCGTCGACGAATTGGAACGACTCCGCCGCTACATCGAAGAGATGGAAGACGGGCAGGAAAAGTAGTCGGATCGCGATCATCGGTTCGGCGGACGATTTCGGCGGCTCGAGGGATAGCTAGCCGGGCGTCTTTCTCGCGATCGTCAGCAAGAATTGACGGCGTGTTTTCGGTATCCAAACCGTGCATGATTGACGCCGAAGACATTCAACGTCTTCACCTCGGATCGCGAAGCGCATCCGAGGAATGGCAAACACGGATCACCCGACACCGAAGGTGACGAAGCCAGGTATTGTTGCACCCCGTTGGCGTGCGAGTTCAGCCTCGTGGTTGTCGGCAGCCACTTGGGTCGAGCCCCGTCCCTGTCCCTATCGCGATGGTCCCTATCGCGATGGTGAGTGCTGCGCGCCACGGTGAAACGAGGAGACGGGAGCCAGCTTTTTAAGGACCGCGAGTGTTTGCGTAACCCGGAGACTCGCCGCTGATGCCCTTCTGTTGGGGGTTTGATACTCCGCAAATTGTTCACTAGCGGGCTTATTGTCCCTCTAAAACTTTGCATCGTGATTCTGGCCCCCCTACATTGAAGGCTTCTCGCTCGGCGAATGGCCGGTGGGCCCAGTGGCTGGCACGGTTGTCGTCGTCTTTTCATCAAGGAGATTTGTGCCATGACTAGTTCATCCAGTCGGAGGAACCTCGCAATCTGTGGACACGCATCGGCCGGCAAGACGACGCTGGTCGATCGCTTGCTGGCCGCATCCGGAGCCGTTTCGGGGACACCGGACGTCACGAATCAAACCAGCATTGGTGACTTTGATGACGAGGAAAAAGCACACTGTCACACGATCGAATCTTCTTTGATGCACCTAAGCCATGGTGGGACACACTTCAACCTGATCGACACGCCCGGCTACTCGGATTTCATCGGCGGCATGATCGGAGCATTAGCGGCCGTCGATTGCGCACTCGTCTGTATCAACGCACACGATGGTATTCAACTGAACACACGTCGCGCCATGACGGAGGCCGAGAAAGCCGGCATCCCGCGGATGATCGTAATCACCAAGATGGACGATCCTCAGGCCGACTACAAAACGATCCTCGAGAAATGTCGAGAGATCTGGGGCAACTCCGTCGTTCCACTGCAGGTCCCGCTCGGACAGGGCGATTCGCTGCGTGATGTTTCCTGCACGATTGACTTACCGGTCGAGGCTCGTGACGCGGCCATGAACTTGGCGCACGCTCACGAGCAACTGGTTGAAAAGCTCGTCGAGACTGATGAAACGCTCATGGAGCAGTACTTTGATGGCGTCATGCCGGAACCAGCGGCACTCAGACGTTTGCTGAAACAAGCGATCGCGGATGGGTTGGTGATCCCCGTTCTTTGCACGTCTGCGATACAAGGCGTTGGCTTAACCCAACTACTCGATCTCATTGCCGACGAAGCACCGGCCCCAACCGATATCTCCCGAGTCGTTCCGGGGCCGGATGGAGACGCTACCACGCTTGATCAAACCGCCGACGAGCCCGTGGTCGCGAGGGTCTTCAAGGTTCGCGTCGATCCATTTGTTCAAAAGCTCAGTTACGTTCGCATTTTCAGCGGCACGTTGACCAAAGACCAGTCCGTTCATGTGAGCGGTGTTCGAAAGGACGTCAAGCTGAATCCACTGTTGCGCGTTCAAGGTGAGCAAACCGAACAGATCGAATCGGCTTCGGCCGGCGACATCATCGCCATCGCCAAGATGGATGATCTGCATGTCGGTTCGTCGTTAGGGGATGTTGAATTGCCACCGATCGATTTTCCAGAACCGATGGTGGGTCTATCGATTTCACCCACGAAACGTGGCGATGAAAACAAACTCTCTAGCGCAATGCACAAACTGACGGAAGAGGATCCGACACTCAAGCTCTCACGCGATCCGCAAACGAGTGAGATGGTGATGACCGGCACGAGCGAATTACACCTCCAGATCTTGCGGGAACGACTCCTTCGGCGCGACAAGATCGAAATTGCTACTCACGAACCGAGGATCCCGTATCGCGAAACGATTACGCAAGCTTCGGATGGCTCTTATCGACACAAAAAGCAGAGTGGCGGTCGGGGACAGTTTGGCGAGGTTCATGTGCGGATGTTGCCGTTACCTCGTGGTACCGATATTGAGTCCTTTGCGACAAAGGATCGATTCCCATCCATGAAGACGCATCACTACCACGCAGAGTCGAATTTTCTGTGGGTTGATTCGATCGTCGGTGGTGTCATCCCCGGTAACTTTATGCCTGCCATTGAGAAAGGGTTTTTAGAGCGGATTGCTCGTGGCGTGATTGCAGGCTTTCCCATCCAGGATGTCGCAGTTGAGGTTCATTTTGGAAAGCATCACCCAGTGGACAGCAGCGAAGCCGCGTTCAAGATGGCCGGCAGTTTGGTGTTCCGAGAAGTCTTTGAACAAGCCCGCCCTGCTCTGCTGGAACCCGTCGTTCATATGGTGGTGACGACGCCGGAAGATCATGTTGGTGATATCTACAGTGATATGAGCAGTCGTGGTGGTCGCGTTCTAGGAAGCGAAGCGGTCGGCGGTGGCCTGCAGTCGATCGATTGTGAAGTGCCCCTCCGCGCAGTGGGGCATTACAGCCGAACGCTGTCGAGTATCACCGCTGGGCAAGGCAGCTACACGCTGAGCTTCAGTCACTATGAAACCGTTCCTGGCGATGTTCAAAAATCACTGATGGACGCGGTGGATAAGACCGAGGAAGAAGAAGCTTCGGCTTAGTCTCGCAGACGGTGATTCCATTTTCCGCGCTCTGGAGTTTGACGAAACGCCAGAGTGCGCTGAGTCACGAAAAGATGCAGGCGATCTAATCGGCACTCAGTTCGGGTTCATTTCCTTCGTTGATCTCTAGAATCGTCTTTACCACATCGATCAACTGGTCCAGACGGAAGGGCTTGAACAAAACGCACTTCGGATGAAGCCCAGCCTGTCTCGCTTTGACGATCGAGTGCCCGGGGTCGTAACCGAAGCCCGTCATCAAAACCATGGGAACGCGTTCCATGATCTCGCCGAGGCGTCGCATCAGTTGGTAGCCGCTGTAATCGGGCAACCGAATATCACTGATGATGACATCGTAACTGCCGGCACCACCACTGCTGCGAACCATCCAAACCGCTTCGTCACCCTTGTGCGCGGTTTCGACAATACAGCCATACTTTTCCAAAAGCTGATGCGCGTCTTCACGCACTTGACCATCCGCATCGACAACCAGGATTCGTTTGCCCCGCAGCAATGCGTGCTGTGGTGATTGGACACCCGCTGGAACAGCTTCGAGCGGTGTCATTTTCTGTCCAATCTGTTGAATCGTCTGCTTGATGTCGCGAGCGTTTTGAAGGATGCGCCGCAGTCGATCCACGACCTCGGGGCTATGACCGATATAACCTTCCATCACATTGACGGCGTCGTTGAGAATCTCATCGACCGGTAAAGCGACAGCACTGTGAATGGCATCACAACTCTGTTGAGCGGTGTTAGCCTTTTGCGCGACTAACAGCTCCAGCGTGTTGAGTGCGAACGCGACATCTCTCGCGAAGATTTCCAAGAACTGAAGATCGCTATCCGAAAAAGCGTTCGGGTCGGGGCTTTCGACGTTGATCGTTCCCAGGATTTGATCATGAAGGATCAACGGCGCAGTGAGTGAGCTCTTTGAATTGGTCGCACCGGGAATGAACAGCGGGTCATTCTCGACGTCCTGGCAAACGTAACTCATCCCGCTCGCAGCGACGTAACCGGTGATGCCGTTGCCCTGGGGATGGGCGAACAACTGACGGTCCGCTGCGTTCTGGTCGATGCCGACACTCAATAGTGGGACAAGGTTTCCGGTCGCATGTTCCAGCAATCGAATTTCGATGACTTCAAAATTCAACAGGTCGCTTAAGTAGTGCCGAATGTTTTCTTTCAGCAAATCGATTCGCTCATCCACTTCCATCATGAAGATTTCGGTGGGTCGTAGATCAGCGAGTTCGCGTCCCGCTTGGTGAATCGCAGCGAGTTTTTGCTGCTGAAGAATCTCGTCTGTGATGTCGCTGACAGTAACGATCAGTTGACGGGAGTAATTGGGTCGAACGATCGGTGCTGCGTGAACTTGGTAATAGCGGTTGCCATCGGTGTGAAGCGTGCTGGTCGACTCTTCTCCCGTCGCTAATGCCGTATGGAAAGGACAGAAGTCCGGTCCCATGATTTCGGGATTAGCAAGCAGTTCGTAGAAGTTCACACCGGCGACTTCATCTTCGCTCCGCCCCGACCATTCGGTCAGCCGGCGATTCGCCCAGAGAACCCGAACATCAGTGTCCAGGAGAGCGACGCCTTCTGGCATGTCGCGTAGCATCAAACCGCTTTGAGCGATTCCACGCAATTCGCTGAGTTGCGGCAGTTGATCTCGTGCGATCCAAACACCATCGACGGATGGCTCATTGAGCTCGTCGACGACCGCGACAGAAGTATCAACCAGAATGACCTGATTCCGGTCGATATCGGCCGGCAACGTCCGCGGGTCACCGACGCAGATTAAGCGCCGGGGCTCGCTAGTCGATTTGGTTGCTTCTGGTGATCGAGTCATCGATCCTCCCCCGCCAACAACCCGCGTGATTCCGATGCAGACGCCGCATCGGACGGCTCTCTTTTGGCCCTAGTTACCCGGGTTGCCCTGCCCCATTGGAATGATAGGGAACATCACCCAATTTGTCATAGGTCCCTTGCTGCCAACCGGTTTGGCCATGCTGGCAACTCTCCTGCGAGTACGCACGCTATCGGCTGATTCAGTCGTTGAACTTTGAACGTATTGGTGACGGTCTGTGGACCCATCCAAATGTCACTCTGCGCAATCGGCATCGGCGAGGTGGCAAGAGTTGAAGTGGGCGCGAGCGGTGTGCATCCGTCACCCAAATGGCGGGTCGGTGCGACTGTTCAAATCGCACTAAAACGTTGAGAAAAATGCCCGATTCGTCTGGTGAATGGTTGAACACCAAACAGTGGGGTATTACATTCGCAACTCGCAGGGCATAAACCGCCTATTTTGCGCAGCCGTTAGACTTCCTCGCATTTCTTCCTTTGACACTCACAGGCTGTGAGACAGTACCCCAGGAGGGTTCCCTTCATGAGAGCACATCTTTTCGAGACATTCCTTGCACTCTGCGTCGCGCTGTTGCTGACGGTAGAGGTAAAGGCCGACTGTGACGGCTGCGACACGCCTTGCGCGACACCTTGTGACACGCCATGTGCCACACCGTGTGCTACCAGCGCTGGTGCACGCACAGTCGTCGGTTATGAAGACCGTACGGTCATGCGATCACAGTACGTGACGGAAACACGCATGGTCCCTCGTACGACTTATCAGCGGGAAACTCGTACCCGCATGCGAAACGTTTGTAAACAAGTCGCAAAAGTAGAAACCCGTGAGCAAACCTACACGGTGATGGTTCCCAAAACGGAAACCAAAACAGAAACGTACAACGTTCAAGTGTGCGTTCCCTATGAAGAGGAAGAAGAATACACCGTGCAAGTTCCTGTAACGACTGAAGTCGAACAGGAATATCAAGTCTCGGTTCCTTACACCGAAGAAGTTGAGCAGACCTACACGGTTTGCGTTCCTGTGACGGAAGACGTTACTCAGACCTACACCGTCTGCGTACCTTACACCGAGCAAGAAACTTACATGGTGTCGGTTCCTTACCAAGAGCAAGTCGAACAGACCTACGATGTTCGGGTTCCTGTCTACAAGACCAAAACGGTTGAGTACCAGGTCTGCGTTCCTTACACCGAGAACATCGAACGCACTTATCAAGTTCGTGTTCCCAAGAAAGTAATGCAAACGCAAGAGTATCGCGTCTGTGTTCCTTACAACGAAACCGTGACGCAAGAGTACACGGCGATGGTTCCTTACCAAGAAACCGTTTCTCAGACGTATTCTGTGCAAGTTCCTTACACCGAGGAAATGCAGCAGGCCTACACGGTTCAAGTTCCTTACACCGAGGAAATGGAACAAACCTACACGGTAATGACTCCTTACACCGAAGAGGTTGAGCAGTCTTACACGGTCTGCACTCCTGTGACCGAAACGAAGGAAGGCGTTCGAACAGTGACCAAGTGTGTCCCTGTTACGACCATGAAGACGGTCACTCGCGATATGGGTTCGTACGAGTGCCAAGCAACGGAAGTGCCTTGCTGTGATCCTTGCGATCCATGTGGCACCTCAACGCGAACCGTTTACAAGCGAGTTTACGTTCCAAACTTGGTGACCGAAGAAGTGCCCTGCACGACTTACGAGCGCCAGACCACCGAAGTTCCTTACACCTATACGGTTACGAATTACGTTCAAGAAACGAAAACTCGTATGGTGACGGTTCAGAAGTGCAAGCCAGAAACGAAAACTCGTATGGTCACGGTTACGAAGTACCGTCCAGAAGAGCGAACTCGTACCTACACGGTTCAGAAGTGCCGCGTTGAGCAGCGTTCCCGCGACTGCGTTGTCACGAAGTATCGTCCAGAAACTCGCACTCGCGAAGTAACGCTGTGCAAGAGTCGCTACGAGACGAGAACTCGCGAAATTCCTGTTTGCGTTTGGGAAACTGAAACTCGTACGTGCACCGTGCCTGTTCGCAAAACGCGAATGGAAACCCGCACGCGTGACGTCAGCTACTGCGAATACGCAACCGAGACTCGCACCAAGATGGTCAACGTTTGCAAGTATCGCCAAGAAGAGCGAACTCGCGACATCACCAAGTACCGTAACGAAGAACGAACGAAGACCGTTCCCGTTACCAAAATGGTGAACGAGACTCGTACGAAAATGGTTCCTGTTTGCAAAACGCGAATGGAAACCCGCAAGCGAATGGTTTCAAAGACCACCTACGAGACCGAAACTCGAACTCGTACGGTCAAGAAGAGCCGAATGGAAACCGAAGAACGAACTCGCGACATCACGGTCACGACCTGCGTGCCTGAAGAGCGAACTCGTACTTTCGATGTCACCACTTACGAAACAGTGACTGAGGAAGTTCCTGAGGAATACACCGTTTGCGTTCCTGTCCAAACAATGGAAGAAGTGGAAGTCCGCGTTTGCAAGCCGATGCCAACGACCGTTAAGGTCCCCGTTTACTCGGATTGCAAGTAGTTGGATTCAAATTCGATCTGATCTTCAGATCCAATCAACAATCGCGAGCCCCGAAGAGATTACTCTTCGGGGCTTTTTTGTGCGAATGCCCAAACGTTTGTTCAACGTAGCGTTCACAACGCCGTAGAGGAGCTCCGCCGAAGCGTGAGTCGTGTGACAAAACGGTAGACTGGTGCAACAGGTAGTTTTTCGATCCTCTTGTTCCACGAAAAGGATTCCAGCCGTGCAGCACGTTGATGTGAAGGTCCACGACAATTTGGCGACCATCATGCTGGAACGACCGGCGACGCGGAACGCTTTGAATCCACAGTTGCTGGCGGACCTGTCGATGGCATTCTCGGATGTGCATCAAGAGAAGCGAGTCCAGGCCGTTGTGTTGACGGGCAGCGGTGATCACTTTTGTTCCGGACTGGATATGAAGGTGCTTTCGCAGATTGCCGACCTTCCACCCGATGAGGCATTACCGGAGTGGTTTTCAACTTGGCGTCAACTGACCGAGTTGTTGGAACAGATGCTTCGTTTCCCAAAACCGATTGTCGCGGCAGTGGACGGAGCGGCGGTTGGTGCGGGACTCGCGCTGGCGCTGGCATCCGATTTAGTGGTCGCTTCGGAGCGAGCATCGTTTACGGCCGTCGCTGTTCGCCGAGGACTGGTAGGAGGTGCGACGGCCGCGTTATTGTCGTTTCGTCTTGGAGCCGCTGCCGCGGCGAGGTTGCTTCTGACGGGTAAGCCGATCGCTGCTGACGAAGCGTATCGTCTCGGACTCTGCACCACTCCCGTGGATCCCCAACAGATTTGGGTGGCGGCAACGGAATTGGCCCAGCAGTGCACCGATGCACCTCACGAAGCCGTCCAAGCGACCAAGCGTGTCCTGAACGAAGGCGTTGGAGAAGCTCTATTGTCCCAACTCTCTGCGGGTGCCGCCGACAGCGCTACCGCCTGCACGACCGAGTCAGCGAGCGAAGGCATTCGTTCCTACATTGAGAACCGAGAACCAAACTGGCCCGTTTAGCTCGGAGAAAGATAAGCCAGCACGCTCTGACACTCGCTAGCGAAAGTCTCTGCGTGTTGCGACGCCCAGTTAAGTCGTAAGGTAACCCGACGCGTCAGCGGGGAACTGATCCTTGCTCACGCTGCGGGCGACCAGTTCTCACGTGGAAGTTTGCTCTGCGACTCTTTCTACCGTGACAAGTAATCGAGCCGACGTTGAATCTCGCTTCGTGGCTTTGGCTCGAACAGTAGCTGGACTTTGTCTGTCTCGATCGGAAATCGTCCATCCATATGATCGTGTAGGAAAATTGCAGTATTGAGCATCCGGAGTGCTTCCGGTTCGTTGGTTGCACGTTGTAGTGAACGGTACAGCAGCGGGCGAGGATCACTCGCCCCGGCGATTGCAATAAACTCGACCGCTCGCATCGAAACCAGTGGTTCCAGATCAACCATTCGAAGTTCCATTTCTGGAGCCAAGGAATCGGCGGTTGTGCCAAATGATGTGCCCGCGACGACGGCCCAATAGCGAACGAGCCAGTCATCATCCTCGAGAGCTTCTCGAATCTTGGGTTCGGCTTCTTCCCACGGTAACAACGCGAGGTTGACCGTATCGATCAGTTTTGTAATTTCCTCACGATTCTCTTGGCCAAACTTGACGGGGTCATCGAATCCCGAATCCAGAAGCAACGCTTCGGTCATGAAGCTGAGGTCTGGCATCTCCTTGAGTCTTTCGGTCAAACGAGTGCGCATCTTGATGAGTTGCTCTTCGTACTGGGGATCGTCGGCCAAGTTGTAAGTCTCGTGAGGATCCGTTCCGAGATCATAAAGAGCTTCCGCGGCTTTTGGCTCGAAGAACTGACTCTGCGTTGGGTTGAGTTTTCCGTCGACATACATCTGACGCCATTCTTGGAAGGCGAGCATTTTGTAGCGATAGTTGTTTTGAAGTGCGTCTGGTAGGAATGGTTCGAAGTTTCGAATGTACTTGTAACGCCCCTGTCGAAGCGTCCGAACAAGATCGTATTTTTCGTCGAATCGATCGGCGTAACCAAAAGCTTCTTGTCGCGCGTCCACGTCGCTGGCGCTGACGCCCTTGCCGAGAAACGCTTCTCCATCAATACCTTTTGGCGGATCCAGACCAGCAAGATTCAAGACGGTCGGGCCGAAGTCAACGAATTCGACAAACCCCTTCGTGCGTGAGGCAAGCGACCGATCCGTGAGGTGTTGATAGTTTTTCGGGACACGAACGATGAGCGGAATGTGCAAACCGGATTCGTACGCGTAACCCTTGGAGCGTGGAAGCACTCCACCATGATCCCCGAAGTAGAAAATAAACGTGTCTTCCAGGACGCCTGCCTTTTCCAAATCAGCGACCGTATCACGGACGACCTGATCGACAGCCAGCATGCGATCGTGGTACCGCGCCCGCGTGTATCGGAACGTCGCTGTATCGGGAAAGTAAGGCTGCAATTGGACGGCCTGTTGATCGGCGACGGTTCTCTCTTCCATGACGGTCGCGTCGAAGTGCAAGCTGCTTTCGTGCGATAGCGTCGTCGTTAACACATGAAAGAACGGTGTTGAATCCGACGGACGGTTTTTCCATGACGCACGGCGCGAAGATTCGTCCCAAACATCCGCAGATTTGGCTGCGTTGTAATCCTCCTTGCTATTGTTGGTTGTGTAATAACCTGCTGCCCGCAAGTACGCGGGGAACATCTTTAACCCCTTTGGCAGCGTAGCCATCTTGCTGCGTCGGTGAAATTGGGTGCCGACTCGAGGCGCGTAGCAAGATGTGATCAGCGTTGTCCTGGCAACCGAACAGACGGGTGCACACGAGAACGCACGGTCAAACGTGACGCCATGTCGGGCAAGTGATTCAATCGCGGGTGTTTCGGCACCGTGGCGGTCAAAGTGCTTGATGTAGTGTTTCGAATTATCCTCCGACATGATCCACAAAATGTTCGGCCGTGACTCCGTTTGGCCGGATGCCTCCTCGCATGGAACCAAACTGAGACAAACCATTCCGATGGCGAAAGCCGCAAACCAGAAAGTTGAATTAAGATGGCGAGCCAATACTTGAATTGAGCCGTACACTGAATGATTCTCCCCTGAAGAATGATCGCCGCTAATTGAGTTCGCCGCCGGCCGCTTTTGTAGCTGCGGAGCATGAATAGACGGCGAGGCCGCCGACCACCGATTGAATCGAAAGGTCTTGCGGCGAGAGCAAGTGCTCAAACAACACAACACCAAGAGATTTTCGATGCAGGAGCCTTGTGTCATGTTCGTTGACTCCGCCGCTGATTGTAAACAGTCGGTCCCGTCGCCGGGGCGTTTTTCGGTCATTCGGATTGCACGTTTGCACGGAAGCGTGTTGCTTGGGTTGTTCGCGATTCTCGTCGTGGCACCATCACCCGCTCGAGCCCAGCCGGATGCATCGAAGAATGACTTATCGAAGCAAGCCGTCCCCGAGCTTTCACTCGAGTCGATTTATCACCCCAAGCAGAAATTCAATTACTTCACTGCGACACCGACAACGCATTGGTTGAGATCACCAGATACTCTGCTGATTCGAAGAGATCAGACCTGGAAAGAAGTCAATCTGCAGTCGTTCGATGAGCAACCATGGCCGGCTGTCGATCAATTGGCCAAACAGATTCAAGCTTTGGATGGTGTTGACAAAGAGCAGGCTCTTAAGTCGGCCAATTCCGCGGTTACCCAAATGGAGACCGCCAGCGATCCCGTCTTGATCCGGATTAAGACATCGCTGGCGATCGTTTCATTGGACGAGCCCGCGCGATGGTTGTCTCGTGATGCAAGTTTGTGGCGAGATGCGACGATCGACCCAACCGGTAACCGCATCGCTTATACCAACAACGGCGATCTGTTTGTCTTAGATATTCAGAGTGAGCGCTCCCTGCAACTGACGCACGATGCTTCTGCCACGCTGCTCGACGGGATTCTCGACTGGACCTATCAGGAAGAGATCTACGGTCGAGGGAACTTTCGCGGCTTCTGGTTCAGTCCGGATGGTCAGTGGATGGCTATGTTACGGATCGATATCAGTGGTATCGAACCGTACACGCTTTCATCGGCGACCGGTGAACGAGGGACCGGGATTATCGATCGTTACCCGAAAGCCGGTGACCCGATTCCGCACGCAGAGTTGTTGTTGTGGGACTTGCGTGGACTCGATGACGGAGCTGTTCCTTCACCGCAGTCGTTGGCTAAATCGACACCGCAACTTGAGCGGATTATCACCGGTGTCTGGTGGAAACCGGAAGAACTAGAACTGATGTATGCGGTGAGTGACCGCGTACAAAGCTGGCGTGAAGTTCACGTGCTCCGCGCCGATCCGATGGCGGGCATGCAGACGGGATCAACGGTTGTTTTACGAGAGGAAAGTCCAACGTGGGTCGAACCACCTGCGGAGCCGGTGTGGTTAGCCGACGGAAGTGTCTTATGGCAGAGTGAAGTGCCCAGCGGACGAACACGGCTGTATCACATCTCCTCCAGCGGAATGGTCGTCACACCCGTGACGCCGGCTGATTTCGACGTCCGTGACTTTTTTGTTCATGGGTCAAGCCTGGTCGTTACCGGGGACGCAGAATCAGAAACAATCGAACAGCACGCGTACCAGATTGATATATCCCAGGGTGCCAAGTCGGAATTGAAACCGATGACGACTCTCACGGGATGGCATTCGGTCGACCTAAGTCCAAGTCATGATTGGTTGATCGATCGCTTCAGTTCTTATTCGCAACCGACGGAGGTTTGGTTGCGGTCACTCGACGGCACCGTTGAGCAGTGTTTGGCAAAGGCAGAGTCGAAACTGACTGGCGGTTGGATCGAGCCCGAGCCGTTTCGCATCGAAGCAGAAGACGGCACGTCGCTAAAGGCAATGTTGATTCGTCCTGCAACGGCAACGAAACAAAAACCGTGTCCGGTCGTTATCGATACCTATGGCGGTCCATCTGCACCCACGGTACGAGATCGATTCGCCGGCTCCAGAGGACTCTATCGCGAACTGCTGGCACGCCAGGGCATCGCCACGCTGATGGTGGATAACCGTTCAAGTGCCGGAGCCGGTTTGGCGGATACGTGGACCATCCATCAACGTGTCGGCGAACAAGAATTTCAAGATGTGATGTCGGCCGTCGGTTGGCTGAAAGAGCAGCCTTGGGTCGATGATCAGAAGTTGGCGATCCGCGGCTGGAGTTTTGGCGGCTTTCTGACGCTCTTTTGCATGACACACAGTGACGCGTTCGCGGCCGGTGTCGCGGGCGGATCGGTGACCGATTGGAAGGAGTACGATGCTTTCTACACAGAACGATACATGGGACTGCCGCAGGAGAATCCAGAGGGTTACGAGAAAACGGCACCCGTTTACCGCGCCGATCAACTGCATGGACGCGTGCTGTTGATTCACGGGGAGTCCGACGACAATGTGCACCCGTCGAACACGATGCGAATGGCGGCGGAATTGCAGAAGGCCGGAAAGGAATTCGATTTGATGATCTATCCAGGGGCGAAGCACGGAGTACGCGAACCCAGGCAGGTCTGGCATTTGAACCTGACGATCGATCGATTCCTCAAGAAGACGCTGACTCCGTAGGTTGCGCGGGAGTCGCCGATCGCTCTGCAATCGGCGGCTTATCCGGTACCGGTTTACACCTTCGCGCTCGATCCGGGTGACGCTAAACTACGCGGCTCGTTACATCTGAATTCACCAGCACTTGCAATATCTAGAGAAACATCATGTACGCCATCATCGTCGACGGCGGCCGACAGTACCGCGTTGAACCGGGCATGGAATTGGAGGTCGATTTCCGAGACCTTCCCCAGGGCGAAAACTTCACGTTCGAAAAAGTGCTGGCAGTCAGTGGTAACGATGGGCTCAAGCTCGGTGCACCCACTGTGGAGGGGGCTTCGGTGACAGCTTCCGTCTTGGGACCGAGCATGGACAAGAAAATCTACGTTCAGAAGTTCCGCCGCCGCAAAAACAGCAAGCGACGCACGGGGCATCGGCAGATTAACACGCGGGTTCGCATCGAAGAGATCGCTGGCGTATAGAATTGAGTGGGTAAGGCCTAAGCCGGCGGGATCCCTGCTGGCTCTTGGGTCGCCACACCATCACTTCTTTTGTGCCCCAGCTAGGCGTCATCTGATGTCTGCATCGACCCTCGGTGACTATGAATTGGGACCGGTCCGAGGCGCCGGGACTGTCGGCACAATCTACGAGGCCACCAATCGTTTGACGGGCGAGATCGTCGCCGTCAAACGTCTTCATGATGCCGTCAGCGAAAACGAGTTGATTCGAGCTCGATTTCGCCGTGAGATGGCGGTTCTGGAACGGTTGAATCACCCTAACATCATCCGCTTTTTTGGCGGCGGAGAGGATGCCGGTCAGCTCTTTTACGCAATGGAGTTGGTCGAGGGCGGCACCGTCAAAGCTCTCCTGGAGAACCGCGGTCGATTCCCATGGCAAATGGTCGTCGATATCACACGACAAGTGGCTTCCGCGCTACAACACGCCCACAACAACGGGGTCGTCCATCGCGACTTGAAGCCCGGCAACCTATTTTTGACATCCGAAGGCGAGGTCAAGCTGGGTGATTTTGGGATCGCCCGAGATCTGCACAACAGTGATCTGACCAGCAGCGGCATGACGGTTGGCACCCACGCGTACATGGCACCTGAGCAGATTACGGGCGATCAGACTCTCTCCGGAAAAGCAGACCTATACGCGCTGGGGTGCTGCATCTTTGAGATGTTGACCGGTGAAAAGCCGTTCTACGGCGACAACTACGCGCAATTGTTTAACCAGCACTTACAGGCCGACCCCCCGCGAATCGAGTCGTTAGTTTCGGGTTGTCCCGACGAATTGAAGCAGCTGACGTACCAATTGCTCGCCAAGAAGCCCGAGGATCGGCCCTTTAATGCAAGGCAAGTTCAGGCAGTGATGTTGCAGCTCGACGAGACGTTCCGGCCGGAAGTCGATACGGCGGAACCAGGGTTCGAGCAGGCGTCGAGCAAAGACGTGGGTGCGGCGACCGTCACATCCGTGGGGCACGAGATGTTGAAAAAGCAGATACAACTGCAGATGTCTCAGACTGGGCCCGCAGAGATCACTTGGGGTCGGTTGGTGGCCGTGCTGGCTGCCTTGGCGGCGATCATCGTGGCGGCGATCTGGGCCCAACAGTAGGCCGACGACGCCCGCAGAAGGTTTCAGTAGCGTTGTGTGGCGGTTCGTCTCCGCTCGCGCAGGGGCGCTGGCGTTTCCACGTGTCGCTGGTATCCTGCGGGATTCACGTCACCGATGCAGGGCTTCGCTCGCTCGGTCCCGCCAACTACTCCTGCTGGACAATCCACATGTCAAAACGACTGATCCTAGCTATTGCCCTGCCCGCGCTATGCCTCTCGCTGTCTCCTGTCGCCCGAGCTCAGGACGAAGCAGCGACTCAACCGTCGACCGCCATCGATACGATCGGCTACTTCTTGGGCTTCTCAGTTGGCTCCCAAATGAAGGATAACGGTTTTGCGAGTGGAGACTTCAAGATGGAATCTCTGATGAAAGGATTCCAAGATGCATTTGCCGGCAAGGAAGCGGCTTTAACGGACGAACAGTTGCTCGCGACACAGCAAAAAATTCAAAGTCTGCTGGTGAAACGGCAACAGGAGAGAATCGCTGCTAAGAAAGCAGAGGGAGTAGCGTTTCTGGCAGCCAATGCCGAGAAGGAAGGCATCAAAACACTTAAAGGTGGCGTTCAGTACAAAGTCTTGAAAGCTGGTGACGGAGCTTCACCCGCCGCCACGGATCGCGTCAAAGTGCATTACACGGGCCGTCTGATTGATGGAACGGTGTTCGACAGTTCCGTCCAACGAGGCACCCCAGCAACGTTCGGTGTCAACCAAGTGATTCAAGGTTGGCAAACCGCATTGCAGGCGATGAAAGTTGGCTCCAAATGGATGCTCTACATCCCGTCGGATCTTGCTTACGGCGAACGAGGTAGCCAAGGAGCGATCGGACCAAACGAAGTTTTGATCTTCGAAGTAGAGTTGCTGGAAATTCAGTAGCGCTAAAGCGACAAAAATCCCGTCTGGTCAAGACAGACCAGACGGGAGTGTCCGCGGGTTCGTTCTACAGCGATCAAGCGTCAGCAAGGATCACTCATCCACGCTGGATCCTTCTCCTTCGGTCGCTTTCGCCGCCGGGTCTGACTCAGCTTCTTCGCCCCCATCCTTGGTCGTATTTGCCTCGGTCGTTGTGGCGTCTGCTGATTCGCCGCTTTCCGTTTCGGTCACCTCTGATGGTGCTTCTTCGCTAGCGGCATCTTCGCCCGCGGCTCCACCTTCGGTTGACTGATCCGTTTCGTTTTCAACACCCGGTCCAGGTGCAGCGTCCGGTTCAGGTGCAGCGTCCGGTTCAGGTGCAGCGTCCGGTTCAGGTGCAGCGTCCGGTTCAGGTGCAGCGTCCGAGTCAGGTGCCTCACCCGTAGACCCATCGGTTGATCCTGCATCGCCCTCATCTGATTCTCCGGTCTGTCCTTCACCATCTGGGTTGGGGTTCATTCCAGGCAGCAGCCCTTCCTCACGCATCGCACGAAGAGCTTCGTACTGCAGTGCGTTCATCCGCCCATACTGTCCCATCAATTCGGCGAATTCACGAAGTGGGAAGTCTTCCGGTAAGTCTTGCGAGTCGATCGCGACCATGTACCGCCGAATCGACTCAAAGAGGTCTTCGGCCGAATCATCAATCACGAGAACCGGGTACTCATCGAGAATCTCAGCCCAGATTTCGAATGCATCTTCGTAAAGCTCAATCGCTTTATCCAGCTCTGCGGCCGCGTTGGCTTTCTCTGCCTCGTAGATGAGTCGGCGAGCCTCAACGGTGCGTCTCTCTTGCTCGGCTTGGGCGAGTGTTTTCCAATAGGGATAGTTAATCTGGGCGCGGTAACCTTCGGTCTTGTTGATTCTCTGATCGAGGTCAGCGATTGCACCCACCAAGTTAACGGCTTCCAGTCGCACGGACGGATCACTCTTCGGGATAAGTTTTGCGAAGTTGGGCTCGAGCCCGCGAAGGATGCTCGGCATCAACTCTCGTTGCTGGTAGTTCATCTCCGACTCTGGCTTCTGCCAAAACTCTTTGATTTCGTCCGGCAATTCGCTAATCAGACGATCGCGTTCCGCATCGTATAACTCTTTGGTCAGTTCACGAAATCTTGCGACGTTTTCTTCTCGCTTTTCTTGCAAGAGTTCGATTTCGTCCAGCTTGATGGTGAATGGTGAAGTGGTTTCGATGCTGCGATTTCCGAATGCCGCCCAATCTTCTGCCGCCATCTGCCAAGCGTTTTGTGCGCTTTCGTCGAGAATACCTTCGCGCTCAATCGCCTCAGCGTGTTTGAAACGCCACTTGGGCCCTGTCTCAAAAAAGTTAAGAGGTGTTTGGCGACGAATTCGAATCCCGTTGTCGACCAGGTCGTAGCCATAATTCAACCACAACCGACCGACTAACCAGTTGTCTGGTTTGCCGAGAGGGCCACGCGCTTCGGGACTGTCGACGGCGATACCCTCGTTGATCAGCTCCTCGTGCAACACTTCATCGTCTGCGAACAAGCGACGATATTGAGTCTTCTCGTCGGACATTCCAAGCTTGGCACCGTAGAACCATCCCGTGTACCACACCAAACGCGGAGCGTTTGTGTTTTGCCGAACGCCACGGGTCAGGAACTCTGTCCCTTCGCGAACCATTGCATAACGCTGGCGGTAGTCGTCAAACTCCGTCGAGACGTTGTATGCGAGGTTGTGTGCCTGGTGCTCCCAGACCTTATCAAAGTGCGGTTGCAACAAAGCAATGTTGTTAAGCGTGGCTTTCAGGCGATCCCACTCGTGCTGCACCCGATAGCGATGAGCCCGATTCCACAGCAACGTCGCCGCGACGCCTCGCAATCCGAGCGAGGCCAGTTTCATCGTTTCGCTGGCCGGACTAATTTCGCCTAGATCACTTTCGGCGATATTGAATTCAAGCCGCATTTGCGAAAGGCTTCCGCCCGCGTTACCGCTGCCACCGGCGGGTTGCCCGAGCAAGTACAGCGGAAACAGCATGGCCAATAAGACCAGCAGATAAACGATTTTTCGTGTCAGGGTAGAACTTTGGTTCATGCCGCGATCTCACGCGATTTCAGGAAGAAATAACTGATCACGAACGCCAGCAGGATGTACCCGAAGGTGGCGGTCGCATGACGGAGCACGAGTGCCCCAAAGATATCGAATCCACTTGCCGCATATTCGGCGGTCCCAACCATCTTGGGAAGGTTTGGGAGTGCCGTCGCGATGGCATCCAATGCGTAGACGATGCCCGCGTCGACGGTCTTGATCACGTTGGCCGTCACGTTTTCGACGTCCAGTTGTGTCGTCATCGCGTCTTGTTTCAGCAAACGAACCATTGACTCAATGGGACCACCACCGCGTTCGATGTTGGAGTCGATAAAGTGACGTGTGTCGTACACTTGCTCCGCCGAGAAGCCAAGCAGTACGCAAACGAACGTTGCTACCATCGCAACAGGCCCGCTAAGGAACGTGCTGAACATGACGCCGAATGCGATCACCATGGTCATCTGAAGCCAGATTGAAAAATACGCTTTGGTCAGATTCCAACCAAACGAATTCTCGGCAGGACGAAGGTAAACACTGCTCTTCGTGACACCCAGATATTGGCTGCGGTCGAGACAACGAATCACGATCTTGATTTTGTTGTTTTCGTCGACCAAGTCTTCGAATACGTTCAGAACGCGGGTTTCGTTGTTGTCGGTTCCTTCGATCTGCAATGGCAGAATTTTCTCGTCGACTTCGTATTCATCCACCACGAAAGCGATCGGGTTGCTTTCGATGTTGTTGGTCGGATGCCTCATCGTGATCGAGCCGCGAATACCCGACTCGA
Organism: Planctomycetota bacterium; assembly: GCA_039179795.1. Taxonomy (GTDB): domain Bacteria; phylum Planctomycetota; class Planctomycetia; order Pirellulales; family Pirellulaceae; genus Rubripirellula. The sequence goes on along the minus strand of JBCDEM010000004.1, from coordinate 268,975 downwards.
TATCACCCTTGTACGATCGATACGCACGCAAGGACAAATCGATTGGGATTCCGTCGGGATACTTCGAATCCGTCACATCGCTGAAGGTGAACTCCGCAGCGCCTAACGTGCCCCCTTCAACGTATCCATGATTGACCTTGCGACTTCCGCGAGACAGACCGATCACGCGTGCGATGCCGGCGCTTCCGTATCCACCTTCCGCGATCCGTTCGTTGCCGATGTCGACGCCTTCTAGTTTCTCGTTACCAGCACGATCAAAGAATTGAATTTCGCCATAGGACGGCACTCTTGCTCGGAGTGCACCGATTGGCGGACCGATGTCGAATCCTTTGTCTGTCTTGGTCACCACGTGGCGGTGTCCCCGAACGACATCGGTCAGACCGCGTCCGTCCGCGTCGGCCTCGATGGTGAACGTGTGTTTGTGATTGCGAACGTAATCCGTTTCACCGACTAAACTCCCGTCAGCGTTTTCCCTCACATCGACCACTTCGATGTGGCTGTGTCGCAAGCCACGAGTCACGAACAAGAAACTCGCTAATCCCATCGGTATGAGCATTACCGTCCCGACTGCGACAAATCCCAGCATTCTGCCTAGGATGATTTCTGTAGGGCGGACGGGCTTCGTCACGATCGAATAGATCGTCTTGCCCTTGATGTCTGCCGGGAGAGAGAAGGCACTGATGAACAGTGCCAGCGCCAAGATCAGATAGTTCGTCGCAGTCAGAACGAAGCTGATATAAAGCCGCGCGGGATCGTCACTCTCTGGGTTCAAATACCAGCCGGCCAGCAACAGAACGACCAAGAACAAACCGACCACGAATAAGACACGACGGCGGATCGCTTCTTTAAAAGCCAATCGGCCCAATGCGACGACGCGGGAAGCCGATGTGCCGGGCAAATCAAATCGCACCAAGTCGCGAATCGCTCTCGCAACGGCATAAAAGCCTTCAGAAGGTCCATACCGCGTCGCTGAGACGATATAGCCGACCAGCAAGCCAAGAATGATCGCGAGAACAAACAGCACAACGCCTTGCATGAAGGCGCTCTCCAAAAAATCTCCCGGCCGCATCAACCATTCATAGTACGACCAGAAATCCTCCGATTGAAGTGTCATTGAGCACCCTCGGCATCGCTGGACGCGTCATTCGAATCGGACTCGGAATTCTCGCCCGACGGCGTACCCGATAACATCCGAGCACCCGGTCGAGCCTCACTTTCTCGAACGATATTCAAGAACAAGTCTTCCATGGTGGCCGTCGGATTGTCGATCGACTTGAGATTGCCGCCATGGCGTTTGATCAGTTCAGCGATCTCCTGCTTGGCCTCTTCGCTTAGGCCTTCAGCGTGAACCTCGGTCACGTCTTGGACCTTCAACAAATCGGCAACTCGTCCGAGTTCTTTCAACTCGCCCTGGTGTAGGATCGCAACGCGATCGCAAACGTCCTGGACATCGGCCAACTGATGAGAACACAGCAGCACTGTTTTGCCTTCGTCGCGTAGACCAAGGATCAAGTCCTTCATCTCTCGGGTCCCGATCGGGTCGAGACCGGTCGTTGGCTCGTCCAGCAGAATTAGGTCGGGATCATTGATGAGCGCCTGAGCCAAACCGACGCGTCGCGCCATCCCCTTACTGTATTCCCGAAGCTGGCGATGTCGCGCGCCTCGCAAGCCGACGAGGTTGATCAGCTCCTCCACCCGCTGTTTCCGGTCGGCACCTGACATGTCGAACAGACGCCCGTAGAAATCGAGCGTCTCGTCCGCGGTCAAGAATCGATAGAGGTACGACTCCTCGGGAAGATAACCGATCCGTTCATTCTTGCTCGTTTCGCTTGCGTCCTTGTCGAACACGAGGACACGTCCGCTGCTGGGGAACAGCAGACCCAAAATCAGTTTGATGGTCGTGGATTTGCCACTGCCGTTGGGGCCCAGCAAGCCAAAAATCTCGCCCTGACGTACTTCAATGTCGAGCGATTTGAGAGCGTGGACTTTTTTGCGACCCCAAAAGTCACGGTAAATCTTGCTCAGGTTGCGTGTTTCGATGACGACGCCGCTATCGGTCTGGCCGCCGCTTGGCTCGGCTGAAACGGTCTTTTCCGCTTCAGCGACCGCGGTAGATTCGGTTTCCACGATCTAAAAATCCACTAGGAGGTCGGAAATCAGGAGACTGAGGCAATAGAGAGGATCGTGGCCGGTCGATGCGACGAATTTGATCCCGAAGACTTCTTAGCTACGAGGTCCGAATGCGAAGTGTTCGTATTTTTGTCCAGCGTCGGCGCGGCCCAAACCCAGGAATTCGCCGTGTTCGGCGTTTGGTCACTCCGTCAGTAGGACGCTCGCCGAGCAACGACCGGATTACTACAGTATCCAAATGGGAACGCAGCGTTCATCTGGCCTACGTAACCGGTAAAAATCCAATCGGACCGGATCCGATAGAGTGGCTAATTGGACCCATCTGGTTCAACTGAGCCAACCCGGCAGATGACATCGGCTGCAGCCGTTCAATGGAACGCGACGGACGAAGAGCAAGTTGACCAGCCAGCTACCCGCGAGTGCGACACTGCAGGCGACCGGCGAGTACGAACGGTCTCTGCAGTTCCTATACAACCGTCTGAACTATGAACGTCAGGTTCGTGGGGCCGAGGATTATCCCTTTCGCCTACAACGCTTTATAAAGCTGTTGCAGGAACTGGACTTGGGGCATTTCTTGCACGAGCCAGGTGTCGACCCGTCTGTGCCACTGATCCATATCGCGGGAACCAAGGGGAAAGGGTCGACGGCAACGATGGTCTCCAGCGTCCTGACCGATGCCGGGTACCGAACGGGGCTGTATAGCTCACCTCATTTGCACGATTTGGAAGAGCGGTTCCGCATCGATGGTCTGCCGTGCACGCCGAAACAACTAGTCGATCTGGTCGACAGCCTTCGCGCGCCAACCACTCAAATCGAACAGGCCGATGGAGCACTTTCGTTTTTTGAGTTGACGACCGCACTGGCCCTGCTTCATTTTCAGCGTCAGCATTGCGATGTTGTCGTCGTCGAAGTTGGTTTGGGCGGCCGCTTGGACAGCACCAACGTTTGCGCACCGAGCGTGACAGCGATCACGTCGATCGGATTGGACCATCAGCATGTCCTCGGACACACCTTGGAAAAAATCGCCGCTGAAAAAGCAGGCATCATCAAGTCGCCGGTCCCCGTCGTTAGTGGGGCGACACAACCAGAGGTGAATGCGGTCATACGCGACAAAGCAAATACCGTTGGTGCTCCTTTCTACTGTTTAGGAAATCACTTTGATGTCGATTATCAGCCGGCAAGCGATTGGGGTTCGTCAGCCGTCTTTCGCGGACACCGAGCACCGCTGGCTCGAGAGAGACGTATTCAATTAAGCATGGAGGGAGCTCATCAGGCCAAAAACGCCGCGATCGCTGCGGTACTGATCGACCTACTTCGCGACCGAACGCTCGTCCGTGGAAAACCGTTTCAGATAAGTGAATCAGCTATCGAACGCGGGCTGGCCAACTGTCATTGCATCGGGCGGACCGAACGGTGGTTGCTCAATGACAATCGGATGGCAATCGTGGATTCCGCCCACAACGACGATTCCATTGAAGCGCTGTGCGACACGCTCAGACAGCGTTGTGCGGATCGACCCATCGTGACCGTGTTCGGAACGAGCACTGATAAGACCGTCGAGCCGATGTTGAATCGACTTGCGGAAGTGTCGACGCGATTGGTGCTGACGCGTTTCTTGGGCAATCCTCGTTACCGCGACCCGGAGCAACTAAGGCCTCTTGTCTCGGAGTCGATTCGAAACCAGACCGAGGTCGTCGAAGATCCTCTTAGAGCCTGTGAGATTGCGTTGTCCTCGACGCCACCAGGAGGAACACTCGTCGTTTGCGGTTCCTTCTTTTTGGCAGCCGAGTGTCGACACTGGATTGCTCAGCAATCAAAACGAGCATGAAGCTCAAGGTAGGTCATGCTCGGCATGACGATCGTCGCCACGCCAACCAGGACGGTAGACCACCAGAGGCGCTCTTCCCATCTATTTCATTCGCTCTGGCTCGGGCCGGCTAATGGCAGACTGAAGATACTCAAGACGTTCAATCCGCTGATCCACTTGTTGAAGCAACGTCTGGACAATCATGATTCGAGTATCCAGGTCAGCTTTGAGCTCGCGTTGCAAATCAAACATCGCAGCCTGCCAGCGCTGCGTCTCGACGGGGGCACCCGACAGTGGCACGGAAGGTTCCCGGTAATTGCGAATCGCCTCAACGGCTTTGTTGGCCGTCTTCGCGTTTCGATTGACTCGACGTCGCATCTTGATTTGCCGACGGGCAAGGACCCAACCCAGCATGACGAAACCCGCCACGAGCAAGAGTTGAGCTTGCTGCATCGAGGCGAATCCCTCGGCCAGCAAACCGGATACTTTCGGCGAGAGACTAGTCATCGGTAGGCAGTTTAGCGATAACACGAAGCGATCCCTTGATACATTTGGGCTATCGGTTGATTCGACTTTCCAGCGTCCTCAGGTGACTCACTCTGTCGAAGGTCGGATTGGGCTAACATTTCCGATTGCAGAGACAGCCCGTCCAGACTGGCTGCTTCTGGCACACTCCGGAACACCCAGGGACAATCTGGGACGAACGCCGAATCTTTTTTTCGCTGCCGACGAACGGCTTTTTCCTCCCGATCTTTCTGCGACGAGTGCCCACTATCGTGAACGGTGATCTCGAACCATCGACCCGCGTTTCGTCGCTCGAGATTTGGCATGCTGCCAGTTCATCGAGCCAACCGGGCAAACTGGAGCGCACGTGTGAGGATTGGATGGACGCCGAGGATCGACAACGAGCCGATCAGTTTTTGAAGCCGACCAGTCGCAATCAACATGTTGTTGGACGGGGCATGGCGAGACGACTGCTGAGTGGCGAGAGCATCGATCCACGTTCGATTCAATTCGCCATTGAAAATCATGGCAAGCCGTACGTGGTGAAACCAGACGCAGCGAAGCGACCGTTTAACGTTGCTCACACCGATGGATTAGTTCTTTGCGGAATCGGTAACGACTCCCATCGCTCGGTAGGCGTCGATGTCGAGCGGCTCGATCGGCGAACGGATCCCGAGTTGGCAGAACGGTACTTTTCCCAGCCGGAAATTGATTACTTGCGTCAGTGCCAAGCGGAGTCCGAACGACGGGAGACGTTCCTCAAGATATGGACGTTGAAGGAATCGTTCATCAAGGCGATCGGCACCGGACTGCAAACACCCCTCGCTGACTTTGCGTTTCGTGCGATCGATACTGCAACACCCGTCATCGAACTGTTGAATCCTGACTTGGATCGGGGCGAACGTTGGCAGTTCTTTTCGTTTCGACCGCGTCCTGGATTCATCGCCGCTATCGCAGTTGCTCCCAGCGTTCGTGATGCCTCTATCACGTTTCGCTTACATCCGTTTGATGAGTTAATTAAGGCGCAGCGGTGACGTGTCGCCCCAGCATCGCCATTGAAACGGTGGCGACCAGCGAATCCGTGACGACGTGTGAAACTGTAGCGGCTCTACCGCAGAAACTGTTCGGGAACAATTGTTCGGATTAAGCGAATGCGGGCGGTTGGTTGTGCCGATAAATCCGCCTGAAGCGGTTGTTCTAGACAGCCGGATCGCACGGGTAATGTTCCCATCATTGCGGTCCCAACAGAGCAACCACTTTATTGCCACGAAATAGAGGGGGGGCTTCACTCGCGTTCATTGGACGGAGTGGAAGCAGCATCGTGAGCACGACGAATGCGTCCGTGCTGACGTTGCGCTGGTGTGTGGGAGTGCCACGGAGTGCACATCTCAATCGCTGTCCCCGCAAGTGAAAACCCGGCTCACCGCCAAGCGGCAGCCGCCGCGGAGACGTTTGCGATGCGACGAATGACCCAAACAAAGACTTCTAACCTGTTCGCTATCATGGCGTTGGTTCTAAGCGTTACGGTGGGAACGACAACCGTGACGGCACAGAACTTTGCCGTTCGACAAGCCAGTATCGACTACGATTCGGCTGGATACGTGACACCCGCTGGCATGGCGCCGCCATCGCTCTACCAGGGCGGTGTAATGCCTGTCGGCTATGCCATGGCCTGTGATGGCTACGGCGGTGCATGCGGCAACGGTTGCGGCGATGCATGTGGAGGACAAAACTGCGGGCCGTTTGGCTGCGGTGGCATCCTCGGCAAAATGACAAGCGGAAACGGAAACGGTTACGGGTCGTGTGGCCCCTGCAGCGGCGGCATCTGCAACGGCTGTTTTACTTTCGCAGGCTATGACATCGGGGCAACCATGTGTCAATTGCTGCCCTACAGTGACGCCGGACGATGTGCTCAACGCTGGTACGACTTGAGTGCTGAGGCTGTCTTCTTGGGACACGGTGGCGGAAGTCTACAGGGTTCGTTGACATCTCTCGGAACCGGACCTGCTGGACCGATTGTGTTGTCGATGGGCGACGCCGAAAACGGTGATGAGCTGGAAGCCGGCATGCGGTTATCCGCAGCGATCATCTGGGGTGTCGGTGGCAACCTGGAAGCGACTTACATGGGCAACAACCAATGGCGTAGCAGTGCCTTCGCAGAAGACCTTGGCGGCAACTTGTTCTCCGTGATTAGCGATTTCGGCCAAGCTCCTGTCGGTGGTTTCGCGGACACGGACAACCAAACACGTCAGCAAATCGACGTTGAGAGTGAATTCCACAGCGGTGAACTCAACTACCGTCGACGCACCGTGACCCCAGACTGCCACTTCCAAGGCTCTTGGTTGGTCGGTCTTCGCTATGTCCGATTTGACAACGATTTCATCTACTCCGGCGTCGGTGGTGGCGGGCAATTCCGAAGCAGCGACGCGATCAAGAACAACTTTTTTGGACCGCAAGCTGGGTTTGACTGCTGGTGGAACGTCTGTTCCGGCATCAACCTTGGCTTCGGCTTGAAAGGTGCCTGGGTTCAGAACGACTTTGATCGCAGCACCGTCTTGGAAGCAACGAGTATCCTTGGCAACGAGATTCTCGTGAGCGGTGACCAAGACACGACGGTGATGGCGGAATTGGAAGCCAAGTTGATCTACCGTTTCAGTCACTCGTGGTCATTCCGAACGGCCTACTACGCTGTCGCGATCGACGACGTCGCGTTCGCCTTCGCCGACGCCCAGTCGATCAACAACTTCGTGAACGCGAACCCAAACCCACCCGTGCCCGTGCGGTTCAACTCGCTGGTCGTTCAAGGTGTGAGTTTCGGTACCGAGTTCATGTGGTAATCGAAACCACTCGGCACGAAAAACCATCAACCCGCTCGGAGCTAATCCGAGCGGGTTTTTTTGATTGTCAGCCGCGCGAAACTTCAGATCGCGGATGTCTCGGTAGAGATCGCCCGCCTTTAAACCTCTTGTCGAACTGGGCTTACGCATTCTAGGTCGACCCGATCCAGCGATCGCAAAGTGACATGAAGCAGGGAAATCCGAATCGTCAGCGGGTGGGAGTGTGTTGTCCCTCGCTCACGAACAATTTGCATGAAAATCGGGTAAAGCGGCCGCTTGAGCAGTGGATCGGACCGTCGCTGGCATGTCGGGGTTGCTCCCATGCTTCATAAAATCTCGGTCAGAAGTGGTTGACCTCAATGTGAGGAATTTTGCTATCGCTTCGTAAGAGAAAAGAAATCGCCGCTGATTCGATTTGGCGCTTCGAGGTGGCGATCTCTGCCAGAAACCGACGTTTGCGGGCGATGCACCCGCAAACCATTGAGAAAACGCAACTCGATCCCGCCCGTAGAGGGGAATTTGGAGTGGGCCGCGTTGCGAGGATTAGGCGGGATTTAGCGGCTGGTTCGGAACTTTGAGACGTGCGGCGCATCGGAGAGGTTGCGTTTCGTTGACACCCCTAAGGGTGCAATTAGAATCGCAACTCGCTCCTTGTCCTTTCACCCTGTGATCTTCCCTGTATTTTCCCGTTCCCAGTGGCCATCGTTGGCTTGCAGGTGCCAAATGGTCGGCGATTTTTTGATCTGTTTACCGCAGATTTAGGAAATTAACCGGCGACGACGACCGGGAACATTAGCCATCCACTGAAATCTAGCGGATCAGCAACCCCGAACGGGATGTTGTTGTTCGTAAGTTTGGTAGAGACCCTCGATGATCAAACGAAGCGAATCGAAATCAAAAAGCTCCCGCCGCAACAAACGCTCGGCTGAGGCCCGCCGCAACAGGCGTTTGCAAATGGAAGGGTTGGAGAGCCGCCGGCTTCTAGCGGTGCTTCTTGAGCCACCAAATGTGGATGCCTTGGATCTTCCTGAGTACACGTTCAACCGGAACGTTGGAACGGTTCAGGCGCTTCAAGTCATCGAATCTGAGCGACTGAACGAAACCGGTGGCAACGATATTATCTCCAACGCGGACATTATTCCGCTCGGCACCGGGCCCGGACAACAGGACACGATTGATGTCTCTGGGCGATTGCCGGTCGAACTGGAAGTTTCCAACACGAGTGGCTTTTCCGCCGACGTAGACACTTTCGGCTTTGACCTCCGCGGCGGTGACATCCTGGACGTCGCTACCTTGGGTGCGGCCGGGGGCATCACTGTTCGTGACGAGCTTGGTTCTCTGCACATCATTAGTGATGTCTTGATTGGTGGTGTGATTCCTCCGCGTCAAGACATTGGTAACGCGAATGCGACTGTGGTCATTCCAGCCGATGGTCGTTACTACGTGACCGTGTCGCCTCAATTCCAAGACACGACTGCCAACTACACACTTGGATTGCGTGTTTATCGCCCGATCGCTGAGAGTCTGGCACTCGGTGATACCCAGGTTCTGTATCTGGATTACAACGGTGCGGTCATCGACAACAACATCTTCAACGCCCAGTTGGCTGACGAAGCCGACGGTTTGCCCGTTGGTGGAGTTACTCGAGTCCGAAGTCTTTTGGACTCATTGCCAATTCTCGGTTTGGAATTTGGTGACGTTGACTCCGCGAACGAGATCATCGACCAAGTTGAAATTGAACTCGAACGAATGTTTGAGGACTTGGCAGGTTCAAAGGGAAACAACGGGGATATCGAAGCTGTCGATGCAGAGGTCGGTGATTTCGGAATTCGCATTCTGAACAGTCGTGATCACTTCGGTACCGTCGATTTCAACGACCCACGCGTGTCGCGTATTCTCGTTGGTGGTACCGGTGCCGACTTTGGTGTCGATGGCGTGTTCGGTATCGCCCAGAATGTTGACATCGGTAACTTCCGCTTGAATGAGTTTGCGATTTTCGCTCTGGATGCGTTCGCGGACTTTGCTCCGACCGTGCCTAGATCACCAGCATCAAGCGACCTGGACATCATCGCTCGGTTCCTTGGAACCGTTGCAGCTCACGAAGCTGGCCACATCTTTGGCATGATCCATACGGATAATGGTGAAGACAGCGGCGTCAACGTGATCAACACCGCTTCCGACGCAGGTGGAACACTCAGCTCGATCTTTAACCTTGTCGGTGTCGGACCGGACTTTATCTTCGGTACTGCTGACGACCTGCCATCGACGTTCAATGACGACTTCTTCCAAGTGGGCGAAGTACCGGATTTGAATGGGTTTGCATTTAACCGAGTCACTAAAGCTTTGGCTCACGGACTTTCCAGTGGAACGATCACTTCGAATGTGAGTGGTCGTGCATTCAATGACTTGAACCGTGACGGCAACCAGAGCGGCGAGCCCGGATTGGGCGGCGTTTTCGTATTCGCGGACGCGAACGGTAATGGTGTATTTGATCCGTCAGAACCGAATGACGTGACCGATGCATCCGGCAATTTCGAATTCCCTGTTGCAACGAATGATGTTGCGATCATCGCTGATACACCGGTCGGGTTTGTCGCCACCACGCCGACGACCGTTTCCGGTGCGACCGCAAATATTTCGTTCGGTTTCGCCGAATCCAACCCGGAATCGACCGGCGTCGTGTTTAGTGACAACAACGGCAACGGTTTCCGTGATCCAGGCGAGGACGGTCTGGAAGGCTTCTTTGTCTACCTCGATTTGAATGGCAACGACGTCATCGATTTGGGTGAGCCAAAAGCGATTTCCGAAGATGATGGAAGCTACAACATCGACTTCCCTGGTCCTGGACCGTTTACGATTCGAGTGGTTTCAGAACCAGGCTTCGAACTGACAACGCCTGTCACCGGTGAGTACACCAATGGAACTCCGACGGGAACCAACTTTGACTTTGGTTTCTTGCCATCACTTGACTTTGGTGATGCACCCGAGAGTTACGGCACGCTGGATGATGATGGAGGTGCAAAGCACGGCATCACAGCCGGCTTGAGTATCGGAACCCTGATCGACCGCGAGCTGGACGGTCAACCAACAACTGGCGCGACCGGTGACGACACGACCGATCTGGATGATGAAGACGGTGTGCGATTGCTGAGTCCGCTTGGACCAGGCTCCGCGGCAACCTTTGAAGTGACCGTGACGAATACCTCGGGTATCACGTCCTTCCTGCAAGGCTTCATGGATTTCAACATCGATGGCGACTTCGATGATCCAGGCGAGCAGTTTGCCACGAATATCTCGGTCCCCAATGGTGTAACCGGTCTGCCGCTGGACGTTTTCGTCGACGTTCCGGCCGACGCAGTGGTTGGGGACACCTTTGTCCGCTTCCGTTTGAGTCAAACACCTGGCATTGGCCCGACAGGTTTCGCCGAAGCGGGTGAAGTCGAAGATCACGCGTTCCCGATTTTGGTCGATGCTCGATTGGCCAATGATGACACCGCGGTCGTTCCAAGAAACAGCACACAGCAAATTGATGTTCTGGAGAATGATTTCCAGACTCCTGAAAACCCACTTACGATCACCAGCCTTGTCTTGAATGGTACCGAGCCAGACTCCGGTCTCCCTTTCAGCACGGAAGGTTCGGTTCGAATTGCCGGTGACCGTAAAACAGTCTTCTACACTCCTCCGAACGGTTTCATCGGGCGTGACGTGTTTGGTTACTCCGTTGTCGATAACTTCGGGAATGTTGGAACGGCATTTGTCACGGTCAACGTAACCTTCCAAACTCAGGTGCCGATTGCACTGGACGACATCTTCGATGTGCCGGAAGGGTCTAGCGATCGTGCATTGAACGTCCTCGACAATGACATCTCGTCGATCGCTGGAGGCATCTCGATCACCAGTGCGACACGCGGTAGCGAAGGCGGCAGCGTGCGAATCGTCGGCGGTGGTCAGTCGCTTCGCTACACACCAGCACCTGGCTTCAACGGTACTGAGCAATTCACCTACAGTATCCAAGATGCTGAGGGCCAAGTGGACAGTGCAACTGTCACGGTCAATCTGACGCCCGGAAGTTTGGACGATGATCGCGTTGAGTTCAGCATCGAAATCTTCGATCCGGTTAACACTCAGCGTGAAATCACCAACGTCCAAGTGGGTGGCGAGTTCTTGGTGCGAGTCTTCGTTGAAGACATCGACGCAGCTCGCATCGGTGATCCAGACAACCCGGTTCCACCAAAGGGTGTTGCGTCCGGTTTCTTGGACTTGTTGTATACCGACGAATTGGCCGCGATTGTTTCCAACGGAGATGATGCCGATATCACCTTCGGTCCTTTGTTCACCGGCGGTGTGCAAAGCGGTGACGTCAGCGTGCCTGGTTTGATCGACGAAGTCGGTGGATTGCAGCCGATTCTTAACGTGACTGATCACTTCGAACGCGTTGAACTGTTTACCATCCGCATGCAAGCGGTTTCACCTGGTGTCGCTGTCTTCCAAGCGGATCCGGCTGACTTGATCGACAGTCCACAAAGCGAGACGGTTTTGGTTGACGAAGACGATTTCCTGACGGTCGCTGAGCAACGACTGGGAGGAGTCGAACTAACCATCAATTCGTCTGGCGAGTCCGCCCTGGCCGTTGATGATTCGTTCCCCGATTCTCGAGACTCCAACGGTGAAATCATCGTTGCCGGCGGTGGAGGGCATGTCCTGGATGTGTTGGCCAATGACAACGTCGATCGCGTGAACGATGGGGATAACCCCGCGTCTCAAACGGTCCGCGAGTTTGGATTGGTAACCAACCCGACCTTCGGAAGCATCAACCGCAACGACTCGGGAACACCAGACTTCCTCGGTGACGACTTCTTCGTCTACGAACCCAACGTCAATGCAAACGGTTTGGAACGATTCACGTACGTGATCGTTACCGAAGACAACATTCGTAGCACGGCCGAAGTCACGATCGCACTGGGTAACCAGATTGACAACGCGGACGTTTTCTACGATCTCACACTTGTGAGTGCGGATGGAAGTGGAACGCCTATCGACGGTCCGATCCGGGTTGGTGATGAAATCGGTATTCAAGTCAATGCGATTGACGAGCGTGTGAATCCGACCTTCGTCTTCGCAGGCTTCATGGATGTGTTGTATGACATTGATCTACTGTCGCCTCGGAATGATGATTCGGGCAACGGATTTGATTTCGATGTTCAGTTCGGTGACGATTACGTTCAGAACCCGGACATTGATGCGACCGCCATTCGTCCGGGTATTATCGACGAAGTGGGAACCTTCGCAGGCTTCAACACCGACATCGATAACGGTAACGAGTTGTTCACCGTCTTCTTCGATGTTGTTGGCGAAGGTGTCGCACGCGTCGTTGGATCACCTGCTGACGCAACACCTCAAAGCGACACGTTGCTGTTCCGCCAAGACCAACCTGTAGCGGTTGCAGATATCCGTCACGATGTGCTTGAGTTCTTCATCGGTGATCAACAGAACACACGATTGGCACAAGACGTTAACGATGACGGTTTCGTCTCGCCCATCGACGCTCTGTTGGTGATCAACGACCTTGGTCGCGGGTCATCGGCGGAAGGTGAAGCTGCCGGATCCTCGTCAGGAAGCACCAGCTACTACTTGGACGTCAACGGTGACAATCAAGTCACTGCGATCGATGCTTTGCAGGTCATCAACTACTTGGTGAAGAGTACGCGAGATTCCGGAGCATCCGGTGAGCAAGTCTTGATGCCTGCTCCGACCGGTGGATCTTCGGATACTGCGTCGGACGCAAACGATAGCGTGATCGAAGACCTTAGTGGCGAATCGAATATCGTCGACGCTGGTGGGCCTGGATCGAGCTTGGCGGGAGGCGTCGCGGTGACCGGTGATGACTCGATTGCCGACGACGATGAGGACGATCTGCTGGACCTGCTGGCCGACGACGTCGCTGGCCAGTGGAGCTAGGGCAGCGGTCGAACCAGGTTCCTGCCTGGGTTTTTCAGGCACCTGAATTCGAGTGAGCCGGCATCGCTTTTCTACGCCGGCGAACCAGTGCAAGCTTCTCGTGGCTTGCCGGTGACGACCACCCATTTGGCTGGACATTGGCGTGTTCAGCCACAAAGGGATTGGTTTCCTCCACCAAACCGCTCATGATGAAGGGGTCCCCGACGGCGGAGGACGATTCTCTTCCCTTTTGCGAGCGCAGCCGAGTGTCTTTTCAGCCTTTTTCGGTGCAGTGTCTCACCTGTGGCAGTCGCCTCCGCGTCACTGATCCGGCGCTTGAAGGAACGATCGCATCGTGTCCGAAGTGCAACTCGATGGTTCAAATCGAGCGTGCAGAAGAAGTCGATACCGAGACAGCCGCGCCACAACAGATGGCCGTTGGCGGTGCCAGCGTTGACAGTCAAGCGATTACGCAAGAGTCCATTGCGGGTGATCCTGACGCTGAGTCTTCGGTCGTTTCCGACGCACATGGATTCACTGGTGAATCGTCTAGCGCCACCGACTCTTCCGTTCCGCCGGATTGGCAGAGTGCGCGCACACGACGCACCCGGCAAGTTGCTTTGGTCTCTCTTGTCTCTGTCACTGGATTGATGGCGGCCATTGTTGTCTTTACCTGGTTTGTAAAGAGCTTTCGCGAAGAACCGATTGCGCAGAATTCCAATCAGCCCGGCGTCAATGCAGCCGAAGATGCGCAACCGAGTGAAGTGGAAACAATCGAATCCGAATCCAATGAAGAGGCCGAAGATACGGTCGATCCTGTGACGGCGGAACCTGCCGAATCAGAGGCGGCCGAATCGGAGGCGACCGAAACAGATACTGGTGCTGCAGAATCGGAAAACATTCAGCCCGCGATTCCAACTGATTTGATGCCGGAGTCACCCCTCGGTGGTCCGATCATTCCGATTGAACCCGACACGTCCCTCATGCCTCAGGATCCGCTCGCCGCAGATCCGGAAACAGAGATAGCCGGGATGGAGGATCTAACGCCGGAACTGAAGAAGTACCTTCGATTTCTTCCCGATGAAGGTCAGGTTGAAGCTACCAACCTGCCCGCTCCACCCACGATGGACGACGTCAAAATTGAAGGAGCGGCGGAACAGAATTTCAATTTCTTAGGTCGCCCGGAGCCTCGAGAAATCAACTTGAAGTCGGACTTCGGAATTCGGATGGCTCTGGCATCCGAAGGTTATCCGCTCGTTGATTTAACGCTGTTAGTCAGCCAGGCCACCAGCGTGCCGATTCAAGTTGATTGGGTTTCCTTTGATCTTGCTGGGATCGACGTCAGTAAGCCAATCGAGACCGTCAAAGGTTGGCAAACCGCACGTGATATCCTCGACAGTATTGGGTCGCGGTTGGGTGCTGAAGTCCGTGAGGAAAAGACGCTCGTCATATTCACACTCACCGACGATTCATTTCAGCAGACAATCGATTCGCTGAGCGACTTTACTGACTTTGGCGATGGGAAGACTTCCGCCATTCGAGTGCTCAACACCTTTCTCGGTGCCAACCCGGAGCAGCCAGCCCTTGCCATTGGTGTCGATCGAGAGCAACGTCAATTAGCTGGTCTGGCGATCGAAGGGTTACGACGAATGAGGGGTGTCGAACCCAAAGTTCCCGATCCAGCGCTTCGGCATTGGGCGGGACCCATGGGTCAGTCGGTGGAATGGCCCGTCGTCGTCGGAGGTCAAACCGGGCCGCAACAAGACAGCCCGATCACCCTCGCATCGTTATTGCGTCGAACGTCTCGTTTGAATCAGTCGACGTGTATCGTGAACTGGTACGACGTGACCAGTCGTGGAGCATCGCCCGAATGGACACTGATCCCGCATGCGAAACAAGACGCTGCGACCATGCTCACGAAAGCGATGGAGCCCTTTCAACTTCAGGTTCGAACGGTCGACGGAAGCCATTGGTGGGTTGGAAGCGAATCAACGTATGATCGTTTGACCGCAGTCGTCTGGACACCACCGCTGGGAGCATCAAAAGATGAGTTCCTTCAGCGGATTCAGACCATTATGCAAGGAGCGACTCCAGAGATGTTCCGTATGGCCTACGATCAGGATAGCGATCGCGCCTTACTCTTATTGCCACGCTTTATTGTGCGACAACTACCGAAGATCGCCCCAGAAAAAGTCGTGAAAAACTAGGCCATCGTCGCCGATTGCTTCGCGATCATTGAGCCTCTCCTGCCGCCGCACGCAAGACGGTCGCTCCGCGATTGTTGCGTCTCAAGGTGATCCTAAATTCGAACCCAGTCTTTTAAACGGGCGTGCTCAAAGATCATTTCATGTTGCACTTGAAGATCTTGTCCCATACCGGCTTCAGCGGCCCGTTCGTACATGGCAATCGCGATCGCGACGTCAACGTATGCCAACCCAACGGCATTGAAGTAGATCCGTTCTTCGTCTGACTCTCGGCCCACTTTTCGACCCGAAATCAAGTCGACGATGTTGCCGTGGATGTTGTCGTCGGTCAGTTCACCGTCTTTGTACATACGGCTGAGCGTTTGCGTGCGGTGTTTAACGGTCTCCCAGTCATCGCACACGATCTTGTCGCAAATCATGGCAACACCGTACTCGTCTTCCCAGCCACCAACATGACTGTAGAACGCGCCCGGCTTGACCCATTCTGCTTTCAACAAGGGAGCTTGAGCGCTGGTGGCGGTGACGATGATGTCCGCGTCGCAAGTGGCACGACCCAGGTCGCCGCTGACTTTCTCGAATGCTAAGTCGGGCAGGATTGCGCTCATTTCGTCGACGAATTGGTTCTCTTCCTCGCTTTCTTTGGCGGCCACTCGGCATGATTCCAAAGACGGAATGGCCGTCTTCATCGCGATCAAATGCATCTTGGCTTGTTCGCCGGCACCAATAAAACCGATCGACTTGCTGTCCGGGCGCGCCAAGTACTTTGCTGCCACTGCGCCCATCGTGCCGACGCGCACGTTGCTGCACAGCGTGCCTTCCATAAACGCGATGGGGAACCCTCGTTCAATTTCCGAGAGGATGATGACGGCGGATAAGTTCTGAATTCCGTGACGCACAGGATTGGGTGGAAAGACGGAAACCCATTTAACGCCACAGATCTTTCGAGTCTTAAACGTTGCCGGCAGACAGTTGATTCTTTCCTGCGTATCGTCGTTGAAGATCTGAACGATCTTTTCAGGAAATAAAACATCGCCCTGATCAAAAGCTCGAATCCCCTCTTCCGCCGCGTCCATAGCCATTTGGATGTCCAGGCAACCGGAACCGAGTAGATCCTCTTGTGAAAAATAGCGGCAACGAATTTCATGCGCAGACATCAAGGCATCCTCAAAGATTGGGAATTCGAATCATTCTTGAAGGAGTCAAATTGCACATCACGTGCCAATACGCTCGAGCAGGGATTGCCGTTCCGCTCGGATGTCACAGCGCGACGATCTGCACAACCAGCGCGCGAATGGGACCGATGGTAGGTCTCCGACTAGTGGGCGAGGCCAAGAGGGCCACGAGTCCCATCACTCAGGACACACACCGCTCTCAACCGTTGACGCACGGATTGACTCTGGCGTCTGCGGTTGGTTTCGCGCTGCGTCTCGCGCTGTTAAGCGGCGGCTTGGGCATCTTGTGCGATTGGGAGCCGAATGATGAAGGCGGTGCCGCGACCGACGGTGCTCTCGACACGGATTCGACCGTTGTGAGCATCGATGATCTCTTTGCAAGCTGCTAAGCCGAGACCCGTTCCGCCCTTCCCTGACTCGTCCGGACCATCTTTGGTGGAGTAGAACGCGTCAAAGATGTTTGGCAGCGTCTCACGCGGAATCCCGCAACCGTTGTCCCGAACGACCAGCTCAACCATGTCCCCTTCTCCGCTCAACCCGAGCCGCAACAAGATGGAACCGCCGTCGGGCATCGATTGACGTGCATTGATGAGAAGATTCAACAACACCCGTTGAATCTGGTTTCCACTCGCGAGTGCCTTAGGTGTATTGGGATCGAGATCGGTTTCGATGGCCACGCGGTATTTCCGCATCTCTCGCTCGAGCAGCACCAAAGAGTCCGAAATGATCGCGTTCAAGTCGGTTGCTTCCAGCGAATCGCTTCGATTGCGCGCTTGCGCCAAAATCGTGCCTGTAATTTTGGCCGCTCGTTGGGACGCATCGAGGATTTTATTGAGCGCCTTGTCGCGACTTGCGTCATCACGATTTCGGATGCCCAGTTTTGCGTAATTGATGATCGTCATCAGCAAGTTGTTGAACTCATGGGTAGCAGTACCGGTGAGTTCTCCCAACGCAGCCAACGACTGCATTTTTCGCAGCTCCGATTTCAGGTACTGCAAGTGAGCTTCTTGATCCGAATGGGGCGGATTTTGATTGGACTGCGGCTGCATCGCCTCGATTTCAACCTTGATGAATGTTCGGCTTGTTGCGAAGGGCTGTCGGGACTCACGCTCGTTCGTTGACAAGTTGTCTTGAAACATCACGTTCCCTGCTGTGACCTATCGTCGAAGCCGTTGCATTTGCTACAGGACGGACGATCGTCCCCGCACAGATTGCCACAACGCCAGCCTTTTGTTGGGAACAGGTGGTTTGTTGCCCCGCTGAGATTCGTTTCAGCGAGTGTATCGGTGTGATTCCTGGTTGATGCTTCGGGTTACCTTTGGATGTCGCCATGAGCAAAAATGTTGTCGAACGGCTGAAGCAGCAATTGAAACGGGCTGAATCAATGGGTTTGGCGATCCGAATGGAAATGCTCGGTGATCAGAACGCGACGTGGTGTGAGATCGCTGGAGTCCCGACGCTGTTTGTCGACGTGTCGCAGACGGCGGCCGAACAGTTGAAACAGGTCGAGGAGAATCTACAGGCTTTTGCCGCTGTCACATCGGTTTCACCGCAAGCTCCGAATTCAATGCGGCAGGCGGCGTGAAACTGTTGCTGGTTAGCGAATTACCCGCTTTCGAGCCGCAGCCGGGCTTTTTTTAGATAAACCGCCTCTGCCTGGGGACTCCCTCTACTGGAGCGATGGTGGTCGAACGACAATGATTGCAATGCGGACCACCTCTTTTCGTGCCCGCTCTCGTTATCCCAGGCTTTTCGACAACGCATGAAACTTTCTGCGGCAGCGAATTTCTGTCATCGATTCGGTACTGGTCTCAAAGCCGGCGTCGATCTCGTTCGACTGCTCGAAACCGAGGCTTCCAACGCATCCGGTGCGCAACAAGCAGCGATGATGAAGTTGGTCGATGGAGCCAAACGGGGTGAGCATCTAAGCGACGTGATGGAACAGGAGAAGTTCTTTCCACCACTCATGACATCCATGGTTCGCGTCGGTGAGGCGACCGGGCGGATGGAGCGGACGTTGCTCACGTTGTCGGAGCATTACCGTCATCAAATGGAGTCGCGAAGACTTTTCATTCGATCGATCGCTTGGCCGATGCTGCAGCTTGTTGCCGCAGTTGGGATTCTCTCGCTGCTGATTTACCTGATGGGGATTTTGACCCCTGCGTCAGGCGGGCAGATGACCGACATTCTTGGGTTCGGACTGCGTGGCGGAAAAGGTGTCTTGATTTTTTGGTTGTATGTCGGCTCTTTCGCGGGTCTGATCACGCTTGCGATCTTGGGCTACAAGCGGAATGTCGGTGGCGTTCAAAACCTGATCCCCCTTGTCTACGCAATCCCAAAGGCAGGCGATGCAATCCAAACGATCACGATTGCTCGTTTCGCCTGGACGCTTGCGCTCGCATTGGATGCAGGACTCGATCCAATTCGATCCATCCGACTTGCATTGGATAGCACCGATAGTGACTATTACCGTGCTGCGGCGGACGACGCGGAGAAAGCGATCCGTGGAGGCGCTTCGTTGGCTGGAGCGATCGAAGCGACCAAACTGTTTCCGCCGGACTTCATCGGACGCATAGAGATTTCTGAGTTCTCCGGGACCGATGCCGAATCGATGGAGTACCTCGCAAAGGAATATGACGAACGGGCGAAAACAGCGATCCGCGTGCTTTCGGGCATCGCCACCGTCCTTATCCGAGTGACGGTGATCTTGGTTTTCGTCTTCTTCATCTTCCGTATTGCGTCGGTCTACATCGGCGCACTCCAAAACGCAGCATCACCGATCAATCCCCGACGGTAGGGGAGAAGCTGTTAAGGGGTTTAGGGGTTAGCTTTTTCGGTTCGTTACCAGATCCTCAATTCCCAATCACCTACTAGCTAGATACCTCAATAGCTGAACACCGACTCTTCCGATTATCACGGTTGTGCGAGGTCCGGGAAACTTTGAAACCTTTGTCCGGTTTGTTCCGGCTCTTCCGCTTATCCGCCAGCAGCGATCCTACCGATCATGTAACTCAGCAAACCGTTGGGCAGTCGGTGATCCGTTCGTGTGAATCCAGAACGACCCACCGGATGGTAACCAAGCTGGGTGAGAGATGAATAGCAAATCAAGTGGATCTCCAGGATTGCAACTGCCTGTGGAATCTAGCGATACGAAAAAGGCGGAGCGGATGTCGCTATCGGCTTCAATCGTCTGGATCATCGCAGCCTGGTTGGTCGCATTTCTGGTTTCTGAAGTGAGCGTGTTGGGCTAGAACGGTAAACACGAATTCACTGTCCGGACGCCTCATCCATTTCTAAGAAACTTCGTTCAAAGTCATCGGCGCGTGCCGTGAGATTTCGGCACGAGCAAGCATTGAGTCGAGATCGACGATACCCGTCAACAGACCCTGTTCATCGACCACGGGAATCTGACGGCCATGTTTTCCAGCACGCAGTAGTGCCGATTCCAAAGCGTCGTTTTCGCGTAGCGTCGCCACACGCGTGCCCCGGTCAACCAACCGAGCCGCAGTAGTCGCCGGATCCACACCCGTGGCAAGAGCTTCGGCAATATCTGTCAGTCTCAGCATCCCGATCACACGGCTGTCCGACGTAACAACGGGAAGAGCTGGTGCACTGCTGCTCTGCCAACAAAGGCGGATTTCGTTTAACGGAAGGTCCATCGGGATGGAGGCTTGAGATCGAATCATCACTCGGCCTGCCGTTAGACCCCGAACCGATTCCATCACCGTTACCTGCCTCGCTTCGGCAAGCCCTGCGTACCCAATAAAGGCAGCGATCAGAATAGGTATGGGATTCGTGGGATTGGCATTTAAAAGGACGAATGCCATAAGGACCGCCAAGACGACACCAACCCGGGAAGCAATGACGGTTGCATTTCGGTAATCCGAAACCATTGCTAACACACTTCGGAAAACGCGTCCGCCGTCCATCGGGAATGCCGGGATCATGTTAAAAGCAACCAAGAAGCAGTTGACCACCAACATGACGGTGATGTAGCTAAGCCATGAAGGCGCTACCAGGATCTGAAACAAGGATTCAGCCAATGCCTCATCGATGACTTCGATCCCCAGGTAGTCTTTTACTTCTGCGGCCAATCCTCGCAAAATGATCCCATCGGTGAAGATCCAAAGTCCGCCCACAATCATCGCCGCGATAACGACGTTAACCGCTGGGCCTGCCAACGCGACGACCAGCTCTTGCCAAGGAATCCTGGGCATGCTCTTGAGTCTGGCGACACCACCGATGGGCAACAACGTAATATCGGCTGTTCCAATGCCAAACCGGCGTGCCGCCATAGCATGGCCATACTCATGCAATGTCACGCACAGGAACACGCCAAGCAGTTGAGCGATGGCAAATGCCATTCCGGTCGTTCCACCATCGCGAGTGCTGATCGCAACATAGGCAACGACTAAGGCGAACGACCAATGCACGAACAGGTCGATGCCCAAAAAATTACCCAGCTTCAAGCGACGATTTAGCAGGCTTTCCGGCAACAGATGTCTCCGTCACAATACGACGCGACGAGTTTATGGATCGACAAACGCACGAGACCGAGTGGTTGTGTCGATCGCTTTTGGCTGACTACTGTAGTCTTCTTGCCAGTCTTGATCACCCATCCGGTGTCACCACAAAATGCACTATTCGTGATGAAGGATCAGAACTTGCGATTTTTCCCGCAAGTTGACGATTGCAAGAGGCCCGTGCTTCGAGCACGCAGCTGCCTAAAATCCTATCGAAATCTGATCCTATCGATATCCGCACCCAAGACTAATTGCCAACCCATGCTGCGACACAAACTAATTCACCCACAGATTTCCGCAATCCTGGCAGCTGCTGGGCATCACAGCACGGTGCTGATTGCCGACGGCAATTATCCAGCAGCAAGCAAGCGTGGACCGCGTGCGGAGCTGATCAGTCTGAATCTGATGCCGGGTGTTCCGACCTGCAACCAAGTGCTCGAAGCGTTACTGTCGGCTGTGCCTGTCGAGGCCATTCAGACGATGGAGACGGAAACGAGCGGTCCCTATGCTCTGGACGGAGATCCCCCGGTCTGGGACGACTATCGAAAGACAATCAAGGAATCTGGCGTCGATCTAGAGTTGCAGCCGGTCGATAAATGGAAGTTCTACGAAGCCGTGAGCACACCCGATCACGTGCTGACCGTCCAAACGGCGGATCAACAACGCTACGCGAATATCCTGTTGACGATCGGCGTTCGAATGGACTAGGCGTCAGTGATTGCCAAGTTGACTAAACCTTTGTGAAAATCGAATTGGACAGCACGCCCGTACTGTCTCCAAACGATTCAGCTTCGATCTGCATCGATCGAAGAATGCTAAGATGCAAGTTTGACATTTGTGTTTCACCATCGCGCCAATGCGTGCCATGTTGCAAGCCCATGTTGGCACCGCCCGCGATCAACGTCGGCAAATTCTTCGGGTAGTGAGTCGTGCTTGCACCACTACCGTATAAAACGATCGTGTTATCCATAACGCTACCGTCGACATCTTGATACTCGCTCAAGCGCCCAAAGAAGTGCGCGAGTTGTTCGCTGAGAAATCGATCGTACTTCGCAAAACGCATCATCCCATCCTTATCGCCTTTGTGCGATAGTTGGTGATGAGTTTCGCCCAGCCCAAGCTTAATTGGGAATGTATCGCTGATGCCCATGCCATCCTCGCGATTGAGCATGAACGTTACGCTGCGTGTAATGTCCGCATCAAAGGCGAGCGAGATGAGGTCGAACATTGCGCGGTAGTACTCACCCGGGTCGTCCTCGGCGGCAACGTCCAAGCGTAAATGTGAGTGGTCTTGATCTTTCAACGGAATATCGATCCATCTTTCTGACGCGATCAGTCGCGACTCCAGTTCGTTGAGCGATGTCATGTACTGATCCATCGTCGCCCGATCAGACTGTCCGAGATTCCGCTGCAACGTGCGCGCATTTTCGGCAACGGCGTCCACCAGCTTCATCCGCCGTTTCAACAGCTGACGTTCTGCCTCCAATGATGATCGGTCGCCTCGAAAGAGACGATCAAAGACTCTGCGTGGTTGGTTCTCAGCCGGAATCGGTTTGCCTTCCAGGTTGTACGATATCGTTCCGGTACGAGACAAAAAACCAACGCCAGCGTCAATTGACAGGACCAACGAAGGTTGTCGACAGAACTGCTTCGTATGCAAGGCAATGATCTGATCTAGACCTACCGAGTTGAATTTGCCAGGCCGCGAGTTGTGCAACGCTGCGCCCGTCAGCCACATGTCCGAGCACATATGTGGGTCAGCTTTCAGACCATTCTTGTGGTACAGGCCACCCATGAAACTAATGGAATCTCGAAAGGGCGTCAGCGGCTCGGTTGACTTACCGAATTCGAAATCGCGACCTTCGGTTGTGGGGAACCATCGCCACTGATCATTGCCGTGTTCAGATTTCGGCAAGGACATTCCATTGGCGGTATAGACTGCGCAAAACCGTCGGGGCAGTTGCGCCGTAACCTCGTCACCCATCGCCTCCAAAACGGGCAGCGCCAGGCTCATGCCCGCCATGCCTTGAAGAACGGATCGACGGTGCAGACGAAATTCCATCATGAACACCCAATCTACTTGGTCATAAAAGGCTCACTCGCCACCACCAGGTGGACGAGGTCTTGGAGTCGATATTCGTTGGACTTCAATTCTAAACACTGGCTCTTCAGCTGCTCAATCTCGTTGTAGGTCAAATCACGCCCAATCGCGTAAATCGCGAGATGTTTTACAAAACTAAACGCGACTTGGTCGATTTGCTGTTCGGCCAAATATCGTTTGAGTTCGATCATTCCGCCGATATTCGTTTGATCGGGCAGTGTCGAGCGAGCGTCGACGTCGGCGGTTTTCCATCGGCCGCCAGCGTCATATTGCTCAAACGGCATTCCCCAAGGGTCGATGCCCATATGGCACTTCACGCATCCCTTCTGATTTCGATGCCGTTCCAATCGTTCGCGAAGACTAAGACCAGAAATGTCTTCTTCCAGTTCAGGAACGTTTGGTGGCGGATCGGCGGGTGGTTTATCGATGATCTTGCGCGCTAGCCATGCACCTCGTTTGACCGGATTGGATTCTCGTCCATCCGACAATCCGGCAAGGGTGCCAGCGTGAGTCAGCAATCCGCCCAAGTGTGGACTGTCGTGCAGGACCGGCACAAAATCGAAGCCGCTATCTACACGCTCATCAAGTTCGTAATAGTCAGCTACGACTTCATTCGCCATCGTGTAGTTCGATTGCACAAGATGCCTGGCGGGAAGATTCTGGTGGATAAGAAACTTCAAAAAGGCTGTTGGTTCCTTTCGTAACTCCCGTTTGGCGTAACGTGTTAGAGATGGATATCGCGTTCGATCTGTTTCGACAACTTCCAATTTGTCGAGAGAAAGCCACTGTGACGCAAACTCATGGGCGAACCGATGAAACTTCGGATCCTGAACTAATCGATCAACTTCGGATCTTACGCTTGCGTGTAATTGCCCGCTTGAAGCCAAATCGAGCAACCTTCCGTCGGGTGGAGAATTCCAGAGGAAGTATGAAAGTTTGGACGCCAGTTCGTAGCCATCAAGGGTCTCGGGTTCAGGAGTCGAACTCCGTTCAGTCAAGAACAAAAACTGTGGAGAGGTCATCACGACGATAAAAACATCTTTGATCGCTTGTTGGTAATTGTCGTGTTCGGTGAAACTATCTTTCCAGACGTTGATGAGTGCCTGCTGTTCATCCTCGTTCACGGGTCGTCGAAACGCACGGCTTGCAAATGAACGGATCCACACACGAGCACGCGACTCAGGGTCTTCGTCGGGAGTATTCTCGGGAAACAAATCACGTTGGGGTTTCGATGGCCACGAGTCAAAATAGGGGCCTTCGAACCGTATCGACTTGATGATCAATCGAGGACGATCTCTACCATCGGTGTACTCGCAACGAACGCCCAGATCGCGAAGTCCAGCCAGGTAGTTATCGTTGGCCGGTTGTACATCCGGGTCGGGGAAGTTGCCGATGGTACCTTCGAAGACAAACTGTTGCGGCTTCGTGTTGGCGACAACTTGCGGACGACCAACGGGACTCATCGTCGTTCCACAATCACGTCGAAGACCGAGATGAACACCGAGTAGCGGAGAGCTTTGTTCGAAGTGTTGATAGGCACTCGCTAGTTTGTGCGCCTTAGGTACTTGTCTCAGTGCCAAGCCGTCCAATGTCATCCCGTCGGGTAGTTCGGTCGCGATCGTCAATGGACCGGCATCCAGTCGCACAACAAGAAACGCGGGTTGATTCAAGTCACCGGAGACAACGAGATTGTTCAGTTTTACGCGAACCGTTTTTGATCGCTTGCCTTTTTGTTTCTTGTTTCCACTTGTTGATTCATCGTAACCCGCATCGATGTTCAGTTGATAAACGCCTGATTCATCCAGTTCAATCTGAGCGTCGTTACCTGAACGTTCCAGTGAAAGGGAAGTGGATGGCTCTTCAAGGATTGGAATCGAATCGTCAAGCAAAAGTGCATCGTGATACTTTGCTGCGGTTACCGTCACACGGAAGCGGCCTTGATCCGGAAGTTCCCTTAACGAGACCTTGAAGTTGGCCTGCGGCCCGTAAGTGCTATCGATCTTGAACAGTCCGTTGCTCGGAACCGCTGGTCTCAGAAGCAATCCTTCTGGCACAACCGTGTAAGCTCTGCCTTTCGGGTAGCCATTTGCTCCGCGCATACAGGCGAAGACCGCGTGGTAAATGCTGTTGTACTCTCTCCATCCACGTACCGTCGCATTGCCTTGGTAACCCTCATTGAAACGCCATTGCGTTTGCATCGTGACAGGTTCAAACGAAAACTCTTTTTCAGGGACCAATTGCTTCACCACGAAATCGCTGTTGGGTAGCAGATGACTGTTGGCGCCCAAGATCAACTTGTCCGGATACGGATCAACGTTGATGTTCTCACCGAGATCCATCTGAAAACTCTGAATCTTGGGAGGATCCTCGTTCGGAACGCACAGATCAAATGCCTGTTGTGCGATGTCGAAGTATGCCTCGAGAAGCAATGGCGAGAGCGATAGACTTTGTGGCTGATTGGTAAAGCCATGTTTTGAAACGCCATCCGCCGGGAGTATGTCACTTAGATTCTCCCGCAGTCCCAGCAAATCACGTAGCGTGTTTTGATATTGCGTGACCGTCAGCCGTCGGACGGATCCGTTTTTGGGAACGGGTCGCGAACGAGCAACGACTAATGACTCTTCAATCCACTCGATTAATTCCTTGCGTTGAATCTCTGATAGCTGCAGTTCGTCTTCTGGCGGCATCGATTCCGAATCGATTTGCTCTGCGATCACTTCCCACAATTTGATTCGCTCATCAGGAAAGGTTCCATCGAGATGGTCCACTTGTATTCCTGATTCACGATCTTCCGCGTTATGACAGTGTGTGCAGTGTTGCTCGAGCAAGCGTAACGCTTGCGTTGCATTCATACCGTTTGCTTCGTCTGCTCGTGATGTAGGAAGCAAACAAACGGTAAAGACGATGAGGTAACCCGTGAGTGGACGTGTCATATTTCCTCAATACGGTGGGGCAATTCCGTCTGTATTCGAGACGAATCGATTTCGCACACTATACACGGCGAGCCGAGCGATCTTGGGAGCGCGTGTGATTCCTACAGCGGCCAAGGCGACTGACGTACAGAAACGCGCGTTTCCAACGGAGCTCTACGGCGCCGACGCTGTTCTGCTTGTTCGTCGGGCCAGCACGAATACCACCGCGGAAAGCGCAGCTTGAATCACCATAATCGCCCCATTGATGCGCAGGACCTGGTCCGTGCTACCAATTCCAATCGTTAGCATGGACCCGGTGATCAGTGCTTGGGCAACGACGGTCGTAAACCCGAAAACCGCAGCGACTCGGTGACCGCGAATCAACAGAATTAACCAAAGCAAATACGTGGGTACATTCGACAAGAACAACAAGCCGGCTTTTCGATCTGGGCCATTGGAAGCTAACAGAATCCAAGTGAAAAAGCAGTATCCCGCCACGCCAATGCTCGCAAGAATGAAACCGAGAATCGTCCGTTTGCCTTTGACAACCTGGGCGTCCACCGTCCGTACTTGCGAGGGCGCACTCGGTGGAGCATACGGATTGGTTTGCTCTTCGTTCATCACGATTCAACCGAGTTGTTTTCGAATGGTGTTGATACAGACGTCCCAGTGTTGTTCAACGAGGCGACGTGATAAACGTACTGTGGTCCAGCTGGCACGCGATAGTCGCCGTTGCGTCTCCAAAACCTGCTCCCAATCGGTGCGTTTGGGTCGATCGCAAAGAATGGCAACGGAGCGCCGCTCACCGACGGCAACGATGTCGATGCGAGTTCCAGCTGCCTGGTATCCAGCCAAACAGGGGATGCCTTCAGCATCCAATTGATGGATGATCTCTTGTTCCAGTTCACACTCCGTCACGTTCGATTTTTGTCCGTTCTGCCAGTTCGATTCGGCATGGACTAGAAACTCACGAAGCATGCCAACAGGAAGCTGTTCTGCCGAAACGGACGTGACGATGATTAGTTGTTCTCGAGCACGTGTAACGGCAACATTGAAGAGATTCGGTGATTCCAGAAATCGCAAGGAAGCCGGATGGGAATCGCCATCAATCGATGTCGAAAGAATGACGATATCTTTTTCATCTCCTTGAAGTGAGTGTGCTGTGCCAACGACCAAGTCATGCTTTCGCAGCGACTCTGCCGACAAGTGACGCACGAGTTGTTCTTTGATCGCATCAGCTTGATCCCGAAAAGGGCTGATGATACCGATGCTTCGGTTGTCGTTCGCAGCGACCTGTTCGTCGATAATTGAAATGACGCGGGCTAGTTCCGTAGGGTTAACGCTGGACTCGAGAACGCGACAACCGTCGACATGTTCAATTCGAATGGCTTTCTGTAAACCTGTTGACGGTCGCTCAGTCATGATGCTCAGTGAGCCGTCGTAAAATTGGCGATTGGAGAAATCGATGATTTGAGGATGCGATCGAAAGTGTTCGTTCAAGAAAAAGAAGTTGCGTGTCTCCACCGAATCCGATGCTACGTCAAACAAACTTCGTCGGTATTGGAATCGGAGTTGCATCTTCTCCGAGAGTTTATTCCGAACAAAAGAAGCTTGTTCCCTTGCTCGGCTGAGAAAGCAAACATGACGAAGCTGGTTGGGATCACCGACAACCACCGCTCGCTTAGCTCGCATCAACGCGACGGAAGCGAGTGCGAGGTCACACTGTGACGCTTCGTCAATCACGACCAAATCAAACAGTCCCGGTGTCGCCGGCAAGATCTCACAAAGTGTGCGACTCGTGCAGGCCCAGGCTGGAAACGCGTCCAGCAACAATTCGGCTGTGAGTGATTGTTGCAATTGAATCTTGAGATCTTCCTTGCGCCGTCTCAGGAGGGCCGCCAAGTCACGTAGGGCCGCGCGATCGCTGGAGTCACTGAGAAGCCGCCGTAGCCGCTTCGATCGATGAAGGTTCAATTGTTCGATAGAAGAACTCCGAAGTTCACGCTCGACACGCTTCAGCGCATTCCAAGCTTGATCTGCCGGCATGACGGATCGGAATGAACGTTCGATATCGTGCATTTGCAGGGTCATCGAGTGGTAGGCGATGAGAGCACGTAAATCTTGAAGCGAAATCTCCTCTTGTTTCGGAATCTGTAACTGTCGGCGAACGCGAGCCACTCGCCAACGGTTGAGCCATCTTCGAATGACGCTTGGACGTTCCTCTACCACTCGGATCCGTTCCATTTCCGCTGCTGCCTTCCGAATGGCTGCGTCGGAGATTTTCGCCGGCGGTCGAGGCAACACGGATCCGGCCAGTTCGACTTCCTCACGCAAACGACTCCAATGCTGCTCACGTTCCAGCACCTGCCCAAAGCCTGATTCCAGTTCTTGCAGTTGACGCATTAATGCAAAATGGTTTTCCTGAGACTCTTTGATCGTCGCCTCAGGAACTGCGTTGATGTCGCTCCGTGGTCCGGTGAGATCGGATACCTTCTTCGCCAGTTGACGCTGGGCGGCGCGACCACCTGAGCGAGCAATTGAAAGGGATCCTGCCGTTTCCTCAACATGATCTGCGACGACTTCGACCGCTTTATCCATTTGTGATGCAACCAGCACCGATTCACCACGGCGGATAGCGTCCAATACGATGGCGGTGATGGTGTAGGACTTTCCTGTGCCTGGCGGACCGGTCACAACGGTCAGCGGTTCGCGTCGAGCACTCTTGATGATTGACTCTTGTGCCGGTGAAAGCGGTAGAGGGTAAACATCTTCGGGGCCATCATGCGACGGATCATCAATCGGCGTGCGTGTGGGAGTTGCAGGATCAAATACGGAACCGAACGCGGTGCGTGACAGCGGCATGTCTGTCATCGCTCGTAGCTCGGCTAATGCGGAGAGAGATCGACCTGCTTTCGGTCCGAAGATGATCGCGGTGGCCGGTAACAGACGATAATTCGACTCACTGGGGATTCGAGGAGAATAGAAATCGATCATCTCCAGTTGATCGGCATCCCAGCTCTCTGCTGTCGACGCGTTGTCTATCGGGAGAAGGCGTTGTTTGGAATTCTTCGATTTACGTCTCTCTGGAAGTTGTTGGCTGATGGCTAACTCGGGCGCGATCAAACGAAATCGATTCCAAAAATCTTGAAATTCTTCTGCGTCGATGGGAAAGTCCGGCACGACTTCGGACAACTCTGACATGCGGTCTTGTAGGTCATCTTGTTCACCGCTCAGCAATTCACCCACGAGACTGTAGTTGACAATAAACGCTGATTCTTCGGGCTTGATGAGAACGGATCCTGAGTCATCGTGCAGACTTAATGGCACCTCCAGGAGTGGAGCGCAGAACTGCTTCCCATTTTGGTCGTCTTTTGCGGGCGCGGTCCCGACAAGGAATAAGGCACCGAGCACGAGTGACATTTGATCGCCCGAAACGGAAACGCGTTTTGCCAGTTCGATCGCATGGGGGTCCGAAAGAGACAGCTCGCCATCGGCGCCGAGTTGATGTTGTTCGGAGGACGACAATGGCAACGTGGTCAAGTCACGCTGCGCGAAAATATTGATGGTATGTGCCCAGTCCGTTTGAGCGGCAAGACAATCGTGAAAGTAATGGACCAGCTGCCAGAGGCGAACGTCATCATCAGGCGGCCGTTCTGACACAAAAGATTCTCGTTGCGGACGGTCGTGTAAGCGGATTCGATAGCGCGAATGCGCCGTGGGAGACGATTAGCCCAGTTGCTTCCACAACTGCTCAAACTCTCGTCGGAATCGCTGCAGCAAAGAGGCATCACGTGTGATAATGAAGTTCTCTTCGTTACTGGTCGCGGCACTCCGTGTCCAATTGTAGCTGCCTGTTAAAAGATGTTGTCGATCGAAGATGGCGTACTTGTGATGCATGTGATAATCCGTTTGATCGACACGTACAGGAACACCACGACGTTGCAACTGATCAACATCCGAACCGAGGTCTTCGGATTTGTCGTTATCTGAGATGATCCGGACATTTATATCGCGACGATGTGCTTCCAGGATGGCATCGCTGATTCGATCGTCGGTGATCGTAAAAACGCAAACATCGACCGATTCTTTCGCTGAATCAAATAACCGAATGATGCGGCGAACGCATGGATCGTCGGGGCTAAAGTAAGCCTCTGATTCCTCTCCCGTTTGATCGTTGGACAGTCGCGGCTGAAGCGCTTTTAGCACATCTTCCAGCCAGTCAACCGCTTCTAGAGCTCCCGGTTGACTCAGTGCATCTCGCAACAATTTGAATGCGTAGTTGCGAGCGAATGCAAGTTGGTGTTCATCATGGGAGATACGATCGACCATCTTCGTGATGATCCGTTTTTCACCACGAGTCAGTCGATAATCAGCGAGTGTTTCTTTGAGGACTTCTTCTAATGAAGCTTCCGGCATAGCACAGCATCCGATGAGTCAAGAAGATCGAATGATGCAATCATACCGAATGTTGGTTGCCCAGAGGTTGCAGCTCGACGTGTCAATTCTTCTTCGTCGCTGCTTGCAGTGACTCAAATTTTTCATACCACGGATTGTCTTTGCTCATCGTCGTCAGCATGCGTTGTAGAGAGCGATCGATCTCAGACAATTTCGACTGACGATCACGCGCGTCGGAAATCTGCTGGGCGATCGCAATCTGGCACTGCGCCAAATGAAATTGGGAAAGAAGCAACTGTTGCGCGTGCCGGTCGGTGCCCGACGGTGACCACCGCAAAGCGAACAAAGACTGGACCGTTTTCCCCCATCCCCAGATCGGCGAAAATCCGCTCGGACCATCAATCGCGGTTTGCACATCCGCGATCTTTCGAGACTGCATTCCGCGCTCTTGCAACGCCTTGGCGGCAGCAATTTGCAGGGCGATGGCGTTCGGTGTCTTCGCGAGCAAGTCTTCGATTAGCTTGAGAGAAGCTTGTGTCTTCCCAGCTGTCTGCAGCAACTCAATTTGTCGCAATTGCGCAGATGACAGCGATGCGTTTGGAAAGTCT
This sequence comes from Planctomycetota bacterium, assembly GCA_039179795.1. Lineage (GTDB taxonomy): Bacteria > Planctomycetota > Planctomycetia > Pirellulales > Pirellulaceae > Rubripirellula. The sequence goes on along the minus strand of JBCDEM010000004.1, from coordinate 237,845 downwards.
GTTCGCGAAACGACGATTTCATAAATCTTGCCAGCTTCGCTCGCACATCGCTGGATGAGTGTCGGTGAGTTAGCTCGTTCGGAAAACTGCGCCCATATCTCGGCAAGCCATAACAAACTGTCGGTCGGGAATCTCTCTTCGTCGACGAGAATTGGCTCACTGAGTTCCGCAAAACCGTCAATGTCGTTTCGGCTGATGACAGCCTTGGCGGTTAATCGATCGGAGGCACGTTTAAGCGTGTAGAACAAACGAGCTTCCAAATCGATTTCGACCGAGTCGATTTTCTCGACCATCTGTTCGAGAAGTTGATTCGCGGCAACGCCTCGTCCCAGTTGTTGATTGGCAAAGTAAAGTAGGTCAAAGATCTGCCTCGCCGTCGATTCATCGATCTCCACGTCGTTGCGTTTCGCATTCTTGCCGTTGGAATCACCCGGTAGACGAATTCGATTGACAAGGGAGTCCTTACCGATCGTGAGCCAACTCACTGCTTCTTCATGTTGTTTTTCGAACATCGCGATCTGGGCGAGTGCGAGCCGAACTTCAACGATTTGTTGGTTCAGTGGAGTCTTCGATTTTTCAAGTCTTTCCAATCCGCGTTTCAAGAAAGCCTTACCCTGTCGCATCCGTTGTTTATCAAGAGACGCATCGTCGCGGAGTGCGTTTCGGCGCGTGATCAGCCAAATAGCGGTCCCGGCAGCAATTTGTGATTCCGCATAAAGATCTGATTGACGCGATACCTTTTGATAGAGCGGAATTGCATGGTCAGGCTGATTAAATGCCTCGTACAGATAGCCGAGATTCATCCAGATCGATCCCAGTTGATCATCTTTGGGCCAGCGATCGGCAATGACGTTTGCGATCTCTAGCATCATTGCAAGCTCGCCCAGCTGTTCGGATGAGCCCCATTGGATTTCGTTGGCTTCCTGGGCCGAGGCCATGGCGATCAGTGCGGCTTCTTTGGTAGAGGGCTCATCCACATCACCCCACCGAGCAACAGCTAAGCCCATGATGCAGGATTCAGGTAAATGACCGGCTTGGTAATAAAGGTAAGACAGAAGATAACGCATGCTATTCACATGCTCGGTATTCTGCTGGTCACTTGCCAACTGGTGCACATGTTTGACTAAGGCGAGCGTGCGCCCGAGCGATTGTTGATAGGCAAAACGATCGGCGTCGGATTGCGACTGTTCGGAGAGTTGTGAAAGTTGCTGGGTTTCTTCGTAAGCGTCAAATGCGTCAACGACGCCAGTTCGAAGCGTCATGTACGGCTGTCTTTCCTCGGAGATTCCAAGACGCGGTCGTGCCTCGGTCGGTTCCGGAATCGCGTAGAGGGGCGCAGGTGGAATGGGGAAGAGAGATGTATCGTTAAACTTCCCTTCGTTCTCGTTTGTATCGATCAAGCGTACGGAGACATTCGAAAGCGACGTGCTGGCGAGCAAATCCGGAATCTCAGAGGAAATCATCGCCGTTGATTCCGTTGCCGCATTTTCGGATGAATCGATCAGCTTGCTCTCGTAAGCATCAGCTGTTGAGCGTCCAGAATCACTGTCGGTTGCTGTTGTGTTTTCTACCGCGCCGTTCTTTTTTTGGGCGATTTCCGTTGCGGCGGACGCATCGCGGCGGAAGTACATCACCGTCGCAACCATCAAGAAGACTACGACCGTTGCCAACATGATCGTGGAAACAGGGTCCGCCCTGCGTGTGCGACGAGACGAAGGTGTTGGTTGATCAGGCGAATCGTTTTTCGATGCTGCATCGACGGTCGGCGTTTCGACTACTGAGTCTTTCGATGGAGAATTGACTTCAACCTGTTCGGCGACATTCGATTGGATTGTTTGGGCCTCGTTGCCATTCCCTTCGCTAATGGTCGTTGCGTTGCGGGTTGGTGATCGTCGATGAGGATGGGAGCGACTGGAGGGACGCAGCGATGGCTTCAGAAGAACCGATGGAACCTTAACCGATTGTCCGCAAGAACACTCCATTTGCAGGCCAGCGCTCGTACTTGCAAACTCATTCGTCTTACCGCACTGATCACAAACGACTGAGATTGTCTCTGAACCAACGAGATGTGAAGCGAATAGCCTTTCACCACATTCAGAACATTTGATGCGTCGACCGACGTCCTCGTCTCTTATTTCACAAGGGACTCGACAACAGGGGCATTGGGCGAGGTGCATTAGAAAAGAGAGTCGCTACTGGGGGTGAGACAGACGTATCGCGACGCTTCGTTAATTGGGCCTGGGTTTCAGCTTCAATCCCCAGACTTTTCCGGGCACTTTATTTCTCGGTCGAGGATTCATCCGAAACAATTCACGTGCTCCCGGTGCCACACCAACATCTTTGTAAGTGCCACCATTTGCCTTTGCCAACCTTTCAAATGAGTCCGCGTCTTTCGCTTTCACTTCCATGCCGAGCGTGTGAAGAGGAATTTTGCTTTGCGGATTTGCTGCAAAATGATCTGCCGCATTATCCGTAAAAGCTCCATCCCCCAGCACGAAGATCACGTCAGGTTTCAACGCGAATGCAGCGGTGATAGCTTCTCTCCCATTGGTCCGATTACACAGTTCGACAGTTGTCAGCCACTGGCTGAGACGCTGTTTATTTCTTGGAGTCGCCGGAACGAGTTGTTGAGCCGGCGAGGGATGGAACATTGGGTAAGCCGTGTCGCTATAAAACAACACGTAAAAGCGCTGTCGTGGTGTCAGCTGATTCACCGCGATCATCAACTCGTTCAGAGCCGTTTCGAATCGACCACCCGTCATGCTGTTTGAGTTGTCGATCACGAAGACGTAGTTCACCGCTGCGACGCGTTTGCCAAAGAAGCTTGCTCGTTTGATGGAGCGACTTCGGCCCGATCCCGCGTCGCCGGGCAGAGCTGGCGGCTTGATCGCGTCACCTTTGATTGCGCCGGCGAAATCGGGCGTTTCGATCACTTCGATTTTGGCGGGTTCCGATTCGGCGGCAGCTGCGGCTTCGATATTTTCGGTCGGCTCGGAAATCTCCAGGGGTGACGGTTCAATGATGACTTCTTCGACGATCGCATTCGTTTCTGGTGCAGCAGTCAGCAGTAGACCCTTCGGTCCGGAATCCGTGTTCAGTATCAAGCTGGCAAGGATCATCAACACAGCGACATGCACGACAACGCTAATGCCTGTGCCTCGCATCTGCCTGAGCCAGACGCTTCCTTGCCTGGCGTAAACTTGTTGAAACCAAACGAGATACCAGCGCCAACCTTTGGTCTCTTCTAGTGTTTGGCTTGATTGTTCGTCGTATTGTTGTTGCTGCTGCTCAGCGAGGCTTAACTCCGTAAGGACCTTAGGGACTGACTGGTAAGCCGCGGGCGGTTTTGGAAGAACACGGGTGGGCTGACTCAGCTCGGCCGAAGTCTGTGAACGAACTGTGACCGTTGGATTCGCCGCTACCGGTGCGCGACCGACTTCTTTTTGCTCGGATTCGACTTGTTGGCGATTCCAAGCTTCTCGTTCGGATTGCAGTCGTTCGGAAAGTCCATCCTGTTTCGCCGATGGAAGGTCGGCGATGGGCACTTCAAATAGAACCCCTTCTTCCCCAACGATCGTTTGACCGCGTTCGAACGGCCGATAAAAGCCGTCAAGCCGCGCGGCAACGAGATCATCGGGGTGGATCCGATGTACTTCGCGTCCATTCGAAACGGTAATCTTCTCGGAAGCCATACTGTTGCCATTTCCGTGATGGACGTCGTTCACACAAACGACGCCTAGTTACAAGTAGCAACACCAGCCAGCCTTACTGGCCGGCGGACGTCTTTTTTCCTTCAGGATCATCAAGTCGCACCAGTGTCCACTGCTGCGTCTGACCGTCTTCGAAATGGAGCAGCGCACCGGCTTCATTTTCGGTCAGGTTGTAAAGGAACGTCTCCATGATGGGCCATGACTTTCCAACCGGTCCCCAGGCAGCTCGTTGTGACTCCTGATCGATACTGCCTTCGACTTCGAACGATTCTTCAGTCGCCGTGTTTTGGAACGTTCCCGCAATGATGCCTTCTTTGCTAATCGCTAACTGAAGGAATAGGGTCGAATCTTCGACCGAACCGTCGCTGGATCCGAGTGCAAACACTCCGAGCGGTAGCCACTCGACTTGTTCAGGGTCCACGTCTTCTGGAATCGCGGCAGCAATTTCCTGCGCTTGAATGGCGTATTCATCTGCCGACGCAATGACGTCGCCTTCGTAATAGACTTGATCACCTTCGTAGTAGATGGTCGTCCCATAGTCGCAGTAAACGGGTTGCGATGGCGTAGCGACCAACCAACCGGTCACCGCACCGACCGAAGCCCACGCCCACCAGTTGGTATTCGGGTAGCGACCCCAACCCCAACGGAAGCCTGGGTATCGTCCCCAATAGCCGCCACCGTAAATCGGTGGTCGGACGGGTGGACGGTAATTAGGTGGACGCCAGCCGGGAGGTCGATTTCCTGGTGGACGCCAACCTGGTGGGCGCGACCCCGGCGGTCTCAAACCGGGACGGTTGCCCGGTGGTCGAGTGCCCGGTGGTCGGGTGCCAGGGGGTCGGGTGCCAGGTGGGCGTGCGATGGGTGGACGTGGTCGTCCTGGATCCCCAATCCCAGGCCGATCGCCACCACCGGGACGCTCTGGCAAAACACCCGGTCGGTCACCACCACCCGGTCGGTCACCGCCGCCCGGTCGGTCACCACCGCCTGGCCGGTCACCAACACCGGGTCGCTCGGGCAAGATGCTTGGTCGATCTCCGCCACCGGGTCTGTCACCGCCGCCTGGCCGGTCACCACCGCCTGGCCGGTCACCAACACCGGGTCGCTCGGGCAAGATGCTTGGTCGATCTCCGCCACCGGGTCGGGAAGGAAGCGTGGAAGGTCGATCACCGATGCCAGGTCTTTCGCCGCCACCGGGAAAGGCTGGGCGAGTGGTTGGTCGGTCGCCAACCCCCGGACGTGCCGGCAGTGTGGAAGGACGGTTCTGTAAGAAATCACGAGCAGCGCCACCACCTGGAGCTGGCATCGTCGATGGACGGTCGAGATTTAAAAAGTCGTTCAACTGCCCGCGTGAAGGTGTGTTCCCAAACGAAGGTCTTCCTCCGGAAGGCAAACCGGGTCGACCTGTCGAAGGCAGGCTCGGTCGCCCCGTCGACGGAAGACTTGGACGTCCGGTGGAAGGCAAACTGGGTCGTCCTGTTGACGGCAAGCCGGGTCGCCCTGTTGAAGGCAAACTTGGCCGCCCTGTTGAAGGCAAGCCGGGTCGCCCTGTTGACGGCAGACTGGGCCGCCCTGTTGACGGCAGACTGGGCCGACCCGTTGACGGCAGACTGGGCCGACCCGTTGACGGCAGACTGGGCCGACCTGTCGATGGCAAGCTTGGTCGCGACGAAGGAATCGACGGACGAGTGGTCGGACGACTCGGCATGGATGGCCGTGTTGACGGACGACTCATGGAAGGTGTGCGATTGATCGAAGGCGATCGCGATGGCATCGAACGTGACGGCATCGAACGCGATGGCATCGATCGGCTCATGCCACCGCGGCTCATGCCTCCACCACCACGGCTGATGCCACCTCCGCGGCCGCCACGGCCACGCTGTGCTTCACAGATATCGCTGCAGATTAGCGATGTCGCGAGCGCACCGCAAAAAACCGTGAACAAAAAAGTTCGTTGACTCTTCATCCGATCACTCGTTTGAAATTGGTTTACGAAGGGATCTATTTGCGAAGCACGGTGACTTCATCAAGGTTTGGCAAAAGCTGACCATCGATGATCTGATTCACTTTTTGCCACGTGTAGTTTCCGTCATCTGTTTGGCGATAAACACCCACAAACGAACCGCTGGAGCCGTCAGCGAGGGTGGCAGTCGATCGGACTTTCCACACTCCATCTCTCTCCGTCCAAACGCCGCTGACGAATCCACCGTCAGAATCAAACAACCAGCTGCGAATTTGTTTCTCTTTTGGATCCCAACCGATCAGTTGCAAGCCGGACGACGAAACGCCTTCCGCATCCGTCACGGAAAACTTGCGACTGATATAGGTTTGGTTGGATGTCCATGCACAATCGACCTCAAACGTGTATCCCTCACTGGCGTCGACCCATTGACCAATCATCCACTCCAAGCCTCTCAGCTTTTCGTAACGCAGAGTTGCCATCGGAACTTCATTTTCTGAAACACGGTCGAGCAACCACTTGCCATCTTCTTTGACGAAGACCGACTTGTAACTGGTCGTGATCGTGTCATCACCCTGTACGACCAAGGCACGTCCGGATTCGACAGCAACACGCGGTGAGACCAAATCGATCGTCTCGCTCACTAACGTCAAAGTGCCAACGTCATCACTCTCGGCAAAGAGTGACTTAAATTGCGCTCGAAGCGCTTCACGTCCATCCGTCCGCTCACCTGTCAACGGACTGATGTACACACCTTCGACCGTCCACGCTGCTGCGAGCTTGTCGACGTCACGTGCGTTGAACGCTTTCGCGTAATCTTGCACGGCATTCTGAACTTCAAGAATGGGATCAGGGGTTTCCTCGGCCGCTTGGACGTCCGCCGGCGCATCGCCGGTCGGCTCTTGTCCGCGAGCGACCATCAAACCCAGCGTCAACCAAACTGGAAACACAAACACAGAACGTGGAAGCAAGCAAGTCATGTCGAGATTCAGCGTCTGGGATAAGTATCGAAAAGACCGCCACCAATAAGGGCGGCAACACGCTGTGACTGGAGTGTCGCAGAACCCCATAATATACTCCCCTGCGAACCAAGATGAAAACAAGCTCTCCGGTGGACGGTCCGTGGGTGAACAATCCCTAGGTGGACGGTCCGTGGGCGATGATCCCACAGAACCTAGGGCGTGGATCCGCGCGAATGACGGAAACGAGGGACGAGACATGCCTGTCATGCGACGCATACCTGTCATGCGAGGCATTATCCTGGCGGTTTTTATTGCGTCACCGGGAGTCTTGTCTGGCCAGGCAACCAAGCCGCTTTTTGCCGACAACGCTACTCCCAAGCTTGTTATTGCAGGAGGGGGTTCGCTGCCCTCGAGCATTTTTGAACGGTTTCGTCAGCTTGCTGGCCCCAATCCCAAGCTCGTCTATATTCCCACCGCCTCCGAGCGACCCACCGTCAAGCAATCGCTCGACGAGCTTTGGGAGACTCGTGGATTCGATGAGGTCATTGTCCTGAATGAGTCGGACCCGAAAGTCATATCGAGCGATGAGTTTCTCAAGCCACTTCGTGAAGCAACGGCCGTATGGTTTGGCGGAGGATCACAGCAACGCATTGCTGATGCTTACTTAAACACTCCGGTTGAAAAAGAACTTCAAAAGCTCATTGCACGCGGCGGCGTGATTGGCGGGACGTCCGCGGGGGCTGCTATCCAATCACGTGTCATGATTGCGAGTGGACGAAGTGAACCCTCTTTGTCCACGGGGTTTGATCTCTTGCGTGGTGTGATCATCGATCAGCACTTCCTGCGTAGGAACCGATTGAGTCGACTCAGGATTGCCGTTAGTCGCCATCCGGATCGCATCGGTTTCGGAATCGACGAGGGAACCGCGATCGTCGTTAAAGGTGATCAAGCGGAAGTTGTCGGTAGGTCGTACGTTTTGAGGCTCGAGATGGAGGCGGACCAATTGCAAATCGACATCTTCAACGAGGGTGAACAATTGCGTTTATCGAAAGATCAGTGAATGGTTCGTTCACATCGTCGCTGGCTGTTGCAAAGTTGTACCAATGACGATCGTCGATCGGAGCCGGACTAAGATATGCCATTGAAATGACAGATCAAATCAAAGTATTGCCGTTGCCGCTGATCGCCCTGCTCGGTCTTGTCGTCTTTCCGAACAACGGATTCTCGGATGATTGGTACCGATGGCGTGGACCAAACTTGGATGGATTGTCGGTCGAAACGGAATGGCGATCGGATTGGCCAGAGGGTCAAGTAAGAATCGCTTGGCGAATTCCAATAGGTATCGGATTTTCATCGGTTGTCGTTTCGAACCAGCGAGCTTTCACGATTGGCCATGTGGAAGGTCAAGACATCGTTTACGCCGTTAATGTGAATGATGGATCGATCGCGTGGCAGTTCGGTTATCCGGCCGCATTGGATGACCGCGATTTCGAAGGCGGCCCGACTTCGACACCAACGGTGGATGGAGATCGACTGTTTGTCTTTAGCCGCGCTGGCGAGCTGTTTTGTTTAGATATTCGGACCGGCGATCCCATCTGGAAGACCTCCGTCGCGGAAGAAGCAGATGTACGGCTGCCGGGTTGGGGATGCGCCGCTGCACCGATGATCGTTGGTGATCGCGTGCTGCTGAACATTGGCGAGGCTGGTGCAGCGGTAAACAAAGCGACAGGCAAAGTTCTGTGGTCATCGGATGATCGAGAGGCCGGCTACGCTACGCCGGTCATCATTCCCGATTCCGAACCGGCAGCTGCCATGTTTGCTTCCGGCAAGTCATATATCGCGGTTGAAATCGAATCAGGCAGGCAACTCTGGTCGCAACGATGGCTGACAAGTTTTAACTGTAACGCGGCTGACCCGATCTTCTTCGACGGAAGACTCTTTTTGTCGTCCGGCTACAACCGTGGTGCTGCCTTGTTCGACGTGAGTTCGTCGGGAGTGCAACAAGTTTGGAAGTCGAAGGAGATGAAGAATCAAATCCACTCTTCGCTGCTTTACCAAAACTACCTGTACGGGATCGATGGTGACATGGAAGCGGGCGCTCGATTGCGTTGCATGGACTGGGAGTCGGGCGACGTGAAGTGGTCACAAGATGATTTGCGGCCGGGAGGCCTGACGATCGCAGGTGATCGACTCATCGTGTTGACGGAATCAGGTGATTTGATCGTCGCTCCCGCCACCGCGAAAGGTTGGAAACCCTCATCGCGTTGTCAGATCGGCGAAGGCAAGTACCGGACGAGTCCTGTGCTTTCGAATGGAAGGGTTTACTGCCGGAGTATTCAGGGCGAACTGGTCTGTATTGATTGCCGTCCCTAGTCGGTGTTGATTGCTGTCCTAGATGGGCTAATGGGAGGCAATTCGAGCGCGCGGAGTGACTCTCGCTTTGGCTACAATGGGGCTCGATCGTTACTCCCTGACTCCCCCTTCCGATGCGCACTATGTCTATCACTCGTCGATCATTTCTTGCCGGCACGGCGGCTACACTCGCAACCGCTCCCGCTGTACACGCTGCCTCGAAAAACAAGCAGTATCGAACCGCGTTGATCGGATCGGGCTGGTGGGGCATGAACATCCTTCGTGAAGCATTACAGGCGGGCCAAACAAAAGTCGTGGCGCTTTGTGATGTTGACAGCGACCGATTGGAAATCAATGCCGAAGAGATCAACGATTTGACCGGCGATACGCCAGCTGTCTATGGCGACTATCGTGAGCTGTTTGCCAAGGAAGATGTTGAGATCGCCATCATTGCAACGCCCGACCATTGGCACGCATTGAATACGATCGAAGCAATCAATGCAGGCGCACATGTGTTTGTCGAGAAACCAACCGGTCACACCGTTGGCGAAAGTCAGGCGATGGTTCGAGCTGCAAGCGAATCCGATCGGAAGATCCAGGTTGGACTTCACAGACGGATTGGGCCGCACCATGTTTCTGCCATGAAATTTCTGAAGGAAGGAGGCGTTGGCGACGTTGGCATGGTTCGCATGTTCGTCCATTCTCGTGGCGGTGCGGAAAAACCAACACGCAACAGCGAGCCGCCAGAGAATCTCGATTGGGAAATGTACTGCGGACCGGCTCCCTTGCGACCGTATTGTTCACGGATCCATCCCGGTGGTTTTCGCAACTATCTGGACTTCGCAAACGGAACGCTAGGAGACTGGGGCGTCCACTGGTTGGATCAAGTGTTGTGGTGGTGTGATCAACAGTCGCCCAAAAGCGTTCATTCAGTGGGCGGACGGACGATCAAAGGGCCTGCCGTTCTGAATGAGAAAGAGCAGACCTCCGATGCTCCCGATCATCAGATCGCCACGTACGAGTTTGATGACTTCACGGCGCACTGGGAGCATCGTCGTTTTGCCGGAAAAGGGCCCGAGCAATCAAGCATCGGGTGCTACTACTTTGGCACCAAAGGCACGCTGCACGTGGGTTGGCGAGATGGGTGGACGTTTTACCCGTCGGACGAAAAAAAAGAAGTGATTCATCAGGACTCACAGTTACAGGAACCCGATGGCCATAACATCCAGCTCCTGTGGGCAGACTTTCTCCGTTCCATTGAGACCGGCTCGAAACCGGTGGCTGATATCGAAGTCGGTCATCAAGCAACGACGCTCAGTCTATTGGGCATGATGTCGCTGAAGTTGGGCAGAAGTATCCAGTGGGATGGAACGTCCGTTCCAAACGATCTTGAAGCAAACAAGTTACTGCGACGTGAATACCGTGGTGACTGGAAGTATCCTGTCTGATCAGAACGTCAGTCTTCGCAGCGTCTAGCGTCGCTGCGTCTGTGTTTTTCTTTTCCGCAAGCGAGTCCTTCCGTGACGCGCTCTGTTGGTTCAATGGCAATTGTGAGATCAATTGAGAATGAGATACCCAGGATTCTGGATTCCCGTATTGCTTTGCAGCCTTGCGCTTTCAACCGTTCATTCGGCGCTTGCGGTTGACGAAGCTGCGTCGACGTCGATGCGTTTATCGATCGATGCTCGTGGTCTCGCGCGAAAACTGATTGATGCTGAGTTATGTCTGCCGATCACGGCAAGCGAGCAATCTCAAAAAGTGGCTCTTTGGTACCCGAAGTGGGTACCCGGATCGCATGGTCCCGGCGGGCCCGTTGCGAACATCGCAGGCCTACAAATTCGAAGTTCAAGCGGCGAGATTCTGAACTGGAAACGATCACCCGGCGAAGTCTATCGCTTGGAAGTGGAGGTTCCTGCCGGTGAGGAAGAGCTCCATTTATCCGTTCGGTATCTTTCCAATCAACCCACGACGACGTCTTTTGGTCACGACTGTTTTGCAAGTAGCCAGGTGGGTGTGATCAGTCCGGGATGTTTGGTTTTGTATGCCGAAGGCATCGATATCGATCAGCAACGGGTATCGCTTGATCTTCGGATTCCGGATGGTTGGAACGTTGCTTCCGCGCTGCCGTTCGACTCGGAGTCGAATGAAAGTGGGTCAGAAGCGATTCACCAATTTGAGTCGGTCACGTTGCGGACGCTGGTGGACAGTCCATTGATGTTTGGTCGCCACTATCAGTCCTTTGAGCTCGTGAAAGACACGGATCTCAGTCCGCCTCACACGCTGCATGTGTTCGGCGACGATGAAATTATGGCTCAACTGTCGAAAGAGGTCATCGCAAAGTATGCATCGATGGTTGAACAGACGTCGCTGCTGATTGGTTCTCATCCCTTTGATCGTTTTGACATCTTGCTGGCGGTAACCAATGAACTCCCAAAGAACGGACTCGAGCATTCGCGTTCAACATTTAATGTGCTGCCTCCTTCCTCAATGCGATCTGCCGCGGCGCTCAAGGGTTGGGACCGCTTGCTTGTGCCACATGAGTATCTTCATGCTTGGTGTGGCAAGTTTCGTCGACCGACGGGCATGCTGACATCCGATTTTCATACTGCCAAAGACACCGAGTTGTTGTGGGTCTATGAAGGCCTGACACAATACCTTGGCGAATTGGTCGAAGCTCGCAGTGGCATGATGTCACCGGATGAATTCCGTCATCGTCTTTTCGTTGAATTGCGCAACGCAACTCACCAACAGGGGCGACGTTGGCGGACACTGGCGGATACGGCTGCCGCATCACACATCCTGAGGTCAGCGAGTCCGATGTGGGGTGGGCTGCGGCGCAGTCAAGACTACTACATGGAAGGGATGCTGTTCTGGCTCGAAGCCGATGCCCGAATTAGGAAGCTCACGAATGATCAGAGATCACTAGACGATTTTTGTCAGGCATTTTTTAACGCGTCCAGAGACAATCAACGACCGAGCGGTTTTGATCGTGATGAGATTGTCAGCCAGTTGAATGCCATTGCGAAATTTGATTGGGATGGATTGATTGCCAGACGCGTCGAGTCGTTTCAACAGAGTTTCGATCCCGCGGTCGCCAATTCGCTTGGCTATTCTTGGAAGCTTGCGATGACGCAGCCAAAGATCCCAACGTCAACGTTTCGCCACGGTGGAGGGGTCGATTTGCTGGATTCCCTCGGCATGTCAGTCACGTCGACCGGTCAAGTACGTCGTGTGTTGTTGGATAGCCCCGCCGACCAAGCAAAGCTGCTGCCAACAACTCAAATCATCGGTATCGGTGAGAACACATGGAGCGGCGAGCGATTGAGAGAAGCCGTTCGCCGGACGATTGATAACGAACCCGTTGAGATCTTGATCAAAGACGGCGATCGACTTCGCAGTGTGCAGATTCACTACTACGACGGTCTAAGGTTTTGGAATCTGGTGCGGGATGAGTCGCAGCCAGATCGACTCAGACAAATTCTGCAGCCACGGAAACGTGAGTGATCGGCTGAATTCAGCTTCGCTTACCTCGTGACCTGTTCGTACTTGCTCGGGATTGTGTAGCGGTCGCTATACGTATGCACTCGATTGGTCGATTCGCCCTTTAGTGTCACGACAGGCATTTCATTCTTGACCCAGTCCAAGATGCTGCCTTTGTAGTTTTTGACCGAGACACCATCTTTGGCCAGCTTCTTGGCGTAAGCGCCGCTGCGACCACCGATCGTGCAGTATGGAATCACCGTTTTTCCGCTGTACTTGGCTTGGTTCTTCTCGTACTCTGCTTTCGTGATAGCGCCGGGAATCACGGAAACATCCAGTTCTTCTTGTGTTCGCACATCGACGAGAACAAATTTCCACGGCTTAGCTGTCTCGCCCGCTTCCTTTGCCTTATCTTCTTCCGCCTGACGTTTGTCCAATAGTGCGGCGAGATCCTTTGTGCTGATGACATCGATTTCCGTGCCACCACCGAGTAGGCTGCGAAGCTGACCACTCGCGTGATTGACTGGAACGGTGGAAATAACGGTGACAGCAAAAAATCCAAACCAAGTTCGTCGGTTCATCGATCTCTCCGAGGGTGTTCAATTCGATGCAAGTCTTGAGGTAAAAGATCTACGTCATTGCAGGTCGTTAAACCGTGATGGTCTCTGTTATTTGGACAACGGAACATAAGCGTAGCCATCGGTCTGTAAATTGACGACGGCGGTCACTCCCGAAACGGCGGTGCTGACAAAGTCAAGAACTTGCTCCGGTTTTCCACCTTTGCTGGTCAATGATTGGCCACAGACAAAGAACTGAACACCTGCTTGATGTAGTTTTTGAAGACAGTCTAGATTCGGATTTGATTTTGTTTTGAATCGCTCCGTATAGGTCTGTTCATTCAAAATCGTCAACGTTGCGTCACCGTGCAATACGACCGCGATGTCAACGCTGGCTGGTTGATTTCCCGCCGCGTTGTAAATGTTGATGTACTTGGCTAATTTCTCGATACCCGGATTCAACTCACTCGCGTCGCCGCCTTTGGTAACGTCGACGCAGATCTTGGATCCATCTCGCGGTTGATGCGGGGCGTCAACGAATTGCACGACTTCGCCGTATCCATCCACTCGGTTTGCAGCGACACTCGTTGCTTGCTCGCTGTCCAGTTTGCTTTCCGTATGCAGTAAGTTGCTCGTGATTAGAGCCACAATCACTGCGGTGATGGTTAATTGAAGAACGGATTTCATCGTTTTACTTCTCGGGGCATAACGTGGCGGGTGGCTTGTCTTGTTCAGCAAAGTAAAGCAGCTGCACAAGTGTTGTGGTTTTTGCTGCGATACAAATCAGGCTCGGCCTTTGAGCACTCCGTGCCAATACAAATTGGGCAGCCCGTGCTTTTTCAGCATCATCATGCTAAACCGCTCTTCCGCCTGATTGAATGGAAAAGACTCCACGGGTTGATGGTTGTAATCAAATTCTGCCAAAATCAGACTGTCACGACGGGGCAAGAGGTGTATCCGTCGTAGTGACCTTCTGAACTCGCCCGCCATCGTGGCCAGCAGATTCTCGACAACAATGGGTGCTTGCTTGCGGATCGCAGCGGCCGTCATAGACGTGGGCAAGCTAGAAGCGTCGTTTGCACCGGCCCGCCGGCAAGCTTCGTCAACCGTATCGGTCGCGATCGCCGCGAAGTCGGGAGCCGATTTTTCGAGACTCGCGGTTCGCGATAATAGTTTTTCTAAATCGCTCGCTCGATCGAGCAATCGGTTGAGTGCTTGCGCCGTTTCGGGATCAGCTAAACGCTGTTGCAGGCCGCCCAAATCTTGCTCTTCCACTGCGTCCATCTCTTTCCTCAACGTTCGCTTCGGTTAGATTCAATGTCCTCGGCATCCGTTCCGGTTGCACTGGCTGTCGCTTGTGTTTCGTTTTGAGCAGTAAATACCTTGCTGCCTTCTCGGACAATCACAAAGCTACCCAACAGAATCAGAAACACAGCAAAGACGCGTCGCAACGCCTGTTGATTCATTCTCTGATTGATCGATCGGCCGATCAAACTGCCGATGATTCCGATCACCGCAAAAACGGCAATCGTCTGAACATCCACCGTCAGATTCTGGCTGACCAGATAGTGCTGGTATTTGGCGAATCCGACGGCCGATTTTGCTGCAATGATGACCAAGCTCGTGCCGATCGCCAACCGCATGGGAAGCCGACCCAGAATGACCAACGCGGGAACGATCAAGAAGCCGCCGCCAACGCCGACGAAGCCCGTCACGATCCCAACGACCGTTCCTTCAACGGCCACTTTGGGAATGGGTGGTTTGTAGCGCTCGCCACCCTCTTCCGTTGCTTCTGTCGACGTTTTTCTTTTTCGCAGCATGGAGTACGCGGCGAGCAAAAGAACACAACCAAAGACGATCAATTGCAAAACTTCGCTCGCGATACCTCCCAGCCAAGCGCCGATATAGGTGCCAGCCATTCCGGGTATACCGAAGTAAATGACACTTCGCCAATCAATCTGTTTCGATCGTCCATAGGGCAATGCCGCGGCGAAAGAAATCAAACCGACGATGGCCATCGATTCGGCAATCGATACTTTGCCGCTGTGACCGACCAGGTACACCAAGACGGGGACAGTGATCGCGGATCCACCCGATCCGAGCATGCCTAATGTCAGGCCGATTAAGACTGCACCGATCAGAATGAACACCATGAACTAACGTCGCTCCTATGCCGTGGCAGCTTCGACCACGGGAAGACCTGATCGCACCCAAGCCTTGTAGCCACCGACCATGTCGAGCGCGTTCGCGACGCCATGCCTCTGCAGCATGCTGGTCGCTATGGAAGAGCGGTAACCGCCGGCACAATGTACGACAACGACCCGATCTTGCGGCACCTCGCTCATTCGTTCTTCCAGGTGATTCAGCGGAATGGAATAGCTGCCCCGGATGTAGCCGCCCTCGCGCTCCTTAATTGAGCGGATATCCAAGACAAAGGCCTCCGTCTGTTCTGAGGCGGCCGTCGCTGTGATGCGTTGTGTGGTTTGAATCAGGTCACTCCGAGACTGCAGGGATTCCAGGCCACCCCCGAGGTACCCTGCAACATGGTCGAATCCGATTCGTCCCAACCGCATGATCGATTCGGAAACACGCTCGTCATCCGCAATCACGACGATCGGTGTCTCTTTGTTCAAAACAGTTCCCGCCCAGGTCGCATACTTCCCTTCAACGCCAATATTGATCGAACCGGCTAAATGAGCTCCAGCAAATTCGGCGGGATCGCGTGTGTCAACGATCTGCGCCCCCGTTTGCTGATACTGCAACACTTCCTCCAGACTCAGCGCTTTCATCGTACCAGACATTGATTCATCCAAACTTGCGCGTTCCTTGCGATTCATGATCGCATCATGCACAAAGTAACCGGGAGCTTCCGGTTGATCGACCTCAACAACAGACATGAATGCTTGTTTATCCATCGGCTGCAGCGCGTAATTGTACTTGCGTTGTTCACCCATCGTGGAAACCGATTCGTTGCTGAGAGACTTGCCACATAGCGAACCTGCACCGTGAGCCGGATAGATCAACGTTGCGTCCGGTAACTTGGCCATTTTGCGATGGAGTGAGTCGTATAACATCTCGGCTAGTTCGTTGGCCGACACTCCAATCGACGCCAAGAGATCGGGTCTACCGACGTCACCGATGAATAGAGTGTCACCTGTGAACGCGGCATAGGGCTGGTCTGTACTCTTTGCTAAGTCAAATGCAAGGATGGTGAGACCTTCCGGCGTATGGCCGGGTGTTTCCAGTGCCTCGAGTCGAACGTCTCCAAAGGTGATGGAATCGCCGTCACCCATTTTTCGATAATTGAATTCGGCTTCTGCCTTCGCACCCAACACAATTTCGGCGCCCGCGCGATCACGCAATTCGATGTGGCCTGCGACGAAGTCCGCGTGAAAGTGAGTCAACATGACCCACTTAATCTGGAATCCCTTTTCTTCAGCATCACGGAGGTAGATTTCAACGTCGCGTTGCGGATCAATCACCGCAGCTTCGCCCGTTGTTTCGTCGGCCACCAGGTACGAAGCATGCGACAAACAGTCGAGATAATAGCGTTGCAAAAACATATGGCTTTCCCACAGAGCGAGTGGATCATCGTCGGTGTTTATATGTCAACATATCGACATTTCGCGATATGTCAATGAGTTGTTTTTCGCGTGAATTGCCTTGCAACTCGCTCTTTCCAGGATGCTGTTTGATCCGTCTCGGTCCGGTGTCCGTGCATCGTAGAAGCTTGATCAAACGGTGCGGCACGTCGGTCACTATCATGGACGGCCTGTTTCGGTTCGCACCTTTTGGTCTGCCGATCGCCGCCCGTCTCCAATCGTTGGCCTTCCGTTGATGATCTCAAATCCCCAACGCCTTTTAACATGCATTCTGTTGTTCGTTTCGACAGCATCCATGGTGTCAAGCGTCCATGCGCAGAAACCACCGTACGATGTTTTTCCAAATGCAGAGTCACCCTATTTTCGTGTGCGATACGAAGCCTCTGAGAATTCGGATGAGCTGATCTTCCCGGTCAGTTACACGATCTGGATTCCGCCTAAGGTAGAAGTGATTCGTGGAATCGTTGTTCACCAGCATGGGTGCGGAGAAGGTTCGTGCCGGTCTGGTCTAACCGGTGCCTACGATCTTCATTGGCAAGCGTTAGCGAAGAAGCACGACTGTGCTTTGCTGGCCGCGTCTTATGAACAGCCGCAGCAAGCGGAATGTCAAAAGTGGTGTGATCCACGGAACGGTTCGGCAAAAGTATTCGCCCAGTCCTTGGTTGATCTCGGCGACATGTCGAACCACCCAGAACTTGCGACCGTTCCACTAGCGCTCTGGGGTCACAGTGGTGGTGGGCATTGGTGCGGCGGAATGTTGATGATTCAACCCGAACGCATCGCTGCGGCATGGTTACGTTCGGGTGTACCTTTGTTCGAAACCAATCCTGACCGACCGAAGATTCGACCGCACACATTGCCAACGGCTGCGCTACAGGTTCCGATCATGTGTAATCCGGGAACCAAGGAAGGTGTGACCGTGACCGATGGTCGATTTGCGGGGGTCTGGCCAGCGAACCAAGAGTTCTTTCATCATGTTCGTGGGAAGGGTGGATTGGTTGGAATCGCCATCGATCCACTCACCTCACACGAATGTGGGAATTCGCGTTACCTTGCCATTCCATGGTTGGATCTTTGTTTGGAATTGCGATTGCCGGATAAACCGGGCGAACCGCTACGTCGAATCGAGACGGACACTGCTTGGTTGGCGGAACCGACTGGTTCAACAGCCGTTGTTGCAGCCGATTTTCCGGGCGATCCGAACACTGCTGCTTGGCTCCCGAACGAGACGTTCGCGAAAGCGTGGATGCAATTTCGAATCGATACGAAAGTAGCGGACTTGACACCGCCTCCACCCCCTTCGCGTGTTTGGTTGGACGGCAACCGCTTACGTTGGCAGGCGGATGCAGATGTGGAAAGTGGAATCAAAAAGTTCATCGTGCTGCGGAACGGCAAGTTCTTGGCAGACGTCTTAGGAGCTGGGAAGAATCGTTTCGGTCGCCCGCTGTTTCAGAATCTGCAATACAGCGATACACCGACACAGCCGCTTGCGAAAATGGAATACGTAGACGTGTCCGCTCAGAAAGGCGTTGACGATGGATACTCCGTGGTGACGGTCAACACGGTTGGTTTAGAATCTGAAGCCACGCAGGCCGGCCCTGCCGCGACGCCCTAACGATAAGAATGTTCACGGGGTCACTTATCCGACGAACGAGATTCTTCGCTTTCACTTGATAGTACCGGCAGGTACTCGACACCGTAATCATTTGGCAGTGGCGTGACATCGTTGATTTCTGCCCACGCATTCCACATTTGGGTTAGACGCTTGGTGGTAAATGGGTGCTCTTTCGACACGTCGTTCAATTCAGTTCGATCCACACGCATATCGTAGAGCTTCCACGGTTGGTTTCGTAGAGCGACCAGTTTCCAGCGCCCATGTCGAACGGCCCGATTACCTTCGTGTTCAAAATACAAAATCCGGTCGTTAAGCGATTCTTCTTCTAGCAACGGAACCAGGCTCCTGCCAGGAAGATCGATGGGGACATCTTCGGAATCGATACCCGAAGCTTCCAGAAGCGTGGGGAAAAAGTCGATCAGGTGTGTGGGGGTTCGGTTAATCGAACCCGCCGGTGCTGTCATACGATCTGGCCAGTGGAGGATACAGGGAACAGCGATTCCACCCTCGTGATTGAAGTGTTTGTACAGTCGCCAAGGAGTGTTGGATGCGTTGGCCCAACCAGATCCGACGCTGTGATACGTCTCTGCAGATCCCATCCGATCAATTTCGTCGTCCTGGTGCAGAACGTTGTTTGGACCCGATTGAATGTCAAAACCAAATGCATCCCATTCGGCGCACGCCCCATTGTCCGAAGTAAAGACAATCAGAGTCTTGTCAAATTCTCCACGGTTTTTCAATTCCTTGATCAAACGTCCGATGTTTTGATCCATGCGATCAATCATCGCCGCGTAGATCGCCATACGTCGCGACAGATCTGCCCGTCGTTCTTTTGGTAGTGAGTCCCACGCCGGATTGTTCGCTCCCTTCGATGATCCCCAGTCATAGTACGGCGAACGAGGCGTCAATTGAGTGTCGTCCGGAATCACGCCCAGACTCTTCATGCGTGCGAGTCTTTCGTCGCGCAGCGAATCCCAACCGTCGTGATAGCGTTTGGAGTATTTCGCAATCGTTTCTTTCGGCGCATGCAGTGGAAAGTGAGGTGCGTTGAATGCGAGATACAAGAACCATGGCTGGTCCGGTTCGTCACCTGATAAGCGAACGAAATCAATGGCGTGATCGACGAGCGCGTCCGTCGCGTAGAACTCATCTTCTTCATAGCTTCTAGCGATTCGCGACGAAGGAAGTCTGAGCATGTGATTGGGATCCCAAAACGTCTTCGCACTGGTGAGTGTTCCGTAGAACTCTTCAAAACCGTGCCGCGTTGGATCTTTGGTTCCTAAATGCCACTTCCCAGACAGATAGCAGCGATAGCCGTTCTCGGTAAGACGTTCCGCAATCGTTTTCACGTAAGGCGATACACTTCCGCGATACCCTGGTCGATCCAGATCTTTGGTCATGTGCCCGAGTCCGACACGATGTGGATAGTATCCGGTGAGAATGCTGGCCCGTGACGGGCAACATCGGCCTGTCGTGTAAAACTGCGTCAGTCTTAGGCCGCCGTCTGCCAACTGATTCAGGTTGGGTGTTTGGATTTCACTTCCAAAACAACCCAAGTCGCTAAAACCCAGATCATCAGCCACGATCAGTAACACGTTGGCGCGTTGGGTTTCCGGTTCTTCGCCAACCGAACGTTGCGTGGTTGATGAACCGAACAGTAGGCACGTGATCACGACGGTGATGACCGGATCCGTCCACAATCCTCTTCGCACAGTCGATGAAATTCGGGTCACACTTTGTCTGTGCAGGAAAGTTATACTCAGCAGTTGCATCGTGTTAGTTCGGTAGTTCTTAGGCGGAGATTCGATGATGGTTGAAGCACAACCCAAGGCAGTGATTGGTTTGTCACAAGTAGGACTCTCCGAGTTGAAATCGAAGTGGGGTTGGATCGCGGGAATTGGTGGCTTACTTATTGCGGCGGGGATTTTTGCGATCAGTGCCTCCTTTATCACCACGCTGTTTTCGATGGTGCTGATGGGCTGGTTGATGATCTTTGCGGGGATCTCCGTGATGATCAACGCTTTTCAGTGCAAACAGTGGGGAGGGTTCTTTCTCGATCTGTTGATGGGCATTCTGTACACGGTCGTTGGATTCATGATCGTTGGAAACCCGGGAGCGACGGCTGTTGCGTTAACCCTGATTGTCGCGATCTTTCTGCTGATTGGCGGACTGTCTCGAATCGTCCTTTCCATCATGATGCGGTTTCCCAACGGCGGACTGCTACTGCTTCACGGTGTAATCAGTTTGGTGCTTGGGATTTCGATTTGGCAAAACTGGCCACTGTCAGGGCTATGGGTGATTGGATTGTTTGTTGGCATCGAAATGCTGTTCACTGGACTCACGCTACTAATGATGGGCTTATCCGTTAAACGTCTTTCTTCAACCGAGGAAGTTGCGGACGCTACATGATCCACTCCGTCAGGGTTGCGGGTGAATTATTTAGGAGTGTTTCGTCTCGTTCAATGGTTGAGCCCAGCACGTCCAGCCATTCGAGGAACTGCATGCGAATAAGGTGCGGAACACATTCGGAAGTGATCTGCTCGCAGCCATACAGGCTGAGCGACTCTAGGTGGTTCATTCCTGAGAGAATCTTGACACCGTGATCGGTGACTTTGGAGTGTGTTAAGTCCAGGCTTCGAATGCTCGTCAGATGTTTCAAGTATTCGACCGTATGGTCGTCATAAGTGTCCCCGTAAAACTCAAGGCTATCTAACTTGGGAAAGTCTGCCAGGACAGCGAACGCTTGGTCGCTGACATGACACGAATAGAACGAGATGTGTTCCAAGTTTGGCAGTTGCGACAGACTTAAAAGATCTTCGGGCGTGATGGTCGCTTTGCTGATTCGAAAGTACTTCAAGGAAGGGTTATTGCCGATGACTGATAAGTCCAACTCCATCGGGTCTAAGTCAGCGAGGCTAAGGTCTTCTAGTTTTCCCGTTGTACTCAACCAATCCACCAGCTGTTGCCGCGTGATGCCCCCAAGATGTAGATCCGTTAAGTGGGTGAAGTCGCATCCGCGCACGGAAACGTCGGCGGCGATATCTAGGATCCTCAGATCTGTGGCCGTCTTTACATAAGAAGCCGCGAGCAGCGTGTCGCGTGATCGAATCTGATCAAACCTCAAACCGACACAGGATGATTCGTCTGATAAGTGCGCTACCTCTACGCGTTGTTCGAAAAACGCGTCTCCATTCCAATGATCTAAAACACGCGGCTGGGCGCCGGCAAGGTTGAGTGCTTCAACGATGTCTTCCACGGTGGTTCGGCTCATCCAATGATGCAGTCCCAGGGTTGCGATTGCAGCGATAACGGTGAGCCAAACCAGCGTTCGAAGCGAGTACTGAAAACGCACCAATCGGATCTCTGTGAATGGAGGTGAGTGAAACACGCACGCTGGTGTTCACTTACTGCAGTGTAAATTCCGGCAAGCGCACAATCTCACCGCCCTTCTCTGCTGACTCATGGGCGCAAATGCCGACGCAGGTCCAGTTCGCGCTGGTAACGGCGTTGGGCCAAGGATCGCGATCTTCCAACAGTGCCGTTACGAATTCATGCACGAGGTGCGGATGCGATCCTCCGTGACCACCGCCTTGAATAAACGACAAGTGATCAGCGTCATGGATTTCGGCGGGAAGCGTGAATCTCTGAATTTCTTCTGGAAGCAATTGGGCAAAATCGGGTACTTCGACTTTCTCCGGAATCTCGTGTTCTGGTTTCTTTGCCGTGTGGATGACATGAGGTTGATTCTCGATCAGCGTCCATTCGAAACTCTTCTTGGTTCCGTAGACATCAAAACTCTCTCGGTATTGCCGGGCAACGTCATAAAGGAATCTCCAGATGTGTGCGGTGAGGTCGCTGTCTTTGATCCGAATGTGACAGGTCTCGACGGCGAAACGGTTCCCAGATTTTTGCGCGATGTCATCGCGAACGGTACCCGATCCAAAGCAACTCACATATTCGGCCAATCCATCGACCAAGCCGAGGCACGGGCTGACAACATGCGTTGCATAGTGCATCGGAATCATCTCTTCCCAATAGCTCGGCCAACCGTCCATATCTTGCGGATGTGATGCTGCAAGATGCTGAATCTTTCCGATCTCTCCTTTGTCGAACAGATCTTTGATGAACAGAAACTCGCGGCTGTAGACGACCGTTTCGGCCATCATGTACTTGAGTCCGGTCTGTTTTACTTTTTCGACGATCTGTCGACACTCATCGATGGTGGTCGCCATCGGAACCGTGCACATGACGTGCTTGCCGGCATCCAATGCTTTGAGCGACATCCAAGCGTGATCAGGAATGGGACTGTTGATATGGACAAAATCGATGTCGGGATCCGCTAGCACATCGTCGTAACTGGTGTATCGCTTTTCGATGCCAAACTGATCACCGCACTTGTTCATTTCTGCTTCGTTGCGACGACAGATCGCGGTCACGTTGGCATTCGGATGGGCCTGATAGATCGGAATGAACTCGGCGCCAAATCCCAGACCAATCATTGCAGCATTCACAGTACGGCTCACCGGTATTTCCTTTTGCGGGGAGAGGAGGAAGGGAGGATCGCTTAACATTGAAATCGATTTCGAAGGGCCGCGGTTGCCACGTTTCCGAAAATGGTCTTTTATCGCGTAAACAGAGCGAATCTCAAGGAAATTGGGCCTTGAGCGGTAGCGATCTGACGGACTGCCCGAGCGTGACGATCCGGGCGGATTTTCACGATTTCTTCATTTCTCTGGCCCATCGGTGTGGTCAATTTCGCATTTCGTCCTGACCGGATAGCGAGAACCGCGTGACCGGCTTCGACCAATCGGACGACCTGCCGGCGCGGGAAGTCTTCGCGACCGGATCACATCGATGGAATTCCTGGAAGTCCCTCTCTACGACGACGACATCTTCAAGTTATTGGTCCGTTTCGGGATCGATCTTATTTTCTTGTCGCTAATCGTTGTGTTTGTGATCTATCCCAGTCAGCGTGAACGTGAGTTTGCATTCACGGCGGTCATGCTGAATGTGATTGTGTTCTTCATCTGCTTCACGATGAAAAAGTTGGAGCTCGACCTCGGATTGGCTCTCGGCTTATTCGCGGTATTCGGTGTGCTGCGTTATCGAACCGATGCCCTGCGTCCAAAAGAGATGACATTTCTGTTCATCGTGATCGGGATCGCCGTGATCAATTCGTTGGCCAACAAAAAGACGAGTTATATCGAAGTCGCGCTGGTCAACTCGCTCATCTTTTCAGCAGCGATGTTGAAGGAATGGATGGTCGGTCGTGTACCCGATCCAAAGAAGGTTTCCGGTAATGGAGTGAGTGCAAAGTCCGGCAACGGAAATGGAAACGGAGGTGGCAATGGCAAAGGTGGTGATGGAAAGAAGCCTCCCAAGTTCACGGTTGAATACGACCGGTTGGAATGGCTCGGTGAGGAGAATCGTGAGTCCTTACTGAAGGACTTAAAGTCACGACTCGGCATGGACATCGCGCGGGTCGAAGTCAAAACAGTTGACCTGCTTCAGAACAAGGCAACGTTGATGATTTGGGTTTCCAGTCCCAGCTCTGGAACCGCTTAAGCAAGATTGAATTCACAACTACTTTTTACTTTTCAGGCGATCAGATGGTTACGAGAATACGATTACTTTTTCTCCTCATAGCCTTGCCGGCTGTGGCGACGATCCTCGTCGCGCAACCGCCTCAAGAACAGGGAGGCCGCGGCGGTCCTGGACGTGGTGGATTTGGGGGTGGATTCGGCGGAGGCCCGGGTGGACCAGGCGGTGGTGGAGGTCCGGGTGGACCAGGCGGCGGCGGAGGCCCCGGTGGACCCCGCGAAGCTCGAAAGATCCTGAAAGAGTTTGATACCGATGAAAACGGTTGGTTGAATCGCGAAGAACGTGCCAAGGCTCGCGCTGAAGCGAAGTCCGAGCAAGGCGGAGGACGCGGTGGATTCGGGCGCGGTCGTGGCGGGCCGGGTGGTCGTGGTGATCGAGGAACACCCGAATCAGGCCGCAAGGTGTCGCCTGACCAAGTCGAGCATCATCCGAATGCAGGTTTGTATGACGGAGAAGTCTTGCGAACCCTTTTCATTGAATTTGAAAACGAGGATTGGGAAAGTGAATTGGAGGATTTTCATGGCACCGACGTCGATGTGCCCGCGACGTTGACCGTTGACGGAAAAACGTATCCGAATGTTGGCATGCGATTCCGCGGTGCCTCGTCTTACGGAATGGTACCAACAGGATTCAAACGTTCGTTCAATGTTTCCATGGACCTCGCCGATGAAGATCAGCGGTTGTATGGCTACAAAACATTGAACTTGCTCAATAGCGCGGGTGATGCGGCGTACATGAGCACGGTTTTGTACTCACATATTGCCAATCAATACATTCCGGCCCCCAAAGCCAACCATGTTCATGTCGTGATTAATGGCGAAAGCTGGGGTGTTTATGTGAACGTTCAGCAGTTCAACAAGGACTTCCTCGCTGAACATTTCGAGTCGACCAAGGGCACTCGTTGGAAAGCAAGTGGCAGTCCACGCGCAGACGCAGGACTGAGATATCTGGGTGAAGAGCTCGATCCATACAAAGAACGATTTGAAATGAAATCAAGTGACGGGGACAAGGCTTGGAAGAGACTTGTCAAGCTCTGCAAGACCTTGAACGAAACCCCCTTGGATCAGCTCGAAGAAGAACTGTCGCCGATGTTAGATATCGATGCGACGTTGAAGTTCCTCGCGCTGGATGTTGCTCTGGTCAATAGCGACGGTTACTGGACTCGCGCGAGCGATTTCAGTTTGTTCTTAGACAGCGATAAGAAATTTCACGTCATTCCACACGACATGAATGAAGCGTTCATGAGTCGTCGCGGCGGTCCGGGTGGTCCCGGCGGTCGAGGTCGTGGCGGTCCCGGTGGAACGGGAGGTGGATTCGGCCGAGGCCCTCGCGATGATGGTCCCGACGATCGAGGACGAGGTGGATTTGGTCCGCGCGATTTTGGAGCTGGTGGTCCCGGTGGGTTCGGTGGACCACCACCACGAGGAGAGGACGATCGACCAGACTTTGGACCTCGTGATTTTGGAGGCGATGGCCAAGAGGGACGAGATCGATTCGGTGGACGTGGACCCGGCGGTCCGGAAGGAGCTGGCGGTGGACGCGGTGGCTTTGGCGGTCCAGGTGGTGGCCCAGGCGGCCCAGGAGGTCGTGGAGGACCCGATGATGGTCCCGGGGGTCCTGGTGGTCGAGGTGGTCCCGGCGGTTTCGGTGGTGGCCGAGGCGGCCGCGGTGGTCCTGGCGGAGGCGGCGGTCCTGGAGGTGGCGGTCCCGGCGGTGGCGGTGTTGATCTAGACCCAATGATCTCCGCCGACAATACGCGCATGCCACTGCGAAGTCGTCTGCTTGCGATCCCAACGCTGCGAGCGAAGTACTTGCAATACGTTCGCGAGATCGCGGAAGAATCGTTGGACTGGCAGCAGATCGCACCCGTTGTTGCTCAGCATGCCCAGCTGATTGAGAAAGAAGTAGCGCTCGACACAAGGAAGCTTGAGAGCGTGGAGGCGTTTCGACAATCGACCGATATGAGCGCTTCAGGCGAGAATCAAGCATCGCTGCGGAGTTTCTTTGAACTGCGAAGGAAGTTCTTGATGGAGTACGAGTACAAAGCGGAGAGTGGAGTGGCGAGTTCCGCGGGTAATTATCGCCCGCGATAGCGCTCGAGCGATTTCCAAGTTGAAGCTCAGGTCGTCCGTAACGATACAACCGCTACAAAGCTGCGTTATTGACGACCGCCAATGATTCGCCGGCCTTCAGACGATGAGTCAATGAAGGCCAAGGCGTTTTTGGCGCACGGAAGCATCGACAGCGTGGGTATTTCGATCGGGAGCAAACCATGCGAACACGAGTACTCACGCCGCGAATTGCGGCCTTCCTCTTGTTGTTGCTCTGCTGCAACTCGACCGCCACCGCCCAACAGATTAATGACGGTGGTGCTTGGTTCGCGCTGCTCTCTCAAGGCGATATCAAACAAGCCCCCAATGATCGGTTGAAATGGTGGTTTGATGGTCACCTCCGGTTCTTTGAGGATACCGATGGTTTTGGGCAGAGTATTGTGCGTCCAGGCATCGGCTACCGAATGGACAACTGGACTCTGTGGCAAGGCTATGCCTGGATTCGCACGGAACCGGCGTCCAATGACGGAATCGATGAGCATCGTAGCTGGCAACAGCTCACAGGGTCGAAGGAAATCGGCCCATACAAGTTCGCTTTACGTTCGCGATTGGAACAACGCTTCGTCGAAACCGGTGACGATCTCGGATGGCGTTATCGTCAGTTTTTACGATTTCAAAAGAAACTATCTGACCGACATCTGTTTGTCGTTTGGGATGAGTTGTTTTTCGGATTGAATGACACCGATTGGGGTGCCGAGGCTGGCTTTGATCAGAATCGTGTCTTTGTCGGGTTTGGAATGAAAAGTCATCGATTCACGAAGCTGAGAACGGAGATCGGGTATCTCTACCAGCACGTATCCGTACCTCGCGGCGCGGATGTAAACAACCATTTGATCTCAATTAATCTATTCCGCAGTCCCTAAAGCGTCGCCGATCGTTCCGTCTGTCGAAGCGTCTTGTCTCTCAACCTCTGCTACGATCGCGGAACGTTCCCTCAGACAATAAATTGTATTCTGTGGGAAGTTTTTGAAATCTCCCGGCGATGCACCGTCGTCTTTCCGGTGACAGGTTGAAAATCCACTCGTTCGTCGAGCGACGCAAAGGCACATCGTGATGATTCGAATTTGTTGGTTGACATGCATCGTCGTGGCAAGCGCCACGTACCTCCACGCGGATCTTGTCCCCGTTGGTAATAAGGGCGTGACACACAAATTGGTGTTCACAGATTCACCACTTTTGGAAACGAACCGAATCATTGCCGCGCCCGTGCGAGGATTCGGCGGCCATGCAGAAGTCCGTCCGGATCAACCCTTTCATTTTTCGACGAAGTACGGGACGCGGCTGTATGTGGTGCCTGCTGATTACGAGGTACCCAAAAAAATTGGCCCCGGCAAAACGCTG
The DNA here is from genome assembly GCA_039179795.1 of Planctomycetota bacterium. GTDB lineage: Bacteria > Planctomycetota > Planctomycetia > Pirellulales > Pirellulaceae > Rubripirellula. The sequence goes on along the minus strand of JBCDEM010000004.1, from coordinate 210,557 downwards.
CCGTTCCCGTCCTGCGATGTGCCTGTCACGGCAACGACATATGTTCCCATGTACAGTCCAACCGATTCTCTGCGCTCAACTTGCAGATTGTTGGCGGACACCGACGAGGCGATCGAGGTTGAATTGGTTGATCACGTAGAGCTTGATTCCAACGGCGAGCCTGTGAGTTTGAGCAAATCGCTGTTTCCGATGCTCTTGATTTCGTTGACAGGATTGGTTGGGTGTTGCGTCATTTGGCGACGAACGCGATCCGGCTCGCGAGCCGCGTATTGATGGCTCATCAAGCTTTGTGATGGAAGAAACTGATTTGCACGTTAGATCAAGACGACTCGCGCCGTGCTGTTTTACCTGCAAACGCTATTGCTGACGCTCGGTATCGAGCTGGTCGTTATCGCAATCGTCACGCGGTGCTTGTCAGTGAAAAACGCGCAAGCAGTATTGTCCACCTGCGTGTGTATCAATCTGCTAACGCATCCGCTCGCTTTCTTGACGTATCACTGGATCGGCGTCCCGTTCGTAGCGTTGGAGCTTGCCGTATTCGTCATTGAGTTCTGTGCCTATCGTTTCATCGCGAGGGCCTCGTTGATGGACGCGTTCGCTCTGTCAGCTACAAGCAATCTTGTTTCTCTGCTGGCTGGGTTGATCCTTTTCTAACGCCTTCTGCGGGCTGTGGTTGCAAGGTCGGTTCGATCTTTAACGGTTACTTGCATGGATCATCGTGTCATTCTTGGACGCATGGCTTTGAACTCCTCGATACAATGAGGAAGGTGACTAACGCCCTGGCACGCGGAGACAGACAAATGAAAGCGTGGAAACGTCGCGAATTCCTTGCGGCTTCGAGTGGAGGCATATCACTCGGAACCCTTCTTGGTGGACTCGGTTCACTTTCTGCATCGGACGTGCAACTGGGAACAGGCATTGCCAGATTCGCAGGTGATATCGAGCCACTCGTGCAGCTGCTTGAAAACACGCCTCGCGAGAAGGTCATCGAAGAGGTAGCCCTGCGGGTTCAGTCTGGGCTGAACTATCGTCAACTTTTGGCCGCTCTGCTTTTGGCGGGTGTTCGTAATGTGGAACCGCGACCTTCGGTGGGTTTCAAGTTTCACGCCGTCTTGGTCGTCAACTCCGCGCATCTGGCGAGTTTGGCAAGCGGTGACTCAGAAAGATGGCTGCCGATTTTCTGGGCCATCGATAATTTCAAAAGTTCCCAGGCACGCGATGTCCGTGAAGGGAATTGGACCATGTCGCCGGTCGATGAAGCCGCTGTTCCAAGTTCGGATAAGGCAAGCTCTCAACTGCGGGAAGCGCTCGATCGCTGGGATGTTTCGGCGGCGGATGTCGCGATCACATCGATGGTGCGCCACTTTGGCGCGAATCGTGTTTTTGAAGAGTTGGCCGCATACGCCACTCGTGATTTTCGAAGTATTGGTCACAAAGTGATCTATTTATCCAATGCATTTCGTACGCTTCAAACCATCGGTTGGGACTATGCCGAACCGGTGATGCGAAGTCTGGTGTACGCCATGCTCAACCATACGGGAGATCCCAATCCATCCAAGAGTGACTTAGAGGCCGATCGCCCCGGACGTTTCAATCGTGATCGCGCAAGCGAGATTCCCGATACTTGGCTTCAAGGAAAACAAGATGAAATCGCCACGCGGGAGTTGATCCGCACGCTTCACCAATGCACACCGGACGAGGCGAGTGCGGCGGTGGTGGATCAGTTGCAGTCAGGTGTCAGTCTCCAGTCCATCTGGGACGCCGTCTTTTGTTCTGCTGGTGAATTGCTGATGCGACAACTTGGCATCATCAGTTTGCATTCGGTAACAACCACAAACGCGATCTTTCATGCATTCACTCAAGCGTCCGATGACCAAACGCGTCGCTACCTGCTGTTGCAGAATGCTTCTTTCCTGCCGATGTTCCGTGAGGCAGCTCGCGGACGCGGCAACCTTGCCGGCACTCATATCGATGAGTTAGAGCCAGGTGATCAACCTGAAGAAGTTCCTGAAATCTTCGAGACGATGGGCGGCGATCGACCAGCCGGTGCCCGCATGGCCTATCGATTCTTGAGCGAGGGTGGTGAGCCGCAGTCTATTGTTGACCAAGCCCGCCGATTGGTTTTCCTCAAAGGAAATGACTCGCACGATTATAAATTTAGCTCGGCTGCCCTTGAGGATTATCGCGTCTTGAGTCCCGAGTGGCGGAACCGTTTCATCGCAGCGTCAACTTTTCAGCTGAGAAGTTCCAAGGAACCGACGCGTTCGCTGGTGAAGCGAATTCAATCCGCCATTTCGTAGTTGGTACGCATCTCAATCTGTGAGATTCAGCGTGCCGGTGATCACTCGGATGTCTTGTCGGCATCCTGAGTTGCGACCGGTAGCTTGAACTCGGAGCGCATTTTGTTCCACACCCAATTCGAATGCAGCTCACGTAAGCCGTGCCCGCGAGTTTGATAGATGCGGAATGATTTTTCTCCAGTGACTTGATTGAATGCGGCAAAACTGGTCGCTGGCGGACAGACTTGATCTTGCAATCCAATACCCATGAGTGTCGGACACCGAATGCGATCACTCATGTTCATCGTGTCAAAGTAGCTCAGCGTCTTGAGTGTCTTTGTCCAAGTCCGCTGTTCCTTCGCTTCAATCCAGTCGTTCATTTCTGGCCAATCTGTCAGCTTGAAGAAGTTCGGCCAGTCACAGAGCCAGGGGATATCGGCCACGCAAAAGTCCACACGTGAATCCAGCGCCGCCATGGCAAACGCAAATCCGCCACCTTGGCTTCCGCCCCAGACAGCGATTCGATCCTGATCAACATCCTCGCGTTGACAGACAAATTGGATTGCACGCAAACAATCGAGATAAGCCCCGCGATAGTAATACGTATCTCGGTCGTCGAGTCCGCGAATCCAAAAGTCAACCGGCTCTCCAGATACGTCCTGTTGACTATTTCCATGGCCGCGAGGATTGAAAGAAAAAACGATCATGTCTTCCCATCGCCCAATTGGTTTCATGTTTTGACCGTACCCCGGGACACGGATCACGACCGGATGCGGTCCCGGTGATCGAGGAACTTCTAACGAACCGCTGACTCGAACGTTGCCAAAGCTACGCATCGAAACTTCCAAGACATCGATGTCACCGTCTTCTGATTCGTCTTTTATGGATTTCTCCCGGCGAGCAACCAGCTTGAACTCTGGATCAATCTGTTGCAGCTGAGCGATTGATTCCTTCCAGAATGAATCAAAGTCATCTTCATTCGTGCGTTGGACTTGGATTTGCTCTGGTGCGGATCCAACGCGCCAACGATCCGAAATTAATTTCGAATCTCCGTCGATCTTAAAGCGGCATTCAACCTCAGCAAAACCGGGCTTGGAAAGACGGAGACTGTACTTCGAACGAGCATCCGAAGAAGCGTCTACCGTGATCCGAGTTGTCTCCGGCTCTGGAGTTTCGAAAGCTACGGTGTGCACACGCCACTCGATTTCTCCTGACAGTGTGCTATCGGTCAGATTCTGAATGTCCGCTTGAAAACGGACGGGATCCCCCAGTTTCAACATGCTGCTCGGATCATCACGCAGGAGTCTCACCCGGGCTTTCGGTTTTTGCGCGGACACCGATGGCGGAAGGAGGCATCCAAAAGCTGGAATCGCACAAAGGATCAGAACACGGACGTGAAACTTCGCAGATTCTGTAAAACGAAGCATTCAATCGCTTCCTGTTCGCGGGGAGTATTGACACGTTTGCATTGTAACCATGGTCCGGCTTGCGAAAGTGCAGGTCAGTTTTGTTGGTCTAAAACAGAGCCACGCGGGTCCAGCTTGATGGGTTCGCTTGTTTCGAAAGATGGATGACATGAAGCTTCAACACACTCTTCTCGCATTTGCGTTGATCGCATTCTCGGCAGTCGCCAACGGTGATGAGCGAGTTCTTTTTCAGTTCGACGCTGGCAATGCGAGTAATGCGTGGAGAAGCGTCAATGATGGTGTGATGGGAGGCCGTTCCGTGGGTCGCTACCGGATCAACGAAGACAAGAACTTGGAGTTCTTCGGAAACTTGTCACTTCGGAATAACGGTGGGTTCGCGTCTGTCCGTGCCACCGGCAAAAACTTGGCGATGAAAAAGGAAGACTCCATCGTTATCCGAGTGAAGGGAGACGGTCGAACGTATCAGTTCAATCTTTACTCGGGGAGCAACATGGGCGGATACTCCTATCGCCAATCCTTCGAGACAAGGAAGAATGAGTGGATCGAGGTGCGATTTCCCGTCAACCAATTTGTCGCCACCTGGCGGGGTCGCGTCTATCGCAACCAGAGGCTCGACCCAGCCAAAGTCTCAGGACTCGGCATTCTTCTCGGAGACAAAAAGGAAGGGGCATTCAAGCTTGAAGTCGACTGGATCAAAGTCGACGCAGGTTGAACGGACAGGATCGATTACTACGATCGATCATCCCGCTCTTTGCACCTGTTCTTGCAATGTTCGACGCGCGTCTCTCATCGCCGTGTCCCAGTCTCCTTCGTTCGCCGTCTCGACGATGTTCCGAAGACGGACGATAGATGGGTCCGCAGCAGTCGATGTGTTCTCCAGTTCCGCTAGCCGGCCATCAATTTGGTCCAAGCCTTTCGGATCTTCCTGGTTGCAAACACGATAAAGCGCGATCGCGATGTCGTAGGTGTCCGGGGAGAGCGTCACACTCGAGGGTCGGAGAAACCAAACCAATCCGATCACGAACAGCGTGGCAGTTGCAATGGTTAGCAATACCGACTGACGATTCCAAACGTTGTGTGAACGGGTCATTGCAGCTTCTCCCAATCGACATGTTCGCCTTCATCCATGCTGGACATCTCAGCCCAAAGAAGAAGGTCCACGAACTCGGTGACGAAGTGAACCGAACCATCTCCCATGCAAACGAATCCGCCACCGGGATGTTCAGAGTACATCTGGCCGACGTGAAGTGTTGGAAAGTTGATTGGGTGAATGATCGGTTGTCCTGTGATATCCAATTCACCGCCGGACGGACCGGCGTGTACCAAGGTCAACGTCGCTGCGGCATCAGCGCCATTCTCAGGTGACTCAAACTCGGGATGTGTGAAAGCACCGGGGATAACGCCAACCCAAGTTTTTTCACTGAGCGCTGAACTGTGCTCGCCAAAGAAAATCGTGTTGGATGTTCCATCTCGCACATCGCGAAAACGTGTCGCGGAGTTTCGGAAGAACGGTCCATCCGCAACACGCTTGGCATCTCCTTCGATACTGACAATGGTGGTAGCACCCGTGTAAATGTCGAGAAATACTTCTCCCGTCGCGGCGGAGCCACATTCGCCCCAACAGCTTTCTTGTCCATGACTGGCAACGTAATGGCTGCGTCCCACACGCACTTCTCTACCATCGATGATCAGTGGCCCACCGCCCTCGTTTCGAACAACGAAGGGCTTGTCTCCACCGGTCGTGCTTGGACAAAGCAGCATCGGGATGGTCGAGGCGATCGCCTGTTCGTTTTGAGGCGACCAAATAGGCTGATCGTATTGAATGTTTTGTGCAATGGCGTTCGCTTCAAAATAGGGCAATAAGCCAGCGGCCCAGCCCCATCCGGGTGCTCCATCCCAGGTGACTGGATCTAGGAAGGCACTTGCCGGCGCCGAGCCATCACGCGTCTTAAAAGAGACGTAACCGGATGGGAAACGTTTGAATGCGGTGTGATAGTTCTGTGCGGCTAACCCAAGCTGTCGAAGATTGTTGCTGCACGACATGCGACGTGCAGCTTCACGAGAGGCTTGCACCGCCGGCGTGAGCAATCCGATCAACAGCCCAATGATGGCGATGGAAACCAAAAGTTCAATCAAAGTGAATCCGCGGCGTCTCTCGGCAACGGAAGAACAATTGGCTAGGGCAAGCCGTTGGCTCATGGGTCGTCTCGATCCAGTTGGGAAGAATCGGGTTAGGCGATTTAGTGCGAGCTAAATTAGCCTGTGCTAAATTAGCCGTTGCTAAAAATACGTGACGAGCCCGCGTTTGGCAAGACGTGATTTGTTCCGTAAACTTGAGGGCGATTCGATTAAGGTCGTAAAACCGACGGCGCGTTCGGTTACGGGCCCGTCGGGCCCCAAAATGCCTGAGTTCATCACGGATTTTTGATGGTTTCGCATACCCACACACGAACGAGACGCGACCACGCGACCGAATTGGCCGAGGATTACGTCGAGGCCATCGACGATATCATTTCCGAATCGGAAGTCTGCCGAGCCATGGATCTGGCCAAGCACTTTCAAGTCACTCCCGCGACGGTTAGCAATGCGGTTGGGCGTTTGGCTCGTGACGGGTTTGTCATCAGCCAGCCCTACCAACCGATTGCGCTGACTTCAAAGGGGAAAAGACTCGCCAAAAAAGCTCGAGATCGGCATGAAACGGTCGAGTTGTTTCTAAAGAAGTTGGGCGTGAGCGAAGAGGCAGCAAGGATCGATAGCGAAGGCATCGAACATCACGTTGGTAAGGAAACGTTGGATGCGATGAAACGCGTGCTTACCGAGGGATGGCCCGACTCAAACTCGACCGAGTAACCGATCGCGGGAAACGACTGCGACTCCGCCCGTTCGAGCGACTGACGCTGAACGACGCCGAAATGAACAACGTTGACTGTCGCGTCTTACCCTGCCACGAGTTTGGCCAACAATCCCATGAACTCATCCATATCTTGCAACAATTCCAACTCCCATTCGGCCTTTAAGCGGAACGGATCGGAGTATCCTTCTTCGACTGATTGTTGAATGGCTTCCATAGCCCTGTCGACGTGATTCTTGGTTTGTTCATCATCGCCAGCCGTCTTGGCATTGAGTGCGAGTGCTCCATAGGCTCGTCCGATTTCCAAATGCAGCTCTGAGTTTTCACCCTCGCCTTTCAGGAGCTCCGATACGTGGCTAGCGACTGCTTCCGAATTGTTGACAGCGGCTTCCGCCAGCATCAATGCGATTCGATTCTTGTCATCATCGGAATGATCAAAGAGATCTTTTCGAACCAATCGTGCTCGCTCGAATAGAGCGATGGACTCCTCAGTGGCTTGTTCCTTGCTCTGTTCGTCGAACCTTTTTACTGAAGCGAGCAAGTAGAGCGTTTCGCCTAACGCACGCTGGTGGATCACGGATTCTGGGTCGGCTTTGACGATTTCCGAGCCCAGTTCAAGTGATTCCTGCAAAATGGGACGAGCTTCGTCCACACGTTTAAGCCATAGCAATGACTTTCCATGTAGTTTCAGATGTCCGGCTAGCTCTGATTTCATGATCAGCATCGTTGGCCGTCGGTCATAAATCTCTCGACGGCTTTCAATCGCTGACTTGTAGAGTTCAAGCGCCTCGGCTGTTTTTCCCAAACGCAACCGAATGTACGCAAGTGCAAGTCGTGACTTGTCGAGAGAAATCTGTTTGGCAGCCGTCTGTGTGTCTTTGGCATCATCGTTGAGATCATTGAAACCAGGCTGATTCCGAATACTTGCCAACACTTGTTCGTTATCGGCGAGTGATTTGCTGAAGTAACGTTCGGCCGTCGGCAGGTCTCCTTCACGCAGCATCTCGACGCCCAGATTTTGCGCGATGGCTCCACGAAGTTCGAGTGTGTCGTTTACGCTGGGACTGCCTTCCTGAGGCTTTGGATCATCAATGATCTCGTCAACAACTTCGAGCGACTGTTCCAGCATTTCAATACCGGCTTTTGGCTCCCCACGTCGTCTTTCGAGTTGGGAAGCTGCCAGATAGACCTTTGCAAGATTTGTTCTTGTTGCGTCGTTTCGACCTTTCAACGCGATTCGTTCACGACAAAGTTCAATCAGTTTTTCGAATTCGTTCGCCGCCGACTCTAACTCATCCAGATCTCGATAGATGATGGCGACCTTTTGGCGCAACGCCATCATTGTTGGGATCGCTTCACCGCGAACGCCGCCGGTCAAGTTGATGTCCAATTCGTCCCATCTCTCGCGTACCGCATCAAGAATGCTCAGTCGTAATTCCGACATTCCCGGCTTATCCATCAACAGCCGATCAACATCTGTCAGCGTGAACTGTATGTTCTCCAACGCAAGTTTGGCTTGGTTCTCGGCAAGCTCTTGATTCTCTTCGGCTTTGGCCTTTAGTTCGTTTGCAATGATTTTCTGTCTACGAGCTTCATCTCGCTGCTCTTCGGCGTTGTCGCGCTCTTCGATGATGACCGCAGCTTGCGCCTTGGTGGTTAAGAAAGCCCAAGAGGAAATGATGGCCGTTGCAACAAAGAAAAGCGCCGCGAAACCGGTGGGAATGGCAACACGCGGATTGCGTTTGCACCATCTAACGGCGCGTTCAAGCGTGCTGACCGGTCGAGCGCTAATCGGTTCCCCGCGCTGAAACCGGCCGAGATCATCCGCCAATTCTTTACAGCTCGGATAGCGCTTTTCTGGTTCCTTTTGCAGCGTTTTAAGACAGATGGTTTCCAGATCGGCAGGAATGCTCCGTGACAGTTGACGAAGTGGAACGGGTTCCTCATTGACAACCTGAGTAATCGTGTCAATCGTCGTTGCAGACATGAATGGTGGGCGGCCCGACAGACAAGCATAAAGGAGTGCGCCGAGCGAGTATTGATCCGTTGCCCCTGACATCTCGTTGACACGTCCCCGAGCTTGTTCTGGGGACATGAAACTAGGAGTTCCCATGATCGTGCCAGTCTTTGTTTCCGATTGATTGGCGTCGATTAACTCCTTTGCCAATCCAAAGTCCGAGACTTTGGGTAATTCACCCTGTTCCATCAAGACGTTTGCGGGCTTCAAATCGCGATGCAGAATCCCCCGATCATGCGCTGCCTGCATCGCCAATGCGAGATGTTCTAGGATTCGCGCGGCTTCTTTAGGCGGAAGTGGATTCTCTTTAATAACGTCCGACAGTGTTCCACCTCGGACAAACTCCAATGCCAGAAACGGACTCTCTTCCAGGAGTCCAAATTCGTACAGCTGGACAACGTTGGGATGCTTCAGGCTCGCAACGGCACGAGCCTCGGTTTCGAACCGCTCTCGAGCGACTGGATCCGATGCAGCAACCCCCAAGATCATCTTGATCGCCACATCGCGTCGCAGTTTCAGATGATGAGCCTTGTAAACGACGCCCATCCCACCGCGACCCAGTTCCGCATCAAATCGATAATCCCCGATCGTCTGTCCAACCAGAGTGGGGCTTTCAATCCTCTTCGACTTTGAGTTTTTCGATAGCTCGTCAGGCTGACTGTCGACCGTCTCATCGATGTCAAACCCAGAGTCTGGTGAAACTTCTCCGCTAGGCAACGTTGCCTGTTGCTCGGGATCCGGTGCAACGGGGATCGGTGTGTGCTCGACTGTCTTCGCTTCCCAAGCTGAACGGTTCGGATCCGTGTCTTGTTGGCTGGGCGGTACCGTTTCCTCCATGGTGGGAACGTGATCCGCCTTGACGTCTTCGTCGTGACTTTTTTTGCGTTCTGTCATGATTCGTCTTTCGTCCAGCTTGGCATCGTTTCCAATAATGTGATTCAGGTCAGCGAACAGCCTACGGCACCGCACGTATCAACGCGGGACCGTGTAACTGAAAAGCATCAGTAACACGTTGATCTATTCCCACCAGCGATCGAGCTCTGCTTCAGCTTCCCAGCGTCGTTTGTCCCGCACACGATCTTCTTCGGATGCAAAGAACCAATCGATTCCTCCGTTACCCCACAGCGTATCGACGGCATCATCATCGAAGACTGTGTTGTTGACGGAATCGGCTTCGTTGTGCCTCAGGAAGAAATCGTTTTCGCGATGATTGTTCGTATTGCCTAACAGGTTGTGTCGACGCGTGTGGTAGCTCTTGTGGCTGGCCCATTCTGCCATGATCGACTCCAACGCGATCCGCTGTTCCGTGAAGCTCAAGAATCTGTCAGCGGCGTAGATTTCAGGATCCGCGAATCGATTGAACTCTTCATCAAAAGCCGTAAAACCAGCAATCAAAATGTCGTCCTGTTGGTCTCCATGAATTCGGTCGGCACCTGTACCACCAATCAGAATATCACGACCCCATTCACCGAAGATCTTGTCGTTGCCGGAGTTGCCTAGGATGATGTCGTTACCCCAGCCACCTCTCAGCAGGTCGTTACCGGATCCACCCAAGATGGTCGCCGGCAACAAACTCCAACCGATATCAACGCGATCGTTTCCGTCATGACCGAACACAAGGATGGATTCCACATCACCGTTGGTTAGGCCTCTGTAGCGAACATGATCGGTGCGATCGCGAATCTTGACTTTGAACCAATCACCCCAGAAATCCCAAACAAGAATTGAGTCGTTACCTTCGGAGCCGACGACGACTAAGACTTGATCACCTGGGTTAGCCGGGTCTGGCACAATCGACCACCCGAGCACACCGAAATTGGTTGTCGTAGCTTCGCCGGTTAACTCACCATCGGATGCGGTTACGGATATCTCAAAACGACCGTCGGTTGCGACTTTTGTATACGTGTGCGTGACTTCTAGTGGGCTTTGGCCAGTGAACGTATCACTTGTACCGTCGCCCCAGTTCACTTCATACGTAAACTCAGTCGCACCGTCGGGATCAAAGGCGGATAGAACAAACGTCGATTCCTCGTTGCGTACGCCATCCGTCGGTGTACTGATCGAAACGATGGGTGCACCTTGGTTGGCCACCTCGATGGTGATTGACTTTGTGAATCCAACGGATTCGTCGTCATCAGAGACCGTAAGCGATACTGCGTATACACCGGCGACTTGATAGATGTGATCTACGGTCTGCCCCGTCGCCGTTGCGCCATCTCCAAAACTCCACTCATACGTAAGGAGATCCGCGAGAACATCAAAAGCTGTGCCGAGAAAACTCAGGTTCTGGCCATCGACCGGTGCACCCGTTACTGAAAAACCCAAATCGCTAGGGCGTAAGTTGATCACAGACGCGTTAAACGTCGTATTTAGCTGTTGGCCTTGGTCGTTGCTAAGTTGGATCGAAATCGGAAAGACCCCGTCCGTTTGGTCGCTGGAATCTTGATCAAAAACATGATTGAGTAGGATTCCAACATCCGGATCGACATTGATCGTCTCCGGTGACGTTCCATCGGCGTAATTGATGATCGCGGTCCATGCGGTGGATGGATCGCCGACAAACGGAACCGTTTTGGTAAATAGTGCGCCTTCGGTGGATGATTCCTGCGGCAGGATCACGTCAACTTCAAGAGTGCTGACAGCAGAACCGTCGTCGCCATCGTTTACCGTCAGTGTGACCTCGTAGGTACCGGCAGCGGTATAGATGTGCTGTACGGAAGCTCCGGTAGCATCATTGCCGTCACCAAACTGCCAACTGAAATCGAGCGTGTCATTGATTCCGAAATCGGATGCCGCGGCCGCAAACTGGACTTCCTCGCCAACCAGTAGGAAGCCAAAGGGCGACACAGATTCAATTGTTGGATCAACGTTGAGTACGGCAACCTGTGTGCTGTAGTCGTTGATGCCTCCGTCTTTGTCAAAGACTCTCGCGAAGACCAGCGTTGCTCCTTCATCGATCGCCGGTATGCTCGCTGTTGGTGAATCGGATGCCTCGGCGTAATTGGAAGCAAGTGCGGAGACGTCGTTCGCAAAGCTGAACCGCAGACTCGACAGGTCGTCAGCGGATGGATCCACAAGCTCTGCTAGGCTGACATTGATATCCGTTCCTTCGTTGGCCGAGTTGGGAGTGACTAAAGTTCCCGTTGGAGCCACGTTGTTAACGGTGAGGTCAAAGGTCGTCGAACTGGCCATCCCATCGTCATCGGTTGCGGTGATTGTTACCGTTCCGAAGAAGTCATCAGTCGCGTCGTAACTCCATGACCAACTTCCATTCGCGTTGTCCTGCGTCACGTCGCCCCGATTGGAAGTGATCTCGACTGTATCTGACGTGACATCACCGAACGTTCCCGAATTCGTTGCGGTTGTCCCTTCGTCAGTCGTTACGGACGCATTCGTGGATGCGACAACGGGTGCTAGATTGTTAACGGTCAAAAGGAAACTGATGGTTTGAAATAGCCCACCATCATCGGTTGCGGTGATCGTTACCGTGTCCGTGAGATCATCGATTCCCTCGTAACTCCATGCCCAGGAACCGCTGGCGTTGTCCTGGGTCACGATTCCAAGATTTGTGGTGATCGTCACCGTATCGGTGCCCGCATCACTGAATACGCCACTATTGGTCGCGACGGTGCCCTCATCGATTGTCACGACACCGTTGGAAACAGCGACTGCCGGCGCAACGTTGTCGACCGTTAGATCGAAAATGTCGAATGCTGAGCCTCCATCGTCGTCAGTAACCGTGATCGTTACCGTCCGAACGAGATCATCCGTGCTATCATAGCTCCAGTTCCATTGACCGGTGATTGAATCGAACTGAACGTCACCGAAATCGGCGGTCACTTCTAGTTCATCACTTCCCGCATCACCAAACACACCACTAACTGACGCGGTTTGACCCTCATCCACTCGAACGGAATCGCTGTTTGTCGTGATGGATGGATCAACATTCTCGACAAAAACATCGAAGGACTGCGCTTGGATAGTGCCGATATCGTTTCGGATCGTGACCGTTACGGTGAACTCACCATTGTCCGTGTACTGATGGGACAACGTGAAGTTCCCGAGTGAATCGACTGCCAACGGCTGGACGCCCGTACCGTCGCCATAATCGACCGTGCTGAGAGACCACTCAGTGGCGGCTCGGTCGAGCAGTTGGATATCACGACTAATGCTCTGCCCTTCGTTGATGGGGCCGATATCTTCGCCAACACTGAAGGTAAGTTCAAAGCTGTCGCCTGGACCACCATCAATCTCGTCGGTGCCTCCGTTGCCCTTGATGTTGTCGATGCCGTCCGCGATGTTGGCATCGCGGTATTTAAAAATGAAAAGTTGGTACTGGCCAACGTCTTGGTCTTCGATCGTGTCAATCAAGCGTTCCAGCGCGTTGTTTTCCGCTTCGCTCAGATCGTTGGAAGCATCATTGTCATCGCGTCGCTCGATCAAGTCATCTCGAATATCGATGGCAGCTTCAAAGGATTCGTCTTCCGAGTTTCTGCTAAATGTATCGACTTCGATGTAATACGTCGTATCCGTTGGCAGAATCAAATCGATGATGCTTGAATCAGTCGGTTCAAAAATATCATCGTTGGTTGCGAATCCGGAGTAGTAAGGCACCAGCTCCAGTTGTCCGTTGACTTCGTACCAAACATTGACGATCGTATCGACAAAATCATCAGGAGCAGATCCGAATCGAGCCAGCGAATTGCTCATCACATCGATATTGATCAACTCGCCCGCAACTCCCTGGAAGCTGTACCAATCGTTGCTGCTTGCCACTGTTGCGTTATCACTTCCCAGCTCGATTCGCCCATTGACACCGAGCATCTGTACGAAGAGTTCTTTTTCAGCGTTAACGCCACGGCTGAGCGTATTAGGAACAGCGGTTGTGACTAACTGAAGCGGCTGCGCAGTTGAAAAGGAAAGATTCGTTCCGGCGTCCGCAACAGTCGTGGCGTTGGGATCACTGAATGCGTAAGTCAACTTGACGGCTTCTCGTTCACCAAAGAACAAATCTTGCAAATCATCGAAACGCGTCGATCCAACCGAAGCCGGAGAACCGAGAATGTGATTGAAGGTTTCAAAGGCACCGGATGGACCCGTAAACGCAGGCCTGTATCCGCTACCTCCGGGTGGATCATGAAGTCCAAATCCGATCGGTCCAAAGGAATCGGCATGTCGTAGACCGAGTAAGTGTCCCAGTTCGTGTGCTGCGATTTTGGCCGAGAGCGTGATATAGTTTTCGCGACTTGCTTCCGGTTTGCGAGCACCGAACTCGGTGTCACTCACTGAAAGACCGACATCTTTCAAGCTGTCACCTCCGTTGCCGTGACTGTGCCCATGCCCCATCGCATCGCGACTTGCGCAGCAGGATGGACACATGCAACCGCCCCCGTGTCCGCCACCAGCGTTGGGTCCCGTTGGCACAAAATCGGACTGCGTTAAGACGCCTCCCAACAATCCATTGACCTGTACCTGAGCGATACCGCTAAGATCCTGATTACCAAGATCAATCTCGCTCGCCAATCCGCCAGGTCTGCCAAAGTCAGGCGTTTGATTAAAGAAGATTGTTGCGAAAGAACCTGCATCGCGATTCTCTTGCGGGATGTCGTCGATTTGTTGCACAACGCGGACGTCGAACCAAGGATCGTCACTATCCGGCCCGCGATAGACCGCTTCGATCGTGGCTTCTATTTCGTCTCGTGCGTCTTGATCGTAAACAAACTCTCCGTCGTCTTGCGTGCCGTCTTCGAGTTGGCCACGGTTCGTTTCCGAATCAAAGTCGAGATAGACCCATTGCACATCACTTCGCTTCGGGATCACCAATCCTGTAAATGGGTCGGCAAAGTCTGCACCAGATAGATTATTGTTTCGCGCATTACCTTGGATCGTATCCGCTTGCGGGGTACCGATCACGTTCTCAAGACCATTAGCATCGAGAACTTTGAGCGAAAAGCTGGATGATTGTGGTTGGTCGGAGTCGCTCCGTAAGTCCAGACTGAGTGCTCCGCCCGTGAACGAGGCGAAGTCGATCGTATCACTACTTTCATCGGTGGTGCCAGAGAAGGATTCACCCACCGTCAAATCAGCAGTGGGGTTACCGATGATTTTAATGAGGTCGTCACCTGCCCCACCATCGAAGAGCAAAGAGCCATCACCGAGGATAAATCCAATGTCGTCGCCGGCCCCTCCATCGAAGTTCAATGAGAGGGCGTTACCGTCCCAGCTGAGCAAGTCGTTTCCTTCTTCACCATTGAACGTGACTTGTCCAGTCGAGCTGTCGCCACTGTATTTCAACGCATCTGAGTCGGCCCCACCGTTGAATTCAAGTTCTTCGATCGCGCCCGTTTGAATCCGCAAGACATCGGCGCCAAGATCACCGTTGAAGACGAGTCTCCCAACGAATTGAGCGTTGTTGATCAGCGTGTCCGCGCCTTCATCACCACTGAAAATCAATTCAGCGACCTCGTTTCCATTGCTGATAAAGACGTCGTTGTCTGCACCGCCATTGAAGGTCAAAACCGATTCAATATTGCCATTGTTCTGCAGGATGTCATCGTCAGCCCCACCATTGAACGTGAGGGTGACGATATCGCCACCATTGACCAAAGTATCAGCACCGGTGTCCCCGGAAAAAACGACCGTCTGGACGATGCCCGAGGCAATCTGAAGCACATCGTCATCCGCTCCACCGGTGAACTGAAGACTTTCGATTTGACCGTTCGTCAAGAAGACGTCCGCGCCGTCGTCGCCGCGGAAATCAAGATCTTCGACTTCAAAGCCGCTGACTTGTAACGTGTCATCATCTGCACCTCCAACGAACAGAAGATCGCTCAGTTGATTTCCGATCGATATGAAGACATCGTTGTCAGCTCCACCTTCAAAGGTCAGTGATTCGACCTGGAATCCATTGTTTTGCAGTCCATCGACACCGGTATCACCAACAAACGTAAGTCTTGAAATCTCAGAAGCGTCATTGATCAATAAATCGTCATCCGCCCCGCCATTGAAAACCAAATCGGCGCTTCCAAAAGCTCCCTGTTTGATCAGCAGCGCGTCGAGTCCGTCGTCTCCATTAAAGACTAAGTTGGTCAGCCGTGGGCCGTCACTGATAAGGACGTCATCGTCCGCTCCACCAGTGAATTCCAGACCCGTCACATCGACACCCGTGTTGGCTAAGACGTCAGCCCCTAAATCGCCAATAAAAACCAGGTCACGCGTGGCACTACCATTGTTGATGAAGATGTCATCGTCGGAACCACCTAGGAACGTGAGTTCACGAGCGAGGGAACCGTCATTAATAAACACGTCATCGTCCGCACCGCCGGTAAAGATGACCTGGGCGACGCCTGCTCCATTGTTTTCGAAGATATCCGAGCCATCATCACCCCTGAAGTTGATGTTTGAAATCTCTTCGGCGTTGTTTTGCAATGCGTCGTCATCGGCCCCGCCATCGAATGTCAACTCACCAAAGCCGGTTGCATTGTTTTGCAAGGCGTCGACGCCAACGTCTCCATTGAAATAGATGCGCGAGCCCAGCAATTTCCCTCGGCCGCGGACGATCAACGTATCGTCACCTGCGTTGGCGATCGGAAGGATGGTTCCATCTGTTTGCAGGTCACCTCCAAAGATCAACTGACCGAGTTCCAATCCGTCGTTGACCAGGATGTCGTCGTCGGAACCGCCATCAAAAATCAATCGCTCAACGCCATCACCACGATTAATGAGAGTGTCGTCATCAGCACCACCGACAAACTCAAGCGTAGCCAATCCGTTCCCGTCGTTCTGCAGAATGTCGTCATCGGCACCGCCGGAGAACGAGATTCGAGAAACCTCATTAGCAAGATTGACAAGCGAATCCACGCCCTCGTCGCCATCAAAGATGATGTCGCTCACACGACCTAGATTCAGCAACGCATCGTCATCGGCGCCACCGGTGAAATTCAGCGTGGCGGCCGTGCCACTGTTCCGAAGAATATCGATACCTTCGTCACCGGCGAATGTGATCTCGGCGATTACGAAACCGTCGTTTTGCAAAATGTCGTCATCAGCTCCGCCCGTAAAGACCAAACGACCTTCGATGGTGCCAAGGTTTTGTAACTGGTCGACGCCGGCGTCTGATGCTATGTCGACAAGTCCGTTCGTTGAAAGGTCTTGATCGCCTCCGAACTCAAGGTTCTGTGTTAAAACACCCCGATTGATCAACACATCATCATCGGCGCCTCCACCGAACACGAGCGTTTCAGCTCGACCGTTATTGATCAGTGAATCGGCACCCTCATCACCGCCGAAATCGAGTTGGATGGCGATGACCCCATCGTTCTGCAGGATGTCATCGTCGGCGCCACCCGTGAAACGGAGCTCATCAACGATCCCCAAATTCAATAGGCTATCGGCACCGTCGTCACCGACAAACGTCAGGTCATCGATCGTTCCGACTTTGTTCAGCAAGATATCGTCGTCACCACGGAAGTTCAGCGAGAGTGGCTGCTCACCACCGTTGATCAGGATGTCATCGTCGGCGCCCCCGGTGAAGACCAATGATTCAACTTGACCGTCATTGACCAAGGCATCCAATCCCAGATCGCCAACAAAGTTCAGCTCTCCTGTGATGGTTCCTGTGTTCTGCAAGATGTCTAGACCAGCGTCTCCACCGAACACCAAGCCTGACTCAACAAAGCCGTCGTTGCGTAGGAAATCGTCATCGGCCCCTCCCGTAAAACTCAGAGTCTCAACGACTCCTGTATTCAAAAGGCTGTCGGACCCATCGTCGCCGCTAAAGGTAAGCGTTCCTTGAACATCTGCATTTCCAATCAACAGAATATCTTCGTCACCGCCGAAGCTAAGCGTGGTTCGTTCTGAGCCGACATTCAACAAAATGTCGTCATCTGCACCACCGGTGAAGTTGATGTCGGTGACGAATCCGAGATTGACCAACACGTCATCACCATCGGCTCCACCTTGGAAATCCAATGTGCCAACGATACCGGCTCCCCGCAGCAGCACGTCGTCATCAGCACCAGGACCGAATCCCAATTCAGTGACGGTCGGCCCGTTGTTAATGAAGATGTCATCGTCAGCACCACCGGTGAAGACGAGCGTTGCAACTTGTCCTGTGTTCAACAAAGAATCCGTGCCGTCGTCCCCACTGAATTGCAGGCTGGTGATTAGTCCGTTTCCGGATAAGAGGACGTCTTCGTCACCACCAAAATTCAGTTGCGTTACCGCAGGTCCGGCATTAACAAAAATGTCATCATCGGCTCCACCGCCGAACACGAGCTGATCGATTGTTCCCAGGTTGGTGAAGATATCTGAGCCGTCATCACCGCTGAACACTAACCGACCAATGGAACCTGGTTGATCCAGCAAGATGTCGTCATCAGCTCCGCCACGGAAATCCAATTCAATCGGATCGATACCCGAGTTCACGAAGATGTCATCGTCAGCACCACCATTGAAGTTCAGTACTTCAATCGTACCCACGTTGGTTAGAACGTCGATCCCTTCGTCTCCACCGAAGTTCAATTCGACAGTAATCGCGCCTCGGTTCTCGAGGACGTCGTCATCGGCTCCGCCGCGGAAATCGAGTTCGATGATCGATCCGTCATTGATCAGTATGTCTTGATCCGCGCCACCAGCGAACAACAACTCGCCTTTGATTTCGCCCGTGTTTTGGAGAATGTCGTCGTCTGCACCACCCGTGAAATTCAATCGTTCGATTGAGCCGGTGTTGATCAGCGAATCGATTCCTTCATCACCGGAAAAGTTGAGATCTTGGACGCCGGTTTCGAATACTTGCAAGACATCATCATCAGCACCGCCAGCGAAAGTCGCGTTGACCGTGTTGGCTTTGACAGCGAACGTGTCCTTGCCACCGCCTCCGCTCAACGTGGTGTTGGATGCTCCGGTTAACCGATCATCGAAGTCACTTCCGACCAGCCCTGAAAAATTGCCTTGCGTAACAACAAAATGTGTATTGGGCTGTGAGCTAGACACATCTTGCAAGGCAAGCGTATCGGAAATGGCAAGGTCGAGATCGAACGTGATCCCGCTATTGTCATTGAAGTCTGCCAGACTGAAGTCCAGTTCATTGGCACCGTCCGGATCGATCACTGTGAGTGTACTGTTAGGCGTCAGGACATAGCGGTCGTTTCCGGATGTCACGACCTGCTGCGGCGTACCGGCCGGTAATGTGACGGGAACGACCGTTCCGTCTTCGAGAGTCAACTCAATGATCTCGGTTCCCGATCCACCGCCGGAGCCAGCGCGTGAGACGTTCGCAAAATCATCTCCTGAACGCAAGTAATACGTATCGTTGCCACGACCACCGTACAGAAAATCCTGACCTCCACCGCCATCGAGCACGACGCTTAGGTTCGGATCATCGATACCGGTCGCGTCGATCACATCTTCACCACCCAATCCCAGTGCCAAAATGTTCGTCGTCTGGGAATCTGAAAACGCTTGATCGTCAATGACCAAAGTGTCCGGTCCTTCGCTTCCCAACAGCAAGACCGTGCTAAAGCTGACGAACTGGTCGAGTGGTTGCATGTCGTCGTCTTGGACCGTCAGCGAGACACGCCAAGCAGCATTAGGGAACGCTGTGCGGTCGATGGTGAATTCAGCGTCAGATCCGGTTTGTGGGGTGGCAGCTGGTGTAACGAATGGTTCAGCGGACCACTCGTAAACGAACGTATCATCCAGTCCCGGATCAAACAGCTCGGCGGCGAGCGGGATCCGGGTCGTATCGGGTGTGCCATCGGGATTCAAAATCGCCGTTAACGGAGCTATTTGAACTTCTGGCTGAACATTGTCGACTGTAATGGACTGCGTTTGACTGTCCTCCGCACCATCACTATCGATGACCGTTACCCGAACGGGAGCAACGAAGTTCGCTTCTGTTCCGTTATCGCGATAAACGTGTTCTGCCGCGAAAGTCTTGCTCGTCGAATCGACTTCTGCTTCGCTATTCGTTCCATCCCCCCATTCGATAAAGACCTGGTGGGTGTCAAGTATTCCCACGTCTTCGAAGCTACCCGTGACGAGCAGTGTCTGACCCTCGTTCAGCAGCGTTTCGCTAAGATTCAAACCAGTCAGTGTTGGCTTGATGTTGCGGACTTCAATCGTGGCGGTCACCGGATTCGAATCTGTCGAATCGCGGTCGACGACCTCAGCGGTGATCGTAAAGCCGCCGGTTCGATTGTTGATGTAACGATGCGTCACTGGTGGCAATATGCGAGAACCAGCCGGAATATCGACGGTCTGTTGCGAGTCATCGCCCCAATCAATGCGCAGCGTGTGTCGATCATCGATGCCGGCATCCATGAAGGAACCATTGAGAGTGACTTCACCGTTCTCGTCGATCTCTATCGGCGACAATTGCAATTGTGTGTTGCTCGGAACACTGTTGGCCACCTGAACGATCTGTTCAAACACGATGGGTTCCAATGGAGCATCGTCGTCGATCAGTTCAATCCGTAGCGTGTACTCATCAGGGCCATCGGATGGATCGTCAGCGTACTGATGCTCCAAACCACTGAATGCTCCGATTCCAGCATCCAGATTCAATCGTGTAACAGGTGTTCGATCTCCCCAATCCACTAGCACGGTATGTGTGTCTAAGACGCCAGGGTCAATGAACGTACCGCCGACGACGATCGTCTGTCCTTCGGTGAGAATGGTGGAACTGAAGGTCGGAACAAAGGTTGTCGGCAACGCGTTTTGAACTTCAGCCAACAACACTCCCGACGGTGAATCGTCGCTGGCATTCTGTTGATCACGAATCGTAACGGTGACCCGATAGATACCTGTCGTTCCGGCATCCGCTGAACCCGTTGGATTTTCGTTTGTTTGGTTTTCGTAAACGTGCGTGGCAGTGAATTCACGGGAACCACCAGCAACATCAACGTCCAGATCAACTGTCCCATCGCCCCAGTCGATATCAAGTTTGTGCGAGTCACCAAGTCCGCTGTCACCGAAGGAACCCGTTAGCGTTACAACTTGACCCTCTTGAATCGATGAGGTTAATGAAAGATCACCAACGCTAATGACTGGCGCTTCGTTTGCAACGGTTACGATGAACTCCGCGGACCCCGTCGAAAAACTGGCGTCTGTCACGCTAACGGTGACTGTAAAGCTTCCAGAATCGTTGTAGACGTGATCCAGAACGAAGGAGTTGTCCTCAGTGATCACGAGAGATTGGGTTCCGGTGCCGTCGCCATAATTCACTGTCCCTGTCCAACTAGTTGAATCGGGATCAAAAAACGTGCCCGTTCGCTGAAATCGTTCGCCCGGTGTGACGGTCAAATTTCCGCCAGCATCGATCTCGGGCGCCAATTGACTCTGCTGTTCACCGACGAAAACCAACGGCGAAAACTCAGAAGCTCTTCCGACCACGACTGCCGTCAACAGCGAGCCGAGATCGACATCGCTTGTTACAGGAACCGTGAACTCAAATCGATTCTGAGTGATCGTCGAAGTTGCGATAATCAACCCGTCGACGGTGGGTCCATAAGTGGAAGACGTGGCATCCAAATCGTCAGCAGATCCCTCGGTAAAGCTTGCTAGCAGTGTGTTCCCTTCGCCCCACGCGGAGTAAATTCCCGATTCTGGCGTCGCAACGAATAAATCAAAACGACTCCCAGCCCCGACCCAACCGGTGATCGTCAATGCACCAGCATCGATCGTTGCCGTTTCGATGACGGGGAAATCTTCGATGCCGTCTTCGGGGTCGTTCAACGTAACAGCGGGTGTCGCCGTTTCGGTATCTAAGCCCAAGTTGATCGCAAGTGTTTCGTTCGAGAAGTAACGATTGCCCGCGATCTGCGTAGAGACCTCAGCTGTGGATTCGTTGTCGGTATCACCTGAGACGCGAATGCCTTGGGTGCCGTTAAACGCGATGGTGTTGCCGCCAAAAGTTGCTGAATCGCCGATGATCGTACTGGCAACATTCCGTATTTGGATACCGGATGTATCGTTACCAAGGTCAATCGTTCCCGTCGCGTCGGTTCCGATGAAGTTACCCTGTATGGAGTTTCCGGCGATCGTGACCCCGTCATTTAAAGTGGGGTCATTCAGACTAATCCCTGTTAAGCGATTACCACCGATGATGTTGCGTTCCAAGTCATCGGACTTTCCATCAAGGTCTGTTCCAATCAGGTTGCTTGAAGAGCCAATCACCTGAATCCCATCTGATTCATTTCCGAGTTTCTGGTTCACCGTAGCGTTTACACCAATCAGGTTTCCAGAAATTTGATGGCCACCAGTGACATTGCGAATCTGAATTCCTGCGCCAGAGTTTCCGCTAATCAGATTGCCTTCCGTCGCGTCCAGACTCTCATCACCGTCGGTACCGATAATGATCGGAACTCCGACGCCACTGATACGCAGACCACCTTCAACACTGTTTAAGTCTCGCGTGCCGTTCGGGATCGCTGCGGTTCCGGACAGATTCGTCCCGACACGGTTTCCTTGGATTTTGGATTCGCCGCCGACGTTGATGAACGCAATCCCAAAGACCGCATTGCCACTGACAATATTTCCAGGACCTTCAATGAAGGATGTCGTTGATGCATCCCGGCCACCGCCGATCTGCACATCTTGCGATCCCACGGTGGCGACAACGCCGAACTCTCCATTTCCGATCGGGTCAGCACCGGTCGCATTCGTACCAATGAAGTTTCCCTCGATGGTGGTTCCGGTCGTGCCGCTATCAATGATGTAGATCCCTGCTTCTGAGTTTCCGCTGATCACGTTGCGTAAGGTCGATGACCAACCACCAATTTGAGTGCCCGAGGCACCATTCTGAATCCGAACACCATCCTGCTGATTAGCAACGGCACTTTGTCCCATGGCATTGATGCCGACGTCGTTGCCGGTCACGACATTCGCAACGGCACCAGCGCCTGTGATCAGAACCCCGTTGAAACGGTTGCCCGAGATCACATTGCGTTCACCAAGCGGATTGGTGGCACTCGCATTGACACCGATACGGTTGTTCGGTGCATCAAGGATCTGGACGCCGCTACCGCCGTTTGCAATGGCGGAATCACCAGTGGAGTCAACTCCGATGAAGTTGCCGCTCACGACATTTCCGGTCGTTCCAGCATCGCGAATCAAGATTCCATCGCCGCCGTTGCCGGAAATGACATTCCGTTCGGACGCGGTGTCACCGCCAATCACATTGCTGTTCGTTGAACCGGATAGCCAAACGCCCACGGAGTTTCCGACAGCAACCGTTCCGTTCGCGTCCGTACCAATGTAGTTGCCGGATAAGGTGTTTTGACTTACTCCGGATCCCGTCAATCGCACACCACTACCGACGTTGCCCGAGATGACATTTCGTTCGGCGACGGAGTCACCACCGATGGTGTTGTTCTGCGCGTTTCCATTCAGAAGAACACCTGTTGCCTGCCCCAAACTCGCTGTGCTTCCATCTGGCAGTAACCCAATCAGGTTGCCAGCCACGGAGTTGCCAACGCTGTTTCCTGAGATCTCTACACCCAGATCAGTATTGCCACTGATGACGTTGCCTTCACCAAGATCGTTCACTAGATCACTATCAGTTCCAATGAACTGGCTGCCTGAGTTGTTGAGAGTGACGCCCTTGAAGTTTGGCAGCGCACTCACACCGTCTGCAGCGATCCCAATCCAGTTGGAAGACACGACATCACCAAGGCTTGAGCTATCGATCGCAATACCAGTGCCGGTGTTTCCGGAGATGATGTTTCCGGCGCCGGCAGTACCGATCCTGTTTTGGCCACCGGAGGCGGAGATTAGTACGCCATTGGCATTCGGCAGGGGAGCATTTCCATCAGCGTCCGTTCCGATGAAGTTGCCCGCCACGATGTTCGTCGATGTCGTTGCATCTTGAATGGTGATTCCGTCTCCGGTGTTTCCACTAATCACGTTGCCTTCGTTCGAATCACCGACTCCGTCGTCGTTGGTGCCGACGATGGTTCCTGTCGCTCCGCCGAAGAGCCAGACTCCGCGTCCGTTGCCAATGGCTGTCTCACCCGATACATCTACACCGATAAAGTTGCCTGAAATCCGATTGCCGGTCGTCGGCTGGTTACTGTCATTCACGACAATTCCAGCGACGGAATTTCCAGAGACAACATTGCGCTCGGTCGACGACGAACCGCCAATACGATTGTCGGATGAACGTGCGATCGTGATTCCAAAATTACCATTACCTAATGGCAGTTGCCCATTGATGTCCGTTCCAATGAAGTTGCCGATGACGACATTATCACTTGAGGGACTTCCGAAATTTTGGGCGATCGTTAAACCGTTGCGCGTGTTGCCTGAGATGATGTTGCGTTGGCTTGGCAGAGTTCCGCCAATGGTGAGTCCGGTCGTATCCTCGAGGTAGACGCCGTCATTTCCATTGGAAAGTGCGGAAAGTCCGCTTGAATCCGTGCCAACCAGGTTGCCGTAGACCATTGAATTGACAACCTGTGTGCCGGTAAGCAGGAGGCCGATGCCGGTATTACCCGATATCAAGTTGTCTTCGATAAGCGTGTCGGTGTTCTGATCTGTCAGCCAAACGCCGTTGCCATTCGGGACGGCAGCGTCACCATTCGCATTGGTGCCGATTTGGTTTCCGACGACGTCGTTTTGTGTGGCGATCCCCTCGATGCCTCCGACGATGACGCCGTAGGCGGTATTGCCTGAGATCAAATTTGCCTGACTGACGCTATCGACGACGCCGACCAGATTGTTCGTTCCTTCGATGACGACTCCGCGAGCATTGGGAACCGCAAGCGTTCCGTCAAGATTCGTTCCGACGTAGTTACCTTGAATCTTATTATCTGCCGAGAAAGCATTAACGCGGATCCCAGCGTCTGTGTTTCCAGAGATCAAATTGCGCTGCGCAATGGAGCCGCCACCGACGGAGTTATTAGCTGCACCGAAGACCAACGAGATTCCCGAGCCGTTTGCGATCGCTGCAGTTCCATCTGCATTGACCCCGACGTAGTTCCCCATGATTTGCGTGTCAGTTGTCGTTGCGTTGGTGACCTCGACTCCTGAGAAAGCATTTCCTGAAATCAGGTTGCGTTCGATTTCGTCGGAGACCCCATTCGCATCGGTTCCGATCCTTGTTTGACGTGATCCACTACTGACAAAAATGCCGCGCTGTGTGTTTCCGAAATCAAGGGAACCAGTGATATCTGTGCCGATGTAGTTTCCGGCGATGACGGTCCCGGTGACGGACGCACCCGCAACACGAATGCCACTGCGATTACTTGAGATCACATTTCGCTCTAGCAGATCGCTGATGCCGTTTCCGTCCGTTCCAATGCGCGTGTGCTCCGCACCCACTTCAACGAGGATTCCTTCCAAGCGGTTACCCATCGGCGCAGTGCCTGCCGCATTCAGTCCGATGATGTTTCCCGCAACGACGTTGGGAATGGAGTTGGAAAGGACTGCGTAATACGTCGTGACTGCGAGGTCACCGATGAGCGTGACCGCTCCGGTAGGATCACCAACGACGGACCATCCATTTGTCGCATTTCCAGGAAGAGAGACATCGTTGCCCGTACCATCAGTCGACTTCTGAACCGCCAGCTCCCAGCCAGCGCCTGCAAAATTCTCGATCGTCACCCATTCGATCGAGTATTGCTGACCAGCCTGTAAAAAAATGCTTCCGGTAAACTCCCTGAACCCATGAGTTGCGTCGTCAACAACAACATCTTGTCCGTTGATACGAAGACGGCCTCCGTCATCACCGCCCAATGAAAAGACATACGTACCATCACTGGGAACGGTGAACGTACCGGTAATGCGGTTCGCGTAGTGGTCACCTCCTGGGCCGGGGACCGGATTGTCGAAGGCCCAGTTTCCAGCCGGTCCAAGGTCATCACGAATGTCTGCCCTCGAGATCGTCCCCGATGAGATCGTTCGAGGAAGGGCTCCAGAGATTAATTGGTCTACCACACTCAAAGATCGGACAGGCGTTAAGTTGCCAGCGATCCGTACACCGTGATTGTTGTTCCCTGAAATCACATTGCCTTCGATTTCATCTTCGAGGCCATCCCCGTCAGTTCCAATGATCGTGCCTTGCGCGCGGTCAACGAATACTCCAAGGGAAGTGTTCCCTAGTTGCGTCACACCATCCGCTGCGATCCCGATGTAGTTGCCCGCGACGACAGTGTTGTTGGTCGTTGCCCCACCAGCGGGAAGTGATCCATCAAACTGTGCCGTCTTGACGACCACTCCAGCACCATTGGCGCCGCTGATTACGTTGCGTTCGTTTTCATTGAATGCGTCGTTGCTTCCATCGGTTCCGATGCGTGTGCTCTGTGCGCCAAAGCGAACTTCAACACCACCACCCGTCGCAAACTTGAAACTTCCGGTAACGTCTGTTCCGACGTAGTTCCCAGCGATGGCCGTATCGAATGTACTGACACCCTGTACCAGAACGTTCGAGAACCGGTTACCAGAAACGACATTGCGCTCCGCTTCATCTGAGATCCCATCACCATCGGTTCCAATCCGTGTGAAGTCGGGACCATCCAGAATGGCAATTCCGTGTCCGTTATTTTGAAAGTTCGTATCGCCATCTGCGTTTAAGCCGATGATGTTTCCGGCGATGACATTCCCGTTGGTTCCTTCGTTGAATGCTGCAATTCCGGTGAACCCCGTGTTGCCGGAAATCACATTCCCTTCATTGAAGTCAAATGCGTCACCGGTGCTATTGGTACCGATGATGTTGTTTGTCGCGCCGGACTGTAACACGATGCCGACATCGGTGTTGCCAAGTGCGTTTCCACCCGTGACATCCATTCCGATGTAGTTTCCAGCAACACGGTTACCGGACGTGCCTGTCGAGGCGATGAAGACGCCACGCCCAATATTTCCCGAAATGACGTTTCGCTCTTCGGCGTCTCTCTGGCCGTCACCATCGGTTCCAATCAAGTTGTCTTTGGCAGCTTCGAGAATTGCAACGCCGCCATTACTATTCGCGATCGCGACGGTGCCCGATGCATTCGTTCCAATGAAGTTACCGGCAACGGTGTTCAGATCAGTCCCAGCGTCTTCGATGAAGACACCCCAAGTTGCGTTTCCGCTGATGATGTTCCGGAAGGCCGATTCGTTTCCGCCGACGGTATTGCTTGATGCTCCGGATTCGATCCAGACGCCGATTGCTCCATTCGTCAGGGCGACGTTACCGGTTACATCAACTCCGATGAAATTCCCTGCGACTTGATTGCCGGATGTTCCGATTCCATTGAACCGCATCCCCGTGAACGCATTCCCGGAGATGACGTTCCGTTCGTTAGCATCGTTCTGCCCATCTCCATCCGTGCCGAATAGATTGTTTGATGCGCCAGCTTGGACCAATACACCATCGAAGCTGTTCGGGATGCTGCCGGTTCCGTTGACATCGGTACCGATGTAATTGCCAGAGACAACGTTCAATTCAGTACCATCGCCCGACAAAGCAACACCCCAGTTTGCGTTGCCGCTGATGATGTTACGCGAGCCGGTGACGCTGCCGCCGATCGTGTTACCCGCAGCTGCCCCCGAAATAAACACACCGCTTAACGCATTCGCGATCGCGCTCGTGCCGTCTGCGTTGGTGCCAATGAAGTTACCCGCAACGATGTTGTCCGTTGTTCCCGGGTCAGCGACCTGGATTCCAAACGAGAGGTTGCCGGAGACGACGTTGCCAGCTCCGGATTCTGTTCCCCCAATGGTGTTGTCCGTTGCGGCGAAGTTGACAAGAACGCCGAGCCGGCTGTTTGGTAGCGCGGACTGGCCCGTCACATCGACACCGATCAGATTTCCCTCGACTCGGTTACGTGCGGTCCCCGTGTCGGCGACTTGAAGACCATCGAGATTATTTCCGGAAATCACATTCGCTTGACTCGCGAGCAAACCACCGACGAGATTATCGGTGGATCCTTGATTGATTAGAACTCCTTGTCGGCTATTCCCAATATCGATCGTTCCTGATGGATCTGTGCCAATTCGATTGGACTGAATGGTATTGAAATGGGAGTTGGCAACTCCAAGGCCATCGAAGTTTCCGGAGATGACATTGCCAGAAACAACACTGGCCGAGGAATCGAGGAGCAGGACTCCCGTGCTCGCATTGCCGTCGGCATTGCCGCTTCGATCAAGACCGATCCAGTTGTCTTCAATGATGGTTTGGTCTGCAGCGACCCGGATTCCGTTTTCGGAAAATGCAGTAATGCTAAGCCCGCGAACACTCGAGCCCAGTGCGGACGCCGCAAAATTCAAGCCGGAAACAGCCCCGGCGAATTCGCCCTGCAATTCAAAGACCGGTGAACCTGCGTAGCCGGGGGCTGTCCGCGCGTCGATGTGCACTTCTTCGGTAATCGTTGGCAGTGGAGTTGCCGAACTGACAATCAGGGGACCAGCGACATCGAATTCAATGCGGTTCGCGCCACTTGAATTGTTCGCGTCGATCAGTGCTTGATACAGACTTCCAGCACCGCTGCCATTCAAATTCGTAACTCGAATCGTATCCGATACGACGGTTAACGCGACATCGTTTCCATCTCCGCCGACATAGGAAACGCTGTAAGTCACGTTACCAAGCGTAAGCTCTGCCGATTCCGCTAAATCCAGGAACATTCCACTGATCGAATCGCCGGTGATGCCATCTCCGTCATTTTCGATAATCGTGTATGTATCACCCACGCTCGGTTCAAATTCATTGACGAGAAAGATCGACAAGGATCCCGCCAGTGTTACCGTCCCCGTAACGTTGACCTGATCGTGGTTGCTGAAACTGTTCCCCGGTGTCGTACCTCCGATCTCGATCTCTAACGTGGAACCAGCATCTAGATTGAAGTCACCAGTATTCAAAATCCCCGGGCTATTTCCTGGTGCGAGTTCAGTGCCCGTTTGGATGTTCACTGGTCCAACGATCGTACCGCTGCCAGTAAGTCGGCCGGTGATGAGGTTTGTGTCTCCCGTGTATGTGTTAATCGAGTTGATTGCGACTTCGTCTGCGGACTGAATATCGATTCCGCCCGAACCACTGATTGATCCGGCAAGTTCCAGAGGCCCATTGGCGTTGACGCTAAGTGTTTGGGCGCCGAGTTGCACGTCACCGGCGACGACCAAAGACGATGATGGATTAACGAGGATGCCACTGTCGCCAAGTAAATCAAGGTTGCCGGTAACCGTGTTGTTTCCACTTGTGTTGGCAATCGACCCGGTGCCACTTGTGCCCAATAAGGTCACGTCGTTTGATAGGCTGATGTTGTTGTTCAGACTCAGGAATGCCCCGGGCGAAACGGTGATATCGCCAGTTCCGAGACCACTATTTGAAAACAATCGCGCGGTAGAACCCGGTGCAATCGTGGTTTCGCCTGTGAATGAGCCGGAGCCATTAAACGTGATGTTTCCGTTGTTGACAGTAAGAGGCCCACTCCCCGCGATCGAACCGCTCACATTCCCTAACGAAAAGACACGTAGTGTTGTTCCACCGCTTCCATGATCGATCGTTGAACCGGTCGTAACATCGATTGCCGGCGTTGGACCACCGGCGACCACATCGATTGCACCATTGGTTGTCATCACCTCTGCGCTATCGCTCATCAGAAATCCGGTCGCACTTGTCGCTTGACCATCAATGTTGATCGCCCCGTCAGTGCTTAAAACACGCAAACCGTTGTTGGACAGTCGAATGCCTTGACCGGTCGTACCAAGCCCTTGAAGGTTGATACTCGCCGCAGTTACTCCAGACCCTGACGAAACAACTTGAGCCGATCCCTGCAAGACGATCCCGCTGTTACCGTCACCCTCTATTTGAATGGCACCAGCAACCGAGCGAACCTGCGAAGATTCCTGCATGGTGAAACCAGTGTTCGGACCACTCGCGTCAATCGTGATGGTTGCAGCATCCGTGCTCGTTCCGAGAGATTCGACTAGGGCCGTTGAATTCATCAACACACCCATGAAGTCGGTCGTGTTACCGGTGATTGAGATATCACCATCGATCGAATCGATCGTCGGCCCACTATCGAGATACAGGCCTGACTTCCCGCCGCTGCCAGACGCACTGCCATCAAGTGTGATCGTTCCGGCGCTAATGCCAGTACCTAAAGAACGAATCACTCCTCCGGCCATCTCCAGGCCGTGTTCTTGCGCGGCGGTTGCAATGATGCTGATATCAGAGTTGGTGGTTTCTACTCTTCCGCTTGCGAGGAACGTTACGCCGGCAGACTCGAATCCAACACCCTCGCCCGTGATCGTAATTGTCTTTGAACCGGCTCCCGAATAGGTGGACGTGATCGCGTTTCGGATTAACAAGCCACGGTTTTTTGGCGCATTTCCCGTACTATCGCCACCCTTCCCTGAAAGGCTGATATCTCCTCCAGAGGTCGTGATCGGCCCTGCAATGTCGATTCCGATGAAATCACCCGTGGACGAGATCGCCTGTTGGTTTGAGGAGAAAGTGATGTTGCCGTCGTCCGTCGTGATCGAAGCGGTCGCGTGGATTTCGATCGCTCGTTCGGAATCCAGTTGCACAGACCCGATGCCGGATGAGATCGAAACGTTGCCGCGAATGTCGATACGATTCACAGCATCGACCGCAAAATCAGCGCTCAAGGAAATGTCTTCGACAAAGTCAGCCGATGCAGCACTAACACTTAGACTCGAGAGCGGAGTCGCTAGACCGATCGTATCTAGAAAAAAGGCTAAACCTGATGACGTTACATCCAGATCGAATGCGCCATTAATCGCACCGCGAAAGCCAACATCTGATCCAGTCAGAATCGAATTGGCAGACAAAGTCACGGGTGCAACAAAGTCTTGTATACCCGTCGTCGTTACGCTCGCATTTAACTCAATCGGGTCATTCGCTTGCAGCGAATTTACCGAGATGCTCGTGTCGACGATCACCGTGTTGTTATCGACAATGTCGATCAACACATTGTCTGTGGCAATTGGCGCCACGCCACCACGCCAGTTGGATGCGTTGCTGAAGTTGTCGTTACCACCGCCTCCTTCCCAGAACTTATCGAAACTCGTCGAGTTGTTTGCGATTAGAACAACATCGTTTCCGCCGAATACGCCCGGGTTTGCCGCGTCGCCGTCGTAGCGGATCGTGAAGCTCGCTCCGCCGATTGTCACTGTCGCGTTTTGGACAAGACCTTCGAATGTACCAACGACAGCGTCCGCGCCATCGTTGTTAATAATCACGTACTCTTCGGCAGATGTAATGTTGCTATACAGAGTCGTATCAAGTGTTCCGCCGAGTGTGACGGTTCCGGTGACGTTGACTTGGTCGTAGTCGACTCCCGGGTTAGCAGCGAGCCCACCGATTTCGACTTCTAAGGTTGAACCGGCCGTTAGACTGAAATCGCCCGTGTTGAGAATGCCAGGGCTGTTACCAGGTGACGCTGTGCCGCCACTTTGAATGGTCACGGGACCCGAGACCCAACCCGAGCCACCAAGTTCCGCGCCACGGGTCACCATTAAAGAGGTAGCAGACAGCTCTCCGTTGACGATGAACGAATCGTGATCAGCAATCGTCTTGCCGGCGATCACACGCTGCCCTTTTTGAATCACATACTTGGATTCAAATGCATGTGTTTCTTCCGAAGCACTGAGTTCTTCTGAAGCACTGAGTCTTTCTGATTGACTGTGCTCAACCGATACGCTGTGCTTATCCGGCGCGCTGTACTCCAAGCTGGCGCTGTGCTCTAACGGCGCACTCAAATTGAAGGTGGGTTCGTTGCTTTCCAGGCTAGCGGCTAACAGTCGCCGTGCTTCAAGCCTCTCAACAGCTAAGATCGAGCGTTCAATTGGCCCCAGTTTCGAACGCTTTACTCTTCTTCGTTGGTTGGGTCTTGGGCGAGCTGCTGCGGTTAACTTCGTTCCTTCTTCCGCGAGACGTGTCGTCTTTTTCTTCATCAATTAACCGGTCGAAAATACTAAGAAATGGGGAACTCGGATCACGGCCGGCCAAACAGTATATACGCACTCCCCTCTGTGTGGTGGTTCTCGTTGGGTCAATCGGAGAAGCAAGATTTGGTGGGTTCAAAGCCGCAGAGTGCTGCCAGAAGGCTGGTGATCGATCCGTCGCCTCCCGAGGGGGATTAATCCGTTCGCTCAGTACTCAGTTCGAGTCAAAAACGACCGGCAGTCGAATACGATGGAGCCCAGAAAAAACCAACGAATTCGCTGTCGATCGGCCTTCAATCGCCCCTGGAACCGCTCCCACATTTACTCCCAACGTCACAATGACCGATTCACCGGATTTCCCAGACGCGGTCGACCCGAGCAAGGTTGGCGAGTACGAAGCGCGGGCACACGCGGGCGGCGGATTCACGTGGGATGCCGTGTTGGAATACCGCGTTTGGATGCACCCCGAGCGCGGTGCCCCCGACGAGTTTGATGGCAACGATTACTACGTGCCGTTCGCTACGTACGCTGAAGCGCGTGCGCACTTTGAAGAGAACGAGGGATGTGAAGAACCCTTGGCGCTGGTGCTCCAACGCGAGCACATCAATGAGACAGAAGATGGCGTCTACGAGCACGTGAAGTCCGAACGAGTTACGGAGTGGCCACCGGAGTTTTTAACCCGTCCGCGAAGAACAGAATCGACGATCCCCGACTTCTTCGCGGCGGATGCTCCACCCAATCGACTCGATATTATTCGTGGACTCGCGCCTCCGAACGATCCATAAATTGAACTCGATCAAACACGTTGAATCATCGGCGTGGTGGTGGCGGTCGCCTCCGGTCGGGGCCTCCGCGTCGGTCGCGATCTCCGCCTCTTTCCCGACCTCCAGCACGTTCGCGTCGTTCGTAAGTTTCTGACCACGTTCGACCTCCGGGTTCAGCGTAAACAAACTTCCATGAGTTTTGACTGACCGCTGAATAGGAAACTGTCCCCGTTTGACTACCGATTGTATAAGTCAATACGGATTGGTTTTCACTACTTTTGAAGTCGGTAATTCGCGCCCCGCGAAGGGGTCGCATCGCGGGTCGAATCGGTGAGTCGCGCGGTTGATCGATTTGATCTCCGCGAATGCTGACGACGCCGCGTAGACCGCCATTGATATAGGGATACTTTTCCGTCGCATGGTAATGGTATCGACCTTCGTCATCAAACTGCCCGTTGTACTCATCTAGCTTTCCAACAGGTGAACCGTCCGCTTCGGTAAGTCCATAAATGGGAAATCCATCAAGTGCCACCGCAATCGGATTACCCTTACCAACGATTTCTTCAAGGTGCACCGGTGCGATGTGATAGTGGTAGTCATCGCCACGTCCACAATGGCCACCCCATTTGTCCAACTCGCCGGCGAGGAATGCGTCTTCGCCTCGATTGTTCAGAGCATTGAAAATGGGAACGCCGTTGACGGCAATTGCGATCGCACCTCGGAAGAGTTGGTCACGCGCCGAACGCGGATTATTGGAGAGCTTTGGGTTGAGAGTAATCTGCCAAGCGTTGTTTCCCGAGAACGGCTGGGGAATTGGCACTTGCTGCTGCCAGGATCGAATCCCGACCATCATTTGGTGATCTGGTAAACCATTGGATTCGATGAATAGAGTCTGGCCGGACCAACGTGTTTTGACGTTCTTGAATTGATCAAAGTGATTCGCAAGCTCGGGCTTTTCCGTCCCACGTTGAGGCTCCCGGAAGAGCGTCAGAAACTCGATGGGAGCAGTCCGTTCGTCCTGTTTCGCTTGTTGCGAAGAATCCTGGTTGGCTTGGTCATCTACGGATCGATGATCGCCACCAGAATGACGATGCCATTCGTGTGCTGATCCCGTGGCTGGAATCACGAGAAAAGACGTGTAAACGATCAGGTGGTAATAGAATTTCATAGGTCGTACTCCTTGTCCCGTTACCATGCGTAATCGCGGAATGGTTCGAGCCAAAGAAAACCGGGAAATTCAGATCAACGTTCCGTACGAGTTGCGGGTTGATGGTACGTCGCCCGCCTCTGCCTTGACAGATTCTGCGGTTAGTCTTCGAGAGCTTCTTTGATGAGCTCAGAGAAATTGAATCGACCGTTGCCGATAGAATCCATGATCGAATCAAGTTGCATTTCTTTCTCGTACTCGGCAAGGCGGACGAGTATCTTCGCAACCTCCTCTTCGGTATGACCCATTTCGGCGAGGAGTTCCTTCACTTCTTTGAATTCTTCATCCATCCCAATGGTCCATGGGCGAGGCAAAAAAGAGGCACGTTGATCACGCGCTTCGTAAGTCGATTAGGCTTTACGATGTTAACAGCGTCCGAGTGAAATTCAATTCGCGTTGGGTCTGAACCACACTCATTTGGTGAGTGTGTTTGACGGACGCGCTGAATCAAGACGGACGCACAGAATCAAGACGCGTGAAGCAAGTGAAAGACACTCCCGTGGAATTCCAACTTTTGCATTCGTTTGTACGAACCAGTCGGATGGGGGTGCGAAACGCCCTCTGGCTGTGCGTTGCGAGCCTCAGTTCCTGTGTCGCGATGGGTGAAGAGAAACAGCCGAATATCCTGTGGATCGTCGCTGAAGATATTTCGCCGCTGTTCGGTTGCTACGGTAACGCGGATGCTGTGACACCCAATATCGATGCTTTCGCAAGCCGCTCGCATGTGTTTCGTCGAGCTTATGCAACGGCGCCTATCTGCGCACCGTCACGTTCGTGTTTAGCGACCGGTATGTTCGCAACGTCGTTGGGAACTCAGAACCTCCGCAGTGAAGTGCCGATTCCACCGTCAATCCAACCTCTCGCGAAGCGATTGCGTGACGCGGGTTACTGGACCGCGCTGCGCGGAAAGACCGACTACAACTTCGAACCTGACGGGTTGTTTGATCACTGGAAACAAGACACGACACCTTGGCAATCGTGCCCAGCGGGGAAACCTTTTTACGCGTTTATGAATCTGGGCAAAACGCATGAAGGATCAGGGAACCTGCCGGATCGTGCGAACGCCGCACTCGCGCGTTTACCGCAGGATCAAAGACACGATCCTGACATGATTGAGTTGCCACCTCACTTTCCAGATACATCTGAAATGCGACGCATCTGGGCGCGATATCACGATCTGATCACTGTTTTTGACTTGGAAGTCGCTGATGTGCTGCAGCAACTCGAGGACGATGGTGAATCGGACAATACGATCGTGTTCGTGATGGCCGATCATGGGATGGGTTTGCCGAGATACAAACGTTGGCTTTACCTCACCGGACTGCACGTTCCGCTGATCATCCATGTGCCAGAACGCTTTCAGCACTTGCTCGATAGCAGTGATTCATCATCTGTGAGCGACGAACTCGTTTCTTACGTTGACCTTCCGGCAACGGTATTACGGTTCGCAGGAGTTTCGATTCCGGATCAATTCCAAGGCCAGACTCTCTTTGATGATTCGCAACGAGAATACGTCTTTGGAGCGCGAGATCGTGCCGACGATATGTACGACGTCAGCCGCTCGGTTTTTGACGGACGCTATCTCTACGTCCGGCACTATTTGCCGCACATGATACCGATGCAAGAAGGCATCATCATGAGCGACTACCGAAAGGAATCGCATAAAGAGTTGTATCGCGTGCACGAAGCGGGGCGAGACACGGAGCAATCACGAAAACTCTGGATGCCACGCCCGTACGAAGAACTCTATGACGTTCAAGTGGATCCCAACGAACTCAACAACCTTGCGAACGTGGAGCGGCTGAAAGGTGTTAAACAACGGCTGCATGATCAGCTAAAGAATTGGATCTTTGAAACACGCGACAGCGGCTTCATGCCCGAACCAGAGATGCATCGTCGCGCGAATGGAGCAAAGCTAACCGCCTTCGAAATTCTGCAAGATGATACGCAGTATCCGATTCGGGAAATTCTCGAAGCGGCTGAGCAGGCCTCATTACCGAACAGCGATGACATTCGATTGGGTAGCCATTCGGTGGTTGACTTCTGGGCTATCCAGCAGCGAATCATTCGCGGTGACAGTGATCCCAAAACAGTCAAGCTGCTGACGACACAATTGAGTCATACCAATCCTGTCGTGCGTACGGCGGCGGCCGAAGCTCTGGCTCGCATTGGGCAAAGTGATTTAGCCGTTCCGACGTTTCAAAAACTGCTTCAACAAAAGGAACCGAATTTGCTTTTGTATGTGGCAAGATCTTTAGCGATATCGGTTGACAACATCGATGCGCTGGAACCCGACATCCGTCACGTGCACGAACAAATGCTCGCGCCACCCGGTTCGCCGCGTCGATGGAAAGACTTTACCTATTCAGCGTTTACGTGTTGGGCACTCGAATGGGCGCTCATTAAAGCGGGCAAGAATCGACCGGAAGATTTTGGATTACACAGTGTCCTTTAAGGCATTTGGGGCGACTTCGGTTACAGCGTGAATCGTGTAACAAATCGCTATTTGGCAAACAGTTCTGCTTCGATGTTTGCAAACGCTTTAAATTCCAACGCGTTGCCGCTCGGGTCTTCAAAGAACAGTGTGTGTTGCTCGCCAGGCAGGCCTTCAAATCGCACGTACGGTTCGATAATGAAATCAGTGACGAAAGACTTGACTCGCTCGGCAAGCTGTTTCCATTCGGGGATTTCCAAGACGACACCAAAATGCGGCACAGGAACCGCATGATCATCTACCGGGTTGCAGTAATTGGAGACCTTCCCGTCGGGCCCAAGATTCGGATTCAAATGAACGACAAGTTGATGGCCGAACATGTCGTAATCGACCCAGCACGTATCGCTGCGACCCTCTGAAAAACCCATCTTTGCTCCATAAAAGTCGCGCGCTTCAGCAACATCGCGAACCTGAATCGCAAGATGAAAGGGGGTGGGCATGAAAAATCTCCGTAGTGGATGAAGCAACGAATCCCAAATCTTCGCTCGGGCACGCCTTGGAATAGGGCGGACTCGGTCCCGCGGAAACGTCGGGTTACCCGGTGCAACGCAACCCGCAGCGTCGCTGTGCGAAATGTCGGTGAGCGAGCGATTGTACGGTAACTGAATCGCTTGCCTAGAAATCGCAAAGTCCGCCAAACGCTGCAATCTGCGGTACTTAATCGATCGAATCTGGGAAAACTTGCGGTTTACCACCAACTGGGGATAATGAAACCACTCACCTGTTTGAGTGTTGTTCCTTCGGCGTCGACCCGATGCAAAAGCCATCAAAACACGAAAAGACGAGCGATCAGCATCGCGAACGGTTTGGCGAGGAGGAGCCACGGCATACGAAGGCTGAACACGAGACACGTTCGTTCACCGACGACCGCACACAACTGATCGAATCGCATGACGCTACAAAGGACGATGTGACGGCGCCGTCAGCAGATTCAGGTGGTCCTCGTCCCGACGTGTCCAGCGCCGATGTGTCTCATGCAGACGTGCCCCGTGACGTCGTCAAAGTCGCACGGTCTTCGCCCGGTGGGAATGCACCACGCGACTTTGAGTTGGGAGAAGAAGGCAAACGATACGCAGATTGGAAACTCATTGGTGAAGGTGCGTTTGGCGTTGTCTATCGAGCGCGTGACACGAGATTGCAGCGTGATGTGGCGATCAAGATTTTGAAACGCGATGCACCCACCGAATTCCACGAACGCTTTTTGGACGAGGCCCGAAGTCTGGCGGGACTCAACCATTCTGGGATCTGTCGCGTCTACGACTACGGCCAAACCGAGACGTCGTATTTGGTGACGGAGTGGCTTCCTGGACCAGCACTCGACGATACACCATTGCCGATGGAAGCGGCCGAAGCTTGTCGCTTGGTGGCTGAAATTGCGGATGCGATCGCGTTCGCACATCGCCATGAAGTCATTCACCGTGATTTAAAGCCAGCGAACGTCGTGATTGACGGTCACGGAAGGCCGCGCGTCATTGACTTTGGACTGGCTGCACACGAAGACGATCTGACAAGTTCCGGTCGACAGTTCAGCGGTAGCCCAGCCTACATGTCGCCCGAACAAACGACCGGCAAGTTGCACTTGATTGACGCACGAAGTGATATTTGGGCGTTGGGCGTCGTGCTGTACGAGCTTGTTACGGGCAAGCGTCCGTTTCGCGGAACACGTAGCGAAGACCTACTCAGTAAGATTCGTGAGAAACCGACACCACCGGCTCGCGTCTACAACGATCATGTACCTGCTCAATTAGAGACGGTGATCGCGCGTTGTCTGCAAAAAAATCCCGAAGACCGATTCGCTACCGCCTCCGAGTTGTCGATTGCCTTAACGAAGGTTGTCGACGAAGTTGATTCGGGCGACGGATGTTCGACAACGGCGACAGACGAACCTTCGGGGCTGAATCTTCGCTTGCATCACATCCTTACCATTTCGATGACGGTGATTTGCGCGGTGGTAATAGGGTCCATTTGGGTCCTCAGGAGTGGTGACAGCAGCACCGGATCGATGGTCACGAATGTTGATGCTGCGAAAGAAGAATCATCTGATCTTGCCGAGGTGAATGAATTGCCGAAGGTTCGACAAAGCGATATCGAATCGCCCTCGGGTAGCTCCTTGAATTCGTTCGTTGTTGAAGGAGTTCAGCAAGCAACGGGAAACCGTTGGTCGTTGAGTCGTGACGAACCGGTCGCTCCCAATATCCATGTCGGTGATCGGATTTCACTTCATGTACGTCTGGCGAATCGTCGGCACGTCTACTTGATTTGGCTCGGAGCTGATAGCGGTATCACACCTTTGTATCCCGGTCCGATCGGTTCGACTTCACACGTAGGTGATCCCGAATTGGATCGACCCATTGATCAATTATCGCTGCCCGTAGGGACGATCACCCCGACACCTTCGACTGAAACCGTCTTGATGATCGCGACGGACGAGCCATTCGAAGATTCCGCGGAACTGCGAAAACTATTGGCCGTCCTTCCACGGCCACGTTTAACACGTTGGGCAGCAAATGGAAACACGCGCGGCGTACATTTTGATGCAGACTCCTGGGAGGAGACGACTTCGACCGATGCATTTCTCCGCGAAGCGTTTCAACCACTTAACGAGTTTGTTGAGCAGCGATTCGGTGAAAGCGTGACCATTCAAACGGTCAGTTTTATTAGCGGTATCCAATAGCCTGAGACCATCCTATGTCGGCTCGCAACCTTGCTTCCCGTATCCCATGTTTTGGACTCGCTTTTCTTTTAGGAACGGCGTCGATCTTTCCTGTTGTCAGGACCGCGGAAGCACAGACCGAACAAACGACACCGTCGACCAACGTTTACCTCAACGACGATGCATTCGATGAGCAATACGACGCGATCGCTCAACGACGAAGCCAGGGCAAGTTCGCGGAAGCCTTCGGACTCATGCAGTCCTTACTTAAGGAACTCGAAACGGCTCGTTCAAAGACGCAACGAGATCCTGACGGAGAGTCCAGACGGCTCGTTGGTCGTGCGCTTTATGCGAACCTTCTGCGGGATTTAAATCGTAATGACGAATCGATTGCCGAGCATGAAGCTTTGCTTAAGGAGGTGAACGGCCGCAACACACTGGCGGAACGGATGATGTACCTGGAGTTGCAGCAAAACTATGGCCAAGTCCTAGCCAACGCAGGCCGGGCACAAGAGTCGTTCGCGCAGCTACGAGACGCGATCAGTGGTTACGACGAATTGACCAAAACGTATCCCGACAATCCTGACATCCGTTTGAAGGCAGCAATCGCTGGCAGCAATCTTGGCGCACTACTCGTACGGACAGGTGGTTTGACGGAAGCCGTGCAAGTGTTCGAGTCGGCCATGGTCACGGTGCGATCACTTCCTGAGGATCAAAAGACTCGGAATCAAAAGCTGTCACTTCTTTGCCTGAATCAAGCTGTCGCGCTGTCGTATCTTGGCAATCACTTGAAGGCTCGCGAGCGTGTTGAAGAATGCTTAGCGTTAAAGACGCGACTTGGCGAAGTTGATTCTCAGGAGGTGATCCAGGCGCAGATCACACTCGGTGCGATCTTGGGAAGGTTGAATCAATTCCAAGAATCAGATCAAGCATACGCAAAAGCGATCGATACACTTCGTCAGCGGTATCCGGTCGATCAGTACCCCAGAGGATCCGTCGACCTTGCTATTGCGCTCGATAATCGCGGTGTCAGTCTCTCTCGATTGGGTGAGTTTCGAGCTGCATCGGAACATGCAACTGAAGCAAATCGAATGT
Organism: Planctomycetota bacterium; assembly: GCA_039179795.1. Lineage (GTDB taxonomy): Bacteria > Planctomycetota > Planctomycetia > Pirellulales > Pirellulaceae > Rubripirellula. Next base: position 170,883 of record JBCDEM010000004.1, on the reverse strand, counting down.
TTGCTGCACTCTCGGCGAAGTCACCCGGACTGAAGCTAAACTACGCACGAAGTTCGGCATCGTTATCACTGCTCAATGCTCGATTGATGCGGCATGAGATCGCGATCGAGAATTTGGTGGCGGCGATCGAAACCTACGAAGCGATGTTTCCATCGGGGCACTTCGAGCTCCCCGGATTGTATCGTTCCAAAGCGATCATTCTCTCTGAACTACGTCGCGAATCAGAATCCATCGCCGCCATCGAGCGAGCACTTGATTTGGGTCGCCAGTTCTTTCCGGCCGATGCTTTTCCGAACGGTCACTGGGTCGTAGCACAAACGTTGGATACGGCGGGCACGGTCGCACTTGCTGCGGATCAGCCGGAGTTGGCGGCTAAGTACTTTCGGCAAGCTGTTGAAATGCAACGTGATGTTGCGGAGCAAGTATTGCGGTATGTGAGTGAAGCTGAGGCGCTGCAGTTTCTGGCGATTGCGGACGAATTTAAGTCGCGACTGTTGAGTGTGCCCACCGAAGCGAGTGACGCGTTTCGCTTAATCACGGGCGAGAAGAGTCGTATTCTCGATCAACAGAAGTCTCGCTTTGCACTCGCTCGTCAATCGCGCGATCCGGAAATGGCAGCACTCTACACGAGGTATGAAAAGGTTCGCGGTGCGTTGGCAAGGTCTGTGCTCAATCCTCGCGGATCCGATTCGCCCGCGCAGCAATCGCAGTTGCAAAAAATCAGAGAGCAACTCGAAAGACAACTTGCCACGGCCGATATGAGTGCGGAGGAATCGACGAAGAACGTTGATGACGTATTGGCGCAACTCGATGAAGAATCAGCCGTTGTTGAATTCTTCTCTTACGAGCGGTATTCGATCAATGACGAAGGTAAAGTCCGCCGTACCGAAGGCAAACAACACTTGGCTGCTTTTGTGCTTGATGGAAAAACGAAGCAGATTCGGCGGATTGAGTTTGGGCTCGCGTTACCACTTCGTCAGGACGTCCGGCGATTGACGTACGCGATGCAGTTTGGCACTGAGCAAGAAGCGCTCCAAGCAGTAAGCGAGTCGTTGTGCTCACCTTTGTTAGCTGCATTACCGATGGAGTGTCGTCGTGTTGCAATCGTAGCGGATGGGATTGTCGGTGGAATTCCGTTTAGCTGTCTGATCGATCCTGAATCATCGAAGCCCCTTGTGGATCGATTTGAGATTCGTTTTTGCACAACACTCGATTCCGCTTTGCGTGAAGCGCCGGTCATATCAACCAACGCCTCCGTCTTGGCGGTGGGCGAAGTTGACTATGGGCCCGTAGATCCGAATGGTTCGATCGAGTTTCGACCCTTGCCGGGAAGCGGTGACGAACTGCGATCATTGAAGCAGCAGTTTGCAAGCGACGACATCGTGCTACTTAGCGGTGAGAGTGTCTCGGCGGATACGTTGCTACCGCGTCTATCCCAAGCGGACGTGGTTCACTTGGCAACGCACGGGTACGTGACCGATTTCGCACGACGTGCTGTGACGAACGGCTCTCTTGAATCGGGAGCCATTCGAACAACGGCCGACCAACGTTCCCCGCTACTTGCGACGCGAATCGCACTTTCGGGAGCCAATCAGATCTCTGGTGAAAGCGTAGTGACGGGAGAACAATTTGCTTCGGTCGATTTAACAAATAATCAACTCGTCGTCCTGAGTGCTTGTGAAAGTGGGGTAGGCGAGCGTGTGTTGGGTGAAGGTGTATTCGGACTGCAACGAGCTTTTCACATCGCAGGTGCTCGACATGTTGTAGCGACGTTGTGGCCGGTTTCTGATCAGGATGCCGTTGAATTGATGGATCAGTTCTATCGAGTCTTGCTGCAGCAGCAGTGCTCGCCGGCGAAGGCCTTGCGGTTAGCGCAACTCGAGATGATGAACCAGCGTTCCGATGGCCAGCGATCTAATGAATTGGGGTCGGATAAGGCGAACGTGCGACGAGGGATTCGTTTCGACATTCCGGAAGCGAAGCGCGCATCCTCTAATGAATCGCAACCAACGGATCCATCACCCGAGACACTTGAAAATTCAAGCAAGAGCTTGCAGCCGACAAAGCGTTCAACTTGGTCCGCCTTCTTTGTCAGCGTCGATTGATGACCGGCTTTCGCAAAAGTCTTTTACTTGAATCTTATTTGCGTTGGCCAAGGGACTTTGGGGAAACCCCATGAATCTGCCAACGCATCAGCTGCGTGTTCCGGATCTGTGAAGTCTCCCCATCCGCCGTTGCGAAGATGCGCGTGGGCAAACTCGTGCGCGATAATGTAGAGCGCGAAATCTTCGTTGCAATCGTTGAGACGCTTCCGCAGCACGACGGCACGGCTTCCGCTTTGATTGGGAGTGGGCATCGGCATCCAAAGCGACCAGCCTTGACCCGGAACGTAATTCTCTAAGGTGACGTGAAAGCTATCGTCGTGCAAAAAATCGTCAACGACCGGTCCCGGCAACCGCTCCAAGACCGTCCGGACACGCTCGCGCAGCGCCCGATAATCCGCAAACGGTTCCAGAAATCGAGAAAAGAGATCACCTGTCATAAGGGAAATGCGAATCGGGGAGCAGCGAACAGTCCAACGTCAGTAACAGATTACCCGCAATGACAACAAAGCGGTTGCCAATCACCACAATCAATTCGAGGCAGGTACCTATTTTGGGGACAGGCATTCCATTTGGGGACAGTCACGAAGTTGCTCGTAGATTTGATCCGTTTACCTAGCCCAGCCCATCGGGCTGGTGATGAAAGGCAGCTAGACGCCAGGGCCAACGGTCCGGTGGTTTGACTTTCGGGGCGTTCGTCTTTCAGACAGACGATTGGGCCGATGAGGTCTGAACAAATTGCTGTCAAGCGTTTTGATAAACTGAGTCGGTTGGCGGAGTGTGTGCCCGTCGTAGAACCCGATTTCTCTCGTCAATCGTTGGACGTTCCCATGAATGCCAAGATCGTTACGGCTCAGGCCTTGGTGGTGTCTTTTCTATGGATGCTTTCGAGTGCTTCAGCTCAGGATCGTCCCTCGAGCGAAGCTGCGGAGGCGCCCGCATTCGAGACCGTGAACATCGTGCTCTACAACAGCACAACGGAATTCGGCGATCGCTCACCATCTGTTGATGTAATGGCCGCGTTTATCAAGAAAGTACAAGCAAGGGCTGCGAAGCTATGGTCCGACACCGAACGGGAAAAGGGACAAAGCGGGTTAATCGCCGTTGCGATTCGCCCGAATGGATCGATGAAGTTATGGGTCGATATTGAACAAGAGCATCAGCCGAAATTGAGCGAGCAGCTTGAAGAGAAGATGCGAGATATCGGCGTGCCACCGGTAAACGATGGACCCGTGGCCTTTGCACTGAACTTTCATTTGTGGGGCGGACCAGCTGATCCTGTCGACGGCGTGGAATCCGTCAAGCTGCCTCAGGCATGGGTGCGTGCCGCAAGCGAGGTTGAAGAAGAGCTCAAAGTCCCTGATGAGATATTGCCACTTGTCTGGAAGAGACTACCGCCCGGTTCCGTTGTCCAAACAAAGGAGATGTTTGTTCCTGATGGATTCATCTTGGAAGAACTCAAACCGATCGGTGGCAGCATCTTGCGTCCTGAGGATTGGACATTCAAACAACAACATCGCAAGAACACGTTTATGTGGACGATTTCCAAGGAGGACTTAGAGGATGGATCCTATGAAACAGGGATGCGTATCCAGTTTGTTGCCGGCATTAAGAAACTGACAGGACAAACCGCTCAGGAGTTTATCGCAGGGTTCATGAAAGACAAAGCTAAATCGTCAAAAGTGATTCGCAAGTGCCCGGAGGAGAAACAAGGTGTCTTCACTCGTGTTTGTCTGCTCACTGAAAAAACTTCCGATGGCGAGAAACCGTCTTTCCGAATTCTTTATTCCTGTTTTTGGTCGAATGACCTCGACATGGCTTGTCTGAGTATCGCGGGAACAACGCCGGAGCAATGGAAGACTTACGAAAGCACGTTTGACACAATGGCCAAGTTCAAGCTCTTGGACATGGACAAGATTGAAGCCCAGAGAAAGCGATAACGCTGCAAAGCGATAACGCTGCCAAACGAGACTTCAAGTTGGAGACAGATAGGGTTGGGTGACGTCAACCCAAATACGAAAGCAACGCGACCGAGTTGGCCGCGTTGCCTGATTGCTTTCTGTTGGTCTGCTTCGCCAGGGTCATTCAGCGGCTTTGGCGATGCTGCGACCTGCAAATGCCAGAGCGATTTTTGCTGCTCCCATGCATATCAGGTGAACGCCGACCAAGATTCCGATGACCCAGAATGATGCTTGTGGCATGGCCACCAGCACGATCAACCCGGTGACGATACCTGCAATTCCTCCAAACAACGTCCAGCCCCATCCTGGTAAACCGCGCGACTGGAAAGCAATCACGGCTCGTATGAAGCCATCGGCCATGATAAAGGCTGCGACCAAAATGGTTAGCGACATTAAAGCGGCGAATGGATAGAAGGCCATGACCGATGCCAGTAACACTTGGATCACACCCGTTAAGCACGCCTCCAGGCGTTGTCCGGGTTTGGCGAAGAACGTACTTGCCAGATTTACACAGCCGACAATCAGTAACGTCGAAGCAATTAGGATCCCAGCAACTCCGGTTGCCAAGCTGGGTGCGATCAGTGCCGCAGTCCCAGCCATGACGGTGAAGATGCCTGCGGCCATCAGCCATCCCCAGCCTCTGGACAAGTTGTTTGCCAAGCTGCGTGCAAACGACTCATAGGCTGGGCCTGCAGGATGGCGATCGGTGGTCGATTCGATCGAGGTGCTTGCGATAGACATGATGGCGTCTCCGAAGGAAGGATGTCGTTTCTGCTGTTCGCGTCCGTTTCGTCCGCTTGTCAAAAGTAAATGGACACCGAGCCACGAGAATTACAGCCGAAAGCAAAATTCGGAGAAAAGGTCAGCATTCCTTTTGTGTACTGGATGAGGCAACGAGTCCTCTTCACACGATCTCGAGTACTAGCGTCAACGATGGTGAGCAGTCGTGCGGTTGTACAGTTCGGGCGTGTGATCCTCTAAGAACCGTTGAAAGTACATGACAATGGCGTTGGTCCAACCGAACCCGGTCTGCGGTTTGTATTCTCCTCCTGCACCAACCAATTCTGGGGAAACGGCGTTGTACTTCTCCATCATGTAGCCGGTCTGGTCGAAGTATTCGCGAGCACACTTGTGAAATCGTGCTGCAATTTGAAACGCAAGTCTAAAAAATGGATCGGAATATTCCGTTTGTCGCGCATAAGTCCGCAGTCCTTGCACGGCTGCAAACTGGAGTGGCGCCCACGCGTTGGGATAGTCCCATTGTTGCCCCGTCCCTTCGGTGAGCGTGGCGACGAGACCTCCCTCTTTCAAAAAGTCCCTTTCGATTCTTTTTCGAATCGATTCCGCTTGATGATCACTCGCCATTTCACACATGAGCGGGAACACTGCCGCGAGCGATTCGACGGGCGTCTGTTCTTCCTTTTCCCAGTCGAAGTCGTAGAAGAAACCAGTTTGTTCATTCCAACACAAATCGTTGACGGCTTCCCGGCGTTGTTCGGCCATTTCCTCGTATCGTTCAGCAGCCTCTGTCTGGCCTTCGTCTGCAAGCAGGATGGAGAGTTCCCGTTCAGCACTGTAGAGCAACGCATTCAAGTCAACCGGAATGATCTTCGTCGTTCGAATCGTTGAAAGTGTCTGACGGTCGCCGAGCCAGCGACTTGAAAAATCCCATCCGCTTTCTGCTGCCGCCCTTAGGTTGCGAAAGAGATGTTTCGGATCGCTCACGCCTATTTCGCGGGCGGTATGCGCGTCCTCAGCATACGACTCAGGCCTTGGCTTGTCGGATGATGCATCCCAGTAGCGGTTGAGCACGTGGTTTCCGTACATCACAACATGCTCGCGAGCCACCTTTTGTCCGCAGATCGATTCGCCGCGCATCCAGTAGGAATATTCAGATTCGAGCATGCGACGAAAGAGAGTATCGTCGCTTGGCCGTTTTGCGATTGGATCAATGATTCGATCTGCTATTGCATCCTTCAGTTCACTTTGGATGCGTCGACAACCGTTATCATCGCGATGCTTCGATTTTTCTACGTGCTTTCGATACGCTCGCGACATGCGAGTCAGCATCGGCGGCTGCGATCGAGTTAAGTAGTAAGTTCGGAATCCATTTGGAATGTGGCCAAAGACTCTCAGCAGTTCTTCCATGTTGTAAAGAATCTGCATGGCTCGCTTCTCGTGTCGTTCAAACGTGAGCAAACATTCGAACATGAAGGCACTATCCCAGTAGTACGGTTCTCGGAAGCGGTCGCCGGGAACCAGGTGCGGATAGCCAGCAAGCAGAAGCGTCGAGAGTCCACCTCCTTCTGTCATATCCATCGTGAGTGTGTCCCAACTCGCTTCGATATAGCGTTGCATGGTTGGGTGACGTCGCTCGGCGATCGGAACGGGATCCGGAAGATAGAAATGATGCTTGATAAACTCCAACAGATCGAATTCTGGCTGGTCTCGCTTAGCGAGAAAACTCTTGAGGATTGCCTCCGGTTCATCCTTTGGTATCGCATCAACGAATGTCTTCGAGTCTTCGAAGATGCCACTCGTCTGCACCGCACGAAACAGCTCACCTGTTTCTTGGATGAGTAATTCTTCCATGGAGATAGACAATCACTTGGATGTTGGAGTGTGACAAAAGTAAATCAGAGAAGAAGCATCTCTGATTCCTTTTCCGCAACTGCTTCGCCGTACCAGCTTCGCGTAGCCGGCAACGATCGCAGCCCGAATGTGCTTGACGTGACAAGCATCGGAAAAATGATGCAGGGAACCGAGTTCGGCCCCGTCTAATCAACGAGCGATCGGCGTGAGATGTGCCTATTCAAATGGCGCATTCAGTCGGTTTTGCCGAGTTCTCAAACGACGTAATCGGTCATGTCGGTGGAAAATTCCGCACTGTTTCCCCAGCTTGCCCGGGCGGTCGAGATTGGACGATCGAACGTCCGGTTACCCACCCTTCAGCGGTCATTTCCAAGACGCGGGAACAGAGAAAACAGACCTCGGAGGCTCTCGTGGAGGAGTAGCAGTACTGGACGCTTCGATATACTGCAGAGCTCGACTGAGCCCGCGAGCTGCGATTGAATCGCAAATTCCAGTGAGATTTAGAAAGAGAAAGATATGTCTTTGACCATCATGAGACGGATCCGGTTTTGCGCGGGTCACCGACTACTTCGGCATGGAGGAAAATGCGAGCACTTCCACGGGCACAATTACGTGGCCGATTTCTTCGTTGAAGGAAGCGATCAGGATGAAGTCGGCCGCGTTCTGGATTTTTCCGATCTGAAGAAGCGAGTCAAAGGCTGGTTGGATGAGTACTGGGACCACTCCTTTCTGATTAGCCATGAAGACGACAACGCGCGCCAAGCCCTTGAAATGGTCAAGCCGAGCCGCTTCTTTGTGCTGCCGTACAACCCGACGGCAGAGAATATGGCAAAGTATTTGCTCGAAGAGATGTGTCCTCAGGTCTTGGAAGGTTCGGGAGCATCGGCGACGCGTGTGCGTATTTGGGAAACGGAAGAATCCTACGCTGAAGCTGCGATCGATCGTGAAAGCGGTTCAGCAACGGTCATGTCCGTCACCGAGTCGGCCGAATACTAAGCCGCGTTCAGTGCCGTTTGAAACGCAATCGCTATCCGTTGACGGCCGATCCTCAAGGGTGACTTCACTACCAAGCACCCTTCCCCGCTTCTGAATCATCGGATACTCGGTCAGCACCCACGAACGATCCCAGAACCTTATCGAGAGGGATCTTGGGCTGACCGAATTGATACACTGGTACGCAATCATCTTTTCGAATTGTGTCCGCCGCTGATCAGCCCACTTCAATGGATATCTCGCACCTCCCGCCTTTGATGCGTCGTGCGTTTTCTTCCGACGATCAAATGGTCCACCAATACCGACCCGAGACGGTGCTGGGCCAGGGCGGAATGGGTGTGGTGGTCGCTGCTTACGATACGCGGTTGAATCGCAAAGTGGCATTGAAATTCATGAAGCCTGCGCTCGCGACGCATGACTCAGCGCGTGAGATGTTCTTGGAAGAAGCGCGATCGATGGCCGCGTTGGATCACCCTAACATCGTCCGCGTCTACGAGGTGGGGGAATTTCATGGACATCCATTTTTGGTCATGGATTTGCTGTCCGGTGAATCGTTGGACCGGCTCATCGAGAAACAGTTCCCTTTTTCCATCAAGCAGATAACGCGGATTGGTTTCCAAGTTGCCGCCGGTCTGCATGAAGCTCACGAGTCGGGCATCATTCACCGCGATGTTAAACCTGCGAACGTGATCCTGGAATTGCCACGAGGGACGATTAGAGTTTTGGACTTTGGGCTGGCGCGATCGGCCGCGATGGGAAGGTCGATGGATCCGCCTAAGATCACTGCTGGAAACGGTCGCAGTGGTGTATCCGACACGGTGATGGTAGGGACGCCGGGTTACATCGCGCCCGAACAGGCGACCGATCAAGGAGTTGATGCACGGAGCGATATTTATTCGCTCGGCGTGATGCTCTTCCAGCTGATCGCTGGCCGCTTGCCGTTTGAAGGAGAAACGCACGCGGATACTCTCGTTAAACAACTCACCGAGTCCCCGCCGAACCTGCAATCGTTCAATGCGGAAGCTCCGAAAACGCTCATCCAGCTCGTGCAAAGATGTTTAAGACGTAATCCGATGGAGCGTCCAAGTACCGCCGGTCAAGTCTGTACGGAACTGCGGTCCATTTTTGATGGGTTGGTTTCTGCCAAGTCGACGCAGGATGTGATTGTCAATGTGGATCCGCGGTCTGCACCGAGAGTATCTTCCGTCCGCCGCAGGAACCATCCATGGAAAACACTTGCCGCATGTTTTGCAGGTCTAACGGCCTTGATCAGTATCGCGATGGTGTTCTACCTGGCAAAAAACCGTGATAGCGCTCCCAAGATCCGTGCTGCAGCTGCTCCGTCACAGGATTTAGTCGGTGATAAGCGAACCGATCGTTTGCCGGATAAAGCTGCACAGCAACCGGCTGAACCGACAGTCCTTATTAGCGATAAAGAATCAAATGTCCCCGATGTTCTAAAGGATCACGTTCTAATCCGGACGAGTAAAGGCATTGGGCTGGATTGCTACGTTGAAGACGGGTCGCTCGATGACTTTAGTGATCAAGCTTATTTGCGGGTGTCGCGTCACAAGAAAAGCGAAGGCATCCCTCATCGTAAAGCGTTCATTAAATTCGATCTATCCGACATTGGAGATCAAAAGGTCGATATCACGGATGCGTATCTGTTGCTCAGCTACAAGAAACGGTTTCTGTCTGATCAACCAGAATTTCGCCTGCAAATCGATGTGCTTCGAGACGATTCCCCGCAGGCACAGTGGATGGCAAGTGGACCTGGGCGAATCACTTTTGAGAATAATCCTATCGAAGTTGGGAATTTGGATTTGATTCAAGCCGGTTCGGCAGGAGCGCGGAACTCGGGATGGTACTCAGGAAACCGCTACATCCTGCTGCAGCATCGAAACCCACAGCTCATTAAGCAGATCCAACAGGACACCGACAACGTATTGACCGTCGTCCTTGGTATCCACTCGGAAAGTAGCCAAAACGAAGCGGTCTTCCTTAGCACGGAAGCCGCCAAGGAGTTCTCTCCATGTCTCGCGATTAAACTTAAGCCGGTTACGCATTCAAATGAGTGAATCGGAGTTCGGTCAACAACGGCTCAAGGACATCTCGACCCGATGGTCAGAGGTTCGGGATATCAATCGGTTTGTCCTTCGGTACACCGATGCGATGAATCGTCTGTTGAAGATGATCCTCAAGGACGAAGATACTTCGCACGACGTGCTACAGGCTTTCCTATTGCGGATCATCGAACGTGGGTTTCGCGACGATCTCCCCAACAGCGGTCGCTTTCGTGACTACCTCACCAAGTCTTTGCGTAATGCAGCGATCGATTACTTTCGTAAAGCTCAGCCGAAACAGTTGTCTGACGAAGCATTACAACAACTCGAATCCAAATGGGATTCGACGGACCAACAGTGGAAACAGTCTTGGACACGATGTTTGGTCGATCGCGCTTGGCAACAACTGGAACACTTTCAATACGAAACGGATAACTGCCACTACTTTGATGTGCTCCGCATCAGCACCGAGCATCCCGAAGCAAACTCGACACGTTGTGCACAATTGCTGTCCGACTCGGTCGGGAAAACCGTCTCAGCAGACTCGTACCGTCAGCAGCTTTCTCGATCGCGACGGCGTTTCGCCGAGATCCTCGGTACTGAAATTCGCGAGACTTTGGATGATCCAACCCCCGAACTGGTTGCCGATGAAGTCGCCGCGTTAGGGTTGAAAGAGTACCTCAGCTGATGGCCCGGTTCGCTTGGAATACGGCGGATTTGAGTGGTCGATTCGCGGACCGGTCAATCCAGATACGTTTTCCAACGGGCCCTAACGTCTTTTTCGGATTTTCTTCCATTCCGGTGTCACAAGTCTGACCTCGCTCCGTGTGGATGGATGTAGCGATCGATCGATGGCTGCATTCACTTCTCTAAACCATGCGTAGTGACGATGCTCATATCACGAAAAGCGTTTGCAAATAGATATCGAAGTAATGACCGAAAACGCCATCCTTTGCGAAGGCATCGTAAGAGCCGGCTGGAAACCCTTGAGAATCGGCGACTGCTAGCTGGTAGCCTCACCGTCGACGTCACCGATTTGCCTCCGGCCCTTCTCTCCACAAACCCGGGGATTGTTTCAGCCGTTGCTGATGATGGGATTGATGATGCGCCAGCCATCCAGGCTGCCGTGGATTATCTGTCGACTGAACTCACTGCTGGAAATATAGATTCAGCGACATTGCGTCTTCCAACGGGAGTGTTTCATCTCGGCGAGTCACTCAAGGTTAATGCGGGACTGACCATCGAAGGCGACGGACCGGATCGAACGACACTGACTCACGCGGCCAGCTTGTCCTTTGATGGCCAAGATGTGACCGACCAGGAAGTCCAATTGGGCTCCGTCAATCGTGCAGGCTATCTGATCGACTTGGATCGTGACGCCGATAGCACGTCGGTCTCAGACATCACACTTGCCGGTCCAGAAATGTTGGGAGGTTTGTTTGCAGCAAGAGCGGACAACCTACTCGTCGAGAACGTTCGTTTTGAGTCGTTTGTTTGGAGTGGATTGCGAACCTTTAACATCGATGGTCTGAACGTCAAAGATAGCGTATTCGTCGATGCTGGCGGCCGTCGGATTCGCGAAGATGGATCGCTGGCTGGCACTGGCGGTGGGATCTTTTCGACCTTCACCATCAACGCAGAGATCAGCAACAACCACTTCTACAGATCCGGCGAATCGGATGTCAATTTCTTTGGAATCAAAGGTCGAAAATGGACCGACTCCAGGATCCATCACAATACCATCGATACCAATTTTGCAATCGAGTTACCTTTCGAGAACGATCGCAATGTTGAAATCGACCACAACTTCTTAGACGGTGTTGTTTCCGTTCCTAAGTTCGCAGGAGGCCCCGAGTTTGAATTGGGTGAGAGTTTTCACGTTCATCACAACTACTTCACACGAAGCTACTCGATCGAGGGCGCGAGGAACGGTCTGTTGGTCGAAAACAACGTTTTTGAATTCGATGTCAACAATGACGGAGGGAACTTGATCGCGAACTTCGGTAGCGCACCTGTACCGGGAGCTTTGAGCTTCACGAACAATCTTGTCGTCAATCCAGGGCGCGGATTGTTGTTTTCCAATGGTGTGCATGACGACATTCGTTTCACCTACAACACGATCATTTCGAATCAAACGATCTCTCCCAGAGATGAAGGGTTGCTGGGAATTAAGGACGACGATCGCGACGGAAATGAAACCGATTTCAACACGGTCGAGTTTTCCAACAACATCGTCGAATTCAACGGGATTGCTCGGCCGCTGTTTCGCAACGACTCCAGCTACGGTTCCTCGATTTTCAACAACTCCATCACGAATGCCTCTGATACGGATCGGTACGACAATCCATCCGACGGCACTCCCCAAGGTGTGCAAACGAGTCTTATGTTCGACGTGGGTGTCAACGGTGAGTTTGCGATCGACGGAGACGCCATCGCACAAGCAGCTCGTAACGCCGTGCAGCCAGTGGCAGCGGACAGCGACCAAGATGGAATTCAAGACAACTTCGATCCCTCTCCCGCTGACGCAACGAACGGGCTCGGAACTCTGCTTGGTCCCGGACAGACACTCGGAACGGATTTTTCGTTTGAAGATGGAACGTCACCGTTAAGTCCCGAGACGGGTCTCACAGGAATCAACATCAGTCCCGATGCCTATCCGACTTTCTACACGTCCGACATCTACGGAGTGTTGTCGTCACCGGAAGCAGCGATTCACAACGGTCGATTGCAATTGATGACCAACAACGGCGACAGCTTCAACGACCAAAATGAGAATGCCGATGGCTACGGACTGATGATCAATACCGGTAGCACCGAAAAGTTCACGGTGACATCAACGGTCATCGTTCCGGATGATGGTTTGCCTCAGGCCGGTGGAGCCGCGATCGGTGTACAGATCGGAGATGGCTCGCAAGAGAGTTACATCAAATTGACTCGGACCTTTGGTGGTGGTGAGAATCGATTTGAAGTTCGCTGGGACGACAGCGACGCCTTGCAAGATGCGGCGCCGGGTTCCAGCGCGACGCGACAGCTCTTGTCGATGTCGGCCGAACAAGCCGCAGCGCCCGCTTATCAACTCTCATTGGATGTTAATCGCTCAGATCCAGATCAGGTCTTGATCACGCCAACGGCACAACCACTGGATGCCGAAGGAAATCCCGTTGGCCAAGCGATTACGGGAGCAGAATTTCGTGTCACCGGCGCCGTTGCAAACGCGATCAACGGCCTCAATGATTCACTTCCCGGCGGCGAGGAAGGATCGATCGGTGGTTTGTTCGTTGGGGTATACAGCACGGACTATTCGGGCGATTTCAACCGAGTACCATCATTCCTGGCTCGCTGGGAAAACCTGCAAGTAATCTCCAATGATCCGTTGCCGGCAAACGTTTCCTTGTCAAGCGAAAGTGATACGGGGCTTTCGAGTAGCGACGCAATCACATCGCTGAATAACGCGACACCCCAAACGACCCTGTCGTTCGATGTGTCAGGAGTCAAAGCTGGCGATCGCGTTGAACTGACGGTCGGAGAAACGCTTGTCGGTTCAAGGCTGGTCAGCGATGACGTGGAAGAGTCGGATACCATCTCGATCATCACCAACGGACAAACCGAGCTCCTGGAGGGTGAAAACCAGGTTACTGTTCGACGGATCGTTCCTGGGTTTGTGAACGCCGCTGTTTCGGAGCCGATCTCCATCGTGGTCGACACGGTTGCTCCCACGGTTTCTCTTCCAGCGCTACCTGGTGGCGTCGCGCTAGAAATACTGGATCTTGCTTTTAGTGAGCCGGTGTCTGACGTTGCATTGAGTGACTTACAGCTCACGATCGATGGACTGGCAACGTCCCTGAGCGATGCCGCCCTGCAGCGAATCAGTAACAGGACATTTTCCTTGTTCGATCTCGGTGAGCAAACCAACTCCGAAGGTCTGTACGAGCTGGATTGGGTTGATGGAGGTTCGCCTACCGACTTAGCGGGAAATACTGCGCTGCCGATTAACTTCTCCAGTAATTTGGTCACACCCGTTCGTTCATTCAACAAACGAAACCAGGACTATTGGGTGGTACCGCACAGCGATAACTTGGTCGGAGACTCCGGGGCGATTGAGATTTCTTTTTCAACGAATGATCTGAGATCGGGAACACTCTTTTCCAAAGACCACAGGGACTTTGGGAATGGTGGCCATCTGACCATCAAGATTCGAAATGGTCGTATCGAGGTACGATTGCAAAGCACTGATTCGTCACATTACGTTCGCGGAGGTGAATTGGCTAAAGGAGTTGATCACGACCTGCGTCTCGAATACGGACAGTCTGGATTGAAGCTGTTCTTCGACGGTGAGCTTGTTGATAGTGATGACTACGATGGAGGAACCACGATGAACGTAGAAGACATCGTCATCGGTGCTTCCAAGATTCGTAGCGCACAGGGTCAGAATGATCGACTGCGAAGTTTTCTTACCGGACGTATCAACCGCGTTCGAATGTTTGATGCTTCGGGCGAGATTGCGTTCAGCGAAGCCGTCACCGAATACGACATTACTGACGAAAGCAATCGTTTCAATGGAGTCGACCAGTTCGTTGAATTCGAGCACACTGAAGCAATGGAATTGGCGTCGGGATCCATCTCTCTTGAATTCAATACAGATGATGCATCGAAACGCCAGACGTTATTCTCAAAGGACAATCGCGGTTACGATGACGGCGGACATCTGACAACACGCATCATTGACGGCCGCATTGAAGTTCGATTGCAGAGTGAATCCGAATCGTATTACGTGCGATCGCAACCCATCGAATCCGGTGTCGATTATCGAGTTACGGTTCGGTTCGGTGATGGAGGACTCAAGCTGTTTCTGAATGGCCAATTGGTCGATGAAGAAGACTACGAAGGCAACATCATGGCGAACAAGAACGCGTTGATTCTGGGAGCCAGCCAAGTGCGATCTAGCGACGCGTCTGACCGCTTGGAGGATTACTTCCAAGGGACGCTCGGCGGATTGATCGTGATGGATGGAGACGGCAACATCATCGACCTGTCGCCAGACGAAAATGATACCTGGGTCGACTAAGACCTTGCGAAGATGTGATGCGATTGACGTGCCATTGCGGGTAACGCAATGGCACCTGAGCTTTTCGCTTTCCTATCGAGCAACCTCTACAGGAACACGTTAAAAATCCTCGATGATCTCTTCGCCGACAACGTGACGAAGCCACCAATGGGCTGGTAGGACAGGATTGCCGTTGCGATCGATAATCGATATCGACGGACAGCTCGCTGCTTCGCCTGAAATTGAGATCAAGTCACCATCGAAACTCGTGAACGTAGTCTCCACGGTGTCGCCATAGGTGGGTGCTTGTTGTAACAGAATTCCAACGGCAACCCTCTCGCCCATCCTCAACGAATCGTAGTAATCCGAGTAATAGTGAACGCCGGCCATGTTACGCCCGATCGATATGTTCGCGGCGAGTTTGTCGAGTTCACCTTGTATCGTGAGTGGATCTTTTGTCTTCGGATCCTTAACGAGTTTGGAACCATCCTTGTTGGGAACATATGCGATCGGTGCGCCATCGGCTGTTAGTTTTCGTTCAACGCTTGAGTTGCTGTCTTCGAACATCTCGAAGAACGCTTTAAGCATCGTGACGCATCCGCCCGCAACGGTGGCGTGACCAGCTCCATAGGCTGGATGCATCGGAGAACCCTCAGGGAACGCCATGGGCAATAGTAGATTGCTTTTTGCAAACGTGGCAGCATCGACATTCGTTGGCAGACAGTTGCTTTTGCACGAAAGTTTGCGCATTTCATTTTTGGCGGATTTGTTCTGCCGTACGTTGTGATCAATCACTGCCTTTCGAAGGACCTTTGGAATCTCCTTAAGTGTGGCTGTGAAGGCAGCTTCTGCCAGCCCGAGTCGATTACCAAGATCGAGGTTGCAGAGTGTCAGTCTTCCACCGATCGCTTCTGGTCGAGCCCGACGGTGGTAATTGAACTTCTGTCGTCTTACTGCTTTCAAGCATCTCGTTGCGACCTCCGTGACCAATGAGAGAATGTGAGGACCGCCGAAGGTTGCGAAGGGAGTTCGACGGCCAGTACGACTCGGTTCTGGGAATCCTCTCGAACGGGGCACTTCCATCGCCAACATAATCAGACATGCATTGAGATAAGCTTCGTACAGCGCATCAAAGTGGACGTACGTTGCCAGATCACGCGGTGTCGTGATGAATCTCCGACGAGACTCATAGACGTCTAGGCCTCCGAAATTGGCACCATTTTGAACATCCAGCCACGAGCACCAGTCGGTCATGTGGTCGAGGCAGTTGCGGTGAGTGATCGTACGTTGGTCGATGATCAACGTTCCATAGGGAATGAACCCGTCCTGAAGATCAAAGCTTGACGAGAGGCCTGGAAAACTCGCCGATCCTTTACCCTCACCATCGCGCGATGATGCGCCGATGAGCATGAACTGCGAAATGTAAGGACCCACCAAAGAACCGGGTGTTGATCCGCGAAATACGGTTCTCGGTTTTAGTTTGTCGGTAAGAGATTGATTTCTCGCAAAGCGACGATTTCGTTCAAAGTGATTCAAACCCGAATCATCTGCATTCATCGGCGTTGAAGAAGTCGATTTCGATGTCGAGAAAAACGGCATCTTATTGAGTTCATCAACGATCTCTTTCGCCGTAAGAACGGCTTGGCTTGGCTTTTTGGAAGAAGCACACAATTGGTCTCCGCCGCCCTCACTGATTCTTGTGAACGGCACGTCACGCAATATTGCCAGGCCGTAAACCTCTGCCATCTCCGCAGCCAGCTCGCTCGATCCAACCCTTGGAGCTGGAGCCATTCCTACGGCGCCGGCATCAAGCCCTTGTAGTTCATAGACGTGGCCGCAACGTGGGCTTTCCCACCCGCGCCAAGCGACCGTCTTGTTGTCCTTCGCAGTGCACCGAAACTTCCCACATCCTCGTGTCTCAGCCGTTTCGACGCTCTTCTCGAACAAAGACGGATTGGGTGAATTGATCGCTTCGACAAAGCATGCGTAGTCGTCTTCTCGGTCTTCAGGAGTGTCGCCTTGACCATCATGCTTGAGCAAGCCGTTCTTGTCGTGAAGAAGGCCCTTTGTGAAATTCGCCGGATAAGGGCCAGCGTGATCGACCTCTTCGGCATTCGTTCTCGTTAGAGCTTGCGGCTGTAAACGTGCGATTTCCGTGGCCAGATCACGTTGCTTCTTCGCGATACGAGCACGTTCCGAACCGGCAGGATCTGGGTCGCTAAACGGCAGTCTCATTTCAAATACCCCAGTTGAAAAATTGAGAATTGGTTATTTTCAGGGTCGAGGTATTCTCGCCCCACCCGGCATGGTAGCAGGGGAAAGGGGCGAGGAAAGAACTGTGAAACAGGAGAAAAACGCGAAAAACGGAAAAAGCGCGTCGCCGTCTCTCTATTTCGTGTTTCTAGCGTGTTGCGTGACCGTTCTCTTGTTTCGCGTTTTCAGCGTATTTCGCGGTTCAGACTCGATTCACGAATCTGGCCCACCGCAAGAAACGGAAAAGGCGGCCGAACAGCCTTGCACGTTCAATCCGATCCTCGGCTTGCCGCTCGACCGCGAACTTCCGCGAATCGGCGTCAGAAGTGTTGAAACCGCAGCTCACGCAAAAGGTGCTTCCAGCAGGCATCGCCTGCTGACAGAGAGGGCATTGATTGGCAGTCTTATTCACGAACGTTGTGACCTAAAAAGAGGCATCGTTGCAACATCGAGCTAGGCACATTTCGCCAATCAAACGGGCGCTACTTTTTTGCCAATCCAATGTTGCCGGCGTCGGCGTGATCGGCGTGGGTGTGATCGGACGAGGATTCAAGACTAGCAAAGTATGGGCACGCGGTGAGCAAGCTCTTCGGCAACATACTCGATAGGATGCGTCGTCGTTTCATTGCCTTGGCTTTGGAGCAGCTATGAAAGTCACTCAACTGCGAAAGAAGGCAGAGACTTTCGTTATCAAGGGTCATGAAGACTATCGGCGACGCGTTAATAATTCGGTCGATTAGGCCGTGTTGATTTCCCGCCGCACGGGCGAAACAGATTCGTGCTCTCCCGATTCTGCTGGAAAGCACGATCCAAGACTACAAGATCGCATTGGCTGGACACAAACAGCACACTCGGTTGCTCCGTAGATACGCCGAGACGTTATGGCAAGGGGCACGACCGTTTCAAGTTCTTGCATGAGCGTCTTCTCGACATTTGAGTCCTCGCGAACATGAATCGTGAGCGCGACTGCGGATGGCCATTTTGCGTCAACGAGCGATTCCAGCGACACCGTAGCACGCGAGTTTTTCTTTCCTTGCTTTCGCGCCAGATTCACCGCTAGGACGACCAGGTGTCGCCGAAGCTAGACAATTTTTCTCTACACGTCGATAAGCGACTCAGGTGACCGAATCGATCGTTCCGCCCCAATCACCGTTTGACCTGGTCGCAGAATGCCCCTATCCATTGCCTAGCACGAACAAGGGTGGGAAGGATGTCATGATTCGGTCGATCTTTTTGTTGGCGGTGTTTACCACGCCGGCCGTTTTCGCTCAGCAGTTACCTGATACAGAGGGAAATGTTCAGCAGGAGCAATCCACCGAGGGGCAATCGACCGGGTCACTCGACGATTCCTCACCATTTGTTAACGATCCTGCGGCGGACATGCTGGATCCGTTCATTGAGGGTGAACAACCCGCTCCGACCCTAGCGGATGAATTGAATTTCCGCTGGAAGCTGAGCTCCGGTGAAACGATCGATGTTGAGAAGACGTTTCGCGGACCCTGGGAGGAGCTCACATCCCAACTCCAAGTGCGGCGTCAGGGAAAACCGGCCTCTTTGATTCAACTCCTGCCCGCTGACGCTGAATCCGCTCGCGTGGTCATTTCGCGTCGTGGCAAAACGCTGGATGGACCCTTCGCGAGCTACGGCGAGGACGGCAAGCTTATTGCCCTGGTGAACTATCGTCAGGGTCAACGTGACGGCATTTTGATGACGTGGGATCCATCACACCGCCCGCTTGTCTTTGCACAATACAAACGCGGGAAACTCGACGGGCTGCGTTGTTTGTTTACTGCTTGTTGCGAGTCATGTAAGAGTGGGCATCTGTGGCTCGTTCAAGAATGGGATGCCGGGGAATTGATGCGATCGCATGTGGTTGCTGCTCCAAACTCTCAATCAAAATCGTCCTTGGAATCTGCGACCGCTGAAGCGAGTACTGTTCGAGGCGACACGATTGCGGCAAATGACGGGGCCCATCAAAGTGTCAACGTCGTCACGATGGATGCCCGATACGATGCCTTGTATGAGTCGCCCACGAGCATTCGAGAAGCGATCGGTTTGTTGTCCGATTTTGAGTCTCGATTCGATCGTGATGAAGACAACTTGAAGCGTTATGTGGCAAGGTATTACATCCAGGAAAGAAAGGCGATCGTCGCGCGTACCAACGCGGCCAGCCAAGCAAACATCGCTTGGTTGCGACAGGCGTACCCGCAAATCCCGGTCATGTCGAGTACGTCTGGGGTTGTGCTTTCCGGATTCGTCTGACCGTGATACACAGCGATCGGTCGGTCGCTATCCAATGCTCACGGCACACAGCTTATTGCCGCAAGCTTCTTTGTGCCGCGTTCCTGTTCAACGATCAGCCAAGCCTGCTAGACGCGAACCACCGACGCGTTTATGGGAGAATTGACGTCTTCATTCGATAGCAGCTTCGTCTACATAATTGGCTGAGGATCTTGCACGTTGGTCAATTGGCTCCGCCCTGCCAATGCCTGTCCGACATCGGTGAAGTCGATTCGATGTTTACTGAACATTAGTTCCACCCCATCGAGACGGATTCGATGTCGGACCGCCCCTTTGGCGGTTTTCAATGTTGAAGACCTAGCCTTCGGCAGCTTTTAAAGAATCTCGGGAACTTTCTTGTCGGCACGTTGTATAACCCGCTAACGAATTAAACGAGAGCGGATGATTGGTAAGTGACGACCGAATCGTAGCCCAAGTGGTAGCCGGGAAGACCAGCGAGTTTCGAAAGCTGGTTGAGCAGTATCGCCAGCCAGTGTTTCGTTTTACGCGGAATCTGATCGGAGACGAACACGATGCCGAAGACGTAACGCAAGAAGTTTTCCTTGCGGCATTTGATGGCTTGGTGTCGTACAACGCTAAGCGAGCGTCCTTCCTGACGTGGTTGTTCACCATTGCGCGAAATCGATGTGTGAATTACTTAAAGCGAAAGCGACCCGTTATCGGTGGCGAAGTCATTGCCGATACGCTCGCAGCGCTTACCGGCGACGACGTCACGCGTATTGAGTTTTGGCGTCACCTTGATCGAGCGCTCGATGAGTTGCCGATCGAACAGAAGACGGCATTTGTTCTAGCCGAGATCGAAGGTTTGACTTACGCCGATATTGCTCAAATCGAAAACGCGGCTATCGGAACGGTGAAGTCACGAATTCATCGTGCCAAACAGCGTCTGCGGGCTGTCATGGAACCATCTTGGGAGAGCAGTCATGGTCAATGAACGGTGGTATGACGAGTGGATCGCTCGACGACGGACGATTGAGCCTTCCAGCGATTTGGCGAATCGAGTGATGGCAGCGTTGGAAGGACACAGCGCGCAACAGGACTCATACGTGCGTCTCGCGCATCGCATGAACGAATCACGAATCGTCCGGTGGGCCGCTTGCTTGGCATCGTTTTTGGTGGGCAGTCTTCCGTTTTTGTTGGTTGCGTACGCCGCAGAATTGCTCGTGTTTTAGTGGAGTACATAGGCATGACCTCACAACAGTCTTCCAGTCGATTCCCATGGGTCGCGATGGCTCTGTCACTTCTCTCATCGGGTGTCGGCCATATCTACAGCGGCCGTATCGTGAAGGGAATCACTTTGTATTCGGCTCGATTCCTTTTGCCTCTCCTCTGCATCATCGCTGCGTTTGTCCAGCCGTCCAATGGAGTCTTGCTGGGCCTCATTCTTGTGCCAGCGGCAGTCACGATGCTCGTCTTCATCTATGCGCCAATCGATGCGTATGTCATTGCTAAGCGAACGGAACCCGACTACGAGTTGAAGGAGTATAACCGTGCGAGCGTGTACTGGTTGTTGATTGTGATGCAGCTTGCTTATCCCGTTGCGATGACCTGGGGAATTCGAGAGTACGTCTACGAGGCGTACCTCCTGCCCTCGCGGAACATGAGTCCGAATTTTCTGTTTGGCGATCGAATCCTCGTGAACAAACGACCGCTGCGAAACACGTTTCCGGAGAGAGGTGATGTCGTCGCTTTTCGCACACCGGTTTCCGAAGTCGGGCACACATGGATCGGGCGCGTGATTGGTGTCTCGGGAGATCGAATGGTGATCAATGGAAGCGAGATCGAAGTAAACGGTAAGGTGCTAGAACACGAACGACTGCCCCGTGAGAGCATTGCACACATTCGCAATCAAATAGAAGGCAACGTTTACGATGAATCGAACGGCGGTCGACGCTATCGCGTGGCTTTCTCGGAGGACGATCGCGATGAAACAGAGATGGAGGATATCGACATCACCGTGCCAGACCGCAGTCTCTTCGTGCTTGGAGACAATCGCGATCGCTCAAGAGACAGTCGACACATCGGCCCGATTCACCTGGGCGACGTGATTGGCTACGTGGACTACGTCTACTTGCCAGCACAGACATGGTCACGCTTTGGAGTCTTTGAAGACTAACCGATCACATCGGTGCTTGCTGCTTTCGTGAAGGCGCCGCGATTAGCGGTCGATCGCTTCACCTCCGTCGCGAGAGATGAGTTTCTTCAGGTCCTCATCGGAGAGTTCTTTGTTTTCTCGGACGGAACCGTCGGCGAGCGCGTATAGGATTGGCTTGCCCTTTAAGAAACTGTGCTTTGTCGTTTCCAAGTCTTGCGGCTTGGTCCAAGGTACTGACAGGCCTGATTCGATCACCAAGATGGTGTTTGTTGTGCCATCCATGATTTCACGGAAGGAATGTCCATTGCCTTCCATGATTCCATCTTTCGTCGCAAAACCTTGGATCACTGTGTAACCTTCTGCGTTATCAGGTGCACGCGGGCTTTGATAAACGCTCGGCATGTGATTGAGCAAATCCATGTTGGCATCGCTGTCCCAAGGTTCATCGAATCGATACTGTTCATACAGTTTTTGCTGGCCGATAAAGGGTAGGATCGCAACACGCCAACTGAATGGAAAAATTTCGTCGTCGGATTCGCCGGGACGGGCTCCCAGACGCTCATTTCGGGTTCCGGGCAGTTTGTTGTAGGCACTATGGAAGTTGTGAAATGCCAACGCGATCATCTTCAGATGGTTACGAGCGGCAACACTTGATCGTCTCTCTCCAAGGGTCTGACCAAGCTTCTTAAACGCCGAGTCGGGTCTGCCATCCAAAAGTAACGCGTTGTAAATCTGATTGACCAACTCGTTGTCGCCGGTTGCTTTGTCACCAAACACTTCCGTCGTGAATCGATCGATCGATTTCGGGAATGGTTTGCGATGCCGAAACATCATCACGGCTTCGGGTGCGTCCGGATCCGTCTTGCTTCGCATGCCAACGCGCATTTCATCTTCGCTCGGGAATGTCACTACAGCGATCGCGTCATCAATCGGTTCTTCTCCGATAACGTCACGAAACTCCACAGTCGTCTCACCGTCCAATGTATTCATCGCAATGCTGCCGATGGCTGAGGGGCCAGATTCGGATTGGACGAACAGAAAGTTTGTGTTGTTAACGATCAGCAATCCGACGGGTTCGGCACTTGGCTTGCCTCCTGGCACACTACCGGCGTCCATCACCCAAACACCCTGCATTCGTCGCTTGACGCGTGTTGTCTCATTCTCTGGTCGTTTGGGTTCCTGAACCAAACCGCCGCGGATGGATTCCATCAAGAATCGAACCTGTTCCGGACTGAAGCGTCCGCTGATCACCGCCGCGTTACTTAGTTTGGAACGAATGTGAGGCGCTGAGACGATCTTGTGATCAACGACAACCCCCAACTGCTTGTTGACGTGGTTACCCGTCAATGCTGCCAGCTTTTGTGCCAGCTCATCGTCGAAGTTCATTTGAATACCGTTTGATCCACCGCCCGACTGCGCACTCAAGACGTGACCTTGAATATCGGGCCAGGAGATTCGACTGGACTGATGGATCTCTGCCAGTCCGTACCGTGTTCCGCCTACGGATGCCTCGACCGGTACGTTCACGTCTTCTCCTTGCAGCGGATACCAATAGCCGGCATCCGTTTTCAGTAGTGTGCCGACGGCTTTTCCCAGCGCTTCCTTTGCCGTTTGAATTGCTTCCGCGCTGATTGAATCGGTATCCACCATCACGACAAACGCAAGCGGAGAGTACTTGGGGTCTGGCGTGCTAACGTTAGATGTCGTTGGATCATTAACGTTTTTCACGTTTGGTTCGACCGGTCCCGTACCGCTCGCGTTTTCGTCTTCGATCGTAACGTTGCTTCCCGCCGGGACTCGTATCTGTGCCGTCGTTCCGTCTTTGTATTTGATCGTGATAATGATTGCCATCACAGCGACACCGATGAACAAGCCAAACATTCCAGCGGCGATGGCAACCAGCGTTGGAACAGGCCTTAAGTACCAAGGCTGCGCGACAACGCGTGACGTTGGCAACGCCGATACGGTGCTTCGCTGAGGACTGACTTGCGACGCATGCTGAACGAGTTTCTTTAAGTCGGATTGATCGGTGAAGCGGCTTAATGCGTCTGCCACCTCCAACGGTGTTTGCGTTCGATCATCTGGTTCCTTCGAAAGCAGTTTGTCGACAAACGTGACCAGTTCGTCGGGTGCATCGGGTAAGAAGCTGCTGACCAGTGGCGGCTGCTCGCTTACATGAGCGGTCATCTTGGCAAAGGCAGTTGCGTGTCGATCGGTTGCGAAGGGAGTGTGTCCCGTAAGAAGTTTGAATAACGTGCACCCGAGCGAGTAAATATCGGCTCGCGCATCAACCGTTCGGCTGTCGCGGATCTGCTCCGGTGCTACAAAGTCCGCGGTCCCCATCGCTTGCCCGGTTCCGGTGATCTCAACATCCGATTGCTGAAGTCGTGCGAGTCCAAGATCGAGCAGTTTTACTTCACCGGTCGTGCTGACCATGATGTTGGATGGTTTAACATCGCGGTGCACGAAACCTTGGTTGCTGATGTACTGCAGCGCTGCGGCGACTTTGCAGATGATTTCACACGCATCCGCAATCTTCAGTGGGCCTGTTCGTGAGACGAGTTCGCCAAGATCAAAACCATCGATGTACTCGGTGACCAATACGGCCGTCGAATCGACTTCCCGAGCGTCATGTGCCGTGACGATGTTGGGATGACTCAAGCGACCGACGGCCCGCATTTCAGCTTCAAACCGTTCCTTCATACGTGCATCCGCCAAACGATGGCTCGCCAACACTTTCAACGCAAGCCGCCGGCCGAGCTTGGTGTGCTTGGCCAAATAAACACTGCCCATCCCCCCGTGACCAAGAGGGCGAATCAATTCGTATTCACCAATCGTCTTGGGTAGGCTGTTTGACGTCGGTGTTTCGCTGGCTGCATCAAGTGCACTGATTGCTTTTTCGACAGCGACTCGGCAATCGGGTTCTCGATCGAATTCCGATTCTGCGCTAGGATCTCTAAGGCTCGCGATCAGTGAATCCTCGCCGTCCTCGAACGTTTCCAGTTCAGCTTTGCAGATCGGGCAGTGTTGGAGATGCTGAAACAAGTCATCGCCTTGTTCTTCTGGCATCTCACCCAGCGAAAAAGCTCGTAGTTGTGCGCTGGTGGGACATTGGGTTGCGGTGGTCATCAATCACTCCTCAAGCAATCAGCATATTCTGTCAGGTCGGGTTTTGACCGTGCATATATGGATGAACGTGGCAGTCTGACATCATTTTTGAAAAACTTTCTGCGGCCGCCCATGCTGCAGTGATTCTGGCCACAGTTATGATGAATCGCATGGACCTTCCCGATACAGATTCCCGTGGTGCCCGCCCCGAACATCCGACACTTTCGTCGATGTTTTTGGCCGATGTGCAGCAAATGGACCCGGAGGGTTGGAGTCGACTGGTCAACACCTTTGGCCCAATCGTGTATCGCTGGTGTCGAACGTCTGGGGTTCGTGATTCAGATGCGTCCGACCTGGTACAGGATGTTTTCACGTCGGTGGCTCGCGGCATTGGCCAATTCGAGCGTGAAAAAAATGAGGGCAGTTTCCGCTCTTGGCTGGCGACGATTACTCGCAATCGTATACGCGATCATTTCCGGAGACAGGCGAACAATCATCCTGCCGAAGGCGGGACGGCAGCATTGGATCGATTGCAACAGCATCAAGCGGATGATTTGGATTCATCCATTTGTGCTGACTCGATGCACAGCCCGCTTGTACGGCGTGTTTTGGAGAGTGTGCGTGTCGAGTTCGAAGAGACGACCTGGCAGGCTTTTTGGCAAACGACCGTTGATGGGAAGCAGGCATCCATCGTCGCCGAAGACGTCGGCATTTCGGTGGCTAGCGTTTATCAAGCAAAATCACGAGTGCTCCGCAGACTACGACAACGAATGGCCGAACTACCGCAGTAGTGGATTAGGCCACGAGTCACCTTGTTCGAAACTCGTCGCCCCTTTCGTCTCGTTTAAGTTCAAAGCCTGTTAACCAAACGTGACCTACATTGAGTCCTCCGTCGCAACGGTGTCGAGTATCGATTTAGGTTATTCTTTTTTGGTAACCAAAGCGATGAATCCCTTGAAAAGAAGGTTCCATGAGAATCCCGATTATCTGTTTTCTCTCTGTCACTCTTGCCGGTTCGACTCTCGTATCTCGACAGACTCTGGCCCAATCGAGAAAAGCAGGTAGACCCGCTCAGCCTGAAAAGTATGACGCTTCCGTCCCGAGACCGACGTTATCCGAGGTGAAGTACGGTGATCATCCGAGGCACGTGCTTGATTTCTGGAAGGCAGAGTCGGACGAACCGACTCCATTGGTATTGGTCATCCATGGTGGTGGATGGCAGGGAGGGTCGAAGGAGCGTGTGCAACGTTTTGCAGACGTAAACGCGTTGTTGAAGGCCGGGATCTCAGTTGCCGCGTGTAATTATCGCTACGTCAAACAAGCAGCTGAATTCGGAATCGAACCACCGGTGAAAGCACCTCTTTACGACGCCGCGCGGGCGCTTCAATTTGTTCGAAGCAAATCCCGAGAATGGAATCTAGATAAGCAGCGTATCGGTGCTGCAGGTGGTTCAGCCGGAGCCTGTTCCAGTTTGTGGATCGCGTTTCACGATGACCTAGCAGATTCAGCGAGCGACGATCCCGTCGCTCGTGAGTCGACGCGCCTCTGGTGCGCTGCGGTGACGGGTGCACAGACAACACTCGATCCACAGCAAATGAAGGAGTGGACGCCCAATAGTCGATACGGTGGTCATGCATTTGGCTTCGGTAACTTCGCAAAGTTCCTAGCGGGACGCGAGACGATCCTACCATTGATCGCCGAATACTCACCCTATGCGCTCGTCAGCAAAGATGATCCGGGAGTCTACCTAACGTATTCGCGCCCTCCTGCCATTGGGAAAGAACAGAAAGACCCAACGCATACGGCTAATTTTGGAGTCAAGTTACAGGAGCATTGCCGGTCCAACGGTGTCGCCTGTCAGTTGGTTTACCCCGATGCTCCCGACGTCGAGTATGAAACCCCGACGGACTATTTGATCGCGACGCTGAACAAATAGAGCTGCCCAACAAGAAAATCCTTAAGGGTGTGCGCAACGTTCGGCATCCTTGCCGAACTTGGATTCATCACGCGACTGGCTCGCGTCAATTGCGCTGCTTCAAAGGACGCCTTTCTCTTTTGCGTACTTCCTGACATCGCCGGTGATTTTCATCGAGCAGAACGTCGGTCCGCACATTGAACAGAAGTGAGCCGTCTTGGCACCTTCGGCAGGGAGCGTCTCGTCATGAAAGTCAATGGCGCGGGCCGGGTCGAGACCCAGCGCGAATTGATCACGCCAACGAAATTCGAAGCGAGCTTTCGATAGTGCGTTGTCTCTGATCTGTGCAGCCGGATGGCCTTTGGCAAGGTCAGCAGCATGAGCAGCGATCTTGTAGGTCACAACTCCTTCGCGTACATCATCACGATTCGGAAGTCCAAGGTGTTCTTTGGGTGTGACGTAACAGAGCATAGCGCATCCATACCAACCAATTTGCGCCGCCCCGATGCCTGAGGTGAAGTGATCGTAACCCGGAGCGATATCGGTAGTGAGCGGTCCGAGTGTGTAGAACGGCGCTTCGTGGCACCACTCAATCTGCTTCTGCATATTCTCTTGAATCAAGTGCATTGGCACGTGACCGGGTCCTTCGTTCATCACCTGGCATCCCTTTGCCCAAGCCCGCTTTGTCAACTCACCCTGAATTTCTAATTCCGCTAACTGCGCGTAATCGTTCGCGTCGGCGATCGAACCCGGCCGTAACCCATCGCCGATCGAAAAACTCACATCGTAAGCAGCGCAAATGTCACAGATGTCGTCCCAATGCTCGTAGAGGAAATTCTCTTTTTCATGATGAATGCACCATTTCGCCAGGATCGAACCACCGCGTGAAACGATGCCCGTCATTCGTTTCGCTGTGTGCGGTACGAATCGTTTTAAAACACCGGCGTGAATCGTAAAGTAATCAACACCCTGCTCCGCTTGCTCGATCAGAGTATCTCGAAATAACTCCCACGTTAGATCTTCAATCTTGCCGTGGACCTTTTCGAGCGCCTGATAGATGGGAACGGTTCCGATCGGTACCGGGCTGTTTCGAATGATCCACTCTCTCGTCGCGTGGATGTTCTTTCCTGTCGAAAGATCCATCACGGTGTCGGCACCCCACTTGGTCGACCAACGCATCTTTTCAACTTCCTCGTCAATCGTCGACGTGACGGCAGAGTTTCCGATGTTGGCGTTGATCTTCACCAAGAAATTCCGCCCAATGATCATGGGCTCGCACTCGGGGTGATTCACGTTCACGGGAATGATGGCCCGTCCGCGAGCGACTTCCGAACGAACAAACTCGGGCGTAATGAACGCGGGTGTCATGGCGCCCCAAGACTGACCCGGATGTTGGTGATCGATTCGATTCCGAGGAACTTGTTTTTCAGGATCGAGTTCCGACGGTCGAGGCATCTCGTAACCTTCGGGTGTTGTGCAGAGCTGCCGGATTCGATCGGAAGCTTCTGGAGGTAGATCGCTAAGGTTGGGATAACGATCCGCGATCGTCTCAAATTCTTGCTTGCGACCAAGGTTCTCGCGGATGGCGACGTATTCCATCTCGGGCGTAATGATTCCCTGGTCCGCGTACCACTTTTGCGTGACCGGATGCCACTGGTCTGATTGTGCGCTACTGTTGGTAACATGCTGGCTGCCGCGCGCACGGAGCGGTTGCCGCTTAAGCCCGGGGTACTCTTTCAGCTTGTTTCTTGCTTTTTTAAGTTCGTTGTACTTCGTGGCATGGGACTCGGAGAGATAGCCGTTGTCTTCCGGTTTCGTTTCTCGACCTTCGTAAGAATCAACGTCATCGCGATCAAGAATCCATTGCCTGCGGAGCGCGGGCAATCCCTCGGTCACATCACCTGCGAAGTCCGGATCTCCCCATGGTCCCGAGCAATCGTAGACGCGAACGGGATCATTCTTTTCAATTTTGCCGTCTGGATGTTCGGTATCCGAAAGACGAATCTCTCGCATGGGAACACGCAGTGACGAATGAATCTCTCCGGCGATGTAGATCCGTGATGAATTCGGGAACAGAGTGGGATCGTTTTCGATCGCCTGGATTTCATCTGAGTTGTCGATCTCTTCCGTGAACTGGCCGGTATAGTCACCACGTTGAGTGGTGTTGCCAAGCACTTGCAGACTCGGCCCGTTTGGCTCTCGTGAAATCATCACATTCCCTCAAATTGGAGACTGGCAAAAACAGACTCAGAAAGAGAGATGTGACGACGACGGAAGATTCGTATTCGTCTCCTCGCTCCCTTCGTCGGAATTATCCGTATCAGGTTCAAAGGGTCTCTTCGGCTTGCGGCCAAAAATCTCAGTCCCAAAGGACACCCCTGCGGACCATTTAGAATAACGTTCGCCCCGGACGCTTCAAGGTCTGCTTATTTCCTACCGAAACGTTCGCTAATGGTTGGCGGTATGCCGTGGATTTCGTGGGTTAGCTCGCCGTCGCCGTCGCCGTCTCCGAACGCTCCGCGATCTTAGCGCTCTTCTGTTTCCGGTATCAGTGTCTTGCTAGCCTCGGAGCGGTCGGCGACGATCCACCGAGCGCATCTCAAAGTCGCCGATCGCTCCGTCGATCGTAGCGCTCTTCCTGCGCTGATACCGGCACTTAACCAAGACGCAACGACCGGCGGAGCGGTCGGCGACTATGGCGGAGCGGTCGGCGACTTTCTTGCGATCGTCGCATCTATCTGAGCAATTGCATCCTGTCCGACTCCTGCGCGACCAACAGTCGATTCGTTTCTCCCTGCTGTTGTTCGGCATCGATTAGAACCTGATCGCCGCATCGAAAGACACCCTCGTGTTCGGTGAAATATGAAACGACTTGGTTGCCACACTCTAGCTGATAAACAACTGGAAAGAACAGTGATTCAGTCGTGCTCGCTATCTTTGATTCCAATTGGACTCGACCGTCACTCACCCACTTTGGAGAGTCGCTCATAGCCTCAGGCCGAATCGCCCGTAGTGAGAATCGACAGCCGTCAAAGAGGCCTTTGTGGTATGTCCTTTGAAGGTAGATGGAGGGTGTGGATTGGCACTTCGCGAGATCTCGCGAAAAATTCTCGGACCGCAGACGTTCAAACTTGGGATGCTGAAAGCTATGAGGCAGTCTGGTGAGCAAGTTGTTTTCTTGGGACGAGATGACAACAACCAGATCAATGTCCGATTGCTCATTGGCTCCGCCCCAAAGCAATGAATCGGTGACTCCAAATTGTTCGAAAGGAATCGACAACACATTGGAGAGTGATTCAGCGAGTTCGATGGCTGTCGATTCCAGACGAGATTGTTTCTGCTTAGCGCGAATGTTCTTTAAACCTTCCCGTGCAAAGTAGTGACGTGCGACACGGTCACGTGGGACCGACACAAACTCATCGACGTACACAGGATCGTGCCGTCGCAGGAAATCGAGTCCTTGCTGGTAGCCCTCGGTCCATTTCCTGCCGTGTACATACTTCAGGGTTGCCAGAACACGCTCCGCTGTGTGCTCGTACCCGATCACGTTGAAGATCAACCCGTCGACCGTCAACACATAGTCTTTATCGCGAAGCAACTGTTGGTTAACCGTCCGCTTGCTCTTCATTCGGATCGTGATGCTGTGAACGTTCTACTATCTGTTCGTGCGATCAATGAGCGTCTACTCGATCAGAGTCGTGTCGATTTCACAATACGGGAGAAGCTCTTTGAGCCGTCGAATGTCCTCACTTAAACGTTACCGATTCTCAAGTCGCTATCGGTCTATCGCACAGAAGTCACGGACGTGGGCGTGAAAACTCTGGCGCAACTCGAGTCTTTGCAAGAACTGAATCTCGGGTGGAATGATATTACCGATGTCGGTGTACAAGAAGTATCCGCATTAACAGACTTGCGTTACCTGTCCCTTTACCACACGGGGACCTCGGATGTAGATCTGAAAGAGGTTGCCAAGCTAAAAACGCTACAGCGTCTGGATCTTGAAGGTACGACAGTTACCGACGCCGGTCTTGAAGCGTTGAACGGCCTTGCTGATTTGGAACGCCTGACACTCCGCAGCACGAAGATCACCGATGACGGGATGCGACACATCGCCAGCCTGAAGAGCCTGAAGCATCTGAATATCTATGAAACGGCCATCTCGGACATCGGAGTGAACGAATTGGTTCTGAGCAGAGACCTCCGGAAGAATCTGAAGTGGCTTGCATTGGGTAGAACCAATGTCAGCACTCACGGTCTAGAACTCGTTAATCGTAGAATGGTGAATTGCAAAGTATCGGACGGATTCATGTATTGAAGGACATTCGCACTTTCTCCCATCAACCACAGCGTTACGTAGTTTCTCACGCAACGACCGGCGGAGCGGTCGGCGACTATCCAGCAAGCGCATCTCAAAGTCGCCGATCGCTCCGCCGATCGTAGCGCTCCTCCGGCGCGCTACTAAGAACGCAACGACCGGCGGAGCGGTCGGCGACTATCCACAAGCGTATCTCAATGCCGCCGATTGTAGCGCTCACGAGCAATTGTAGCTTGCTAGCTACGCAACAACCGGCAGAGCGGTCGGTGACTATTTGATGGTCTCTGTATTTTTTTGACACAACGATCGACAAGCCATCGGCGACTACGATTGGACGCAGTATCATCGACCAACCTGCGTTGCGATTGATTACGATCTACACGGGAGATCACGTCTGTGATTGGTGAGCTTTTCGATCCGAGAGCGGATTTGTCCGTTGCTTCACACTTTCGACCGCACTGGTCTCAGGCTGGAGCGATCGTTTTCGTTACCTTTCGCACGGAAGATTCGATCCCCAAGCAAGTTGCTCAGCGATGGCATGCAGAAAAGGTCCAATGGCTTGAGCAGAGAGGTGTCACTTTCGGTGGTGACTTCACTACGGCTGTGGCTGAATTGTCGTTGGAAGATGCAGCTGTCTTTCGAAAGCACTTCAATCGACAACGTGAGATGTGTCTCGATGAATGCTACGGAGCGTGCGTGCTGCGTTCCAGCCACCTAGCCAAGATCGTCGCGGACTCACTGCTTCATTTTGATGGTGAGCGGTATCACATCGGTGATTTCGTCGTCATGCCAAATCACGTTCATCTTCTGGCTTCATTCAAGACAGAGGAAGGGATGCGGAAGCAGTTCACGAGTTGGCTTCACTGGACGGCCAGAGAGATCAATCGGGTTCTCGGACTTTCCGGTCACTTTTGGCAAGAAGAGCCGTTCGATCATCTCGTACGCAGCAACGAGCAATATGAGTATCTGAAAAGATACATTCGAGAGAATCCGGTCAAGGCAGGGCTCAAGGAAGGTGACTTCATCTACCACCAGGCGGAGTCATAGTCGCCGATCGCTCCGCCGATCGTAGCGCTCCTCCGGCGCGCTATTAAGAACGCAACGACCGGCGGAGCGGTCGGCGACGTTGCGTCCCTTGCTGACGTCCCCAGCGACCGGGAATGCAGGACACCCAGACGAGGATTACACATGGTGAAAGACATTCAGGAACTGATTCCCCAAACTCATCGTGACTTAGTCGAGGCGGTCCCGCGAGGATTCGCGAAGTCAGCGGTCACTGGGGCACTTCTTATAGGAGCGGCGGGAGGTGCGCTCCTTGCGATCGTTGTTCCGGACTGGATGGCCGCAGCCGTTTTCACGGCGCTTTACATAGGGCATAAAATCTGGGTTGCTCTAAGCGATCGGAGTTACGATCGCAAAATCGCTGAACTAGAGGCGCGCGACCTCGAGTGGAAAGATGACGCTACGCGGTGAAGCCCGCAAACTACGTCAATCACGCAGGTCGTACACACGGGTCCTCAAATCGCTACCACGTTGACGATGGGGCGATCATTCGATGCTTCTCTAGCTGATTACCGATTAGGCGATTTGACGAAGCTCCGGGAAAAGATCTTCTTCCTCGTCGTCAAAGGGATCGAATGCGTTCGGCTGGGAAAAAACTTGATCGACGGAGTCGATGAATTCACCTTCAGCACCTTGCGAAATGGATCGTCGCATCAGATCGTTGATCACGAGTATCACATCTAACGGCGTGATTTGTTGGTCACCTCCAACGTCAAGGTCGAGTCCGGTTGCCTGAGCTTCGTCGGTAATGGTCGACTGATTTCCAAATCTACCGAGGAAATTGATCACAAGCAGAGAGTCCAAAGCGGAAACGCGACCGTCGCGATTCACATCCGCGTTCAATTCGGCATTCTGCAGACTGACACTTCTCGCCGAGCATGCACCGTCGACGCCACTGCAAACCTGTGCTTCCGGATCGAAGAGCGAAATCGTGATCGTGGCGATCGGATCCGAGGGTTCAAATATGGATTCGAGCGTTCCGATTGGCGTGCCGGTGCCGATAAAATCATCAAGCCCCGCATGCCGGCGAATCAGTCCGTTTTCGTCGATCGAATCGCCACCTTCGGTAGAGAATGCAGCTCCAGCCAGTGGATCGTTGACCTCCGTCCCCGCGTCATAGATGTCGTGAGCGTACAAGGTGATTTGCCTCGCGCCCCGAAAGTTGCCTGAGGAATCGAATAACTCATATCGCCGCGGATCGAGGTTGGCGACAAACGCATCGTTGGACGGAATCACCATGCTGGCGAAACTGAAAAATCGATGTTCGCTTGAGTTCTCGACTTCGATGATCTGTTGAGCGCTTTCACCGGGCTCAAAGATCGGTGCACCCGAGAATCCGTCGGGTGCTGTGATGAGCGCACCGGTCCCTCCGTTATCGGCAACAAACCGCGCGATCAGTTCGCTGGCATCACCTTCTTCTGCAATCAGTTCCAGTCCACCAAACTCGGAAGCCGACACACCCCCGCGGGCGACTTCGAATGTCCCGTCATGAAATCCGATCCAAAACGGTGTTTGTGCCAATCCTCCGTCCGGAGCCAGCGATTGAATCTCGACTTGAAGACGGACGCCCACGTCGACTGTAAATTCGCCGGCGACCTGAGTCTCACGACCGAGACCGAGCGTGTCGCGAACTTCATCAGAAAGGACATCGACGAAGTAGCGGCCGTTGTCCCGCGCCGTAAACTCTCCATCCGGAGTCGAGATTTCGTACGTTGCGGTGAGGACAGTCGGTGTCTCGCCCGGGGTGGCATCGGTGACGACCCCAAGGACTTCAAGCTCACGCCCAAGTGGACCGGTGACCACGATGTCCTCAACGCCGACGGTGGTTGGGTCAACACCTGAAGGATCCGTGTACGTGATCACTACATCGTGAGACGTCGTACCGGCTGTCGAAACTTCATCAGCCGCTGCAGTTGCAAGTGGACCGTTGTCGTCGAATGGGAGCACCGGTCGGCCCGCGAGACTGATCGTGATCCTGGCCAGAGGCGTTTGATCATTAAAGGCAGAAGCAAGTGTCTGTCCCGTTGGAATTCCCGAGCCGACAAAGTCATCCAGTCCAGCGTGTCGTCGAACGACTCCGTTCTCGTCGGTTCCGTTTCCGCCTTCGGTGGAGAAAGCCGCTCCACCATTGACCGCATTGACTTCGGTACCGGCATCCCACACATCACCTCCAGTAAGTGTGATGGTTTGATCGCCCAGGTAAAACCCGTTCGCATCAAATAGTTCATAGGCTCGTGGATTCAGGTTGGCAACGAACGCGTCATTCGATGGGATCACCATGCTGGCGAAGCTGAAGAACCGATTCACGTTGGTGTCGAAAACAGCCACGCTCTCGAAACTTGATTCGCCGGGATCAAACACCGGAGCCCCGGCGAATCCGTCCGGCGCAAAGACGACACCGCCGAATCCAGCTGACTCGGTGTCGAAGCGATTTGCGAGCTCACTGACGTCGCCTTCCTCGGCGATCAATTCCAGGCCCGCGAATTCGTTTGCCGACACCCCGGCACGACCGACTTGGAAATTTCCTTCGTGAACGCCAAACCAGAACGGCGTCAGGTACAGTCCGCCATCGTCCGCGAGGTTTTCGATCGTTACGATCAACTCTACCGGGACAAGGATCTCAAGCGTTCCAAAGCTCGTTCCTGAATTCTCATTACCGAGCGTGTCGTTGACCTCCCCTTCGACGAGTTCGACTGAGTACAGCCCATTATCAAAACTGGTGAATTCATCACCCTCGGGAGCGATCTGATACGTCGCCGTTACCGTTTGCGTATCTTCACCAAGCACCGAATCGGTGGTGACACCGATGACGTTGAACTGGCGACTTTGGTTGAGACCGGTGACGCGAATGTCGTTGACGTCAATGCTCGTCAAATCGACTCCCGACGCATCACTGTAGGTCACCCGGATTTCGTGGACGGATTCTCCCGCGACCGTCAACGGAGCGATATCCGCGTTACTGAATGGTCCTTTGTTGTCGATGGGATCAGCGGGTGAATCAGCGAGACTGATCGTAATACGACCAATCGGTGTCATGTTCTCGAAGGCCTGTTCAAGCGTTCCAATCGGAGTTCCGGTGCCGATGAATTCATCGAGGCCGGTGTGACGTTGAATGACGCCGTTTTCATCGCTGCTGGTACCTCCTTCCGTGCTGAAGGCGGCGCCTCCCTGCGCGTCGTTGACCTCCGTGCCAGCGTCCCAAACGTCCTGCCCGTAAATGGTGATGGATCGAGAACCCGTGAAATTGCCAGCCAAATCAAATAGCTCAATCCCGCGCGAATTCAGGTTTGCGATGAAGGCATCGTTGGACGGAATCACCATGCTGGCGTAGCTAAAGTACCGATTGAACATCGGATCAGACACGTCCAAAGTCTGAGTGACCGTTTCGCCTGGTTCAAACACGGGAGCGCCAGCGAATCCGTCGGGCGCGAAGATCACCGAACTTGTGCCATCGGACGTCGCCTCAAATCTCGCGATCAACTCCGAAAGGTCACCTTCCTCGGCAACCAGTTCTAAACCACCGAAATCAGACGCGGGTCTGCCTGCCTGGGCAATCTCAAAACTACCGTTGTGGGCCGCAATGAAGACCGGTGTCGCCGCAAGGCCTCCCGTTTCGCCAAGATTTTCGTACGTCACATTCAGCCGAACCGGCGCGTCAACGGTAAATTCGCCAAGCAGTTGTGCCGGTGACGTTTGACCAAGCGGATCGTTCACTTCATCTTCCAGTAGGACGACGCTGTAGGTTCCGTTGTCGAGATGCGTAAACGAACCAGAAGCAGGAGCCACACGATAAGTCGCGACGACTTCATGCGGTATCGAACCGGGCGTTGCGTCGGTCGAGACCGAAAGCACATTTAACTGTGTCAGGAGTGGACCGGTGACACGTAGGTCTTCAGGAGTGATGCTATTGAGATCGATCCCGGAAGCGTCACTGTAGACGACCGAAATCTCGTGATAGTCCGCTCGACTCTCTAAGTCTTCTGCTAGCAGTTCGGCAGAGGGTGGCGAGTCGTCGATTGGGCTGGATGGATTCGATGCCTGGGCAATCGTGATCCGCGCAATCGGTGTATTGGGGCCGAATGCCTTGCCGAGAACATCGCCCGTCGGCAGCCCGACTCCGACGAAGTCATCCAAGCCGGGATGCGCGTGGACGACACCGTTTTCGTCAACCGACGTGCCACCAGCTGTTGTGAAAGCGGCTCCACCGTTTGGGTCGTTTACTTCCGTGCCCGCGTCCCATATTTCTCGTCCATAAACAACGATGGTTTGCGGCCCGAGGAAATCTCCCGAAGAGTTGTAAATGGGGTACGCCGTCGGATTAAGATTCCCGATGAACGCATCATTCGACGGTATCACCATCGTGGCGAAGCTGAAGTAACGGCCCTGCAGCGTGTCGTCGACGACGAACGTTTCCGTGACCACTTCCCCAGCCTCGAAGATTGGGGCTCCGGCAAATCCATCGGGTGCAAACACGACCGCGTCATTGCCGATACCGTCGGACTGGAAACGGTCGACCAGCTCGCTCGGGTCACCTTCCTCGGCGATCAACTCCAAACCACCGAAACCAGATGCCGACTCACCAAGATTGCCAAGGTCAAACGTACCATCGTGAGCGGCAATCCAGACCGGTGTGTTGGCGAGTCCACCAGGGTCCGCAAGATTCTCAACGGTAATTTGCAAAACATCCGAGGCCAACAACTGGCGTCGCTCGAGAATCTCGCCCTGCAGCCTCTGTCGCGCATCTCGTCGGTTAAGCCGCGGGCGGCGGCGGAAGCGTGTGAACATATCAAAGCCTAAACAATGGTCTTTTCGAGGAAGTCGTCTGTATTGCTGTCAAAGCTCGCATTACCAACCAACTGGTAAATCGAACCAAGTTGCTTCTATCGAGATTCTTGGTGACGGTTCGACGTTCCCAACAACAACGGTGAGTCGGATTTCACCTGCTCGAATACTTGGTCGCATCGGCGACCAGCTTTTCACAGACGTTGCGAAAAAACTTTTGAAACGATTCGGTCTGGGCACTCCACTCGGAACGAATTCGACGGACGTGTCGTCGAAATACGCGAACGATTTCGCGCGGCAAGACGAAACACCGCCGGGGGTCGTGCCAGTTGCCGAATTCACCAGCTGCCGAATTCACCAGTTGTCGAATTCGGTTGGCGGAGCTTCTGCTCAAGAGGGTTCCAGCCACGTACCAACTGCCGCAATGAAGCCAGTGGTCTCCGGACGGAAGCTTCGGACCGGTTTTCTACACTGCTTCGACTGGTCCAATCGAATTCACGAGTGATTGCACCAATGCCAGTAGGTGCTGGACAACGACGCGCCCCAGAAGTTCACATCGAGATCAGAGCCGACTCTGGAGGGCGTCCTCAGAATCAAGACAGATAACAACTTCGCGCAAAAAACGGACGTGGGAAGTGTCCGTTGATGTTGATCGCTAGCAGAGTGGTGCTAGGCCGCATGCTTCTTAATGCGTCTACGTCCCATGCCAACCATACCTAATGTCCCGATGCCAAAGATGGCGAGGGATGCCGGTTCGGGCACAACAGCATTGCCCGTCTGTGCGCCCGCAATGATCGGAGTGTTTGGAATCGACTCGTAGGCGAACGATGTGAGCGTTTGGTTTCCGAGCTCGGGTCCCAGAATCAACTCCGCCCAGCCGTAATGACTTCGATTGTTGATGGTCAATTGTAGACCAACGAAGCCTCGAGTTGACGGCGCCCATTGATAAGGCGTGATTGAGTCGCGAGAGTTATAGGCCACACCGTCACCCTGAAACAACGAGTTGCCATCGATCGTCTCTCCGGGCGAAAATCGCGTTAGCACCGTTGAAAAATTCGATGTGTTTGTGACCGCCAACCCGCTGCCAAAGAAAGCGGGAGGGTTAGACGGATTGAATCCATTGAAGCTTGTGGAATCCCTCAACACCACGCCAACGTTGGTGAAGATTAGCGGGTTTGCACCGGTTGGCCCCTGAAAACCACTGACCTCAAATTCAGCTGCTTCTTTTTCTAATTGACTAACGGAAGGATCAATATTGAGAAACGACCTTCCAGTCTCCAACTCAAAAAGAGTTGCCCCGGACGTCTCGATGTCTGCTGGATCCCAAAAGATAACTCCTGCCTTGGTATCGCCGCACGTTAGGGAAAGCAACGCGACCGTTGAAACAAAGCAAACCACCTTGCTGATGACTCGTTGCATCCCAAATACACGTAATCGCACCAAGGCATTGGAAAGGATCAAACGGCCTTGCGAGGTTGCGGGATAAGCGATGATGGCGGCGAAGGATAAGAGAGATCGAAGCATGCTGTTCCTTCGTTCGACTTCTGCCTGAATTACTGCGTGGTAACTGGGACGACCAGAAGTCTATCGGGGAGAATCGAAGGCGTATTCCGAGAGCCCTCGCTCTAAAGAGATTTCCTTTTTGTTCGAGGATTCCACAAGCCGCTGTGAAAAAAATTACGGAAGCAGGTGAGGCTGGTAGCGAAACTCGACAGGAGTTTCGGCAATCGAAACTTCGGTCGGTGATCTTGCATGTCGTGGTCGTTGCTGGAATCGCGTATCTACTCTGGTAGTTTTTTCCACGTCCAATGCGGTCTTTGCATTTTTGCTCGCCACCGACAGTTGAGCCCGCTCGCTTTGAGTTTCGCGCATTCAATCGTCCGTGCCGACGCTTCCTCCATACTCGGCGAATACCGTTTTGATATGTTCGGTCAAGATCTTTGCCAACGCCGGATCATCCGATGACAGAGGTGTTTTCGTGTCAAGCTGTTTTGTCCGAGCCGCCAGCACGACGGCCGCCAAGACGTGTTCCACATCGACCGGCAGGCCCGTCAACTCCTCTAGCTCGATTGCCAAATCAAACAAGATGTCGGAGAGCTTTGGATCGACGGTTGCCTGACCCGCTGAATTGATCGTGACGCCGGGAACGAGCTGATGGTCTCTGCAGTGTTGTTCACGAGTCATCCAATTGGTGGCGAAATGAATGTACGTTGCAATTCTAATCGCCGTCGTGGTGGCTCGTCCGTTTGATCGAATCGTCTAGGCTGGGTATTCTTCTAGGAAATGTCGATTTCGTTTTGCTTATCGATTCTTCTGGTGACGGCCTTCACGACCCATGGCCTCCTGAGTATCTGGGCTGCCACTTCTAGGGTTGCTTGGTACGTACGAACGGTCGTCATTCTTTTGGTACTCGCGCCCCTTTTGTATGGACGTGCGTTCGAACCGCTTGTGATCATGATTTTACAATCGGCAACGGTCGTTGCGTTAGTCGGCGTCTCCAACGTATGGAATGGAAATCGATCTGATAACGAACAAGATGATTCACTAATCAAGAAGTCAACGTCGGTACTTCGTATTCCGTTGTCCGCATTGATCATCGTGATCGGCCTGACTGCAATCCTGTTCGCGGTCGGTAATCATTTGCCGCAACTGAATTACCGCGCATGGCAGTCGATTCTGTTGGTCGGCTGTGGCATGGGATCGTGCTCAGCAATCCCGATTGTCTTGCGGCGGGTCACGTGGATCCCGCGAATGATGATTTCCGTCTTCTCTGCAGCGTGGATCGGGATTCTATTGGCCTTGTTCGACTGGTTGTTTCTGTCGTTCACGACATGGGCAGGCTGGCCGCCCGAAATGATCTTGGTGCGAGAATTTGGATTGGGTGATAGCCAAGGGGCTCATGCATGGTTTGCTATTGCGCCTTGCGTCTGTTTGTTGAGCTCTTCACTTGTTGTCTTTTTGGGATTGCCGTTTGAATCGGAGCATACGCCATGGCCAATGCGTTTTGCCGCAGCAGCCATCCTGGTCGGTTTGATACCGGTTTACGGACTGTGGGTGCTGGTGCGGCCGCCTGAATACGTTGACTCCGATCACACGAATCCACCGGAAATCGAACAGCTGGTTGAACTGTCCTATGTCATTGAGCGCGCCGGAATAGAAGACATCGGCGTTGACTGGGATCAGCAGACAGCGAAGAGCAAACGAGCTTTTTTCGATCAGATCGACAAAGATCTCGAAGCACTCCACGAGTTGCTGCGAACGGATTCACGGAGAGCAATTGACTACTCCCCCGAACCTAACATGACGAGACTGTTGAGTTTTCGATCAACCACTATCGCATTCGCATTCCGGGGACAGTTTGCGCTCGAGAACGGCTATGGTGAAAAAGCGGCTGAGTGTTTTCTGGATGCCGTTCGACTGGGATATTGGGTTCGAAGTGAGGGTTTGTACATTGATGCCGTGATCGGATCCAATTGTGCGAATGATGGATTGGCAGCGCTCTCCGAGTTTCGAACGGCGTTGCCGCCCGATTCGTGCCGCGAATGCGCGCGTGAACTCATGGTGCTCGCCAACGCCTCTGAGGGAGTTGAAGCGTTCGACCGACGGGATCGCGGTTGGGTACAGGTCGCGTTGGGTTGGCACGGCCGAATGTTGCAAGCTTTGGAAGATATCTCCGGCGACACTTCGGTATTCGGAGAGAGCAATTACTCGATCCTGTTTGGACAACAAAGGGCATTGATGCATCTCGTGGCCACAGAGCTGGCTTTGATTGCCTATCAGGCGGAAAATGGAAAACTGCCTGTTGGCTTGGCCGAATTGGTACCGGCTTATCTTTCAGACGTGCCGTCCGACCCATTCGATCCTCGGGGTGGAGAGCTCCGCTATCGCAAGACGGACGATGGCTATCTGTTGTATAGCGTTGGAGAAAATCAAAACGACGATGGAGGTGTTCCACCCAATGATAGCGACTCCGAGTTTGATTTGATTCCCGGCTCGGGGGACTTGACTCTCGAGTCGTACTTCACGGAAGAGGGATCAATTTGAACGCAATGGAGTGGAGTTTTTCCCCTCCTCGGACTCTACGTTCCGTTGTTAGATCCGTTGAGGAAACACGATCCCGCTTAGCTGGACATCTCGGCTCCTGAACAGCCGACACGCGTTAGCGTCCGGTTTTTTCGAGCCCCACTGCTGATCAGCCGCCACGCGTTAGCGGGTTAGCCTTACCAGGACTCGAGCGAGCCAACGTCGCGCGTAGAAACTAGACAGAAAGGGCTGAAAGAGGCGGAGAGACCGGTACTGGAGAAGAAGAAGGGTACCGCAAAAAGTATCCGGTTCCTTCCTTGCGTTGGACGTCTGAAGCTCGTGGGAATCCTTGGATGCGTTCCGCTCGATCTCTCATGGGAAGTCCCTACCGGGAATCAGACCGTTGCTTCAGTTGGTGCCGTTGCTTCTTGGTTTGCTGCCCCTCGCTTCTTCGGACGCGAATTTTGCTCCCGCCATCCACGGACAGAAAAAAGCCAAATGGCGGAGTACGCAGCTCTAGGACTTCGGGGGCGGTTCTTGTACCAGTACTAAATCATCAGACTCGGAATCGACGTAAGTCCTTATCTGGCAAGGTACACCCGGAGGGATTCGAACCCCCAACCCTCGGTTCCGAAGACCGATGCTCTATCCAGTTGAGCTACGGGTGCGTGGGGTGAAGTATGTCGGCAAGGGTCCGGCTTTGCAAGCCAAGGGCCGCACGCCCCGGCCGGAAGACGGCCGGTGTTTGTCATCTCGCTTCGTTTCAATCGTCGACCAATTCAGATGTCGATTGGTTCTTTTCTTCGGTGTCCGGATGCTTCGCTTCAAAGAGTTCCATTTGCATGTGCGGGCAGACTTCGTCTCGTTCGCAGTGTTCGCAGACCATTCGAACGAGGTCCGCGGTCGCGATTCGTAATCGCTGACCCTCGCAAAATTGAAACAGCGTTTGCAGGTGAACACACGACATTCAATCACTCCATGTGGATGAGGAAACCATGAGCTAGGTGGAAGTGCATTCCTCCCCGCAATCATCAGGCCGAAATGAATGACCGTGCAAAAGAGACTCGAGACGATCCACCCTCTTGCCAAGTTTTCGCGGTCTCCTAGTCCGGGGCGACGATTCTGTTCCGGTCTTACGCGTCGCTTGTTTCGTCCCGAGTCGCGTGCGATAACGCACGGGTAGCGCGCTGTATCTCGACCATTCGCTGTTTCTTGAACATTCACAACGGAGCCACCCGTGCCAGACCGCAGGCAGCATCGTGGTCCCCACCCCCAAGATCACGATCTGTTTAACGACTCCGTTGAAGAAACGCTGTGTGAAGCCACATCC
This sequence comes from Planctomycetota bacterium, assembly GCA_039179795.1. Classification (GTDB taxonomy): domain Bacteria; phylum Planctomycetota; class Planctomycetia; order Pirellulales; family Pirellulaceae; genus Rubripirellula. Next base: position 128,944 of record JBCDEM010000004.1, on the reverse strand, counting down.
GAACTGAGTTGGTTGTTGAGCCGCGGCTACGCTGTGCCCTCGTCGATCAAGCTTGTCGGAGACCGTCATCAATTGACGACTCGGCAACGACTTGCCGTTTCTCGTTCGGCTTGCTCAGACCCTTCGCGGGCGCGCCGGCGATCCACTCAGGTCGACATAAACGATTTGGTAAACAATGAGCTTTGGGTCGACGGATACAATGTCCTGACAAGCATCGAAGCGGCGCTTGCCGGTGGCGTGATCTTGAAAACGCGTGATGGTTGTTTTCGCGACATGGCAAGTATGCATGGCAGCTATCGAAAGGTCGAAGAAACGATACTCGCCATCACCCTGCTCGGCAATCAACTCGCGCAATACCAGTTGGCCGCTGTTCGTTGGTTGATGGATCGGCCCGTTTCAAACAGTGGTCGACTCAAACAACTACTTGAAGAACAGGCAGAACGCCATGGTTGGCAATGGCACGTTGAATTGGTTCCCGATCCAGATCCGATTCTCAGTAAGAGTGTTCAGGTCGTTGCAACCGCTGATAGCGGAATCTTGAATCACGCCGAACGTTGGTTCAATTTGGCGCGAGAGGTTATCGAGCGAAACGTTGGGTCGTACTGGTTGGTCGATCTTTCGGAACGATCGCCCGAGTCATGAGCGGCTGGGAGAGAGTGATCGCGCGGTGCAAACCCTCGACACGCATAGCGTGACCTTCGACACGCACAGTGGAACCTCCGACACGCACAGCATGACCTACAGAACCATCGACACGCACAGCGTGACCTACGAACCATCGACCTACACGGCGTGTCCAAAATCGCCAATTGTCAAAGGGCGGTTTAAGTCGGCGAGTTTCGCGTTTTCATGCTACGATTAGACGTGATCGAACCGGGTTCGCGAGTGGCGTGATGGGACTGACTTATTTCAAGCGATTTCGGATGGAATACGACCTCTCAGAGGGCGTTCCTACCTGCGGTCCATTGCCGCTGGGCTACGAAATGGTGGCCTTTGCACCGGAGCTGGTTCGCGATCATGCCGTCGCAAAGTATCAGAGTTTTCGCTGGGAATTGGACGCGAACGTATTCCCTTGTTTGGGGCGTCGCGATGGCTGTTTGAGGCTGATGCGAGAGATCACCTCTCGAGCGGGTTTCGTCCCGGCGTCGACTTGGTTGTGCCGATACCGAGACCCAGATTCGGGCCGGCCGCTCGCGGTTGGCACGATTCAGGGTTTACAGGTCGACGGTTGGGGTGCTGTACAAAATCTCGGGATCGACCCGCAACATCGGGGTCGCGGGCTGGGGTCGATTCTCCTGGCACGTGCCTCGGAAGGCTTCCGTTCGGAAGGTCTTCAGCGGATGCACTTGGAAGTCACGACCGACAACACGGCGGCGATTCGCCTGTACGAACGACTCGGTTTTCGTCGCACAAAAGTGGTGTACAAGGCTGCTGAGGTCGCTGGCGTCTAGCTTCTCTGTTTCGAAGAAATCCCACTCGAATTGGTGACTTTCGCCGGGTCGCCTATAATCGTGCGGAGCCTTGGAAACCGTGTCGGAGTACCCATGAGACGACTTCAATCGAATCGCCGTTGCGACGGAATCTTGCGTCGCGATGTTCTGCGTGTTGGTGGACTGAGTGCCTTTGGTCTCAGCTTGAACCATTGGTTTCAAGCAAGGGCAGCGGCGGGTCAACCAGAAGCCACGGCCGATTCGTGCATTTTGATTTGGCTGGATGGTGGACCGAGTCATCTGGAAACGTTCGATCTCAAACCCGATGCGCCCGAAGAAGTTCGCGGTCCATTCTCGCCTACCGCAACAAACGTTCCCGGCATTCAGATTGGAGAGTACTTCGAACGAACCGCCACTGTCATGGACAAGATGGCCATCATTCGTTCCATGACTTCGACGCTCGGTGAGCACAACTTCGCCAGCCATTACTTGTTGACGGGTTACAAGCCATCACCCGCTCTGGTGTATCCCGGCCTACCGTCGGTGGTGACACACTTTCATGGTGGACCGACGGCGATCCCGAATAACGTCGCGTTACAAAAACCGAACGGAATGGCGGGGCCGGGATATCTGAATGATTCGACGTCGCCCTTTGTCGTTGAAGGTGATCCGTCGAAGCCCGGATTTAAAGTACGTGATCTCACGGCGTCGGTCACCTTAAGTTCTGATCGCATGGACCGAAGACGTTCATTCCGCGAACAGATCGATCAGATGGCAGGGCAGGCTCAGCAACAAGGTGCGGATGCATCGTTTGATCAAGCGTATCGTCTGATCGCATCGACTGAAGCGCGCGAAGCGTTTGATCTGAACCGCGAACGAGAATCGGTTCAAGCGCGTTATGGCAAACATCAATTGGGCCAAAGCTGCTTGATGGCTCGCCGGCTGATTGAAGCAGGCACAAAGTTTGTCACGGTGACCGACCGCGGTTGGGATACGCACGAGAACTTGTTCACTCGCTTGCGTGAGGGATACAGCGGAGGGACCGTTGGTAAGATTCCGAAACTCGACGTTGCATTATCCGCATTGCTGGAAGACTTAGACGATCGTGGACTATTGGATACGACAATGGTCTTGGTCATGGGTGAATTTGGACGGACACCAAAACTGAATCCGCGTGGCGGGCGTGACCATTGGCCTCGAGCATTTAGCGTTGCGTTAGCCGGTGGTGGAATTCGTGGAGGCCAAGTGATCGGTGCTTCAGATTCGCGTGGCGAACGGCCAGCGGATCGGCCGGTCAGCCCTGCCGATCTTGCTCGAACGGTGTATCACGCGCTTGGAATCGACGGTGATCTCGAATTGCAAACCAATGATGGCCGACCCGTTCAGATCAATCGCGATGGCAGCTTAATCGATGAGCTGATCGCGTGAGCGGTTTATTGATTGCGAATCGGTTGTGTCGTCGTCAAGTATTGTGTTCGGTGATGACGGCCGCAGCTTCGCTTGCGTGTCGATCTTCGATTGCGAATACGCTGCGTCGCCCTCACAACACTTCAATCGCTTTCTCAGCCGACGGCAAGTTCGTCGTCGTTGGGTCTCAAGCAGGCGTGGAAGTTCGGCAATCCGAATCATTGACGGTGCTGCGCACGATCGAGCTGGAAATGGACTCGATTCACGACGTCTGTTTCTCACCGGATGGTCGGTGGTTGGCCGTTGCCGGTGGATTTCCAGGAGAAACAGGTGAAGTCGCCTGGATCAGCTGGCCTTCGGGAGAAGTCGATCACAACGTCAATGTTCACGATGACGTGGTCCACCAAGTGGTCTTCGTTCCCGATGGATCGCATTGGATCACGGCGTCTGCCGATGAAGTCTGCAGTGTGTTTCCGTGGGAAGGTAAGAAGCCGATAACGAGATACACGCAGCATTCCCGTGGAGTGCTCGGCGTGACCGTCCTGCCTGATGGAGAGACGGTCGTGAGCGGATCACGTGATGAAACATTGCGTGTGTGGAATTTACGATCCGGCGAGTCGATCCGAACGCTTCACAACCATTCCCGCGATGTGACGGCCGTCGCTTGTCAGGCGAAAGACGGCGGTTTACCGGTCGTGGCTTCAGCATCCGATGATTTGACCGTTCGATTTTGGCAACCGACGATCGGCCGAATGGTTCGATTTGCACGTGTTCCCAGCCGTCCGCTGGGGATGGCTTGGACGACGGATGGACGGCTCGCAGTCCCGTGTAGTGATGGCGTGCTGCGTTGGATCGATCCACAAACGGTAGCGATCGTGGACGCACAACAGGCAACCGATGATTGGTTGTACTGTGTTGCGACGGATCATCGACAGGACGGACGGGTCGTCGTGGGCGGAGCTTACGGCATGGTCGGTGAGCTGCGTCCGAAAGTTCGCAGCTAAACGGCTATTTGTGTTTTCGGTATTCTGCGCGATCATTCGCATAAGTTTGCGGGTCGGGTAACCGAACGGATTCCGGATTCTCTTGCTCCATGAGTTGCTGTAAGAATTTCCGACACCAACCGCATCCTGTTCCTGCGCCGTAGCATTCGGATAGCTGGCTGGTTCGCTTTGGACGATGGACGCGGATGAACTGAACGACTTTACGACGTGTCACATGAAAACAGAGACACAGTTCGTCGTCATCATCCATCGCTTGCTCCATCGGTGATTAGCCACGTCGCGATGCGGCAAGCATCGATGTAGTCGGCGATCTCGAGTCGTTCATCGGCGGTGTGGATGTTGCGCTGACCGCATCCAAGGGTGACGGATTCAATCCCGTGTCGGTAGAGCCAGTTGGCATCGACACCACCATTGGAGATTTCACAGAACGGAGTCCGTCCGATTCGTTCAATGGCGGACATCGCCATCACGATCGAAGGATGATCTTCCGCGAGCGCGAAGGATTCGTAGTCGACATGTGACTCGAATTCGCACTGACCACACTGCCCTGCTTCGTTGTGAACGTCCGAGGCAGCTTTTTCAAAAGCTTGCCGGATCTCGCCGACGATTTGTTGGCGGAACTCGGAATCATGGCTTCGAGCTTCCGCTTTTAAGTGCAAGTTCGGTGTGATGACGTTGGTTGCCTCACCACCTTCGATCACACCGACGTTGGACGTTCCGGTCTTTCCGTCTTGAACCACTTTCCCCAGCCACCCGCGTTCGTGGAGATCGGCGATGGCGCGAGCCGCGATGACGATTGTACTGACGCCATTTTCGGGTGCGACACCAGCGTGTGCCGGTACACCAGTCAGATCGATCACCATCCGCTCGCCACCGATTGCGCCGGAGGTAAGTTTTTCGACCGTGCCGCCATCAAAGTTGAAAGCACGGTTTACGGTGCCGACTTTGGATACATCCAGGTGCCGAGCACCTTCCAAGCCGATCTCTTCTTGGATTAAGAAACAGACGACCGCAGGTGGAAAGTTACTGTCACCTCGACGCATGCGTTCTACGATCGCGGTCAGAATCGAACAACATCCACTTCGGTCGTCGGCGCCCAATCCAGTCGGTGCGCTGCTGTGCACTTGGCCTCCATCAACGACGGGTTGGCTGCCAACGCAGATTGGAACGGTATCCATGTGAGCGCTCAACATCGTCCGAGGTCCATTTCCGGAACCTGGTAAAGTCACGATCAGATTTCCGCAATTGCCTCCAATCCGAGTGCGGGATTCGGCGCCGTCGAACGCGATTTGCGATGGATCGACACCCGCATCCGACAGCGTTTTGACGATCGCCGCCGCGACATCCGCTTCTTCACCACTTCGGCCGGGAATAGCAGTGATTTGTAGGAATCGTTCTAGGGCCTCATCAGCGTTGACTTCGTGATCGCTCATCCGCAGGTTACACTCGTGGTTTCAGGCATCAAAAGGGGATCGCGGGCGTCAATCGTCTCCCGCCCCTGGATTGTAGTGGACAACCCATTTCGCTTGGGATCTGGATGATGGCATCCGCGACATTCCGCCCAGTCTTACGCCCGTGTGTGTCTGATGTTCGTTTGATCCATCTGTTGGAGTTCCGGCTGTCGTGAGTCTTCCCGTCATCGAATCGTCCAAGGTTGCGTCTGCCGCCGAGGAAGAAGATGCGCGACGACATTTACTGGATCTTTCGATAGACGAGTTGAAGGCCTGGTTGAAAGAGAATGGACAGCCGGCATTTCGCGCCCGTCAGATCCTCAGTTGGGTTTTCCAGCAGCGAGTGACGGACTTTCAACTGATGAGCGATCTGCCGAAAGCGTTGCGTGATCGTCTGGACGCGGCGTTCCGAGTGTTCGTCACTTCTGAGCGAACGGCTGTTGAGTCACGCGACGGCACCGACAAGTTGTTGATCGGACTGCCCGACGGCGGTGAAGTCGAGTGCGTTTTGTTGCGAGACGGCAACCGCCGGAGTATCTGCGTCAGCAGTCAGGTCGGGTGCGCTATGGGCTGCGTTTTTTGCGCAAGCGGTCTCGATGGCGTCGATCGAAACTTGACCAAGGGTGAGATCCTTGAGCAGATGTTGCGACTGCAGGCCCGGCTGGAAGAGGACGAACGATTAAGCCATATCGTGATGATGGGCATGGGGGAACCGTTGGCCAATTTGGATCGGGTATTGGGCGCACTTGCCGTCGCTAAGAACGCAGACGGTTTGGGAATCAGTCCGCGGCGCATCACGATCAGCACCGTTGGGCTCCCCCGAGCGATCGATCGCTTGGCAAAATCGGGTGTGCCATATAACCTCGCCGTCAGCCTGCACGCTCCGAACGAAGCGTTGCGAAATGAATTGGTACCCGTTAATCAAAAGGTTGGGATGCACGCTGTGCTGGACGCAGCGGATCGTTATTTCGAATCGAGTGGGCGAAGGCTAACGTTTGAATACGTCTTACTCGGGGGCGTCAATGACGCGGCCGAGCACGCGAAAGAACTGAGTCAACTGCTACGACGTCGAAACGTTTTGTTGAATGTGATTCCGTATAACCCGGTGGAAGGTTTGCCTTACGAAACTCCAACGGCCCAATCGATCGCGCGATTTCGTGAAATTCTGGAAGGCGGTGGCGTGAACGTTAAGTTTCGACAACGCAAAGGCGACGATATTGATGCCGCGTGCGGGCAGCTACGACGGAATCGCGGGAACATCGGAAAGACGCAGGAAGACTGAACGAGGCTTCTCTGTGTATCGGTTGGCAGCGATGCGCGTTCCGCGATTCACTCTAAGCCAAACCCCATTGACGACGGAGCAACCACTCGGTCGATAACGCTCCGGCAAAAAGCAGGAAGAGCAACCAACCACTGATGGGGCCATCGCCGAGTCGGTTCTTTTGCACGATCGGTGTTTCGGCCCGCTGACGTCGGTCTCGAATCGTTTCGATCAACTGATCAACGTCGTCCGGTGAGTAAGCTGCACCGCCGTGATCGGCCGTCAGTTCCGCGAGCTGCTGAAGGTAAACCGGATCCGCCATCGGTTGCGCAAGTTCACGGCTCTCATCGATCACTTGAAACGCCATTTCGGCCGGCAATAGGGATTCCGAAGGCGTTTGAGGTCGCACACGAAGACGGTAGAACCCGGGGGAAAGCGTTGGGATCTCGCCCGATATCGATTGCGTCACGGACCCCGCAGAGGACGTCTCGCTGCGCGATTCCGTGCTTGTTTGAACGGGTGTGACATCTCCATTCTGGTCAATGATCTCGGCGACCAGTGATTCCCCGGCCGTGTTGCTGATCGTCGACTGAACGCGAGCTCGAAACGCTGGCAGATTTGCGACCGAAAATCGCCGTGCGTCCATTTCGATTGTGATCTCGTCGCTGTTTGTTTCCTCACGGCCGAGTAACCAGAGAATCAACTGTCGCCAAAACCTTCGGTGAATCTCGCTTTCACCTCCACGCCACCAACGCCACGTTGAGTCCATCGCTACGGCGGCCGTGCGACCACGGCCGTAACCACCGACGACCAGCAGTGGGTCACCTTGTTCACTCTGTAACAGCACTTGAACACCGGGCGCGACCTTGGGGCCGGACAGTCGATTTGCGCCGAGCAGTGAAGGGAGCGATTGCCACATCATAGCGGGATCGTCGACACCAAGATCGGTGATCGGATGTTGTCTTGCCAACTGGATGGTGAGCGGACCCTTCAGTTGATCACTGGTTTGTTCATCAGTGGCTCCTACGCTGCGGCGTTGACTGCTATCCAGCTCAACGGGCAACGCTGCATCCAACGGCGAACCTGCGTAACCACCTGAGCCAAAACTCTGGTAACCACCAAGCATGACTAAGCCGGCGCCCGCGGAAACCGTTTCAGCAAGTTCGGCGAGTTGTTCGTTTCCAAACGCTGTCGAATCCAAATCTCCGATGATATAGATGTCGTACTTACCAGGCTCCAGCAAGTCCGCGAGATCAACCGGCCACCGATTTCGCGTGTCGACGGGGATCCACTGAAAGTTCAAATCAAGATCTGGAAACCGACGCAGGGATCGGCGAAGAAACGTCTGCTCCAAACGCGCGGTTCCTTCCAAATACAAGATGCGTCCGCCGCCTTCACGCACGTCGACGAACGCAACCTGAGCATTGTTCGTGCTGACCAACTCGCCTGATTGCGTGGCCGCCTCAACTCTCAATCGATACGTTCCCGGTTTCGGTGCTCGTACCGGAACCGTCATCGCAATCACATCTGACGCGTTATTGGGAACAAAGCTACGAGTCGCAACTTCGGTCACGGCGCCCTCGGTATCAATCCACGAGAGACGAACGGGGATATCCGTACCAACTAATCCGCGCGCGAGAACTTGGAAATCGACTTGCACTTGATTGCCCGCGAACATCTGAAAACTTTCCGCCAATGCATCGATAGCAACGTCGCGTGATGCGGAAGCTCCACCAGCGGGTCCAATCGGTACGGACCACAATGGCACGCCGAGGGAATCGAGCGTTTCCACAACCCGTTGGGCTCCGGTACCGCGAACGGGCGCCGTTTGAGTGCCATCGCCCATGAGGACGACACCTGCAATCGGTTGACCTTCAGCCGCTTGAATAGCTGCCAGAGTCGCTGCTGAAAGATCCGTTAATTCGCCGGCAGGAGATTCCTCGTCGAGCGATTGCGGATTGACGTTTGCGATGCGTCGCGCGGTGGCATCGTAGGCGACCAATCGCAGGGCAAGCGATTGGTCCATGCCCGAAACGGCTTCCGCCAACTGCGTCCAGATCTCCGCTTGGGTGTCCCACCGAGGTTGCCCATCTCCGTCGGGTAGCGTCATGCTGCGCGACGTATCGGCGGCCACAATCAAAGCGGCTTCCGTCGGTCGGTTATCGGTTCGCAACAGTGCTGGCCGGAATAACGCCAACAGCAAAACGCCCGCGGCGAGCCACCGCAAAAACAACAGCCAACGTCGGTGGGAAGGGTTCTGCGTTGGAGGCGTCACCAAGGTGATCACTGCGATCATGGCAGCGGAGGCAAGTACCGCCAGCCAGAACGAATCGTAGATGGGTTCGATCGCAAACGAGGTCATCGATAGTTTCGTTTCTAACTCGCTTCCTCGGAGACGTGACCCGGGACCACGAGAACCGGATGAGGGCTGCGTCGGATTCGATCTTGTGTGAAGCCTTGCTCAAAGCGATCGTCGACTTCTAATGGAATGACAATCAACAGATCGCTGGTGTCGTCGAGTGGGTTCGGGGGCGCGATCTCACCGGCGATGGGACGTAAGTTGTAAGTGAATCCCATCTCGGCTGCTGTCTTGGCCATCCCGCCGTGTAACGATTGGTGTGACTTTGCTAACGCTTCGGAGAACTGCTCAGGTTCCAACTGAGTCTCAGGCTGGATCGCTTCTAAGATGGCACGAAGGTTCTCGAATTGTTCTTGTTCCACGACAAGGTTCAATGCAACGGATGCTCCTTCGGCGGCGAGCCCTAACGCCCAGCCCGCAGCGCGATGCTCCATTTCACACTCGTCTCCGATGACCATCGAAATGTTTTTCATGCATTCGGACAATTGTTGATCGTCACGACGGATCACCAGCAGTGCTTTTGGGCAACGCGAAAGCAATACGTCGATCACGGTACCCGCGCTGTCGGTTCCAACATCTTCTAACGGTCGTCCAAATGGACAGGGAACAATGACAAGGTCAACGGAATGCTGTTTGAGCGACGCAAGGATCGCGGTGTACGACTCTTCCTCCTTCGACTGTATCGGCCGCGCGCCGGAAATTTGCGCAGCTCGAGGAACAGCGAGGTCTTCTTCTTGCTCGCCTTCCCGAGCGTCAATGACGAGTGTTTCGGTGTTAAAACGCTCGCGAAAATAATTGGCTGCGTTCACGCCCGTTTCGTCTTGAGGTGATCCATCGAGTGCAAGCAGGACCCGTGCGGGACGAACGATAGGAATCTTTGCCGCTGAACCGACCTGGGACTTTTCGAACATCCGCATCGATGCGTCGACTTCTCGATCCAGGTCGTTTGATTCCGAGCCAGTATTCATAAAAGGTTGTCGGCTAGCGGTCTTTAGAAGTTGGTGGAGACGAGGGGATCGGCGGAAACAGAATGCACTTGGTGGAGATAGATCAGCAGTGGTTGGCAGGTTTAACCGCCCAAGTCGGGTATCCAGCCTTGTGAATGCGCCAGCAGCACAAACAAGATGGCACCAGCCACTTGGACCACCATGATTGCTCCGCCCAGTTTGAGGAAGGTTCCCCAGCTGACATGTTCGTTTGCTTCTTTCTTGAGCGCATAAATGGCGATCACACAAGAGATTGAACCGATCGGCGTTCCGTTGCCACCTAAGTTGCAACAGATGATCAATGTCCACCATAACGGTTCGGCTGGAACCGAGTCGCCCGAAATGTCTCGAACAATCGGAATCAGTGTCGCTGCGACCGGAATGTTATCGACGATCGAACTCGCAATGGCTGAAAAAGCACCCAGCAACGGAATTAGCAGCGTCAGCCGATTTCCGGACAGTTCGACGACTTGCTGGGCAACCCAGGATAAAGCTCCAGTCTGTTTGACACAGCCGATGATAATGAATAAGCCCATGAAAAAAAGGATCACGGTCCAGTTCACTTTGTGAATGGCATCCTCGACACCCTTTCCGGCAAACAACAAGGCGGCGGTTGCACCGACCATGGCGACGAAGTCCATGCCAACACCGAGTTGTTGGGCGAAGACAAATCCGACGACCGTTAATGACAGAATGATCGCGCTGCGAACCAGCACCCGACGATCTTCAACCATCGCCCACGGATCGAAGGTTTCGATCTGCTCTTGCAACGCAGCTTTCTCTTCGTCCGTCTGTTTCCAGGGAAGCTCGTTTCGAAAAAAGAAACGCATCGACACAATAGCGATGATCAGACTGATCACCGCATAGGGAAGCGAAACACGCAAGAAGTGGCTGTACGGAATTTGTGCTGCCGTGCCAATCATGATATTGGGCAAGCCACTGGCAAACGTTGCGATGGCTCCACTGTTCGCACAGATCGCGACGCTGAGCAGCAGGGGCACCGGCTTGTAGTTGAGTGAGCGACAAATCACCAGGACAAGCGAGCTAAGGATCAGCATCGCTGGGACAATTGTCAGTACGGCGACGAATAAGAAAGTGACGCAGCAAAGTGTTAGGTACAGCGCCGTTGCACGACCGCCCGTGAATCGGACGATGTACATACTGAGGAAGTGAAACAAGCCACTCTTGCCGATCACATCGACCAGAATCCCCGTGCCAATAATCACACCGAAGATATTGAGGTCTTCTTCCAGGATGTCATAGATCTTTGGGTACTCAAATAGACCAAAGACCAAGCTGAGAATGACGAGCACCACCGCACCGCAGAGTGCTGCGACGGTCTTATGGAATCGTTCAACCGCTACGCCGACATAGGTGGCAAGCATGATCACTGCAAACAGGATCATGATCCACGGTGCAGCCGGTTCGATGGCCGGACCTTCCGCGGAAGCGGCCAGCAGACTTACGGTTTCGCTCGTTAGCAGCTGCATGTGCTTCGGGCCTCCTTCAACCTCGTCCAGCCATTTGTCGATAAAGCTAACCTGCGGGGCGACGGCCTGCTAGCGGTTGGCGAAAATCCAAAACGGCTGACGGTCCATCTGAATCCGGTCGATTAGTGTCCCGTTTGACAGTGGTAACAGACGTAGAGCTTTCGAGCGGCAATCTCGGGCACGCTGATCGCGCCACCGCAACGCGGGCATTCCGTTTTCCCGTAGATGCGAAATCGCTCTTTGCTGGGAAGCTTCGCCAGTGGCATTCCGGCCTCGCGAGCAGTCACGCTGATGATGCGACCATACTTCAAGCCTGTTCGCATCATTTTGCAAAGTGAACGCCAGAGTTTATCGAACGACTCTTTCTTTAGCTCGTTGCCGGGTGTCTGTGGATCCAAACCGACTTCGAACAAAACCTCCGCTCGAAAAATGTTGCCAACTCCGGCAACGATCGTTTGATCCAGCAACAGCGCTCCGATCGGTTTCGGGCTGGTTTGGATCTTTTTCCAAACACCCGTTGATCGACCACCTGCTAGTGGATCGGGTCCCAATTTGGCGATCACTTCGTCTCGCACTTCTTGATCGATCACGCGGCAAGTGGTCGGGCCGGTGAGATCGAGCGTGTGATCCGCGCCTGCCATACGCATGCGAACTTGACCAACCGGGTTCGGTGCCGGCGCTTCGTGCTGTCGAAACTTTCCGTAGCGACCCAAATGGATATGGATCATCAGTCCGCTCTCGAACTCGTAGAACAAGTGTTTCCCGGCGGCTTGTACATCCGCCAAAATCTGGCCACTTACTTTTCTCGCGTCTCCGCGGAAGCGTCCCTGAGGACTGGTGACCTTCAGCGTTTGTTCTGCAAGTAAATTGCGATGTTGCAACGCGAGATGGTGCGTCTTGTGACCTTCAGGCATAGCGTCGATGGAATGGGTGGCAGGAGGTGAAGCAGATGCGTGCTAGGAACCAGCAGTAACGCCAGCCCCTTCCACGATAGCGCTTCGAAAACCTCTCACGGCTGCGACATAACCCATTTCAATCGGGCCCGGAGTTGGGTCTTCAATGGCTCGGGAGCAATGGCGATTGCACTTCGGTAATTTGCACGTGCCATGCGTTTGTTGCCACCTGACTCGGCGCGTGTGGCGCGATACAGATACTGCTCAAGCTTTCGATTCGCCAGCACGGCCTGTGATTTGAGCAACGAATTGATCTGTTGTGACTGAATCGCCGCGCCCGTTTGATTGGCTTGATTCAGCGGAGCCAATGCACCCTCGTAATTGCCGACGATCGGTGTCGAACCGACGACAAAGGGACGAATCACTCCGGAAGCGAACGCTCCCGGGAACCCATCCATGGTGGTGACGGACGGAGCAGACGTCGTCATCGTGCGGCTGCTGCCCTGTGATAATTGAAGGCCCAGTGAACCCGACACGCCTCCGCCGCCAAAGGCAACCCCGGTTCGGGCTCCCGCGTTTGGATCAGGTTGTCCAAAAGGCGGCAGCAGCGGACCCCCACCCGAGTTGGCAAACCAATTGGGACCACGGAGTGACCACTGAACCCCGCTGCTCTCGAAATAGCTTGAGTTCCAGTTGTTAAACGGTACTGTCGTGTTGATCATCTGTGCTTCGCAGACGCTTACGGACAGCAGAGCGAAAGCAGCGAAGAATAGTCGATTCATGGTCGGGTCCCCCGGCAAAGCACTCAGCGTACAGTGAGCTTTTGGGGTCGCTGAAGAACCCACGTGATCACCGTACAACGCACCGCTCATTGTACGCCTTTGACTGCCATATGTCCGCTTGGTTCCGGTCGTTCTTTGGGTGTCTGGATTTTCTGTCGGCGAAACGAACGACTCGTGGGTAGGAATCTTTCGCTAGATCCTGCAGAATCCAGGTATGAAGACAGTTAGTTTGTTCACGGATGGTGCCTGCAGTGGCAACCCCGGTCCGGGTGGTTGGGCGTTCATCCTGCGTTGTGAGAAAACGGGGAAAGAGCTCGAACGCAGCGACGGAGATCCCGCGACGACCAACAACCAAATGGAATTGATGGCCGTGATTCGCGGACTGGAAGCTCTCCATGAACCGTGTGACGTCACGCTGTTTGCCGACAGCAGCTATGTGCTAAACGGAATGAGCCAGTGGATGGCTGGATGGAAGCGTCGAGGTTGGAAACGCAAAGACGGATCGAAATTGGTGCCGGTCAAAAACGTCGAACTCTGGCAGCGGTTGGACGCATTGTTGCAGGTTCACGAGGTCCGTCCGCAGCACGTCAAAGGGCATGCGGGACACGTGGAAAATGAGCGTTGCGATCAGTTGGCGGTAGCCGCCTATCAAAGGTATCTGGAAAAGTCTTAAAACACCGTAAATTACGGTGTTTAACGGCCCACGAAAGTGGTGATCCAGGATCGCGGGAAATCGCTGAAACCGGTACAATGGACGGTTTGCACACCAGCGTGCAGACCCCTCATTTTCTCGGTCTTTTTTGCAGGCTTTCATGAGCGACGTTCCCAACACGGATACTCCCGCAAACGATCCAAATACGTCCACTCTGCCAGCCGCCAATTCGGAATACACCGAAAAGGATTTGCAGCATCTTTCGGACCTTGAGCACGTTCGCGAACGGCCCGGGATGTACATCGGTGATACCTCCACGCGAGGGCTGCACCACCTCGTGTACGAGGTGGTCGACAATTCGATTGACGAAGCGATGGCCAACTTCGCCAAGATGGTCTCGGTCACCGTCCATACCGACGGAAGCGTGACCGTCGAAGATGATGGCCGTGGGATCCCCGTCACACGTCACGAGCAGCTGTCCGAAGAACTCGATCGGGAAGTCAGCACGTTGGAAGGCGTGATGACGGTCCTCAAGTTTGGCGGGAAGTTCGAAAAAGGGGCTTACCAGACTTCCGGCGGTCTTCATGGTGTTGGCGTAACCGTGGTTAACTTCCTCAGCCAATGGGCCGAAGCCGAAGTGAGCCGTGACGGGTTTACCTGGACGCAGGAATATGAACGCGGCGTTCCAACAGGGCCGGTTCGCAAAGGGCGGGCGACCAAGAAGACCGGCACGAAGACGACGTTCAAAGCCGATAACAAGATCTTTAGTGTCACGAAGTACAACTTCGACACGTTGTACAAGCGATTACAAGAACTTGCATTTCTCAACAGTGGCGTTCACATCAAGTTTCATGATGAGCGCAACGGCGAAAGCGGTGACTTTGAATACGAGCGTGGTCTCGTCGAATTTGTCGAACATCTCAATCGAGCGAGCGATTCGCTGCACAACGATGTCATTCGGATCGAAGGCGAAAAAGATGGAACGCAGTATGACATTGCGATGCAGTACAGCACGGAGTTCACGGAAAACGTTCAATCGTACGTTAACAATATTCATACCCATGAAGGTGGAACGCACGTCTCTGGATTTCGCAGCGCTCTAACGCGAACGCTTAACAACTACGGCAAAAAGGAAAACCTCTTTAAGGGCGGCGTGGCGCCCGGAGGAGATGATTTCCGCGAAGGGATCACCGCCGTCATCAGTGTCCGAGTCCCGCACCCACAATTTGAAGGGCAGACAAAAACAAAACTTGGCAACAGCGAAGTCGAAGGCATTATCAGCGCCGGTGTGGGCGAGCAATTGAGCAAGTACTTCGAGGAAAATCCTCGGGTAGCTCAAACGATTGTTCGGAAAGGCATGTTGGCCGCCGAAGCGCGGGAAGCCGCCCGCAAAGCAAAAGATCTGCTGCGAAAACGAAAAGACGCGCTCGGGGGTGGCGGATTGCCCGGGAAACTACGCGACTGCATCAGCAAGAATCGTGATGAGTGCGAACTGTACCTCGTGGAAGGTGACTCGGCCGGTGGATCGGCCGAAGGTGGAAGGATGCGTGAATTCCAAGCAATCCTGCCGCTGCGCGGAAAAATTATCAATGCCTACAAAAGTCGTGAAGCGAAAGTCTTGGAGAACCAAGAGGTTCAATCCATGATTCAAGCGATCGGTACTGGCATCGGCGCCGATCAGGATCTTACGAAGCGTCGCTACGATAAAGTCATCATCATGACGGACGCCGATGTTGACGGTAGTCACATCCGGACGCTGTTGTTGTGTTTCTTCTATCGACAGATGTATGAACTCGTCGCCCGCGGACACGTCTACGTCGCTCAGCCGCCGCTGTTCCGGGTCGTCCAAGGGAAGTCACGATATTACGTTCAGTCGGATACCGAGATGAAGTCGCAGTTGCTCGACCGCGGACTGTCCGACACGGTGTTCGAGTCTGAAGATGGGCGTCGTGTGGATGGTGACGCTATGCGAACGCTGTGTAAAACACTTGCCACAATGGAAGAGTCGATCCTCGCACTTGAACAACACGGATTCAGTCTTCGTGCCCATGCGATGCGAATCGATCCCGTTACCAATAAGTTGCCGGCGTTGCTGCTGACCCACGGAAACGACGAACATTGGTTCCACAACCAGGACGAAGTCGAAGTCTACCTCAACGAACACAATCTTCGCTTAGACAGCGAAGAAGACGATGACGAAGACGATGACGAAGACGAAGTCGATGCAGATGAAGTTGACGCATCGGGTTCAGAGGACACTCAAGCGGAGAACGCTGATGCCGCTGCAGAAGGTGACGCCGAAGTTCAGGAAAACGTCAAAGGCGAACTTGCCCATCTGGCCGAACTTCACGAAGTACGAACGATCAACAGCGGCTTGAAGGATCTGCAAGAACTCGGGTTTGGCATCGATGATCTGATTCCTGCCGATCGAACTGGAATGACGACGGCTCGATTCGAGCTCGTTCGTGGCGAAGACCATCGCCGACCGTTGACCGACTTGCGCGACTTGTTGCCGGAAGTTCGAGCTGCCGGCGAAAAGGGATTGCAGGTCACACGCTTCAAAGGTCTCGGTGAGATGAATGCCGAGGAATTGCGTGAGACAACATTGGATCCGGCCAATCGAACGCTGTTGAAAGTCAACCTGACCGACGCGGGTACCGCAGACGAAATCTTCCGCCTGTTGATGGGCGACAAGGTGGAGCCGCGCCGTGAGTTCATTGAGAAGCACGCGCTGGATGCTCGAAACCTCGACGTTTAGTGAAACGCAGGGTGCGATGAGCCGAAGGTGATGAAGCCGTGGTGATCGCTGTTACTTTTGCAGATTCGAAGCGACATCCGTTCGGTAGGCCGATAACGCTGGTAACATCGCGGCGATTGCCGAAAGACACAACACCAGCGGAAGAATCAACACCTCGTAGCTGCTGGTCGAGAAGAATCCAACCTGAACACCGGTCTGCTCTTCGATCGTACCGGCATAAAGAGTGATCGCCGAGTGTGCGAGCACCCATCCGACAATGGCTCCAATTGTCGCAACGAGAAGGCTCTCGATCACGATCACCGTGGTCACCGTCTGACGCCGCGCACCCAACGCTCGCATGACGGCAATGTCGCGACGACGATCATTCATCGAGTTGTAAATGGCGACCAAGACTCCGACGGCGGCCACGAAGCAAGTAATCAGCGTGACGATCAAGAGCGCGGTTAGCAGTGGACCGACGATCACACTCATCAACTTGCTAATTTCACCGACCGGAGCGGCTGCCTGAGCTTGGATGCCTTCGTTGATCGCATTCTGCATACCAGGGGCAAAAAACGGATTGCCGTTGCGAACCAGGATCGCGGTGACTTCTCGTTCAGGGATCGTCAACGGAACGAATTCCTCTTCGGATGCCTGAGATCTTGCATCGGAATCTGAATCGGTGCCCACCGGTGATTGGATACTAACGGTCAAAACCGCTGGTTCAGCGTTTTGACCGGACAGATCGGTCGCGTTTAGATCAATCATGGTGTCCGCGTCTTCGTCTGAGTCGGTTCCTTCTTCGGGGTCGCCGGTCTCTTCTGGTTCGCCGTTGGTTGCGGATTCGCTGCTCTCTCCTGATTCACCTTCATCGGGTGCTTTGTTTGACTCGTTTCCGTCTTTCTCGATCCGTGCTCGCTGCTCTTCATTGATGGGCTTTGCGTGGCCCTCCATCAGATAAAAACCTTCCATGTTGACGAATGCCGCGCGATCGTTGGGTGTTCCCGTTGGATTCATGACACCCACAATCGTGAAGCCGTCCGCATGTCCTTTGCCGTCTGGGTTTCCGTGCGACAGAAAGATTACGTCACCGACGCCAACCTGCATCTCTTTTGCAACGCGTGAACCCAAAACCGCTTCGAAAAAACCATGCTCTTCGGAAGACGTTTCAAAGGGTCGCCCATCTTCGAACGTGAACGGCTGATCGACATTGGGACCGTGGCGCAGGACTTCGAAGAATTCCGGTATCGTTCCAACGACACGGTATTGATCGTAGTAGTCACCGAGGGCCAACGGGATTGCATAGCCACCCTCAACGGAAGCCGCATATTTTCCGGGCCTTGTTGCCAGCTCAGGATCGCCACCATACCGTTCGACCAATGATGCTCGTCGGGATTGCGGCAAGAACTCCATGTAATAGGTGTACGGAATATTTTCGATCGGTTGGCTGAGGTAGAACACGCTATTGAGCGTTAACTGCAGCGGGCTTCCCTTTGGACCGACGACGAGGTTGTAGCCGACGGACGCGTTGCGTGTGAACGCTTCACTGATCACTCCATAAATGGAAAGCACCAGCACGACCAAGCCGACGCCAAGTGCCAGTGAGATGGTGGTCAGAATGCTCGACAACGAGCGGTGGCAGAAGTTTCGCCAAGCGATCTGCAACAGAGACATGGTGCTGCCGGGTTACTGGTTGAGCTGAAGTCGGTGAATCTACTGAGGATTCGCCGAAGACGAATGGGTTGACGCTAGAGCAAGGTTGATCTTGTCTAGCTCATCGATGCGGTCGTACTGCGCCGCGATTTCCATGTTGTGCGTGACCGTCAACAAGGCGACTTGTTCTTCGCGGCACGTGTGATGGATTAATTCCAATACCGTCGCGGCACTGGCGGGATCAACGTTGGCAGTTGGTTCATCGGCCAGCAATAGACGCGGACTTCCAGCGAGAGCTCGCGCGATGGCGACGCGTTGTTGCTGTCCCACTGATAACTGGCTAGGGCGATAGTTCGCACGGTCCGCTAAGCCAACACGGTCGAGCAAATGCATGGCTCGTCCAGGGTCACGCTGTCCGGAACCAAAGGTCATTCCGAGCCGAACGTTTTCAATCGCTGAGAAAGCGGGCAGCAGATTGAAGGTTTGAAAAACGTAACCCAATTTGGATGCGCGTATGCGATCGCGACCTTCTTCACTACGTTTGGTGGTTTCAATGCCGTCGAGCAGGATCGATCCCGAATCGGGAACGAGTAATCCGGCAATGAGATGCAACAGGGTCGTTTTCCCGCCGCCGCTCTGGCCGATCAAGGCGACCTGTTCGCCGAGGGCAATTTCAAAGGTCGGCACTTCCAAGACCAACAACGATCCACCGCCCGGTTGCGGGAAGGATTTCACGAGATCAGTCATTGTTAAAACGGCGTTCATCGTCGCCTCATTGCACGTTGTAGACCGCGGTCCGCATCACGTTTCTTTAGTGTCTCGCGTTTGTCATGAAGTTTCTTGCCCTTCACCAAACCCATGACACACTTCGCGATGCCACGACTATTGAAATAGACTCGTAGCGGAACCAGCGTTAGGCCTCGCTCGTGTGCTCGACCCGCGAATTTGTTGTATTCACGTGAGTGGATCAGCAACTTTCGCGGTCTCCGCGGGTCATGATTCCACATGCCGGCGTTTCGATAGTGAGCGATATCCGCTCCGATCAACCACAAGGCATCATCTTTCACCCGGATGTAGGCTTCATCCAGCGAGAGTTTGCCCTCGCGCATCGACTTGACCTCGCTACCCATCAGCATCAAACCGCACTCCAGGGAATCGAGTACCTCGTACCGATGCCGCGCCTTGCGGTTTTCCGCGACCATAGTGATCCCGGGATCTTTCTTTCCGCCCGATTTTTTGGATCCACCAGATTTCTTCTTTTTCGCCATGACGGTGCGATTGTACGCAGGATCGACAACCAGCCGATAGCCGCCGCCGCTGATGGGCGCCATGGTCACCCTGGCCGGTCCCATTACAATGCGTTGGTTACCCCGTTTTGGTTCACCTATTTTCGAAGCCCGTATGGCATTCCGTTTACCTGTTGTCGCTGAACCCGAAATCCCCGAAGGCACGGAGGTCAGTGGTACTGGCCGCCTTCCACGATGGCTGAAACGACCGATCCCCCGCAGCAACGCCAACCACATGACCCAAGGTCTGCTGGATGAGCTGCGGTTGGAAACCGTCTGCGAGAACGCGAAATGCCCGAACCGGATGGAGTGTTACAGCCAGCAAACGGCGACCTTCATGATCCTGGGGAACGTCTGCACTCGACCCTGCGGGTTCTGTGCGATTCGTCGCGGTCGACCGCCACAGCTTCCCGAAGCCGATGAGCCGGATCGCGTGGCCGAAGCCGCGCTGAGGCTCGGGTTGAAACACGTTGTGATCACCAGCGTGACCCGTGACGATCTACCAGACGGGGGAGCCGATCACTTTTACCAATGTGTCGTCGCCGTTCGAGAAAAGACTGGAGCTACGACGGAAGTGCTGACGCCGGATTTCGTGAAGTGCAAGTCAGCTCTTCAACGTGTGATAGAAGCCCGACCGGATGTCTTTAATCACAACATGGAGACGGTTCCACGTATGTACCGCCGTGTTCGTGGTCCCAAAAGTGACTACCGCTGGACGCTTGGCATGATGAAAGAGGTCAAGCGATACAACCCTTCCGTGAAAACGAAAAGCGGTTTGATGCTTGGGCTTGGCGAAGAGCGTGGTGAACTCCTCGAAGCACTCGCTGATCTGCGGGATGCAGGAGTCGATTTCCTGACCCTTGGCCAATACTTGCAGCCAGGTGAAAAGTACTTACCCGTTGTTCGTTACGTGCCACCGGAAGAGTTCGATGTTCTGGGCGATATCGCGCGAGAGATGGGATTCACCAAGGTAGCGAGCGGACCGTTCGTAAGAAGTAGCTACCACGCTCGAGACATGGCCGAAACTGAGACAGAGTGAGCTCGAAGGATGGGCTTCCAAGAGAAACTCGCTTACGCTTGGAAACAGCATCAAGCGGGCCAAGTCCAGCATGCCGAACAGAGTTATCGGCAAGTTCTGGATGTGGACCCGAACCACGCCGATGCATGGGTCTATTTGGGCATCGCACTATTTGACCAGCGGCAGTTTTCCGAATCAGCCGCAGCGTATCGAGAAGCACTGAATCGCGGTGAACAGAATCCCATCGCGTGGAACAACCTCGGCAATTCGCTCAGGATGCTTGGCCAAATTGAAGAGGCTGACCAGTGTTTTGAGAATGCACTTGCGCAGAAGCCGGACTACCTTTCGGCCCTCAAGAATCGCGGGACTCTGTGGATTTGGAGTGGAGAGATCGATCGAGGGTTATCGTGGTACCAGCGCGGATTGGAGGTGGCACCCAACCACGTTGAATTGCATCGCAACCTCGGTGTGATCTATCTTTTGCAACAAGACTACAAACGCGGTTGGCCGGAGTATCGATGGCGATGGCACATGCCCGACATGTCGCGACCACGTCTGCCGGCACCCGTTTGGCGCGGTGAATCGTTGCAGGGAAAAACAATCCTGCTGTACCCGGAGCAGGGTCTCGGTGATGCCATCCACTTTGTGCGGATGGCGTCCGTTCTTCAATCACAAGGTGCGCGCGTTCTGTTCCGCTGTGCACCACGTCTGCTGTCTCTGTTTACGTCCGTTCCAGGTATCGACCAGTTGGTGCTGGAGCAGGCAATGATCCCACGGGTCGACTATCACGCTTCTCTTGTGGATGTCGTGGATGTGTTGTGGTCGAAGACGGGTCAAATGGAATGGGGTGCCGGAGCATTCAGTGGAAAAGACCACTACCTGACGGTTTCTCGTGAACTCATCGCCTACTGGGAACACTGGATGCTTCAGGAATTGCCCAAGCCGGTTCGCCGAATCGGCATTAACTGGCAGGGAAATCGTGAGCACCACGCGGACGTTTATCGGAGTGTGCCGCTGGAAGTTCTGCGTCCGCTGGCGGAGATCAACGGCATTCAGTTGGTTTGTTTGCAGTTCGGTGACGGCGCCGAGCAGCTCAATGCATGTGATTGGTCTGACCGGGTTGTGCGTCTTCCCGAGCATGTGGATTCGGAGGGTGCTTTCACCGATACGACTGCCATCATTCTGCACTTGGACGCGGTCGTCACGACGGACACCTCTCTCGCTCATCTTGCCGGTGCAGCCGGTGTTCCTGCACACGTGATTCTCGGGCGTGTGCCCGACTGGCGCTGGGGAATGAACGAGCAAACCACGAATTGGTATCCGTCTGTTCGCTTGCACCGTCAAGCGACTCTGGGTGACTGGACAGGCGTGATCAACACCGTCGCCGATGCGCTGCAATAGGCTTGCTGTTTTTACGTTCCGATCCGATGGGTTGTACGCAAAGACGCCAAGCAGATGGGTATTAAAAAAGCCCTTCCGAATCGATCGGAAGGGCTCTGCGATTTTTTATCTGCTAACTGCTAACTGCTAACTGCTAATTGCTAACTGACTGCTAGTCTAGGAAACCGACGAGGTCTTGGCTGCGGCTTGGTTGTTGCAGCTTTCGAACGGCTTTGGCTTCGATCTGACGAATTCGCTCGCGTGTCACCTTGAAAATGTGACCGACTTCTTCCAGCGTGTAGCTGTATCCGTCACCTAAACCGTAACGCAGCTTGATGATTTCACGTTCTCGATAGGAAAGCGACTTGAGCACATTACCGATTCGGTCACGAAGCATTTCCTGAGTCGCACCGATCTGCGGACTCTCGGCGGTTCCGTCTGGAAGCAAATCGCCGAATTGGCTGTCTTCACTGTTCCCGACGGGGCGATCGAGTGAAATCGGGAAACGACTCATCGTGAGAACACGTCGCGCTTCTTCGACGGTCACGTCAGCACGGCGAGCGGTTTCTTCGATGGTCGGCTCGCGGCCGAGTTCTTGCAACAATTGCCGGGCGACGTTTCGCACGCGGCTCATTGTCTCAACCATGTGAACAGGAATACGGATCGTTCGACTTTGGTCAGCGACCGCTCGCGTGATTGCCTGGCGAATCCACCAAGTCGCGTAAGTGCAGAACTTGAAACCACGACGGTACTCAAACTTATCGACCGCACGCATCAGGCCGGCGTTGCCCTCTTGAATCAAATCCAAGAATGACAATCCTCGGTTGCGATACTTCTTGGCGATTGAGACGACCAGACGCAAGTTCCCTTCGCTCAATTCTCGCTTCGCCTGCTGATATTCGGCGTAGACCTGATTGAGCATTTTGACGCGATTGCGAAGTGACGTCGGGGTCTCTTGGCATGCGGTCAAGATTTGTCGTCGCTCACGGAGCAGTTCCTCACGGACTTCTCGGCCGTGCTTGGTGCGTTTTTGCTCGGTGATTTCACGATCGATTTCGGTCAATCGATTCGAGAACTTCTCCAACAATTCGATGCGCGTTTCGATTCGCTGGGTTCGGAGACCGAGTTCTTCGATGAGGCGGACCGCACGACGACGTCGGCGTGCGAGTGAGCGCCACGCTTCGGCGCGTCGACGCTGGGACGCACTCTTGCTCAGAGCCACTTTCCAGTCGTGCCGATTGCGACGCAAAAGCGTTTGCAGCGTGCGAAGGTTGTGTGGCAAACGACCAACGATCTGTTCTTTTTCCAGTCGATCGGTAACCGAAACCTGGACGGTACGATCGAACGGCAACTGGCCCCGGTAAACCTTTTTCAAGGTCTTGTAGGCCTCGACGAGCACAAAGTGATTCTCGAGCAATTTTGTGCGGAAACGACGACGCGTCTCTTCGATCCGCTTGGCAAGCTCGATCTCTTCGCGGCGAGTCAGCAACGGGATTTCACCCATTTGGGTCAAATACATCCGTACGGGGTCATCCGACCACGACTCACTTTCATCGACCGCCAGCAACTCGTCGGGGCTATCGAGTTGAACTTCGCCTTCCGCTTGCTCTGCGATGGCGACGGCAACGTTATTGTCTTCGTTGTCGTCGACCGGCAACTTGCGGAAACCGCCGGTCATTACGTCAGTACTTTGATCAGCATCCGCTTCAAAGTCTTCCAGTAGAGTGTCAAACAAGACAGAAACTCCTGCAGCTACATTGATTGATTTTCATTCGTCCAGCTTGAACCTTTCCCGTGCGATCGATTGATTGACAGTGCTTCACTAGGGTCGTTGGCTGTGCCGATGCAGCAGACCAAAACGAGTGCTTCAAACGTGAATCAAGATCGACATCTTGTAGGGGCAATGGCCAAGGTTCAAAATCGTGACGTGTTCGGTGATGGGTACTTTTGGGCCAACTGGGTGGCCGGGCAAAATAGGTCAAAAAGGAATGGTCAATGGAAAACAAACTTCCAGGTTGTGATTGTCCCGTGAATAAAGCTTGCCATTGGATGCGTGGACGATTGACGCCAAGTCGTGACCTCAAAGGAAGGAAGGTTTGCCCGAATAAATTCGCCTAAGCACAAATAAGAAAGGGTCTTAGACGCGCGATCTGGAATGAGTCCTGAACACTGACAAACTCTACCACCCGCTAAATCACGGCCGGCTCGGTCGACTCCAAATGGAAAAACTTTAGGTCTAGGTAAATGAGTTCGGTTACCGATGACTTTACCGTCGCGCGATGTCATCGTCACCTCTTTCAATCACCCAAGGAATCCCAACCACGAGACATTGGGGTACGCGGGCAGACGGATACCAGTCGTAAAAAACTGGCCCAACCGATCGTCGCGAAGGTCGCACGAACCATCATGCACCAGTGGACGTATCGAGAATCTTCCCCCGATCCTTATTGTCTCCTGCCTTTCGGCGTGCCATCCTGGCTTTCAGCAAACTTGACCACGCAGAGGGTGACTCGAATCCTTCGTGTCACGGACGAACAAAACAGTTCGTTATTGTTGAGCCGCTCAGGCCTCGTTGGGCGGGCGGCAATTGTGGGTGGGTGGTCCCCGTTCGCTTACATGGATTCTAGTCGGATGACCTAGAGGGTCTAGTCGGCTCTTCTTCAAATCTTCGCAAATGACACCCTCATGCACCTGCTTCCTTGCCCCTTCTGCGAATCCACGATCTCTGTTGCTCCTTCGCAAGCGGGCGACCAAGCGACGTGCAACGAATGTCAGAAACAGGTTCAGATCCCAAAGCTAGGACAACTCCGCCAGCTGCCGACGGATACCTCCGCCGATGACAAATCGGGTGCTGAGAGGTTGGAATCGACCGACGCTTCGATCATTCTTCGCGCGGGTTTCCTCACCAGCGGATTGATCGCCGTCGGTTGCATGCTGATCGCCGGTTTTTGCGGGATTCGTTGGTCTTTGATCCAATCGGCCGGCAGCACTCAGAAGCACATTGAGTCGGTCCGCGAGGAATACGCCGGCGCTCAAGCGGCTCAGTTGGTTCGAGAATTTGAGGACATGGATAACATGTCGCTGGAACTGACCCTGCCCTACCAATACAAAGTCATCGAGAACGAGCGCAATGCCTGGGGCAGGAGCGCAAGCATTGCGGCCATTGCGGGTGGAATCGCCGTCCTCGTCGCGGGTCTGCTCGCCGTACTCGGTCGCCAAAAGCCCGCCCACTGATCGCGAGCCAAGCGGCCGGACTTCTTTGAGCTTCGACGGACACTTGGGGGATTGCGGCACCCATCGCTGGTACAAAGCGTTACAAATCACTTTCGGCGTAACACGTAGACCACATCCTCGGTCGAACCGTCGACTTCGATCGGATCGTCCAGGTCGTAACCAAAGCTGTATGTCTCCACGACATCCCATGATTCACAAGACCGAATGAGCTTGTTCATCTGACCGCGGGTGTAACTGCGAAGGATCAGTTCATCATTGATTCGAAAACTGCGAGATGGGCTGTGCACGTCGAATCGAATCCCGAATCGCTCCACCCGCTTTTTCGTATCGCGGTGTTTGAACCACATGTGGGTGTTGATGGAGAGGTGACCTCGGCGTGCCGACCAAGACTCCGTATCGCTCGGAGCCACCTCCGTTGGTGTTAAGTGAACGCCTAGCAAGTACAGACCGCCGGGTCGCACGCACTGTGCCACACATTGCAAATGTTTGCGAGCCGCGGATTCACTCGGCAGATGGCGAAAGCTGTTAATCGTATTGAAAGCGATATCGTACTTTTGCTTCACCTGAAAGTCAGACATGTCGGCGACGAATGCCGACTCTCCAAAACCATGACGGCGAAATCGCGCATTGCAAAACTCGACCGCATTGGGATTCAAGTCCAGACCGGCAACGTCGTATCCGCGTTTGGCAAGCCAAAACAGCAAGCGACCCGTCCCGCAAGCAGGTTCGAACATTCGCTCGAAGTCACCGCTGGCATACTGCTCACCGCAACCGAGGATAAACGCGATCTCGGCGGCACAGTCCGATCCAAATACCAAGTCGTAGTATTTGGGATGGTCGTAGATCGATTCGTTGACGATTTCCACGGTGATATCAGCGGCTGTAAGGTTTTTGGGCACGATCGAAAAGTGATCGCGGTGTCAACGAATCGGCGAGAGTCCAAGACCACGACGGATCACACCGATTTGACCAGCATGAATCTGTTCATGCAGTGGGCAAAACAGGATCGCACCGAGCTTGATGGGATAAGCCGCATAAGGCATGTCGACGGGATCCAAAAGCACTTGCGGATCGACGTCCTTTAATTCTTCCATCGATAGCTGATGGATTCGCTCCAAACGCTGCAGAAATTCCTCCGCGGTCATTTGCTCGGACGCGTTATCCGATGGCGTCGAACCGCGCGAATAGGCTTTTCGAAACTTCCCCGGGATCAGTTCCAGATCGGATGGTTGACGTCCGCGGATACGAAACATCAAAAGTCCGTATTGGCTGACGGCGAGATGACCAATTTGCCAAGCAATATTCGACGGAGCGCCATCAGGAATCTCAAACCAACGTTCCCGTGGAGTCGCATCCAGGAGTGTTAACGTGTAATCCCGAGCGAAATGAATCTGACTCACTGCCGCCTGCAACATCACGGCGGCAGCCGGCGCGTCGGGGATCGAAATCGTTTCAGCAGCATTCATCCAGGGGATGATAGCAAACTTCGGACACTTTTGATGCGCATCGAATCACGCGGCGCGTCGGCGACGTTGCGGCGCCGCGGCAGCCGCATTGGCTTCCGCCGGATCGTATTGGTGCTCAAGGTTGCTCAGGCATTCGGCAACCCTCGAAGCAAAGGACTCCAAGCTTTCACCGGGCAAGATCTGCATCGGCTGACTCATCCCGATCGTCAGTCGTGAAAATGGAGTTGGAATCTGCAATCGGTCCCAAGACTTCTTCAATATCCAGCGGCGATTGGAAACCGGCACCGCACAAATCACAACAGCACCGGTCGATTTCGCCAATAGCCCGATGCCTTTTTGAGCGTGGCCCCTCGGACCCCGAGGACCATCAATGGTCAGGATTGCGGGTTTGCCACCACGGACGTGATTCGCGAGGGCTTTCAGGGCAGAGCCACCGCCCTTTCGACCGCTACCACTGCTGCCTCGAATCGGAACGTGGCCTCCGATGCGTATCAAAGGAACGATGATTTCCCCATCGGCGGAGCGTGAAACCATCACCGCTGAACCCTTCTCGGCAGCTGCCAGGCCGGCTAACTGATGGGCGTGAAGCACGGCGAACACATGTGGAATCCCCCGTTTGGCAAGCTCCGGTCGCGGGTCGTCGACCATGCGGACGCGACACGTCATACGCACGGTCATCGCAACCAATGCAAGAACCCAACCGGCGGTTATGGACAGCCATCGTTTCATGCCCGGGATATACGGGCTCTCGGAAAATCGGGGAACAGCAAATCACCGGAAAATTGGCCATCGTGGCCGGCGTAGGCCGTCGATTCTGGTGCAGCCGGGAAAACAAGGTGAGAACTCGCCTTCTTATTGGCATATTGGGTTGACCGGGTAACAATAGAGGGCCCTCGGACAAGCTCAGCACTGCCCTTCCCTGGCCTGCCTTTTTGCAGTGCTGCGTCCAAACCTCACTGTCTGATTTTCTGCCCCATGAAGTACTGCATCCGCGCGTTGTTGGCGTTCAGTTTGTTTCCGTTGTTGATTGCCAACGTGGAGACGACTGTGGCAGCGGCTGAACCCTCCAAAGTCGATTTCATCAAACAAGTTCAGCCAATCCTTGCGAAACGCTGCTTTGCGTGCCACGGTCCGGATGAGGCGGAAAGTGGCTTGCGGTTGGACCAGCAAGAAGGCGCTTTCGCGGAAGGCGATTCGGGCGAGTTCGCGATCGTAGCCGGTGATGTCGACGCAAGTACGCTCATCGCCCGCATTACCACCGACGATGAGTTTGAACGAATGCCACCGGAAGGTGATGCCGTCTCGCCGGAAGAGGTCGAGATCTTACGGTTGTGGATCGAACAGGGCGCGAACTGGGATATCCATTGGTCGTTCAAACCAATGACCGTTTACGAACCACCGAACGTCGATATCGCCGAGTGGAATCAGAATCCTATCGATCGTTTTCTCCTGGCCGATCTCCACCGCGCTGGACTGACACCGAATCGACCGGCTGACCGAAGCACGCTTATTCGCCGCGCGTACTATGACTTAACCGGCCTTCCTCCAACGGGTGATGAAGTCCGCCGATTCGTGAACGACCCGGATCCGTTGGCATTTGAAAAGTTAATCGACCAACTTTTGGATTCGCATCACTACGGCGAGCGATGGGGGCGTCACTGGTTGGATCTGGTTCGCTACGCAGAAACGAATTCATACGAACGCGACGGCGTTAAACCGAATGCATGGAAGTATCGTGACTATGTCATTCGTTCGTTCAACGAAGACAAACCGTATGACCGATTTCTGCAAGAGCAACTGGCTGGTGATGAGCTCGATGTTGTCACAACCGAGACGTTGACTGCGACCGGCTATTACCGGCTTGGTATCTGGGATGATGAGCCGGCCGACCCCTTGCTGGCTCGATACGACGAACTCGACGACATCATCATGACAACCGGTCAGGCCATGCTCGGACTGACCATCAACTGTGCTCGATGTCACGATCACAAGATCGATCCGATTCCCCAAGCTGACTATTACAGCATGCTCGCGATGTTGGCTGACGTCACCAGTTGGGGATCACGCGGGGATCAACGGTCCAACAATCAGATCGATATTACGTCTGAAGAGATCCGCGCGAGGTACCAATCGAATGACGAAGAACGCCGACGCTTGGAATCGGAAAAGCGAAAAGTCGAACAGGATGGAATCGCGAAAATGTCGGCGCCCGATCAACGGGCGACTGAAGGTCCACGCAGAGAACGTGAACGTGTCCTCAAAGCGAAGCTCAAAGATCACCTGGATGAGGATCAGTGGAAGCAGTACGAATCGCTGAAGCAACAACTGGCCGATATCATTCGCGACGGCAAATCGTTGCCTCCGCGCGAATCGGTCATGGGACTTGCAAAAACGATCGCGGAGCCAAAACAGACGTTTATCTTGTTTCGTGGAAATCCGCATTCGCCGTCGGATCCCGTCGAACCAGGCTTCCCCGAAATCTTCGAGACCGAGGCTCCCACCGAGTTTCCAAAAACGGATGATTCACCGGGTCGACGTCGAGCATTGGCCGAGTGGATGACCCAATCCGATAATCGACTGACTGCTCGTGTCATGGCGAATCGGATTTGGCAATTTCATTTTGGTCGTGGGATCGTTCGCAGCAGCAATAACTTTGGATTGTTGGGAACGCCACCCACGCACCCTCAACTGCTCGACTGGTTGGCTCTCCGGTTCATCGAGGGTGGCTGGAAAATGAAGTCCATGCATCGCCTGATCATGACCAGTCAAGCGTACCAGATGTCGTCCGTGGGTCAGACAGACGGTTTGTCGGTCGATCCCGCGAACGAACTTTTCTGGCGGTTCAATCCCCGTCGGCTGAGTGCCGAGGAAGTGCGTGATTCATTGCTTGCGGTGAGTGGATCGTTGAATCGATCCGTTTATGGCCCAAGTATGTATCCGAAACTGTCGAAGGAAGTTCTTGCCGGTCAATCCCGTCCCGGTAGCGGTTGGGGAAATTCTTCCGAACAGGATCGGAATCGACGCAGCGTTTACATTCATGTCAAACGATCGCTACTGACACCGTTGTTGACCGCGTTTGATTTTCCGGATCCCGATCTGACTTGCGAAGACAGATTTGCCACGCTGCAACCGGGACAATCGCTCTCATTGCTGAACAGTGACTTTGTTCACGAGCAAGCGAACCGATTGACCGCAGCGATTGGGTTCCAAGCACAACCTGACATGGAGCCCGCGGAAGTTGTTAAGCGTGCGATCACGGCGGTGCTGGGTCGCGATGCCACGGACGAAGAAGTTGCAGACGGTGAAATACTGATCAATCAACTTCGCAAGAACAACGGATTGTCCGTGCAACGATCTGCCGAATTGTATTGTTTGACAGTGTTGAATTGGAATGAGTTTTTGTTCGTCGACTAATTGAAGTCGTGTCTGGGAAAGAGCGGATCAAGCCAGTCCAACGGGTAAAGCAAAAGAGATCGAATCATGAGCAAACGAAGACCTAACTTCTGCGGACGAACACGACGCGAATTCATTTGGCAGGCGGGAGGCGGATTTGGCGCCGCAGCACTCTCATCGATGCTCTCGGGTGACGGATTCTTCGGCGCTGCCAACGCCGCTGAGAATCAGTATCGAAATCCGTTGGCAGCCAAGCCGCCACACTTCGCTCCGAAGGCTAAGTCAGTCATCTTCCTGTTCATGTATGGCGGACCAAGTCACATCGATACGTTCGATCGTAAGTCATCGATGAAAGGAATGGATGGCAAGACGGTGGATGTCAAAACGTTTGGGCGCGGAGGCCATCGGAGCAAGGGGCGGATCGTAGAGCCACGTTGGGATTTCAAACAGTATGGAGAGTGTGGCAAGTGGGTCAGCGACCTGTTTCCCAACGTTGGGCAGCAAGTTGATGACATCGCATTCTTGCATTCGATGACTGCGGATTCACCCATCCATGGATCTGCGATGCTGATGATGAACAGTGGCAAAATTCTCTCTGGCAGTCCGGCGTTGGGCTCCTGGGTCACGTACGGCTTGGGCAGCGAAAACGAAAACCTGCCTGGTTTTGTCGTGATGTTGGATCCGACAGGTGGTCCAATCAGCGGTGCAAAGAACTGGAGCAGCGGTTACATGCCGGCCACCTATCAAGGCACCGTTTTTCGAAGTGAAGGTGCACCGATCCTGAATCTTGATCCTCCGAGCGACCTTCCCGATGGAGTGCAGCGCCAGCTGATCGACTCCATCCAAAACGCGAATCGTCGGCATTTTGACACACGCAGTTCAAACGACGATTTGGCATCGCGAATCGCAAGTTATGAACTTGCTTACAAGATGCAAACGACGGCACCCGAAGCGGTGGATCTCTCGACCGAAGACGAGCGGACGCTCGAGATGTATGGCATCAATGAGAACGAGACACGCGATTTTGGAACTCGGTGCTTGCTTGCTCGCCGACTGGTGCAACGTGGTGTGCGATTCATTCAGCTCTACAGCGGCGGTGCTCACAACGATGACAACTGGGATGCGCACGGGGATTTAGAACTCAATCACAACCGCCACGCCGGTCGAACGGATCTTCCCATCGCAGCCTTGTTGAAAGACCTCAAGCAACTTGGCATGTTGGATGAAACGTTGGTCGTTTGGGGTGGCGAATTTGGCCGGCAACCGACCGCGGAATATGCAAAGGGTTCCGGCAGAGATCACAACTCATATGGATTTACGATGTGGATGGCCGGCGGAGGCATTAAGGGCGGTGTTAGTCTCGGTTCCACCGATGAACTTGGCTCGCGTGCCGTCGAGAAACCCCTGCATGTTAAACACCTGCACGCAACGATTCTTCAACAACTCGGTCTCGATCCGAATCATCTGTCGTATTTCTACAGCGGCTTGGATCAGAAACTGGTCGGAGTTGAGGAAGTAGAGCCGATCCACGAACTGATTGCGTAATCGATAGGGATGACGGGTGACTGGATGGTCAATCACTCACGCAACGTCGTGATCTTGCTTTTCGACGATGCCGAAGTGCTCGATTTTTGTGGACCGTTCGAAGTCTTTTCGGTCACGGGCGAATTGAGTGACGATTCGGTCTTCCGTGTACACACCGTCGCGGAAAAATCACCGATCACCGCCAGGAATGGATTGTCTGTCAATCCGGATCACTCAAGTTTAGCGGACGTCCCTAAACCGGATATTTTGCTGGTCCCCGGTGGTGTCGGTGCTGGAAAACAGCTTCCCAATGAACCGTTAATTGAGTGGATTCAGCAGACTGCATCGGAGGCAGAAATGGTGCTCTCGGTTTGCACGGGCTCGTTGCTGCTCGGGAAAGCGGGTTTGCTCGATGGACTCGGAGCAACCACGCATCACTCTGCTTTTGACCGATTGCGGGACGTTGCTCCTGCCTGCACCGTCCACGAAGATCGTCGTTTTGTGGACAACGGTAAGATCGTCACCTCCGCGGGGATCGCTGCCGGGATCGACATGAGTCTGCACGTGGTGGCGAAGTTGCTCGGCGAAGACGTCGCGGCCAGCACGGCCGCTTACATGGAATATCCGTTCCCTCCACGGGAATAAGCTGTCAGGAACAAACCCCCGTTCCGGAATAAGCCCCGTTCCGGAATAAGCCCCGGGCACCGCCGAAATGCCCGGAGCCTATCTGTTCTCAGACCCGTGCAACTCTGTTGCGAATTCTTCATGAAGTGCGGCGCCTTCCGTTAGACCCTTTCACTCGCACGAATATACTGGTGGTTTGGCCACTCCTTACCCTGTGAGAAGGTACTCGATCCATTGGTTCGGCGTAGCGGATTTACGATCGTTGAATTGTTAACGTCGATCGGGATTATCACCGCGTTATTGGCGTTACTGTTGCCGGCTGTGCAGGCGGCGCGAGGTTCGGCGCGAGCGATGATGTGCCGCAATAATCTGAAGCAGATCGCTTTGGCGTTGCACAACTACGAGTCGGTTCATGCGCAATTCCCCGCAACGTTCTTTACGACGAAGCAACAAAACCGAGATGGTACGGGAGCTTCATGGTCGGTGCATGGAAGACTGTTGCCGCACATCGAACAGGCCGCGGCCTATGAACGGGTGAGACTCGACCTCGATTGGCATCTTCAAGTGGACAGTGGAGTGACGGCACTGCGGATTCCCACTTATTTGTGTCCATCGGAGCCCAACGATCAGATTCGGCGAAAGGATGGCGTTCCCTACGTTGCACCGCAGAGCTACGGCGTTAATTTCGGGACATGGTTTGTCTATGATCCAAGGACAGAGAAAACAGGCGATGGTGCCTTCGTCGTTAACCAAGGAACGCGTAGCAACGCTTTTCGTGATGGGCTTTCCAACACATTGGCATTGGCCGAAGTAAAGACCTACCAACCCTATCTGCGAAACACGGATGTACCCTCAGCGTCACCGCCCGTGAGTGCGGAATCACTGATCCGTTTGGGAGGGCAGTTCAAAGAAACAGGTCACACTGTTTGGCCAGATGGACGCGTTCATCACAGTGGTGTCACCACGACATTCACACCCAATTCCAAGATCCTTTACCAGCGAGATGGAATCGAATGGGACATCGATTTCAATTCTCAACAGGAAGGGAAAAGTGATCAACGGGTGACCTACGCTGCGGTCACATCGCGTAGTTATCACTTGGGCATGGTGAATATCGCATTAATGGATGGCTCTGTACGCTCTGTTTCTGATTCCATCAATCTACAGCTTTGGCGAGATCTGGGAACACGTCGTGGTGCTGAAGTCATTGAAGAGTTTTAGGTGCCGCGCCTGACACTTCGTTGCCTTGCCGCGTGAGATTCATCTGTCTCGATCTTTCGTCATCAACGCCTTCAATCGTTGCGTGTCACTGGCGGACCAGCCTTTCGGCTCGGTGACCGCAATCCAACCGTCGATATAATTCTCCGGAGCGATGTTGTGGCCATGTCCTTGAGGCACACTGGTTGCCATTGGTAAATCACCAGCCACCTGCAGGAACGTAACAATCGGATACCAATCTAAGTAGGGTGAAACGTCCGGACCACGCTCGCCTTGCAACCAAGCCGGCCGATGGAAAAGTAAATCGGGCGAAAAGAAAGTCATAGGATCGCTCGCGTATTGGATGTACACGAATCGCATCGGACCCCATTGACGCTCATCGCCGTTTAAAGCGTTTGTTTGGCCCGTGAAACGAACCATGCTCCCATCGCGAAATGTTGGAAGCCAGATTGGAGAGTTTGGATTTCGGTCGGTGGACACAGTCGACCATTTTTTGCTTGGGAATGGCGGACCACTCCACAGAGCTCCTTGGATCGGATCTTGAAAGAGCGTGAATAAATCCGCGCACGTCTCAGATCCGAGCGCACCAAGACTTAATCCATGCAAGTAAAGACGGGGTCTTTGGTCGGCTGGGAGCGTTCGCCAGTACTCGTAGACTTGATCGAACAACGCCGTCGCCGTCCGGCGTGAACGATCCGGATCGACGAGGATCGTCATCCAACTGGGTAAATACGAATACTGCATGCTAACGATGGCGGTGTCACCACGATGGATGTACTCCAACGAATGCACGGCACCAGGATCCAGCCAACCGGTACC
Source organism: Planctomycetota bacterium (assembly GCA_039179795.1). Classification (GTDB taxonomy): domain Bacteria; phylum Planctomycetota; class Planctomycetia; order Pirellulales; family Pirellulaceae; genus Rubripirellula. Next base: position 94,877 of record JBCDEM010000004.1, on the reverse strand, counting down.
AGTGGGTGTGGCGACGACCAAGACGCTGCGTTCAAAACCGCCAACCCGTTTTAGCTCTTCTAACGCCAGCGTCGCACGCTCTTCGGGCGTTTCGGCGGATCGAAGACCGACGTAAACCCGCAGTGGTTCCATGGCTTGAGTCCCAGAAAACTCGCTCAACTGTTCCTGGTTGGGTTCCGCGACAATGAATTCTTTGCCCCATCGTCCGATCGTCTCCCATGGAATCAGAGAATCGCTGCTTCCCGATGCCAATGGGCTCTCGGGTTGGGGAATCTCTTCATCAATCACACGGTCAATGCGAAGAAATGCGTTGTCGGCGGCCTTGAGTGCTGTCTTCGCCAAAACACCATTGACGATCACGATGATCAAATAACTGACAATGATCGTGGTGATCGCATAGGACACACGTCGTGGTACAAATCGACGGACACGCCGATCGACTTGTCGAGAACACCAAATGATGCTCCGTGCGACGGTCAACAGGAGTGTCGCAAACAGCATCGCGATCAATGTGATCCGGACTGGGTAGGCGGTAGCAACCGGTTCCATCCCCATCAATTCACGGATCGAGTTCTGCCAGATGGATGCACGCCACAGAAACACATTGGCCAGGATGAGCATGCCGCCAAATGCAAGTCCGCAAAGCACTTGTTTCGTCCGTCCGCGAGGCACCGGAAGTTCCAAATAACCCCAGGACCATTGAATGAAAACACCGATCCCATAACCCGTTGCCATCGCGATGCCGGACAACAGCCCTTGAACCACGTAAACACGCGGTAACAGTGAAGGCGTCAAAGAGATGGCAAAAAGAGTTCCGGCGAAGAATAGCCCAAGCAACGATAGAGACGTACAGAAACGGCAAAGGCGGAGCCAGTGTCGTTTCGCGAAGTTTGAGGTTCCGTCCGTCGGCATGAGAGCACTTCTTTCCGTATCAATCGGCGCCGCAGCGAATGTTGCTTGTAACGAAAGTCATAGCATTTTCAATGAGGTGGATCACTCGGTCGCTCGCTCTGCGGAATGACGATCGGATCAGCGGATGCCTGATCGGCAACAGGGTATCCAGCCTCTGGAATCTCGATCGCCGGAATTGGCTTGCCTGAGATTGATCTCTCAAGCCGATAACCCAGTCCGCGTAGAGCGAGACAGACGGCGAGCATGATCGCGCCCATCAGTTGGTGACTGAGAATGATGCCTCCAAAGATCTCTACTGCTCCGGGTCCGGGATCACCCAACGCTACGGTTAACAGAGCGAGTTCAACGATGGTCAGCAGGAAACAGTAAACGGCCCAGACGCCAACTCGCGAAGGAATCTTTTCGATCTTCTCACCGAGTGCAATCCAAATACAGGGAAGCTTGACCGCAAGGCTGATCACACCGTAGAGCGTCGTTGCAAACAGTAGCGTCGTGTCAGTCAGCTCGCTCTCCTCGATTGCACGAAGCAGACTAACGTCATCTTCTCCGCGAAGCATCACGCGTCCGACGCCCATCGAAATCGCGAGTAAAAACGTGCCGAGCATGATGTCGCGGATCGCGTAACTTGATTTCTGCTCATCACCATTTGCTTCCGAGTCATCTTGGACGATCTGCCATCGAAAACAGATTGCTGCGATTTTCAGAGGAATAAAACTGGTGATGAAACCGAACGCCCAGAAAACGGCAGCTCCCAAACTCTGACCAACATCCGTACGCCCTTCGTGAAGGTTGATGCCCCACGCGATTCCGCACCAAGAAACGACCAATAGCAATAACGTCCATGGGAGCCGAATCCAGAAAGTGCCGCGAACCAGCGTTCCCCAAACGCAGATCACTGTCAGTTGTGCCGTGACGACGCCAAGGGCAAGCATCGCGGGAAACGGATCTTCGAAACATCTGCGAATTAAAACGTCAGCAAAAAAGAAACCCAAACAACAAGTCGTTATCAGAACGACAAGCAGAGACTTTCGAATTGGTTCCGACGGTGCCCAGTTGGGTTCGGGTTCCCCGTTGGGTTCGGGTTCCCCGTTGGATTCGGGTTCCCCGTTGGATTCGGGGGTAAGCGGTGTGTTCACCAGAGCGTCCTAGATAGACAGCAACGTTGTAGTTGCGTTTTATGTGCCGGGCATGACATCTGATTTGAATCGCTCAATCGCTTGTTTCATAGATTGAGCAATGTCTGGATGATCTTCGGAGATGTTGGTTGTTTCTTGAGGATCCGTTTCCAAATTATAGAGCTGCACGTTGTCTTCTTTGACGATCATCTTCCAATTGCTCCGTCGCATCGCAGTGCCAAGCTTAGGTTCGTAGCCGAAGAAGATATCACGATCCGGAAAATCAGCACCCTTGAGCAAGTGGCCTTTGAAACTGGTCCCATCCAAATTCTTGGGATTGTCGTCGGAGATTCCCGCGATGTCGGTCAGCGTCGGGAAGAGATCGAATCCAACGATCAACTGATCTGATGTAGCGCCCGCACGGATTTTTCCTGGCCACCAGGCGATGGCTGGAACCCGGTGTCCGCCCTCATAGTGACTGAACTTGCCACCACGGAAATGACGGAATTCTTTCGGACTCATCCCAACGGCCCCGTTATCAGAAAAGAAAACTACGAGCGTCTTTTCCGTGAGTTCGAGTTCGTGCAGCGTGTCGATGATCTGGCCAACACCCTTGTCCAGATCTTCGAGCATCCATTTGTATTTCTTTCGATTCTTGTCATTGAGTCGATTGGGATTTTCACCCTTGATTCGATTCTCAGGAGTGTCGGCGTCCGTCTGGTACGGATTATGTACCGCCGCATGGGAGACATACAGAAAGAACGGGTGGTCCTTGTTCCTGCGAATAAAGTCGACGCTACGTTCGGTGATGATGTGCGTCGAATAACCAGGGATTTCTTTCCTCGTGAGACCAACACGCCAATCGCCGTGCCGATGGTAGTCCGTCGCGCCATTCAAGAAGCCAACGAATTCATCAAACCCGTGGTGGATGGGGTTGTATGAGTCTTGGTAACCGCAGTGCCACTTGCCAAACAGTGCCGTCGCATAGCCGTTGCTTTTAAAGACTCGCGGAAGCGTCGGGACGGATGGCGGGATTCCACTATCCGGTTCCCTGCTGCCGACAATGACATCGACGATCCCGGCCCGCTGTTGGTAACGGCCAGTTAGGAATGCGGTCCGTGTCGGGCTGCAAACGGAAGAGTTCGTGTGAAAGTCCGTGAATCGCATTCCTTGTTCGGCCAATCGTTCAATACGTGGCGTCTTCACCCAGCCATCGTAAAGATCTAAGTCGCAACAACCCAAGTCGTCTGCCAAGATGACCACGATATTCGGTGGATCTTCCGAATAGGTCACGCTGGAAAAAAGAACAACGAAGAACAAACAGGTGGCAAGGGATCGCAACATGATGTGTTTGATGGATAAATCGCGTGTAACGGTGCGTCCTGACGCCATGGTTGCGCGCAGTCGCTAAGGTTGGTTCGAATGACTAGGGCTTTGAAGTGGTCGATTTCTTTTGACTTGGACCTTGCTTGAGATTGATCCAGCCAAGGCGAGCTGTGTTCGGGATTTTCTCTCGCCAACGACGCAACTCTTTGGCTAGTTCAGCGACTGTTTCAGGATGATCGTCGTGAACATTTTGTGTTTGATAAGGATCTGCTTGCAGATCATACAGTTGGGCGACGGGTGCGCCGCTACGAATCTTGCCGTTGACGACATCGCTGTTGATGAGCTGAGTGAGTTTTTGAGCCGCTGCACCAGCAAGCAGATGATCACCGACTTTCTTCCCTTGAAAGCCTCCTTCATCACGTGCGGGAATATAGACCCATTTTCCTTTCCGAATGGTCAAGTGCTTAGGGCTATTGGGAGATATCACGAGTTGCTCACGAGCAGGTTTTGATGCGGTTGCGAAAAACTCGCCGCGTTGATTCACGCCATCGATCACCGCATTCTCTTCGACGATTGATTCCGAAACAGCCGCGAAGGTCGGCAGCAAATCAAGTTGGCTCACTAAGGCATTGGAGACCGTCCCGGCTGGAACCTTGGCCGGCCAACGAACAATGAAAGGAACGCGATGGCCGCCTTCCCAAGCACCAAATTTGAAACCCAAGAGTTTGCCATTGAGGCGATGCCCCGCACGCCAAGCTTTTTGCCCCGTATTGTGCAGCATACCGCCATTGTCGCTCGTAAAAACGACCAGCGTGCTGTCGGTCGCGCCCGTTTTATCGAGAGCAGCTAGTACTTCTCCCACCATCCAATCCAATTCGTGCACAAAGTCTCCGTACAGTCCACACTGACTGGTTCCCTTGAAGCGTGGATGCGGTGTAAAGGGATGATGGATGTTGGTCGTTGCCAAGTAAAGAAAGAACGGCTGTGATTCACTTCGTTGGCTTTGCTCATTGATCCATTGGACTGCTTTTTCGGCGAAGGTCGTACCGACATATTCATCGCGGTAACGCTCGTGTGCTTTCCGTGCACCGCCGATGGCGTTGTAGCCACTTTTCTCGGGAAATCGCTGAGTGACCGATGGCTGCCGCATCACGAAGGGATCTTTGGGATCGTAATCGACCACGCTGTGATTCTCGACGTAGACAAACGGCGGACCACTATTGACCGTTGGCATGCCGAAGTAATAGTCGAATCCCAGTTCCAGCGGACCCGGTTTCAGCGGTTTATTCCAATCGGTCTTTCCGGCACCGAAACCCAAGTGCCATTTTCCAATCATTGCCGTGGCGTAACCGCTTGATTTCAAAACACTGGCGATCGTTGGTTGGGTCGTCTCGATCGTCAATGCTTGGGTCAAAGGAAGCGGCCCCCAGAAATTGCGACGCAGCGGATACTGACCGGTTATCAATCCATAACGAGAAGGTGAACATACGGCAGATGCGGTATGGGCATCAGTGAAACGACGGCCTTCTTTTGCAAGTCGATCGATGTTGGGTGTTTGGATCTTTGTGGCGCCGTAACAACCGACATCTCCGTAACCAAGATCATCCGCATTGATCAAAACGATGTTGGGGCGATCGTCTGCAAGGCATTGGATCGAGGCGAGGCCGAGACAAGCAACGCACAAGTGGATTATTGATTTCATTATCTGTGACAACGCTACATCCTCTCGTTTGTTGATCGGTATCTTATCGCGCTCGTATTCGCTCCAGTGCGACCGAAAATTCCTAGCAAGGCGGAAAACGATCTATCGATCCTTTGAATCGGATGCCTGCGGTGCTTGCCGTTTCGGTTTGCGAGGTGCGGGAACCGGCGGGGATGTCGGAAGCGAATCCAGAGGATCGAAAAAACGCATGTTCTTGCCCACCCGATCATAGTCGCCAAGATCTTCACGCATCGCTTTGGCCAACGCGAGTAAGTGCTCGACGACCTGTGGATGCTGTGCGCTGACATCGGTTGTTTCCCCGATGTCCGAATTCAAGTCGACCAAAAATGGCTTTTCAAAGCCGACCCGGTCTGCCGCCGCAATGTGTGTATTGCGGCTGAAAGGTGCGGCGCCGATGGGTTCTTTCTTCCGCGGAAGATGCAGCTTCCATTGACCCTGACGGACAGCCTGCAAATGCACTCTTAAGTAGTAGTAGAAAGCCCTTTCGGCGTCGGCTTGATCGAATTCACCATGAAACAGATGAGTGATGTCTTCGCCATCGATGACACGATCGATGGGAACCTCTGCACCCGCGAGCGCTGCAAACGTCGGCAAGATGTCCAAGGTGCTGGCAATTTTGTTGCATTCCGTTCCAGCAGGCACGCGGTTGGGGCCCCACAAAATTGTCGGCACCCGAACGCCGCCTTCAAACGTCGAGACTTTACCACTCCGCAAAACGCCGGCCGAGCCGCCACGATCTGTGGGCAAATGACCATCCAATCGATTCTTATTCTTGATCAACCACGGTCCATTGTCACTTGTGAATAGCACGTAAGTGCGATCTGCGATTCCGTTCTTGTTGATCGTGTCTAGGAGACGTCCAACATTGAAGTCGATCTCTTCGATGACATCGCCATACAACCCGCGTTGACTCTTGCCTTTAAAGTCGGACGAAGCATCGAGTCGAGTGTGAGGCATCGTGTGAGGAATATAAACAAAAAACGGTTCGTCAAGATTCTGTTCTATAAAGTTGATCGCTTCGTCCGTATACCGACGCGTGAGTGTTGACATGTCGGTCTTGGGTTCGATCAATGTTTCGTTACGGTACAAATTGACGATGCTGTCGTTGCTCGTCGGAGTTCCGTAGAAGTAATCAAATCCCTGGCTGTTCGGAAAAAGGTCCATGAAGAATCCGGCCTGTGCATGTTTGGCGAGATCCCATTTTCCAAAACAAGCGGTTGCATAGCCTGCGTCTTTCAAAACTTCGGCTATCGTGATTTCATCACTGTGCAAAATGGGATGCACTTGCTTTACCGTGCCACGCTCCGCGACTCGCATTGGATAGCAGCCCGTCATGAGTGCCGCCCTGGACGGTCCACAGATCGGTTGCGCGTAGAAGCTGGTGTACTTCATTCCCTCCGCTGCCATCGCATCCAATCGCGGCGTGCGGATATCGGGTGAGCCAAAACAGCCAACATCTTCGTAACCTTGATCATCCGTGAACACGATGACGAAGTTCGGTTTGGCTTCGTCCGCAAGGCAATGCGGAGCGGTCGGGATGATCAATAGCAGCGTGAAAAGTGCATTACAGAAGGCTCTGCCGAAAGCGGCAGTCGTAACCGTGCTTCGTTCCATACCATGAGCTCGCGAGTCGTTACATCAAATGATCAAGCGATAATATCATGGATGACGTGGCCGTGAACGTCTGTAAGCCGCATGTCCCGACCACTAAAACGAAATGTAGAACGGGTGTGGTCGACACCCATCAGGTGAAGCATCGTGGCATGCAAGTCGTGGATTTCTGCCCGGTTTTCGACGGCTTTGTAGCCCCATTCATCGGTGGCTCCATAGATCATCCCCGGTTTCACTCCGCCACCGGCCAGCCAAATGGTGAATCCGAATGGATTGTGGTCCCGTCCGTTGCGTCCTTGAGCAAAAGGTGTCCGACCAAATTCACCTGCCCAAACGACAAGCGTTTCATCGAGCATGCCGCGTTGCCGTAGGTCTTTCAACAATGCAGCAATCGGTTGGTCGACCGCACGGGCATTGTTTTCGTGCCCTCCTTTTAAATTGGAATGTTGATCCCAGCGGTCACCGCCGACCTTGGGGCATGTCAATTCGATGAACCGGACACCCTGTTCAATCATTCGGCGGGCGATCAAGCACTGCGCGGCATAAATACGTGTTGGCTCGTATTTGGATTCAAGTCCGTACATCCGCTTTAGATGCTCTGGTTCGTCCGAAAGAGACATCACTTCGGGAACCGCCATTTGCATCGCATAAGCGAGTTCATAGTTTCGAATAGCAGATTCCAAACTATCGTGTTGGCCGAATTGAGCGGAAGCCATGCTATCCAGTTGGCCGATTAGATCGAGCTTATCGCGTTGTCGCTGAGGTGTAACGTCCAACGGAGTGATGTTTGCGACGCCCGTTCCCGATGGTTTAAATACGGAACCTTGATAGCTCGCAGGTAAAAATCCGCTGCCAAAGCAATCGAGGCCACCGGGCGGAATTAGCCCACCATTAAGAACAACGAAGCCAGGCAGGTTTTGGCATTCACTGCCGAGTCCATAATTGACCCAAGCACCCATGCTGGGGCGGCCTTGAAGGCCGCTGCCGGTGTGCAAGAAATAGTTGGCAAACGTGTGCTCGGGAAAACCCGAAGTCATTGAACGCACGACCGCTAACTCATCCACGCATTCAGCAATGTGAGGAAACAAGCCGCTGACCGGGATCCCGGATTCGCCATGTTGTTTAAATTTCCAGGGGCTGGCCAAAACGGTTCCGTTGTTATTGAACTGAGTAGGCTCAACATTAAAAAACTGCCCTGGGTCTTGCCCGTTGTACTTATCAAGTAGTGGTTTGGGATCGAACGTATCTACCTGCGATGGACCACCGTCCATATAAAGAAAGATGACGTTCTTCGCACGTACCTCATGATGCGGTCCGTGACCCGCACGCCCAAGCTCCAGTGAACTCGCGGATTCAGTTGCGAAGCTGGGATCAGAATGTAAGGCCGCAAGTGCAACTGCCCCGAATCCACTTGCGCATTTTCTTAGCATGTCACGCCGATTGATCGGCGCGCGTTGTTGTCTTCGACAAGGAAAGCTGTTGAGATTCATCGGAGGAAAATAAACTCCTTGGTATTGACCAAGACGTGAGCCAAGTCCGCCCAGAGTTGTTGGTCGTCATTCGGAACTTGCCGTTCGCTCGCTTGGTATTTCACGAAAGCGATCGCAGCTATTCTTTCGTTGTCGGTGGGTTGGCGTCCGAATCCGGTGACATACATCCAATCAACGCGGTCGGACAGCGCTTGCTGACTGGAACCAGGGATCGTCTGGAGTCCACGCCTTCCCCACTTGCCGCTCAACTCAACCACCAACGGATCGTTCAGCAAGATCAATGCTTGGGCTGGAACGTTAGAGACGTTGCGGCGTCCCATCGAACTGAAGGGCACCGGTGTGTCGAATGTCAACATAAATGGCGATAGAAAATTGCGCCGTACCGAGATGTAAATCGATCGACGCCCGTCCCCATCCAACGGTCCGCTCTTTCGGGGACGGCCGCGACCATCCATGAACGAGGTGAGATGGATGGGTACCGGTGGCCCAAAGGCGGAACGATCGAATCGTCCGGAGAGAGCCAGTAGCGAATCCCGGATCGCCTCACCTTGTAATCGTCTGGGTGGACGATGATGCCAAAGTTGATTGCTCGGATCGATTTCCATCGCACGAGGATCCGTTTGGCTGGACATCTGATAGGTGCGCGAAAGCACGATGTACTTAATCATGCTCTTAACACTGCGGCCGTCCGTTAAAAACCGAGTCGCCAGATGGTCAAGCAGTTCCGGATGTGTAGGGCGTTGTCCCAGAACACCAAAATCATCCACGGTTGGAACAATGCCCTGGCCCATCAAGTGATGCCAGATACGATTGACCACAACGCGTGATGTCAGCGGGTTGGATGGATCGTTGATGTGCTGAGCAAGTTCAAGACGACCACTTCCGTACGCGATCGGCAATGGCGAATTGCCCGAGATCGCTGTTAGAAAGTGACGTGGTTCTAGATCACCCGGTTTCGCCGAATTGCCTCGAATCAGAATTCGATCGTCCTCGCCCGTCCCGTCCATCATCGCTGGCGCTAGACGCGACGTTCGAATGATTTGTGATGCAAGCTCCTGACGTTCTTTCTGCCAGGCTTTCACCAAGCGATGCGCATCTGTTTCTTGGACCTGCTTCGGAATTTTCGTTTGAAACACGATGTGATCAATCCCGACATTGCCCCAGCCGTCGCGATGATCGTCGACCACCTGTATTTGCGCGATTTTTCCAGCGTGTTCTTTTACATTCCACGAATTGAGTGACATTTGGTTGTTGGCTTTACCGGTCGCGGAGAGGACGGCCTGTCCGTCGATCAACAGATTGACACAGGTCTTGCCCGCGTGACTTCCACCGCCGACCAAAAACTGAATGGTGTCGAAATCGATCAGAAACTCTGAAGACGTAAGCGTTCCGGTCAAACTGTCACCGCGCCGTACGTCACCCCCTCGGCGAATGTTGTGTGAGTTGACAAAGAACTTCCCACGGCCATTGATCCGCCCTTGATAAGACGCGATCGAATCAAGCGTCTGCGGGATTTTTCCAAACGCATCTCCGGTCACCGTCCAGCCTTCGTAGGTGCCCGATTCGAAGTCCGCGAAAACGCGTTCCTTGATCTCAAGTCCCGCACCGCTGTTCAGAATCGATTCGGCAGCTTTCGCGTAGGCTTCATGCGGAGCGTCAGCCTTCGCGATCTGTTCATCAAGACTCGCTAAGCCAGCGGCATCGAGGCCTTGCGTGACCAAGCGAACGGAAAGTTCATCGTCTTTCGCCGGAATAAACTCCAAGTGGAGACGGTGACCAACGTATCGGGTCAAGTTGAGTGTTGCCCAACGTTGCCCAGCCTTGACCGCAACGATGGTCTCTTTGTGAAGAGGGCCTGCGACCAGCCGATGTGAATCAACACAAGCAACGATGTGTCCCGCACCTTTTACCAAGCAATGGACTCTGCCGTTTTTGAGTTCGAAAGTCGGTGTTCGAAGCGTGCGACCACTCTTGGGAAGTAATGCGATGGCACTGCGGTTCTGAACGGCACCTTCGGTAATCGACTTCATGCCCGTCCAAACCGAATCACTGGCTGCGGTTCCATAAACTGCGACGTCAACGGCGCCCGTGTTTGATGAAAGGTAGGCAACGCCGGCGCGCCTCGGGGACGGACCGAAAATAAACCCATCCTGCATAAACTCACGTTGACGTAGGTTCCCATAGTCCAAAATGATCGCATCGTTGCTCAGCGGGCTTGGCGGCGACGGCCGTTGGAGCCCCTTCGATTCCAAGTACGACGATATTCGTTCTTGGTGTTTTCGGTCGACTTCGGCGAGCTGTTTTGAAACGCCGCGGTTGTGTTCCAACGATTCGAATCGAACCTGTCGATAGTCGCTACTCTGCAGAAAACCGGACAGCGAGTAGTAATCGGCCGTTGAGATCGCGTCAAACTTATGATCATGGCAACGAGCGCAAGCGACCGTTACACCCAAGAACGTCTTTGACATCACGTCGATCATGTTGTCAAAACGATCCGATTCATCTTTCCGAATATCAACCGGTGAGTGGACCCACTCACCCAAGAACCAGAATCCTGTTCCGAGCACCGATTCATTGAACTTCTCGGTCGGATGCAATCTGGGTTCGGTGATCAAGTCACCCGCGATGTGCTCGCGAACGAATTGGTCATAGGGTACATCAGCATTTAAAGCCCGAATCACATAGTCGCGATACTGAAACGCGTTGGGTGAATCGTTATCGAACTCATGTCCGCGAGACTCGGCGTAGCGAACGAGATCTAACCAGTGGCGACCCCACCGTTCGCCAAAGTGAGCCGAGTCGAGCAGCCGATCCACGACACGTTCGGTCGCGTTGTCCGAATCGTCCTGAAGGAACGCCTGCACTTCTTCCGCTGTCGGAGGCAAGCCGATTAGATCAAAAGAGAGTCGACGAAGAATCGCCGTTCGATCGGCATCTCGAGCTGGTTGTAATCCGGCATCCTCTAGACGAGCGAGAGTAAAGTGATCGAGCGTGTTGTTTGGCCAAGCGTCATTTTGAACGCTCGGAGGTTTGTATTCGACAACAGGCTGCCACGCCCAAAACTCTGACTTTCGTTGCTCTAAATCAAAGACACTCGCGTTGGCGTTGGCGGTAGGAGCTGATTCTTCCGGCCAAGGAGCGCCCATTTCCACCCAACGTTCCAATGCCTTGATTTGACGATCCGGCAGTTGGCCTTCCGGTGGCATTTCGTACGATTCGTATCGCACCGATTCGATTAGCAGACTTCCATCGACATCCCCCGGAATGATCGCGGGCCCGGAGTCTCCACCCTTCAAATGCGATGCGCGACTATCGAGCAGTAAACTCGCTTCGACGCGTTCAGCTTTCGTGCTATGGCATTCGTAGCAGTGTTCCACCAAGACAGGGCGGACTTCCCTTTCGAAGAATTCGAGTTGTTCTCCGGTCGGGACCGGATCCTCACCTTGGGTGACACATGGGACACCAAGCACCAAAGGCACGAATGCCAGGCCAACGAAGCGTCGAAACTCGGCCATTGCGATCCTGTCTGAATGAACTGCGACATCTTGTCGAGCATGTCGGTAACTGGCTCGATACAGACTATTTTCGCTTCAAGTGGTGATTTGTCGAGAATAGAATGCGACACTGGATTAACGATTTGCGACACGATGGCTCGTTGCCTTTCCATGCCTCCAAGAATCAAGTCCCCCCAGAACGTCGCTTTGCTCGTGGAGTCATCGCGTTCCTATGGACGGGAGGTATTGCGAGGGATCGCGCTTTTCGCCCGGACGCGAAGCCATTGGTCACTCCTTCACCAAGAAATGACGATCGACGTTCAATTGCCTCAATGGATGAAGGAATCGGCGATCGATGGTGTGATCGCACGCGTCGATATCAGAACGATCGAACCATTGAGAGAACTGGGAGTTCCCTGCGTCGACGTCCGTTGCAGCGACAGGTTCGATGGCATCCCCCAAGTGGAAACCGACGACCGTGCGGTGGCGGAACTGGCATTCGAGCATCTATGGGAACGCGGATTTCGCCGTTTTGCGTTTTGCGGATTTCAATTCGCCCATTTCTCCGATGTTCGGCTGACGTTTTTCCGAGACCTTGTCGCGCAAGCTGGATGTCCATTGTCGGTCTACGAAACAAAGGGGCAAAAGAATGCGCCTTTGTCGATGTTGGAAGAACCCGGCGTGATGGATGTTCAAGCGATGTCGCAATGGCTCGCTTCACTCGAACCGCCGACTGGTCTCTTCGTCTGCAATGATGTGCGCGGGCAACAGGTCCTCAATGCATGCCGTGGGCTCGACTTTGTGATTCCCGATGACATTGCGGTGATTGGAGTGGATGATGATGACGCGATATGTCCACTCAGCGATCCACCGCTTTCGAGTGTTCGCCCCGATGCGGAATCAGTCGGATATCGAGCGGCTGAAATTTTAGAACAGATGATGAATGGCTCGCCATTTCCATCGACGGTCGAGTACCTACCGCCGAAAGGTGTGATTCAACGAAGGTCAACCCAAGTGATTGCGGTCGAAGACCGTGAGGTCGCACGTGTTTGTCGATTCATCCGTGAACACGCTTGTGATGGGATCGACGTCAATGATGTCGCCGATTTCACAACGTTGTCCCGAAGACAGCTAGAGCGTCGATTCCGAAGCCACCTTCAACGCACTCCCCGTGAAGAGATCACTGCTGTGCAAGTCGCCAAAGTCAAGCAACTTCTGCGTGAGACACAGATGACGTTAGAACAGATTGCCCCATTGGTCGGATACCGTCATAAGGAGAGTCTTAGTACGGTCTTTAAACGCGAAGTCGGTCAAACCCCGGGAGTGTATCGAAAACTCCAGTCGGTAAAACGATAAGCGTGTTTACAATGGGACATGTAGGTCACGTTCCGCGTGACAAAGTCGCCGATCGTAGCGATAGTCGCCGATTGTATCGGAAACCAATATGACACAGGATAGTCGCCGATCGCTCCGCCGATCGTAGCGAAAGCCAATCATGACGAGACGTCATGCTCGACGACAATTCCCATCGTTATCCACATGACAGATTCCTAATCGGCATGCGGAGCATGCCCACGAAACGCAACACTATGAACCCAATAATCGCCTTTGTTTTTTTGCTACTCTTCGTCGTGGACCCGATTACCGCGCTGGGCGACTCTCTCGGAGACGATTGGCCGCAATTCCGCGGGAACGAAGCATCGGGTGTCGCGTCGGGCGAAGCCCCACCCATTTCTTGGGATATTCCAGAGTCCAAAAACATCGCTTGGAAGACACAGATTCCCGGACTCGGCTTTGCGTCACCGGTCATCCTTGGAGATCAGGTTTTCATCGTCACAGCTGTTGGCGAAAAGGAAGATCCAAGTCTACGGCTAGGTTTATACGGTGACATCAAGTCGGTCGATGACGAGGGTCCGCACTCGTGGGAGGTCTATTCCATCTCACTCCGAACCGGCAGAGTGCTTTGGAAGCGCGTGTTGTACGTTGGCATACCCAAGATGAAGCGACACACTAAGTCGTCTCATGCGAACGCAACGCCGGCGACGGACGGCAAACACCTGATCGTTCATCTCGCATCCGAGGGACTCTATTGTCTCGACGTTCGCGGCAACCTCTGCTGGAAAAAAGATCTTGGAGATTTTGACTCCGGTTATTTTCGCGCACCCGATGCTCAATGGGGCTACGCAAGCTCTCCGATCATTTTCAATGGCGTTGTTTACATTCTGGCGGATATTCAAAAGGACTCTTACCTCACTGCGCTTGACGTCCGAAACGGAAGGGAGCTTTGGCGCACAGGACGGAACGATGTGCCGACCTGGGGAACGCCTGCGATCGCGAAAACCGCAACCGCGCACGAACTCATCGTGAACGGTTTTAAGCAAACCGCTGGATACGATCCGCAAACGGGTCAGGAACTTTGGACACTTGATGGCGGGGGTGATATCCCCGTTCCGACACCGATAGTCGGCAACGATTTGGTTTACTTGAGCAGCGCGCATGGACGGGATCGACCGCTGCGTGCGATACGACCTGGCGGACGTGGCGATATCAGTTTGCAGGAGGACAGCGACACGTCAGACAACATCGCTTGGACGCAGCCGAAGGATGGGATCTATCTGCAAACGCCGCTGCTTTATGGTCCTCACCTATACGCGTGTCGCAACAACGGCATTATCAGTTGCTACAACGCCAAAACCGGAGAACGACTCTACCGTGAACGGCTTGGTGGCGGTGGTGGATTTACGGCGTCACCCGTGGCGGCTGCTGGCCGTCTGTATTTCACCAGCGAAGAAGGCGAGGTGTATGTCGTCCGGCCTGGAGAGAAATATGAACTGCTCGCAAAAAACGAAATGAATGACGTTTGCCTAGCGACCCCGGCGATTGCGAAGGGAATACTCGTCATGCGAACAAAAGGGCATCTTTACGGCCTAACGCAAAAACCTGACAGCGATCGCTTCTTCAGTGTCGATACCCTCAAACGTCCAGCGTCGAAGTTGACCCAAGACGACTAGCACTGAAATGGTGGCTCTGAGCAGTCCTGTGGGTCCGTCGTCGGGCCCAAATGCGTGGTTTTTCGCGGTTTCTACGGCTCTGAGCTCAAAACGTGCCGAGAAAACAAAACTCGTCGAAACGGAGGGTTTTGTTATACTATGGCAGTGCTCCGTGGTTGTTGAGTCCTCTTTCTACCACGTCCCGCCAAAGCACTCTCGCCTGAAACCCGCCCTACGCCTTCCTTCCGTTCGCTCCCTTGGACTGTCCGTGCGCTCGAATTGTTTTGTTGTTCAGGCGAAGCCCGCTTCGTGGATGAAGATCTCTGCGACGTTTTCGATTTACCTCGGCATGATCTGCATTGCCGTCGCCGAGGATGATCTAAAGGCACCAGAGCCTCTGGAGTCGGTCACGTTCGAATCGGCCAGAGCGCTGGGTCGCGCTCAATCACGGTATCTCGAAGATCACAACGTCATTTCCGATCGTCGTGAAGCCCCAAACGCGAATCTGGCGTACTTTCGCGAGAGCGTCCGACCCGCGTTGATGAAGAGCTGTCTCACTTGTCACGGCCCCGACATATCCGAGGGTCGTCTAAACGTCGAGGCTCTGGATCCAGATCTGTTGACGGGTGCGAGCGTTGATCAGTGGCGCGAGGTGTACAACGTCTTAAGCAACTCGGAAATGCCACCGGATGATGAACCGGAGTTTGCACTTTCCGATGAAGAGCGTCGCAACATCGTCGATTGGCTAAGCGGCGAGTTGAACAAGGCGTCTCAAGCACGTCGTCGCGGCGCAGAGAAATCATCGTTTCGCCGTTTCACCAATTACGAGTACCGCTACGTGCTCGAGGATCTACTCGGTGTTAGCTTTCCCGTTGAAGACAAGTTACCACCGGAGACAGTTTCCGAAGACGGATTTAAGAATCGGTCCGAGTTGCTGCAGATGTCGGCCATGCAGTTCGAGACGTATCGAGATATCGCGTTGCAGGCACTCAAGCGGGCAACGGTCAGCGGAGAACGTCCGGATCCCGTGACTTATCGAGTTTCCATGCGGCAGTTGATGGAAGATGCCGCAAAAGGGAAGAACGCCAAGAAGTTCAATGTCACCGACCCCGCCAATCGTAAACTCAGGAATCGACAGCATTATTTTCATCGAGAGTCGGGCGAAGCGATTCAGTTTTCAAATGGAAAGGCGTTGCCAGATTCGCAAGGTGGTCTTCAACAAACGCCCGAGGAATCGGGCATCCTCTTGGCGCTGCCGAGATCGCAAGAGTTGAAACTAAACCTTGATCGATTCTTGCCCGACGAAGGAACGATGCGTGTTACGATCCGAGCCGGTCGGTCGACGATGAATCCGAACGAGTTCGCAAGCCTTCGTTTGGGTTTCAGCGCACACACCAGTAACAACGCGAATTTTTCCGAGGTGATCAGTCAACGTGATGTTCCTGTCACGGCATCGATCGATGATCCCCAGTTGCTTCACTTTGACATTCAGTTGCGTGATATCCAACGTAACCCCTTTCGCAAATTGTCAACTCCGTTTCCGCGACGCGACGAGTTCCTGCACATCCGCAATATTTCCAACTCCGGTGGGCGAGAAGAACCGTTTCATGTCTCAATCGAGTACATCGAAATCGTCGCTCCTTTTTACGAGCAATGGCCGCCGCGCACGCACACGAACATCTTCTTCGAAAGTGACAATCGATTCGACGAGCAGATCTATGGGCGTGAAGTTCTGGGTCGGTTCTTGCGTCGTGTTTGGCGACGAAGTGTTTCACCGCAAGAGCTGGACGCGTTCATGGAATTGTTCGTCAAGTTTCGGCCCGAGTTCGAAACATTTGAGGATGCGATGCTGGAAGTGTTGGCGACAGCGTTGGCGACGCCGGAGTTTCTTTATTTGACTCAGCGAATCGCAAGTGATGCTTCGGCTGATTCAGAAAAGATCAGCCAGTTAGAGTTGGCAAACCGGCTTGCTCTTTTTCTTTGGTGCAGCATTCCAGACGATGAACTGATCGACGTTGCGGAGCAAGGCAAGCTTAGAGAACGTGAATCGCTTTCGGAACAGATCGACAGGATGCTCGCCGATCCGCGATCGAAACGGTTCACGCGTCACTTTGTCGAGCAGTGGCTCGGCACCGAAGGCTTAGAGAGCGTCACGCACGTTAAGGATGAAACGCTCAAAGAAGCGATGAAGGAAGAGCCGGTCGCGTTCTTTGATCACGTGCTTCGCGAAAACAGAAGCGTGATGGACTTTATCCATTCCGACTACGCCTTGGTCAATGAACGATTGGCGGCTCACTATCGGATCCCGAATGTATACGGTCCCGATTTTCGAAAGGTGTCCATCGAATCGAACACGCATCGTGGCGGCGTGCTGACGGGCGCGGCGGTGTTAGCGATGAATTCAGACGGGACAGATTCCAATCCGCTGAAGCGGGGCGTTTGGATGCTCGAACGCATTCTGGATGATCCGCCACCGCCTCCTCCCCCGGATGTCCCAGAGGTTGATCTGACCGATCCAGAGATCCTCAAGATGACTTTGAAGGAAAGAATCGCGGATCATCGAAACAAGCCCGCTTGTGTTTCTTGTCACTCGCGCATCGACCCCTGGGGGATCGCGTTCGAAAACTACGATGCACTCGGGGAGTTTCGGACTCGGATTAAGGACAAGCCGGTAGACGCCAATGCAGAGTTGTTTGGTAAGCAGTCGTTGGCTGGGATGGACGGTTTAAAGAAACATCTTCTCACTGACCGGCAAGATCAGTTTGCACGAGCGATCGTTCATAAACTGACTGCCTATGCTCTCGGCAGGCCTCTCGCGTTTGCAGACCATGCAGATGCAGAAGATCTCACCACGGAATTTCGACAACAAGACGACCGACTGAGTGATTTGATTCACTTGGTTGTCCGCAGCAATCTCTTTAACGCAAAGTAAGAGTCCAATCACGATGACGAAAAATTCAGTGATGCTTGGCAGAAGGACATTCCTTCGGGGCACCGGTTTGGCATTAGCCTTGCCGTGGTTTGAGTCGTTTGCGGACGAGACTCCAGACTCCGATTCGACGCCAAGGCGATTTATGAGCGTCTATCATCCGGACGGTGTCGGGCTGCCGTTGAAATCGGACCCCGCCTGGAAGGACTGGAGTTGGTTTCCGCGCGGCGGAGAAAGTGACTTTGTATTAACCAAAGTGCTGGATGTTCTCGAACCCCTACGCAGTGACATCTCGATCTATTCTGGATTGTCACACCCCGCCGTTCGTCAGGTTCATGGTCACTCGAACGCCGATCAGTACCTAACGGGTGCGGCAACCGGTGGGCATGGGGTGTACAAGAATTCGATTTCTCTCGATCAGGTGTATGCCGAGCATATTGGTGATTCCACCCGCCATGCATCATTGGTAATGTCCACCAACGGTGGTGTTGGTGGTCCACGTGGAGCTCAAACACAGTCCTTCAACCGTGAAGGCCGGCCCATTCCAGCAATGAATCGGCCCAAGCAAATTTTTGATTTGTTGTTTGTGACAAGCAGTAAAGAGGCAGCTGAACGACTGGCGAGAAGTAAGAGCTCTCTCGACTTCCTGATCGCAAATACTCGATCGTTGAGTCGCCAACTTTCGGGACACGACCAGCAAACTCTTAAGCAATACTTGGACGCCGTTCGCGATACGGAAGTCAAGTTGGCCAAGGCTCAACAGTGGATCGATACGCCCATTCCCACCGTCGATACTTCGAAACTGCATTTGGATGCGGAGCCAAAGGAAGCGCGGCTCTATTTCCAAACCATGTACGAGTTGATCTATCTCGCATTCCTGAGTGATTCCACCCGAGTTGCAACGTTCCAATTGGGAAGAGAAAACGGTGAGGGGCCGCATGATCTGTTGTCTAAAGCCGTTGGATTAGGCGGAGCCCATGCATTAACGCACGCCGTGAAGAAACCTGGGGGCTGGGAGAATCTCGGGACGTACAATCGTTATCAAGCGGAAGAGTTTGGTCGCTTCGCGCAAAAACTGAAGGACACACCCGAGCCGAACGGAAACGGAAACATGTTGGACAACACGTTCGCAATGCATGGTTCCGCTTCTAGCAGCTTCCACCTTTCGCGGAACTATCCGATCATCTCTGCCGGTGGAAAGAACCTTGGATTCAACAACGGTCGCTATTTGAAGTTTGGAACGGGGAACGACGACAACCAAGCCGGCGCCGGAATCGTGACGGACGCTGGATGGAGAGGAAAAGTTGAGGCTGAAGAATTGCCACTCGCCCAGCTCTTCGTAACCATTCTGCAAAGACTAGGAGTCGAGACAGACACCTTCGCCGGCTACACGGGAACGCTGAGCCGAGTGTAGGTCACGCAATAGTCGCCGACCGCTCTGCGATCGTAGCGCTCTGCGATTGTAGCGCTCCGGGATCGTAGCGGTCTGTGAGGCTCTTCCATCTACATGCAGAGCAAGCTCTACTTGGCTGCTAGGTTGTACAGATCCGCGGCGGATGCTTTGAGCACTTTCTCGAGCTGAGGATAGGCGTTCCCATATCCATCCAAGAGCCCCGAGTGTTGCCGATCCTTTTTTCTTGGGACAAGAATGGGCGCGTCGATCAATCCGCAGTAATGCCAGCCGACAAAGTCCGGTCTCGAAAAAGCTCGAACAAAAAACTCGGCTGTCCATTCCGCTCGCTGCTCCAGGTTGTCGGCGACCGGGCCATAGGGACGAGGCATGATCTCCGTCGTCATCGTGTAGGCGGAGTCACCATTAATAAACGGCTTGTCTACCAATTTCGACCAACGATCCAAGCCAGGTCTTTGAATTTCGTAGCGGGCGTACATCTGATAGAAAATCAGATCGGTGTACCGACTAGTGATGGGAAGCACCGTGTCGATGGAATCGGTATTGGCGTTGATTTTGTCGCCGACGAACATGTGATTCTCGTCATACCTACGAATGGCATCGCGCGCTGTTTGGTAATACTTGTCGACACAGGCTTGAAGGAACTGGACGTTATCTCGCGTTTCATTGGCATTGGATAGCTGCGTCTCGGGCCGCCAATTTTCGGCCGCCACCAATGACCCAAACGAGTCAAATTGTGTTTGGTAGGTCTTGTTAAAGTCATCGATGCTGCCGCGGTAAACCTCGCGCATTGTTTCGACGTAGGCTTGTTTTCCCGGCGCTTCCTTTCCCAAGTTTCTCAGGCGGCGAGGCCACCCGATCCGAGAGGCTCTTGGCTTTCCGCCGATAACATCCGGTCGCTCACGAAGATCTTCCTCCGTGAACATCGTGCAGTCGGTCATGGCGTAACCGAGTAGGAAGGGATCATCTTTGTTGGGTAGCACGAATTGCTTCGCTAAGCGATCACAATGTGATGCGAACTCCGGAGCAAAAATGTCACGGAAGTTTGTGTCGGGTATATCCGGTTTCCAGTGAGGCACATCGACGAAACGGATGGGTTGCATGTACGCCATCTCGGGTTTCGGTTGATTCACAATATCCAAGCTAGTGTGGACTCCGACCGTGTTGAATCCGAATCGACGGCAGACGCCCATGAACCAGGAACGCAGAGCTCGATTGAATGCTTGGCCGGACAATGATTGAACACCGAGGCGTTCTTTCCAAGCCTCTCGGTTGTATTCCTGCTTCCAAAGATCGGGGTACAGATGGTTGATGCCCCAGCTCAGGAAAGCGTTCCCTTCCGGTGTGACGATCCACCAGCGATCGTCTTTCTCGACGCGAAAATAGCCTGTCGCCGCAAACTTCTTTCCCGTCCAGCCGCCAAAACGGTCCAAGCTGATGTTAGGTGCTGTGAAAGCGCTGCTGGAACGACAAAAGCTGGAGCCACACGCGGCCGTTGCGGCTAACTGAATGAAATCGCGTCGTTGCATGATGGCTCACATTAACGCAGGGTTCGTAAAGGTCTCGATTGAAACACAGGCATGAAAGTTTCAAACTTCCCATGGTACCAGCAATCACTTCGCGCTGGGATTAACCCATCGTGCGAAACTGGTGAATCTGCTGCCGATCGAAAGCGAACCTTACAGATGAGTGTGTGTCTGTCGATGCATGAAAAGCACGAGGAGCAGAAACAAGGTTCATTCGAAAAATAGGCAACCACAAAACGAATTTGATTGATTGCCGGAACCGAGACTTTTTTGGGAATCAACAGCCCGCAAGGTTACCAGGCCATGCGGGTTTTTTCGTAGCTTAGAGTGACGAGTATCCACTTCCAACGGATCTATTTCAGCACAACTACACAGGGCGAACATCAAACGTGCTGCTGACAATCACCACCCAACATCAACCGGCGACAGACCTCGGTTACCTTCTGCACAAGCATCCGGATCGTGTCCAAACGTTTCGATTGAGCTTCGGTAAGGCAGCTGTGTACTATCCCGAAGTTTCCGATGAACGATGTACCGCATGCCTGTTGCTCGACATTGACCCAGTCGACATGGCTAGGGGGCGGCGGCGGGATCAGTCGTTCTTACTGGGGCATTATGTAAACGACCGTCCTTATGTGGCTTCTTCGTTTATGAGCGTGGCGATTGCCCATGTGTTTGGAACGGCGATGTCAGGACGGTGTAAAGATCGTCCAGAACTCGCGGAAACGGCGATTCCAGTGACGGCAAAAATCGACGTGCTGCCTGTGCGCAGCGACGAGGGATTCGTTATGCGACTCTTCGAGCCACTCGGCTACACCGTCGCTTCCGTTCGGCATGCGCTTGATGATCGGTTTCCGGAATGGGGTGACAGCCATTACTACTCGGTAACGTTGACGGCGACCGTGACCATCTCACAGCTTCTCAACCATTTGTATGTGTTGATTCCGGTTTTCGATAATTCCAAGCACTATTACGTGGGTGAGGATGAACTGACGAAACTGTTATCGAAGGGAGATGGCTGGCTTGGAAAACACCCTGAAAAGGATCAAATCTCGCGACGTTACCTAAGACATCAACCAAGTCTGGTTCGGCAAGCAATCGCGCGTTTGGTGGACGATCGCGATGACGAGGAAGCTAAATCTGACGAGAAAGAAGAAAGGCTCGAACGGCCAATCAGCCTCAACGAGCAGCGACACGGCTCGGTGTTATCTGCGATCCGTGCAAGCGGTGCCCGAAGCGTTCTCGACCTTGGATGCGGTGAAGGCAAGTTGCTCAAGCAATTGCTTTCAGTCAGGCAATTCGAGTCCATTGTCGGTGTTGATGTTTCGATTCGATCACTTGAGATTGCCAGTAAACGCCTAAGACTGGACACACGTCCGGATCGACAGGCAGGGCGAATCAAGCTGATTCACGGATCGTTGATGTATCGCGATCAGAGATTCGCAGATTTTGACGCGGCTGCCGTCGTGGAGGTGATCGAGCATCTTGATCCTCCACGCCTGGCTTCCTTCGAACGTGTCGTATTTGATTTCGCTCGTCCCAAGTTCATTGTGTTGACGACACCGAACCGAGAATACAACGTCATGTGGGACAGTCTTCCCGCAGGCAATGTCCGGCACTCGGATCATCGGTTTGAATGGTCACGAGTTGAGTTTCAAGACTGGGCGAATCGAGTTGCAGAGCAATCTGGATACAACGTTCGGTTTCTTGCTATTGGCCCCGAGGACAGAGCCGTTGGAAGCCCAACGCAGATGGGTCTATTTGAACGCCTGGAGGCACAATGATGAGCATGAAGATTCCAAAACTCTCATTGGTTGTGCTGATTGGTCCGAGCGGTTCCGGTAAAAGCACGTTCGCTCGAAATCACTTTCATCCAACGGAAGTGATGTCATCTGACTATTTCCGTGGGCTTGTTAGCGATGACGAAAACAATCAAGCGGCAACGAGTGATGCGTTTGATGTTTTGCACTATGTGGCTGGGAAACGCTTGGCTCGCGGTAACCTGACGGTTGTCGATGCCACGAACGTACAGAAAGAGGCTCGGCGTCCGCTCGTATCTTTAGCTCGTCAGTATCACTGCTTGCCGGTCGCGATCGTTCTGGATATCCAAGAAGATGCCTGCCGCGAACGTAACCGAGATCGTGAGGATCGCACGTTTGGTCCTCACGTCGTTCGTCAACAGCGATCTCAATTGCGCCGATCCATCAAGGGGTTAAAGCGTGAGGGTTTTCGTCACGTTTTTGTGCTGGATTCCGTCGAGAAAGTGGAGTCTGCGTCGATTGAACGAGTCCCGCTTTGGAACGATAAGCGTCACGAATCGGGACCCTTCGATATTATCGGTGACATTCATGGGTGCTGCGCCGAACTCGAAAGGCTGCTCGATGAACTTGGCTACATGCCGACGATTACCAACCGCAATGAACATGGTTGGAATGAACATACCTACGAACATCCAAAGGGTCGTAAAGCAGTATTTGTGGGCGACTTAGTAGACCGCGGCCCAAGAGTTCTTGATGTCTTACGGATCGTACGCGGTATGGTCCAAGCGGGCTCGGCGATTTGTGTTCCTGGCAACCATGACGCGAAGTTGCTGCGAAAGTTGAATGGTCGGGACGTGCAGATGAGGCACGGACTTCAGCAATCGTGGGATGAAATTGAAGCTCTCCCTGATGACATTCGAGAACCATTCTGCAAGGAATTGGCCGATTTTCTGGATGGCCTCGTGAGCCACTATGTGCTCGATGATGGAAAGTTGGTTGTCGCTCATGCAGGTCTCAAGGAAGAACTTCAGGGACGAGGGAGCGGCAAAGTTCGTGAGTTTTGTTTGTACGGAGAAACGACCGGAGAGACAGATGAGTTCGGATTACCCGTGCGGTACAACTGGGCTGCGGAATACCGAGGTCGTGCTGCTGTCGTTTATGGCCACACACCCGTGCCGGAGCCCGAATGGCTGAACAACACCGTTTGCATTGATACAGGATGTGTATTCGGTGGCAAGCTGACCGCGATGCGCTACCCAGAGCGTGAATTTGTTTCCGTTGAAGCGAATGAGACTTATTGCGAATCCGCCCGTCCTTTTTTGCCACTGTCATCTGGCGGCGCGTTGTCAGCCCAACAACTTCATGATGATGTTTTGGATGCGGACGACGTGATCGGTAAGCGAATCGTTACAACGCGTTTACAGCGCAACGTCACCATCCGGGAAGAGAACGCTACAGCGGCATTGGAAGTGATGAGCCGATTTGCGGCCAATCCAAAGTGGTTGATCTATCTTCCTCCGACGATGTCGCCGTGCGAAACGTCCAGCGAACCTGGAATGTTGGAACACCCTGTGGAAGCATTTTCATACTTCCGAAATCAAGGTGTGCCGCGCGTCGTTTGTCAAGAGAAGCATATGGGTTCTCGCGCAGTGGTCGTCGTTTGCCGAGACGAGGCTGCTGCGCGTGATCGCTTTGGTGTCGCGGATGAGAGCGGGATTGTCTTCACCCGAACGGGGCGTCGGTTCTTTAACGACGCTGATCTGGAGACTCGTTTTCTCGATCGATTGCGACAGGCAATGACCTCATCCGGCTTTTGGGACACGTTCGAAACGTCTTGGGCGTGTCTTGATTGTGAACTCATGCCATGGTCGGCAAAAGCGCAAGATCTTCTCAGATCGCAATATGCTGCTGTTGGAGCGGCCGGGCGATCGGCTTTGTCAACCGTTACGTCTAGCCTACAGGCCGCAGCCAATCGCCTGTCCGGAGATGAGTCTGCACTTGCAACCACAATGGCCGAACATATGTCCGTTCGAAGCACGTCGGTCGAAAAGTTCACGACCGCGTATCGACATTATTGCTGGCCCGTGGAGTCACTCGACGATTTAAAGCTGGCCCCTTTCCATCTGTTGGCAAGCGAGGGTGCCGTTCACATCAATCAGTCGCACCTTTGGCACATGGAGACCCTGCGCCGAATCTGCGATGCCGACCCGGATATCCTGCTTGCGACGCAACACAAGGCAATCCATCTTACCGACCTTGACAGTGTGGCAGCCGGACTGGATTGGTGGATCGGATTGACCGAAAGCGGCGGTGAAGGCATGGTTGTTAAACCGGCTGATTGGATTGTTCGAAGTAATAAAGGGCTCGTCCAGCCAGCCGTGAAGTGTCGCGGCAAAGAATATCTGCGAATCATTTACAGTCCCGATTATGACTCAGCTGAGAATCTACCGCGACTACGCAAGCGAAACCTCGGCCGTAAACGCTCGTTGGCACTTCGGGAATTTGCCTTGGGCATCGAGTCGCTCGAACGGTTTGTTCGTCGAGAACCACTACGAAAAGTCCACGAATGTGTCTTTGGAGTGTTGGCTTTGGAAAGTGAGCCGGTCGACCCGAGATTGTGATTCGCCGGAGTTGGTTCGCGCCCCGGTCAGGCGAACCCGAACTTGTTGAATGTGTCCGTCAAGCACGAGCCGTTCGCTACACTTGACGTCTTGGGACATGATGCGCCGAAAGAAGACACCGATTCCGACACAGGAAATGGATCGTGACCTGACGTTGCATATCCATCGTCTTGGTCTTGCCTCCATTGCGGAGTATCGGGATTGGTGTGATCGAAATGGTTTCAGCCGCAAGCTCAAGAAGCATTGGAAGCAGCGTGACCGAGAGAGCCAATTCTCTCGTCAGGCCGTCGTTCTGCAGCAGCTCGAACAAAAGAAGCGTGAAAAGCGCAATCAGTCGGATGTTCTGTACGCTGTTTGCGCGGGCAAGCTGAAGGAACGTGATGTTGCTCTTCCTCATTTACGGAGGCTCTGCCAGTTCATTCGGCCGGGTCGACGATTCAAGTACGAACCACAGGTCAATCGCAAGGCACTGTTGCGGCTGTTGACGCACCTACATGAATGCCGGGCTAAGTTCTTTGACGGTGCTCCGGTCATCACATCATTGGGGCAGCAACCGGGAAATACCTACATCGAGGCTTTGGCGCTGGCGGCTTCACACGCAAATTCTTGGAAGCGTCCAGTCGAAGATTGGAAGCCGCGTACACACAACGCGTCACGCCAGTTTGCATCGCTGATTCGACATCTGTTTGTGAAGTACAACGACATGCCGCTGTTCTTCGATGCTGTTTGGTTCGCCGGGCGAACCAAGGAGGCCGCCGAGCGTCGACATTGGTATCTGCACGTTGGGCGAGGTCAGAACATTCGTACGTGTGAACTTCCGATTCCGTATACGAAGAAGATGGCCCACTATTTCATGCAGGCTCCAAACGATGTGACGATCGATCAGGCTCTGCGTTGGGGGCAAGTTCATGGGCTCGGCGGAGATGAGCGGCTCGCGCGGGCGATTTTCGGTACAAGGCTGGCCGAGTGTTTCGATGAGGATGAATTCTGGTCTTCCGTGCTTCGTTGGTTTGTGTCACATCCGCTGCTCGACCGCGTTCACGTCGGACCCATTGTCGACTACATCCAGTACCAGAGATTCGTTCCGGAGCACATCTACGTTGCTGCCGGTCATCGCGAAGAGACGGCGCCAATTCAGCCGAACTTATCTCTGAGGGGAAGAACACCGGAAGTTCTCCTGCGGAGAGTTGATGAGTGGCATCGCACCCTTTCTAACGACAATCGACACCAGGTACGCCAGTGGGCGTCAGCGGGGATCAAGGGGTTCGAGTTCCTGGAGGGTTCACCGACGAACGGTAACCTCAAGCGATGGACGGTTCGTGAATTGCTAAGCAGTCGGTCTCTGGCGACGGAAGGTCGCCAAATGAGACACTGCGTTGCAACGTACGCATCGTCATGTGCGAGAGGTCACTGCTCGATTTGGACGCTAGAAGTTGAATCGCACGAGGGAGTCGCAAAAGGGCTCACGCTGGAAGTTCGCAACAAAACGCGGTTGATCTGTCAGGTACGAGGAAAAGCCAACAGACTGCCAACCGAGAAAGAGCGAAAGATCATGCAGCGGTGGGCAGAGTCATCCGGCTTGCGAATCGCGAGCTATGTCTAGGGCTGGGTCCGCGAATTGAAACACCGGTTGAGGGCCAACGGCCTGCCCAATTGCCTCAGGTCAACACGCGACTCGGTTCTCGATCTCTTTCCAGCCCGTAAGGCTGGGCTAGGAAAATTGATCGGGGCTTCGATTCAGCTGTCGCACGACGTACCGTACTGTTTGCCTCAACACGCGTAGCGACGGTGAAAGAGGGGCAAATTACTTAGAGAATCGCAGACTGATTCGACCGAATTCGAGGAGGTTTTTTCTCAAATGAGGTCTGACCCTTGACGTCACGGAAACTATCTTGATAGCTTCTTAGGCCTGCCAAGATTACTAGGCATCATCTGGGGGATTAGCTCAGTTGGGAGAGCGACGCGCTGGCAGCGCGTAGGTCATCGGTTCAAGTCCGTTATCCTCCACCTTTTAAGCCGCTTGTGATTTCACGAGCGGCTTTCTTATGCGCTTGTGAAGGCCATGTGCGTGACCTTTTCCTCTCTTGTTCACCTTTTTGTGAGAACAATCGGATCACGGGCCACCACCTTGCGACCATCCTGGACGACGAAAACTTGCTCAACGACCGTTCTTGAGTTTATTACGAGTCCCCCGTTGAAAAGATCACTTTGTGAGCTTCGAGCCAAGTCGGTGGTTCGCACTTCGCCGCCAGCTTCGTAATCACGCGCTCGGGGACTGCGTTTTGGCGATTCCTATTTTGCTTGAGCAGCAACTTGAATGGCGGTTCAACATAGACCACTTCGATACGAGCTTTGTAGTCGGCAAACAAGTCAATCCAGCGCCCACGAGTCTGTTTCATCGTGTTGGTGGCATTGAAGGCGAAGGATGTTCCGGCTCGCAGGTATTCACGACACCGCTCTTTCGCCATTTGTACAACCATGCCTTGATTGTCAGTGGCATCGACATCGAATTCGTCTCGGATGTCGTCCAGTGCGATCACGGGTAGATCACCACGATTCTGAGAAAGCCACGTGTTCTTGCCACTGCCGGGCAAGCCACTCATCACAGTCACGCGGCATGAGTAGTCTTCGTGGGGCACATAGTGCAGGTTGGGTTCACGCTGACGAAAGAACGTAAACCGAGCATGTTCGCTTGCGAAATCGTACGGGTTGCAGTAGCAATCCAGTTCGTCCGCCTGCAATTTCCAATAATTCAAATTCTCTTCGGGACGAGTGATTGAATCGGTGTTTCTCCCCCGGGTGTCTGCAACCGCAAACAGGTAGAGCAAGCGGTTCTCGACTAGCCATGAAAGTCGCACGACTTCGTGTACCGGCTCGGAGCGTTCCATCAAGAAGGCTGGGCGACCGTGATACCGAACCAATCGAGCGATCTGTTCACGCGTATCGAGTTCGCAGTCCAATTCACGAAGAATCCCACGAACAAGATGCTCGCCCTTCACTGCATGATTGGGCGAGGTAATGCGCCCCGTTTTTGAATCAACACGAGATGTCAACGGTTTAGCAGCATCGTGAAACAAAGCCGTGAAGATTAGCACCGTTTTGTCGTGGTCGGACAGACCATCCCATTCATCGAGCCGAGTGAGTTGATGGCAAACCATCTTTGTGTGAGTCCATACATCGCCCTCTGAATGCCATTCGACATCCTGCGCGCACTCGGCCATCGATCGACACCATGGCTGGTTTTCTGCCCATGCCAAAATGCCGTCGAGTGATTCGGACGCTAGCTGTTTCCAATTCACTGCCAAATATCCACATCATTTGCAAGTTCGTTGGGCACCATCACTTGCTGCTGCCAATGAGTGCTCTGCTTAATCTTCTCGACAAATTCTGGACGCACGTATTTGGCTCTCCCGGTCACCACACCGTTTGCTTCCGTCCTGAAATACAGACCTTCCATTAGGTTGTCGGTGCGTTTTGTCTCCGGGTTCGCGAACTGGCTGTCGAATTGCGACGGGCCAACGAGACCGTCCAACTGCTTGCGCTTCAAAGCACCCTGATGAATAACTGGAACAGTTTCGATCCCAGATTCTTCCAGCAGACTTACTCGCTGCTGAAGATCCAGAAATGCCTCTGATTCTTTGTCGTAGATATCAAACTCGAAGAAGTAGTGCGTCAATTGTCGGTAGAAGATCGAATGGCGAGCGTAAACCCACTCTCCAAACAGAATGAAACGTTGCTTCAACCGTTCTTCTAAGACATTACGTTTTACGACCGCCCACTGTTTGAACAGATCGTACTGAGCGTGCATTCCTTCAGTTATCACGTGGCCACGACATTGCAGGACAATCTGACCATCGTCCGAGAAGTGAATACCAACATTCGTTCCATCGATCTTTTCTTCAACGATCAATGAATCATCGGCAATGAATTCAAGTGAGTCGGCTTCACTCAAATGTTTGTCGTCTTCGGTCCCCTTCGATCCGAAAAGGTGCGGCGTGCGAGGGTACTTCACGAAATCGCCGTGCGAAGCGCCCATCATGTAGCTCCCTCGGTCTGTGGTTGTGAAATGGTGGCAGCGACAAATTCGCCATACTCACTCTTCATTGGCAAGTCGTAATCTGTCCGAATGCGTTTTCGACGAGCGACGACTTCTTCGCCCGTAACGGGATTCCTTGCTTTTTTGTCGTAGCATTCCCAGTACAGACCAACGCCTCGTTTCTGCCAGCTAGGGATATCGTTGAAATTGATGCCAAGCTGATACAGCAACTCATTCTTCTGGCTCACTGACTTGCCCAAGAGCTGATCTGTCGCTTCGCTCTCGTTAAATCCTTGCTTCCTCAGTGTCCAATAGCACCACGAGTTCAGAGCGTTCCGGGCGGCGTCTTCGTTGCGCCAGCGAAAATAGTCGATGACCAATTTCGTACTTGGCAATTGTGAAATTCGACAGTCGAACGAGGCGGCTTGACCGAGACGCACCGAGAACTGAGCACTTGCTTCACCAGCCAAGGTTGAATTGTACTTTCGTAACTTTCGCCCAAAGACGCGCTCATCGGGACCGAACAGCAGAGAAATCTCATCGCTCTCCGTATAGGCATAGAGCACCTTGAAGCCGCAGGTCATCAGCGACTGGGTTGTCGCCACCATCAGGTCACGAAAATGCTCGTCGAATGGAGCTTCAAAATCACAAACGTCCTTGGTTAAACGAGTGAAGCTTCGACCATCGATACGAGCAACCATGAACATCCCCGGAAGCACGCACATATCGGCAGCCGTTTCGTAAATCCGCATTTTCCTGTCGAGATCGTCAAACTTCATCGTTCCATTCCTCAACCGCAAATCCACTCTCTTCAGTTCGTACGTACCACAATTCATCGAAGCCCTCGCCGAACGTCGGAAGCTCCAGCTTTTTTGCCGTGGAAAGTATTGCTACGTCTGGCACTTTCTCCGCACGTTCTTCATTCCTCTTCAGGCAATCATCTACCTTGGATTGGAAGTAGTAGCCGATCACTCGAAACCCTGACTCTTGGGACTGTCGGATGTATTTTGCTCGCTCTTCACAAGTTGGATTTGTGTTGTCGATGACAAATCGTTGCTGAGTCTGTAAACAGAGTTTGAGCAAGCGGTCTTCCCGATTCCGAGTTCGCAGAAGGTCAAGACTGATTCGCACGTGAGTCGCAAAGAACCGTTCTTTGAAGAACGAAGACTTTGCCGAAGCTTGCAAACCACAGAAAATCACTGATTCCATCTTTCACTTGACCCTATTGCTCACGAAAAAAGCCCACTCGGCCTGCTTGCACCGGTGGGCTTGGTTTCACGTCCCAAAAATCTTTGTCCCGGATTACGCCATCAAATCGTCCGTCTTTCAAGTTGTTGATGATTTGTATGTTGCATGACTTACGTTCTTTTTCGATTTTCAGGTTGCTTGGGTGACACGGCCTGAATGAAAAGGTTCGCTCGACTCAACTAGAAATTCCATTCGGCGGGCAGTGGAGAATCACAAACACCGCATCTGTACCAATCATCCTTAACGATGTTGATCTGAGAACACTCAGAGCAACGACGAAAAACGGATATCGGATCGAAGAAGTTGGGCCGTTTGACTGCGATTCGATCTAGCGCACGGGCAACCGCTTCCCAAGATTCCGGCTCAGGGCAATATCCTGTTGACTGATTGGTAACACGTTCGACGAAGACATCATCTTTGTCGCTGGTGGAAAACTTCATTTCTCCCGCACTCAGGACATCCTCGCCTTTTGCACAGGCGACATGCTCAGATCGCCGATCGGCGACTCGAAGACTTCCGTCAACTCCAACTGTAAAGGTAACCGTGAGACTCCCTCCGCTTCGATATTCATCGAATGAGCGAAGAAAGCCTCTCAGTTCACCCATTGTGTTGGCGGTTAACCCACCGCCCCCATCAACGACACGAGTAGCGATGTCTTCAGGTCCAACATAACGATATCGACGCTTCACTTCTCCGACTCCCCAGAGACAGAGTGTCGCCATCCTCGCTTCTCGATTGGACGAACATCGCTAACGGACGCCAACGTCTGCAGATACCTCGCAAGCGGAACCAACTTTTTGTCTTCAGCACCGCCGAAATACGGTTTAACGTAGACCGCATTGCCGTAGTTGCGTTCGAGCTTCTTGGGTGTGTCATCGACGATCAAGACTCGTGCAAGATCAAAGCCAAGCCGCTTGACCTTGCGCAAGTCCTTGACGAAGTAGTGCTCTTGCCACTCCGGGTCAAACCGACGAACACAGCGTTCACGACTCCACACGAAGACAAACTCTGCACTGGGAAGAACAGCCTGATCCAAGACGGCGTGCAGGTAATCGGCAGTAGATGAAGACCACACAGCCAATTGGAACTCGGCAGCACATGCCTCTAAGAAGTCCTGTAACGGTGGCCTACGCCACACGGAGTAAGGCCCGACTTGAAAGTCAGCAGTTTGTTTGGCAGGTGCATCAGAAGCGTGAAGCAACGTTTCATCGACATCAAGAACCAACAAAGGCCGATGATCGGAAAGATCGGTGAATTTGGTGTTGAATGCTATGCCCTCCAGCACGCTGTCGCCGAGAAATGCTTACCGTTGTCAACAAACAAGACGGATTACGGCGGCCGTTGAAGACACAGATCATTGCCAATGGTTCACGCCGAACGAACCTCCCTGACGCACTTTTGTCTTTGACAGGAATACACTAGATGTCCACGCCAAACGAAACACGGGATTCAGCCATGTCAGTCATCAACTTCTAAAGCGTGGGTGATGAATACGGCGAGTTTTCCAATTTCGCAGCGTATCCAATCAGCCTTCAGGGCAAACGCTGGCCAACTTCAGAGCACTACTTTCAGGCTCAGAAATTCAAGGATGTCGGGCATCGTGAGGAGATCCGTAAGGAAAAGACGCCAATGATTGCCGCCGGACTTGGAAGAGATCGCAAAAAGAAACTTCGTCGGGACTGGGAATCCGTCAAAGACAACGTCATGAGAGATGCAGTCATGGCGAAATTCAACCAGCACGAAGAACTGCGAGACCTGCTGCTGGCAACTGACGAAGCGAAACTGGTGGAACACACGACAAACGATGCTCATTGGGGCGACGGCGGTAATGGCAGCGGCAAGAACAGGCTCGGCCTCATCCTGATGGAAGTGCGAGCGAAACTGCGTGAGCAGGAATCAAAACAAAGCGAGACTGAGTAGTGGGGATTTTCGACAAGATGTTTGGAACAAAGAAGAACGACGACGAACTGGATTCGATGCCGTGGGATGAGCGGCCATCGATCTATGAACACGTGCGCTTGCATGTTGATTCATCACAGAGTGGTCTGACTGAAGGCGGCGAGACGCTACCGGATGATGAACGTGTCAACGCCGAATCGCAGATTCGCTGGGCCGCTGGTGCTATGGATGGAGTCGCCACTCATCACATGGGAGGCGGCGATGTCGATGATCAGGTTCGCAAGACCGTTGGATTGGTGCTGACGTATTGCGGACAGCCAACAGCGGCGAACAAAGCTGCGCTGTACAACGACATCATTGAAGAGAACACGGTTTCGATCATCGATCATGTGATTGAGGCAATCACGAGTGAAGAGCGAATCGAACATCAACGTCTTTACGACTTGGCGTACTCTTTCGTTACCGAAGCCCCGGACCGTGAGCCCACAAAGTTTGGTATCGCCATTCTTGGCCTGTTTGGCGAAGCCGGGAATGAAGAGTTGTTCCAGACATTGGGCCGACACGATGAGTTCACTTTGTTCTGCGCTGTTGCTCTGGCCAACTCAAGCGAAGATACAAACCGATCTTTATGGACGCTCGCTCGCAATGTCGATGGATGGGGCCGCATTCAGGTTGTTGAGCGGCTTGCACAAACCGACGACGCCGAAATCAAAGCGTGGTTACTGCGAGAAGGCTATCGCAACAGCGTTATGTACGAGTACCTCGCCTACACCTGCGCCACTGCTGGTGGTCTGCTCAGTGCGCTCAGTGAAGACGATGTTGACCGAGAACTGTTGACTTCTGCCGGTGAGATTCTTCAGGCTTTGATTGCCGGTGGTCCTGCCGAGTGCATCGACGACTATGACGATGGTGCGCTAGTTGCCGAATTGTTTGTGGGTCACATTGCTGACGCTGCTGACACGATTGCAGATTTCCTTCATGTCAGTGCGATCAAGGAGTTCCTGTCAGACGACGATGCTGATTGGGGTGCTCGTACGGAGCGTGGATGGGATTCAGAGCGTCGATCAAGACTGCTCGAAACATGCGAAGGTATTCTCAGCAAGTCTGAATGGAAGGAACGAGTAGGCACGGCATTGCTCAGTAATGACGAGATGGAATTCCGTCAAGCCAGCCAAGCGGCGACTTCAATGGGCATTGAGACGTGGGGTCATCACTGGCGTCGCTGGCAGGCAAAGCCAAATGATGCCGGTCGATGGTTTCAGGTGGTTTGGAAAGTAGATGAAGAACGGTTGCCAACCGTGCTTCAAGCTGCCGAGGATTCCATTGACCTAACTGTCGTGGCAACTGGGCCAAGTGACGAACTTGGACTCGGTCCCGGTTACGACCACCATTCCAGTCTGGGTTATTTGCTTCAAGAACTTCGACGCTTTCCGGGACAGGGAGCGACCTTCATCGAAGCCGGGCTGAAGAGCCCGGTCGTGCGAAACCGCAACATGGCCGTCAATGCACTTGCAGAATGGCAAGCTGATCAGCGCCACGGTTCACCGTTTGACGCATTACAATCAGCAGCAAAGATTGAACCGAACGACGACGTGAAAGAACGCATGACGAAAGTCCTTAACGGCGAATCATTGGAGGCATGAATGTCAGATACCACGTTTCCTGTGTCACCAAATGTCATTGCCAAAGCGCCACACGAGAAAGTGGACTACATTGGCAAGTTGCGAGTAGCGTTGCGCCGACCGATTGAAGCGACATGGCTTCCTCGTGAACCGCTGATTGCCTGCGACGATGATCACGCATTGCTTACGGCCATGTGTTCTTCGTTCTATGACCATTTCCCATTGCGTTTGTCGCCGGATGCGATCTGGATCACGCTGGCTCGTGGATTCGCTCTTCATGTCAACGAGAACGCCGAAGCGTTACGACATTGTTTCGTATCGCACAAGGGAAAGAAGGAACTGAAAGTCACTCGAATGGATTTCGCACCCGGCGAAGACAATCCGTGGCCAGAAGTCTTCGAGGAGTTCAATGATCAACTCGCCGAAAACACGGGTGGGCTTAACGAGTTAGTGCAAGCTGGCTTCAGCACAACCGGTCCCGTTGAGCGAGCGGTTTCCAATCTGATGGCGATGGAATCTTTCAAGTCATACTTCGAGTACATCATGTACGCTGGTTGCGGAACGCCAAGCATCACGTTGACCGGCACAACAGAAGACTGGCAAAACCTGCGCACACGTGCTGGGCGTTTCGCTGACTATGGACTTGAAGATTGGATCGCTGCGCTAGACCCGATTCTTGCAGAGTTCGTAAGTGCAAAAGAAGGAAAGGCCAATACGGAGTTTTGGAAGTCGATGTTTCGGTACAACAGCGGATCAGGACCTGCAGTCATGACTGGCTGGGCAAACATCCTGTTTCCTTACTTCCAAGACAACTCGGAGCGGCTGTATCGCAATCCGTACCTCAAGGACTGGCAGGAGCGACTTGCCATCGATGATAAACAGCACTTCCGAGAGCGATGGGATGACCCGCATGGCGTTGGGATCGGTGCTGTGCCGTCTTGTTTCACATCTGTACCACTCACCGTTTTCTGGGGTAGAGAAGAAACAAAGATGCGACTCGTTGGCGGATTGCTTGGCGTTTCACAGAATGAAGAGTCTCTGGCAGTGGAGCCAGAATGTGGCTGGGCTGTTGTGTACGAAGAGCCCGTCGATCCTTTGTCCGAGCATTACAAGTGGCTTGAGGAACGGCAAAAGCACCTAAAAGAAAACTGACGGTTACGGCGTGAGTGATCAAGAGGAATTCGATGAAGCCGAATCCATCGGATGGGATGCGATTGATGCTGCGCTTGTTCCGATCTACGGCAAGCGAGAACCAAAACACTACGGAACTATCCTGCCTGCGATGTTGGGAGGCGATGATCCGTTGCAAGGTATTAGCACCTACAAGAATCTGTCGCCGCAACCGCACTATCACTTCGTAACATACGGATTCTCAGAACTGTACGAAAAAGAGTCGGATGATCCTGAGTACAGCGGCTTCGGCTTTGAGTTGACGTTTCGGCTGGCTTGTGATGAATCCGACAATGAGGAACCGCCTGCTTGGCCGCTTAATTTTCTACAGAACCTTGCTCGATACGTGTTCTCATCCGGCAATGCGTTTGATGAGCGACACCACATGACACTGAATGGCCCAATTGCAATCGGAGAACAGACCGACATTACAGCAATCGTGTTGCTGCAAGATCAACAGCTTAAAGAGATGGACACCCGCAACGGCCATGTGAAGTTCCTGCAAATCGTCGGACTTTGCGGCGACGAATATGAGTTGATTCAGGCAGGGTACTTCGATCCGATTGCCAGCCGAGTTAGTGAACTAGCGCCGTTGTCCATCACTGACATTTTTCGTCCGTCGATCCTTGAAGACGAATCCGTCAGGAACGAAATCACTTCGGAAAAGCCAAACGTCTCGCAAAGCGAAGTCTTCGGAACGATTGCTGAGTGGAAGGAATCTGAAGATCAACTCGAAGTGAGAATTGGAGCGACAGTTGTTGCTCAGCTAAAGAGTCTCATGAGTGGCCGGTTAACAGAAGGCGAACCGATTGCGGTTTACGGCAAAGGTACAAGCATTGTGTTTGAGCCGGGAGAAATTGTGGCGTGGCGACATGAAGAACCACTCATGCTGATTTCACTATCACACGAAGCTGTTATGTACTTTGCTGACAGTCTGCAACCGGTTCGAGGTATTTACCAGTGTGTCTCGTGCCCGAGTCTTTCAATCCACGTCGTGCCAGTTGAAATCAAAGACAGAGATGGAGAAGTGACCGACACCGTAGGGTGACTCGATTCGCCGACTTTCATTCCGCCAAATCGAGTCCCACGTTGTTCACAGCTTTGGAGTCCTTCGGATAGTAGACTCGTTCCGTTGGAGTCATGAGTGTGCCGGACTTCCAATCACCACTATTCTCCCGTTGCTTAGCGACGAATTGACTCACGTCCAATATCTCGACGACCTCCCGCTTGCCGAACGCCTCGAGGGCTCCACCTCGCAGGCCGAGTTGGACGGCTCGTCGCTCACACTTGCCGCCCGTTGGAAGATGATCCGGGTCCCATTGAAGGCGAACATCGCTGCGACCAACCTCCGCTTTCCATTCCTCTTGATTTAAGTAGCCGGAGGCTCCGAATGAGGAGAACACAGCTTGCTGTAGCAATGAATCAAAGAACGTTCGTCGCAGCCGAATGGCAAGAACGACTTCCTGCCCCTGCGAGCGTCCCCAGTCACTGCGGTACATCATCCAAAGAAAGTTTGGCTTGATCCAACTCATGCGTGTGTACTTGAATGGGCCACCGAAGTAACCATGCTCGGCTGCGAAGTGCCCGATCGCTGGTTGATAGGCTTGGTAAACGATGATCGTTTCTTCGTCGTATTGGGCGAGGATGTGCCGTCCGGTTTCAGGCCATCGAACAATTTGATCCGAGTACGATTCCGTGTTGAGAGGCATGTCATTATCACTCATTGCCGTCGCCTCTCATCTTCTTCAGAAGCCGACATAGAATTCTGGCAATGTTCCAAGCATCGTCGTCACCTCGGTGATGCGTGCCTTCAAGCTCAAGACCGAGTTGTTTGTATGCTCCGTCCAAACCGAGTTCATGACCGATGCCAGTTGCAGCAGCGAACAATGACTTGATATTTAGGTGGCTTGGGCCAAATGGGTAGCCGACATTTAGATCCTTGCAGACTCGCTCGAATTGGCGTCGATCATAGTCGCCCCAACTGGCCCAGAGTCGGTTCTTGGAGTCGTAATCTTTCTTCAGAATCTTCACCGCATCGGCAAGGCTGCCTGCTTCGGTAAACATGTCTGGGGTCAGCGTGGTGAGCTCTGTACAAAACTCACTGATGACGGACTTTACCGGCTTGATGAGGAGGCTGCGTTTCTCAAGCCGAGTTAATGTCTTTACATCAACCGGGCAAAGTCCCACTTCGATAATCTCGCTGCATTGGCCGGAAGGAGGTTCCCCGTCCCAGCACGTCGATTCCAAATCGACTACGAGAATGACATCCAATGAACGTGCCATTTCAATTCCTTCCTGATAGCGAACCTGCTTCGCCGCTATCGGTCTTTGTTACTCTGTACAGACTTTCTTTGCACGGATGACAATCGTTACCGTCAGAAGGTTCGCTCTGCTCATGAAGCTTGTGTATGACCACGCGTTGCTTCGTAAAGCTTGACCGTACGGCCAATGGGATCACAAACGACGGCTTTCGTTCCCCACTCTGGTTACCTTGGGCTTTGACGCTACTTGCGGTGTCCCGGTCAAACGGTCGTCGATTCTGCTGAAGCCGAGGGGTCACGCAGACTCCAGCTCTTGAAGCACCGATGAAAACGGAATGCGTTCACAGACTCCGAAGCTAGCGTGTCGAGTCAATTTCGCTCGAACGAATCCAGGTGACGACAATCCACACAAGAAGCGCGCTTTGTCTCGTGTGGTTGTGAAGCGATCCGGATACTCACGTTCCAATGCTTCGATGACGGTTCTTGCAGACGTACCAATCGAACGGTCTTTTCCCACCGCGACTTCAAACGGACCATCTCCCAGGCAGTGACTGCACTCACCGCACGCGACTTCAAGTGATTCACCAAAGTGGCTTGCGAGACTGTTTGCCAGACAATCTTGTGCACTCGCCAACTGAAAGATCTCGTCGATTCGATCGACCTCTGACTGTTCACGTTTGGCCAGACGTTCGTACAGATCGTCCGCCAGAGTCTTGACATCCTTGATTCGACGCAGCCATCGATACCCGTGTACCAAGTCTGATACTTGCACCTCCAGCCAATTCCGCTCGCTCATGTACTCGATAGCGCGGACCACACGCTCACGTTCGACGCCTAGTTTCTTGGCGGTCAGCACCATGTTGAGATGAAACCAGGTGCGTGACTTGGTCAGAGACGACAGGATACCACTGACGAATTCGCGTCGTTCACCGTGAAAGTGACTCAGGATGGTTTGGGACGTTACCAGAGGTTTGATTTTGTAGGTATCGTAACGCGGTGAGGTCGCCTGCAGGTAGCCATCGAGTTCGAGATATGTCAACAGCGTGCGCAGTACGAGAACGCGAATGTCGGTTTCGTTTGACATTCGATAGTGTGACAAGTGAAACGGGTCATTTTGCCCGGCGACTAAATCAACAAAACGACCGACGGAATGTCGTGATGGAGTGTCACCGTAAACAAAGTTCTCCAAGACGATTCGATCATCTGGCACCAGCAACATCTCGCAAAGGGAGTTCTTTCCATCACGTCCGGCGCGACCGATCTCCTGTGCATAGGATTCCAGTGACTTCGGTGGGTTGAAATGGTACACGTATCGAATGTCAGGTTTATCAATACCCATGCCAAACGCAATGGTCGCCACAACGACGGACTGTTCAGACGCAATGAAGTCACGTTGGATGCTTTCGCGATCTTCTGGCTTCATACCCGCGTGATACGCTGTGGCTTCGACACCGTCCTCGCTAAGCCTTTCCGCAACCTCTTCGGCGGTTCGTTGCAAAGTGACGTAGACGAGTGTTGATCCAACTGGTCGATTCTTCAGTCGGTCTAACAAACGGTGATAGGCATCTTCGTCTTCGACACGCGAGCTAAGAAGCTGCAAGTTTGGTCGATGGAACCGTGTACGAATCGCATCCTGTGGCGCAATTTGAAACGCTTCGCGAATGTCACCTAGGACCTGGGGAGTCGCGGTGGCCGTCAGGGCGAGGACTCGCTCCACCTCCAGCATTTGGCAGAGATCGGCGAGCTTTAGGTAGTCGGGACGAAAGTTGTGTCCCCACTGACTAATACAATGCGCTTCGTCGATCGCGAAGAGTGAGATCCGTAGTTGTTTCATCGATGCCAGGAAGCGTTCGTTGAAGAACCGTTCCGGCGCCACATACAACAGCTTCGTCGAGCCGTTGCGAATGCCCTCCATCGCTTCGGAGAATGCTTGTCCCGTGAGCGTCGAATCGAGGCGTGCCGCAGCGACGCCCCGATTCTTCAATGCGTCGCACTGGTCTTTCATCAGGGCAATCAGTGGCGAGACAACAACCGTCGTGCCAGAAAACATTTGGCTGGGTAACTGATAGCAAAGGCTCTTGCCGCCGCCGGTTGGAAAGACAGCCGCCACGTTCTTTCCTGCCAACAGCCGTTCCACCACAGCGTGCTGACCATCAAGGAATCGGCGCATTCCAAAGCGATCTCGCAGAAGATCGATCGGGTCGCCTAGCACTGCATCTGGACGTGACTTTGACATCCGTGATTCCCTTTCCCGTTCCGGAAGAATGACCGCGTAAGTGTACGCATGAACACTCTTGTGTCAACTCGCTTCTCAGCCGGTTTCAATGCACCGTTGCGGAGCCCTAAATGCACCCAGCCGGACTGACTCAAACAACCTTCGAAGGTTTAATGCCTAGCATGCGATCGAGTGAATCGGCGGTTTGATAGATCAAGGCTTCGGGGAAGTGCGCGTATGGATGGAAATACTCAAACGTCAGGTATCCGTCGTAGCCCGTCGTCTCAAATGCCTCCAGAACTGCTGGCCAGTTCGTGGTTCCGTCGAGTAAAGGTCGAAACGCCTCAAGCGAGTGATCGGTTCCCTTCTTCGTGAACTCTTTCAAGTGAACGTTCTTAATGCGTTTGCCCAAGATGGGGATCCAGTGTTCCGGAAACTGATACTCCATGATGTTTCCAGTATCGAAATGGACGTTGACGTATTCGCTCTCAAAACGGTCGACGAAGTCGTTTATTTCCATGGGTGAAAGAAGGAAGCCATTAAAGAATATGTTTTCCATGTTGAGCGAAACCTTCAGCTTCTCGGCTTGCGGCAACAACTTACCAATGGCTTCCTTCGCCCGACGTTCGCAGACGTCATTCGGTGTTGGGTCGTGATCTTCGCGCCATGGCATGTGTACGGCACCGGGCACGACTAATAGGTTGTCCGTGCCCAAATCATGAGCGGCTTGCGTCATTTTCCCAGCCAGCTCCATCCCTTTGGCTCGTTCAGCCGGATCATTGCTGGTGAGTGGATAAGGCCAAAACAGAAACGAGCAAACACCGCTGATCGCGATACCAATCTTGTCTGCCATCTGTCGAATCTGCGTGAACTCCTTTGTTCCCGATTTCGGTGAAAGTTCGCTGTCGAGATCGTAGTTCAATTCGATTCCATCGAACCCAGCGTCTTTCGCGGTCTGCAGGCAATCCTGCAATGACATTTTGTCGGGATACGGGAACGCCCACAGGTTGATCGACTTCTTCATCGCATAGCGACGCTGACCCGCTTTCTGTTGATCCTCGGCTGACGCAGCACCGTTTGTCGTCGCGAGCGCGGCGCTTCCAAACGCGGCATACGTTAACCATTCACGACGTCGCAGTGAGGGATTCGTTGGATTCATGGCTCGTCAATGTGTTTTTGGTTCAGACGCGACCGCGCACAAATGTGCCTTCCTTTCGAGAGCACATGATAACCCGCTCACGATCGGAACGTGCGCAATCGATGCACACACAGCCGACTCGTTAAGGATCGGTTATTTCGAAGAATTCGAACTCGGGCCGACATCGTGGGTCACACGTTGCGACCATTCACTCGCTCAGCGTTTGGGGCGAACGACGAGAGATCTTCAACAAGGATCCAGTGTCACTGACGAATTTGTCGTCTTTGACCCACGCGTTCCGCAACAACACGTAAAGCGATCCGTCGCGCGAGAACCGCATGTCGACGGGACGACGCAAGCCGGAGGCAAATGCATCTGCTTGTTTGCCGTTCGCTGGATCGATCGTGCGAATCCAGCCATGAACGAAGTCTGCAAAAAAGTAGCGACCACTGTGTTTGCCAGGCAGAGTCGTTGGTGCAAAGTCACCACCGGAAATCGATGCTTGTGGATAAACATGGATTGGACCCTTGATCCCAGGTTGCTGCGTCATTCCATGATTGACGTTTGGCCAACCATAATTTGCGCCGGCCACACCCGGGTTGATTTCCTCGAACTTTCCACCGACGTCATTGATCAACATCATTCCATCGGTTGGACGGATAGCGAACGTGAAAGGGTTGCGGCATCCAATCGCCCAAATCGCGCGGTACTTGTCTTTTGTTTGATTCAAAAACGGATTGTCTTTTGGCATCTCTCCTGAGTCCGTCACTCGAAGAATCTTACCGAGAAACGTATCCAGTTTCTGTGCTGGTATGCCAGCAGTTTGTTCGCCGATGGCGATGTACAAATGACCGTCGTTGCCAAAATGAATCGCACCGCCCTGATGACCGGCGGGAACGTTTCCACCCATCTTTGTTTGATCATCGCCCCGTAGCAGAATCTGTTCGCTCTTCGGGTCAGCAGTGTCAGCGGTTACGCGTAAGCGACTGATCCGATGGTGCGGATAGGGATTCGCGGCTACGTAGCAGACGTAAACCCAAGGGGACGCCGGAAACTCTGGATGGACCGTGACTCCGATCAAACCGCGTTCCCAGTTGCTGTCCACTGACAGTGACAACATGGGTTCGGTCAGTAGTTGGTCGTTCTTGATGACACGCAGCGTTCCGGTCTGTTCACACACCAAAATTCGACCATCGTCAAGCGTTTCCAGTGCGACCGCTCCCGTCAAACCTGTCGCGATGGTTTGCACCTGGAACGCTTCGGGGACGCTTATTGGGCCGCGGACACCGGCACCAAACTTTTTGTTGGCTCCACTTCGAAGTGTTTCAAGGTAAGCCACCAAGTCCGTGAATTCTTGTTTGGACAACGATGAAGCTAAGTTGTCCGGCATCAAGGAGACTTCACTGGTTCGCAGCGATTCGATATCGTCGCGTCCGATAACGTTGGGCTTGCCTTCCGCGTCGTGGAGAGTCAGTGATCGTTCGCTCTCTTGTTTAACCACACCATTGAGGACGCGTCCGTCGGTCGTTAGCACGAGGCTGGTTCGGTATCCTTCGACGATCTGACGGGACGGTTCCAACAAAGACTCAATCAAGTGCGGTCGGTCAAACTTGCCACCGATCCGCGACAAGTCTGGGCCGACTTCTCCACCTTTTCCGGCCACACGATGACACGTCTCACATCGAGTACGTTTAACATCCGCGAAAAGCTTTGCTCCACGTTTGACATCACCTCGGTTGGTCAATGCGTGCTGCTCGTATGCTTTTCTTTCGGCCGCGGTCATGCCAGGGTCGGCGGCGATCGAAATGAGTGGGCAACTGGCGACGGCGATGATCATCAAACATCGCAACGTGATTTTAAGACGGTGGGGAATGATCAACGGACTCACTTCAACAAGTGGGATTGAAGCATCTCGCCAATATCCTTGGCGGCTTGCATGCCATCATCGAATGCTCCCGCAAAGTGGATGAATCCATGCAGGTTTCCATCGTAACGGCGAATCGTCGTGGGAACGCCGGCCAATTTCAATTTCTCGGCGAATGATTCTCCTTCATCGCGCAAGACATCATATTCAGCGGTGATCACATGGCTGGCCGGTAGACCTGCTAGTGTCTCCGCAGTCGAAGGAATAACGAATGGCGAAGCTGGCTGGCTGCCGAGATACTGTTGCCAAAACCACTGCATCGAAACACGCGTTAGTCCGAAACCTTCCGCATAATTCTCATAGGTTGACGAACTGAAGTCAGGTTCGATGACGGGGTAAATCAATA
Source organism: Planctomycetota bacterium (assembly GCA_039179795.1). GTDB lineage: Bacteria > Planctomycetota > Planctomycetia > Pirellulales > Pirellulaceae > Rubripirellula. Next base: position 52,110 of record JBCDEM010000004.1, on the reverse strand, counting down.
CTTGCAGATCGATAGATGGCCCGTCGTGATCGCGAGCATGCAACGCGACCGTAGCAGCCAGATTTCCGCCCGCACTGTCACCCATCACCGCCATCTTGCCAGTGGAACCAAACATCTTAGGATGGTCTGCGACGAACCGTGTCGCTCGAACGCAGTCATCAAACGCAGCAGGAAAAGGATGTTCTGGAGCTAGCCGATAATCGACAGCGACCAACACACAACCGGACTGCTTTGCGAGTCGGCGGCAGAGTGAATCGTGTGTGTCCAGGTTTCCCAGCACCCAACCGCCACCGTGAAAATACATTACGGCCGGTGCCGGTTTTTGAGTGTCAGCATAAACACGCGCCGGAATCCGGTTGTCTATCAAGTGATCTTTCACTCGTTGGACTTCCGGTGCTTCACCGAAGACATCCCCAAAGCTGGCGAACACTTCGCGACTTTCAGCCGGAGGCATTTCATGCCAGCCAGGTGCATTGGCGACTTTAATGGCGTTGACGAATGCTTGAGCCTGTTCGGTTAATGGCATGGTCTACTTGGAATTCGATGGAAGTTGAGCGTTCAGTTGTTTCGTTATCGTGTTGTAGGATTGCACGTCATCGCCACGCTGTTCGAGGAATCCTAAGCGGAACGACTGTGAACCTCGCAGCAGTGGTTCAATTCCCTTCGGCCCACGACCAAATCCGAATACAACCATTCCGTCGCGCGAATCGATGCCTTCCTTTGAGTTGCCTAGGAATTAGAACGTGTCGTCGTGCTGATCGGACTGCTCGTGCAAAACAAACAACACACGTTGCTTCGATCGGTCACCGAAGTAAGCCCACCGCCAGCGACCCACGTTTCGCTCACCGGCGGTGTAATCGTACAAAGCTTTGGATGGTTTGGACGTATCGGAAGCGAAGTATTGATTGTTTGGCGACCAACGTCCGGCGATCGGACCCTCGTACAAGAACCAGTAGCGTGCGTCCGGTAGGGAAGTTTTCACGCTCAGGCGTACGTCCGATGCACTAAAACTCCAGCGCAGTTGCCAATGCCCCGATTCGCTGGTGCTTTCGATTGTGGTTGCATCAACTTGCCGGCTCGACGCTCGGTCCCAACCCGGGTGGCCGAAGCCGCTTTCCGCATGTTGGTCGCCAAACAACAGATTGGGAAGTCCACGGAACGCCCCGCTCGCAGAAGCCGGATACTTTCCCCAAGGCTTCATTCTGAATTGAATCCAATCGATGCCTTCTCGATCGACCAACTTGGAAAGCCCGCCAGATTTTTGGTCCAGCCAGTAGGTCGCATTCGAAGTCTCAACGACAAAATGGTCTCGATCTTGATAGATCGATTCACGAATGGCGATCGGCTGTGTCTGCGCGGCGGCAGTATCCATGAACGCGAACAGCAAAAAAATCAGCGTGGAATAGAAGAGCGCTAAATGACTGGCCAACATTTTCATCCTCCCACGTACCGATCGCATAACGTTCGTGCTTCAGCGATTTCGGACGTTCCGGTGATCACGACCCTGCCGTCTCGGAAAAGCGTGACACTGTGATCATCATCGGGGAAGAGACGAACAAAGAAAGGCGTTGTTTGGACTTTTCCGACGGATTCCCATCGTTGACCGTAGCGCAACAGATCGATGTCGTTTTCCGATGGTCGACTGATCTGCACCGCATCGCGACCACACAGCACAGCGGCCGATTCTCCAGATAAGGCACGGCTTCCTTCCAGGAACTCATACGTCCGACGGCCACACGCGACACAGTCTTTCGAAATCGTCGGTGAGAGTTTGAGGTTTCGAATTCGATTGTTCCACAGGTCAACAGACAACAGTGTCTGGTCGACGGCACCTTGATTCCCAGATAACCACTTAATCGCTTCGGTCGATTGAAGACTCGCGATGAAATGCGTGGCGGCACCGATGACTCCGGCCGTGTCACACGTATCGACGGATGAAGCAGGTGGTGGTTCCGGCACGAGGCACCTGAAACAGGGTGACCCGGCACCGGTAAACAGAATCACCTGACCCGTTGCACCGACACATCCTCCGTGGACCCATGCGGTGTTTGTTTTTAACGACCAGTCATTCAGCAGAAAACGAATCAAAAAATTGTCGGCTGCGTCGATGATCAGATCGGAGCCCATCAAGATTGAATCGATGTTGCCCGATGTCACATCCGCGACAATGGGCTGTAATTCAATCTCAGAGTTGATCTTCGCGAGTCGCTGGCAAGCAGCATCGGACTTGGATCGACCATCACGTGCATCTTGCTCCTCGAAGAGTGACTGACGCTGAAGGTTCGTCCATTCGACGACGTCGCGGTCAATGATTCTCAGATGCCCAACACCCGAACGAGCCAGGATCTCGGCGGCGACCGTGCCCAACGCTCCGCAACCCAAAATCGACACCGTTGCTTGTCCGATTTTCTGTTGACCTTCCTGGCCAATCGGCGCGAACTGGATTTGTCGTGCGTATCGGGTTGACTCGGAGTCCATAATGCCTCGGGAAGTGACAAGAACGCTCATGGAAAGAGCGCGAGCCCATCATTTTAGCGGTACGCGTCGCACGTGAGAATCTGCTAGACGTGTGTGAAGGGATCTGCACCTCTTTTCCGCACGAGAGCCCCTGCAAAGATCGTTTGCGATTCACTCTAATCCCAGCGACATGAATGATCGAAGAGAACAGTTGCGATGGATGATCGGTCAACGCGCGGAGTTATTGCGTGAGCTTCGAGTGTGGTTTGACGGGCGAGGGTTCTGCGAAGTTCAGCCGGCTTGCCTTTCCCGCGAATGCATCATCGACGTTCATATCGATCCCATTCCTGTCCACGGTGACCAGCTTCGTTTATCTGACTCCGTGCCAGATCGCTACTTCCTACAAACATCTCCAGAAGCAGCGATGAAGCGTCTGTTGGCCGAGGGCGCGCCGTCGATTTACAGCTTGGGGCCGACGTTTCGCGGAGGCGAGCGAGGCGCTGAACACAACATCGAATTCACGATGCTGGAATGGTACGAGCTCTCAGCCGGAATTGATGAGGAGGTGCAACGACTCGGGCAACTGGCATGCGACATTCTTGGACGAGAGGGTTTCGATGAGCGAAATTACCGGACCTTGTTTCAAGAACACCTTGGGTTCGATCCCATCCATGGTGAACTAAAACATTTGGCTGAATGCGTCGCACAGTTTGATGAGGGTCTTGCGACCTCACTAGGTAGCGATCGCGATGGGCTACTGGAAACGCTTTGGTCGCAGTCGATACAGCCAAAGCTCGGGATTGGACGACCCATCGTTGTTCGAAATTATCCGCTCAGTCAGGCGGCGCTTGCTCGCGTTGCCGACGACGATACGGAATGTGCCGCCAGGTTTGAGCTTTTTGTCGATGGCGTCGAACTGGCAAATGGGTATCACGAATTAGGGGATGCTGAAATCTTGCGAGAACGTTTTGAAGATGCCAATCGTCAACGCGAGCAGATTGGGAAAGAAACGCTTCCGCTTCCAGAGCAGTTCTTGCGAGCAATGGAGATCGGCCTACCGCCATGTAGCGGTGTTGCCCTTGGAGTCGATCGATTGTTGATGGTTCGAACCGGACGCGATTCTATAGCAGACGTTTTGCCGTACCCCATCGAATTTGCCTAGTCACCGACACCCAAGTCGTCATCAAGCGCATCGAGGATCAGCTTGAGTTCGGCTTCTTCATGCTCAGCGAATTCATGACGGAACGAATGATAGGCTTGAAGGAACTGGTCGACTTGATCGCCATTCTCGGTTGAAACTTCCGGAGACTGATCCGCAAGTCCACGAATCATCTTGAATAGAGCTGGATGCTGACTTCGAAGGCACTCGGCATCAATGGAAAGCTGCGGTGCATCCGTGACGGCATCATCAAAGTAGCCGTAGGCTTCTTCTAATGAAAAATGAAGTGCCATCTGATCGCATAGCTGTTCCAAAAGTGTTACGAGCTCCGACCAGTGGTTGATGGCAGTCTGTTGGTGCGCTGCCAGCGGTGATATGCGATCCAAGATCACCTTCAAATCGTGATTATCATCCTTGATATCTTTCAGAAATGCGGCGTTGACCGTTAAGCGACGCTTTGAATTGTCAGATGTATCCATGACAGACTCCGATAGACCATCTTCCATTGTAATAATCGCGATGATCCATCGACAAAGTTTTTCACCGAATCAAACGATTACAAGCGAAGTGTATTAATCCAACGCATTTTTCGCGAGCGATTTAGTGACTCAACGGACGCCGTTGCATAGATGTATGTTCACGCGAACATCGTCTTACGCGTGTCGATGGGCGAGTTTCCCGAAGACAGCAACAGCGCTGGGAACAAGAATGGTGCGCACATAGAAGGTATCGATAAGAACGCCCAGGCCCAGTGCGAAACCGAGTTCGATGATCCCGCGCAACGCAAGTCCGTCCGTTGCGTTGGAAAATCCAAACCATGCGGTCAGCGACGGGAACCATGCCGACGCGGTCATGCTGAAAAATGTCGCGGCCATTACGAGGCCGCAGGCGGTGATAATGCCGCCCGTTCGCGCAACGGCACGTCGCAGTGCCGCCAACCAACCGCGTTTCTGTCGCTCCTCAACGATTCTTGTGACGAGGTAAACGTTGTAGTCTTGACCCACCGCAACCAGAATGACGAACAAGAACAGCGGCAACTTCCAATCAAGACCGACAAAATCATCTCCATACGCATTGCGGAAGAATAATAAGGTCAGACCGAGAGTGGCGTAGTAACTGATCAGCACGGTCAAAATCAAGTAGATGCAGAGCCAAATCCGTCGAATCACCACGAGCAAAACGGCGAAGACCGCAATAACGACGGCGATTTTGATTCGACGATTGTCACGCAGGGTGACACTCCGTAGATCGATGATCGATGGCGTTGTACCGGTCAACCATATCGTTGCATCCTGCCAATTCGATCCTTCAACGTTGGTTTGATATTCCATGAATTGACCGATTCGGTCGACGATGGCAGCCGTTTCGACGGAAAATGGATCGCCATCGATGGTGACATCCAAACGGGCCAATCGGTTTTCAAATTTCGGAATGGATGAGAAAAAGTACTCCTGTGCAACGCGGTGGTTGCGTAACGCGCGACGTTTCCATGCATCTTTGTTAAATAGGCCCATTTCGCCACGCTCGGGCGGAAAGTCACCGAGCGGATCGTCGGCGGTCCGCACGGTCGCAACACCTTCCACGGTGTAGATCTTTTCCGCGAGTGATTTGATCTGTTTTTCAAATTCTTCGCGTGCGGTCTCGCGCTCTCGGAGCAACAGCACGGTGACAGGTGTGATCTCGCCTATGTCAAAGTGCCGCTGGAGTTGTCGCAAACCCCTGCGACTGGACGCGGAGTGATTCAGTTGGCTGCTGAGATCGTAGGTGACCGAATCCTCGTTTCGAAAACCGATGTAAGCAGGCAACAAAAGAAGAGCAACACCGATCATCAGCATGCTCGTCGGATAACGCGTGATCACAACAGCAATCCAGTTCCACACGTTTCGTGTAACCAATCGTTGCTTTTCTTTAGCGTGACCGAGAAGATCATGTCTCGACTCTTCTTGGACGATTGCTTTGGAAGGCCAGAAAACTTTGGGGCCGATTAAACGCAGCATCGCCGGCGTCAATGATGTGCAAACAAGTAAACCGACGCTCAAGCAGATTGCGACAACTGGGCCGGTGTAATGGAATTTTCCAAAGTCGGCGATCCACAACATGGCAAGACCGACGATGGTGGTCATTGCGCTGCCCATCAGCGCTCCCATCACTCCCTCAAGTGCGCGTTCGCATGCCACTGGCCATGTCGCTCGTGCCGACTCCTCGCGTAATCGAGAGATCAGAAAGAGACAGTAGTCCGTGCCAGCCCCGAACAAAATCACGATGATAAAGATCCGACTCGTCGTGAAGATGCGAATGTCCAATCCAGGAATGATCTCGGCGATCGATAGATTCGTGAGTAAGGCAACGAGTGATGTTGAGACCAGGACCGCTACACCAATGGATAACATCGGAACGATGATCAGCAGCGGTGCTCGATAGACCGCTGTTAAGATCAGCAAGATCATCACAACGGTAATCCCCTCTGTGTACTTAATGGCGTCTCGAGCTGCCATCAAGGTTTCGCCACCGATTGCGGCCGAGCCGGTTGTTGACAGCTCCAAGCCTGGGTCCGTGAACGGACCGCTGTACTGGAGGACTTCATCGACAAGTTCATGGATGGCTTCGACGGTTTGAATGTTGCCCGTTGCGGCGAGTTCGCTGGACATCTGCAAGATCGCCAAACGCGCTTGCTCTTTGCTCATTCGCGAACCGATGACTTTGTCGTTCCATGACAAGACGTCAAGAAGTGGCTTCCACGGTTCCAGCGAACGTTCTTCGATGGGAATAGCGACGGTGGGGAGATCTGGCATGAACACGAGAGCCGCCTCAAAATCATCGCCGACGGCTTCCTCCGAATCCCCCCACTCTTCAAGCAGCTTGCCGCGATCCCAATGAGCGATCGCCATACGAGGTGTGACCATTGTCGGCGCATCGTCGGGGACTTGATCGGCGAGAAGTTCATAGAACGACTCGTCCGCGTTGATGCTTTGATCCAATGCGTCACGCGTCAGTTGAATCCAACGAGACCACGGTTCACCTTCTTGTGGTGGACCGCCTTCGTATCCGTTCTGGATTGCTCGTTGCCAACTAACTTCTGCCAATCGGTGATAGAGTCGTCTCAGCAGATCGAGCCCTACGATTTCATCACTCGACAGGTACTCTCCGTCACTCCGAGCCAGGATCAGAACGACCTGACTTCGCGCGCGATCGGTTGGGAATGCTTCGTCCAGCAGCCGCCCACCACCAACGCTGGTCATTTCCTCCGGCAAGTATTCAAAATCACCATCGTAGGCAACGTCGCTCCAGCCAGGAGCGATGACTCGAATCGTCGCGGTCAGCAACAGCCAGCCCACCAAGACCCAGCCGGCGCGGCTCATCATCCACCGCGACCATCGATGCGATAAAGAAGCTTGCATCAGCCGCAGAGTGGAAGACCTAGGGAATGAAACCGCACGCAAGCTTCAATGTAGCAACCCAAGGTGGCTTCGGGCATGGACCCAGCCACGCGATTGGAAGCGACTAACGCTCCATCTCGCGAATACAACGGCTCACTGACCCGGTTGAAACCCATTGGGCGTGTTAACGGAAGGATTCCCACGACCATTTCTTCGGGGGTTGTTGCCCTGACCAGACAACGGCGTCACTTCAGCTTCGACGCCGAGCGGACGCAATGCGTTCTGCAATCCTTGTGCACTCAATCCACCTGGAATTTCGACCACTTGCACTTCGCCCTGAGGCCGTGCGGCTTGATCCAACTGGTCGATCATGTCAACGACCAGATCCAGCAACGGTTCTCCCTCGGCGCTAACCAGCAGCGTGTTTCCTACACTATCGATGCCAATTGAGAGTTTCCCTTTGAAAGAGAAGTTGGTGCCACCACCATCCTCGCCGCTCTCCGATTGGAAACTGCTACCGCTACCTCTTCGGCTCTTGGAGGCTTGATTCGAGTTTCCACCGCCTCCCGGAGCTCCACCATTTTGGCCGCCTTGTGCGAAAGCTTTATCGTTACTGCTCAATAAATCACGATAAGCGTCTTTGATGGTGCCTGCGATCTGTTCCGCTTTCCCGTAGGAAACCGGAACCAGCTTGGTGAATCGAGTTTTACGTTTGTTCACCGGCTCGGGCACATCCCACAACTCAATCAACTCAGCGATGGTACGGAGTTGATCATTCGTCGCTCCACTGACGACCAACGTGTTGGTATCCAAGTCATCGATGAAGCGAAGTTTCGCACCTTTGCCCAAACCTGATGGGTTATCGTCTTTGTTGGATGATCCGTCGAATCCAAAGAAAAGAATTCCAAACAGATCGTCATCGTTTTCTTCTTCGTCCTCGAAGTAGTCTTCCAAATTCAAACGCATCCAAAGTGCGGAGGCATGTTCGATATGAAAGACCGTGTAGGGTCGCTTGGGGGGTGAAATCTGGAGCATTAAGTTCTCCAAACGATCCAACGCCATTGTGTCAGGACTGGACAACATCAAGTTGCCATCTTTGTCGACTTCAACGCGAATCGCAGGAGGGGCTTTACGATTCGGTGTGGCGTCACTGTCAGGTGACAGTTGATTGGAATCAGGACTTCGTGTGGGATCCGCGCTTGAATCTCCAGAACCAAACATGCGGTCAAATTCTTGGGAAGACTGGATGGATGGAAATCCAGGTGCTCCGCCGCTTGGTCGATCGTCAGCCGCTGCAGGAGCGTTTGCGTCTGCCTGCTGATTTGCCGGATCGGATTGCTCTGTGGATTGACCGGCGTCTTGAGATGCAGTGAATCGGAATGGCGAGTCACTCCGTTGCGAAGCTAATGTTCCATCTTTGAGCTTACGATCGGTGGGCTCTTCTTCGGTCGGTTCAACCGGTTCTTCAGTGGTTTCGAACGGACGCTCATTGGGTTCCCGGAACTGTTCGCGATTGGGTAGCTCCAATTGATTTGGAGACAGTCGATTCCACTGCTGCTGCAATCGGCGTAAGTATTCGTATGTCTCGGGTGTCGCAGAAGCATCGATGACACGCAACGTACGCGCGCTGCCTCCCGGTGGCGGCAACTCACCGAGTTTGACGAGCAGCGATTGGACTTCTTCCATCTCCTGTTCGTTGGCCCAGAGAAGAACCTGACGATAGCGAGAGTTTGCGGCGACCCGAAATTCGTCCTTTGGCTTTTTCTTATCTTGCTGGCCACCGTAGTAGCCATAGAAAAAGTTTCGGCGACGCGACTGGTCGTCATCCTCGTTTTTCTGACCCATCAAAAACGTAATCGATTCCGCAACTTCCACAGGATCAAGACGCCTGAGAGGCAGGACTTCGAAACGTCGTCCCGTACCATCAAGACGCTTGATCAGCGAATCGATGATAAAGCGGTCGGCAGCAGAGCCGGAAACAATTAACGCGTTGTTGTCCGAGTCAACGCGAACGCGAGTCGATGGTTCCAAAATGTTCATCTCGCCGACGATTTCGATCAGCTTTTCGGGATCGAGAGATGCCAGTCGAAACACCTGGACGCGTGTTTGGATATCTGACAACGACATCATTGATGCGCTGGGCACGTCGACCTGTTTCAGAAATTGCATTGCCGCAGCGACACGATCGGCCGGAGCCCGGATAATGACGGAATTCTGTCGCGTGTTGGCGACAATTGAGATCTCCAATTTCGGTTTCGCGCCAGCCATCGCATTAGGATTCTGCTGCCTCATCTGCTGCATCATTTGCATTTGTTGAGGCGTCATCGGAGCTTGCGATTTTTTCTCGATACCCAAGAATTGCTCCAGCATCTTTTTCGCTTCCTCGGCAGGTAAGTAGCGAAGTTGAAACTGCGGCACGAGCGCTTCTTTGCTCTCTTCACTGATCTCTTGTTGCAACAGATCCGCCACTTGCCTCAGGTTGATCGCTGCGTCCATCGCTTCGATTCGATTGGTCGTCGTGAGCGCTGTGAGCTTCCCATTGCTGCTGATCATTGGAGCCAATTCAGCGGCTAGCTTTTCAGCGGAAAGCCATCCGACGTCCAACGACGTGCGAACAAAGGTATGTGGTTGCATTCCGGTGAGTTGATTGGACTCGACACGCGGAACGATCGCCGGATTGATCGAATCTGTTTTCGCGACCGTCAGTCCTCCATCGACTTCCAACAGCGTGTAACCACGGGCGAGCAGGTGTCGGTTGAACAGGTCGCGCGTCTCTTCCACGGTGTAACGACCGGGTGATCGCATGTTGACTCGGTCACCGGGCAACTCCAACCAGTCGAGTGGCTGATCGGAAATCTCCGCGAGCCACTGGACCAACTCGACCCATCCCTGATTGCGAAATTGAAAAGCAACTTTTCCATCGTCACCGACGGTTGCCTTCAGTTCTTCTGGGTTGCCTTCGCCAGCTTCGGTTGAATCTCGTCGGATGACCTTGGGGTCTGGCGACTCTTCTTTCCCCTCCTCTTTTTTCTCCTTCGATTCGTCACCCGGCTTGCCCGGTTTCCCGCCGGGTTGAGCTTCACCTGGTTTCGCGGGCGGTTGACCACCAGGACCAAAGGCCTGCCCCGCCTGAACGGCCATCGGCTGGCCATCGGGGCCCACGGTCATGACGACCGGCGGTTGAGCTAAGAGACTCGACTCCCATCCTGCCCAAGCAATCAGACTCAAGCAGAAGATTGAAACAAGGCGACTGAAACTCGGCACCGCAGCAACTCATGAAGGAGGGATTCGTATCCGGATTGATCAGTATGAATCGATTCCCCCCAGGATACAAACTCAGCTTCGCCGGGCCGAGAAAAGATTGCTGACGGCTGATTTGTCACCCTTCCTCTGGGTGATAAAGTGAAGCTTTACCTGTTCAAATGTGAAGTAGTGGTTCGTGCAAGTCCTCCATCATCAGCGCAGCGGTGCTCTTGCTCAGGACGAGCACAATGATGTTGCAAAGGAACCGTCGGCAGCACGAGCACGACGTTGCGAGATGCACCAACGATCAGATTGCGAATCCCATAGCGACGGGATTCGCATCCACTTCCACTACTTGTAGCGATCGGGCGTCGGAATGAACTGGTCGAGAGAGTCGAAGGTGTCGCCGGTTTCTTTTTCGGCAAACTTGTAGCCCAACACAGCAATCTTATCAGCGGCCGCGACGAGCGGTTTTTCGTTGTTCAGTTTCAACGAAACCGTATCGAATATCTGAAGAATCTCATCGAGGTAAGGCGAATCGACTTTCTGGGCAACACTCTTCAATCGCGTCGCCGCGCGGGCTGCGCGTTTGGCAACGGTGACTCCATATTTTGCTTTTTGTGTCGCGACAGCTGTTCCACGCAATGCGGCCTCCAGTTCGGCGATCATGCCGGCAACGAACATCACACGCAGCTTCTTCTGAGAACGAACTTGGTTCTCTTTGCCACCACTGAGAACAAAGTTATGCCGAATCGTACCCTGACTCCACGACACAAACTCAAAATCCAACGTTCCTGCTGAATGTCCGCCCACGTTGACCAGCTCCTCATCGGCCGTCGTGTGACAGCGGAGACAGCTTTGGGCCACTAAATAGACATTGGCAGGATTTCGCATGCCGGCTTCAATGCTGGCAGCGATTCGTTGCAGCCGATGTTCGGGTGTTTCATCGATGCGTTTAAGACCTTCACCACCGTAGTCGTGATGAATCGGATTCCAGTCTTTCGCGGCACCGTGGCAGGACTCACAAGAGATGCCCGCGATAACGTGAGGGTCATCATTCGGTTTCGCCTGTTGAGTGTAATGGCAGGCGACACATCTGCCTTCGTGTTTGATCGATTGCAAACCCAACTTCTTGGCGATCGCTTTGGCTTCCGGACGACGATGAAGCTCGTCAAACGTTTTCGCATGCGGGGTTCGCCGCCAAACTTCCACAGATGGCGCGTGACACTTTACACACGCTTCGTTGCTGAGAACCTTGTGCGGGTCGGCGGGACGCGCCGGCATGAGACGTTTTGGAATGCTGCTACTGGAGGTATTCGCAGCGCAAGTCGCGACGATCGCTACAAACGAAACAGCGACGGCGCACGAAGTGATGTGCTTGAGAGTGAACTGCATCACGATCTCGGAAGGATAAGCCGCAAAACACGATTAACCGGAATCGCTCACACCAATGGACCAACCACGGTCGTGCATCAACCACAATCGTGCTCAATCACAATCGTGCTGGGATCCAAAGGGAACTTGCTTGAAACCTAGCTCAAGAATGCCACGGTGCAGCATGTTGAGGGCTCGTTTTGCAGTGCGGATGCAAGCCAATGCAACTTCTTTGAAAGAACGCCAGCCATTCAGTCCAGAATGGACTCCGCCTCTTTGATGACTTGTTCGACAGGGATATCCGTCGTGGAAGACGTGTAAACACGAACGACCTGGCTATCTTTCGCCACAACGATCGTGACTGGCGAATCCTGTGGCAGTTTGTAATTTGGCGGACCGGTTTCTGTCTCTTTTGCGACCACGACCGGAACACTCACCACTTTGCCGCGATTGGCGACGCGAGCGGCGGTTTCGCGCAGTCGCCCGACGCCTTTCCCCAGCACCGTCACCAATCCTCGAAGTCTCGACCGCCGATTGCGCTGCACGGACGCATCCAGTCGTTCGACGAGTTGCTGAACACGCCCATCCGTTTGGCGAATAAACACCATCACCATTGGACTCGAACCGTACCGGCACCGATAGCAAATCTCTTCACCCGGTTCGACGCCGTCATCTAAAGCGCCACCGGCCTTGGTCACATAGAAAACACCAACAGGATCGCCCTTTTTGAGGGGGACATCATCGGCCCAGCCACTCATTGCTGCGACGGCAATGACCGAAACGGTGAACGCTAGGCGTTTGATAACTCCCACGAGAGACCGGGCGGGTTGGGGGCTGTCGGGCGTGTGTGATCAAAACGAAGACGAAGATTATTCCCGTTCAACGTGATGTGAAAACCCTTGAACCGGAAGAACCGACTTATTTTGCCTAAATTAAGCGGGCGGGTTGACGCCCCTCTGTAAGGGTCAGGCTCTCATCTTTAAGCCAGAGAGAGTTTCGGGCGGGACTTACTCCGCGCCACCCATGGATCCACCGGCTTCAATGGTATCGATGAACCCATCGTCATTTTGATCGAGCGACCGAAACTGCTCGGGACTGCCAATGAACTCAGCAGCATCGATATCGCCATCGCCGTTACTGTCCATCGCTTGTGCCCAACGTGGGCGAGACTCGGAGACCATGCGGTCCGTGGCATCCATCGTGAAGAGTTGATCGTTGCGGTCGGGATCACCCCTTCCCAGAACAAGATGAAAGGCGTCGGGAATCAACTCGTGCTGCAACGTCCCTTCTGGATCGGCCCGTTCGGCTAACCATTGCGGTAGGTCACGAAGCTCTCTGGCCGACAACATCTGGTCGTGGTTTTGATCTAACCAATCGAAGACGGCGTCACGTGATTCGGCGGCGCGTCCACGGACCTGCTTGTTCCAAATAGTGGTTTGTTGCGCCAACGCGGACCGAATTTCATCGCGTGTCAGTTTTCCGTCTTCATTTGCATCGACGTCTTCGAATGAATACTCGCGTAATGCTCCGGGCGGGATCTCATCTTCGTCGAGTCCACCGTTCTTGTTGGCATCAAGCAAAGCGAAGGCTTCTTCAGGAATCAAATCGTCTCGTCCGAGCAGATCGGACGCGCGAACCAACAGAACGAGTGAATCACTTTCAAACCAAACCTGTCCTTGCCCGTGAGTGACCGAAACACGCGACCGAAGCCAGGGAGCTACAGATACCATTTCGACATCGGGTGTCGTTGCACCGACTTCGGGAAAACGGACAAACAGTTGGACATCCGGTTCGATCTCTCTGAGCTGTTTTGCTTCCTCAGCACTTAACGAACCATCTTCATCTGTATCGAGTCGTTCTAGCAGCGTGAGGTCGCTGTCAAAAGCGCCGCGTTGCGCGGACGATTCAAACGTGTAAGCGAGCATCTGCCAATCGACGTAGCCACTCAAGTCCATCGCCACATCACCCCAGCGTGTGGAGCGTCGGCGATTCCAAGATGGGTCGTTCGGTTCCAGATCGGTGAGGACTTCACCGCGCTCAATTCTGCCGTCACCGTTCTGATCTAATCGCATGATTGCTTCGACGCACCGCTCGACTTCACTTGCGTCGACCGATCGATCTTCGTTTTTGTCCATTGCTTTTAGCAGCTGGGACTGCGCGCGATTAAATCCTCGAAAGGAATCGGTTCCGTCAACGCGAAATGAGCGATCCGTTTGGCTGCGACGGAACAGAATTTTGGCCGCTTCTCGTGGGTCTGGACGTTTGTTGCGATTGGTGTCAAACAGCCGGATCACGTTGTCGACTTGCGCAGGCTGAAACATCGGTCGACCAAATCGGTTTTGGTCCGAACTGATTTTTTCGAGCAGTGATTTCCACGTAACCTCTGATGGTTCGCCCAATTCAGCGAGGACGCTCTCGACCTCTTCGTCGAAAGCTGTCTCGAGCGCGGTTTCATCGATCTGGATCTCGATGTCCATCAGAATCGGACCGGCGGTTGTGGGCAGCAGCACTCGCAAATGAGGTTCCGTGGGAACTTGTGACGACGCGACATCTTGCATGGCTGAATCCAGCGTCTGATCAGCGTCGACACCATCACCGTCGACACCATCAGCGTTTGTCTCTGCATCGGTCGTTGAGACCATCGCATCTCCGTTGCCACCGGGTGTCTCTGCTGTTGGTTCTCCGTCCGTGGTTTCATTCAACGTGGAGTCGCCCGCAGAAAAATCTTCATCACCGACCGAGTTGTCCATCGATGGAGGCGATTCAACCAACGAATCTGAAATTTCTTTTGGAGGATCGACTGAATCGGACGGGGTGGCGTTGGTCGTTTGGGCAAGGTCGGACGAAGATTCCTTTCCACAGCCTGTGAGACTGAGCAATATCGCGCACCAGACAACCGTGTTGATCCCCCGAAACTCGATCATCCCAACACCTCTGAGACCGCAACTCCTTCCGCGATGGGAATGGGCCGATCGCCTGCAGCGATGTTTTCGGTGGACGGATCAACGCCAAGTGCTTGGCTCAATGTTGACAAAAGGTCTTGTTGGTCCATCTTTCCTTCGACCACTTCCGTACCATCGTCACTCGTTCGCCCGTACGCTTGGCCGCCGGCAATACCACCACCAGCCAAGACGCATGAGAATGCTTGCGGGAAGTGATCGCGTCCACCGTTGGCGTTGATGGTGGGAGTTCGCCCAAACTCCCCTGCCCACAGGATCGTCGTCTTCTCCAGCAAACCTCGATCGGCAAGTTCCGTCATCAACGTCGCCCATCCACGATCGAGCTGTTCGCTAAGTGTTCGAACCTGATTGAAATTGTCTTGATGTGTATCCCATCCGAGACCCTGCCCGAGCGTGACTTCCACTAGGGGTACGCCTCGTTCGATCAACCGCCTCGCCATCAGGCAGCCCTGACCGAAAGACCCGCGTCCGTAGGATTCACGTACCGCGGCTTTCTCTTTGCTTAAGTCAAACGCGTCTTTGGCATCGCTGGCAATCATGCGTAGCGCCGCTTCATAAACACTGTCTTGTGCGATCGCGTTGTCCGTTGGCCGTTTTGCAAGGAAGTTGTCCTGCATCGAACGCCAGAGCTCGAGTCGTTGCTGATGTCGCTTTTGATCGACGATCAGATCGAGGTAGTCGACACGAAGCTGTGCAAAGTCTTCATCTCCATTTGGAGCCACCGCTGCCACCGAAGTCGCCGCGTACTTCTTGCCGAGAAAACCTGGATTGATCGACGACGATGCGAAGACGCCGGGTGAGACGCTGACGTACCGCGGCAGTTCGGGCTCCTCATCTCCCAACTCTTTCGAAAGAGAGCAGCCGATCGCTGGATACCGGACGGGTCCGCCAGGAACATGGCCCGTACGCATCAGCGTCGTTCCGCGTCCATGATCGCCTTCCTTGGTGCTCATGCCTCGCAGGATCGCCATTTGATCGGCGTGTTTGGCGAGCATTGGAAGGTGTTCGCTAAATCGAACTCCGGGGACGGAAGTCGAAATCTCCTTAAAACTTCCTCCGTTGGGATGATCTGGCTTCATATCGAAGGTGTCCATTTGACTTGGACCACCTGCCATCCACAACAAAACACAGTGCCTGCCTTCGCGCGCTGCCGCTTCTGCAGCGGGTGCGATCCGAGAAAGCCACCCGGTGGAGGCTCCAGCCATCATGGCACCGCCCCAACCCATTAATCGTCGACGATGAATTTGGCCATCGTGCATCATGGAACTCTCCTTAAGGACAAAGCGCGCATTCGGCGGTATTCAATAGCACCCACAAAAGGTCGATCATGGGCGATAACTCATTCGATTCACTGCCATTCTCTGATAAGAAATTGGCAAAACGTTCGGACTCGTCGCTGCTCGGGGGCCGAGACAATGTCGCCAGGAACAGTGTTTCGATTCGCTCCGTGTTGGTTAGGAACGGAGCCTCCAATGCAGCCAGTAATCCAAGTCGGTTGGCATCGGTCGCGCTAACGATTTCCGGACCGTGCATCATCCCTAATGCCTGAACCACACCGTGTGGGTAATCACTTGGATTCATGTCACTCGCGCGCATTCGATCCAAGAAAACTTGACGCATCGCCTGGGTCGCTCGGTTCGGTTGGTCCATGGTCGAAACGCCGCGTCGATAGACGTTCTGTTGCAACGAATCAAAGAATTGCTCCGCCGAAAGTGACTTAACGGTCATCACGGCGAATCGATCGGCATCGGGACGCTTGCCGTCATATTCACTGGAACGTTGATACGCGTCCGTGCGAGCGATGGCAGCATAGATCGTTCGCAGGTCGAATCGATTTTCGATAAGCAGGTCCGCTAGGAAATTCAAAAGCTCCGGGTGGCTCGGCAGATTGTCAGCATCCATTCGGTCAACGGGATCAACTAAACCGCGACCAAACATCTGGTACCAGATACGATTCACTGCAGCGCGTGAAAGATAGGGATTGTCACGCGATGCCATCCAAATCGTCAGTTGCCGGCGACGAATATCGCCTGGGTCCGGTTCGGGTGGTTCGCTGACGCCTGGATACCGTGGCATCATCACGGTTTCAGTTTCAGGTAAAGTGACTTGGCCACCCGGTTCGTCTTCGATGGTTTGACGACCCATTGCCGCGTTGCTTTGCTGAAGTTGGCTAAAGAACGCTGCGTATTGCCAGAAGTCTTTTTGTGTCCATCGGTCTGTGGGATGGTCATGGCACTGCGCGCACTGCAATTGCAAACCAAGGAAGATTTGCGAAGTCGCAGCAGCGAGTTTTTCGGGCTCAAGTTCTCGCGCAGTGTAAAAGACGGCCGGTCCAGCATCCGATGAACCACCGGCGGTTAGAAAGCCCGCGACGAGATAGTCGTACGGGACGTTCTCTCGAAATTGATCGCGAAGCCAACGGTGCAACGCTGCTACGTTCTGACGTTGTTCCGGCTGGCTCTGAGCGTCCGGCGGTAAAAGAATCGCATTCCAACGCGTTGCCATATGACCGGCGTGCAACGACGAACTAAGGAGCCGATCGATTAACGCATCACGCTTGGTCTCCCGATCATCGCTGAGGAATTCGCGTAACTCGGCAACCGGCGGTGCGACTCCGGCTAAGTCCAACCAAACGCGGCGACAGAACTCAGCATCCGTACTGACATCGGCAGCCGTGATTCCTTCGTTCTGCAATTGTTCGTTGATGAAACCGTCGATTTGCTTTGCAGCGATTGCGAGCGTTTCATCTCGTTCCGTTCCGATCGCGGGGCTGGCGCAAATCGAAACAAGCGATAATAGGAAACATAGACGCAGCATGGAGTTCACCCTGCAAGTGATTCAGTGAGTGGTTCGTGGGGGCTTCATTGAATCGATATCGAATCAATCACCACCTTTGCATCGGGTTGTGCACGGAGTTGAAGTTGCAATGACTCAATCTTCCCCGACCAGGAATCATTCTTTGGCATCGGGTAACTAACCGTCGATAAATCTGAGCCTGCTGGAATTCGCAAGCTGACGAGTTTTCGATACCGCTCGTCACCACGTTGTTTTGCCAAGAATTCGATTTGGCAGTCCGACGTGCATTTACCGACAATCATCAACTTACCACGATTCTTGGCCGTATCGAGATTCAATTCGTTCCGAAAAAGGCTTGCTTTGCCGTCCTGTAGATCAAAATCGAGGAAACCCTGGTAGCCCGCAATGTTTCCAAGATCCTGATTCCCAGCCCAGCCTTCGGTCTGCCATCCACCGCAATCAAACGTGAACAAAAGTTTCCCATCGGCTGGATCACGCTGATTGACGACTTCCCAGCGATCGGAGAGGCCGTCGCCGTCGGAATCTTCACGGACAGCTTCGTATTCCGGATTCACGCCGGTACCCCACTTGTGGTCCTGTGCCTGATACGCGATTTCCTCTTTTGACTCTTCTTTTTCTCCCCAGTCACCTTTTGCAAGCCATTGGTCGAGGAGCGTGCGATGCTGTTCCAGGAAATCGGCATAGTTCGGATCAGCAGCCAAGTTATTTAGTTGACTGGGATCCGCTTTTACGTCGTACAGCTCTTCCGACGGTCGCGGTCCGAAATAGATTTCGGTGAGTTTTGGCGACAGTTCGCCGGAGGCGTAGAGTTCACGCAGATTGATCAGGAAATCGCGACGGTCGCGATACTGTGGCTGCAGAAAAACACGATCTGTTTTGTAGTTTCGGGTGTAGCGAAACCGATCGGTCCGGACCGTTCGCACACGATCAATGGTGTGATCCAATCGATCCTTCGCGGCGGCCACAAACGACCGTGGAACGAACTTGGTATCGAATAAAGACTGGCCTTCAAAGTAGTCAGGAACTTCGACGCCGCCCCAAACCAGTGTTGTGGCCGAAAGGTCAAGTAGGTTGACCAAGTCGTCACGAACCGAAGGAGCAGGTACATAGGGATCAGGGCCAGAGATAATAAATGGAACGTGCAGACCACCTTCGGTAGGCATTTGTTTGTGCCGCACGAGATTGTTGGCGCCGTGATCTCCGAAGTAGACAACGATCGTGTTGTCCGCCAAACCGGCTTCCTTGAGTCCTTTCAACACTTCGCCAATGAAGTCGTCATCTTTGCGAATCGCATCGTAATGCTGAGCGACAACCTGTTGATACAACTCGTTCTGCGGGTAGTCCGGTGGAACGGTCACTTCGTTGGGATTGGTCTTTCGATCCGCAGGAAACTTTGTCGTGTTGTTCTTGCCTCCGGCCGTTTGGATTTGGCCAAAGAATGGCTGGTTGTTCTTAAGGTCTTCCCAAGGAACGGGTGATCGTGATTTACGTAGCAGCGAATAGGTTTCCTTTTCATTCCAGAGGAAGTTGTAGTCCGTCTTGCCGAGATTAAACGTGAAGTAACCAATCTCCTTCATGAGCTGCGGAAGCAGTTTCATCCCTTCTGGCAGATAGATCTTTGCCGGTCCACGAGAGGACCGGTGCTCATGCGCGTTAAAGCGGATTTGGTTCTGCCCACCCATCATCGCGGAACGGCAAGGCGAGCAAACCGGCGCCGGAACGAAAGCTCGCGAAAACCGAACACCAGATTCGGCCAGCCCATCAATGTTCGGCGTTTGACCTTTGTTTACTTCGTGTCCGTAGCAACCCATCCATGGGGAAGTGTCCTCGGCAAATAGCCACAGAATGTTTGGTCGATCGGCAGCAGTGCACGCGTTGGCCGTCAGCAGCAAAACAAAACCGGCAAGTAGTCTTCGCATTGGAGGAATCCAACGAGTTTCCAGGGATTTAGAGAGGGGTGTGAAGGTCCCATGTTAACCGAAACATGCTTGAGACTGATTACCAGTTGCTCGAGACGGAAATGGCGGCCAGGAATCAGACAAGTAGAATACGCGGCCGTCGGCAGATCCCAGGCGTGGTCTGCCGCGATTCGTTTGGTTGGTCTCTTACGAAGGAGTTGAGTTTTGAGTTTTCGATCGATCCCGTTGCTACTGGGCCTGATGGTTGGGTGGGTTGTTGCTGGTGTGACTCGCGCAGAGGATCCAAGCGTACAGCAGAAACTGTCGCAATACGTTCCCGTCCGCCTGACGACCGATTTGAGTCAGCTCACCGATCGCCAGAAGCAGATGATCCCGATCCTGATCAAAGCGGCAAAGATCATGGACGATTGCTTTTGGTACGAAGCATTCGGAGATCGCGGAAAGCTGAAAACGTCGATTCAGGATCCGATCGAACGAAGATTCGTTGAGATCAACTATGGTCCTTGGGATCGCCTGGACGGAAATCAACCCTTCGTTGCTGGATTTAACGCAAAGCCAATGGGTGCAAATTTTTATCCACCCGACATGACGAAAGAGGAGTTTGAATCTGCAACGCTTGTCGGCAAAGACAGCTTGTACACGTTTCTCCGTCGTGATCCCGAGGGGCGTCTATCCGTTGTTCCCTATCACGTTCAATTCGCCGAGGAGGTGAAACGAGCGGCAGAGCTTCTGCGCCAGGCGGCGTCGCTCGCGGAAGACGCTGGATTGCGGCGCTACTTATTGCTTCGTGCTGATGCTTTGCTGATAGACGATTATCAACCGAGTGATCTTGCTTGGTTGGACATGCGAAATAACACGATCGATGTCGTGATCGGTCCCATTGAGAACTATGAGGACCAACTGTTTGGGTACAAGACCGCGCATGAGTGCTACATCCTGGTGAAGGATAAGGCATGGAGTCAGCGGTTGGCTCGATACGCGAAATTCCTTCCAGAACTGCAAACATCATTACCTGTTCCCGATCGATTCAAACAGGAGAAACCAGGTACGGATACCGAACTGAATGCTTACGACGTGATCTATTACGCCGGTGATTGCAACGCGGGATCCAAGACGATCGCGATCAATCTTCCAAACGATGAGCAAGTGCAATTGCAAAAGGGCACGCGTCGGCTCCAGTTAAAAAATGCGATGCGGGCGAAGTTTGACAAGATCCTCTTGCCGATCGCAGATGAGTTGATTGTTGAAGATCAGCGAAAGCACATTACGTTCGATGCGTTCTTTAGCAATACGATGTTCCATGAAGTGGCCCATGGACTGGGAATCAAGAACACGATTAATGGTCGTGGAGCCGTGCGAACGTCTTTGAAGGAACACGCCAGTGCGATTGAAGAGGGAAAGGCGGACATCCTTGGCTTGCACATGATTAATCAATTGCACGCACTCGGGGATATCGATGCCGACCTGAACGACTTTTATGTCACGTTCATGGCGGGGATTTTTCGGAGTGTCCGGTTCGGTGCGTCGAGTGCCCACGGTAAGGCCAACATGATTCGATTTAACTTTTTTCGCCAAGCGGGCGCGTTCGAACGAACGGACGATGGAAAGTACCGTGTTAATGTCGAGCGATTTCGAAAGGCAACCGCCGACCTGTCGCGAAAATTGCTGACGCTTCAAGGTGAGGGCGATTATGTGGGAGCGTCCGAATTAGTTCGGACACAAGGCGTAATTGGCCCACAATTGCAAGCGGAACTCGATCGCTTGAGCGACAAGGGAATCCCCGTCGATGTCGTTTTTGAGCAAGGTGCTGATGTGCTCGGGCTTCCCTAGATCCAGTGCTCTGTTTTCTTGGAGCCAGCACGAGGCCTTCGGAACGGGCAGTCGGCCCGCGGGGAACCAGCGCTTGGGGCTTCAACAGAACCAGACTCAGCCAAGGTTCTCCGGAGCGTTGTTTTGGTTAGCGGGGTGAGTCATACTCGGGGCGTCCGATTTACCCTCGCTGAACAGAATATCACCCCGGAGTCACAATCGATGCAACGAATGTTCGCCCCCCTTGCTTTGCTTCTCGCATCCTCGGTTTGCCTAGCCGATCACCACAAGGCACCGCCAGAGTCGGATGACATGAAGGTGATCTTCAATGGCAAGGATTTGGACGGTTGGGACGGAGATCCAAGACTATGGTCGGTCACCGATGGTGTGATTCGCGGTGAGACAACGCCTGACAAGAAAACCAATGGAAACACCTTCTTGATCTGGAAGGACGGAACGTTGAAAGACTTTGAATTGCGTCTTTCGTTTCGATGCACTGCTCAAAACAACTCCGGTATTCAGTACCGATCGAAGCACATTACGGAAAAGGCACGCAATGAGTGGGTCGTGCGTGGATACCAGCACGAGATCCGCAACGAAGAGAATATTCCGAACGTTCCCGGTTTCATCTATGACGAAGGTGGAATGACAGGCAAACGCGGCCGCGTTTGCATGGTCGGCGAAGAAGCCGTTTGGGAAGACGGTAAAAAAAGAGTCATTAGTAATCTAATTAGCAAAGAAGATTTCAAAGAATTGATGAAAGTCGACGAATGGAATGATGTCATCATCATCGCCAAGGGTCGCCAAATTCTGCATTACCTCAATGGCAAGCTCGTGTTGGACTTTACGGATCATCCCGACAACGCTTTGACCGAGGGCATCTTGGCGTTGCAATTGCACGCTGGGAAACCGATGTGGGCTGAATTCAAAGACATTCGTATTCGGTCGATCGACTGATTCGGATTTCGATGAATGCCATGACCCAGAGTGATGGTGTGAATATCGAAAGCCTAAAAGGGCCACTACCTTGGAAACACCATCGTCCGAGCCCGAATCGAAACAACTGCGGGAGAAACTGCTCCCGCAGGCATCGCTTCGATTCTTTCTTTTGCTGATTGGTATCAGTGCTGGCGTGATGGTCGTTTTCCGGCTCGCGTTCATGCAGGATTTCTATTGGGCAAAGATCCTGGCACTTCTGGGCACGATGGTTGCCGCCTGCTTTGCCGGCTATGCGGCCATGTTCTTGCTGGCCAACCTGTTTGCGGTTTCGACGCGACCGATTCGATCTGCGTTGGTCGGTGACGTCGAGAATGCTCCACCGGAATCGGAGGATCGGTAGATGATCCGCACGTTCGTCGCACTTATCCTGTTCGCGTCGTTGATTCCTGCGACGTTCCTGCGAGCTGAATCCGTCCCACTCGGACCTATGCCCTTGCCCAATGCGACGGGGATGGCGGTGACGGTGTCCCTCGAATCGGTTGGTGGCAATGGTTATCACCCGGTTCATCTGACGTTTCGTCCGAGAGGTAAACAGTTCACGCGAGATCGCCGACTGAGTGTCGTGATCGGTCCTGAGAACTCTCAGAAGACGGACCTTGATTTCAATTTTCGCGCGGACATTCTGGTGCCGGAAGCCGCGGCGATTTATGAGAAGACGCTGCTCGTTCCTCATTACTACGCTTGGGATTCGCTCACCATTTCTCTTTCGGAAGAGGGCGAGCGACTCAAAGGCGGAACACGAACGTTTCCAATCGCCACGAAACTTCGTGTACGGACAACCGATCAACTCGTTTCCGTTGGCATCCTTCTGCCCAAGGATGAAAAGACACAAGATGCAGAATGGAAGAAGTTTCCGGACGTGCGTGGTCTGATGGCCGTCCTTGGTCGAGGGCCAATGCCGGAAGGTAAGGATGCAGAGGTCAAACGACTTGATCATCAAGCCGCACTCAAACTTGCCAAGAGCGTGCAGCCGGCGAGCGTGCAGTTTCGTGTATTGGAAGAAGGCAAGCTTTCGGATAAATGGTTGGCTTATTCTCAATTGGATCTCA
Organism: Planctomycetota bacterium; assembly: GCA_039179795.1. GTDB lineage: Bacteria > Planctomycetota > Planctomycetia > Pirellulales > Pirellulaceae > Rubripirellula. Next base: position 28,947 of record JBCDEM010000004.1, on the reverse strand, counting down.
TCTTGATCCCGGCTCCTGTTTTGGAGCGGATCGTCAACGAACAACCCGCCGAGGCTGAGGCGATCAAGAAGTGGTTGGCTATCGGAGGAAACCTATGGGTCTACGCGAGTGATGTTGCACCGGTTAGTTGGGTCGCGAAAAGCGATTTTGCAACACCTCCAACAGGACGCGTGGTTCGGAAAGAAGCGTTAGCCGACCTTCTTTTTTTACGGGAAAAGAATGATACCTCCCCGCTCAACTACCAGAACTGGGGCGTGATCAAGGAATCTCAGATCTACGGATATCGCAGCGATCAAACGTTTAAAACACGGCGCACGGTGTTCAATGATCTGAAAAAGTCTATGCATCCACTCGCTGAGTTGCAGACTCCTGCAGAATTGGTTGGACGAGTGCAGTATGCCAGCTACGGACTCGGTACGGTCGTCACCATCAAAGAGGAAGATCCATTCCCGGGTTCCTTTCAGCTTTGGTTGTCTCTCACTGCCATGGAGCCTTCGCAAGTCCTCGCTTGGCAGGAACGGATGGGAATCGATGTGCCCGCTGGAAATGACAACTACTGGATGTGGTTGATCCCCTCCGTCGGCCAGCCGCCCGTAAAGGCCTTCGTTGTCCTGAACACCCTCTTCGCGTTGCTGATGGGGCCGTTTTGTTATTTCTATTTTCGTCGTCGCGAGCGGTTGTATTTGCTGTACTTTGCCGCTCCGGCGATGGCCTTTGTAATGACGATCGGTCTGTTTGTTTTTGCTCTGGTCTCTGATGGCGTCCAAACTCAGATTCGGTCACGGCAATTGACTTGGATTGACCCCGTGCACGAGCAACACGTTCAGCAATCCCGCCAAACATATTTTGCTGTGATGGGTCGAGAACGTGGCATTCACCTGGATGACGAAGTGGCCGTGTACCCCGTCCAGCACTCACCGACCTACACATACAACTATTACGATCGTCGGCAGTCCGATACACGCAGTGATGGTGAAGTGATCGACGGACCCGATGAACGAATTCATCGCGGTTCATTTTTTCCCTCACGTAGTCAAGTTCAATACTTGATGACGAACGCGAAACAAGATGCAGGCTGTGTTCGTTTTAATAGCCAAGCAGGCACGATTGAGAACGAATTAGACTTCGCATTGAAACAGGTGATTGTGTGCGATCAGCAGGGGAGCGTCTGGATGGTTAGCGACTTACCAGCGGGCGAAAGTGCGACGGCTGAGCGGGCGGATCAGGAAGCCGTTGAACGTTTGCTTGGACCTGACGTGCGTCCGACGTTGGGCGAAGTTCCCATGCTGAGAAAGTCGTATTACCGCGTCGTGGGTATGGTCGCCGTTGGAGTTCAGGTGAGCCTTTTGGAAGGTCTTCTGGATGAATGGTCTATCAAGATGCCCAAAGGGACTTTTTTGGCAACGACCGAATTGGAGGAAGAGCGTTTGGGCGTCGAAGAGGCTCTCACGCTCGATAGCGTTCACGTTGTGATGGGGCAGCTGCCGTGATCGCAGACGTTCCTCCATCCCCTTGGACGGGTCCCGTAATCGAACTGCGGGGTCTTTGCAGAGATTTTGGTAACACCCGCGCCGTGGATCAGGTTTCCTTCACGGTCCCTCGAGGTAGCGTGTTTGGTTATATCGGTCCCAATGGTGCCGGCAAAACCACAAGCATGCGAATTCTTTCGACGCTCGAACTCCCGTCTTCCGGCGAGGCTCTCGTCGAGGGACTTTCGTCGTCGAACGACCCGGATCGTGTTCGCACACGGCTCGGCTTCATGCCGGACAGCTTTGGAACGTATTCCGATACGAATTGCGCTGAGTACCTGGATTTCTTCGCGCGGGCAAACGGTTTGGTTGGACGTCAACGGACGCAACGTCTGCGATGGGTCATGGACTTTACTGGATTGCGGTCATTGGCTTTTAAACCGATCCGTGGACTGAGCAAAGGCATGCGTCAGCGATTGTGTTTAGGGCGAGCCCTCATTCATGATCCAGCCGTCCTAATCTTAGATGAGCCGGCCGCGGGATTGGATCCACGCGCACGGATTGAATTGCGTCGCATCATTCGATCGCTCGCTGCCGAGAATAAGACGATCCTGATCAGCAGTCACATTTTGACCGAGTTATCGGAGATGTGTGATCGCGTTGGCATCATCGAGCAAGGTCGACTGCTGGCGACAGGAACGTTCGAAGAGATTCGAGCGACCTTGAAACAGAATCGTGAGATCGCACTGAGGGTTTCCGGATCAACGGCCGACGCAATGCAAGTTCTTGACGCTCTGGATGAAGTGGAGGTCGTCGCCAACGAAGGAAACGAAGTGCGATTCATCCTCCATGGTGGCGACGAGCACCAGATTGCGGTGCTGCGAAGTCTTGTTGAGGCACGCGTTGAATTGATGGAATATTCTTCGCGTGATGACTCGCTCGAAGATGTCTTTTTGCAGATCACTCAAGGGCGCGTTCAATGAGTGATCAATCGATCGATCCCGCATCTGCTTCATCCCAAGCGATGGAATCGGCTACCGCTGCAAATCCCATATCACTCGGTGGTGGCGATGGTGAAGCGCCCTACCATCCGTTGGCGATGGATGTTGAGCAATCTGGTGCCTGGGGAGGCGTCGATCGGATCAGTCGAGGATTCGGTGAATGGCTCAACCCGATCTTGGTGAAAGAGGCTCGTCAATCGCTCAAGAGTCGACAGTTCATCATCACTTTTTTCTTGTTGTTGGTTGCGTCGTGTAGTTGGACGATTCTTGGTGTCGTGGTGAACGCGCCGGATGTCTACTACCTGCCGACGGGTGATTCGTTGATCGTGGGTTATTACTTCGTGTTGGCGATTCCAATGATCGGCATGGTACCACTTGCCGCGCATCGTTCATTGGCAGCGGAGATAGATGATGACACCTTTGAGATGTTAGTCATTACAAAGTTGACGTCGTTGGGTATCGTTCTCGGCAAGATGACCAGCGCGATCCTGCAGATGCTGATCTACTTCGCAGCGATCGTTCCGTGTTTGGCGTTCACGTATTTGCTTCGAGGAATCGATCTGCCGACGATCGTGATGATGATCATCGTCGTGTTCTTCACGGCTCTCTTGGTGACCTCCGCCTGTCTGATGTTGGCAACGCTTGCGCCCAGTCGTGCGGGTCAAACACTTGCCTTGTTGGCGGCGTTGGGTTTGATCGTATTCGCGGAATTTCTGTGTGGAGCCTTCAACATGGAAGTCATTCTGCGGCAAGGACTAGGATCGGATTCGGAAGGGCTGTTGTTTACGAGCATCTTTGTCGTGATCGGTGCTTCCTGCATTGCTGTGTTTTTAAAAGCGGCTGCCGCTCGAATCGCTCCGGTGACCGAGAACCGATCGACGGGCCTACGGTACTTGATGCTGCTTCAGCAGCTTCTTTGGTGTGGATCGATGGCGTTAATCATCTTGTGGTACGAAGATTTGGAGGTGCTGAACTTCTCCAACATGGTGATCGCCGGCTACTGGTTGTTGATGGGGTCGATCATGCTGGCCGAGTCGCCCGAGCTCAGTCCTCGAGTCCAACGGGGGCTACCGAGCACCGTTGCCGGACGCGTGTTACGGACATGGTTCAATCCCGGTCCCGGAACAGGCTTTGTCTATGCAATCACGACGGGAAGCACGGGGGTGGCAGTCATGGCACTAGTCGGAACATTGGTTCCGTATGATCGCGCGCCGAGGACGGATTCGATTACCTTTGCCATGATCGTGATTGGCTATCTTGCAGGTTACTTGGGCATCGTACGTTTGATTTCGATGCCTCTCTGCCGTCGATTCGGGCGAATGTTGACGTTGCCCGTGGGAACTCTCGCGACGGTCTTGATGCTGGCGTTGGTGAGCCCCACCGTGCTGATGGTCGCGACGACGGGTGCTCCGGCACGTTCTTATACACCCATCGAGGCGGTGAATTGGGGCTGGACATTGATCGAGTCGTTTGAACGACGATTTTCGCCCGCCTTGGCATTGCTCATTCTGACGGTTGGAGCGTTCATTGCCATCGTCAACCTGGCGTTGCTTTTCCGAGAGTTTGATTACCGCCGGGTGGCCGTTCCAAAACGAGTGTTAGAAGACGCGGCCGCACAGACTCAACCGGCTGGCGATTGACCAGCGACGCTCCATCAATGAAGCGACGCATTGTCAACACGAATCATCGGCTTCGACCGCGTTCAATCAAATTGGCAAGTCGCGTTTTCATCGTTTCCGCCGTTTCCGGATGATCGTCGATTACATTCTTCGATTCGCCTGGATCTTCAGCCAAGTTGTAGAGCTCGAACTGCTTGACCGGTCGGGCTTGCAGTCTCAATCCGGTGTTCCGAGTCTTTTTGGAATCGTGACGGACAAGTTTCCAATGACCGACGCGAAATCCGTAGTTACCACCGCGACCGTTGTCCTGCTGGATCAAGTGTTCGCGACCTTTGGCGTCTTTGTTTCCTACCAAAGCGCCTGACACATCAAAACTGTCCAAACAACCGTCACTGGGAAGAGCCACACCGGCCATGGCCGCACAGCTGGCTGCAAGATCGATTGTGCACACGACTTCATCGGAAATCGCGGGTTCGATTTTGCCTTTCCAGCGCGTGATGAAGGGCGTACGTGTACCGCCTTCAAAGACGTTGTATTTGCCGCCTTGAAAAGGTCCAGCCGCTTGGTGGTTTCCGATCTTTTCGATCGCATCATCTTTATAGCCATCATCCAACACGGGGCCGTTGTCACTGCAGAAAACAACGAGCGTTTTCTCCGCGAGTTTGAGCCGATCCAGTGCGTCCAACAGTTGGCCGACGCACCAATCCAATTCCACAATCGCGTCGCCACGCGGCCCGAGCTTGGTTGCACCTTGAAAGCGTTCGTGCACCATTCTGGGTACATGCAGGTCATGCGACGAAAAGAAAAGAAAGAACGGTTCGTTTTGATTCTTCTCTAACCAATCGACCGATCGATCCACCCATGCATCGGCCAAGTCTTCGTCGCGGAATCTTGCGTCGTTTCCGCCCGTGTAGAAACCGATACGGCTGATGCCGTTGTGAATCGTTGAGTTGTGGCCGTGAGACCAATCCATCTTCAATGTGTCACGATGGGTGATTCCGGTCGGATGATCCTCACTTGGTTTCTTTCGTCCAACCCATAGCGGATCGTCAGGATCTAAATTCAAGACACGATGATCTTGGACATAAACTTGTGGCACACGATCATTGGTCGTCGGCAGTAAGAAACAGTGGTCAAAACCGATCTCCAACGGCCCGGGCTTTAGCAATCCGTTCCAATCCGGCTGTTCAACGCCCAGACCGAGGTGCCATTTTCCAATGACAGCCGTGCGGTAATCGGCCTGCTTCAGAAGAGACGCGATCGTGGTCGTTCCGGGTTGGATCAACGCTGGACTGTTGGGTGGTGCGATACCGGTGCCCGGTCGACGAAACGCGTAGGTCCCGGTCAGAAATGAGTAACGGGTCGGCGTGCATGTTGAGGCACTACAGTAGCCACTGGTAAAACGAATCCCCTCAGCTGCTAAGCGATCAATGTTTGGCGTTTGAAGTTCAGTGGCGCCATAACAGGATAGATCTCCGTAACCAAGGTCATCCGCCATGATCACGACTACGTTGGGCTTGGATTCGTCCGCGACGATAGACCCAGAAAAACACAAACCGGCGGAAAACAGGAACAACAGGCGAAGCAACATCACGAACATCCAGCAGAGGGCACGGACCAATCATCCGCCGGATTATAGCTGCTCAAACTGAGAGGTTTTGACTCGGCGTGTCATCCGCCTTCAAACTTCGTCCACGTCACTCGGGTTGTTGCTGACTTCATGCGCCGCATGTAAACCGGATGGGTTAGCAGGGTACGCTGATCGCGTTGCCACGTTCCGGTCGATTGGGAGCTCGTACTCGCGCGTCTTTAGCCGCCAGGACGCCCTCCTGTGCCAGTGTGACGGTGAAGCCAGCCAGAAGGAACAAGAACATGTGCACCATAGGAATGACCATCACGTCATGGAACATTCCGTTGCACACATACGCTGTAATCGTCCCCATGATCCAAAGCCCGATCCAACGCTTGGCTGGAGCCGCTGGCATTTCGCGAGCCATGCGCCAACCCATACCAAACAACGAAGTGAGCCATGCCATCGCCATCGCAAGGCCAACGAGACCCGTGTCCACCAACAGCGACAGAAACACGTTGTGCTGGGTGTAGAACCTCGCTTCCTCGAGCGGAAGACCATAACTTCGGTCGCTGTGATACGTTTGACTGCGATCGTAGTAACGCCCGTAACCATGGCCTTTGATTGGATGGTCCTGGAACATCTCCCACGCGACGACGGCAAGGAGCGGTCGAAGTTGAATGGATTTTTCGGAATCCGATCCTGACAGATGTTTGTCACGCTTCAGTCGCATTAAATCTTCTTTGAGCCCAATCATTGAAAGGCCACCGACCAAGACGACGCACGCAACCGCTAGTATTCGCACCGTTCGCGTTGTGAACACGAGTCCGATCAACCCAATCGATGCCGCTGCACCCAACCAGACACTACGCGTCAAAGTGGCATAGACGCCTGCTAAGAGGACGAGAGTGATCGCCGCATAAAGCACTTTGCCGCGTCGCTGGGCATGGATCAACGCAAGCACTGAAGCGATCAGTGAAATGGAAAGCAAAAACCCGTTTCCTGGCGGATTCATCAAGGGACCCCGCGCTCTCCCGTAAAAGTCCCAATGTTCTGGATCGGTGATATAGTGCGGAAAGACAAATGAATGCAGTCCGCTGATCTCAAAGACTGCCGTCACCGCTAAGTAGCCACCGAGTCCGATGGATCCGAGCATCAACCATCTGATGTCCTGCTCTCGCACTCGGACCATCCTCGCAATAGCGTACATTCCTGCCGGCATCGCCAGGTAGAACAGCCATCGCGCCATGGAGGAGCTTCCCGTGGAGCTCGCTTCTCCACTGATGGCGCTAATCAAGCACCAGCCGAGAATCCCGGCAAGCAGCCAGTCGGTTCGGGTGAGTTTGGGAATACGAGTAAATCCCAATCGCCAGCCTGCGACGGCAACCACTAGCATCAACAACCAGATGAGGCGGTCGGCGCTTATCTGAATCGGACCATCTATCGCGAAAAATTCGGGTCCAAAAACTGTGCCGAGTCCGAGCACGCTCATCGCTAACACGACAAGGCGACCACTGCGAATCAATGGGATCAACCAGATCGAAGCACCGATCCCAAACAGAGCAACCAATAATTCCATCGATCATGCCGGATCATAGGGATCGAACCAGTTCTACGGCGGTGGCCATCGGGAAGGTGGTTCCACCGATGAATCGTAGGTTATGGATAGCGCTGCCGGCGGGGAGATGGGATTGCGACAAAGGGCACGGGGATCACGGAGAAAAGGGATCGATGATCTTATCCCGCTGGTTGAGGTTCGCTTTCGGTGGTTGCCGGCAGATTGAGCGTTACCGGTTTGTGATCTTTGAGGCTCCATGGCAGGATGACCCAAAACGAACTACCCCGTCCCAATTCGCTTTCAAAATCAACTTCGCCGCCGAGCAGTTTGGCGAGTTCTTTGACGATGGACAGACCAAGCCCTGTGCCAGCGAATTCTCGTGTCAGTCCCTCACCATCTAGCACTTTCCGGCTTTGGCGAAACTTCTGAAAGATGATCGGTTGATCTTCTTCCGCGATCCCAACACCCGTGTCGCGAATGAGCAAACGAAATCGTCCATCGTGCATGTCAGAAACATGAACGGTGATCATGCCACCTTCCGGAGTAAACTTGATCGCATTGCTGAGCAAGTTGTTGAGGATCTGACCGAGCTTGTTCGGATCCTGGTGAGCCTTTGGCAAGTTGTCAGGCACTTCCACCGACAGCGAAATATTCTTGTCTTCCGAAAGAGACTGAACCATGTCCGTCTGGGCCGACACGATGCGACCGAGATCAATTTCGATTCTCTGCACATCCATCTTGCCAGCTTCAACTTTGGCGAGATCGAGAATGTCATTGATCATCTCGAGCAACAGTCGGCCGCTCTTCTGAATGTTCGATGCATAGCGTCGCTGCTTGTCGTTCAGAGAGTCAATGCCCTGGAGAACTTCTGAGAATCCAATGATGCTGTTCAACGGAGTTCGAAGTTCATGGCTCATATTCGCCAGGAAATCACTCTTCAGTCGGTTTGCCTCGTACAGTTGCAAGTTCAATTGCGCGAGTTGATCGACACGGGCGTCGAGCTCCGTGTTGACTTCTTGGATCTGATCTTGGGTTTCGGTGAGGTGACGCAGCATTCGGTTGAACGCGTCGGCCAACTCTCGAAATTCATCTTCCGTTTCGATGGTGGCGCGTTGATTGGTGTCGCCATGAGTAATCGCATCGCTCACATCCCTGAGGTGATACATCGGATACAGAACGAGGTGCCTCACGATCGCGTGCAGGACGAACAGCGTTACTGCGCCGATCAACATTCCCAGCGCCACCACGATCGCCCGGATGGCGGTGGTCTGGTCATGGGTTTGTTTGTATGGCATCGTGACCTTGACGACGCGAAAGGGAAACTGCTCCGCACGTCGGGTCGCGTCCATGTCGGGATCGATGGCAAATTGACCGGCGCCTCGCGGATGATGGCACGTCATGCATTCGTCTTTGAAAAAGACCGGCGTGTAATAGCTGTATCGCTCATCGATCGGACCTTCTTCGCGATAGACCGGTTTACCAAGACTTGGACCGAGCTGACTCATTGGTGCGTTTTCTGCCAGGTCTATCCGCGTTGCGACGTCTACCGCGCCTTCGGTGAAGCTCTTCGCCATATGGACCCGAAAGTCGTGGCGGAGCGCTTCTAACCGCGCAACGCTTTTTGGATCGGTCGGAGGTGCGATTTGTGGCAGGGAGGCAAAACCGTTCCCCGCATCCTCGAGCGCCAGGATCTCGTATTCGATGTCCGTATCCAGATCATCTTCGAGCAGTGTTTCACGAAGCCCCGACAGTTTCTTGCGTTTGAAACCGGCGTCTTCCTCTTCCAGGCCCTGGGCCCAGATTGCGTCCTCGTGAATCCGCAAGACTTCGGAGGCGCTGAAGTCACGGGCTCGCGTTCGGGTCGTATTCTTGACCAGTTCGCGGCCAAGTTTTTCGACCACCAGGAAAGCCCCAAACATCAACACCATCAGAGCGGAGCCGAAGAAGAGCAAGCACTTCCTCTCCAGGCTCATCGATGCGAACAGGCTTTGAATCAGCCGAATCATGAGTCTTTGACCGGTTAAACCATCGGGCACCTACCGCGAGGCAGGAAAGAAACGATCGCGAGTGTGACGAATTATTCGGCCTGACGGCAACGGAGTTTTTGCCGCACGGACCAGGTGGATCCCGCCAATCCCTCGAAAATGCGGTTTCAGAACCCGTATTTTAGCCATCCTCTTCTGCTTGCCGCCACAAATTTGGACAACTAGCATGGGAGGAACTGTTGTCGATCGTTGACCATCCCCCAGACGATCGCTGAAGACGACCCTAGTTGACCTCCTCTTTAATCCGATCCGCGACCTCACCGCGGAGGAGTCCTTCCATGATGAATCGTAAGGTCCGACACCTCTTTCAGTGGACGCTTGTCGTTGCGTTGATCACCGTTTTGGGATCGAGCCCCGTCTCGGCGGGTTGGTTCCTCAATCGGTTCCATTGCAACATGAAGCGGTCATGTCCGCCGGCATGCGTTCCAGCCTGCCCACCAACGGAAGTCATCGTCTGTCCACCCGCACCTTGTTGCAATCCATGTGGCGGCCGCGTCGAAATGATGCAGATGATGGAGGCACCTGTTGAAGAAGCCCCACCCGTCGAAGAGGCCCCGCCCGTCGTCGAACCGGTTGATGAGCCAGCAATGTCTCCTTCGGACACGGTTGTTCCGCCAGACGTCCCCGAACCAGTGGAAGTCGCTGAACCGGACGTCGTCGAAGTCGCTGAACCGGACGTCACTGAACCCGTCGTGCCTGAGCCAGTCGAAGTCACTGGACCGGAAGTCACTGAACCGGAGATCGCTCCTACGGATGTTGCTGAACCAGCAGTCACCGACCCAGAACCAGCCGTCGAACCTGATGTGCTTCCCGTCCCCGATGTCACTCCCGAAGAACCGGTTGATATCGCGCCTGCCCCAGTCGTTCCAACCGAGACGACCGAGCCGGTCGAAACCGAACCGGAAGTGCCTGCCGAGGAACCGTCCGTAAACGATATCTTTGGTATTGACGAAGCTGCGGAAGCAACCGAGGCAACTCCTCCCGTGGTGGAAGATCCAGCTCCAGTTGAGACCCCAACGGAAGAGCCAGCGGTCGACGATATCTTTGGTGTTGAATCTCCTGCGGAGACAACCGATCCACCAATGGAAGACAAGCCAGTTGTGGATGACATCTTCGGAACGGACGCACCGGTAGAAACGCCGACCGAAGAGCCAGCCGTTGACGATATCTTTGGCACCGACGCTCCTGTTGAAACGCCAACGGAAGAGCCGGCGGTCGATGACATCTTCGGAACGGACGCACCGGTAGAAACGCCGACGGAAGAGCCAGCCGTAGACGATATCTTTGGTACCGATGCTCCTGTTGAAACGCCAACGGAAGAGCCCGCAGTCGATGACATCTTCGGAACCGACGCACCGGTAGAAACGCCGACGGAAGAACCAGCCGTCGATGACATCTTCGGAACCGACGCGCCGGTAGAAACGCCGACGGAAGAACCAGCCGTTGACGATATCTTTGGCACCGATGCTCCTGTTGAAACGCCAACGGAAGAGCCGGCGGTCGATGACATCTTCGGAACGGACGCACCGGTAGAAACGCCGACGGAAGAGCCAGCCGTTGACGATATCTTTGGCAACGATGCTCCTGTTGAAACGCCGACGGAAGAACCAGCTGTTGACGATATCTTTGGCACCGATGCTCCAGTCGAGACTCCGGCGGAAGAGCCCGTGGTCGATGACATCTTCGGAACCGACGCGCCGGTGGAAACGCCGACGGAAGAACCAGCCGTTGACGATATCTTCGGCACTGATGCTCCTGTTGAAACGCCAACGGAAGAGCCGGCGGTCGATGACATCTTTGGAACCGAAGCACCGGCGGAAACGCCGACGGAAGAACCCGCGATCGATGATATTTTCGGGACCGACGCGCCAGCGGAGACTCCGGAGACGGACGCGGAGATCGACGATATCTTTGGAACGGGCGCAGCTGACACGGATGCCGGTGAAGCCGCTGAAGATGAAATCGACGATATTTTTGGTGCTCCACCTTCCGATACGTCCGATGCCAAGGGTCAAGACGTCGACAACTTGTTTGGGCAAGTTCAAGAGGAAGTAACCGAGGTCGTCTCAATCCGATCGCATCGAATTCTGTCGTTGGATGACACCCTCGTGCGGACCTGGATCGATGACACCGGTAACTTCCGCACCGACGGACGGTTGATCGATATTCAGTCGGATCATGTTCGCTTGCTGAAGTCGAACGGTCGAACCTGCACCGTACCAAACACTCGATTGTGTTCTGCTGATGCGGCTTACGTTCAGTCCGTGAAACGACAGATCGATTCCAATCGTCTGGCTGTCAAATAGCTTTTGGCAGCGATGTTCGTTCTGAGCGAGCACGCTCAAGTGTTGGCACTTTAATCCCGCTGACGTGTGTCAGCGGGAGTGCGAATTAGCGGTCTCTCGTTGAACGCCTTGAGTCCGAATCAACGGTGATGGATCACGATGACTGCCGTCCGATTAATGCACTACGACCCGAGGTGGCGACAAGAGTTTGAGCAGACTCGAAGCAGCATCTTGTCGAGCACTCAAGGATGGGTCACAGCGGTGGAGCACATTGGTAGCACGGCAATCTCGGGCTTGATAGCGCGACCGACGATCGACGTCTTGGCTGGTGTTGAGTCCCCCGAAGGCATCGAAGTCGCGACGCCATTAATTGAAGGCTTAAATTTTCGTTGCGAGTCTGGCCCAGTTTGGGCCCCGGATTCCATTTGCTTGACAAAGCCTCGCAATCGAACCGCCGATCAGCCAGAACCAACTCACTTGGTGATATTGGTCATTCACGCGTCGCCCACGTGGCAGCGGGTTGTGAAGCTGCGTGATTGGCTGAGGACGCACGCGGAAACCGCGATCCGATTCGAAGAAGCAAAAGTCGCGCGGTGGCGCAGCGGTGAGGGAGAATTGGAAAGCTACGAAAAAGATAAAGCCGTCTTCTTTGCTCATTTGGAAGATCAAATCCGAGCAGACGGGTAGAGTTCTCGGTCGGTATAATCAGCGGATTCTCATCTTCCTTCTTTGTGGGTCTTCTGCATGCCTCGGAGCCGATTGGGTCCCCTTGCGGTTGAATCAAAACTCGGTGATCAACCGAGTCGTAGTCATGTGTGGCGGGCGGTCCATGTGCAATTGCAGCGGGCCGTCGCGGTGAAGATCTTCTCATTTCCTTTTGGTGCCACACCGGAAGCCCGGACCGAATTTGCAAATGAGTGGGAAACGCTGAAGACGATCGATCATCCAACGATCATCCGTTGCTATGGGGGAGGCTTCGAGGAAACGGATGCCTATCTGGCTTACGAATTGATCGAAGGCGAAACGCTCGCTGCGCAGCTAGATCGTCGATCTGTCTTGGCATGGGAATCCGTCCTCGACTTGGCGGAACCGATGGCCGACGCGTTGGATTACCTGCATCAACGTGAAATCATCCATGGTGCGATCGATCCTAGCAAAGTCATCTTTGCAGGTCTTAGTCCCGTATTGCTAGATGTTCGTGTCAATCGATTTCAGACTGCCTTTCAAATCAATCGTCCGCGTCAGCCAGAAGAGGTTGAGTACGTCGCCCCCGAACTCTTGAAGGATTCTGCTAGCGCGACACCGCAGTCGGATCTCTATTCATTGGGAGCGGTGATGTATCACGCCTTGACCGGAAGACCTGCCGAACCAGGAACGACGGAATCCCCTGCGTCGATCGCGATGGAGTGTCCCATTTGGTTGGACAAAGTGGTGATGCAAATGCTTGCGGTGGATCCGGAAGCGCGACCGCCGGGTGCTCCCGCCGTCAAACTCGCGCTCGCCGAAGCGAGACGACGATCGATGTCACGTGCTGGAGCGACCGAGTTCGCAACGCGAGGATTCAGTCCATTAAACGTCGATGACCAAAAGGAACGAGACGAAGCGAGGATCCTTCTTGGTCAATCCGCTGTTGCGTTAGAGGATGAACCCGTCGATGACGCAACCGCTTGGCATGATAAGTCTTGGGTGTTGATCGTTGGACTAATAGGATTGATCGGTTTCTTCACCTACGTCCTTTGGCCTCTCAACGAAAACCAGATGCGAGTCAAAGCGGAGGCGTTGCTGTCGCAGGAGACACGCAATGCGATGCAGCAGGCGAAGTCGGGTTACTTGGAGCCAATGCTCGAGCGGTTTCCCGAGGGAGAACATGCGACATGGGCTCGCGAGCAATTGGATCGTGTCACCATGTTGCAGGCGGAGCATGCACTGTCGGTCAAGTTAAAGCGAAACCTACCGCTGAAGAACGAAGGGGAACGGTTGTACGCGGAAGCGAATCAGTTTGAACGTTTTGGTGATGCAGCGACCGCCCTGGATCGCTACCGAAGCATGATCACGCTTCTCGATGACGATCCGCAGTATCTGCCGTACGTCAATCTGGCCAGACGGCAGATTGCCGAGATCGAAAGCAAGGGTCAAGAGATGGATGAGGCGGCTCGCATCATCTCATCCAAGCTCGAAGAGGCCGATCGGTTGCAGGCGGCCGGGCAGGTTATTGCGGCGCGAAAAATCTGGTACGGCGTGGTAGAACTGTACGGAAACAACGATAACGTTGCTCCTCTGGTCCGTCAGGCACAGGAACGCTTGGCGGAAGCGACTGCCAACCCTGAAACGCCGTAGATTCACTAGGAATTGATGGTCACCATGAGCGATACAGAACTTGAACGCGATGCGCCCGAACCAGAGCGCAGCGATGTGATGCAAGTGATGGATCGTCCTTGGGTGATTGTTGTGCTGCTACTGCACGTAGGATTCCTCGGAATTCCTATTTACTGGAAAACCAAATACAGCGTTGGAACACGAGTCTGGATTTGCGTCGCGTCGATTGTCTACACCGTCGCGGCGGTCGCATTCATTATTGTGATGATCCGCTGGATCATGGAAATGATGTCGGAGCTTTCCAATCGTTGATGGGCTAAGCCGCAAAGCAGCAAAAAGTTTAGAGCTTGCCCTTCCATCGTTCGATTTGAGATTTCACTTGATCGGGAGCCGATGATCCGTAGCTGACAAACGCCGCGACCGCGTTCGCAGTTCCAAGGCATTCGAAAACGCTCTCGTCAATCTCGCTCGCGTGCGTTCGCATCACTTCTAACGGCAGCTCAGCGAGCGGTACTTTTCGTTGCATCGCCTCTCCGACAATGGCTCCGACCAGATGATGCGCCTTGCGCTGGGGCATGCCTTTGCGAATCATCCATTCCATCAGTGTCGTCGCATCCAGGTAACCCTGTTCCAATCGCGCAGCAATCGATTCACGCTGTAACTCACTACCTTCAACAATGGGTGTGGCCAACTCAAGCATCGCGATGACCGTGTCAAATGAATCGAACAGCGGTGGCTTGTCTTCTTGCAGATCTCGGTTGTAGGCGAGAGGCAGATTTTTTACGAGTAACATCAGGGTTTGCAGGTTGCCCATCACGCGCGCTGACTTTCCGCGTGTCAATTCAAGTGTATCGGGATTCACTTTCTGCGGCATGATGCTGCTGCCAGTGCAGAAGGCCTGTGGGATCTTGATGAAGTTGTATTCCACCGTGCTCCACAGGATCCACTCTTCGGCCCAACTGCTCAGATGCGACGCGATGACCGATAACACAAATGCCGCTTCCAACATGAAATCGCGATCACTACTTGTGTCTAAGCTATTCGCAGTGACCGAATCGAAACCCAATAGACTGGCTGTCTGATCACGATCGATCGGAAGTGTCGTTCCCGCTACAGCTGCGACGCCCAGGCTGGATTGATTGACTCTTCTTCGGCAGTCTTGAATACGCTCGCGGTCACGCGCAAACTTTTCGACGTACGCGAGCCAGTAATGGGGGGCTAGGACAGGTTGAGCGCGTTGGAGGTGTGTGTAAGCGGGCAGAATGACATCCATGTCGTCATCACACCGCCCGACGAATGCTCGTTGCAATCCGTGCAGCAATTGATCGACTCTATCGAGCGAGTCACGAATCCAAAGCCGAACGTCGGTGCTGACTTGGTCATTACGGCTGCGCGCGGTGTGTAGTTTTCGACCAACATCGCCCAGGCGATCAATCAATGCCTGTTCCACGTGCATGTGGATGTCTTCTAGTTCAAAGCGGATTTCGAGTTCGCCGGCGGCGATTTCTGCTTCGATTTCTCGCAGAGTGTCCTGGATCTGAGAGAACTCTTCCGGGGTAATCAGACCGACATCGGCGAGCATCGTAGCGTGCGCGATCGATCCGCGAATGTCATGAGAATAAAGCCGCTGATCGAAGCTAATGCTCTCGGCATAGGCTTCCAAGCGTTTGTCAGTACTGGCTTGAAAGACGCCGCTGCGTGAGGGGCTTTTCACGATTTCGACTGTCCGGAAGAGTTTGGGAAATTAATAATGCACCTCCCCGATGCACTCCAGCCGGCTATTATCCTCGTCCGCTAGTGAATGACGACCCCGGCGAGCCGGGTAAACTCGCACGGACGGGAAACTGCCAGTTGGAGACATTTCACGGTTTTCGCCGGGAAAATTCCCCAGCTTCCGCATACGGATCCCCAGCTGCGGATATAGACGAAGGACACCAACGAATAGGGTTTGGGCCCGGATGATATTCATGCAAGTGATTAAGCGATCGATCGCCGCACCGTTGCTTTTGCCGCTCGTTGTCTCGGCCGTCTTGTCCGGTTCGTGTGCTTCGGCAGTGGAGATTTTGGCTGGAGCAACTCTGGGTAGCCCCTACGGAGTTGCCACGATTGAGATACCCGTCAATCCGCCTGTCGTCGGTGATTCACTTCCACCGCTGCAGGTCACCGAGGAGACCGGACGGATTTTCTTTCCCATTGCGGAAGACGTTCGGGTGGATATCAATTCGCGACGCATCCCGACCGATGGGCCCAGACGCGGCAGGTTGGTCGAGCGCGTGCGAAATGTCATACGCGATCTCTCCAACGGGGACGAACCTCAACAGCAAACGGTCGCTCGGCGGATCTCATTCTTGTTTCATGGCGGTGAGCCGCTGCGGATTCAATTCGGCGGAGAATTACGAAAACTGGGCGTTTACGAGATCGTCCCTATCAGTGAACCAAAAGCCCATGCGGAGATGCTCACAACTTGGTGGAAGAGTTACTCCGATGCCGCCCGACGACAGATTGCGTCAGCCGATTATCCGGCGTGGGTGGAGAACTATTTGATCGCGATGCTGTCCGGTCGGACCAACCAAAAGCTTCCCGACTGGTACACCGATGCACCACCAATCGAAGATGAGTTACTCAGCACGCTCAAACTTATTGGAGGTGTTGAGGGTGTCGCAGAGCGATATTTTCGCCAATCGGCTATCGGTCAAACGGTGACGTCGACCAACGCATCATTGCCGTTGCCGCCGCCACCGAGATGGGCACCGCTATACGACGCGAGCAATCTGGATGAGATCCCGGTTGAACCGTTGGCGACGCGTGTCCCGGCAGAGTGTTTCTATATTCGCTACGGATCATTCGAGAATTTCCTTTGGTTCCAAGATCTGTCATCGGAGTACGCCGGTGATATTTCCCGAATGGTGACACTGCGCGGCATGGTGAACGACACCGCAGCGCGACTCGAGGATCAACTCGCCATGAAGACGACGCAACTGTCGCGTATGCTCGGCGCATCGGTCGTCGAGGATCAAGCGCTAATTGGTCGGGATCTATTTATGTCGGATGGAGCGTCGATGGGCGTTCTGATTCAAGCGAAGAACGCTTTCTTGCTTCGCACCGGATTCACCAAAGATCGCGAAGCGACTGCAGCAGCAAACGAAGACGTCACGCTGCGATCACTGAAGTTGGACGGCCAACCGGTTACCCTGCTCAGCAGTGTCGACAATCGCGTCCGATCGTATATGGCGGTCATCGATAACTTCATAATGGTCGCAAACAATGAGTCGATGATTCGTCGTTTCATCGAAGTCAGCCGAACCGGAGACTCGTTGGCCTCCACCGCCGCTTTTCGGCTCTCTCGGCAATTGATGCCTCTTGAGCGAAACGACGTGATCTTTGCGTATTTTTCACCGCAGATGCTTCGCGGTCTCGTTTCCCCCGAGTACTTGATTGAGCTTCGTCGTCGCCTTGAAGCGAAAGCCGATATCGCCTTGGTCCATCTGGCGCGGTTAGCGGCAGCTCAGGAATTGAATGCGGCAGTTACAGATGCGGCAGAAAACCAACCGGCGGAGGAATTCGGCATCGACGAGTTAGTCGGTCTCGGTTTTTTGCCAACCAACTTCAGTGCAAGATCTGACGGCAGCGGTGTGTTCGCAATCGGTAACCAAGTCATCGATACGCTTCGCGGTGGACGTGGCACGTTCCTGCCGATCGCCGACTGCCCAGTCGATGCGGTGACGCCCGAGGAATCGGAGTGGTATGCCCGGATTGCGGAACAGTACACGAATCGGTTCCCGACGATCGACCCGATCATGGTTGGAATTCAACGAGAAGTCGTGTCGGAAGAGCCGTTCATCGAACGGGTCAATGTGCACGCAGAAGTTGCGCCGTGGGATCCGGGAAAATACGGAATGATCGCCGATCAACTAGGACCCCCAACTCCCGTCGCCATGCAGTTTGCAGCCGATGACATCATTGCCCTGCAAGCTCATGTCGCATCAGAAGAACTGGGTTCACCGACTCACTTGTTTGCCGCGATCAAAGACAACACGTTGCCAGAACCGGAAGACTTCAAAGGAATTATCAATATCTATCAGTCGCTCCGTCAGTTGCCGGGGTACCTTGGTGCTTGGCCCCAACCCGGGGCACTGGATCGATTACCGCTCGGCTTAGGTGTGGGTCAACCCATTGGCCAAGGGATGAGTCGATTGTTGGGTGGCTTGTACCGCTACACCGACGGACAGTTCAGCGTGTTGTCATTTCAACAGGAAGTGTTGCAGGCAACCCTTCCGCAACTGGCCGCCGTTGACGCGACCGATTCTGCGCAGGTGCGGTTTCGAGCGAATGATCTACGCGGCAGTCAGATCGAAGGGTGGGTCAATGCTCAGCTGTACAAGCGATCCCGTGAAAGCAGCATGGCGGGTGCGAACTTTCTAGGTTTGATCAGCCGTCAATTCAAAGTTCCGCCGCGTCAGGCAATGGATCGCGCCAGTGAAGTGCTTGGAGCTCGTTTGCAATGCCCGCTCGGAGGAGACTACGCATACAACGAGTTCTCACAACGTTGGACGAGTACGGCATGGCAAGGGGAATTGCCGCCGGAATTTCCCCCAGCGAACTATATCGCCCCAGCGTTGCAGTGGTTTCGCGGACTCAGCGCTTCGGTAACTCAGTATCAGGATCGCCTTGTCGCGGATGCCGTCATCGACATTCAACGCCAGTAGCCGACGCCTGTTCGATGCGTCCACGAATGGCCAGTGCCACTAAACGATCGGGGCCCAAATGCTCCGCCAATCGAAACTGGGTCCACGGAAATTGCTCAGCCGCTTCACTGACCTGACGTTTTATCGCTTCCAACAACCGACCTTCGAAAAGAAGGTGCGGGTAGACGATGATTTGATCGTAACGCTCGGTAGATGCAACGGACGCGAGTACTCCCGGCAACGCAGGCTGCGCCATTGCGTAGAAAGCAGTGGTTGTCGTTTCAACGGAGACGCGTTTTCGAATGATCTCGGTCATCACACGCATGTCGGCTTGCGCGCAGGGATCACGGTTGCCGCGTCCAACCATCACGATCGCGATTCGTTCGGGTGGTGATGGAATCTGAGTGAGCGATTCCCGAACTCGGGACTCGACCAGTTCCAAGATCGCCGCGTGTCGCGAAAGCGGTCTCGATTGATCGAATGTCATTCCAGGCGTCGATTCCTGGCAACTGCCGATCTCATCCGGGATGTCTTGCTTGGCGTGTCCCGCCGCAAACAACAGCAACGGAGCCACGTGAACATGTCGGACCCCACGTCGGTGCAGCGAATCCCATGCTTCTGGAATCGTTGGCTGCTGGAATTCCAGTAGCGCTGCTTCCATCGGGATCCCGGGAAGCGAGTCAGAAAGACGATCGCTCAGTTCAAAGAATTGACGGGTGCCGTTTGGATCTCGTGTCCCATGCCCAACCAGAAGCACACCGGTATGGGCATCCATTTTTATCCGTTGGACACTCGAATCCAAAGCTTGACTCACTGAACGCGGCCTGCGTCGTCGAAGCCCGTTTCGGTCAGATTTGCGAGAGCCTGCGAAAGATCGAACCCGGCTTCGTAATGCACGATGACCTGGCGATTATCTAGAACGCCCTCTTCCTTTTGCTCATCCAAAACAACTTCCGAAATACCTGGCGTCGATTCCAGAGACTCTTTCACTTTTGGATAGCAAGCCACGGCGCAGTGCATCGAGGGAACACTCAGAACGAGTGTTCCTGGCTCGGTCATGATTTCGTTGGACTCTGCAGCGACGCTTTCCGCTGCGGGTGCGTCTGCGTTATTCGCAGGCATCCAAGCGATGGCGTACATGATGCCCGCGGCAGCAAGGACAGCGATGGAATAGACGAAAGCTCGCATGGTGGTTCACCTAGGTTGAAATGAAGGATGTTGGAAACGGTTGAAATGTCGAAAACGTAACGATCGGAACGCAGAGGATTGCAAGCATTACGCGAATCGAAAGGACCGATTCAAGCCCAGCATCTCTTGATGTACCACGAAGGCAGTATTGCTCGCCGTCAATCACGCGTTCAGTTTGACACTGTGTGAGTCTGCGACGTTGACCCAGACGTGAACGTGCGGAGCGCCTCGGTAGTGCCAGACAAATGATGGTCCTTCCAGACGCCAATTGTCCCAAACTTTGTCGCGTCCAAGGTCTTTGTCACTATAGAAGGAGAGACTGCAGGCGTCTAAACCGCCCTGGGTCTCCAGACACTTCAGGGCTTCTTCTTGATCGCTTGTACGATACATTTCGACCAGCGATCCGAGTACTTTTTGCATATGCTCTTTCTGGTCACTGGACATATCGGTGACAGCGAGTCCGGGGATCTCCGCCCCTGGGCCTCGGAACGACACGGATTGCTCACGCGGTGTTCTCGGAAGCAACGCTTGCTTTTGTTGCTTCCCATCGAGCATTTGGTAAAGCTTGTTCGCTTTAACGGCTTGGCTCCAGAAGACGTTGTCGACGTGATCTTTGCCTTCATTGAAATCGGGTGCGTGACCGTAGAAGATGGGTCCGCCGAAAGCGACGTGATCGGTTGAGTTTCCATCACAACGCAATGTCATATGGCGTCCCGTGATCACCAATTCAAATTTTCCATCTCCCGGCTTACCAAAGATCGCGATGGATTGTTCGTTACCGAATCCACCGGCGTCATCATCGAGTTGCTGGTAATAACGTTCGTGCCAATCGGGGTGAATGATCGATTCAAAAATGTTGGTGATCAAGTCACGTTGTTCATCGGTGTAGAAGTCACTGATGATTTCTTTGTTCGTGATGTTCCAGTTGTTGGCGACAAACGTTCGCAGCAGACCACGTTTTGGATCTTTGTGATCCCAATCAAAACAGACCGCTTTGCGTTGCGACTCATCTAGGACTTCGTAGAGCTGTCCAACCAGGGTTTCAGCGGTCGGTATTGCTGTTGCCTCGGCTGCGTAGGCATGCCGGTGTAATGCAGAATGTCCGGCGAGTGCTGCGGCGGCACAGGCAGACGTTTGAAGGAATTGACGCCGATGGATGGATGGTTTCGAGCTCATATCAGGCCTTGCATCAGATGAAGTGGGGGTGGGACTGACTGCCTCTGGCAGGCTTCTCCAGTTTACGGAATCCGCCCATGGATGCCAGCGTTCGTCGAGAGCGAACGTTCTTTGCGGGTCGCCATGGACTTCCCGACTTCAAAAGAAACACCAGCGAGGGATAGAATCCACCGCTGGTGCTCGAATTTTTTAAAAAGTAGGGATCGAAACGATTACATTTCGATTTCGTAGCCGGATCGGTACGGTCGAGCCAGGAACCCATTTGCTTCCGAATCACCGACAATTTGCTCGGAGTTATCGTCCCATTTGAGATCGCGGCCCAATCGTGCCGAGATACCAGCGAGGTGACAGATATTTAACATTTGCATGTGTGAGTGAACGTCTGAGATTGGCTCTTTTCGTTCACGCATGCAGTACAGGAAGTTCGCCCAATGGGCGCTACGTTCGTTTCTTTCCATCGGAAGGCCTTTGTAGGCTTTCGCGACGGCGTCTTCGGGCAGTGGATTATCTGCCAGATCTTCGACTGGCTTGCCCACCAGTTTACGGCGATTAACAAAAATACGGCCTTTGTCGCCTTCGATCAAAACACCGTTGTCGGTGTCGTTTCGGATCACCATTTCGGTACCGCCTGGGTAGGTTACGGTGAATTGAAACTTGGTGGCCGTGTTGTATCGGTCCGTCTCAACAGGGAATCCATCTTTGAATTCGACGGGATGCTCGGCCGAGCCAGCGATCGCGACGGGACCTGCGGTCTGTCCGTTCAGCTTGAGCGCCCAGTTGCAGATATCGACGTGATGAGCGCCCCAGTCGGTCAACTTGCCACCTGAGTATTCGTACCACCATCGGAATTCGTAGTGGCAGTTGGTGTTCCGGTCTTTTTTACGATAGTCCACTTTTGGTGCTGGTCCGAGCCAGCGATCCCAGTTCAATCCGCCGGGAACATCGGCGACAGGAATCGCAGCACTCTTCGGTGCGCCGCCGATCGCTGCCTGGACACGCTTGATCTTTCCGACTCTTCCTTCGGCGACGATCGCCATTGCTTTGGTGAACAAGTTGAACGTGCTTCGTTGTTGAGTTCCAACTTGAACGATGCGTCCTGTTTCTTTTTGAACCTTGCGAATGAGCTTGCCTTCATCGATCGTCAGGGTCAAAGGTTTTTCGCAGTAAACATCTTTACCCGCCAGCATCGCTTCAACGACCGGCTTAGTGTGCCAATGATCTGGAGTCGCGACGTGAACGGCATCGATGTCATCGCGATCCAACAGCGCTCGGTAGTCCTCGTACAAGTCGGCTTTGCCGCCGCTCATATTTTTGTTGGAGTTTTCCGCACGACCTCGATCGACATCGGAGATTGCAACGACATCGATCCAATCTTTGGCGGAGCGCATGTTTCCGTTGGCCATTCCGCCCGAACCGATCACTCCCATCGTGATGCGATCGTTCTTGCTGTTGATCTCGTCAGCGAGTGTTTTTTGCTTTGAAAAAAAGTAGGGCGTCGTAGCCGCGGCACCGGTGGCGGCAGACGTTTTGAGAAAGTCACGGCGGGTCGAATGGGAAGGCTTCATATTCGGTTCCAGTCGGTGAGATTTAGATGGAGGGGGCATCCCTGCTAACTGCTGACAGTTTAACCAGTTTGACGCCGTAATGAGACAGCTGACAGGAAAAGTAACGCGGCTTCATCCCTACCAAAACCGCACGCTGACACGTCCTCCAAGCTAGGATGGTCGTCTTCTCGCCCTCCCCCTGCCCGTCCGGAGTCCATCCCCATGAGAGTCTTTGTCGCCTTCGGTCTTTCCCTGTTGGCGCTCGGCCATTTCCTGACAGCTGACAAGCTCGTCGCACAGCAATACAAACAGCTACCTCCGCCCGGCATTGCCATCAAATCAGAGATTCGCGCGGCGTTACAAGCACGCATCGAAACGCTGCGGAATCAGCAGCGGCAGCATCGGTTTCGTCATCCAAAACAAGCTGCCTGGATGACCGATGTTGATGCTCTGATACGAGCGGTTGAACTGGCACTCCAACGCGACAATTTTTACAAGCCAGTTCAACCCAAGCAGGCAGAGACATTGCTCAACGAAGCGGGGCGTCGCATTTCTCAGTTGGCTGCGTTTGCTGATCGGTTGACCGCCAAGGATCGGTTGATTTGGATGGGATGGGATCCAGAAGGAACGGATCGTGTCCAATTGATTGTCGGTGGTTATCGATCCAACATTGATGACTCGGTTCAGCCCTTTGGTCTTGTCCTGCCGAAGGGATTTCGACCGGAAGGGCAATCGTATCGCTTAGACGTTTGGTTGCACGGTCGAGGTGATACAAAAACCGAAGTTCCCTTTCTGATTGAGAGACTTACAAAGCCTGGGCAGTACACACCATCAAACACCGTTGTCCTGCATCCATTTGGACGTCATTGCAACGCGTTTAAGTTTGCCGGCGAAGTCGACGTGTATGAATCGATGCAACACGTCACGGATCAACTATCAATCGATCGTGATCGTGTCTCTATTCGAGGCTTTTCCATGGGCGGTGCCGGTTGCTGGCACTTGGCAGTGCATGACCCGGCAGCTTGGTTCGCCGCAAATCCCGGAGCCGGTTTTGTCGACACCCTTGTCTATCAAGGTTGGGACAAAAAACCATTGCCGTTTCCGATGGACGACGTAAGCAAGAAGTTGCTGCATTGGTATGACGTGTTGCCGTGGGTGGAGAACCTGGACAATACACGTGTAGTCGCCTACAGCGGTGAGGTGGACAAACAGAAACAAGCCGCGGACCGAGTGATGAAAGTCGCGCAAGACGCCGGGCTTTCTCTTCACTATGTGATCGGGTCGAAGATGGGTCACAAGATCGATGCAGTGTCTATGGAGTTGATCTCCAAAACAATTGATCAATGGTCAGCCGATCTGGCACAGAAACCTCGGCCCTCGATCAAGTTGGTGACCTACACGCTTCGTTATCCGCAAGTCGGCTGGTTGAAAGTGGATGGAATGGTGGAGCATTGGACGCGAGCGACGGTCAGCGGACAACTGGCGGGGGATGATCAAGTCAAGATTCGAACCGAAGGCGTCACGCATCTGACGTTAGATTTCTCAGATTCTGGTCACTTCGAATCGATGCCGTTGAAAGTGGATATCGATGGTGACCGTTTGTTGATTCCTGATCAAACGAAAGGCGGCGGCTACTTTGCTCGTTTGATTCGCGCGGATGATGGATGGTACGGGCTTGAATCCCCCGATCAAAAACTTCGTAAACGTCCCGGTCTGCAGGGGCCCATTGATGATGCGTTTTGCGACCGATTCCTATTCGTGTTACCGAGCCGTCCGGCCAAGCATGGCGTCGTCCAACGCTGGATATCGAAAGAGCTCGACTACGCTCGCGCTCGATGGAAAAGCTTGATGCGTGGTGACGTCCGCGCCGTACTCGATAGTGAATTGACGGACGAGCAGATCCAAAACAACCATCTGATTTGTTTTGGAGATTACCAAAGCAATCGCTTTCTGACGAAGATACAAAAACAACTGCCCATTGAATGGACGTCCGACGCGATCAAACTTGGTGATAAGACGTTTGATCCGTCAACTCACGCACCCGTGATGTGTTACCCCAACCCGCTGAATCGTGATCGCTACGTTGTCATCAATAGTGGGATGACGTTTCGAGAGTTTTCAAACGTCAGTAACTCTCGGCAAATCGCGATGTTGCCCGATTGGGCTATTATCGACGTCAGCCAATCCGGGAAAGGGATCTTCCCGGGAGATGTCGCTGCGGAGGGATTCTTCGACGAGCAGTGGCGACTGAAGGACTAGGCAGCCGTTTCACCTGACGCGACTCGCCTCCATCGAAATCGGACGCGTTGCCTCGTTCACAACCGTTAGCGACGTGCCATTCGCTTGGCGATCGCTTTTTGGGACAGCGGCATAATCTCGGCTGCTCCACCCGGGTTGAACAACAGATCATCGCGGCTGGGTTGATTGTCGCTGTTGCTGTACTTCACCAAGTAGGCGCCGATCTGAACACCACCTGACTCATACACCGGCGGCCAAAACTCTTCGCCGCGAATTGCCAGCGTCTTGGCCAGAAGTCGCGTTGCCCGACCTGAGAAACCGCTCAGCACCATATCGAGCCGTCCGAGTGCTTCACGGAACAGATAAAACACCAATGCGGTGTCTTTGTCTTTTCCACCGGCGTACTCCCAAGTGCCGTCATCTTTCTCGTAGTAGAAGCCGGGCTCCGGAGCATCTTCATTTTTGCTCAGTCTTGTTCCCGCAGAGGCTCCACCAGGCTTGGGGTCACTGTCGCGATAACGCAGGAAGAACGGACACGACCGAGCCGACACATCATCGACGTCGTCCTCGGTCACAAATGGCGTGCAACCAAATGCGTCCGCAAAGACCAGTTCAACAACAGGATTGCTCTTCACGCTACCGATGCAGACGATTCCACGGTCACCTTGGGCGGTCACGAACCCGTCGAAAACGTCGTTGGCCCGAGCTCGGGCATCTTCGAGCGATACCTGTCCGGGGCTCCAAACGAGTGACTGCTGGATTCGATCGGGCATCGGGATCGCGGAATCTTTGCCCTGCTCATCTTCGGATGCGCGGTGTTTGGCAACGCCGCCGAGGGTGGAGACTCCGTTGAGAAGTTCGCCAAACAAAACCGCATCGCTGGCGACAACCGTCGCGTTATCAGGCGATTCGGTATCGGGATTCTGCCGGACGCCGGTGACGATTTCGATTTCTCCACGTCGGGCCAGCAATTCCCAGAAATTCTCTGCGTTAACCGCGAACAGAGCACCTGGCAGCTGTTCGGCGGTCGCGTAGCCATGATCGATCAAGTAATCGCAAATGCGCGACAACGCCTCCAGTGGGATGTACTTGGCCTCGTTCTTCAGCAACGAAGCAACCTGGTGACGATCCAGCCCCGTGTGTTCGACGATCGATTTGATGGTTCCAGGCCGTTTGCGACGATCCGGAGTGTGGCCGAGAAGTTCGGCCAAACGAAAGGCGTATCTCATTGGGTGTTAGCGATAAAAAGGATGAGACGTGCGGAATGGCGGTAGTGTACCAGAGCCCCGTCAATTGACAGGGGGATGCTGCTTCACCCGCGGTGTAAGCTGGCAGATTCTCGCCGTTGCTAGCTGAGCATGACCGTGTTTTCGGGAACTGTTAGAGCAACATCCAATCCCATTCGAATCATGTAATCGATAATTGGCGAGCACCCATAGGTTTCGAAGCTGGTCAAACCAGGGAATTGCGATGACACATTGGGTCAGAATCTGCCATTGGAGGGAGGTTTTGGTGAGGGTGGCCGAATGATCGTAGGGTCTATAATGGGTTTGGCCGACTTAATACCTTCTCGCCTGGAAATCAAACGATGTCCACCGCTGCTCCGCCGCCACCTGCCAATCCGGCGTCGACGACTCATCTGCCAGCAGCGAAGGGCACAAAATCGGATCGAGTGATCGAAGATCGGATCACCGAAGCCTGTCGAGCGCTTTGGTGGGCTGAGGTGACGCGGGCCTGTTTGCGGGTCGTTTTGGTTGCCATGTCGTGTCTGCTTGTCTGGCTGATCATGGACCAGTGGTTTTATTCGCCCGGGATTCTGGTGCGAACGCTGGTTTGGTTAGGCGTGCTCGTTGCCGGTGCCGCCTACCTTTGGAAGCGCGTCGTTCCGCTGCTCCGCAGTCAGATTCGCCCGGAGTATGCGGCACGGTCATTGGAACGCGACATGCCCGATCTTCGACAGTCGTTGACCAGTTACGTGACACTGCGTGAGCAGCCGAATGGAGCGGGATTACGTGGGCGGGTCGTTCGCTCGATGGGTGCAGCAACGGCCGGTCGACTTCGCACGTTCGATGAACTTCCGACGGAAGCGACCGGCACGCTTCGCTGGTGGGTAGCGACCGCAGCGGCCTTCGCAGTGTTAGTCGCTTACGCCGTGATTTCCCCGAAGAACTCATTTCAGTCCGCTGCACGTCTCGCCGCACCGCTCGCAGCGATCGATCCTCCGCGTCGTGTTTCCATCAGCGATGTGTTGCCAGGTGATAGTGAAGCGATCGCAGGCAGGACCGTCGCCATTTCAGCGGTGATCGATGGAATGCAACAGTCCGAGACGGCTGTCTGTCGATACAGCCTGCCAGCAGAAGACCGCGAGTTGCCGCTGGTCTGGGATGAGAGCGATCGACGTTATCACGCTGAGATCGCGTTGCCCTATTCGGTGTCTGGCCGAGTGCCCTACACGATCGAAGCCGGTGATGCTCAGTCAGGTCCGTATTATCTGTCGGTGCAAGATCTTCCCGTCGTTGCCTTGCAATCGGTTTACTACGCGCCGCCCGCTTACACCGGCCAACAACCGCACACAACAAGCTCCGGCGAGATCACGGCGCTCGATGGTACGTTCGTGACGGTCACTGCGACCACGAATCGTGCCGTTGAAAAAGCGAAAATCGAATTCAACCCAAGGCCGCTGGGCGAACGCATGCAAGCCACGGCTGGTGCGACGGAGATGAAACTCGATGAGTCTGGCACCCAATTAACGGTTACATTCCCACTCAAAAGCGCCCGCGGCCGTTCAGCTGCAGTCGAGCCAGATAGTTATCGCATTCAGGTCACCGACGCGGCCGGCCAGACGAATCCGGATCCGATCGTTTACCCAATCCGAGTCATCGCTGACTTGCCTCCGGAAGTCTCTATTACTCTGCCCTTCGAATCTCCCACAGATGTTGAGATCAGCGCCCAGCAGATTATCGAAGTGCACGGATCCGATCCCGACTTTGGATTGAAGACCATCGGACTGGAATTACGTTCGGGCATCGATACCATCGCGACTCCGATTCTTTGGGAACATGAGACGGGTGGGAAAGGAAACCAAGTCGTCGAGTTTGCCTTCCGACCCACTCAATACAAACTTCGCATCGGCGATGAAGTGCAAGTGGTTGCGGTCGCGATCGATAACCGAGTTCTCGAAAATGATCCATCGGTTGAACCGAACATCACTCGCACCGATCCGGTCGTCTTGAAAATCGTCGCGGGCGATCCCAATCAACCGAATGATCCCAATGACGACCCGCCTCCGCAACGCAACGATGGCAGTCAGAAACAGTCCGACTCGGATCAATCGTCTCAGTCGGGTCAGGGCGAGGAACAGTCAGGACAAGGCGGTGGCGGAGGATCGGGTGAGAGTTCCGGTCAAGCTCAATCGGATCAGAACCAGGGTGAAGGCGGTTCGGGACAAGGAACGAACGAGCAGTCAAATCCTTCCGATTCCCAAGATGGTTCCGGCGGCGGTGGAGAAAACCAGCAGAACGCCTCGGATAACCAAGACCCATCGGGAAGTGGCAGCGAAGGTGGACAGGCCGGAAACGACGGCACTCCTCCCGGAGATTCGCAGCAGCAGTCTGGTGAAGCTGGCGAAGGTTCGATGGATAACCAATCCCAATCTGGCGATCCTCAGAATGGCGAAGGGAATGCCGGGGAAGCAACGGCAGACCAAACGGCTGAAGGCACGGGTACAGAAGGCGGTAACGCGAATGCGAATCAGCAAGCGTCCAACGGAAGTGAAGGTGCGTCTGCTGGCCAGCCAGATTCCTCCGAGCGTCAAGGAAGTGGGCAAGGTCAGGGAGATTCTTCGCGAGAAGCTCCCAAGCACGACGGAGAAACGTTTGAGAGAATCCGCGATTACCTAGAACGCGAACGTCAGAAGCAACAGGAGTCGGATGGAGGGTCCGATTCCAATCAGTCCCAAAATCCGCAGTCCCAAGATCCACAGAATCAGTCCGGGGAATCCGGGAGAAACGAATCCCAATCCGGTGATCCTCAATCCGGCGATCCTCAATCCGGCGATCCTCAGTCCGGCGATCCTCAGTCCGGCGATCCCCAGTCCGGTGATCCCCAATCCGGCGATCCTCAATCCGGCGATCCTCAGTCCGGCGATCCTCAGTCCGGCGATCCTCAGTCCGGCGATCCTCAGTCCGGCGATCCCCAGTCCGGCGATCCCCAGTCCGGCGATCCCCAGTCCGGCGATCCCCAGTCCGGCGATC